>NZ_JACVBE010000001.1:0-1390371 GCF_014852185.1 Ensifer sp. ENS07 | reverse complement strand
CGCCCCCGCTCCGCCCTTTCAACCCGGACCAGCCGGTCGGATCGGGGGCTGACTGGCAGAGCAAGCCGGCGGGCAGTGTCGCATTTCTAAATGGCTGGCGACGTCGCAGCCCTATTCAGCTTTGACATTGCATGTGGTCGGGCGGGTTCAAGGATGACATGCGACCCTCTTTCCAACGTTTGCGCAAAGCGCGCCCTCGCCACTTGCAGCACGCCCCTGGCGCTCAAGCCGTCCCAAACGCGGCACGCTCTTCCATGTAGGCCAATGGATCAGGTTCGTCTTTCATCATCGTCTTTCGCCAGGCTTCCTGCTCGGCGTTGATCAGCGCCAATTCCCAAACACAGGCAATGGCCGGTCTCCTTGCAGCATCCATCGGCTCAGAAGCCGTATAGAGCTTCCGATAGTTGCGCTGACACAGAACCGAACCTTGTATCCACCAGTGAGCCGAGATGGAGATGCCGAGGCTGCCGGGATGGACGATGACAAAGCCGGGGCCATTGCTATCGCCCTCAGCCGCCGCGCGCGGAATGACGTCCTGTCGGACGAATGACTGAGCCAGCGTCACCATCGCGTCATCGATGCGCCTGCAATCGGCGGCAAGGCCATAGGCTTTGAGGCCGCCGATGTTCCAGTCGCCCAGGGTAGAAACATCACGTGGGCGGTAAATCTCGATCGTTCCGGCATTCATCGGCGCTCCCATCGATACATTGCCTCCCGCCACCTTGGGTGGTGACATTCGGAGAAAAACGACGAACTGCCAAGCGGTCGGCAAACGTTAGCGTCGCATCGCGTGGAGAAGCTCAACCGGGAGCCTAACCCGGCTCAGCGCCTTTCCGCATGGCTGCCTCCATTGGGCGAGCCTGAATGGTTGGAAGGCTCCGCATAGCTGAGGTCGCGCATGTCAGCGGGCACTCGGCATTCCCCTACCCGCATTAGGTGCAATCATCGCCTTGACAAAAAAATCTGTCAAGGCGATGATTGCACCATGCTCGATCTCGATGTCATAGACGCGCCGGCCGCCGCCGCACTTGCCCTGGAGCCGATCAAGGCCCGTTTGCTGGCGGAACTTGCCGCGCCCGCATCGGCTGCCGCGCTGGCTGTGCGGGTGGGGCTGACGCGCCAGAAGGTCAACTACCATCTGCGTGCGCTCGAAGAGCACAAACTGATAGAACCGGCAGAGCAACGCCGCTGGGGCGGGTTGACCGAGCGCCTGATGGTCGCAACCGCCACGTCCTATGTAGTTTCGCCGGCGGCGCTGGGGCCGATTGCTGCCGACCCCGGGCGGAGCAGCGATCGCCTGTCTGCGAGCTATCTGGTCGCACTGGCGGCCCGCATGGTCCGTGAGGTCGGCGGACTGCTGCGCAGCGCCCGCACGCAGGACAAGCGCCTGGCAACGCTGTCGATCGACACCGTGATCAACTTTCGTTCGCCTGCGGAGCGCGCCACCTTTACCGCCGATCTCGCCCAGGCGGTGAGCGCGCTCGCTGCGCGCTACCACGACGAAGGCGCGCCGGACGCCCGGCCGCACCGGCTCATCATCGCCTCCTACCCTGGGCCGAGCGACGAGAGCGCAGCCAAGGGCGAACCCGACGACACCAACTCCTGAAAGGATAACCCATGCCGATCAAGAAGGATGGCAGCGGAAAGCGCTGGGTTGAAATGAAACTGATCGTGCCCGGCTCGCCCGAAGAGGTCTGGCAGGCGATCGCAACCGGCAGCGGCAACAATGCCTGGTTCACCAAGACGGAAATCGATGAGCGGGTCGGGGGCAAGATCGCCTTCGACTTCGGTCCGAACGGCAGCTCGACCGGCGAAGTGACGCATTGGGAGCCGCCTGCCCGCTTTGCCTATGTGGAACGCGAGTGGAGCGAGGGCGCGCCGCCGGTCGCAACCGAAATCACCGTCACGGCGCGTTCCGGCAATCGTTGCGTGCTGCGCATGGTGCATTCGCTGTTCACAGCGAACGACGACTGGGACGACCAGTTGGAAGGCTTCGAGGGCGGATGGCCGGCGTTCTTCGAGATCCTGAAGATCTATCTCGCACATTTCGCCGGCGAGAAGGCGGTCAGCAGCTTCGCCATGGTTTCAACCGGGGAACCGCAGGCAAGTGTCTGGGAACGCCTGACCGAAGCGCTGGGACTTGTCGGCGCCAATGTCGGCGAGGAGCGCAGCACGCCACCACGGCCCGAACGCCTTGCCGGCATCGTCGAACGGGTGCAGCAGGACACCAAGCAACGCTATTTGCTGCTGCGCCTGAAGGAACCCGGCGCCGGCATCGCGCTCATCGGAAGCTACTCGACCGGCGAAGGCACCAATGCCAGCATCGCGCTCTATCACTATGGAGACGGTGCCAAGTCGCGCGCGAAAGGCAGCGAGCCGAAATGGCAGGAATGGATGGCGACAACGTTCAACTAGATCGCCCATTGGCAGCGGGCGCCTCGCCGCCGCCAGCCTGCGCACGCCATTACGCGGACATCACCAACTTATGATATCTGATATCTGACTTTCATATCGCCAGGCAACAAATTGAATTAACACGATTTACATAGACAGATCTGAGCAACTATCTGAAGCTGCCACCAAAGCTCCTGTTTCCAAAAGCCGCGACTGTCCTATGGTCTTTCATTGCGGCTATGGAGATCGACGATGTTCAGGAGCTTTGCGATTGCCCTCGGTATGGTGGCACAACTGGCAGCCGCGACTGCCGCTTGTGCGGAGGAACCCGTCGATACGGCGCGAACGATCATACGGGAACAGATCACTGCCTTTCTGCAGGATGATGCGGAGACCGCCTACTCCTTCGCTTCACCCGCGATCCGCGGCAAGTTTCCCGATAAGGAAAGCTTCTTCGAGATGGTGAAGCGCGGCTACCAGCCCGTCTACCGGCCTGGTAACTTTGCTTTTGGTCGATCGAAGGTGGTTGGCGACCAGGTGCTGCAGGAAGTTCTGATCTCGGCGCCAGACGGCAGGGACTGGACCGCAGTCTACGAACTCGTGAAGCAGCCGGATGGCAGCTACAAGATCAACGGCGTGATGATTTTGCAGTCGGCGTCGGGACCGGCCATCTGAGACACCGGTCCGCTGGCGGCCATCAAACCGGGGGAAGGTCCCCTCGCCGCCAGGTTTCCTGCGTTTCGGCCATGAAGTCAGCGAAGCGACCTTCTTCGATCGCCAGGCGAATTCCGGCCATCAGTTCCTGATAGTAGGCCAGATTGTTCCAGCTGAGCAGCATTCCGCCGAGCGATTCGTTCGAGCGGATCAGATGGTGCAGATAGGCACGCGAATAGTCGCGCGTCGCAGGGCAAGAGGATTGCTCGTCGAGCGGGCGCATGTCTTCGGCGTGGCGGGCATTGCGCAGGTTGATGCGGCCGTGGCGCGTGAACGCGAGGCCGTGGCGTCCCGAGCGGGTCGGCATCACGCAGTCGAACATGTCGATGCCCTCGGCGACCGACCGCAGGATGTCGTCTGGCGTGCCGACGCCCATCAGGTAACGGGGCTTGTCCACCGGCATGATCGGGCAGGTAATGTCGAGCATGCGCAGCATCACCTCCTGCGGCTCGCCGACGGCGAGACCGCCCACCGCATAGCCCTTGAGATCGAGGCCCTTCAGCGCTTCAGCCGAGCGTTCGCGCAGCTTCGGGATATCGCCGCCCTGCACGATGCCGAACATCGCCTTGCCCGGCTGGTCGCCGAAGGCGACCTTGCAGCGCTCGGCCCAACGCAGCGACATTTCCATCGCGCGCTCGATTTCCTTTGGCTCGGCCGGCAGCGCCACGCATTCGTCGAGCTGCATCTGGATGTCGCTGTCGAGCAAGCCTTGAATCTCGATCGAGCGCTCCGGCGACATATGGAAGAGCGCGCCATCGACGTGGCTCTTGAAGGTGACGCCCTGCTCGTCGAGCTTGCGAAGGCCCGCCAGCGACATGACCTGGAAGCCGCCCGAATCCGTGAGGATCGGGCCCTGCCAGCGGATCAGGCCATGCAGACCGCCGAGCCGCGCGACGCGTTCGGCGCCTGGGCGCAGCATCAGGTGGTAGGTATTGCCGAGAATGATGTCGGCGCCAAGATCCTTCACCTGGTCGAGATACATCGCCTTGACCGTGCCGACGGTACCGACGGGCATGAAGGCCGGTGTGCGGATCGTGCCGCGCGGCATGGACACTTCGCCGCGACGGGCCTTGCCGTCGGTCTTGTGTAGCTTGAACTGGAAGGTCTCGGTCATTTAGTCTTTCCGGAAAAGCAGGCTGGCGTCGCCATAGGAATAGAAGCGGTAGCCGGTTTCGATCGCGTGCGCGTAGGCCGCGCGCATCGTGTCCAGGCCGCTAAAGGCCGAAACCAGCATGAACAGCGTTGATTTCGGCAGATGGAAATTGGTCATCAGCATGTCCACCGCGCGGAAGCGGTAGCCGGGCGTGATGAAGATACCCGTCGGACCGGACCAGGACTTGACCGTGCCGTCTTCCGAGGTGGCGCTTTCGATCAACCGCAGCGAGGTAGTGCCGACGCAGACGATGCGCCCGCCCCTCGCCTTGACGGCGTTCAGCCTCTCGGCGGTCCGGGCATCGACGTGGCCGATCTCCTGGTGCATCACGTGGTCGTCGGTATCATCAGCCTTGACCGGCAGGAACGTACCCGCGCCCACATGCAGCGTCACGAAGTGGCGCTCGATGCCGGCCTCGTCGAGCTTGGCGAAAAGACGGTCGGTGAAATGCAGACCGGCGGTCGGCGCCGCAACGGCGCCCTCCTCTCGGGCATACATGGTCTGGTAGTCGGCGCGGTCCTGCGCATCCTCGGCGCGCTTGGAAGCGATGTAAGGCGGCAAGGGAATGTGGCCGACCGCCATGATCGCCTCGTCAAGCGAGGGACCCGAGAGATCAAAGCGCAGCGTCACTTCGCCGGCATCGCCCTTTTCCTCGACGGTCGCGTCGAGCGTTCCGAGAAAGCAGCTTGAGCCACCGTGGCCGAAGGCAATGCGGTCGTCGACCTTGAGGCGTCGTGCCGGGCGGGCGAAAGCCTTCCAGCGGTCGGGTGCGACCCGCATATGCAGCGTCAGCGAAACTTGCGTCGCGATCTCCTCGCCGCGGCGGCGGATGCCTTCGAGCTGCGCCGGGATCACCTTGGTGTCGTTGAAGACAAGCGCGTCGCCTTCCCTCAGGAACGACGGCAGGTCGAGCACGCCCTTGTCCGCAAGAACGTCGGCGCCATCGGGGCGCACCACGAGCATACGGGCGCTGTCGCGCGGGCTTGCGGGCCGAAGCGCAATCGAAGTTTCCGGGAGGTCGAAGTCGAACAGGTCTACGCGCATTGTTATCTTCAGACAAAAGCAAACCCGCCCCGGCGCAGTTGGCGACCGGGGCGGGTTCGTGCATTAGCGCAAATCAGGCGTCTGCGGCAACCCGCATCGTGACGATCGTATCGGGATCGCGCACCGGCTCGCCGCGCTTGATCTTGTCGATGTTGTCCATGCCTTCGATGACCTGGCCCCAGACAGAGTACTGCTTGTTGAGCCACGGCGCGTCGGTGAAGCAGATGAAGAACTGCGAGTTGGCCGAGTTCGGCATCTGGCTACGGGCCATCGAGCACGTGCCGCGAACGTGGCTGACGTTCGAGAATTCGGCCTTCAGGTCCGGCTTTGAGGAGCCGCCCATGCCGGCGCGGGCCGGGTTGAAGTGCTCGCCGCCGGTCTTGCCGTACTGCACGTCGCCGGTCTGGGCCATGAAGTCCTCGATCACGCGGTGGAATACCACGCCGTCATAGGCGCCTTCGCGGGCCAGTTCCTTGATGCGGGCGACATGCCCCGGAGCGACGTCGGGCAGAAGCTCGATGACGACTTTGCCCTTGGTGGTCTCCAGGATGATCGTGTTTTCCGGATCCTTGATCTCGGCCATGGGTTTTCTCCTTCTGTTGATTTTACTTGCCGACCTTGACGCTGATCATGCGGTCGGGATCGGTGACGGAGCCGTTGTTGGCGTCGTCGCCGAGCTTGATCTTGTCGACATTCTCCATGCCGGAGACGACCTTGCCGACGACCGTGTACTGGCCGTTGAGGAAGTCGCCCGGGGCGAACATGATGAAGAACTGCGAATTCGCGCTGTTCGGGTCCTGCGAGCGAGCCATGCCGACCGTGCCGCGTTCAAACGGGACGTCGGAGAACTCTGCCGGGACGTCCGGACGCGACGAACCGCCGGTGCCGGCAGCCTGCGGCTGGTAGCCGTTTTCCATGTCGCCATACTGCACGTCGCCGGTCTGGGCCATGAAGCCCTTGATCACGCGGTGGAAAGCGACGTTGTCGTATTCACCGGCCGCGGCCAGCGCCTTGATCTGCTCGACATGCTTCGGCGCGATGTCAGGCCTGAGTTCGACGACGACCGGACCATCCTTGAGCGTGATGGTGATGAAGTTGTCGGCCGCTTGCGCAAGCGCCGTGCCCGTGAAGGAGGCAAGCGCGATGGCGCCGGCAAATGCGAGGTGGAGGATTTTCATGGTTTCTCCCTGCGTGGTGAATTTGGGGCCGCCCGTCAGGTACGGCGTTTGGCCTGCAGTGCTTCGTAGACGGACTTGGGCACGAAGGCACTGACGTCGCCGCCCATGGCCGCGATCTGGCGGACCAATGTGGCCGTAATGGGCCGTGATGCCGTGCCCGCCGGCAAGAACAAGGTCTGGATATCCGGCGCCATCTGCCGGTTCATCCCGGCCATCTGCATCTCGTAGTCGAGGTCGGTGCCATCGCGAAGGCCGCGCACAAGCAGCTTTGCGCCGCGCTCTCGCGCCGCGTCGACGACCAGATTGTCGAAGGAAACGACATCGATGTCGCCTGCCCTGTCCGGCAGAAATTCCTGGAGCGAGCGGCGGATGAGCTCGGCGCGTTCGTCGAAGGAGAAGAGTGGTGCTTTGCCGGGGTGGATGCCGATCGCGACGATGACTTTCGCCGCCACGTTCAGCGCCTGCACGAGCACATCGAGATGCCCGTTCGTCATCGGATCGAAGGAGCCGGGATAAAATGCCGTGGTCATCGCACCTGTTTCCGTTTGGTGAAGCCTTTTGTCACGGACGGCGACAGATCGCAAGAGTTGTACGGCGGTTGACCCTGTTCCCTGGGAAACAGCGGGACAGAAAGAATGAATGCTAGATGAATGCCATGTTCAACGGTGCTTCACAGCAAAGACGTTAAGTGTAGTGCCAGTAACAACGGAACTTTTTTGAACGTACTGCCGTTTAGGATGCGAAAGGATTACGGCTATGGGACTTGCTCTGTTTTCGATGGCGATGTTTTTCGCGATGATCTTTGCGACGATACATGGACTGCGCAACGAGTCCCGTGACCGGCGCGAGCGCTACGCGACCCAGAAAATCTTCCGTTGATGGAGGGCACTATGGCCACCCTATTCATGATCGCGGCAGCGGTCATTAGTCTCGTATTCTTGATCGACTTTGCCCGGACGATACGCGACCTCCAGCGCGATCGCCAGGGTTCGGAACGGCTCGACGGCTTCAACGTCTAGCAGTTCCAAAGCTTCGTAAAACGAAGCGTGGTAGTAAGCGGCCGTCGTTCCCTTCCCCTGAGGCGACCGCCATTGTAAGCCGGACGGCATCCCCTGCCCGTCCGGCTTTTTCTTTTCTCTTCTTCGCCCCAAGTCAGGCGCCCTTAGCGGCAGCCTTCGCCGTGATCTCGCCGAGCATCCGGAAGAAGCGCCAGTTCAACAGCACCGCGGCGGCTGCAAGCCCGAGGACGAAGCCGAACCACACGCCGATCCCGCCGAAATTGAAGGGAAAGGCAAAGAGCCAGGCGCAGACGAAGCCGATCGGCCAATAAGAAACCATCGCCAGCAGCATCGGCACCTTTGTGTCCTTCAGGCCGCGCAGCATGCCGGCGGCGATCGCCTGCATGCCATCGACGAGCTGAAACGCACCGGCAATGACAATGAGCGGAGCCGCGAAGGCAAGCACCGCCGCAGCGTCCGGACGGGCTGTGTCGAGATAAAGGGCAGCCAGTTGGCTGGGGAAGAATGCGAAGATGGCGCTGCCGACAATGGCAAAGCCGGCGCCGAGCACCAGCGAAGCGATCGCCGCGCGCCGAACGCCCAGGAGGTCACCGCGGCCATAGGCAAGCCCGACCCGCACCGTGGCGGCCTGCGCAAGCCCGAGCGGGATCATGAAGGCCATCGAGGCGAATTGCAGCGCGATGCCGTGCGCCGCAAGCTCGACCGTGCCGATCGTGCCCATCAGCAGCGAGGCGACGGTGAACAGGCTGACCTCGGCAAGGATCGTCAGCGAAATCGGAATTCCGAGAAAAACGACTTCGCGGAAGGCGACCCAGTCGGGCCGCCAGAAGCGGACGAAGAGTTCGTACTGGTTGAGTTCCGGCTTGGTCTTGATATAGCCGATCGTCAGCGCAGCGCCGAGCACGGCAACGCCAAGCGCTGCGACCGCCGCACCGAAGATGCCGAGTTTCGGGAAGCCGAAGTGGCCGAAGATCAGCACGTAGCAGAGCGCGGCATTGAGCACGAGCGTCGCCAGCGTGACATAGAGAATGATCCCTGCCCTCTCCAGGCCGCTCAGGAAGGCCCTCAGCACCATGAAGATGAGGCCGGGGAAGATCGCCCATTGCGCGATGCGGACATATTCTCCTGCAAGGGCTGCGACCTTGGGCTGCTGGCCGGCAAATAGCAGGATCGGCTCGGCCATCCAGAGGATCGGCGCGGTCAACAGGCCGTAGAGCATCACCACCCACATGCCCATGCGCACCGAGCGGCGCACCGAAACCTTGTCGCCACGGCCGACGGCCTGTGCTGCCATCGGCACCACCGCATTGGCAAATCCGTTGCCGAAAACATAGACGGTGAAATACATCTGGGTCGCGAGGATGATCGCCGCGAGCTCGGTGGCGCCGAGCTTACCGACCATCAGGACGTCCGTCGTGTTGATCGCGAGCTGCGCAAGCTGCGCACCGATGAACGGCACGCCCAGACAGAAGCTCGCGCGATAGTGCGTCCGCCAGGAATTGTCGGTCGTCAACGGTATCGGGCTCGCATTCGCGGTCAGCATGGCAGATTCCTGGCAGTCAATGCGGCTCCGGGCCGCAACCGAAGATCGGGGGGAGGAATCCGGAAATAGAATACCGTCGGGCAAAGAGCCAGCCGCAAGGGCGAGGTTGCTCAAAGTTTCATCGATAGATCACGAAAATTGATCAATTTCCGTGCAATCGTGGCCGCTCCATCGCCTCTGGCTCGTCCGGCGCTACGGCGTCGGCCGGCCCGACATTCTCTGCGCCTTGCGGTCCGACCGCCCTGCTTCTCGGTATCTTCAGGAAGAACACGATAAGCGCGCCGACGAGGAAGCAACTGGCGAGCGCATAGGGCGCGCCGGCAAAGGCGACGGGCGCGGCAGGGCTGGTGAAATAACCGAAGGCCTGGGTGAAGATCAACGGACCGATGATCGTGGTGATGCTGCCGATGCTGGTCAGCGCGCCCTGAAGCTCGCCTTGTGCCGACGACGGCACGTGGGCCGCGGCGATACTGCGCAGCGGCGGATCAGCGAGGCTTTCGAGCGCGGTCGCGATGATCACCGCATAGATCATCCACCCCTGCCAGGCGCCGGCATAGCCGATGGCTCCGAGCGTGGTGAAGGTCAGGCCGAGCACGGCCGTGCGCCACTCCCCAAGCCGCGGCACCACGCGCGGCAGGATGACGGCCATGACGAAGGCACCGCCGATACCGAAGATCCCGAGCGAAAGTCCGATCTGCCCCTCGCTCCAGCCGTAGCGGTAGCTGGAAACGAAGGACCAGACGGCCGGATAGACCGAATGGGCAAGCCAAAAGAGAAAGAACACCAGCCCCACCCAGCCGATGCCGGGGTAATTGCGCATCTGCTTGAGGGCGCCGAGCGGGTTGGCGCGTTTCCACTCGAAGCGGCGGCGGTTGGCGCTGTCGAGCGTCTCGGGCAGCAGGAATACGCCAAGGATAAAGTTGACGAAGGACAGCGCTGCCGCGCCGTAGAACGGGACCCGCGGGCCGAGTTCGCCAAGCAGACCGCCAAGCACCGGCCCGAGCGCGAAGCCGGTACCAAAGGCAATGCCGATCAGCCCGAAATTCTTGGCTCGGTTCCCGTCATGACTGATGTCGGCGATGTAGGCCGATGCCGTGCCGAAGCTGGCGCCGCTGACGCCGGCGAGTACACGACCGATGAACAGCATCCAGTAGCTGGTGGCGAGCGCGCAGATCAGGTTGTCGAGCGCGAAAGTGAAGACGGATGCGAGCAGCACCGGGCGGCGGCCGAATCGATCGCTGAGATTGCCGATCAGCGGCGCAAAGAGAAACTGCATCGCCGCATAGACGAGCAGCAGCCATCCACCATCGATCGCCGCCTCGCTGACATTGGCGCCGGTCAATTCCTTAAGATAGGCCGGCAGCACCGGCACGATGATTGCGATGCCAATGATATCGAGAAACAGGATGAGGAAGACGAGGAACAGGCCGCGTCGCACAAATTTCTCGTCGCGCATGCGATCCCTCCCCGGCGGCCTGCCCCGGGAAAAGAGACAGAACGTGAACAACGCTACCAATTTAGGTGTAACGGATCATTTCGCACGAAACAATCCGTGAACGTCTCAAATTTTCTGATGGGACTATCGCAATGGTTGATAGGTCGAGCGATCTACAGCCTATGCCTCAGCGATGATCCCGCCGCTGTTCGCGCTTCAGGAAGTCCACGAAGGCACGCAACGCCGCCGGCATATGCTTGCGGCTTGCATAATAGAGAAGCGGACCGGAGAAGCTCGTCGTCCACGCCTCAAGGATGAGCATCAGGCGCCCTGCGGCCACCGCGGGCGCGATGAATTCCTCGAACGTCCGGATCACGCCAAGGCCGTCGATGGCCGCCCCGAGTTCGAGATCGATCGTGTTGGCGGTGACGACGGCTGGCGGCGCGATCGTCAGCGCCGCCTCGCCCTCGCCGAACTCCCAGGGAAGCGAGAAGCCGCTGGCGAAGCGGTGGCGAATGCAGGCGTGTTCAAGCAGGTCGCGCGGATGGCCGGGCACGCCGCGCCTTGCGAGATAATCCGGCGCTGCGGCGGTGACATAACGCTGGCGGCTCGGCCCGATCGGGATCGCGATCATGTCGCGCTCGACGCGTTCCTCGTAGCGGACGCCCGCATCGAAACCGGCAGCGAGGACATCGACGAAACCGTCCTCCGCCGTCACCTCCAGGGAAATTGCCGGGTGCTCGCGCAAGAACCGGCCGATGATCGGTGGTAGAATTTCGCGCGCGACGATGGTCGGAACGTTCAGTTTTAGCGTTCCCGCCGGACTGTCGCGCATCTCGTTGACCTGATCGAGCGCACCGGCGATCTCGCCAAGGGCCGGCGTCAGCCGATCGAGCAGCCGCGTGCCCGCCTCCGTCACGGTGACGCTGCGGGTCGTGCGGTTGAGCAGGCGCACCTGCAGCTTCGCTTCAAGGCGGCGGAGCGCCTCGCTCAGCGCCGACGCGGAAACGCCGCGCTTCTTCGCAGCCGCGCGGAAGCTCCGCGCCGCGGCCACTGCGGTGAAGGCATCGAGATCGGCAAGCGGCAAGTCGTCCATTGTGCGGAATTTCGTACAAGTCGTTCGATTGAGATCGGATTATCGCACGGCATCGGACGAAGTAAACAGGAGACCGAGCAAACGGCCGGCTGGTTTTCGGCCTTGTCGAAGGAGAACGAAGATGGATTACGTTTCACTCGGAAAGACCGGTCTCTCGGTTTCGGCGCTCGGCCTCGGTTGCATGGGCATGTCCGGCATGTACGGCCCTGCGGACCGGGCCGAAAGCATCGCCACGATCCATGCAGCGCTGGAAGCCGGCATCACGCTGCTCGACACCGGCGATTTCTACGGCATGGGTCACAACGAGATGCTGATCGGCGAAGCGTTGAAGGGCGGAAGGCGCGACAGGGCGCTGCTGAGCGTGAAGTTCGGCGCCCTGCGCGATGCCGCCGGCAACTGGTTGGGCTACGATTGCCGGCCCAAGGCCGTTCGCAATTTTCTCGCCTACACGCTGCAGAGGCTCGGCGTCGACCATATCGACATCTATCGTCCCGCCCGGCTCGACCCGGATGTGCCGATCGAGGACACCATTGGCGCAATCGCCGATCTGGTGAAGGCGGGTTACGTCAGGCATGTCGGCCTCTCGGAAGTCGGATCAGAAACCATCCGGCGTGCGGCGGCCGTGTATCCGATCGTCGACCTGCAGATCGAGTATTCGCTGATTTCGCGCGGCATCGAGGATGAGATCCTGCCGACCTGCCGCGAACTCGGTATCGGCATCACCGCCTACGGCGTCCTTTCACGCGGGCTGATCAGCGGCCATTGGCAGAAAGGCGCGGCCGGCAAGGGCGATTTCCGCGCCATGAGCCCGCGGTTTCAGGAAGGCAACATCGATCGAAACCTCGCCCTCGTCGAGGCTTTGAGACGAATCGCCGAAGGCAAGGGCGTGTCGGTGGCTCAGACCGCGATCGCCTGGGTTGCGGCCAAGGGCAAGGACATCGTGCCGCTCGTCGGCGCGCGGCGGCGTGATCGACTGGCAGAGGCCCTGTCGTCGCGCGACGTCCATCTCAGCGCAGACGATCTGACGGTGATCGAACAGGCAGTGCCGAAGAATGCGGCAGCCGGCGCGCGGTATCCAGAAGCCCAGCTCGCCCACATGGACAGCGAGCGCTAAGCCACAAACGAAAGGGCCGGCAGACAAGCCGGCCCTTTCGAATGATTCTGGTTCAAAGAAATCAGGCTGCGCCCGAGAAAGTATCACAGGCCGTCATCTTGCCGCTGTCGAAGCCGCGCTTGAACCAGCGCATGCGCTGCTCGGAGGTCCCGTGATTGAAGCTCTCGGGAACGACATAGCCCTGCATGCGCTTCTGCAGCGTATCATCGCCGATCTGGGTGGCCGCGTTCAGCGCCTCTTCAAGGTCGCCCTGTTCGAGCAGGCCCTTCTGCTGGGTGTACTTGCCCCAGACACCGGCGAAGCAATCGGCCTGCAGTTCGACGCGCACCGACATCTGGTTGGCTTCGGTCTCGCTCATCGACTGGCGCATCTGGTTGAACTTCGGCAGAACGCCGATCAGGTTCTGGACATGATGGCCGACCTCATGCGCGACGACATAGGCCTGGGCGAAATCGCCGGCCGCATCGAACTTCTGCGCGAGTTCGTCGAAGAAGCTCATGTCGAGATAGACCTTGCGGTCGCCCGGGCAATAGAACGGCCCGGAGGCAGCCGAAGCAAAGCCGCAGGCAGAACGCACCTGGCCACGGAAAAGCACCATCTTCGGCTCTTCATACTGCTGGCCGTTTGCCTGGAAGATGCCGTTCCAGGTGTCTTCAGTCTCGGCGAGCACCGTCGCCATGAACTGCTTCATTTCCTCTTCCTGAGCGGATCCGCGCGGTGCCGGCGAACCATCGCTCTGCTCGAAGCCCGGCATCTGCACCTGGCCGCCGCCGCCTTCCAGCACCTGCAGCATGTCGATGCCCATGGCCTTGAGGATGAAATAGAGCACGACGAGGAAGATAATCGTACCGAAGCTCATACCGCCTCCGGCGCGCCGCATGCCGCCGCCACCGCCTGGCATGCGGAAACCGCCCCCCCGCCCAAACGGGTTGCCGCCACCGGGGCTCGCGCCGCGCTGGTCTTCGATATTGTCGGATTGGCGGCGGCCCTTCCATTCCATGATCTGTCCTCCCCGGCCTCTGAAAGGCGTTGTCGGTCTGCTCTTTTATAAGACGGCCCTAACGTCGTTGTAAAACGCAATCGCGCCCCGTAAGTTCGCGATCTCACCAATCTTTTTGACAAGGCGGACACTTCGCCAAGGCGCTGCCGGCAGCCGGGCCGCCGGCCCGACCGGCCGCCCTCTCTTGAACAGCCGCGCTCGCCTTGACGCAAACCTGCTTTGCGGCTCCTATGCCCATGCGGACAGGACGAGGAGGCAGGGCGATGAAGGCATTGCGGCTCGAAGGTATCGGTCAGCTGCGGGTCGCAGAAGTGCCAAAGCCCCTGCCCGGCCCGGACGATCTGCTGGTGCGGGTCGAAGCCTGCGGCATCTGCGGCACGGACCGGCATCTGCTGCACGGCGAATTCCCCTCCAGCCCGCCGGTGACGCTCGGCCACGAATTCTGCGGCATCGTCGAGGCGGTCGGAAGCAGGGTCTCCGATATCGCAATCGGCGCGAGAATCACCGGCGACCCCAACATCGCTTGCGGTATCTGTCCGCAATGTACCGCGGGGCGCATCAATCTCTGCCGCAATCTCCGGGCGATCGGCATCCATCGTGATGGTGGTTTTGCCGAGTACGTGGTTATGCCCCGCAAGCAGGCCCATGACATACCACTGAGCCTCGACCCCGTTCATGGCGCCTTCTGCGAGCCGCTCGCCTGCTGCCTGCATGGCGTGGATATGGCGGGCATCCGCGCCGGCTCCTCCGTCGTCGTCCTTGGCGGCGGTGTGATCGGCCTACTGGTCGTGCAGCTCGTCCGCCTCGCCGGCGCAACGACGGTCATTCTTTCCACACGACAGGCGGCAAAGCGCCGTCTTGCCGAAGAGGTCGGCGCAACGGCGACGGTCGATCCTTCCTCTACCGATATCATCGAACAGATCGCCGGTGACACCGGGCTCGTTCCCAGCGGGGTCGATGTCGTCATCGAATGCGCCGGCGTTGCCGAAACCGTCATGCAGTCGACTCGCCTTGCCAGGTCCGGTGGCACCGTCGTGATCCTCGGCGTCATGCCGAAGGGCGAGACCGTGGAAATCGAACCGTTCGACATTCTCTTTCGCGAACTGCGGGTGCTCGGATCCTTCATAAACCCCTTCGTCCACCGCCGTGCAGCAGACCTCGTCGCCTCAGGCGCCATCGAGATCGACAAGTTGATCTCGCGGCAAGTGACGCTCGGCGAAGCAGCCGACGTCATTGCGCATCCGCCGGCGGCCGGAGAGGTCAAAGTTCTCGTCATCCCCGGCCGCCCCTGACATTCCCGGCGTTGTTTCGCCGCGCGCGAAGCGCGCTGCATGGCCGGAGGTGCGCAAATATGGCTGGTTCCTGTCGATTCCGGAATTTTCGGGGTTTCGCTTGCAGAAACATTTGCCTATAAGCCGCTTCTAGCCTGAAAAGACCCATCAATGCGTGCCCGGCCGGTGACCCCCCACCTCGGCCGGTTTTTCGCGCAGCTAGAAACGGATGATCGACCATGCCGAAGCGCCAAGATATCAAGTCCATTCTTATCATCGGCGCGGGGCCGATCGTCATCGGTCAGGCTTGCGAATTCGACTATTCCGGCACCCAGGCCTGTAAGGCGCTGAAGGAGGAAGGCTACCGCGTCATCCTCGTCAACTCCAACCCGGCGACGATCATGACCGACCCGGGTCTGGCGGACGCAACCTATGTCGAGCCGATCACCCCGGAAGTCGTCGCCAAGATCATCGCCAAGGAGCGCCCGGACGCGCTGCTGCCGACCATGGGCGGCCAGACCGCGCTCAACACGGCGCTCTCGCTGCGCCGCATGGGCGTTCTCGACCGCTACAATGTCGAGATGATCGGCGCCAAGCCGGACGCCATCGACAAGGCCGAAGACCGCGCCCTCTTCCGCGAAGCCATGGCGAAGATCGGCCTCGAAACGCCGAAGTCGCGGCTGGCGAATGCCACCGACATCAAGGACCATGACCGCAAGACGCACGAGGCCGAGCGCGCCGAACTGAAGAGCCGGCTTTCCGGCGCCGAGCTCGACAAGGCGCTCGATGACCTCGAGAACCAGTGGAACCTTGGCGAAGGCGACCGCAAGCAGCGCTACATGAACCACGCGATGGCGATTGCCGCGCAGGCGCTTGACGATGTTGGCCTGCCCGCCATCATCCGTCCGTCCTTCACGCTCGGCGGTACCGGCGGCGGCATTGCTTATAACCGCACGGAATTCTTCGACATCGTCGGCAGCGGTCTCGATGCGTCGCCGACCACCGAAGTGCTGATCGAAGAATCGGTGCTCGGCTGGAAGGAGTACGAGATGGAAGTGGTCCGCGACACGGCGGACAACTGCATCATCATCTGCTCGATCGAAAACATCGACCCCATGGGCGTGCACACCGGTGATTCGATCACCGTTGCGCCGGCGCTGACGCTGACCGATAAAGAATATCAGATCATGCGCAACGCCTCGATCGCGGTTCTGCGCGAGATCGGCGTTGAGACCGGCGGCTCGAACGTGCAGTTCGCCGTCAATCCGAAGGATGGCCGTCTCGTCGTCATCGAAATGAACCCGCGCGTGTCGCGCTCGTCGGCCCTCGCCTCCAAGGCGACCGGCTTCCCGATCGCCAAGATCGCGGCGAAGCTCGCGATCGGTTACACGCTCGACGAACTCGACAACGACATCACCGGCGGCGCAACCCCGGCCTCGTTCGAACCGTCGATCGACTACGTCGTCACCAAGATCCCGCGCTTCGCCTTTGAAAAGTTCCCGGGCGCCTCGCCGGTTCTGACCACCGCCATGAAGTCGGTCGGCGAAGTCATGGCGATCGGCCGTACCTTTGCCGAATCGCTGCAGAAGGCGCTGCGCGGCCTCGAGACCGGCCTTACCGGCCTCGACGAAATCGAAATCCCCGACATGGACGAGAACGGCGATGGCCGTAACGCCATTCGTGCGGCGATCGGCACGCCGACGCCGGACCGACTGCGCATGGTTGCGCAGGCGCTGCGCTTTGGCATGAGCGAAGCCGAGGTTCACGAGGCGAGCAAGATCGACCCGTGGTTCATCGCCCAGTTCAAGGCGATCGTCGACATGGAAGCACGCATCCGCGAGCACGGCCTGCCTGCCGATGCCGAGAACCTGCGCATGCTGAAGGCCATGGGCTTCTCCGACGCCCGCCTCGCAACGCTCGGCGGCAAGCGCCCGAAGGAAGTCGCGGAACTGCGCAATGCGCTTAATGTCCGCCCGGTCTACAAGCGCATCGACACCTGCGCTGCCGAATTCGCCTCGCCGACCGCCTACATGTACTCGACCTACGAGACCCCCTTCGTCGGTGCCGCCCGCTCGGAAGCAGAAGTCTCCGATCGCAAGAAGGTCGTCATTCTCGGCGGCGGTCCGAACCGCATCGGTCAGGGCATCGAGTTCGACTATTGCTGCTGCCACGCCGCCTTCGCGCTGAAGGATGCCGGCTACGAAGCGATCATGATCAACTGCAACCCGGAAACGGTCTCGACCGACTACGACACCTCCGACCGCCTCTACTTCGAGCCGCTCACGGCCGAGGACGTGATCGAGATCATGCGCGCCGAACAGGAAAAGGGCGAACTGGTCGGCGTCATCGTCCAGTTCGGCGGCCAGACGCCGCTGAAGCTTGCCGAAGCGCTGGAAAAGAACGGCATCCCGATCCTCGGCACGGCACCCGACGCGATCGACCTGGCCGAAGACCGCGACCGCTTCCAGAAGCTTCTGATGAAGCTCGACCTCAACCAGCCGAACAATGGCATTGCCTACTCGGTCGAGCAGGCCCGCCTTGTCGCTGCCGAGATCGGCTTCCCGCTGGTCGTGCGCCCGTCCTACGTTCTCGGCGGCCGCGCCATGCAGATCATCCATTCGGAAAGCATGCTGCAGAGCTACCTGCTCGACACGGTGCCGGGCCTCGTTCCTGAGGACATCAAGCAGCGCTATCCGAACGACAAGACCGGCCAGATCAACACGCTGCTCGGCAAGAACCCGCTGCTGTTCGACAGCTACCTGACCAACGCCACGGAGGTCGACGTGGACTGCCTGTGCGACGGCAAGGATGTCTTCGTCTCGGGCATTATGGAGCATATCGAGGAAGCCGGCATCCACTCGGGCGACAGCGCCTGCTCGCTGCCGGTACACACGCTCGACAAGGACATGGTCGACGAACTCGAGCGCCAGACGGCAGCCCTTGCCAAGGCGCTCAATGTCGGCGGCCTGATGAACGTGCAGTTCGCGATCAAGGACGGCACGATCTACGTGCTCGAAGTCAACCCGCGCGCTTCGCGTACCGTACCCTTCGTCGCCAAGACGATCGGTGCACCGATCGCGAAGATCGCGGCCCGCGTCATGACCGGCGAAGCGCTCGATGTCGCGATCGCCGCCTATGGCGAAAAGCCGGATCCGCGCAACCTCAAGCACATCGCGGTCAAGGAAGCAGTCTTCCCGTTCGCACGTTTCCCCGGCGTCGATACGCTGCTTGGCCCGGAAATGCGCTCGACCGGCGAAGTCATCGGTCTCGACACCGACTATGCACTGGCCTTTGCCAAGTCGCAGCTCGGCGCCGGCGTCGACCTGCCGCGCGATGGAACAGTGTTCGTTTCGGTGCGCGACGAGGACAAGACCCGGGTGTTGCCGGCAATCCGCATCCTCGTCGACATCGGCTTCAAGGTGATGGCGACCAGCGGCACGGCTCGATTCCTCGGTGAACACGGCATTGCCGCCACCAAGATCAACAAGGTTCAGGAAGGTCGTCCGCACGTCGAGGATGCGATCCGCAACCGTCACGTTCAGCTCGTCATCAACACGACGGACGGCAACAAGGCGATCTCGGACTCCAAGTCGCTGCGCCGCGCCACGCTGATGCAAAAGGTGCCCTACTACACCACCATGTCCGGTGCTGAAGCGGCTGCGCACGCAATCAAGGCTCTGAAGGCAGGCAGCCTCGAAGTGCGCCCGCTGCAGAGCTACTTCAAGGCCTAAGAAAGACCGCGGCGCGCGAAACCGTCGCGCGCCGCCGCCATCCCCGAGGGTGTGATGCGCTTCAACAGCCCGCCCCTCCGCTGAACGCCGCATGAACGACCGGTTCAGCCTGCATTCCCCCGGCACATGTTTCTATGACCCTGCGCACTGAGAGATCGGCGGCTTCGCCGGTGGGCGCGACATGGGGCAAGATCGTGCAACTCTATTTCTTTGATTTGCTGTGGGGCGACGAGCACTTCGTCGATGAAGACGGTATCAGCCATTTCGACGAGGGATCGGCCCTCTATTACGGCCAGCGGATCGCAGACAAGATCGGCCGCGATGCCGATTATGGTTCGCTGAAGGTTCAGGTCCGTTCCAGCAACCGCAGGCTGCTGGCAACAATCGTGCCCTCCATCGGCCGCGGCGCCGAACAGCGGGCTCTGCTTGCCCGCCGCCACGTCGGCGCCTCTCTCTACGCTGCAGCCTGAAGCAGCGCCACGAGCAAAGCGCAGGAACATCCATCCTGCGCTTGATCACACTGTTAGTCTGCCGCCAGGGCCTCGGCAGCAGTTCTGGCCCGATCACGACGCGCGTGGCTCGCTGCGAGCCGCACGGTTCTGACGCCCAGATAGAGAGAAGCCGTGGAGATCAGGAACGCGACGACGAAAACCGTGAACAAGGCGGCGTGCATCGTGGCAACGTTCGCCTTCTCGTCGAAACCGCGAAGATTGGCCGTCAGCCCGCAGATCGCCGCGCCGATCGCATAACCGGCCGACTGCAACGTCGGCAGAAACGCTGAGGTCTTGTCCCGCTCTCCTCGCAAGGAGACGTCCATCATCAGCTGGCTGAGCGTGCCCCACGACATGCCGAACCCGGCCCCGACCGCGATCTGGCTCGGGAAGATCAGCCGGTAATCGTCGATCGCGAAGGCGATCATCAGACCAGCGAGCCCGAGGCTGAGAAGCGCAGGTCCCGCAGGGATGAGCTTCACGCGCAGAGCGTGCGAGTGCAGGCTTGCGACGGCGATAGCGGTCACACTCCAGGAGATCGCCATCAATGCCGCGGAAAAACCGGCGGCCGTGGGGCTGAAATTCCAGACATGTTGCAGGCCATAAATGAGGTACACCGAGCCGGACGCCTGAGCGAGCGGCATCAGCAGCACGACCCAAAGTCCGGTGCCGAGCGGTTTTGTGAGCTGAAAGGCGCCCGCGGGCAGGATCGGATGCTCCGCCCGACGGTCGGTTGCGACGGCCGCCCAGAGGATGGTCAGCGCCGTCGCCAGCGCCGCCGCCATCAATGGGACGCTGCTCGCCGTATTTGAGACCGATATCAGCAATATGCCGGAACCGACGACGGTCAGCCGCAGCAGCGGGATTGGACGAGGCGTGTCGGTCGATGGCACCTTGCGTGCCGGTACGATCAGCAGAACGAGCGCAACGAAGATGACGGTTGCGGGAACGTTGACGGCGAAAGCCACCCGCCATGACCAGTGTTCCGTCAGGAATCCGGACACGAGTGGCCCGCCAAAGGCCGCCGTTGCCCAGACGATGGCCTCGGCTCCGAATACCTTTGGGACCAGGCGCGGCGGGAAGAGTTCGGGAATCAGCGCGTAGCAGACCGCAGCAATGATCCCCTCGCCGAATCCCTGAAACACGCGACCGGCGAGGACCTGCGGCATGCTGCCGGCGGCGGTCGCGATGAGGGTGCCGACGACAAAGATGAGCGCGGCCGTAATCAGCGTCCCGCGTGCGCCGAACCTTGACTTGAGCGTGGCGGCAACAGCGCCGCCGAGAATGGCAAAGACGAGATAGAGCGTGACGGCCCAGGACAACAGCGTAGCGCCGCCGATCTCTTCGACGGCTGTGGGCAGCGCGGTCGCTACGAAAAACTCGTTGAATGCGAACAACGCGACCCCGAGGCAAAGGGCAGCCGTCGTCGCCAGATAGTCCGGCCGCAACAGTTCGCTCCAGCGGCCGTCCTCCTGAAGTGCGGTATTGCCCCCGCCTGCCTTGGTTTCGTCCCTCGCCAGAACCATGCCCAACGTTCCTCGCTGCTATCTCTTCGGAACACCTTTGTTACGACCTCAACCGCGGTTGAGGTAAAGCGCTTTCTGCGTAGCTTGCCACCCCATCGCTTCCCCCACAAGTTGCAGTCGCCTTTCAGGGTTCGGTGGATGATGGCGAAATATCTGGCTTTCGCGCTTCCGTTTCTGCTATAACCAAGGTTCGAAGTTTCGGACGGTTCCGGCGTTTACGCGCCGGAGACCGTTTTCTTTTGCGTTGGCGCCGCCCTAAGGGCGGCGCCTCGTGCTTGATGAAGGACATTGAAATGGTCGAAAAAGTGCCGATGACACAGGGCGGATTCGTCAACCTGCAGGAGGAGCTGCGCTGGCGCCAGCAGGAAGAACGACCGCGAATCATCGAGGCGATTGCCGAAGCCCGTGCACATGGCGACCTGTCGGAAAATGCCGAGTACCACGCTGCCAAGGAAGCGCAGAGCCACAACGAGGGCCGGATCACCGAGCTCGAAGACTTGATCGCCCGCGCGGAAGTCATTGATCTCTCGAAGATGTCCGGTTCCAAGATCAAGTTCGGCGCCAAGGTCAAACTCGTCGACGAAGACACTGAAGAAGAAAAGACCTACCAGATCGTTGGCGACCAGGAAGCCGACGTGAAGGCTGGCCGCATTTCGATCTCGTCGCCGATCGCGCGCGCGCTCATCGGCAAGGAAGTCGGCGATTCCATCGAAGTGAACGCGCCTGGCGGTTCCAAGGCCTACGAAATTCTCGCCGTCAACTGGGGCTGATCAGCCCTAGCCAAGGGGCGAAGCCTGCCTTCGCCCCGTTTCTCCTTTTCAAAAGACGATCGTTGCTCGCGCAAGGAGTGCGCTTTCGTGGCCGATATCCGGAACGTCGAGGTCATCGCTCCCAATTTCAAGCGCCGCCTCTCGGGCGTGACGTCCACCATCATCCAGTTAATTCCGATCCAGCGCGCGCTCGGCGAAAAGATCGCCGTGCTTGGCCCGGGTTTGCCTGACACCCTGCCCTCGATCCGCTTCCGCGATCTCCTGCGCCTGTGGAGCGCACCGGACGGACGGCCCTGCCGGGTCTGGCATGCCCGCCGCAATGTCGAAATGCTGCCGGCGATCGTGCTGCGCGACCTTCTCGGCATGAAGCTGAGGATCGTCTTCACCTCTGCGTCGCAGCGCCGCCACACCGGCTGGAGCAAGTTTCTGATTTCGCGAATGGACGCGGTAATCGCGACCAGCGGCAAGACCGCCGCCTATCTGCAAGTGCCGAACACGGTGATCCTGCACGGCATAGATACCAAGCGCTTCCAGCCGCCGGTTGACACAGCGGCAGCCAAAGCTGCGCTCGGGCTCGACCCCAACCAAAAATATGTCGGCTGCTTCGGGCGGGTGCGTAAGCAGAAGGGCACGGATCTCTTCGTCGACAGCATGGTTGGGCTTCTGCCGTGCCGGCCTGGCTGGAGTGCCATCGTCGCCGGTCGCGCCACCGGCCCGCACGTCGCCTTCGAGAACGAATTGAAAGAGCGGGTCGCAAAGGCCGGGCTCACCGACCGCATCCGTTTCGTTGGCGAACACACCAACATTCCGGACTGGTATCGTGGGCTCGATCTCTTCATCGCGCCGCAGCGCTGGGAAGGTTTCGGGCTGACGCCGCTCGAAGCGATGGCGACAGGCGTGCCCGTTATCGCAACCGACGTCGGCGCGTTTTCGGAACTGGTCGTCGTCGGAGAGCAGGAAACCGGCGCCGTGATCGCCGCCAACGATCTACAGGCCATGGTCGAGGCAACGGCTGGCTTCATGGACGATGATCATCGCCGGACCTTGGCTGGCGCGAACGGTCTGGGGCTGACCCGCGCATCCTTTGCGATAGAGGGCGAGGCCCGCGCGATCAACGCGGTCTATGAACGCCTGATGCGTCCCTGACAGGCTGCCACCGCGTGGCAGCCTCGCACTAGACTCTCTCAGCGCTTCGAAGCGAAGAGCTTCAGATAGGCGTCGGTAATCGCCTGCTTCGAGAACTGGTTCATCAGGGTCTCGTGCCCACGTTCGGCAAGCCGTTCACCGAGCGACGTATCGCCCGCGATGCGGTCGATTGCCTGGGCAAAGCCGTCGGCGTCACCGATATCGACCATCAAGCCGTTTTCGCCATCGCGCATGAACCATTGCGGCCCTTCCGAACGGCTGGAAACAACCGGTGTCCCTTGCGCCCAGGATTCGAGGATTACGTTGCCGAGCGGCTCGTGGCTCGACGCCATCACGAAGATGTCGGAAGCGGCAAGGAAAGGCCGCGTGTCCTTCTGCCAGCCGGCGAAACGCACGCGCTTTGCTACGCCGAGGTCGGCGGCCAGTTTCTCCAAATTTGCACGTTCTTCGCCATCGCCGACGAGCCACAGATAGGCGTCCGGCACCTTGGCGATCGCCTGGATCAGCGTGTGGAAGCCCTTGCGCGGAACGAAGCGCCCCATCGACATGACCACAGGCACGTTCTCAGGCGTGTCGAGCGTGGCGCGGCTGATGGGCGCGACCCGCTCGGTTCCGGTGAAGTTGGAGATGACTTCGACGTCGCGCTTCCAGCCGATCTTGCGCACATGCTCGGCAATGCCCGGCGTGTTGCAGACGAGGCAATCGGTGTTGCGGAAATAGTCGAGCCGCAGCGGATAGTCGCCGAGACGCGAGATCTTGATGCAGCCCTTGTAGTTGGGCATCAGGCGGCTGGCGCGCGGCATCCAGGCAAACAGCGCATCCGGCTTTTCGCGGCGTGCCATGCTGCTGACCTTCATCGGCAGGAGGATCCGGTCGAGCGACAGGTTGCGGAAGTTGCTTTCGATGATGCGCGTCGCACCCTCGATGTCCTTCTTCCAGATACGACCATGGCGGATGACCGAGGTCTGCTCGACGCCACGCTCGGCGAGCGCGTTGACCAGGTGGACGAAGAAACGCTCAGCGCCGCCATCCTTGCCGAAGTGAAAATGCATGACTTTCATGAAAACCTCACCGCTTGCTGGCGCGCCGATCCATGTCGTCATGGTTCGGATGCCGCTTGAGCGCGTGCCTCTGATAGATCTTGGCGGCGGTCAGGAAAGCGTACACCGCTCCCGTCATCGCCTCAATGAAGCCTGGAAAACCGCAGCGCCACAGGCCGTTGCGGAAATAAAGCCTAAGGAAATAGAGTGGCGGGCTGAACAGCATTTTGTAAGGGCGCGCCGACTTACCGGCGGCGAACTGCTGATCGGCCTTCAGCGTCGAATACTTGTTTTCCTTGAGGATCTGCTCGTCGATGATCAGCGGCCGATAGTGCAGCAGGCTGCCCTTGGCAGCGGCGCCGACCGCGCCATCCGGCACGATCCCCTCGTGGACTTTCTGATTGAGATCGTATCGTCCCCTGCCCTGGCGGATCAGACGCAGGTTTCGCCGCTCGTGCGCCCGCTCCGGCGTGTAGCCGTAGCCGATGAGGTAGGGCCTGCGCGCGACGCGCCAGCCGACCGTCTCCGGCGGCGCATCGAGCAGCGAGGGCAGCAGTGCCTTCAGCGGTTCGTCCAGGCGTTCGTCGGAATCGATGTTGAAGCACCAGGGCTGCGTGCATTGGTCGAGCGCGAACTGCTTCTGGCCGGCATAGCCCCGCCACGGCTCATGCAGGAAACGGATCGGCCAACCCTTGTCGATGTAGGACTGCACGAGTGCTGCCGTTCCGTCGGTCGAGCCGGAATCGACGATGACGATTTCTGAGCATTGCTCGAGGCTCTCGATGCAATTGCCGAGATAGGCTTCTTCGTTCTGGCAGATGATGAAGGCGGACAGCGGAAGCTTGTTCATGGGCGGGCCTTAGATCTGGACGAGGCCGATATCCTTGACCTGGCGAATGGTCAGCATCGTGCGCACCGTGTCGACCCGTTCATTGGCCGTCAGCACTTCGATGACGAAATCCTGGAAAGTCGTGAGGTTTTCGGCAACACAATGCAGCAGGAAGTCGCTTTCGCCGGAAACCGTCCAGGCCTGCCGGACGATCTGCCATTCTGCAGTAGCGGCCGAGAACGCCTTGAGGTCGGCCTCCGACTGACGCTTCAGGCCGACCATGCAGAAAGCGACGAGATCGAAGCCGAGCGCCGGTGCGTTCAGCAGTGCGTGATAGCCCTTGATGACGCCGGTCTCTTCGAGCTTGCGCACGCGCCGGAGGCAGGGCGGCGCGGAGATGCCGACCCTTTGCGCGAGATCGACATTGGTCATCCGGCCATCACGCTGGAGCTCGCGAAGGATCTTGAGATCGATAGCGTCGAGCTCGACTTGTTTCGTCATGAACGTTCGTCCTTTTCGTGGTGACTTTGAGCGCGAGGCAAAGTCGAAAACTTGTGTCTGCCGATGGTGAGGTTGCCCCGATGGCGGGCGACGTCGACTGATGTCTGCCTATCCCGGCGCTGCCGCGATCATCTCGGTCGAGATTTTCAGCAAGGCGCGCTCGTCAAGGGCAAGGTCGTCTCGAGTCGGTGCGTGGCCGAGCGCAGCGCTTTCGCAGTGCAACCATGCACGGCCGGCATTCAACCCCATATGCTTCTCCAGCAAAGTGAATCCGCGTGAAATATCGTCAAACCCGCTGGACAACAAGCAGCCCGGCCGACTATTCGCGGGAAAATGGCGTTGGCGATGCCGGTAGATGCGCAAATAGAGGTGGACATCTTCAGGAGCGACGCGAAGAGCGCTCCATTGTCGGCGCGAGGCGCGGATCGATGCCGGGCCGACGCCTGTGCCCTAAGCGCGTCATCTGGTGGCAAAAGCGGGCTTGAGGCTCAAGCACTTGTGTGTATCAGGCTGCGCACTCTTGAAAGTCATGGTGGGGAATACCTAAAGTATGGGACGATTTCCCATTGACGCAATGGAATCGGATGTGGAGGCAATCCTCTCCGATGAGCGAAGGACAAGATTATGACTGCCCGTCACGTGAAAGTGCTGATCATCGGCTCCGGCCCGGCTGGCTATACCGCCGCCATCTATACGGCGCGCGCCATGCTCGAGCCCGTACTGATCGCCGGTATGGAACAGGGCGGCCAGTTGATGATCACGACTGACGTCGAAAACTACCCGGGCTATGCCGATCCGGTCCAAGGCCCGTGGATGATGGAACAGATGCTGAAGCAGGCGACCCATGTCGGCGCCGAGATCGTCAACGATCTCGTGACCGATGTCGATCTGTCGGTGCGCCCGTTCCGCATCAAGACCGACAGCGGTAACGACTGGACGGCGGACGCGCTGATCATCGCAACCGGCGCCAAGGCCAAGTGGCTCGGCATCGAGACCGAACCGACCTTCATGGGCTTCGGCGTCTCGGCCTGCGCCACCTGTGACGGCTTCTTCTATCGCAACAAGGACGTGATCGTCGTCGGCGGCGGCAACTCGGCCGTTGAGGAAGCGCTCTATCTCTCGAACCTCGCCAAGACGGTCACTGTCGTTCACCGCCGTGATAGCTTCCGCGCCGAGAAGATCCTGCAAGAGCGCCTGTTCGCCAAGCCGAACGTCAAGGTGATCTGGGATCACGAGGTCACGGAATACCTGGGTGCGCCGGCCAAGCCGCCGATGCCCGCTTCCGTCAACGGCGTGAAGCTGCGCAACACCAAGACCGGCGAAACCTCCGACATGGTCACCGACGGCGTGTTCGTCGCGATCGGCCACGCGCCGGCAGTCGAACTTTTCAAAGGCAAGCTTCGGCAGAAGTCCAACGGCTATCTTTGGACCGCGGCCGATTCGACGGCGACCGACGTGCCCGGCGTTTTTGCCGCAGGCGACGTGACGGACGACATTTACCGTCAAGCGGTTACGGCGGCCGGCATGGGCTGCATGGCAGCGCTTGAGGCCGAGAAATACCTGGCGGGTCATATGCCCGTCGCAATTGCAGCCGAATAGAAGCTGCGAATCGGGGTGGTGCCGCTGAGGCACCTCGCCCGTGTGGGAACAGATGCATCAGCCACGCCCGGAAGACAGGACCCCGTCTTCCGGAGTGGTTTCTTATGGGGGACTACATGTCGCTGGACTGGGACAAACTGCGCATTTTTCACGCGGCGGCCGAGGCTGGGTCGTTCACCCATGCGGCAGACAAGCTTCATCTTTCGCAGTCCGCGATCAGCCGGCAGGTGAGTTCGCTGGAGCAGGATGTCGGCATCAAGCTGTTCCACCGCCATGCGCGCGGCCTGATCCTCACGGAACAGGGCGAGATCCTCTATCGCACCGCGCATGAAGTGCTGATGAAGCTCGAGAGTGTCAAGGTCCAACTGAGCGAAACCACGGACAAGCCGAGCGGCAAGCTGCGCATCACCACCACGGTCGGGCTCGGCCAGGGCTGGCTCACCGACAAGATCCAGGAGTTCATGTCGCTGCACCCGGACGTGCAGGTTCAGCTCATCCTCGACAATGAGGAGCTGGACGTGAACATGCGCCACGCGGACTGTGCCATCCGCCTGCGTCAGCCGCAGCAGTCGGACCTCATCCAGCGCAAGCTCTTCACCGTGCACATGCACGTTTACGCCGCCCCCTCCTACATCAACAAGTATGGCGAGCCGCAGTCGGTCGAGGACCTCGACAACCACCGCATCATCACATTCGGCGAGCCGGCGCCGAACTATCTGCTCGACGTGAACTGGCTCGAGATCGCCGGCCGCGATTCCGACAATCCACGCGTGTCGCACCTGCAGATCAACAGCCAGACCTCGATCAAGCGCGCCTGCCTGCTCGGCATCGGCGTCGCCATGCTGCCCGACTATATCGTCGGCCGCGATCCTGGCCTCATCCAGCTGCCGATCAGCGCCGACATCCCGTCCTTCGATACCTATTTCTGCTATCCGGACGAGATGAAGAACGCCGCGAAGCTCAAGGTCTTCCGCGACTACATCGTCGCCAAGGCCCGCAACTGGAACTTTTAAGACGCTTCGGCGAATGCTCATTTTCCGAGCATTTCCCCAAGAGGCCGTCAACCATCTGTTTTTACATCGATATTACGGATGCGCCGTCTATATTGTGCGGCGCATTTTTATTGTTCGCCGCAGAAATAGGCAGGGATGCGCGCATGACATGGCTGTCATGCACAGAAAATGATTGTTGCGCGCCCAAAAAAGCAGCATACCAAACTCAGCTGATGCATCTTTGGTGGCTTCTCCTCCCAGTGCCACCGCAGCAGCTGTTCCCCTCTGGAGGTTTAATTACCTTCACAACTTATAAGGGCCCAAGTCATCTTGTGGCCCTCTTTTTTTGTCTACTGTTAGATACAGGCGAAACGTGACGAAAATCACAGCCGGCTATTGAAAGCCGATACTTCGCTTCCCATATTAAAATGCAGCTGATGCATTCTTGGTGGCTTCTCCTCCCCGCCACCGCATTAGCTGTTCCCCTCTGGAGGTTCTTATTACCTTCACAACTACAAGGGCCCAAGTTTTCTTGAGGCCCTCTTTTTTTGCCTGCAGCACGCTCACGGTCTTGTGATTTGAATATCGTGTTTTAGCGATACATTTATCGTTAAAACACGATATGGCGATATACCATGGACCGAGACGAAATCCTCAAGGCGCTTGCCCATCCCTTGCGGGTGAACATCCTCGCCTGGCTGAAGGAGCCGCAGCGCCATTTTCCGACCCAGGAGCATCCGCTCGATCTCGGCGTATGTGCCGGCCAGTTCGAACGCTGCGGCCTGTCGCAGTCGACCGTTTCCTCGCATCTCGCTGTGCTTCAGCGCGCCGGCCTCGTGACAACCCGCAAGGTTGGCCAATGGATCTTCTACCGCCGCGATGAAGAGACGATCGCCGCCTTCCTCGAGAGCATCGGCGATCTCTGAATCAACCACCTTCTCCCAAGCAGCCCCCTGAAAGGACCTCCCATGGCCTCGCTTTTCGACCCCATCACCATTGGTGACATCGCGCTGAAAAACCGCATCGTGATGGCGCCGCTCACCCGCAACCGATCCCCGGGCGCCGTTCCGAACACCCTGAATGTGACCTACTACGAGCAGCGCGCGACGGCAGGCCTGCTGATCTCGGAGGGAACGGCGATCACCCAGCAGGGCCAGGGCTATGCCGACGTTCCGGGCCTCTATACGCCGGAAGCGCTTGAAGGCTGGCGCAAGGTGACGGACGCGGTGCACGCCAAGGGCGGCCGGATCGTCGTCCAGATGTGGCATGTCGGTCGCATTTCGCATGATTCTCTGCAGCCGGGTGGCGGCAAGCCTGTTGCGCCGTCGGCCGTTCGCGCCAAGTCGAAGACCTATCTGGTCAATTCGGACGGTACTGGCTCCTTTGCCGAAACCTCCGAGCCGCATGCACTGGAGACCACCGAGATCGAAGCGATCGTCGAGGACTATCGCAAGGCTGCGCGCGCCGCGATCGACGCCGGCTTCGATGGCATCGAGATCCATGCGGCCAACGGCTATCTCATTGACCAGTTCCTGCGTTCGGGTTCGAACCACCGCACGGATACCTACGGCGGTTCGATCGAAAACCGCGCCCGCTTTTTGTTCGAGGTCATGGATGTCGTGACGAATGAAATCGGCGCCGGCCGGGTCGGTATCCGCCTTTCGCCCGTCACTCCCGCCAACGATGCCTTTGATCCGCAACCGCAGGAGGTGTTCGGCCATGTGGTCAAGAACCTCGCTCGCTACCCCCTCGCCTATGTCCACATCATCGAAGGCGCGACCGGCGGCCCGCGCGACCACCAGCAGGGCGACCAGCCATTCGACTACGACGCCCTGCGTTCGACCTATGTCGCTGCCGGCGGCAAGGCTGCCTGGATGACCAATAATGGCTATGACAGGGCACTCGCGGTAAAGACGGTCAAGGACGGCGAAGCCGACCTTGTCGCTTTCGGCAAGCCGTTCATCGCCAACCCGGATCTCGTCGAACGGTTGAAGCGCGATGCGCCGCTCAACGCGCCGGATCAGGCAACCTTCTACGGCGGTGGCGCCAAGGGCTATACCGACTATCCAGCCCTTGAACAGGTCGCCTGACACTCCCACATGGCAATGCTCCGCCTCTTCGGCGGGGCATTTGTCTTTGGGAATGAAGAGCTTATGTTTTCGCTATATTCAGAAAAATGGTCATTGCATCCTGACGGCGACGTCATCGTAACCCCCTCCAGCCGTCTTTACCCCGTCCGCTATCGCGGCCAGCAGGCGATGCTCAAGGTCGCCGAGGACCCGGAAGAGAAGTATGGTCGCCTGCCCCTGCTCTACTGGAACGGGCATGGCGCTGCAAAGGTCTATGAAGCCGATGGCGACGCGGTGCTGATGGAGCGCACGGACAGCCAGCGCAACCTTTTCCACATGGCGATGACCGGAAGCGACGAGGAAGTGACGCGCATCATCTGCCGCACCGTCGCCGAGCTCCATGCGCCGCGCTCAACACCGGTTCCCGGCGGTCTCGTTCCACTCGACAAATGGTTCGCTTCCCTGGAGACGGCTGCTCCCGCTCAAGGCGGTCTCTTTGCCCGCGCGCTCGAGGCGGCGAAAAGCCTTTTTGCAGATCCCGAACCGCCGGTCGTGCTGCATGCCGACGTCCACCACGCCAACATCCTCGATTTTGGCGACCGCGGCTGGCTGGCGATCGATCCGAAACGCGTCCTCGGCGATCGCGGATACGACTACGCCAACCTGTTCTGCAATCCGGAACTGCCCCTGGTCACCGCTCCGGGCCGGCTGCAGCGGCATCTGCCGATTGTCGCGAAGGAGACCGGCCTTCACCCGCACCGCATTCTCAACTGGGTGCTTGCCTATGCCGGGCTTTCCGCAGCCTGGTTCCTGGAAGACCATGACGATTTCGGCGTCGAGAACGACCTTACGATGGCGCGGATCGCAATCGCCGAGCTCGGCAGCTAGGCTCAACCCGTCCGCAACAGGACGACGGCGTAGATACAGGTCTCTCCGCCGACATTGCGGAAGACGCAATCCTGCGGCGGGCCGAGCTCCAGGCAATCCCCGATGCCAAGCGTATGGGTCTCCAGTCCTTCCACGAAGGTCAGGCGCCCCGCAGTCACCCATATCCACCGGCGATGGAGCGCATAGGCGGATGCCGGGATCGGCACCTCGGCGCCGGCCGGAAGCTCGACCTCGACGAGCTCCAGCGGCAGGTCCGACATCGGCGAGACGTGGCGCCGAAGATATCCGGTCTGCGGATCGCGCCACACCGCCTGATCCTGGCGCCGCGACAGCCTGCCCTGGCTAATCTCCGCACGCGCGATCAGGCTGGACATGGTGAGCCCGAACGCGCCGGCGAGCTTTGCCAGCAGCGTCGCCGTCGGGCTGCTATCGCCCCGCTCTACCTTGTGGATCATCGCGCGCGAGACGCCCGATCGCTCCGAAAGCTCGCTCAGCGACCAGCCGCGCCCCTCTCTTTCCAGACGAATTCGTTCACTGAGCCGTTGATCCAGACTGTCTACTTTAGTATTCATATCGTAGTCATATAGTGAACGAATGCGAGGAGCAAGCATGCTGATCCGGGCGGCCATCCAAGACGATATGCCAGTCATCTGCGAGATCTACAACGACGCCGTGGCGAACACGACGGCGATCTGGAACGAGACCCTGGTCGATGTCGCCAATCGCGTGGCCTGGTTGAAGGCGCGCACGGACGTGGGTTATCCTGTACTGGTGGCGGTCTCCGAGGAAGGCGATGTCATCGGCTATGCATCCTTCGGCGATTGGCGCGCCTTCGATGGCTATCGCCATACGGTCGAGCACTCCGTCTATGTTCACAAGGATCGGCGCGGTGGCGGCATCGGCCGGAAACTCATGGTCGCGTTGATCGCCGAGGCCGAACGGCTTGGCAAACATGTGATGATCGCCGGCATCGAATCGGAGAACGCAGCCTCGATCCGCCTTCATGCCCAACTGGGTTTCGAGGATACCGGCCGGCAGCGTGAGGTCGGCACGAAGTTCGGCCGCTGGCTTGATCTGACATTCATGCAACTGGTGCTTCCGACGGGCTCGCCGCGCTAACCCGCGGCGGCGCCTCGACAATGGCCGTTTGTCTAGGCGGCGGGAGATGCTATGAACCTTCAAGGACTGTTTCTGGAAATGTTTTGACGTGGGTCTTCGGCGGAAGGTCAGATCGGGCGCCTGGGCGCGTATCGCGAGAGCGGCACTGGCGTTGGCTGTCAGCATTCCTGCATTAAACATGAGCGAGGCAGAGGCTCGTATCGACGACTTCGCCGCGCAGCCCAAGTGCGTCTATTCCGGCCCGTCGGCCACCGACTCCGCCAAGTCGCTCTGCATCAGCAAGGAAAACTTCGCCCGCGATATCTGCGGCGTGATCGACCACTATGCGACGGTCAACGACCTGCCCGCGGCCTTCTTCGCCCGGCTCATCTGGCGCGAAAGCCTGTTCCGGCCCAATGCCGTCAGCCCCAAGGGTGCCGAAGGCATCGCGCAATTCATGCCTGGAACGGCGAAGATGCGAGGGCTCAACAACAGCTTCGATGTCGTCGAGGCGCTTGGCAAGTCGGCAGAGTATCTGAACGAACTCAAGTCGCGCTACGGCAATCTCGGCTATGCGGCTGCCGCCTACAATGCCGGCGAGAACGGGCTGGAGCGTTTTCTCGAGGTCGATTGGCTGCCGGCGGAAACGCGCAACTACGTGCTCGCGATCACCGCCTACAGCGTCGAGGACTGGCGCGACAATCCGCCGAAGATCCTCGACCTGACGCTCGACAAGAACAAGAGCTTCATCGACGGCTGTGTGGCGCTCGCCAGCACCCGCAACCTCCGCGACATCGAGGTGATCGACGAAGCCGAATGGGCGCCCTGGGGCGTACAGCTTGCCGCGCATTTCCAGAAATCAGTGGCGCAGCGACTGTTCGTCAGCGCCGTCAAGCGCCTGCCGGAGCCGATCCGCAGCGAGAAGGCGCTTCTGCTGCGCGAGCGCAATGCCAGCTTCGGCCTGCGAATCCGCTACGCCGCACGCATCGGCCGCGAGACCCAGGCGGACGCGAACAAGCTTTGCGCCACCATCCGCAAGAGTGGCGGCGCTTGCCTCGTCTTCCGGAACTGACAGCTATCGAGGCCTGTCCGATCCTGGACATGAGCGCGCGCTAGCCTGCGGCAATCCCTTGCGGAAGCGCCCGCGGGGCGTTCAGGCAGCCAAGTCCGACGAGCGTCGTTGCAACCGCCTCGTCGATCGGCGTGTGCGGCTCTTCGCCGAGCACGGCAAGCAGCCGCTCGTTTGGCATTCTCAACGGTTCGCGCCAGAGATAGCGCATCTTGCGCAACTCCCTGAAGAGCGGAACGAAGGGCGAAGCCAAGTCGATCAGCCACCACGGGAAGGCCCGGACGGGAAGCGCCGGCTTGCCGACAACCCGGCGGATCGCCGCGATCATCTCGGTTCCATTGCGGTCGAGGAAGCCGCGCATGTGGTAAACGGCGAAAGGCGGCAGGTCCTCGGCGCGCTCGACGAGGCGGATCATGGTTTCGGCGACATCGGGCAGATAGGCCCATTGGTGGCCGATCCCCTCGCGGCCCGGGTAGGAAATCGCGCCCAACGCTCTGCCCGGCTTTATCAGCCCTTGCGAAAACCAGTTATTGGCCGCACCGGGACCGAAGAAGTCGCCTGCCCTCACGATGATGACGCCGACACCTGCCTCCGAGGCGTCCTTCAGACGGCGCTCCATCTCCCTGCGGATCAGACCCTTGTCGGTATCCGGGTTCTGCGGCGCGTCCTCCGTCAGGACGGGAAAGGCGTCGCGGCCGAAATTGTAGATCGTTCCCGGTAAAAGGATGCGTGCACCGGTGGCCTTGGCGGCGGCGATCGTATTGTCCAGCATCGGCAGCACCAAGGTGCCCCAATTGCGGTAACCCGGCGGATTGACCGCGTGCACGATCAGATCCACCCCTTCGGCAGCAGTGCGAACGTCGTCCGCGTTCATGGCATCGCCTTGCCGCCAGTCGAACGCCGGCTCGGCCTGCGCCGCCGTCGCGGCGTTTCGGTTCAAGGCATGCACCTGCCAGCCGCGCCTGAGGAGCCCACGGGCGACGGCGCTGCCGATACCGCCCGTCGCGCCGAGCACCAGCACACGTCTTGTTCTCTGCTGCATCTCGGTCATGTCACACTCCATCCGCTTCGATGAAGGCAGGATCACGCATTCACGAGCTAAACGGAATTGCCGAAAAACCTTGCGCGGCTATACTGAAATCCATGAGCAAGATGGATTTGAGCTGGGATTTCTACCGAACATTCCTCGCCGTGCTTAAGGAGGGATCGTTGTCAGCCGCCGCCCGCGAGCTTGGCCTGACGCAACCGACCGTTGGCCGGCACGTGGACGCCATGGAAGCGACACTCGGCTATCCGCTGTTCGTGCGCTCCCCGCACGGTCTGTTGCCGACCGACGCCGCGTTGGCACTCAAGCCCTATGCCGAGACGCTCGCCGCGACGTCGGCTGCGCTCTTGCGCGCCGCGTCGGGCCAGCGCGATACGGTCAGCGGCACTGTGCGCATCAGCGCCAGCGAAGTCATCGGCATCGAGGTCCTGCCGCCGATCCTTTCAGAACTGCACGCCGCCTATCCTGCATTGACGATCGAGCTCTCCGCCTCGGACACGGTCGAGGACCTCTTGCGCCAGGAGGCCGATATCGCGGTGCGCATGGTGGCGCCCGCACAGGATGCGCTGATCGCCCGCCATCTCGGCGCGGTTCCCTTAGGCTTTCACGCCCATCGCCGCTACATCGAGCGACGCGGCATGCCGCAGACACTGGCAGACCTTAGCAATCACAGCCTGATCGGTTACGACCGAGAGACTGCTGCGATCCGGGCGATCATCGCCCGCTCGCCCGAACTGCCGGCTACACGCTTTGCGCTGAGGGCCGACAGCAATCTTGCCCAATTGGCCGCAATCCGCGCCGGCTTCGGCGTCGGCATCTGCCAGAACGGACTTGCGGCACGCGATCCCGACCTCCGCCCAGTGCTGCCCGGCCTGTTCGAGATGAAGCTCGATACCTGGCTGGTGATGCATGAGAACCTGAAGACGGCTCCCCGCTGTCGCGTCACGTTCGACGCACTTGCCGCGGGACTGCGGGCCTATATTCGTGGCACTGCGCTTGCAGACGCGAATACCGAAATCTGACTTTCAGACACCTCCCGCTGCTGCTCAATACTAGTCCTACGCACAAAAAAGCCCGCCAAAATGGCGGGCTTTCAGTTTCCTTGGCACTTCAAGTCGAGCGCTTAATCTTCGGATTCGGCTGGCGTTTCCGCTGCGCCGTTCTCGACGGCCGCCTCTTCGCCTTCCTCTTCGTCGCTTTCCGGTTCGCTGATGCGCTCGACCGAAACGACCTTCTCGTCCTTGGCGGTCGAGAAGATGGTAACGCCCTTGGTCGCGCGGCTCGCAAGCCGGACGCCATTGATCGGCACGCGGATCAATTGGCCGCCGTCGGATACAAGCATGATCTGGTCGTTGTCTTCGATCGGGAAGGCCGCGACGAGCACGCCAATTTCCGTCGTCTTCGAGGTGTCGGTGGCGCGGATGCCCTTGCCGCCACGGCCCGAAGTCCGGAAATCGTAGGACGACGAGCGCTTGCCGAAGCCCTTCTCCGAGACCGTCAGCACGAACTGTTCGCGTGCCTTCAGTTCCTCGAAGCGTTCGTTCGACAGTTCTCCGCCGTCAGCGACTTCCTCGCCGACCAGAGCGATTTCTTCCTCGTCGCCGTTCGTCGCCCGACGTTCCGCCGCAGCGCGCTTGAGATAGGCGGCACGCTCCCACGGTTCGGCCTCGACATGGCCAAGGATCGCCATCGAGATGATGCGGTCGCCGTCGCCGAGATTGATGCCACGAACGCCGATCGAGTTGCGGCCGGCAAAGACGCGCACGTCGTCGACCGGGAAGCGGATGCACTGGCCGAGCGCTGTCGTCAGCATGACGTCGTCATGCTCCGTACAGGTGTCGACGGAGAGAATCTCGTCGCCCTCTTCCTCGAGCTTCATCGCGATCTTGCCGTTGCGGTTGACCTGGACGAAGTCCGACAGCTTGTTGCGGCGAACCGTGCCGCGGGTCGTCGAGAACATGACGTCGAGGTTTTCCCAGGTTGCCTCATCCTCGGGCAGCGGCATGATCGTGGTGATGCGTTCGCCGGGTTCCAGCGGCAGCATGTTGATCAGCGCCTTGCCGCGCGATTGCGGCGTGCCGATCGGCAGGCGCCAGACCTTCTCCTTGTAGACGATGCCACGCGAGGAGAAGAACAGAACCGGCGTATGGGTATTGGCAACGAATAGCCGGGTAACGAAATCCTCGTCCCGGGTCGCCATGCCCGAACGGCCCTTGCCGCCACGGCGCTGCGCGCGGTAGGTCGTCAGCGGCACGCGTTTGATGTAGCCGAGATGCGAGACGGTCACGACCATGTCTTCACGGGCGATGAGATCCTCATCGTCCATGTCGGGGCCGCCTTCCATGATCTCGGACCGGCGCGGGGTGCCGAACTCGTCGCGGATGGCGACGAGTTCGTCCTTGACGATGCTCATGATACGCAGGCGCGACGACAGGATGTCGAGGTAATCCTTGATTTCCTCGCCGATCTTGTTGAGTTCGTCGCCGATTTCGTCGCGGCCGAGCGCTGTCAGGCGCTGCAGGCGCAGGTCGAGGATGGCGCGGGCCTGCTCTTCCGAGAGGTTGTAGGTGCCGTCCTCGTTGATGCGGTGGCGCGGGTCGTCGATGAGGCGGATGAGGCTCTCGACGTCATGGGCCGGCCAGCGGCGCTCCATCAACTGCTCGCGCGCCGTCTGCGGGTCGGGCGCATGGCGGATGAGCTTGATGATTTCGTCGATGTTGGCAACCGCGATGGCAAGACCGACGAGCACATGGGCACGGTCACGCGCCTTGCGCAGCAGGTATTTCGTACGCCGGCTAACAACTTCCTCGCGGAACGAGACAAAGGCACGCAGCATGTCGAGCAGCGTCATGTGCTCGGGCTTGCCGCCGTTCAGTGCCACCATGTTGCAGCCAAACGAGGTCTGCAGCGGCGTGTAGCGGTAAAGCTGGTTCAGGATGACATCGGCATTGGCATCGCGCTTCAGTTCGATGACGACGCGGTAGCCCTGGCGGTCCGATTCGTCACGCAGGTCCGAGATGCCTTCGATACGCTTCTCGCGGACCAGCTCGGCCATCTTCTCGATCATCGTCGCCTTGTTCACCTGGAACGGGATCTCGGTGATGATGATCTGCTCGCGGTCGCCGCGCATCGGTTCGATATGCGCACGGCCGCGCATGATGACGGAGCCGCGGCCGGTCTCATAGGCCGAGCGGATGCCCGAGCGGCCAAGGATCAGCGCGCCAGTCGGGAAATCCGGGCCGGGGATGATTTCCATCAGTTCCGGCAGTTCGATCGCCGGATTGTCGATCAGCGCCATGCAGCCGTTGATGACTTCGACCAGGTTGTGCGGCGGAATGTTCGTCGCCATGCCGACGGCAATACCGCCGGCGCCGTTGACGAGCAGGTTCGGGAACTTCGCGGGAACGACCGCCGGCTCCTGCAGGGTGCCGTCATAGTTGTCGCGGAAGTCGACCGTTTCCTTGTCGAGATCGTCGAGCAGCGAATGCGCGGCCTTCTGCAGGCGGCATTCGGTGTAGCGCTCGGCCGCGGGCGGGTCGCCGTCGACCGAACCGAAGTTGCCCTGGCCGTCGATCAGCGGCAGGCGGAGCGACCAGTCCTGCGCCATGCGTGCCAGCGCGTCGTAGATCGCGGCGTTGCCGTGCGGGTGGTACTTACCCATCACGTCCCCGGTCACACGGGCGCATTTGACGTATTTCTTGTTCCAGTCGATGCCGAGCTCGCTCATCCCGTAGAGGATGCGGCGGTGCACGGGTTTCAGACCGTCACGCACGTCGGGAAGCGCGCGGCTGACGATAACGCTCATCGCGTAATCGAGATAGGACCGCTGCATTTCCTCGATGATGGAAATCGGCTCGATGCCTGGCGGAGTTTTTCCGCCGCCGGGGGTGCTTTGCTCAGTCAATGGTGATCACGATCTTTGTTCAGAATCAGTCGGATATTTATAGCGGATTGCCATCGGAAGCGCCAATTTGCGGCCTTTGGCGCCACTTGCCCGCCGGACTGTGAAGATGTCCTTGTAATGCCTTGATTCGCTGTACGATTCACCCAGTTATCCCAATCGGGACCGGTGAGCCGCACAGCAGTTGTGAACAGTCTTTTGCCGCCGGAGCAGGCTTTTCTAGGGCATCGCGCCGGAAATCGGAAGAGCCTGTCCGTCAAAGCCCGACTCGCCGCGGATTTCCGGCCTCTACGCTCGCAGCGATTGCTGATTAAGTCATTGCTGAGACTTTGTTTGTCTGCCCCTTCCCAATGCCCGGCCGCTTGCCTAACAATGTAGGCATGCCACCGGGAAAACCCGGGGCAAAAATCCGGAAGGGGAAACGGATGTTCAATGTCGACCTCCTGGTCAATGCGCTGACGACGCTTCTCGTCACGCTCGATCCGCCTGGCCTCGCGCCGATCTTCCTGAGCCTCACGGTCGGCCTCAGCCGGCAGGAGCGCTTTCAGGTGGCCACCCGTGGCTCGCTGATCGCCTTCTTCATCCTGGCGGCCTTTGCGCTCTTCGGAAACAGCATCCTCGGCCTGCTCGGCATCTCGATCGGCGCCTTCCGCATCGCCGGCGGCCTGCTGCTCTTCTGGATCGCCTTCGAGATGATTTTCGAGAAGCGCCAGGAGCGCAAGGAAAAGACCGGCGAGAATGCGACGGTCAAGGACCACATTCACAACATCGCGGTCTTCCCGCTGGCCCTGCCGCTCATTGCCGGGCCGGGCGCGATTTCGGCAACGATCCTGCTTGCCGGCTCGTTCCCGACCGCTGTCGAGCGCACTCAGCTCCTGATCGTCATCGCGCTGTCGATGCTCAGCCTGTTTCTGGCGCTGGTCATCGCTGAACGCGTCGATCGCTTTCTCGGCGTCACCGGCCGCGCCATCCTCACCCGCCTGCTCGGCGTGATCCTGGCAGCACTCGCGGTGCAGTTCGTCGTCGACGGCGTCAAATCCGCGATGGCGACCTGAGGTCGGATGGCTGGGCGCATCCTTCGCCCGATGCAGTCGAAGAAGACCGGAAACGAAAAACGCCACGTCCCGAGGACGTGGCGTTTTTTTCTGTAACAGGATCCGCTTGCGATCAGAACGGGATATCGTCGTCCATGTCGCGCGAGAAGCCGCCGCCCTGGCCGCCTTGACCGCCCTGGCCACCGCCCGAGCGACCGCCGCCAGAGGACTGGCGCGGCTGGTCGTAATCGTCGTAACCGCCGCCGCCATAGTTGCCGCCGCCGCCGAAGTCACCCGCTCCACCGCCGCCGCCACGGCTGACACCGGAGCCGCCGCCTTCGCCGCGGCCGTCAAGCATGGTCAGCGTCGAGTTGAAGCCCTGCAGCACGACTTCGGTCGAGTAACGGTCGTTGCCGTTCTGGTCCTGCCACTTGCGGGTCTGCAGCGCGCCCTCGATGTAGAGCTTGGCGCCCTTCTTCACATATTGCTCGACAACCTTGCAGAGGCCTTCGTTGAAGACCACGACCGTGTGCCATTCGGTCTTTTCCTTGCGCTCACCGCTGTTGCGGTCGCGCCAGGTCTCCGACGTTGCAATGCGCAGGTTGGCGATCGGCCGGCCGTCCTGCGTGCGCCGGATTTCCGGGTCTGCCCCGACATTTCCGATCAAGATCACCTTGTTGACGCTTCCAGCCATGTTGCTTTTCCCGTGGTTTCACCGGGCCATGGACCCGGCTTGGAATTTCAAGAGCGCGCATCTTAGCGGCCTGATGCCGCCGATACGCCCCGCCTCGCACATAATCCACAACAGTTTTGGTCGTTTTATGGGCGATTTGTTCTTTATTTGTTCTAGTATTTGGCTATGATCCTGTCAACCGACTCGAATTGGCCGCCTGTTTTGCCGATTGCGCCTCGACATGGGCGTTGGCGTCATTACATAGGGGGCTTTCAACCGACATGCAAAAGCTGGCTTCCGATGAGTGAACTCAAGACCATCTCCATTCGTGGTGCGCGCGAGCACAATCTGAAAGGCATCGACCTCGATCTGCCGCGCAACAAGCTGATCGTGATGACCGGCCTTTCCGGCTCGGGCAAGTCCTCGCTTGCTTTCGATACGATCTATGCCGAAGGCCAGCGCCGCTATGTCGAAAGCCTTTCGGCCTATGCGCGCCAGTTCCTCGAAATGATGCAGAAGCCGGACGTCGACCAGATCGACGGCCTGTCTCCGGCGATCTCGATCGAGCAGAAGACGACGTCGCGCAATCCGCGCTCGACGGTCGGTACCGTCACCGAAATCTACGACTATATGCGCCTGCTCTTTGCGCGCGTCGGGGTCCCCTATTCGCCGGCGACGGGTCTGCCGATCGAAAGCCAGACGGTGAGCCAGATGGTCGACCGGGTGCTCGAATTCGGTGAAGGCACGCGCCTCTATATTCTTGCGCCGCTCGTGCGCGGCCGCAAGGGCGAGTACAAGAAAGAACTCGCCGAACTGATGAAGAAGGGCTTTCAGCGCGTCAAGGTCGACGGCACCTTCTACGAGATCGCCGAGGTGCCCGCACTCGACAAGAAGTACAAGCATGACATCGACGTCGTGGTCGACCGCGTGGTCGTGCGGCCCGACCTCGCCTCGCGCCTTGCCGACAGCCTTGAGACCTGCCTGACGCTCGCCGATGGCCTCGCAGTCGCCGAATTCGCCGACAAGCCGCTGCCACCCGAGGAGACCGCTGCCGGCGGCTCGGCCAACAAGTCGCTGAACGAAACCCACGAGCGCGTGCTGTTTTCGGAAAAGTTCGCCTGCCCGGTTTCCGGCTTCACCATTTCCGAGATCGAGCCGCGGCTGTTCTCGTTCAACAACCCCTTCGGCGCGTGCCCGACCTGCGACGGTCTCGGCAGCCAGCAGAAGATCGACACGGCGCTGATCGTGCCGGAAGAGCACCGGACGCTGCGCGACGGCGCAATTGCGCCCTGGGCGAAATCCTCCTCTCCCTACTACAACCAGACGCTGGAAGCGCTCGGCAAGGTCTTCGGCTTCAAACTCGGCAGCCGCTGGAACGAGCTGTCGACTGCGGCGCAGAACGCGATCCTGCACGGAACGGAAGAGAAGATCGTCTTCCATTACGAGGACGGTGCCCGCTCCTACAACACCACCAAGAACTTCGAGGGCATCGTGCCCAATCTCGAACGCCGCTGGAAGGAAACCGACAGCGCCTGGGCGCGCGAGGAGATCGAGCGCTACATGTCGGCTGCGCCCTGCCCGGCTTGCGCCGGTTTCCGCCTGAAGCCGGAGGCGCTGGCGGTCAAGATCGACAAGCTGCATATCGGTCAGGTGACCGAAATGTCGATCCGCGTTGCACGCGACTGGTTCGAGGTCCTGCCGGAGCATCTGAATGCCAAGCAGAACGAAATCGCCGTCCGCATCCTGAAGGAAATCCGTGACCGACTGCGCTTCCTCAACGACGTCGGTCTCGAATATCTGAGCCTGTCGCGCAATTCCGGAACGCTCTCAGGCGGTGAAAGCCAGCGCATTCGGCTGGCTTCGCAGATCGGCTCCGGCCTCACCGGCGTTCTCTACGTGCTCGACGAGCCGTCGATCGGCTTGCACCAGCGCGACAACGCCCGCCTGCTGGACACGCTTCGGCATCTGCGCGACATCGGCAACACGGTGATCGTCGTCGAACATGACGAAGACGCGATCCTGACGTCCGACTATGTCGTCGATATCGGCCCGGCTGCCGGCATCCATGGCGGCGAAGTCATCGCGCAAGGGTCGCCGTCGGACATCATGGCCAATCCGAAATCGCTGACCGGCAAGTATCTGTCCGGCGAGCTTTCGGTTGCCGTTCCCTCCGAACGCCGCAAGCCGAAGAAGAAAAAGGAAATCACCGTCGTCGGCGCCCGCGCCAACAACCTGAAGAACGTCACCGCCTCGATCCCGCTCGGCGTCTTCACCGCCGTTACCGGTGTCTCCGGCGGCGGCAAGTCGACCTTCCTGATCGAGACGCTCTACAAGGCCGCCGCCCGCCGCATCATGGGCGCGCGCGAAAACCCGGCCGAGCACGACCGCATCGATGGCTTCGAGCATATCGACAAGGTGATCGACATCGACCAGTCGCCGATCGGTCGTACCCCGCGCTCGAACCCGGCAACCTATACCGGCGCCTTCACGCCGATCCGTGACTGGTTCGCCGGCCTGCCGGAAGCCAAGGCACGCGGATATCAGCCGGGCCGGTTCTCCTTCAACGTCAAGGGCGGCCGCTGCGAGGCCTGCCAAGGCGACGGCGTCATCAAGATCGAGATGCACTTCCTGCCGGATGTCTACGTCACCTGCGACGTTTGCCACGGCAAGCGCTACAACCGCGAAACGCTCGACGTGCATTTCAAGGGCAAGTCGATCGCCGACGTGCTCGACATGACCGTCGAGGAAGGCGTCGACTTTTTCGCCGCCGTTCCCTCGGTGCGCGACAAGCTCGTCACGCTCAACCAGGTCGGCCTCGGCTATATCAAGGTCGGCCAGCAGGCCAACACGCTCTCGGGCGGTGAGGCCCAGCGCGTCAAGCTCGCCAAGGAACTGTCGAAGCGCTCGACCGGTCGCACGCTCTACATTCTCGACGAGCCGACCACCGGCCTGCATTTCCACGATGTCGCAAAGCTTCTTGAAGTTCTGCATGAGCTCGTCAACCAGGGCAATTCGGTCGTCGTCATCGAGCACAATCTCGAAGTCATCAAGACTGCCGACTGGGTGATCGACTTCGGCCCTGAAGGCGGCGACGGCGGCGGCGAAGTCATCGCCAAGGGCACGCCGGAAGACGTGGTCAAGGAAAAGCGGTCGTATACCGGCCAGTTCCTGAAGGAGCTGCTGGAGCGCCGGCCGATGAAGAAGGTCGAAGCAGCAGAGTAAGTCTGCCGATCTGGTCGGCGCGCTTTAGGAGTGATCACGGCATGATGCGGCCTGCTCGTCTGGAAGATCTGGCCGCCGTGCAAAGCGTGACGGAGGCGGCCTATGAGCCCTATCGGGCGCTCTTTGGTGGGCCGCCGCTCCCGGTCACCGAGGACTACGCGCCTCGCATCCTTCGCGACGAGGTCTGGCTTCGGGAGCGAGATGAGGTTGTCTCGGCGCTTGCCGTTTTCGAACGGCACGCCGATCACCTTATGATCTTCAGCCTTGCGGTTGCCCCGGCCTATCAGCGCCAGGGGTTCGGCATCGAATTGCTGCGCTTCGTGGATGCCAAAGCGGCCGAGTGGGGCTTGCCGGAGGTGCGGCTCTACACCAATTCACGCATGGAGCGAAACATCGCGCTCTATCGCGCCTATGGATTTCAAGAAACGGGTCGCCGACCCAATCCCTATCGTCCAGGGTGGGCACTCGTGGACATGACGAAATCGATCAAAGACTGAAAAGCACGCGGTCAAGCGATGGCCGTTGTTGAGGAGGATGGCATGGCAAAATCCGGAAAGATCCGCGTTGGTATCGGCGGCTGGACCTTCGAGCCCTGGGAAGGCACCTTCTATCCCGACACGCTGGCAAAGAAGCGGCAGCTCGAATATGCCGGCAAGCAGTTGCGGGCAATCGAGGTGAACGGCACCTACTATTCGTCGCAGAAGCCGGAGACCTTCGCCAAGTGGGCGTCGGAAGTGCCTGATGATTTCATCTTCTCCCTGAAGGCGAGCCGCTTCGTCACCAACCGCAAGGTTCTCTCGGAAGCCGGTGAATCCATGGAGCGATTCCTGACGCAGGGACTGACCGAGCTTGGGCCTCATCTCGGCCCCATCCTCTGGCAGTTTGCGCCGACGAAGAAGTTCGAGCCCGACGATTTCGAAGGCTTTTTGAAGCTTCTGCCGGATAAGCAGGACGGCTTGCCGCTGCGCCATGTGGTCGAGGTCCGCAACCCGACCTTTCAGTCTCCGGATTTTGTCTCCCTGTTGGAGAAATACGGCGTCGCCGTGGTGCTCGCCGAGCATGCGGACTATCCGATGATCGCCGATGTCACTGCCGATTTTGTCTATCTGCGCCTGCAAAAGGGCAGCGACGACATCAAGACTTGCTATGCTGCCGACAAGCTCGACCTCTGGGCCGAGCGTGCCAAGGCGTTTGCGGCGGGCGACGAGCCGAGTGGGCTTGAAAAAAGTGCGCCTGATCGCACGGCCAAGAAGGAGCCGCGTGACGTGTTTGCCTACTTCATCACCGAGGGCAAGGTGAATGCGCCGAACGGCGCACGCGAGCTGCAAAAGCGCGTCGATTGAGATCAGCAGGGCCAGACCGCGCGCAGACGCGTCTGGCCCGCCTAGGGCGCATCCGCGCCCGAGAGCCCCACCACGCTTGGAGTTTCGGGCCTGTCGCAAGGCGTTGATGTTCAGGCGTGCTGAGGCCGCGCCGACGTCGGCTGCGAACCAAATGCCGGTGCTTACGGGCCCGCCAAAAAACGAATCACTGCCCCACCCCATATCGCTTTCACCGATGCAACCGAGCCTGCTGTAAGGGACACTTTTTATGCGGGTTTTTACCCGTCAAAATTTCGATTGCGTGCCGACCGTTGCGTCAGTCTCACAGGCAACCTCCGGAAGTGCCTGATTTTCATGGCGTTGACCGATGTCCCCGTTTTCCACAGCCGGTCCACACAACATCTAGGGCTCAAACTTCCGTCACAAACCACCCCTTGACGCCTCCGGACGATTCACGGTTAATGGATTTCACGTTGCAACGGCGGCGGACCGGATTGTTCAAGTCCCGGTTCCTCTCCCCAAATCGGCGGTTCTGAAAGGCGGCAGTCATGGATTTCACCATGGGGTCGCCCTGAGGATTTCTGTGCGATTTTTCGGGTCCACCGGGGCAATATTTGGCTGGCATCAAGAAGTTGTTGATACTATATTTAGTATTTGCAGACAGCCTATCTCACAAGATACAGGGTCACCCAATTATGGGTTTCTCTCCAAGGACGGAAGCTGAGACTGGCTGCGGGATGCCCTCGCGGCCGGGCGGGGACAATTGCGCCTGTGGCGGGCGCTAGGCAACACGAAGGACCAGGGACAATGAAGATCGAACGTCGTTTCACAAAAGCCGGGCAATCCGCCTATGCGGAGATCGAATTCCGCAAGGCTACGAGTGAAATCAAGAACCCCGATGGTTCGATCGTTTTCCGCCTTGCCGATATCGACGTGCCGGCTCAGTTCAGCCAGGTTGCCGCCGACATTCTCGCCCAGAAGTATTTCCGCAAGGCCGGCGTTCCCGCCAAGATGAAGCGCGTCGAGGAGAACGATGTCCCCTCCTTCCTCTGGCGCGCGGTTCCCGACACGGATGCGCTGAAGGCGCTGCCGAAGGATGAGCAGTACGGTTCCGAAACCGATGCCCGTCAGGTCTTCGATCGCCTGGCCGGCACCTGGGCCTATTGGGGCTGGAAGGGCGGCTACTTCGACACCGAGGAAGACGCTTCGGCCTTCCAGGACGAACTTGCCTACATGCTCGCCACCCAGCGCGTCGCGCCGAACTCGCCGCAATGGTTCAACACCGGCCTGCACTGGGCCTACGGCATCGACGGCCCCGGCCAAGGCCACTTCTATGTCGACCCGTTTACCGGCAAGCTGACCAAGTCCAAGTCGGCCTATGAGCATCCGCAGCCGCATGCCTGCTTCATCCAGTCGGTCGGTGACGATCTCGTCAACGAAGGCGGCATCATGGATCTGTGGGTGCGTGAAGCGCGCCTGTTCAAGTACGGTTCTGGTACCGGCTCCAACTTCTCTTATCTGCGCAGCGAAGGCGAAAAGCTCTCGGGCGGCGGCAAGTCCTCCGGCCTGATGTCGTTCCTGAAGATCGGCGACCGTGCTGCCGGTGCCATCAAGTCGGGCGGCACCACCCGCCGCGCTGCGAAGATGGTCGTCGTCGACATCGACCATCCGGATATCGAGGAATACATCAACTGGAAGGTCAAGGAAGAGCAGAAGGTTGCCGCCCTCGTCACCGGTTCCAAGGTCGTCGCCAAGCATCTGAAGGCGATCATGAAGGCCTGCGTCAACTGCGAAGGCACCGACGACGCCTGCTATGACCCGAAGCAGAACCCGGCGCTGAAGCGCGAAATCCGCGCCGCCAAGCAGGCGCTGGTTCCGGAAAACTACGTCCAGCGCGTTATCCAGTTCGCGAAGCAAGGCTACAAGGACCTTGAGTTCAAGACCTACGACACCGACTGGGATTCGGAAGCCTACCTCACGGTTTCGGGACAGAACTCCAACAACTCGGTCTCGATCAAGGACGACTTCCTGCGCGCCGTCGAAGCCGATGGCGACTGGCACCTGACCGCCCGCAAGGACGGCCGCGTCATGAAGACGCTGAAGGCACGCGACCTCTGGGAATCGATCTCCTACGCCGCCTGGGCGTCGGCCGATCCGGGCCTGCACTTCAACACGACGATGAACGACTGGCACACGAGCCCCGCTGCCGGCCCGATCCGCGCATCGAACCCGTGCTCGGAGTACATGTTCCTCGACGACACCGCCTGCAACCTCGCCTCCCTGAACCTGATGATGTTCAAGGATGCGGCGACCAAGCGCATCAACATCGCAGACTACGAGCACGCCGTCCGCCTGTGGACGATCGTTCTCGAAGTCTCGGTCATGATGGCGCAGTTCCCGTCCCGCGAGATTGCCGAGCTTTCCTACGAATACCGCACGCTCGGCCTTGGCTACGCCAACATCGGCGGCCTCTTGATGTCCTCGGGCATTCCCTATGACTCGACCGAAGGCCGCGCCATCGCCGGTGCGCTGACGGCGATCATGACCGGTGTCTCCTATGCCACCTCGGCCGAGATGGCCGAAAAGCTCGGTCCGTTCCCGGGCTTTGCGCCAAACCGCGACAACATGCTGCGCGTCATCCGCAACCATCGCCGCGCCGCCTATGGCGAGACGACCGGTTACGAAGCGCTTTCGGTCAACCCGGTCGCGCTCATCCATGCCGACAATCCGGACCAGGACCTCGTCATCCACGCCATGAGCGCCTGGGACAAGGCACTGGAACTCGGCGAAAAGCACGGCTATCGCAACGCCCAGGCAACGGTTATCGCGCCGACCGGCACGATCGGCCTCGTCATGGACTGCGACACGACCGGCATCGAACCTGACTTCGCGCTGGTCAAGTTCAAGAAGCTCGCCGGCGGCGGCTACTTCAAGATCATCAACCGCGCCGTTCCGGAAGCGCTGCGCTCTCTCGGCTACAGCGAAAGCCAGATCGCCGAAATCGAAGCTTACGCAGTCGGTCACGGCAACCTGAACCAGGCTCCGGCGATCAACCCGTCGACACTGAAGGCCAAGGGCTTCACCGACGAGAAGGTGGAAGCCGTCAACGCCGCCCTGAAGTCCGCTTTCGACATCAAGTTCGTCTTCAACCAGTGGACGCTCGGCGCCGACTTCCTCAAGGGCACGCTGAAGGTCTCCGACGAACAGCTCGCTGCGATGGACTTCAACCTGCTCGACCACATGGGCTTCTCCAAGAAGGACATCGAAGCGGCGAACATTCACGTCTGCGGCGCGATGACACTCGAAGGTGCACCGTTCCTGAAGAACGAGCACCTGCCCGTCTTCGATTGCGCCAACCCCTGCGGCAAGATCGGCAAGCGTTATCTCTCGGTCGAAAGCCACATCCGCATGATGGCGGCCGCCCAGCCGTTCATCTCGGGCGCGATCTCCAAGACGATCAACATGCCGAACGAGGCGACCGTCGAGGACTGCAAGAACGCCTACATGCTTTCGTGGAAGCTGGCGCTGAAGGCAAACGCGCTCTACCGTGACGGCTCCAAGCTGTCGCAGCCGCTGAACGCCTCGCTGATCGAGGACGACAAGGACGAGGATGCGCTGGAGGATCTGATCCAGGCGCCCGCCGCCGCCCAGGCCGTCACCATCACCGAGAAGATCGTCGAGCGCGTCATCGAGAAGGTGATCCGCGCCCGCGAAAAGCTGCCGAACCGCCGCCAGGGCTACACCCAGAAGGCCGTCGTCGGTGGTCACAAGGTGTATCTGCGCACCGGCGAATTCGGTGACGGCCGCCTCGGCGAGATCTTCATCGACATGCACAAGGAAGGGGCCGCCTTCCGTGCGATGATGAACAACTTTGCCATCGCCATCTCGCTCGGCCTGCAGTACGGCGTGCCGCTCGAAGAATATGTGGAGGCCTTCACCTTCACCAAGTTCGAGCCGGCCGGCATGGTCCAGGGCAACGACGCGATCAAGAACGCGACGTCGATCCTCGACTACGTCTTCCGCGAACTGGCGGTTTCCTATCTCGGCCGTCACGACCTCGCCCATGTCGACACGTCAGACTTCGGCAATACCGCGCTCGGCAAGGGCATTCAGGAAGGCAAGACCAACCTGATCTCGACCGGCTGGACCCGCGGCTACAAGCCGACGATCGTCGGTGGCACCGGTGACCGGGCCTCCAGCGAGCCGAAGGGCTCGTCGACGGCAGCCCCTGCCCGCGCCTCCTCTGGCGCAACCGTGACGGCGATCGCCGGAAACACGGTGCGCAAGATCGAGACGACGACGGCGATCGCAACGTCCGAAATCGTCGCCTTCAAGCGCGACTATGAAGAGCGCGCTGCGGAACTGGCAGAAGAGATCGCCGACGAAGTCGAGCAGGAAGTAACCGCCCTCTTCTCCGACAAGGCGGCCGCCGAAGCGGCATCGGCCAAGTCGGACGCCAAGAAGGTGGAAGCTGAGCGCCGCGCCCGCTCGATCATGCAGGGCTACACCGGCAACATGTGCACCGAATGCCAAAACTTCACGATGGTGCGCAACGGTACCTGCGAGAAGTGCGACACCTGCGGCGCGACGAGCGGCTGCAGCTAAGCGGCCCGTCGTCGTTGATGACGACGACGACCACCATCATTGCCAACCCGAGGTTTTCCTCGGGTTGGATTTCTCTAGAGAACAAAACGAGAATTTATAGACCGAACCACCATTCGACCAAGTTCCCATCATGCTCACCCCGATCATAGACATCCTTCTCGAAGACCCCAGTCAGAATGACCTCAGCGGCATCGTTGCGCCGCTGGATGCCTATAACGATGCCCATAGCGGCATGGTCGATCTGCCCGGTTTTGCAATCGTGCTTCGCGATCCGGAGACGAAAGTCGCGACGGGCGGGCTCTATGCGACGGATGGCTATGGCTGGGCCTTTATCCGTTACCTCGCCGTCCCTGATGAGTACCGCGGCCAGGGCCTTGGCCGGCGCCTTGTCGAAGAAGCGGAGAAGATCGCGCGCCAGCGCGGCTATGTCGGCCTTTGGCTCGACACCTTCGAATTCCAGGCCAGGCCCTTTTATGAAAAACTCGGCTTCGAAGTTTTCGGCGAGCTTGAAGGTGGTGATGGGGCGATTGCGCGCTACTTTCTAAAGAAGCGATTCTGACGCCGGAAAGCCACGATCCGAAGAAGCAACCGCGCTTTGGGGGCCCGAAAGCGAGAGTATGCGGCTGCCCCAACGGTATACACGGCCCGACGCCTATTCCGGACGGACGCCCTTGTTGCCCTGTAGCGCGTTTGTGGTCACCCGAATCGCCGGCTGCCGTTTACGTCCTTGCCGATGATCTCCCGGATAATGGTCAGGGTTTCCTTCGCCGCCTCCCTGGGTGCGAGTGCGGTATCGGCGACGTTGCTGACCAGCTTCGTCATATCGTGATCGATATCCTTCTCAGCCCAACGCTTGCCCTTCGCAACCGTGATGTAGACCGAGTAGGCGTGGTGCATGGTTCCGGGCCGCTCGCCGATGATGTGGAGAATTCCGCGAAACGTGTTGGGATCGGCGTCGGCAAACAGCATCTCGCCAATCCGGTAGCCGGCCCGCACTCTGCCGCTGGTGACCAGGATATTCTTGTCGCTCACCGACACGCCGGCATCGCCGAGCAGCCTGCGCATCTCCTCCAGGTAGGGCGAAAGATGGCCGTCATCCATGATGGCCTTGGCGTTCAGACCATCTGAGATGACAATCTGGCCCTTGGGCATATCGCCTTTCCAGGACGTCCTGATCGCGTCAATCGCCCTGATTGAGTCCGGGCTCAGCGTTTCACCGGTCGTCGGATGCGCGATGTAGTCGTTCCGGTCCTTGGACAGGGTGCGAACCGGAACGACGCTGGGCACTGCCGCTATGAACTCCGGCGTAAGCTCGGCCCAAAGAGAGAGTTTGGCGTCGTCATAAAGACCCCTCACTTTCGTCGCGAGCGTCGGGTTGAGATCCCATATCTTCTCACCGTGGCCCGTGGCCAGGTCGACGCCTCTTGCCTCGACCTCCGTCATCATCCGCCTGCCCTCGGCGTAAACGGAGTCCTTGGAGCGCTTGTCCCCCTTGGCGAGGCGGTACTGATAATAGACCCAAAGAGGATCGCCGTATTTTGACGTGTAGCTGTTGTCCTTGCCGATAATTCCAAGGCGTTTGTAGAAATCCCACATCGCATCGTTGACCTTGAAGCCGAACTTATCCCTCACGCGTACGTGGTCCTGAAATGCGGTCGTGAGATAGCTCAACATCGGGTCGTTCTTGGTCGGCAGAGCAATCAGATAGGCCGGATTGGCCGGCATGATCTGATCCTGGCACCAATCCAGATCGTCCAGGCTGACGGTCATGTGCAGGGTCGTGCATATATCGAGACCGATGGTCAGCCCATGGAGCTTGCCCATGACCATGTCCTCGAGGCAGCACCGAACGAGTTGTTCTCGGCTCTTGAAGACCTCCGGCCCAATGAAGCCGGCAACATCGTTGACATGCAGCCATGCGCCTTTCGGCTGCACTTTCGCAAGCTCCATGCCGACAGCCCGGCTGAACCCGTACTTCCGGGACTCAAGCACCATCATGTCGACGCCGTTTGCCGCGCCGTTGGTGAATTCCGAGCCCTGTCCGGTTTCGAAGTAAAGGCCGTACCGCTCCCCTGCCTTGGCGCGCGCATATTTCAGGATCTTCTCATTGGTGATGTCGAAGATCTTGTTGCAATCATCCGTACCGGCAAGGCTCTGGAACACGGTGGAAACTGTGCCGGGGAAGTCTTCGCTTACCTCACCTTGGACGTCGATGTGAGCGAGCACGCACCACGGAATGACGTCGACCAGCTTGAACGTATCCACGATGTCCTTGAGCGCCCGCTCCACCGTGACGACGCTGTCGACGGTGCTGTCCACCGGGTTGGTGCCGATGACGATGTCGCCGGTCGCATAGGAAAACGCATCGAAGACCTGCCACATGATGTCGTCGGGGTGGTCGGTCGGCGAATTCGGCTGGATACGTGCGCCCATGTATCCCTTGGCGCCCAACTTGGTGCCGGGCATGACATTGAAAATCTTCTGGCTGACGGCGATCAACTCTTCATTGCTCATCAGCTTCGGCACGCAGCCGATGGTATCGCTGGTCAGGCCATGCATGACGCCTTTGATCTCATCTTCCGATTTGGTCAGAAGAAATTCCTTCAGCTGGCCCATCGTCCAATCTTTCAGCTTTTCTTGTTGAGCCCTGTCGGTGGTCTGCCAAATCAGTCGTTGCAGATCGTCCTCAAACAGCGGGTGCTGATCGAGGTCTGCGATCTTCGTTCTTGCCAGGAGGGCTCGGGCGTTCGTTCGGGACGTATCATTTTCCGCAGCCACGGCGATCGTCTGGTCTCCTTCCTTGAACGCATTCGCGCATCCCAGAACCTGCCGATAGGTCGTCTCGTCAAAGCCGCCCTTGATCCTGCTGATATAGGCAAAGACGTCCTCATCCTGCTTCACGTCGTCGATCACGAGGTTGCTTGGGCCTGGCGCAGCACGGGCAGCATGACTGTAGGCTGTTAGCGTGGCCGCCGCAGTTCCCGCCACTAGCAGGAGATCGCGCCTGGACAGTGCATGCTGGTCTGAGAACATGCCTTTGCTCATTGCCATTTCCTTTCTGCAAAAGGTCTATCGGCATCTCGCCCGACGGCCCTCTGGTGACCGGCGATCTAAGGAAGGCGCATAAGAGTAAATGCTCGACACGTGTCCCTTAGGCATCGACACGGACCCGGCGAGCCTCGACCAGCCGGGCCTGTCAAAGTCGACTACTGCAGGCTCATCACGATGCGACCGTCGATCTTCCCGGCTTCCATGCGGCGGAAGATCTCGTTGATATTCTCGAGGCTATCCCACGAGAAATGCGGCGCGACTTTGCCTTCAGCGGCGAACTGGAGCGACTCTTCCAGGTCCTGGCGGGTGCCGACGATCGATCCACGCACGGTGATGCGCTTAAGAACAGTCTCAAAGACCGGCACCGAGATCATACCTGGGGGCAGGCCGACGAGCGCCATGGTGCCGCGCGAACGCAGGAAACCGAACGCCTGTTCCATCGCAGCGGGCGAGACTGCAGTCACAAGCGCTCCATGCACGCCGCCGGTGGCCTTGATCACCTGCTCGACCGCATCCTTGGCCTTGCCGTTGACTGTCAGGTCGGCGCCCAATTGCTTTGCAAGTGCCAGCTTGTCGTCGAAGATGTCCGCCGCGACGACATGCATGCCCATCGCCTTTGCGTACTGCACGGCCATGTGGCCAAGCCCCCCGATGCCGGAGATGGCAACCCATTCACCGGGACGGACTTCCGTTTCCTTCAACCCCTTGTAAACGGTGACCCCGGCACACAGAACCGGCGCGGCAGGACCGAACTCCAGCCCATTGGGCAGGCTGCCGACGAAATCAGGATCCGCCAGGCCATATTCGGCGAACGTCCCGTTGACCGAGTATCCCGTGTTCGACTGGGCCGCACACAGCGTCTCCCAACCGGTGCGGCAATGCGGACAGTAGCCGCAGGCGCTGTGAAGCCAGGGAACGCCGACCCTGTCGCCCTCTTTCACTCTTTTGACACCGGCGCCGACCGCCGAGACATAGCCGACCCCCTCGTGCCCGGGAATGAACGGTGGGCTGGGCTTCACCGGCCAGTCGCCATTTGCAGCATGGAGATCGGTATGGCAAACGCCCGTTGCTTCGTATTTCACCAGGATCTGTCCCGGCTGCGGCGTGGGCACTGCCACTTCCTCGATCGTCAGGGGCGCGCCGAATTGCCGAACGACGGCTGCCTTCATCGCCTGAGCCATTTGCCAATCCTCCTCCAATCGCCGGGCCACGGAGAGGTTTCTTATGGGAACAGTGGGCCGGCAGGGGCCTATCTCACATACGAAAATCGTGTAATTGGCTCGAGCATCATGGCGCTCACAGCCAGTGCCCGGACGTCATTTCCTGCTTGGCGTATACCGCCAACACTTCAACGCGGTTCACGTAGCGCCATCGTCAGGTTGCAGCGTAAACCCGCCGGCAGAGTTCGACAATGGGTGGAGTGCAGAAGCGGTTCAGAGACCGACCGCCTTCGGCGCCCGGCCGGATCGAACAACGCATATCGTGCAACGGCGTTCGAGCGGGCGCGCTGGCGCGCGTATTGACAGGATCGGCGCCGGTCGTGTTGACTGAATGCTACGGGGCCGTAGCTCAGTTGGGAGAGCGCCGCAATCGCACTGCGGAGGTCGAGGGTTCGACTCCCTTCGGCTCCACCAAATCAATGAAATTACGCAATAAAATCAACGTACTAGAAAATAATTAAAACTCTGCCGTATGCATTGCCATATTGGCGGGTCCGGTTCGGTTCTCTATACTGATACCGCCCCTCGGGGCCGGGGCGGCTTGGGCGTTGTTGGAGATACAACGCCCGTCGCCTTTTGCGAACCGTGAGCCCGTCATGCGCCGAGAACCAACCGAGGCCGAACAATTCCAATCGATGCTCGAAGCATTGAGGACCGAACACGGCATGACGCCCGCCGAAATATCACGGGAAACGGGCGTGAGCCGTCAAACGTTGTGGCGGCTCGAAAACGGCGAGGCCCGGAAGGTGAGCTATGCGGTCGGCCACGCGGTCGAGCGGCTCTATCGGGACAAGCGCCGATGAGCCCGGTCCTCTTGGTGCAACGCCTCGTGCGGGCCGGCCTGACGCCTCGGGCGATTGAGAGGAAATGCGGCTTTAGCCGTTCGAAAGTTTCCCGCCTCATCGAGGGCAATGCCTCATTGACGGCCGCCGAGCGCGACACGCTCGAAGAGTTCGCCGCCGGGGTGTTGCCACCCGCCGCGATGGCCTCGCCGCATCACGAGCGATGCGCGCCGCGTTACGGCCGATGAGAAACCCTTGGCCGGTTCGGCCCAAGCCCAAGAAACCACCACCGGAACCGGAAACGATTGGCGCCGAGCCGCCACGCGGGCCAAAACCGCTCGGCGCGGCCGATGCCAAGAAACTGCCGAAAGACAAGCCACGCTCACGAGCGAAGTAAGCCGCCCGGTTTCCGCTCACGGACCACAAACTGGCTCATCGCCTTTTCGAGGAATTCGCCCAACGCCTTGCCTTGGGCCGTGCTGGCGACGACCCCGCCATTGGCGTTCACGGTCACATCGCCGAAATAGACGTTGCCCGAGTTGGAAGCCGGTTGCCGTGCCAAGTTCTTGGGAATAACGACCTCGCCCTTTTGCAAAATCGCCGGGAATTCATCGGATGCGAGCCCGTTGTGAAGCCGGGGGGCGCCGGCAAACATCGCCGGGTTGACGCCCGAGCGCATGGAACGTTGCGAGCCGCCGACCTTGCCGCCTGTATGCCACGTGGGCGCGCTCGGGAACGGCAAGCCGGAAATGATGCCAGAGCCGCCACCGCCGAGGCCGAAAAATTGCTTGATGACGCCGCCGAGGGCGTCTTGGGCAAACATCGCTTCCAAGGCCGTGTTGACGAGGCCGTCAATCACCCGGTTCAACATGTTCTTGAAGGCGTCCCCGGCTTCCACCCCTTGGCGCAAATCGCCAACGAACCCGCCCAAAGCGTTCTTGAGCGTGCCGCTCCATTGGGCGGCCAATGCCTCGGCGTTGCGCCGGGTCTCGTCCTGCGCCTCAAGCTGGCGGCGCTGCGCCTCGGTTAACTGGACCGTGCCGCCGTAAAGACCGCCCGCCGCCGCCGTCTGGTCACGCTGCGCCGATGCTGTGGCCTTGGTTGCCTCGGCCCGCGCAAGCTCAATGTGCCAATCTTCATTTTTCAGCCGGAACACGAGGCCATAAGCCGCCGCATTCTCATGCGCCCACCTTTTCACCGCCTCGCTTTCATAGCCGAGGTCGGCCGCGCCGCCCCGCTCGTGCATCGAGTGCCCCGGCGGTGCCACCCATTTCCGGGCGGCATCGGCCGAGCCGTATTTGGCGAGCGCTTCCCGCCATAGCTCGGCCTGTCGCTCGGTCGAGCGCCGCCCGCTGTTGATGCTGATTTTGCCGGGTGCCGCATCCATGAAAGCCTGCAAGGTGCTGGCAAACTCGGGCTCAAGCTCTTTGAGCCGTTCCGATGCACCTTGGACGAACGCCCCGGCCGCATCCTTGCCGGCAAGTTCGGCCGGGACCGTCGATAGCTCTTGATTGAACGGGGCAAGGTTCATGCGCCCCTGTATCCGCTGGTTTTCCTGTCGGCTGGCGAGTTGCGCCGCCTCGGTGCGTAGCCGCTCCATGGTGCCGATGGCCTCGCGAAGGGCCGGAATGACGTTGCTACGGACTTCCTCGGCGAGCTTGCGGGCCGATTGCACCGGAAGCTTTGCCAAGGTGCCGTTGAATTTCGCTTGCAAGGCTTCCACCTCGGCAAGCGTGGCCGTGCCGTTCTCGATGTTCTTTTGCAGTTGCTCCCATGACGACCGCAATTCGCCGACTTGGCCGGCGAGCTTGGGGAAGCGTTCGAAGAGGGGCAGGATTTTGGCGAGCGCCGCGCTTGTCGCCTCAATGGCGCTTGTAGCGTCGGCTTGCGTCTTTTGTCTTCCCGCCTGGTTGGCGGCGATTTGCTTGGCGATGGCCTCTTGCGCCTCAAGCTGCGCATTGTAGGCGGCGAGCGCCGGAAGGGCCGCGCCCCATTCTTTCGCCACTTGCCGGATGAGGTCGCGTTGGGCCTCAAGCGCCTTGGCCGCATCCTTGCCGCCGTCCTCGCTCTCGGCGAAAAACGATTGAATCGCCGGCATCGCAAGCCCGATGGCCGCCGGGATGAGGAAAAGCGGATTGAGCATGCCTTTCAGGGCAACCCCTACCGCCGCAATGCCGCCGGATGAGATGGCTTGCCCGAGTTGGCCGCTCTGTTGGGCGAATGCCTGTAGCGCCGAGGTGCCCGAGCCGATTTGGCTTGCGATGTCGCCAAGCTGAAATTTGATGTTTTGCGCGTCGGCGGCGATGGCGCGGGATGAGCGGTTGAAATTGGCCGCCGCGCGACCCAACGGGTCGATGCTCTGAAACGAGCGATTGATTGAATCGGCGGTGCCCTTGGCGTCCTGTTGCGTGCGCTGCAACGCCCGCTTCAACTGTGTCGTGTCGGCCGAGATGCTGAGAACAAGGCTTTCAAGGTCGGTCGCCATAATTGGCCCCCTAAAAGTTGCAGTGTTGCCGGGGCGGCCCCAAGCTCAAAGGCCGCCCCGGCGCCGTCGTGCCACTCGCCGGCACGATTAGTGAATTCGTTTCAGCGCCGCGACTCCGTAAATGCTCATGACCTCGGCCAATGCCTCGGCCGAGTTAAGCCGCTCGGAATCGGCCGTCTCGCCGTCGTCGTGCGGCGTTACCTTGAAGGCGCTGCCATCGGGCAGGACGATGAGAACGGCGAAGCTGCCACCGCCGCCACCGCCGAGCGCGCGGGCGTATGCATCGGGCAGTGTTTCGCCCTCGGCCTCAATCATCGGCTTGGCCTCGCTCATTTTACCGCCCTCAAGCCGCGTTCCTGTTTCAGTGCCTCGATTTCCCGGCGGGCGGCCTCAAGCTCGGTCGTCAACCGCACGATATCGCGGCGTAGCTCGTCACGAAGGGCCATTGCGGCCCGACCCACCGCTTCCTCGGCGGCTCGCCGAGCGGCCCGGTCGCGGTCGCCGGGGTTTGCCGTGGAAAGCTTGAAGAGTTCGCGGCGGATTTCGCCCCGAACCTCATCAATGCTCGCATCCATCCGGTCGAGCCGCTTGGCGAGCGGCCGGCCGAAAGCCTCAAGGGCGCCCCGGATGAGTTCGGGCAGGTTGCTCGCTTGCCTTGCCGGTGCCGGCGAAAGCCCCATCTCGGCGTCATCCCGTGCGGCGGCGGCCTCGGCGGCCTCGATATGCCGGCGGCGCATTTCTTGCCGCTCGCGTTGCTCGGCGGTTTTTCCGTAGACCGTCACCATGGCCGCCCCCTACCACGTAATGCCGGTGACGACCGCAACCGTCGCGCCCTTGGTGGCCCACGAAACCGGAAGCGTGCATTTCAGGCTGCTGGAATTGGTTTGCCACAAGCTGCGAACCGGGCTTCCCGTCATCAAATCGTTGGGCGGTGCGGTGTCTTCGACCAAGGCGGCTTCGCTGCTCGACTTAAAGCCCGGCGCGCCCCCGAAACCGACCATGAGCTTTGCCGCATCGATGGCAATCAAGGTGTCATCGCCGACCGCGCTACTCGCCAAAAGCGGATAGTCGAACGACACGAGGCCGCCGGCCGCCGCAATCGCCGCCCGTCTTGCTGGCGAGACGACGAACAACGGGTCGGTCGCCGGGGCAATCGCCGCGACGAGCCCTTGCACGTCGGCGGCAAACGTCGCGCCGGGTGCGACCGTCGTCGCGCCGAGAAGCACGCCCGCCGGGTTCGCGCTGCTGGCCGCGTCATCCGAGAAAAAGCCGGCCTCGACCGCCTCGGCCACTGCCTCATTCATGATTTGGCGAAGGATGGTTTCAATCGTGGGGGCCGAGTGGTCGGCCAGTTCGTCGGTGTAGGTCACCAAGCATTTCACCGCGTGCGGAAGGACCGAGGCGCTGGAAAGGGTGGCTTGGCTTACGCCGATGGCATTGCCTTCGCTTACGAAAAGCGCGACGGCGGTCGCATCAACGGAAACCGCCCGCGTGAGCGCCGAAAGCTGGATGGCGTGAGCCCGCGCGAACACGGCCGGGGCCGCCTTCGAACCGCTCGAAAGCGACAAGATGAAATTGGCGGTGACGCTTTGCGCCAACTCGCTCGCCCAGCCGGGGACCGTCGTTTGCGCCGGGTTGGCGACCGCCCGCCTTAGCCATTGCTCGGCGAGGTCGTGGCGCTTGAGGTGATTCATGATTGAAGCGGCGGCTTGCGCGATGAATGGCCCACCCAAATCCGGCTCGTCGCGCTCGTCTCGGCGGTTGCGCCGCATGGAGCGCTCAATGCCCGTTACCTGACTGCGAAGGTCGAGGACCTGTTGCTCTAGACTGGCCATAAAAACACCCCGTCAACGTGGGTTGGCGAGGTTCGAACATCTTCGAAGTGGGCGCCGACCCGGATACACAGCGATGCCCGAGCATAGCACCAAAGTTTCGGTTCCGAAATGAATATAGGCGAGAAATCGCCACAGCGGGCCGTGGAGCGCGACCAAGTGCAAATATGCATCTTGGGCCGGGAAAGGTGAGGAAACGCGCCCGTGGCCGAGCTAGTGGCGGGTCCGGGGCCGTCTGGCCGGTTTGCTCTTGCGTTTCGCCGCCGCGATGGCCTCAAGGCGGGCCATGTCCTCGGCGTCGGGCTCTCGGCCCGCCATCAACAGGCGCATGAGGAAATCTTGGTCGCTCTCGCTTCCTTCGCCATCCGGGCGAATGACCTTGCCGGTTATCCGGCGCCGGCTGTTCAAATCGATGCCGGTTGCACTCTCAAGCTTGGTTATCTGTTGCCGCACCCGCGACAATTGCGGCAAAAGCGGATGCTTGGTGAGCCCCCGAACGCCCATGATGGTTTGCCCCTCACGGTCAATGCGCGCCGATATCGCCGTTTCCTCGGCTCGCGCCTTCACCAAGCGGCCAAGCATCGCCGGGTCCACCGCCGAGGCCAAGGCACCCAATTGGAGAACCAAACGATGAAATTCGCCATGAAGGTTCGCGGCAAGGTCGGCGGGCGGTTTGATGCGGGTCACGGCAGGACAACTCCACTTTGCGGGGCCGAAATCATACCCCCAAAAGTTCGAAAACGAACAATTTAACGCGTTCGATGCCACCGCTCGGTCCCGCCTCATCGTTCTGGCGATTCGACTCGCCCCCCCGGCCCATCGCCCCGAGCTTTCGAGCCAAGAAAACCATGGTGGCGGGCTCACATGAGCCGCCATGGTTATATACGTAGTATATATGCGCTGCGCGGAGAGGTGCCTATCTACTTGAAAACATTGCGAAACCCCGCATGCGCGGAGAGGCCAATTTTGCGCTGCGCGGAGAGGCTCTAGAAGTTGCATTAAACAACCTCCAATCTATACATCCGACCCGATGGTGAGCCATATTGCGCGGCCCTGATAGCGCCCTTGTTGAATAGCGAATTCATCGCGGAAGCGAGGGCCTTGGGGCTCAAGCCGTCGCGCTCATCGTTCGTCATGAACACCCGTGGCGCATAGTTGTTAGCCTTGGGGTTGGCCGAGACGTTCACCCCGCGTTCGGTGTTCATCCTGAGTAAGAGTAGAAAGACGCGTTCGGCCTTGTCGGCCCTGCCTATGTCGCTTCCGGCACGCTCTGGCTTATCGATACAAGTAAGCCGGCCCATATCCCATTGCAGGTTCACGAGGTCGCCCGTGGGCGCATAGTTGGCTTTCATCCGCTCAAGAACGCGGGCATTGGGGTTTTGCTTCTCGCCGTCCTCGCTATCCGGCCGCCGCAAATAGAGACGCGACCGAACACTATTGTTCCACGCCGTAGAACCCGAGGTGCCCGTGCCCGAGTTCATGCCGCTAAGCGATGGATGGGCGAGCAACAGGACCGAGCAATCGGCCTCAATGGCGATGCTGCGCAACAGGCCGACATATTGCCGCGCAAGGTGGCGAGCGGATTCATTGCCGGCGTATAAATCGGCGAGATTGTCGAGAACCAATTGGCGAAGGTTGGGAATGCTGGCGACGGTCGCCCGCAAGCGCTCAAACATCGGCATCGGCTTAATCAGGCCCTTTTCCTCGACCGCAATCTCAACATTCGTCTTCCCGGCGAGGCTTACCAGGTGGAGTTCCTGAAGGCCGCCGAGGTCAAGGCCATCGGCCACCGCGATTTCGTCAACGCGGCGGTGCATCTCTTCAAGCTCATCCTCACAACAGACATAGAGCGCCGCGCCGTGGCGGATTGAGCGGCCGAGCCATTCGCCGTTTTCGAGGGCGACCGCCATGGATGATTGCAGCGCCAACAGGGATTTGCCTATGCCGCCGTCACCGGTCAAAAGCGTGACGTGCCGCATTGGGAAGAATTGGCGCTCATCCAAGAATTCACGCGGCGGCGGCTTGCGGCTGGCAAAGGATGAGGCCCGCACGGTTGGCAACAATTCAACCGCCTCGGGGTCTCGCCCATTGGGTTCCGGCTTTGGCGGTTCGTCTCGTTGGCGCGGGTCGCCGCCCTTGTTGATGGCGGAAGCGATGAAATGAGGTGGCAACCCGACCCGCTCGCCCGCCGCTCGCAACCGTTCGTCCATATCGAGCGGCACGCCAGCCGCTTGCATGGCCTTCACCTTGCCGCACATGGCGAAGAATTCGGGCTTGCTCATCACCCGCGCGATTGCCTCGCCCAGTTCGAAACGACCGTTGACGCCACCGTCATTCATTGGCCGGTCCTTTCTGGCGGGTTCCTCGTGTTGCGCCTGCCGAGGGCAAACCCGCTCACAATGGCGTCACTCGCTTCCTTGCGCGGTATCTTCCGGCTTATGGCGGCATGCCATAGGCGCTCGCCCGCCTCGCTCTCTGGTAGCTCGTGGTCGTGGATGAGTTGCCCGATACGATAGGCGGCCGAGACAAGGGTTGAATGGGCGGTGCCTTGGGGAGCATCGCGAACCCCGGCGCATTCATCCACGAGGCCGGCGAGCCGCCATTGTCGGCCATCCCCTCGGCCGCCGTGATTGGTGGTCGGTTCCGTGGCAGGCTCGGGCGGTGGCTTGAGGTCGGGCGCGAACCGGCAAAGGGTGGCGAGCCATTCGGGGCAAGGGGCGATAGGGCGGTCGTGGATGAGTTCATAAAGGCCGCGATGGTTCCGGCTTCCCGGTGCGGTGATGTTGCCGCCTTCGCCTCGCACGTCGATACCGAGGCCGAGCCGGCTGGCCGAGTTGCGTATTTGGCCGCCTATGTCGGGATAGGCGAACCATAGATGCCGCCCGCCGCTCGGGGTGCCGACCATGAATGTTTCCGGCTCGCCGACCCCGCACCGCACCAACAGGTCGTTAAACGAGCCCTCGCCATCGATGGGCGGCTTAACGTCAATATCGATAACCACAAGGCCGTTTAACAGGCCGGTCGGCAATGCAATCATGGCCTCGGGCCACCGCCGCCACCAATCGGCAATCTGGCGCTCGTCACGCGTGGCAACGTTGCCCCAATCCTTGACATAGGGGTGTTTGTCGGGGCCGACCGGGAAAACAAAGAAACCGCGTCTGGCATGTTCAAGCGCCGCCTCAAGCGGGGTCATCAACGGATTGTCGAAAGGGCTCATGGCCGGCCCCTCCAATCCGGGCGGTAGGCATCAAGCGCCGCGATGGCGGCCCGAACGAAACCCGCGTGCGTCCTCGGGTCGTCAAAGGCAACGGTAGGCGCAAAGCCGTCACCCTTGGGCCGCCCCGGCAACGCAATGGATGAGCCGTTGGCGTTATGGAAGGCGGCGCAACCGATGAGCCGCAAGCGCCACCGGGGCACCTGAAAATCGGCAAAGCCGCGTAAGCCGCCGTTACCATCGACGGGGACGAATGAAAGGCAAATGACGGGGAAGGTGGTCGGCTGGTCGAGGACTTGCGGCACGGTCACGGCGCCACCTCGTCAACCTCGATGCGGCCAAAAACCGTGTGCTTGTCATTCCACCAATACCAGACACGCCAGCCCTCGCCGGGTGGTGGTGCGGCCCTCGTGCCCCATGAACCATCGGGGTCGTCAAAGGCTTCATCGCGGGTGGCGGCGGCGTGAAGCCGGCCGTTTGCAAATTCAATCGTCTCCTGCCATTCGCGCATGACATGCTCCAAGGTTGCCCGGTCATTTGCGACCGGGCTGTTGCGCTTTGCCTCACACAACACTTGGCGAGTAGCCTTCACGGGGCTATTTTGGAGCGGCCTGAATAGCCAGACTCCAAGGATGCCGGTTTCGCCTTCCCCCAAAGGCGAGCCGGCTTTCTTTATTCGGCGGCTTCGATTGGGATTTTACGCGGCCTGCCGGGGCGGCGCTTTCCCGTTACCGGCGGGAGCGGTTCGGGCACGTTATCGGGGCAACTGTCGATATAGGCAAAGAGCGCCGAGACCTTCACGTAAATGCGGCCATGCACGTTCTTGCCAGCCGGAAAGCCGGGGTGGTGACGATGGTTGTAGTACCATTTACGGCCCATGCCGATACGGGCAAGGGCGCTTTCAAGCGGCTGGTAATCGTCGTGGGTGTTCATGGCTCACTTGTCCCTCGTTGGGTTTGGTGAGCACTAATAATGTCCAAGTTTATCTATCTGTCAGCAAGAATGTTTCGGCGAAAACCGGCGGAAACAGCATTTCGTTTCCATTTGTGCAACGTTTTCGCCAAGAAAAAGGCCGGAAAAACCGGCCCTCACCTCTCGGAAATAGTGCGCCTTTCCCGGCACAAAATTTAAAAATTTAGTGTCACGACATTGGACGCCTTGGGCTCAAGGTACTTCGCCCACGCCTCAAGCACGTCTCTACGTTGCCGCAACAGGGCCTCGCGCCGGTAAGCCCTCTCGACGGCGTTGCCGACTTCATGGCTCAAACATTCCTCGGCAATCTCGCGGGGTTGGTCATTTGCCCCGGCCCAATCGCGGAAAGAGGAGCGGAAGCCGTGCACGGTGCAATCGACTTTCAGCCGCTTAAGCACGGCATTCATTGTCATGTCGGAAATCGGCTTGGCCGTGTCCTTGAGACCCGGAAACAGCAACCCGGTCTTATTGTCCCCTATCAATGAGGCAATCAGGTCAATCGCCGATTCGGTGAGGGTGACAACATGAATCTTGTTCCCCTTCATGCGGGTATCGGGGATTGTCCATAGCTTTTGTTTGAGGTCGAATTCCTCGATGCGCGCGGCCCGGACTTCCGTTGTGCGGCATGCCGTGAGAATCGCCAGTTCAAGCGCCCGAGCACCGAGGCCAACGGATTCGCGAAGGCGCGGCATAAATGCCGGCATGTCGCGCCACGGCAGGGCGGCGAGATGCTCGACTTTCTTGCGCGGGGTGCCGAGCCGGTTTTTCAGAATGGACTTATCCGCCGGGTTTTCCTTGCAATAGCCGTAAGCCATCGCCCATTTGAACACCTTGGATAGCTGCTCGATGTTTTTTTCGCCGGTCTCGGGGGTGGCTTCCCATACGGGTCTGATGACGCGGGTCACGTCGTCAATCGTCACCTTGGAAATCGGCTTGTCGCGAAGCGCCTTCCATTTAACGGTGAGCCCGTGGACCCACTGGCTTTTGTGCTTGTCGTTTTTCAGTGTCGGCTCATGAACCTTCCAAAACTCATCGCAGCACCAACCGAGGGTGACGGTCATTTTCTTGCGGTCGCGCTTCTCCTGAAACACATCTTCGCCTTTCATTATCCTGTCGCGCAATCCGGCCGCTATCTCGATTGCCGCCGCCTCGGATATCATCGCCGCCGAGCCTATCCAGTATTCGCCCGTTGGCCCGTGCTTGCCCTGTTTGATGAGGACATAGGAACCGGGGCCAGAGCGGTCTTGCCGATGCCACGTGAGAGGTGCAATCTTGCGGTTCTTGGTGGCCGAGGGTTCGACTCCCCTTTTCGCTGATTTGGCCGAAATCGAACCCGCTTCTATATTAGCAATGCCTGATATTATGTTTTTATTGGTTGCGCGATTAGCGTTCACAGCTTTCTGTTGCATAATCTCGTGCCCTATTCATTGCCATATTCACAACTAGGGACAATTAGGCACAAAAGGGCATTATTAGCAACAGCTACTCAAAATTAATTACCTGAAAAGACACGGAAAAAGATTATTAGAAACAAGGCTTTAGCGTTCTTCGGCTCCACCAAAACGATCAGTAGGTGCCCGGTTGCCGAGGTATCGGAACAGCGGCTGATTTGTCATCAGCAGATCGCCAGTTCGAGTCTCTCTGGGGACACCACCATGCTAAGCCACCGTCCGGCCTTCGCGAAACGCTGCCCGATCCCGTGGCCACCTGTTTTCAGAGGCTGAACGGATCCCGCGCCGATCGCTTCTCGCTCGGTGCACTGAACGGGTCGGCTTTCTTCTCCTTGGACTTGCGGCCCTCGTCGGCGATAATCTCGTCGACCGCCCGCTGGCATTTCATCAGCTCGTCGGCCGCCGGGCCGGTGCCGCGCAGGCTGAGATTCGCGATGACGCGATCTTCAAACGCGATGGCCAAGGCCCGCTTGCGCACGAAGCCCGTCAGGAACTCGGCGTCGGTGACGTTCACGAACAGAAACTTTCCGCTCGCATCACCGGCAGCGGTCGCCGAAGCGCTCCAGGGATCGGTCTTGTCGAAGCGGAAGGTCAGGTCGTACTCTTTGCCGACCTCGAGCGACCTCCAGTCGTCGCTGGCGAAGCTCATATAGAGCGGCGACTCGGAGCCCTTGGGATAGAACCCAAGGCGCAAGGTGACCCCGCCGTCGAATACCGACGAGATGAAGCAGGAGCCCTCCATCGAGGTGTCGGAAGCAACGGTCCAGCCGTCGACATCCTTCCACTTGATGATTTCGGACTCCTCAGCCGCGGCCGATCCCGCGGCGATCAGACAGCTTACCAATCCGACCAGCAATCTACGCATGCAAAACCCCCGTTTGCCCGCATTTTGATAGGTCCCCGCATCGCTGTCGAGGGTGCCTAGCCGATCCCAGGCAATATTTTAGGAATATTCACCTCTCCGCGGCAAGCGGACTGCCCATCACATGGCGAAAGGATCTTTCGATGACTTGGTCTGGCCGCCGCCGGCAAAGGGATCGTTGTTCGGCGCATTGCCACCGGCGCCCGCAAAGGGATCGTTCGCCGCTCCCTGATCGCCATTCGGGATCAAGGCGCTCACCGCCTCCTGGCACTTGAACATCTCGCTTACCGCCTTCATCGAATCACGCAGGCTGAGGCTCGCGACGACGCGCCCCTCGAAGGCCAGCGCCAAGGTGTTCTTGCGAACGAACTCGGTAAAGAAGTCGGTGTTGGAAAAGTTGACGACAAGGGCCTTGGCGCCGGTCAGATCAACACCGAACGCAACGGCCGGCCACTGACGACCACGGTCGAGCTGCAAGGCAACATCGTATTCCCGCTGCGGCTCGATGGATTTCCATTCGGCATTGCCGATCGAAAGAAACGCCAGGTTCGTCGATCCCCGCGGATAAAAGCCGATACGAAGGATAGCGCCGGCGTCATAGCTCGTCGCCGCGTAACACGAGCCTCCCAGGGAAGGATCGGATCCCACCGTCCAGGCGTTGATCCGTTTCCAGATATTCGAACGCCCTTCTTCGGCAGACGCCGCTCCAGCCGTGAGCAACAGGCCGAGCACCACCAACGACAATCTATGCATGCAACCACCCCACTTTCCACGCAAAGTTATCTTTTTTTAGAGGCCTGTCGAGACGGTGAAGGCCCTTCCCCGCAGGGATTTTTGCGCGCCCCAGGCCCGATGCGAAAGCTGGCAGCTCCGATGCATTCTCCGCGCCGGTCCATGAAGAACGGCCGAGACGAGGTTGAGATGGAGCGGCTGGCGCAAATCAGCCACAGCCTGCGGGCAAAGAGCTGTTGAACATGGCAGAGTGATCGCCATGCTTGCTGGACTTCGGAACGAAAGCGCGGTTCACATCGTTTACCAACCCGTAGTCCCACCCCTTCATCAAGTGGACGATCACCGTGCTTGCCGCCCTGCTTCTCGCTTCGATAGTCGCATCGCCCAATATGCCTGACGTCAAGCTCAGTGCCGCGACGGTGGATGAACTCCAGACCGATTTCGAACGGGCCGTGCCGTGCCATCAGATCGATGGACGCAATGTTTGGAAGGGCGCGCTCGCGTTCTACATCCAGTCCTTCGTTTATGACGGCGATACGCCCGTTGCGACCGATGCGGCCGACGCAGTGCTTCCGGAAGACAACAGCGCCGAAACGGTGAAGGAGTTCGAAGACGCCTGCTCGGCCTCGCAAGCGACTTAAGTCTCTCCGCGAAGAGAGCCGCGATTCGTTCGAATCACGCGCGCGACCGGCCTGCCCGGCGCTGTTTTGGGACGCAACCGTCGCCGAAAACCGCCCCGCTCCCGCAAAAGTGACCAATCGCCCCCACAGAAGCAGCCAATTGCCTGAATTCACGGAATTTTAGGCACTTGCGGAACACATATGGAACAGATAGTGTCTGTTCTTGATTTGTTTCACGCCTCTGGAGCGACGTGCCATGCTGACCCGCAAGCAACAGGAATTGCTTCTGTTCATCCACGAACGCATGAAGGAGTCGGGCGTACCGCCGTCTTTCGATGAAATGAAGGATGCGCTCGACCTGGCGTCGAAGTCCGGCATTCACCGTTTGATCACGGCGCTCGAAGAGCGCGGGTTCATTCGCCGGTTGCCGAACCGGGCGCGCGCGCTCGAAGTCATCAAGCTTCCGGAAGCCTACGCCGCCGGCCAGCAACAGCCGCGCAGAGGCTTCTCGCCGAGCGTGATCGAGGGCAGCCTCGGAAAGCCGCCGGCCGCCGCTCCTGCCACGCCGAAGCCGGCGCCGGTCGCCGAAAGCACGTCTGTTTCCGTCCCGGTGATGGGCCGCATCGCTGCCGGCGTGCCGATCTCGGCGATCCAGAACAACACCCATGACATTACCGTTCCGCTCGACATGATCGGCAGCGGCGAGCATTACGCCCTCGAAGTAAAGGGCGATTCGATGATCGAGGCCGGCATCTTCGATGGCGACACGGTGATCATCCGCAACGGCAACTCGGCCAATCCCGGCGACATCATCGTGGCGCTCGTGGACGACGAGGAAGCGACGCTGAAGCGCTTCCGTCGCAAGGGCGCGTCGATTGCGCTCGAAGCGGCCAACCCCGCCTACGAGACGCGCATTTTCGGACCGGATCGCGTGAAAATCCAGGGCAAGCTCGTCGGGCTGATCCGCCGCTACCATTGAATTCCAGGCAGAACGCCGAATCAAAAGAGCCTCGCCACTGAAAGTGGCGAGGCTCTTTCCATTTAAGGCGACCTGAAATCCAGATCGCTTATTCGTGGATCGTGTATTCGCCGAGTTCGCAGAGATCCTGCGTGTCCTCGGTCGTATCGAGGGCCGAGCCTTCCTCGAATTCGAATCGCATGTCGTATTTGCAGACGTCCCGCCCGTCGGCAATGGTGATCTCCATGCTCTCGCCGGGGTTCAGGACCTGCCGACCGAAAACATCGTCTTCCCATTCATTGACGCCGACCGGCGACGTATAGAAATTCGTCAGTACCGCGCCGGTGTTGTTCTTCAGCTGGAAAACCAGGTCGTCCGCGCGCGCCTCCATAGCGGTCGCCGCAAAACACGCCAACGCCGTCAGGATCAGTCTCTTTTTCATTGATGCCATTGCCTCCGTTCTTAATGTTGACGGACGCTACCGATGCGGTTGATCTCAGCGGAGTCATCGTTCCCCCTCTACCGAATTCACCGAAGCGATAAGATCCGACGGAGGCATAGGAGACGTGGCTTGCGCGGACGTGTCGCGAATTTTACCGCGCTGCCCTAAGGCAGAACGCCAAACCAAATTTAACGAGGTGAGATTTTTGGAGGCCTCGCCCGGAATTGAACCGGGGTACAAGGATTTGCAGTCCTCTGCGTCACCACTCCGCCACGAGGCCTCACAGCTCGGATAACCAAGCGTTGGCGCGGATTTAGAATGATTGCAGAAAAACCGCAAGAGGCATTTTCTGAAAAACGCGCCGTCGAATTGCAGGACGGATACTTTCCACAGAACGATCGACGATGTCCGCCGATCGTCTCCCAGCTGATCTCAGCACCAGGGCGTCGGGCGCCCTTCCCACGGCCGCACGAGCCCCTCGGAAACGAGTACACGTCCAAGAGATTGGTCACCGCGGGTGACCAGGCGCAGTTTCTCGCCGGCCTTGGCATCTGATCGCCCTCCCGCCGAGATCAGCCTGAAGTCGCCTGCATTCAGCAATTCGCGCAGGCGCTGCTTGGCGTAGAAGCCGCGCGAACGCTCCTTGTCGCAGCTTGCCTGGCGGATTCGCGGTGCATCGACATCGGCGACGCGGATCGTCTCGCCATGGAAGACGAAGGTCGCGCCATCGATCACGCAGTTGTCGTTGCGAATGCCGCAAAAATAGAACTGATCGGTACGGATGGATGCCGTCTTCACCTCTTCATTCGGCCGCACGAGAGGGGTTGGCGGCGTGACGCCGACATTCACCGACGGCACCGGGGCGGCCAGGACAACCTTCGTCGCCGGGTTGGGCTTCGGATTTGGTTTGTGCCTATCCGCCTGCTGCGCAACGCGCTCCTGCGCTTCAGGAACCGCGCGCTGAGGCTTCGGCTTCGTTTCCGATCGCGATGCAAAGGCCATGACATCGGAAACCACCGGCCAGTGCCGCAACTCGGCGCGATGGTCGTGGGCCATGACGCCGCCAAGGGTGAGCGCTGCGGCCAGATACCACGGCGCCATGCCGCCCTGTTTGCTGGTGCTTCGGCCCGAACTGCGGCGTCGACGTTTCGTAGTGGCTTTGGCCATCGGTCCCCATCCTGATTCGAGACCGCATTATGCGTTTGATGGGTTGCCGAAAAGTTTTCGAGGGCACCCCAACAGAGGGGAAGACCGCGAGGAACCGGTCATTCGCCTGCGCGGCCACGGCCCTTGTTGAGAGATTCGGAATTGCTACGGGACGGCCGCGAGGAACCGAAAACTGCCGACCGCCCTGCCCTCGACAACAAGATCGTTAAATCGGCGTCCGCCTCAGGAGCCGTTCGAGGAGTTGGCCTTCCCGCGCCAGCGCGCCCACCAGACGGCCAGACGACGACGGCGGCGGCGAACCGAGGGAATGTCGTGGGAAAGCACGATCAGGCCCAACGGTATCATCCAGAAGCCCAGCACGGGCAAGAAACCGAGAAAACCACAAAACACCAGCAGCGAACCCAGCAGGATCCGCAGCAGGGGCGAGTCGGGCAACGCGATACGCCATTTTCCCAGCACGACTTGTCGTGTTTGCGGATCAATGCCGAAATGCGTCTGCTTCCTGTTTTTATTCATCATTCCCTATCCGGCGTGTTTTCCCACAATTGGGGACTTCTCCACAGCCTCGCAACGGAACTTGTCATTTTTTTTGAAAAAAGCGCTTGGCAAATCAGAAAAGCATGCGTATTAGCAGCCTCACTTCTGAAGCGCACAGCACAACAGCGGCGCGGATGATCCCTGGTAGCTCAGCGGTAGAGCATTCGACTGTTAATCGACAGGTCGCCGGTTCGAATCCGGCCCGGGGAGCCACTTTCTAAAGGCCTGCACCTCACGGTGCGGGCCTTTTCATTTAGGCTTTTCAATAGCTTAGCTGCAATCTTGAAAGCGCCAGCGATCAAACCTCCCCGCTGCACCTTGCTTTTTTGGTTACATTTTGGGTACTTTTCGGACCACAAAAGGCTCTGAAAGGTGCTCATTCATGGGATCTGATGATCTCTCCCGCTACGTCGTGAAGCATCCAGCCAGTGGAATTTACCGCTATTATCGCCGTGTCCCGACGGAAGTCGCTCACCTCGACCAGCGATCCCACGTTAAGCAGTCCCTAAAAACGAAGAATTTGAAGGAGGCGCTGGAGAAGGCCCAATCGGTGCACGAGGCCGCTGAGAGCCTTTGGCGAGCCCTGCTGGCTGGCAATGACAACGAAACGGCTTTTGCGCGCTACGAGGCCGCTGTGAAGCTCGCACAGTCGCTCGGCTTTACCTATCGCCCCATCAACGAGATCGCGACGCTCCCACTCGAAGAAATCGAGCGGAGGCTGGCTGTCGTGGGAGAAAACCTCGATAGATCGCAAATGATCGTCGACGCGGTCGCAGGAACAGTCGACGAGCCAGCGCCGCGCCTCAGCAACATCTGGTCTCTCTACGAGAAGCACAACGCCGCAGGCCTGACCGGCATGTCGAAGAATCAGCTTCGGAAGCACAAGGTGTCGCGTGAACGGGCGATCACTTATGCGATCGACGTCATGGGTGATTTTGAGCTGGCCGCTATCGTTCGCCCCGACGTGCTGAAATTTCGCCAGTGGTGGACTGACAAGATCATCGACGAGGGCCTGAAGGCCGACACGGCCAACCGCTCGTTCAGCGACATCATGGGCATGCTCACGCCCATAGACGCGGCCCTACACACCAACTTCCACGCGGTGTGGGAGAAAGCCCGCATCAAGGAGACGAACGCCACCAAGGGACGCAGCAGGCCGCCCTTCTCCAGCGAATGGATCGCCGAGAAGATCCTTGTGCCGGGCGCCATGGATATGCTGGACGAAAATGCGCGGCTGGTCGTCTACGTGATGGTGGAGACAGGCGCTCGCCTTGGCGAGATCTGCAATCTGAGGCCGCAGGATATCCGCCTCGACGATGAGGTGCCACACATCGAAGTGGCGGAGCGCGATGATCGGCGGCAAAAGAGCGACTATTCGATTAGACGCGTGCCGCTCGTCGGGGTTTCGCTGTGGGCTATGCGCCAGCGGCCGCAGGGCTTCGGGAAGTATCATGACAAGGCCGACTCGGCTTCGGCGCTGATCAACAAGGTCCTGCGAAACAACGGCCTGATGCCGAGCGATGACCATTCAGTCTACTCGCTACGCCACAGCTTCCAGGACCGAATCGAAAACGCGAACTGCTCCGATCGCATGCAGGCCGACCTGATGGGGCACGAGTTCGGGCGGCCGCGCTATGGTGACGGTGCGGAGATGAAGCGCCGGCAGGCGTTCCTGCAAGGCATCATGTTCGCCTGGCCGCAGCGGCATAGCGAAATGGTGCCCCATGCCGAAGCAAGGTAAGCGGCCAAAATCAATCGCTTGCCGTTTTGCGGGACACAACGGCAGAACGTCGTTTCGTTATGTATTTTGGCGCCGGTGTCTCACTGTCAGCGACTTTGATAGATGAGTAAGATGAGCAACGAAGGCGCGCCCATTTGAGCGCTATTGCCACCAAACTGAACGTAGTATGGACGAAGAGACGAGAAGAAAACTCACCAAGGCAGGGATCCAGCAAGAAGCCCACATTCGCTCCCAAGCGAAAGCTGTTCGCCCGAGAAGGAAATCTCTATTAACTTTCTTGAGCATCGCAACTTCGCTAATGAGCGATGCGTTCGCCTCATCGATTGCAGCACCTAAACTGTCATTGGTAAAGGATCTGATTTCTTTCAATATGCCGCAGATCTGCTTCAGCAAATCATCGCCCTTGTCGTTGTTGATCAATGTGGCGGCAAGCACACTTTCATTCACAGAGACAGTTTCATAGATAAACTTCTTGAAGGATTCCCGATCTGGGCTGAGCACATCTTTCCCAGCACCGTCCGGAAGTTTATCTAAGAACCCCTTCCACCGTTGCAGGGCCTTCTCGATCTTCTCAAGGTCGGATCGGTATGCCGATGACTGCTCTCGAAAGTCTCCTAATTTAGCGGCCCAGTGCTCCAATTTCTCCGAGAGCCCAGGCTCTCGATACGGGCTGATTTTCCGCTGGAGCTCTTCTCTGGTCGACGATATTCTAGATATTGTTTCGTCTACGCGTGCCAAGCTGCTGGATATGTCTCTACGCTCGGTCTCAGTCCTGATGAAGAAATGCAGCAGCGTGTAAAAATAGAATGCGTATAGCGCACCCATCTGTATCGTTATTGGCACTTTTGAAAAGTCGATAGGCAGGAGAGCTGAAGTTTTCAGTTGCGCATCATAGAAAGAGTATACTGCAATCAATGATGCCGTCAGGATAAGTTCAAAACGAAGCCGCACGTGCCGTGCGGACCAATCAACACTCTTTCGGTTAGAATCGCCAGACATTACTGCCCCTAATGTTTTAATCCTTCGCAGAAGAGATCAAATGGCGAAACGAAACACAATACTGACCCAATCCGCTAAATGCGATTTTACCCCTTCCCAATAATCACAAACACGACCCGCCTGATCGCCTCGGCGAAGCTCACACCGAGCGCCATCGCGGCGATGCCAGTGACGCCGAGGGCGCCTATGCCCATCAGCTTCCATCTCCGGACATCGTCGGTCACCGGCTTCATCTCGGCGACGTCTTCGCCGATCGTTGCCACGGACGCCTCAACGTGCCCGACCCGGTCAACGAGCTGATCCATGCGTTGGTGCACGGCGGCGCGGCTCGTAGCCGCCTTGTCTTCCGCCCGCATCGATCCTTCTTCCAGCCGCCGAATAGATTCCTGCAGGCTCCTCATTCCCGCGACCAGCTCCCCGAGCTGGCGATGTACTGCCGCATCTTCAGATGGCGCCATCAGCCCCGTTCCCCGTGCCTCTCACATTCCGCCTTCGTCCAGACCACCGCGGCACAGATGCCCACGACGGTCCGGTCTATCTTCCGTTGATCTTCCGGCGTCGCCCCTCGCGCGCCGATGAGATCAGTACCGACCACCCGCCGCAGGCCGTCGACACTTGCCGGCGCCGAAGTCCCACATCCCTGGAGGGCAAAGGTCATAGCGAGAGCGGACATCGTCCGCAGTGCGGCCAGCTTCATTGTTCTGCCTTTCGATGGAGGTCCTGACGTCGTCGCCGCCCCGCCAGTAGATCCAGAGCAGGAAGCTGGCGACGATCGTGAGCACGGCCGCAGCCGCAATAATTCGGGAAGTGGAGAGCATTTTTACGCCATCCTCTCGACCTGCTTCGCCACCGCCTTTCGGTCGGCGTTCTTCCGCCAGTAGAGGAAGCCGGCGATGCTGCCGAGCGCGAAGAGAAGGATCAGTAGGTTCTGCCAGGGAATGCCGCCGATCGCGGTGAGGATCGACGCACCGCCGCCACCTGCCACGGGGACGAGAACCTCTTTCGACTTCCACCACGGCGCATCGAGGCTCGGCGGCGTTACCGGGACAGGGACCGGTACCGGCTTCTCTTCGGTCACCGGGGCGACCTTCACCTCCGGACGGGCCGCCTCACCCGGGGTGAGCGCCACCAGCGCCTTGTGCATGGCCGAGCGCGTCTTCGGGCCGACGTCGCCGTCGACCTCGAGACGCTGATCAGCCTGGAACTGACGAACGTTGTCGGCGCGATAGCCGAGAAGGACGAGCGAGATCCGCGCCAAGCGGTCGAAGCGATCGGCCAGACCGTTCTTGCCGCCGTTGACCTTCTTCGTGATAGTCTCGGCGTCGCCCTCGTCGGCCCAGCGGTTAAGCCCGCGGGTGTCCCAGTAGAACAAGGGCACGAGACCTTCCCAAGGGTCCGTGTTGACCGCATCCGGATCCTTGACGATGTCCGGGCAGGCCAAGCCGGCGGTGCGGCCCCAATCGCGGAACTGGCGATAGTTGTCCTTGCCGGTCAACTGCATGCCGGTGCGGCCGCGGTAAAGGTAGCCGTCGCCATCCTTCTCCGGCGTGTTGCCGAGATCGGTCCTGGTATCGTAGCGCTGCTGCGCCGACGTCGGGCCCCAGATCTCGCGGTCGGACCTGAAATCGCCGCTCTCATGCATCAGCTGCGCGAAGTACTGGGCGAGCCGGTGCGGCCGATCCATGCCGAACTTGCTGCCGTATTTGTCCAGAGCCACAAGCACGGACGCGAGGTTGCTCTCGTTCACTTTGCCCTTCGAGGCATCGCGAACCTGCTGAGCGGTGATGGCGCTCATCGGTTACTCCTGATTGTTATTGGGGATAGTTCAAAAGATCAGCTGGCTGCCGATCTCTTAACGCTGGCGCATAAGCCCCCACATAGGGACTGCCTGCGGCATCAGCTCAATGCATAGTGCTGCTTAAGGAGAGAGACTGCGCTCTGGAAGGACGGCAACATTGTCGGCAGATGCATGGCCCTGTCAAAAATCAGCGCCATACCGAGCTTGCCAATCCAGCCGAACGAGCTGGCGCTGCCGCCATACGTCCAACGCAAATCGGCGGTGATATCCGGCGCCAAGGTGTGCGTGACCAGGTTAAGGACTTCCGCATTCTGCCACAGCACGGCCGATTGTTTCGTCTCCGCATCAAACGAAAATCCGTAGACTGCCGCCACATCGGCCGCTGGCGAGTTCGCTGCGTTGATGCCGTTCGATACAGAATCCCCGTTCTTGCCAAAGAAAAACAGAGATCCAGCGCTCGCCGATCGGAACGACTGTTGAAACACACCCGCCCCGTCGAAAGCCGCGAGCAGGTTCTTGGATGTCGTCGTCGCTCTGGCTGCTGCGGTAATCGACGCGACGCAAATAAAACTGCAGCTTGCCGTTACCGTGCCGGGGGCAAGATGCAGCCCGCCGGTATTTTCCGTCAGCTGAATGACCGGAAGGTTGTTGAACCCGGCATCCGTCTCGATCTTCGTGGCCGCCGCCGCATTCTTCGACGTAATGGTCGCCCCCGAAAACCGGTCGCGCCCATTGCCGTCAGCATCGAGTTTGGCAGGGTCGATCACGTGGCGCAGGCCGGCGATGCTGGCGATCTGCCGCTCCCAATCGCTCATCGTGATTTTCGGTGCACCAGGAATGCTGATTGCTGCCGTGCCCGGAATGATGCTCATACGTCCCATATGAAGTCTCCTTAGAGGGTTACGAGCTGATGGCAGGCCCAGTTGTGCATCGGCTCGCCATAAGCGGTGGTATCAGTCGAATTGTCGCGGATGTTGCCGCGCGCGCCTGTAGTCGGGCCGCCATTGGCGCCTGACGTCCCGGTGCGGGCATAGCCGAGCTGCTGAGAGCTTGGACTTCCAGGGTCACCGGAGAGCGCAACGGTGATCTGGCGGGAGCCCGTCTTGGTGACACTCGCGATCGTCCGCGGCGTACCTCCGGTCTGGAACCACTCGAAGCCATAGTTGCCGGGATTACTTACCAGCGTCGTGTCGAGCGACACGTCCGTCGTTTCATCGCCACCGGCATAGGTCAGCACGATGTTGGCTCCCGTCCTCACAGCGCTGGCGATGTGCAACGGCTCCCACGCCGCACCTCCGAGGGTTTGCCTGACGGCACGGCCATGATACGCGCCGAGCCGGGCCGATGATGCGGCGGTCAGATGCACGCCATCCGCAACCGTCTGGAGGAAGTATTTCGGGCAGACGCACAGGATGATGCCGGGGTTGGCGAGCGCCGTCTGCAGCTGCGCCAGCGGCACGTCGCTGACCGTTGGCATCGAGCCGTATGCCGTCCAGTTGCTGATCTGGTCGACAAACAGCAGCACGTCACCGGCAACTCCGGTGTAGACGGAGATGTCGGCGGTCAGGTCTGTCTGCAGTTCCTCCAGATAGCCCTGATAGGTGGCGAGACTGTCCGAAAGGTTGTTTTCGCCGTGGATGAACGAAACCGTCGAGGCGGCGAAGTCGAGCCCATTCAGCCCGGCCATGATCCGCCCCCGGCGGATCGACGTGATGATGTTGGCATAGGGCTGCGTTCCTTTCTTCAGCCCGGAGTAAGGCGTTCCACCGCGCCCATGCGCGACTACGAGCGCAGCCTCGTTGGCCGCAATACCCCCCGCCTTCGTCAACTCGTATCCGATCTGGGAGGCCGGGGTCTCACGGCTGCTTTCCAGCAGATCGACAAGCGAGAGCCGGTTTTCTACCGGCGTCGGCTGGTCAGCGTTCAGCGTGCCGCGCACGGCCGGGCCGACATTGAACATCACGGCACGGCCCGAGCGCACCGCCGTCGTCGACACCGGCGGCGTCGATGACGATCCGTCGCTGAGCGACTGACCGTAGAGCGCATGATAAATCAACGCCGTTACACTGGAGAGCAGCGATGTGCCAGCCAGAACATCCTCTGTTTTCGCCGTCAGAACGCCAGCGATATCTTCAACGTAGCGGGCCTCGGTTCCGACAACGGCAACCGCCGACGCGTTGTTTTCGCCAAAGGTGATCGGCGTGATGTCAGTGCCATTCGAAAGCGAATACACGCGAGAAGTAGCAGCAACCAGCCGATCAAAGAGCTGGACGTCGACAGCCCCAGAGGAATCGACCCACCCCAAGTCGAAGTGATAGCCGAAAACGAGGTCGCCGTTCTCAGTAACGACAGACCAGAGATAGTCATCGAGAAGGGCCGGGACGCCGGTCGTTTCCAGCATTGCTGCGACGCGCAGAACGCCGTCCCGGTCAATGCCTGCCGTGACACTGCCGTCCGCGGCTCCGAGCAAGACGGTTTGCCAATAGTCGTCAATCATCCCTTCGCTTGTAGCGGCAGGAAGGAGGTTCTCCCTGCTCTGACGAAGAAGGTCAGCAAACGGAACCTCATCGGCCTTTTCCGCCAATGTGGCGTTCAGGTCTGATTGATCGGAAATCTCCTGAAACGTCAGCGACGTGGTGCCCGTCACGATAGGCGCCGGCGTCGTGCAGATGAACTGCTTGCCACCGTTGGCGACGCCTGCGCGCACGAAGACCGCCATTCCCACGATTTCAGTTTCTTCGTTCGCATCTGTCGCGCGTGAGGCAGAACCAGAAGCGGGAACAACATAGATTCCGTTCTGGTTGGCCACAGTCTGGTTTTTGAGCAAGACACGGTCGTCGGCTGCCAGCGTCACGCCGTCGATAACATCCCCATTCTCCAGCGCGGAAGAGATATCAATGTTTGCCGTCGACGCCGCGAGTACAGGTGATTTCCACTGAGTGGAAACCGCAGCAAGCGCTATTGCCTGATCCAACTGCTGCTGCACAAGCTCGCCGACCGGCAAAATCTCTTCCTTGACAGGGTCGTTCTCTCCCGACGACGGAACGCCATCGACGACATATTTGCGCCAAGCGCGGCGCCAAGCGTCGCGAATATCGTTCGCCATAAATCACCCCATAGTAGATCGACCTGGCTCGCGGCCAAGATCACGCGGTTGACGTTTTTCAAATTGATCAGACGATATTCACCGAGACAGGCCCCGCCTGCGGCCCCTCGACGCCGGAGCCGTTTAGCGGAATCGCGTAATAATCCCACACGCCCTGGGGCGCGCTGGCTGGCGTCTCGGCAAACATGATGATGTCGTCGTATGAACCGGCGAAGGCGGTGTCAGCGATGACGACGAAGGCATTGTTCCCAGTTGCCGCAGTCAGCTTTTCGAGGAAGCTGCCGTCGGAGGTTCTCAGTACACCATTGACGGTCGTCCCACCGGTAAAGCGGACCCGTGCCGAACCGCCTCCGTAGCCGGAAAGGCTCGACGCCACGCGATATGTTGTCCCTGTGGCCAAGGTCTGTGCCTGTGTGAGGCTAGAGGTTGCGCCTGCCGCCTTGTTGGCCTTGCCGCCGCTGATCGTCCATCCGGTGCCTTTCGACCAATCGGTGTCTGCCGAAAAGACCCCGTTGACGATCATGTTTGTTCGCGTCGCATCGCCGTCGACATAGGAGAAGGTCGTGCCTGGTGCAGCGCCGATTACGATTTTCGAATGCACGTTCTTATCAAGCGGCACGCCGGCCGGCGCACGATAGAGAGCAATGCGCTTCAGATTGAGGTCATTGGCCGTAGCGAACGAAAACGTCGCTCGGCCGAGCTGCGGCGAGGCGCCAGAGAGTGCGAATGCCGAGAGAGCGACCGGCGGGGCGGCATTGGCAACCGGCGTCAGCATCACATAATCGGTCCAGTTGGACTTGGAACCGTTCGACCAGGCGCGCAGCCGGAAGCGGTGCTCGACGCCATCAGCAAGGTATCCTGACCGCGCCTCGCTTTCTCCGCGCTTCGACATAGTCGAAAGCGCCGTTTGGTTCGGCCCTTCCGTCGGTTGCCATTCGAATTCGTAGAGCAGCGCATCGGAGACATGCGTCCAGGTCGCGACCGCATAGGTTGCTTCCTCACCACCCGAAACCACTTGCCGCTTGATCTCGACCGAGTAACCAGTTGGAACAGGCACCCCGGAGGAAACCACCACCTCGGGCACCGTTGGCGGCCCCCCTTCTTCCGTAGCAGCATCGAAATCATAGAGGTCAGCCGGCACGACAATGCCGGCAAACTCCACAGTCAGATTGCGAAATGAGAAAGTGGGCGTCGACGTGATCTCGACGATCGCCTCGTTAAGCTGCGGAGGAGCATGCACGCGGACGAAACGCCGATAGCCAATGTTCTTTGCAGCCTGGTACGTCGCAAGGATTGAAACGCGCGGCGCATTGGCGCGGATCATGGTGATCTTCTGCAGCCGCTGTGCATGGTTGTGCCGCTCAATCACCTGATTGTCGAGTGTACGCGTGCGCTCCGTATCCTCACCGATATAGGGATCGCCCCAGATTGCCGCATCAACCGTATTGTAGCGGCTCGCAGGGTCGACGAAGCGGCCGCGTACCGCGAGCACTGTCGCCGCCTCGCTGCGGTTCGCTTTGAAGGTCAGACGATGGATATCATCTTCCGTCAACCTGATATCCGGCTCGACAAACTCCCCCGCATGCACGCCAATCAGGCCGTCCGGCCGCTCGTAGACGACGAGTTCCGCGGCCTGATCAAGGAACCGTCCGACCTCGACCTGATTGTTGTTGGCGCGAAACCAAATACCGCCGTGATAACGCGGCTCACTTTCGCCGTCTCGGTTCGTCACGGACTGGTCGCAAACATCAGCTGCATGCGCCCATTCCGGCATGTAGAGGTCAGCAAGGTTCTGTTTTCCGCCCCAGGGGTTCGTCAGCTGATGGGCGCGCAAGAGCGCGAGGTTCTGCACGAAGCTGAATGTATCCTTGCTCTCCGGATCGTGCGCCGGGTTGCGCGGATCGAAGACGAGCGCCCCGTCAATGACGCTCGAATGCTGCGGCATTTGGTTTGGGTAGACCGACAAGTAGTCATCCGCGCTCGCCGAAGCGCATGCCAGCAGGACAGACGCCAGCCCATCGCCGCGATGGTCCGCGGTGAAGACCCCCGGGAAAGCCACAACCAGGTCGGAGTAGACCGTCTCCGCGTCGAGCCCGAGGCGCGCATTGATCCGAACATACGGATCTGACTCATGGAAGTAGTTCGCCGGCGAGACGACGACGCTGTCGGAGAGCATCACAGCATCGTCATGCAGATAGTGCTGTACGTAGCCATGGATGCGATGCCCGGCGGTAATCAGCAAGTGATACGCTGTGCCGTTTTTCTCCTCGATCGCCGCATAGTCCGCTCCTTTCTTCCGGCGCCCGAGAACGATCGCCATACTAGGTACGGATTGCTTAAGGTTATAGCTACCGTCCTCGGGTTTCGGAACCTTCGGCTTCTCCACGAAGAGGCCCTGCAGCAGCGCGGCACCATAAGCAAGGGCGCCGTATCCAGCTGCCAATGTGCCGAGATACAAGAGGTTGGCACCGGCCACCGTCGTCGCCAGAGAGGACACGACCAGAGCCGCGAAACTGATCACTTGAGGCATAGGCTTCTATGTTTCCGAGAGGTGAGATATCGTCCGCTCGCGTAAAAGGAGAGGATGATGCGGAAATCTCTGATTGTAATTCTCGCGGTAGCCCCGCTGGCTGCCTGCACTTCGACATCCGGGGTGGGAAGGGCAATGTCCTACCCCGCCAGCTACACGACCGTCGCGATGTCGGATGATACCTACAGGGTGTTCGAACACCGTACGGACAAGACCTTGATGACAGCACCAAGCATCGGCAAATCAACAGCGATTGGCGTCGCAAAGGGCGCAACTCTCGGGCTGGCATCAACCGCCTCAATGTCGCCTGAACAACGTCACAGAGCCGCCGCACAGCAGTATCTTGCACAGTCTGGCAGGGCGAATTGCAGAATAACCGGCGGCCATCTGGTGCTGGAGCCACAGTACGAGTTCACGTACGAGTGCGCCGGCGTGGACGGCGGCGGTTAAGTCACACCTCGATTGACCAGATTGCCAAGGATTGGGCCGTCATCGGCCCAATCCCCTGCTTGAGCAGAACCTGCCAGCGCTCGCCGTCGTGGATAGCGCCGAATTGGCGATGAACATTGATCGCGCTCCCAATGACACCTATGGCTCCGCAAACCGGTCGTTGAAGCCTCCGGCCTCGGATCAGCGAGGCGCAGGAGCCTACGAGCACCGTCATGCTGCCGGACTTATCGACAATCGACCGAAATCCTTCCTCGCAGTCATAACTGCCGCGCAGATGCGCCGCCGGATCAGTATGCCCCAGCCAGATCGCCCAAGCGGCGAGGAACATGCAGCAGTCCACTTGTCCCGGTCGCCATGGCTTCTCTCCATATGCGCGCAGGAATTCCGCCAGCGTCCGCTCCATCGACATCACCAGTTCGGCCACCTGATAGTTTTGTCGATCATCAGCGGAATGCGCTCGCAAAAGCGGTCGGGAGGCGCAGAAGGGTTTAGAACTGCCGACCGTGCCTTCTGGTCGATATCGGAGTACACACCTCCATTCGCCAGCGTCCTCAGCGTAAAGCGGTTGACGATATCCACGCGGACCGAGGTCGTGACCTGACTGCTGTCGGCGACCTTCTCGAAGGTGATGTCGTCGATCAACCCGGTAAAGCGTACGTCAGGAGCACCGAGCGCCTGCCCCCATCGGTCGCAATCTTGCGTCAGGATTTGCACCTTGGCCCCAATGATCTCGCCATTCTGGTAATCTCCCCAGGCGAGATCGGCGCTGAGCCGATCGAGCCCGGAAATCCCGAGCGTCAGCGTAAAGGCCTCGCCGTTGATCGCCATCTCGATAGCATCGAGCCCACCCTCGACAAGGTTAGCCTGCCGCCAAAGAATCCCCTCCTCGTCAAGGAACGGGCCGGAACCATCCCAAAAGCGCACGGTCGCGCTCGGAAACGTCATCACGCACAGAATGCGAACGAAATCGATCATGCCAGCAGCCCCGCCGCAAGATCAGACCAATAGTCGACGGCCTCGACGAAGTTCACGCTGTGCTCACTGATCTTGCTCGGGTTCATCGAAACATCCATACCGCGATCGTCCTGAAGGTGGACAAGGCAGGTTGGCCGATTGAATTCCAGATCAGCAGTTGCCGGTATGGTCGCCCGGATGGCCGGGAATACCGGCACAGTCCAGACCGAACCGGAGGTGTCGATTGCCGGCCCGGTCTCATAAAGAGCGTGATTGTAACTGAAGCGCACCCCTGCGAGATCGGGCTCCGCGGACAAAGGGCTCAGTTTCACCGTCGACGCACCGATCTCCGCCGTCACCGCACATCGCACGGCGATCGAGCCTTGTGAATAGAGCGTGCCGTCCGAAAACGGCGTGCCGTCCGAATGTGTCGTCATCAGATCTTGCTCGATCGATCCCGATGCATAGGGCGCCGTGTCCCAGCTCCATGCGGGAATTGCGATGAGGCCTGAGCGACCGCCGAGCCCGGTGCGAAGCGCGTTCCATGCCCGCCGTTGCGCCACGGTATGCAGCAACACGCCGTTAAGCGCGATGCTCCAAAACCCGCGATCCGTCCGAATGGTCCGCTCAAGACCATTGATCGTGCGGCCACCAGTGCGAGAGAACGGTACCGGATTGGCGGCGATTTCCCTTGCTGGCAGGAGATCAGCAGGCCAGTGAAGGATGTCAGCCACGATAGTCTCCGCCCACCTTGTTGGTCTGATAGCTCGCCATCACTGGAACGACATTTCGGGCCGACGTCGCTACGGCCTCCGCCTTCGATCGCTCGACGTAGGCCTTGACACGCCCCTCACCGTCGACAGTCACGTTGACGTCAGATCGGATGACATAGGGCTGGCCTCCTGAGCCCCGCTCCTGCCCGGGCTTGGTGATCGAGACCGTTTCATTCGGGCTCGCACGGAATGCGACCAGCTGGCTATCGATGCCGCCGGCGCCGCCCACCTCAAACGAACCGCCATTAGCAAAGCCGATCAATGAGCCCAAGCCACCAAAGAGCGAGCCGAGAAGGCCGCCGCTGTTGCCGGCGACACCGCCGCCGAGCAGCGCCTGAAACGCCTGGTTCATCCATGTTTCGGAAAGAGACCCGAGCAGATCGGCGAGCGCTTCCTTGACGCTCTTCGAGCCGTCGATCACACCCTGGAATGCGCTTGCGAAACTCTGGCCGAGAGATTCTCCTGCGTTCTCGATTTCGCCGAACGATCCCTTGACGTCGGATGCGACCCCACCGGCGACGCCGACGACCTGGCCACGCATGCTCTCCATGCCGTTGCCGAGGCCCTGCATGATGAACTGGCCAATCTCGGCCATGACGCGCGACGGCGAATTGATGTCGAAGAAGCCGGTGAAGGTGTCCTTGATCCCCGAAGCGATGTCGGCGACACCACCCTTCAGCTCTTCCCACTTGTTCTGAATACCCTGCCAGAGCCCGTTGATGATGTCGGCGCCGATCTGCATCATCTGACTGGGCAGAGCCCTGAAGGTCGCGAGGATCTGCTCGCCGAGGCCTGCAAGCGATGCAATGATCGCCGTCCGCAACTCCTCAAACTTAGCGATGACGGCGACCAGCGCCTCTGTGTGAAGCTGGATGAAGATATCGACTAGCTTTTTCACCCACTCCCACGCCGCCTGAATTTCCGGCCAGAACGCGATGACGGCGGTGGTCAACAATCCAAGCCCGGCCACGACGCCAGCTATCGGAAGGCCGACCGCCGCGATGGCCGACGCGATCGCCCCAAGGGTGATCAGCAGCGGACCGAGAACGGCAGCCAGACCGGCGAGGATGGTGCCCCATTGCAAGAGCGCCGGGCTGGTGCTGGCAAGCGAATCGATCCATCCGGCCAGCATCGAAACGAAGCTGGTGACCATCGCCAGGAGCCCACTATCGGCAATGGCGATCTGCAAGGTCTCGAAGGCGCCGCCGAGCTTCTCCAGTTCGCCGTTGAAGCCTTTCATTCTCGCCGCCGCCTGCTCATCCGCAGAACCAGCCCGCGAAACGGATGCCGTCATCTTGTCGATCCCGGCGGCGCCCTGATCGGCCAGGGCGATGGCCGTCCGCATGGCGTCAACCCCGAAAATATCCGAAAGGGCCTCGTTTCTCGCCTCATCGCTCAGGCCGGCGAGACTCGTCTTCAGCACCTCGGCAATCTGAGACATCGACTTCATCGAGCCGTCAGCGTTGAAGAACTTGATGCCCAGTTCATCCATCGCGGCGGCCGCTTGTTTGCTCTGCGGAACAAGGCGCGTCAGGAATGTCTTGAAAGATGTTCCTGCGTCGGAGCCGCTATTAAAAACCGAGGATGTCGCCGCAATGGCCGAATTGAATTCCTCGATACTGACGCCGAGAGAACCGGCTACACCGCCGGCCTGCGCAAGCGCGTCCTTGTAGTCTTGAAACCCGAACTGCGAAGCCAGGGTCACGCCAGTGATACCGTCCACGACGCGGCCGAGGTCTTTTACCTCTACCTTGAACTGCGCCATGACATTCGTGGCCACGTCCGCAGCCGTAGACAGGTCGCCGCCAGTAGCCTCGGACAGCTTGATGGACGCTGCCGCCGCGCCACCGATGATGTCCTCTGCGCTGAGGCCATTCTTCGCCAGCATCTCCATAGCATCGGCGGCTTCAGAGGCTGATTTCGAGGTATCCGAGCCGAGCTCGAGCGCCATCTTGCGCATGGCCTCCAGCTGACCCGTGCTGGCATCGGACGCGGCGCCGACACGGTTCATCGCCGCCTCGAAGTCACCGGCCGTCTTCACAGTCATGGCCCCGAAGCCGACGATCGGCGCCGTCAGTGACAGCGACATTGTCTTGCCGAGCGACTGCATGGAGTTGCCGACGCCCTTAAGGGTCTTCATGGCGTCGCCAAGCCCCTTGTCGAATGCGGCGGTATCGATGCCGAGGACGACCCGGAGCGAACCGATAACGGCAGAAGCCATGTCATCTCCTTGTCAGTGCTGCCGTCCACGCCTCAGCGATGGCGATCTGCTCTTCCATCGTCTGACGCCGGCGCGGTCCTTTCGGCGCGTCGTGCGTCAGTTCTTTCAGGCGGGGGAGTTTCTTGTGGCGGGCGAGAGCCTCGATGTGCCAGGCGAGCCAGGCGCGATCGTTATGCTCCCCTTTCATCCGGTCGACGGCGCCGTCGAGAACGACGCCGATTTCACGAGGCGTGAGCCGCCAGAAATGCGAAGGATCCTGTCCGGCCGCGACCCATGACCGCAACAGCCTGAGTGGGTCTAGGCCTTCGCTTTCCGAGGGTTTCCGGGCTTCGCCTTTTCAGGCTGAGGGAATGCCAATCGGAACGCTTCGCCGACCTTGGTGATCGTCGGCTGCAAGCCCGCTTCCGAAATCAGCATGCCGACTTCCGCAAGGGTGAGCCCGGCATGATGATCCTGAAGGCCGGCCCATACGAGCGAGCGCACGGTGCTGAGGCGCAAGGCCTCCGGGTTCTGGATGGTTTTGACGATCACTGCGACCGGCTGGTCGAGTTCGGTCTCAAGCTCGCAGAGCGCGTTGATCGAGAATGACAGGGTAAAGGAACGGTCCCCCACCTGAAGGGGGACCGAGCCGCGAAGCGGGTTTGCCATATCAGCTCCTTAAGCCGCGATGACGTTCGGCGTCGCCGCGCTGGTCGCGGTCGCCGAGCCTGCCGTGTTCGTCGCGGTGACAGCCACAGTGATCGCCGCGCCGACGTCGCCGCCAACTGGCGTATAGGTCGGGTTGACGGCGCCGGCGATGTTCACGCCGCCCTTCTTCCACTGGTAGGCGAAGGAAGGCGCAGCGCTCCAGACACCCGGGAAGGCCGTGAGAACCTGCCCGACCTGCGCTACGCCGCTGATCGCGGGAAGCACGGAATTGACGGGTGCTGCGGCCGGCGTCGATACGTAGGAACCGGTGACCTTGAAGGTGACGGTCGCCGTCATCTTGTCGTCGGTCGGAACCGCCGGTTCATAACCGGTGACCAGGCCGGAGAAGATCCATGCGACCGAGTTCGGGAAAGTGATGCGGCATTTGACGCGCGCACCGGAGGTGCGGATTTCACGGATCTTCGCGTCCGAGGCCGAGCCCGGCACGAAGTTCATTTCGAAGGATGCCTCGCCGGGATCGGAAAGACCGGAGATGAATTCGCGGGTCCGGTTCGGCGACTGCATGTGCGTCGCATCGACGACATCGACCGTGTCGCTCGGCGGCGTGATGTCGAATACTTCGGCAAGCTCGATCCATGTCGCGCCATCGTCCTGGCTGACATGGAAGAATGAGCCATAGCCGATCGAGGCCAAGGTTTCAGGCATCTTACTCTCCTAGTTGGTGTGATGAATGATCAGGTCGACGGACGTTCGGAAAAGCTGCGTCACCTCTCCCGCGTCCGCCGCCGGGAGATCACGTTCCGAATCGATGAAAATGCCCTGGAAGATACCGCCCCGATATCCGGACACGACCGCGATCAAGGCGCGCGCGGCCTTCTTCGAGGCGGTGTAGGTTTCGGCGTAGACGTCTGCCTGCACGCGGCTCGTCACGTATCCGGAGGCGCCGCGCATATGATAGTCGCGCGCGCCGTCGATCCGCTGCAAGACGATGTATGGCCGCCCCTCGATCGACTGCGGCTTGACCGTCCAGTTTACCCTGGTACCAACATGCGCCGTCAGCCCGGCCGCTCCCAGCAGCAGGCTCATCAAAGCTTCTTCCATCGGCTATTTGCCTTTCGCGGCTTTCTTCGCCAGGCGCGCGGCAGTCTTCTCGATCTCGACCCAAGTCAGGTTCGCGATCGTGTCGAGCGCCTTGCTCTTGTTCTCATCCCACGCCGGACGCATGAAAGGTTGAGCGGGACCGTGGACGCTGCCGAACTCATCAAGGTGCGCGGCAGGATCCGGACCAGGTCCGACGAACATCTCGACGGGCGATTGCTTCTTGTGGAGCCCGGCCTGACGGCGTGACAGTTTCGTTCCGACGTCGATGCTCTCGGAGAGATGCATCTCGAACTTCGGCGCTTTCGCCCGGGCGGCCCTCGCGATCGGCTCACCCGCTTCCTTAAGGGTCCGCCGCAGCACCGCCTTCGCATTAGCCTGCGGCAGCTGCTTCAGAGCGTTCTCAAGGTCCTTGAGCCCCTCGACCTTGACCGTGATCCCCTTGGCCATCAGTCGTCCTCAAACAAAGCGCCATGCTCCGCCACGAAACCTCCGACGGCTGCAAGGAACACTTCGCACCGAGCGCTGCCCAGACAGACCTCGATCAGCACCGCAGGCACGACGGCTGCATAGACCAGAGGCTTCACCCACCAACGAAACCGAATGCGGACTTTCAGCACAGCCGTGGCCATCAGTTGTTCTCCCGAACGGCAGAGATCTCGATGAAGCGATTGCGCCCCTCCGAGGTCTCTTTCGTCGCCTTGATGTTCCAGATGCGCCCGTCGTAATTGATCCGGTCGATCGGGCTGACCGTCCTGGCCTTCGGCGAATACCTGATCACAAAATGCGACAGCAGAAACGACCCTACCTGCTCAGCGCCAAGCACTTCCGTTCTGAGCCGATCAGAACTATCCTTTCGCCGCGCCCAGACCGTGATGAAAGGACTCCAGGTTTCCACCGGAGAGTTGAATTCGTCAGCGGTCACTGCCATCCGCTCGATCGTGATGCGACGGTCCAATTCTCCGATACGCATCTCAAAGCCCCACCCTTCGATAAGGCGCCAGCAAGCGATCGACAGCGACACTGGCCGGCAAGCTGGATACCGTCGCACCCACCACGACTTCCTCCCGGTTCTCGTACCAGGCTCCGACGGAAAGCAGGATCGCCTGCTGGATGGGAACCGGTACGCTGCTACTGCCAGCAGAATAGGTGACCGAAACTGCGGCGCTTTCATCAAGGTCGCCCGGCATCGACCAGGCATTACGGAAGCGGACGGCACTCCGGCCGCCGCCATCCGTATTGAGCGTGTAATCGCTCGGGGCAACCGTTGATACCTGCCCGGCACTGTCGCGCCAGGTCACAGAGCCGACCGCGCTGACCGGCCCGAGGCCGAGCGGCAGGCAACGGGCGAACCCGTCGAAATCCTGCCGCCAGACCTGAGTTTTCAGGCACCGCCCCAGAATGCCGGTCCAGCCGTCGAGAAGCTCGGTCGCGGCAAGGATGTAGGCGCCGAGCAGCTGCTGGATCTCCGTCAATCCTGCCGGGTCATAATCGTCGGCACTGATACGGCACTGCCGCATCGCTTCCTCGATCGACACGGCAAGATCCGCCGGTGGCGTAACAAGAACGGGACGGTGCATGAATCTTACTCGGTTGCGCCAGAGGTGGCCGCGACGATGACGGCGATGATTTCCGCCTTCGTCTTTGCGGCGCCGAGGTCGATGCTCAAGGACGTTGCGTGCGCCTTCAGCTCCTCGACCTTCATCTTGTCGAGAGCAACGCCGCCGGCGCCGTCACTCTCTTCGGTTGCGGCCCAGCCCTCAGCGACAGCAACCGCGGCGAGGTCACCCTCGACGATGTCGCCTGCCGCAAAATCCCGAGGATGAATGAGGCCATCCGGAACGCCGCGAAACGGCGTTTTCACTTTTGCAAGCATGGTTCAAGTCTCCGGTTATCCGGCGGTGTTCCGCCAGCGGCTTCAGATCTGATTGGCCTGCGGGTTGTCCGCGCCGTGTCCCTTGATCAGGAACAGACCGAGCGGCGTTCCTGCACCGTGCGTGCCGCTGAAATCGGCCAGGAGCTTGAGCCAGCGCTTTCCGCCCTTGTAGCCGACACGGTAGGCAGCGGCGGCAGCATGAGCGGCGGTTAGCGCCTTGATGATGCCGCCGGTTCCGACGGAGGAGACGCCGAGCACGTCGTCGATGTCGACGGCGGTATAGTCACCCGGATCAGGGGCGGAACCATCGGCCTTGTCATCGGCGTGCGTGAGCCTGAACTCGATCTTGTTGGTCGCATCAAAAGTGATGCCGCCAATGCCGACGCCAAGCAGGATCTCGGCTGCGTTGTAACCCTTGAGGTCGAGTGCAGCCGGAGTGTTGTCGGCGGCGAGCGCTGCCATGACGATCGTCGTGACAGTAATATCGGAATGCAGGTCTTTCATCGGACCAATCCTTTTCGATGAGAAAATGGAGGTGAAGGCGAGGCAGCAACCTTGGCCACCTCGCAGGCGCAACCGTCGATGCGCCTTAGCTCGTCGCGATCTTCATCAGCTTCAGGGCTTCGAAGTTCGTTACACCGCCCCCGACGCGCTTGGTGGTGTAGAACAGGACGTTCGGCTTCGAGGTGAAGGGGTCGCGCAGTACACGAATGCCGGTGCGATCTGCGATGGTATAGGCGCGCCGGAAGTCACCGAATGCGATCGGGAACGCATTGGCTCCGACGGCCGGCATGTTGTCGTCGGTATAGACCGGCTTCTGCAGAATCGTCGCTACTTCACCAACTGCGGAGGGCGCATTCCAGATGAAATTACCATCCGCATCCTTGAACTTGCGGACGGTGCCCATGACCTTGTCGGACATCAAGAAGGAAGCGCCCTGCCGGTATCCAGCCTTGAGGGCATAGTAGAGGTCGATGAGCGCATCGGCCGGGCTGACGGTAGCGCTGGCACCAGCGAAGCCAGAGGCATCACCGGATGCAACATAGCCGATCTTGCCCCAAGCCCAATTGGCATCGGCCACGTTGTCATAGGTGAGGAACCCACGCGGCTTCTTTTTGCCATTTCCGGACGCAAAGGCCTTACCTTCCTGCTCGGAAAACTCGATCGAGACTTCGTCCCCCAGCCAGGATGCGATGTCGATACGAGCATCGTCCAAGGTCGTCTGGGTCGCGCCCGGCTGTGCATAGATCTCACCGCAGGCCAGCACGATTTCGCGAAGCGTCGGCGTGCCAGTAGCGGGGCGCTCGTCTTCTTCGCCGACCCAGCCCGAGGTCGTACCACCGATGTTGACGAGCTTTTTGTACTCGCTGCCCGAGATACGGATGACGCGAGCCAGGCTGCGGATGGCCGAGACGACACCGAGAACGCGGTCGATCGTGTTCTCGGTTTCCTCCGGCACGAGGTAGCCGCCGTCCGGATCGGACTGGGTCGTCAGCTTCGCCTTGACTTCGAGGTCGCGCAGGCCATTGTCGACACCCTTGCGGAAGAACTTGTTGAACGCCTGCGAATGCTCCTCGACGTCGGGATCGTGCTTCGTGCCGCCGGTGTTTCCGAGTGCCGCAGCCGCAATCAGCTGGTTGGCCTCATTCAGCGCCTTGTTGAGCGCGGTGATTTCGTTGTTGATGCGGTCGACCTTTTCCGTGGTGACGACATCCGCAAACTTGGCGTTAATGCCCTTGATTTCCTCCTCACGCGCGGCCTTGAACTGCTCGAAGGTCGTCTTCAGTTCATTGAGGATCTGCGTGGCATTGTTGCCATCGGCCCGGACGCCGGTGATGCCGCGTGCGCGCAGATTGAAGCCAGGCACCATGGTCATAGCGAGTGAAGTCCCGACGAGGTCGGAGCTGGAGGCCATGGCGTGAAGATCGAGGGGGCCGAAGGCGGAAGCAGCGACAACGGCGCAGACGATCGCGGCGACAGCGAATGTCGCGAGAAGATGTCCAATTTTCATGGGAGTTTCCCTTAGGTTCGAATGGATTCGATGAGCTGCTTTGCGGCAGCGATGAGGCCAGCGTCCTGCGTGACCGTTGTAGTTTCGCCGGCAGCGTCGTGCGTGCCGGCAGCCTGCTGAAGCATCCGGCGCCGCTCGGAACGCGGGACGCCGGTTCGTGCCAGGCAGGCATCGAGACGCCGCCTGGCGTTGATTTCGGAATGCGAGCTGTTCGATGGCTCCGCCTTGAGACCGTCGTCGACGCGATCGGCGAAACCGTTCTTGACCGCTTCGCTCGGACCCATGAACGTCTCAGCATCCATCAGCTTTTCGATGGCCTTGCGCTCCATGCCTGTCCGGGCCTCGTAAATATCAGCGATGGCGCTGTCGAAGCCGTCGAAGATCGTCGCGCTCTCGCGCATGTCGTGGCGGTTGCCGACAACGACGCCCCAGGCATTGTGAACCATGACAAAGGTTCCAAGCCCCATCACGATCTCATCGGCGGCCATCGCGATGATCGATGCAGCAGAAGCCGCCCAACCCATGATCTGTACGGTGACCTTCGCCGGGTGATCGCGCAGCATGTTGTAGATCGCGATGCCTTCAAACATGTCGCCACCCGGCGAGTTGATCTGCACCGTCACGTCGTTGTTGCCGATCACCCGCAGCGCAGCCGCGCACCGCTTCGCCGTGAAACCGCCGCCAGTCCACCAATCCTCGCCGATGACGTCAAAGATCGAGATTGTGTTGGCGTTGTCGTCTGCTGCGGCAAGCGGGTTTTCCGCCCAACGCGCCAGGACGTCGGAAGGCGCGTCCCACTGGAAGTTCTGCGGACGCTCGAATGTCCGCGCCTTAGGCAGCGTTCGAAGGCTCATTGCCGGGCTCCTCTTGAGGGCTATCAACCGTGATCAGTGGGTTTTCGTAGACATCGCCGCCTTCGATCGGGTCGAGATCTTCGTAGCGCCTGACGTCGTTGGCGGAGAGGACCTTCATCTGCCGGCCCTTGCTGTAAGATTCCCACCGGGTCTTCATGTCGGCCCGCACGTAGGCGGAGCGGTTGAACTTGGCGTAGAGGTCGCCGCCCTCTGGAGTGAGATCGGTGGTAACACCTTCCTCCCACATCACGAGGTAGTCTTCCTGCGTGAAGTCCAGGAAGCCTTGTCTCTGCGCCTCCAGGCCGGTACCCCAGCTGGTCGACTTTTCCGTATCGCCGGCCATGTGTGGCGGCAGGCCGAAAAACATAAAGATGTCGGTTCGCGTGAACTTGCGGCTCTCAATCCACTGCGCGTCCTGCGCTGTGAGCGCCATGCGCGAGACCTCCATCCCCTCCTCGAGGATCAGGTCTTTGCCCTCGTTCTCACCGCCGGAGCGATAAGCTTCAAGACTGGACCGGAGATTGTTCTGCCCTTCGACTCCGAGCTTCCCGGGATGCTTCAGGACCTGGCCGACGATGGCGCCGTTTTTGAAGGTCTTGGCTCCATATCGTTCCATCGCAAGCGCGCTGCCTAGCGTCTCGCGAGCATAGGTGATCGGCGTCACGCCCGTCACACCATCAAGCGTCAGGCAGAAGAGGTGAAAGACCTGGTCCTGCCTGAGCGTCACGCGACCGCCGTCCGGACGCGTGTAGATATACTCCATCGAGTGGTCGTCGCGCTGTCGCGCTTCAACCCGATCCGGGTGCAGAGGAATGAGCGCCTGGACTTCCTTGCTGACCGCCGTGCGGACGATCATGGCATAGGCATTCCCGCGCAACAGGACATGCGCCTGCATCATCCGCTTGAACTGATGCGGCTTCTGCCATTTGTTCGGGCGGCGTCGAAGGACCTTCCACAGCTCCGTATCGGACGCATCCAACCGCTTGTCACCCACGCGCCGCTTGATATCGAGCGGCATGGTGGCGAGCGCACCACTGATGATGCGAACGCAGGCATAAACCGCAGCGATCTTCATCGCCGAGTTTGGAGTCACGCGCTCACCGCTGAGAGAATTCGCGCTACCTGTGAGCATGTCCTGAAGCTCGGCGAGCGTTGTGACCGTCACGCCGCCATCGGGCGCGGCTGCCATCGGTGTGGCGGCTTCCGAAGTTCGGAACCAACGATCCCAGAATGCCATGGTGTCTCCTAAAGGACGAGCGCGCCGCGCTTCTCGTAGACTGACGATGTATCCTCGACGTCCATCGCCAGGCCGACCCCCATGACGGTGGCGACGATGCCGTCGATCTTGTCCAACGACTTTTTCTTGCTCGGCACGTAGTTGAGGTTCTCGTCGAACCGCACCGTGCAGTGGCCGGCCATCCAGGCAAGAACCGGATGGCCGCCATGTTCGACCTTGCCAGCGAACACCAGCCGCTCGAATTCCTTGGTAGGGCCACCCAAGGTCTGATGACCTTGGCGCATGTCGACCTGCAACTCGGCGTCCAGGCCGTCGAGCTGCAGGTCACTCTTCAGCTTCTGAGCGTTCCAAGGGTCAAGGCCTAGCGCCAGGACATCGAAATGCTGGAAAGCCTCATGGATCGCCCGTTTTACAAAGTTCTGATCGACGGAATCACCGGGCGTGGTCCGGAGCGCGCCGTCGGCGAGCCATTGCTTCCAGTTTACCCGCTTGTCCTGTTGCGCCCGCTCGTCGAGCGTCGCCTCGGGCACCCAGAACAGCGGGATGATCACCCACTTTTCGTGCTCGTCATCGGGCGGAATGACGACAACAAGCGCGGTCAAGTCCTGCGTCGACGAGACGTCACAGGCAACGTATGCCTTCCGTCCCTTGTGCTGATCCCAAAGATCGCGCCACAAGCGCTTTGTCGGGTCGCCGCAGCAAGACGCCCATTTGGTGCGCGGGATCCAGCCAGAGAGTTGATCGACCCACCGGTTGAGGTGGTAGCACTGGAAGATTGCCTCCAGTGCCGGCCGGCCTTTGGCTTTTTTGTATTCCGTCCGCAAATAGTCGAGCGTCGGCGTCAAACCGAGGCTCGGGTTTGCTTTCCGCCAGGTCGCCTCGTCGTTCCAGTCGTCATCCTCGTCGATGCCGAAGAACACGACCAGCGTTGTCGGATCGTCGATGTCGCCACGCATGATGGCCATCGACTCTTCGAACCACTCAAAGCCCGTCAGGTTCTGCTTTCGCCCTGCCGTCGAGGCATAGAGCTCGATCGGCTGGAGCCGGGCGCCGGTGCCCTGCCGCAGGTTGTCGGCGAGATCGCGCGATTTCCATTCGTGGATCTCGTCACCGACGATGACCGTCGGCGAGCGGCCATGCTTTCCGTCCGGCGTGCCCGTGAGCAACTGGCAAAGCGACGTCGTTTCGCGCAGGAAGATGCTCTTGTCGTGCAACGAAATGCGCTCGTTGCCGTGAACATCCTCCATCAGGCCATCAGCCTCGCGGATGATGTCCTGCATTTTCCCGAACGGGACGCGGCCCTGATCTTCGTTGCGCCCGAAGACGTAAGCCTCGGCGCCGTTGACCTTCTCCAGGACGAAGAAGAGCACGGCGAGCGCAGCCAGGAATTCCGACTTGCCGTTCTTGCGCGGGATCCAGAGATCCAGCCGCTTGAACACGCGGACATGCTCGACAGCCGGCAGATGCGTCGCCGGATCGATGACCTCGATCGGCTTTTTCCAGCCGACCAGCAATCGAACCCCGATCGCCTGCCACTTCACCAGGCGAAACGGCACGCCCTTGAAGCGGTCATTCGTCAGCCGGAAGATTTCAGGCCAGCGCTCGACGACCTTATCGGCCTTGGCATGATCGAACCACGCACCGGGCACCGCGGCGGCCCGGTCCCAACCCGAGATCGCCCATTTGTAGGCGGGATCGTCGGCGACCTCGGCCAGCCAGTCGGGATAGGGCATGGTCAGCGGATAAGGCGCGGCCATGTCGGCTCCTTACTGGGTGCGCATTCCAGGCGGCAGGCTGTCGCTCCCGTTCATCAGGTCCATCGGGTCGGAGATTGGACCGGTCGCCGCCGGTCGCGCCGGCTGGGATGGATGGGAGCCGCCGAGCGGCAGCTTGCCTTGACCGGCGTTGAAGGATTCGACGCGCACCAGGTCCTGGTCGCGCACCGGCGTGAAGCCGAATTCCGCATCGAGCAGGCGCAGCGCCGTTTCGGCCTTCGCCATGAAGTCGATGTTCGGGTGCGTGCGGATGACCCACTCGCCGTCACCCTTCTTGACCTTGATCGAGGCGCCGCCCTTCGGCAGATCCTTGCGCAGCTGCTCGCCGGCGGCGATGAAGAACTGCGACCACATGCAGTAACGGGCCAGCGCTCGACGGTAACCTGGTCGACGGCGACCTGCCGTCCGCAGAACCTCTGATTGTTCCTTCCAGATCTTGATCGCCATCGCCCAATAGGCCGGCGCCTTCAGGAACTCATCCGGAATCGGAAACGGATCTGCGGCTGTTGCCGGTTGCGCGGCAGCCGCCTCGGCCGCCGCCTCGATTTCCTTTTCGACCTTGCCACGACGGCGACCGGGATAGCCCTTCGCAGCCTGCAACAACGGGTCATCCTTGCGCCGTCCCATGGTCGATCAGTCATCCGCTCGTCGGCCAACCGCCCCGCCCGGTCCCGAAAAAAAAGTTATCGCCAAAAATATCGCGCCGCTTTTTTGCGTGTTAGGCCGCCGGTCAGGAAGGGAGGGGGCGGAGACTTTTGCCCTCCCCCCTCCCCATGCTGGCTATGGGCCGACCTCGTCGCATCGCAAGCCGTGCGCGATCCGGATTGCAACCTCGCTATTGAGCCAAAGGTCATCGAGACCGATGCGACCATGCGCATAGAGCTGCTCGAGTCTCTGCTTCACGCTGTCGTGGTGCCACTTGCATGCCGACTGCCACATCGAGGTATCCCAGAACTTATCGGGATCACCATGGTGCGGGTCGACGTGGTCGACCAGTGTTGCTGGCTCTACGTGGCCCATGGCCTCACAGCCGATGCACAGCGGGCTTCGAGCAAGGTGCGTCTTGCTGGCTTTGGACCATCGGTGATTATAGCCGCGCTCGCTTGCGCTCCCTCGCCACCGATCGGCCTGCCGCTTCTGCTCTTGCCTGGTCGGCGCACCGGCTGGTCGAAACTGCTTAGCGCGCTTCATATCCTTTAAACGAAAAAGGCGACCTCTCGGCCGCCTGTCGTCTGATCATAGCTTTCGCACTGGCCCTGAATCGAAGCGTCTCGCTTGGGAGACCGTCAGGGCTGGGGCTGACCGGTGTACCAACCTCGGGCTTTCCGCCCCGCACTCTCGTGCGTTCTCAGAGGCTCACTACGGGATCATCAGCTTGTCCAATGACGAAATGACTCTCACAACATTTGGAGCAATGCAAGAGGGACTGTGACCGGAACCTCACCACCCATGATGCTGACCGAGACGACCACGTCGCCGCGTCTGTTCCTGTTCGGCGTGACGACTTGAGCCGTCAGCTTAGCGAATGGTCCATCTGTGATCAGAACACGATTTCCGGCCTCAACAACGATCTCCGCAGGGCGCTCGAAATCATATTCACCACCGCGCGCAAGCGTATTGAATCTGTTGACTTCTGCATCACTCAAGCGCCTCGGTTGCTCACAGCCTCCGAGCACGTCGATCGCATGCTCAACGCCCTGCAATCCGGCAAGGTACTCGGGCCTCGGCAACAGCTGCACGAGCACGTAGCCATGAATGACGGGCACCATCTGACCCTTGATGATACGACCGCGACGACGGTAATCAGGTCCCTTTCGCATGGGTACAAGCGACCGGATGCCCATGTCTTCGAGTGTCTTTTCCACAGCCTTCTCACGGCCAGTCCATACCCTCAGAGCGAACCACGGCGCCTTTCCGCCGTTGATTCGGCAATTCAACGTCACCAGTGCGCCCTCGTCGAGCATGCCATCGGTGATTCTCCGCATGCGTTCACGAAAGCCATCCTTGCCATCGTTGGCGATCGGGCTGCCCACCAGTTCCCTATGCTGCATCATCATGGCTCCGATCCTCTGCTATAGCTGCGCGAGCGGCGATTTCGAATTGCGCCAGGCCTGCCGGCCCGCCTTTGGGGAAGTAGACGACACGCATCGAGCCGGCATCCGGCACGAAGGGCCAGTTCATGCGAGCGTGATGATCGCGCCACAGCTCGAACACTTCCGAGCCCACTGGCACCGCCTCGCAGAGATCGGCGAGCGCCTGATAGCGACCTTCTTCCGATCCGCGCTCGAAGTTGCTTGCCATCTGATGAAGGCGATTGACCGCGGGATAACCGCTTTCGAACTCGCGCCGGCCCCGTTCTGCCACCTCAAAGCCTTCGGGGAAGATCAGCTCTCCGCCCTGATCGAGAGCGATGCGCTTGCCAGCGAGATAGGCCATGGCACGCGCTTCGCTGCCGCGCCTCAGCGCCTCGAAGCTCTGCTTGATGCGATCGCGCACGTCGAGCGGCACGTCCACATGCTCAGGTCCTGCCAGCAGCGCCAGAGCCCGTATCCCAGCCCAGACCGGGCCGAAGGCAGGAACAGAGATCTTCGCGCTCGCCGCAGCAGCCTTCGCAGCCACTGGTGCAACATCGATGAACTTCTTGTCCCGCAGGTAGACCCCTAGAGCGACGTTCTTGACCTTCTGCGCCTTGCACTCGGCAAGGTAAGCGTCCCGACGATCCTCGGCCATGCGACGCTCTTCCGCCGTCAGCTTTTCGAACTGCTGGAGAGCCCATGCAGTCGACGAGGCGATCGCACCCGGCCACGGATTGTTCGCCGTTCCCATCTCAAGGGCCTTCACCCGCTTGCCGAACTTCGACGGATCATCTCCATCCTTCAAATCAGCTTCGCGCGCACCCTCTCTCTCTGATGGTTCTATTGGTGGTTCTATTACGGTTTGGGTGTCACCGTGACACCCGTAGGCGTCGTCAGTGTCACCCGTAGCTGTCGTCTGTGTCACGGGTGACACTGTGTCATGGGTGACACCATGACACCCGTCGGCGACCGATTTTGATGATGGAAGGCGCGCCAGAACTGCCATGTTGAAGTCGTAGCGAGTGCCCTCGCCCGGACGGCTGCCGCCCTTCTTCACGACGATCAAAAGGCCCTCGTCGACGAACTCGGCAAGGGTCCGCTGCACCGTGCGCTCGGAAAGCTCGGTCTCGCGGGCGAGCCGGCCCACTGTCGGCCAGATGCCCTTGCCGTCGTCGTCGGCGAAGTCCGCCAGGCGAACGGCAAGCATCTTGCGTCCAGTCGAGCCGAGATGCGCCTTGAATAGCTGTGACATGATGGCGATGCTCACTCCGCCGCCTCCAATTCCAATACGATTTGCTGATAGGCACGACGGTCGCCGATCAGCGCCGCCGCACGAGGATTGATCCAGAGAACTTCAGTGCGGGCATGGCCGCCGTCGGTGTAGGAAGGGGCTTCGACACGCAGCCAGCCGGCCAGGGCGTTGTCATAGAGCGCCGAGGCATAGCCGGAGAGCACGACGAGCGCCTTAGACGCCAGAAGCGCCTCCAGCAGCTCCGCGTGCTGCGCGTCGTTCATTTCGTGTGCATAGAGCCGGCCGCTGCGCGCTTCCGCGACATAGGGCGGATCGACATAGAGCAGCGCATCGCTCCGGCTGAAACGGCGCACGAGCTGGAGCGCGTCGGCGTTCTCGATGATGACGTGGCGGAAGCGCTCTGCAACCGCGATCACCTGCTCCGGCACCTCGACGAGCGAGCGGAGACGCCCCGCGAACCCATCTGGATTGACGCGAGCATCAAAGCCCGATCGAGCCAGCGCACCCTTTGAATTCATGCCCATGAACGACCGGGCAATGAAACGTCGCGTTGCCTCGACATCGCATTCGGCGGGCTCATAGAGCGCCTGATACTCGTCGCGGGCGAACGGCGTCAGCTCCAGGGCAAACGCAAGCTGCTCCGGCTGCTCGCGGATGACGCGGAACATGCGCACCAGGTCCCGATCGAGATCGTTGTAGATTTCCGACGTGGCGCGGGGCTTCCTAAGCATGACGCCGGCGCCCCCCCCAAACGGCTCGACATAGACGCGGTGCGGCGGGAAATGGCCGATCACCCAAGGGGCAATCCGCCACTTGCTGCCGTGCCAGCGCAGGATTGGGCGATCAGGTGCAGTCATAGGCCACCACCTTCGGAGACCAGCTCGGCGGCCCTGAGGAATTGTCTGAATCGTCCCTCAACTTGCGCGATCGCCCCGCCCCGGTTCGGCGCCGAACCGTGAGCGGGATGACCGCTCTCGGTCACCCACACGCGCCACCGCCAAACCTTGGCCCGTCGCATCGGCGGATAGACCGCTCCGACATCCACGCGACCGCACATCAACACGACCCTGTAACCTTCGTCAGACCAGTTCACTCGGCGGCCTCCTGCATCGCGTGTCCGCCCCATTGCGAAGCCATCGCCGCAGCAATGCCCGGATAGGTGACGGATCTCACTTTCCAGCGATCAGCACGCGGCGGGGCGCGGTGTACCCTTGACCACCGCTTGTGCTCTTCCGTGCCAGACGACGGTGGCGTCAGGCGGTGTGTCGCCGCGAGCTTTGGAAGCCCGCGTAGGTAAAAGGATGTCGCCTTGAAGGCAGGATCGCCGAACCACCACGGCTGCACCGTCTGCGCCGGCTGCTGATAGTTGCGGATTCGCTCTTTCGCGTAGCGATGCATGACCGGATTTTCGACAGCGACGCGCTCGATCGGCGCATTCCAGCAATCCGAAAAGAGCGCCGCGCCGGTATCGAGTTCGGCCCACATATCTTCAAGCGTGCGCCCCGGAGGAGGAACCTTGAGCCAGCGGACACCAGAATTGCAGAGGCGTGTGCATGGCGGATGCATTACCGCCAGCAAATCCCAGCCATCGCCGAGCAGGTCGCGAACATCGCCGACAATGTGCCTATTGCTGCCATCGTCGGCCGGCAACAGGTCGCACGACCAGACATCGTGCCCGAGGGCATCGAATGCACGTCGAACCACGCCAGAGGTCTCGCAGCCGACCAGGACTCTCATCCCCGCCTCCAGACGCCGCCGAAATCGACGACAACCGAGCGCGTGGATTCTTCATCACCCACATAAACGGGCGGCTGCGACCGGCCCGAAAACACCGAAAGGTAGATGCGGCCAGTTCGGTTGATCTCAGCGAGCTCGTCGACCGATAGCTCCCAACAGGAGACCGAGCACATGCCGTTGGTGAAGGTATGCATGTCGGAGACGTTCTCCGAACCTTCCGGCGCTCGCAAAAGCATGTTCGCGCCTTCGAACTGAATAGGAGCACCCATCAATCTTTCCCCTCTAGCGCGCCGCCGCGCGCAATGACCTGAATTCCGATGCGGGCAAACTCCCGCGTGTTGCGAACGGTGAAGGCGGCCAGCCCATCGCGGCCACGAACGGCGGAAAGCGCCGCGATTTCGGCTTCGAGGTAGGCAGTCCCCTCGTGAAAACCGGCCGCAGTAAGCAGCCGGCGAATTGTCAGGTGGTCGCGGACGATGACCGCGAGTGGCACCGCGAGCAGCCATTGCGCTCGCGCCTGGTGGTCGGCCGCGTCGGCAAGCTCTTCGATGATCGGGAGAAGCGCCGTCATTCCGCCGCCCCCAACAACAAAGCACCCGCCGTCGCTTGGAGCGCCAGCGAACCGGCCTCCGAAAGTGCCCAGAACTCCCCGTCCCGTGGCTCGATCAATCCTTCTGCTGCCAACCCTGCAATCAGGGCTTCCGCAACCGACGAACGAACCGCAATACCCTGCCGCAGCGTCACTAGATCGAACACGTCGCGCTCCAGCATCCAGACGAGCGCACGCGCGCGCTCCTCGTCGATGCGCTCGTCGAGTGTCTTGCGCGGCGTTTCGCGGGCGAATTCATCAGGCTGCGGCTTGAAGGTCATCGGCGCGACGTTTCCGCCCGCACCCGGCAGCAGCGGCGCGGCGTTCTCATACGCCTTCCAGTCCACGCGGATGATGCGCGGGAAGCCGTCGCCATAGCTGCCGTCGACGTTGCGCTCCCAGACGAACCACGCCGTGTTCATCTGGCTGCTCGCCTCAGGCCCATCCCAGCCGTCCCGGTGCATCATCGGCAGGCGGCGGGTGAAGAGGTAGACGCGAGACGGCGGGTTTTCGTCCATGACGAAGATCCGGTTCGGATCCTCAAACCCGGCAGCGAAATTCCAGTTGAGCAGCAGCGCCATCTTGCGCGGCTTGTGCTCGCGCAGCGCATGAGCCGGGAAAGAGTTCGCCAATTCCGCATAGGGCGGATTGGTGACGATATCGACGCCGACTGAAGCACCGGCGAGGGAAAGCAGGAAATCGCCGACCTGTTGCAATTCGCCGTGACGCGTAGAGACGCCGCGATCGACGAGGTCAGAGATCATCACCTCGTAACCGGCATCCTCCAGCGGACGCATGATCGCGCCCTTGCCAACCGCCGGCTCTTTCACCGTCGCCGAGAAGCTTTCGAGCGCCAGCAGAGTGCGCATGGCCTCGATCGGCGTCTGGTAAAGCTGGTCGCCCTTCTCTTCCGACGATGCCGAGCGGGTGCCGATCGCGTGCGAAATGCTGCGCCGGCTCGGATCTAACCCCGCCTCTAGCCGCGCTTCGATGACGCGCTCGACGAAATCGGGCTGCTCTCGCACGACGTTGCGGAGCTTCCGCGCCTGGTGCAGTTGCACCCGGTCGATGCCGACTTCTTCCATCGTAAAAATGTTTTCGTCGGAAACATTTTTCGGTCGTCCCTTCCGGGCGATGCGGCCGCTCGACTGCGCCTCATCGATCGTGTCAGCCATGGCGACGTAGCACATGCTTTCGATTTTCAGCGCTTCCGCCTGCATGCGGCGCGCCTTGTCGATCAGCTCGCGTGAGGCCTTCACCTTCTCGGCATAGTTCACCGCCGCCTTCGCCTGCTCGTAGGCGCCGGTCGAGAGCAGCAACGCCGCCCGCACGTCGCCCGCACTCAGCAGCGCACGCGCCGTCTCGATCGAGGCGACCAGTTCAGACGCCGGCTCGCCAACGGCCACAGGCAGCGCCTGCGGGTCGGCGATGACAGCGGGAGCCGAGGCCGCAAACTTGAGTGCCCGCTCGGTCGGATACCAAAGCATCCCATCCTTGTCGTCGCGCCTCAGGAGCTGCCGGCCATTGAGGTTCTGACAAGAGATGATCTCGGAAGTGATCTCGCAGCGGAAGCGACCGGCCTGCAAAGCTTCCTGCATGATCTTGCTGGCGCGCGAGCCTAGTTTGGGAAGGCCTTCGAGCATCAGGCGCGCCCTCCAGCAAACTGCGCCCGGTTCTCCAGGCTATACCCCTGTCCCCAGATCGTCCGGATGTTCACGCCATAGGCGGAGAGCTTCTTGCGCATCTTGCAAACGAAGACATCGACGATCTTGATTTCGGGCTCTTCGTCCGGCCGGCCGCTGTAGAGCGCCAGCATGATGGACTCCTTCGTCGCGACATCCCTGCTGACCAGGTGCGCGAACACGCACGCCTCGCGACCGGTGAGACGATACTCGACCGGAATGGAAACAGAGGACGGCGCCAGAGCCTCTTCGAGCTGGCGAATGCGCTCGCGCAGCATCTCGATCTCGCCCTGTTGCGCCAGGATCAAATCATCCATGACGCACCTTCCGCCGGTTCATATAGATGACCGAGGCGAGCGCGCGCCACATAGGCACCTTGCGTTCGGCGGCAAAGCGCTTCGCTTCCTTCTCCAGGTCGGGCAGGCGCACCGAAATCAGCGCCGAGATCCGCTCCGCTTCGATCTCCCCGGCGTACTCCTTTGCGTTCAGCAGATGCTCGACGGCCTTTATCAGCCCTGCCGAAACGGGTGCCGCCCCCCCCTTGACGCAAACTTCAAGAACCTTGCGGGCACCAGCGGCATGGCGGCGGCTGACGAGGGAGGCGATCGTGCTGATCGCCAACGTCTCCCCGACCTTGAAGCGGGCAAACGGCGGCGGATTTTTCAGGATGACGATGCCGGCACGCTCGCAAACTTGCTTGATCGTAAGCGCGTCCTCGTCACCCGCTGCGACCATGGCGGTATGCAATTGCGTCGGGGTCACCGAGATCCGGTCGCGGTTGTGGCGCACGAAAGCGCTGGCGCGCAGCTCCTGCTTTTCGGCATGGACGACGAGAACCGGAAATTCTTCGATGCCGCCATGGGTGACCGCGCCGATCGCGGTGTGCTGGCCGTCGATCACCTGAAGCCGACCATCCACTTCGACGACAACGGGTGGCTTGAATGCCGTCCAGTCCCATTCGCTGACGATCTTGCGGATCAGGCGCACCGAGCGTTCGGAAAGTCCGCGCTGATAGGCTTCATCCACCCACAGCTCGCCGGGCCGCACCATGCGAACCGCCGGCGGCGCGGTGCGCACGTCGGCGGGAGAGACATCAGGAAATTCCAGTGCTTCGATTGCTCTCACAGCATTCGTCCTTCCGATTGTTCGATGATCTGGCAGACTTCGCGCTCCTCGATCCGCAACTCGGCGGCGATAGCGAATGTGTCGTGTTGGCCGCCGTGCCAGAGCTGCAGCACGCGCTCGATCAGGATCTGGCGAGGCAGCGCCGGCATCATTCCGCTCCGGTCACGACGCGAAGGTTTGCGCTCGCGCCGCCGCGTGCCTTAACCACCGCAGCCATGGCGCGCAGATCCGACATCGCCCTTTCCAGGTTGGCTGCGACGCGGTCGACGGCGGTTGCCTCGGTGGGCGAGAAGTGCCCGTCGGCAATCGCGACGGCGACGGAGTTCGCCAGCTCGCCGGAAAGCCGCATCACCTCTGCATGCGCAGAGAGCACGTTGACGTCGTTCTGCCGCTCGGCTTCCGGGTCGGTCAGCCTGCGTCCGGCCGCTTCCGCCATGACAGCGGTAATCAGCGGCTGGCAGCAATCCGCCTCCAGCGCGCGAACGGCGCCGATCGGCATCAGGTCGGGGTCGTTCGGGTTATTCCACCGGCCCACCTGGCTCTTGGAAAAGCCCGTGATGGCAACGGCGCGCTCAATGCCGGCGCAACGCTCGATGAGATCGCGCTGCGCTGCTTTCACCCGGTAGAGAAATGCGTCTGACATGGTCGTCTCCAGACAAAGAAAAAGCGTTTCCCGCGCCGGGAAATCCGGCCGGGTTTTCCCGTGGTGGGAATGGTTCGGTAGTGAGAAATTCAACCCATCAGATCAGGGAGGCCCGCATGCGTAGGCAGTCAGAAAAGAAGAGGCAGGAGCGCGACGGGAGGAGGAGTCGCGCCCCTGCCAGGCAGCAAGGCACACGGGAGGGAGGAGCTCCATGCTTTTCACGCCTTGCCTGGGAAACATCGTCATTCGGCCGCCTCCGCCATTACGCGTGGACGCGGCACGCCGGCGGGCCACTCGGCACCCTCGGGCCAATTCTCGGAAAACCAAAGCATCGCCCGTTCAAAAGTGCCGGTCGCGAGATCTCCGCCCGACGCGATATCATCGAGTTTGGAGCCCCGGTTCAACACGAGCGTGGAAACGCGCTTTCGCCCTATGCCACGGGCATCGGCAAAGACATCGGCAACGGCAACGATTTGCTCTCTCAAAACCATGCGGTCAGAAATGCGGCTATTTAACCGCATTTGTCAAGGGCCAAAAGACCGCATTCACAAAACCCCAATGCGGACGATAATCCGCGCATGAGCACGCCAGTGATAGAACGCATCAAAGAAATCATCGATGAGAAGGGCCTCACCTATGAGGCCGCGGCGAAGGCTGCCGGGTTGGAGCGAAGCTATTTCCGCAAGCTATTCGAACGCGGCGGAAACTCACCACGCGGCGATACCCTGCAGAAAATTGCTGCCGGCCTAGGTGTAGGGGTTACCGAGCTTCTGCCAGCTGAAAAGCCGCGACACGCAACGAAGCCACGGATTGTATCAAGCTTCGACCCCGATGCTCACGACCACGACGTTCCCCACGAAACGCCGATGACCATGGGCTCCGAAACTGGACTGCAGGGCGTCCCTGCCGGCGCTTCCGCGCAGATAGACGTCACGGGCGGCATGGGCGGCGGCGGGTTGAGTATCGTTTCAGAAGGGGTTCCGGGTCGTCATGGCATGACCTTTGCGGCGGAACACGTTCGCGACTACTGGCGCCTACCACCCGCTATATTGATCGCGCTCGGCCTTGCTGCGCAGGACGTGGCAATCATCCCCGTTCAAGGCGATTCGATGCAGCCAACCCTCGACGAGGGCGATGTCGTGTTCATTGATACGCGCCACCGATGGCCCTCACCCCCGGGTTTGTACGCCGTGCTCGACGAGATCGGAGGCGTCGTCGTGAAGCGCCTGGAGGTTTCAAGCAAACCCGGCGCCGAACAGCAGATTGTATCGGTGATGTCCGATAACCCGCGTCACGCAACCAAGGAATGGAATTCCGAGGATCTCTTCATTGTCGGGCGGGTGCTTAGAAAGTTCGGAACGGTGAGGTAGCCAATGAGCGCGAGCAAATTGATCGTACTGATGGCGTTCGACGAAAATGACGACGGCGAGCTAATTCCCGCAATCGAGCCGAAGCAGGTCGAGACTGAAGATCGAGCCGTGCGCGAAGCCCGCGCCCTTGCCGCGCGACACACCGGCGTGATCGCGTGGGCCAGAGATGCCGATCCAGCCGTTGGTGAGTACGGCCCTCCCGTGGAACTTTTCAAGCACGGCAAGATCCCGGATCTAGAGTAGGAGCACGACGTTTCATGAGAGTGAGTATCATTATGGCCGCCCTGATGTCAGTGGCGGCCGCGCCCGTGTTTGCATCAGATTGCAAGGTGACGAAGGCCCACTACGAAGCCCTCGCATCCGGGATGACCTACGACCAGGCCGTGAGCGTGCTTGGTTGCGAGGGCGAGGAGATGAGCAACACCGACATTGGCGGGATCAAAACGGTGATGCTCATGTGGACCGGGAACAGCATGGGCGGAAACATGAACGCCATGTTCCAAGACGATAAGCTCGTCTCCAAAGCCCAGTTCGGCCTCAAGTAGCCTAGTCGCACCAGGGCCTACGTTTTCCATCCCAAGTTCGCGCCAAGCCCTCCGCGACGAGTTGGTCGCCGAGGGAGCGTCCGTTACGAACAACGATCCGAAGCTGACGACCATTGCGGTCGACCGCACGACCGGAAACCACCAGCTGAAACGGACCTTCATTCAGAAGGGCCAGCAACCGATCACGGGCCGCCACGCCACGCTGCAACTCTGATTCGCATGAAGGTTGACTAATCTCAGGCGTATCGACGTCCGCAATGCGGACCTTTTCCCCACGCAGCCAGAAGGTATCTCCATCCACTACGCAGTTGATCCGCTTCCCAGATCCACACAGATCCATGGCGCCGGCCGCGACGCTTTGCGCGCTAAGGAAAATGGCGGTGCAAACACCGATTAAACGAATCACTTTTCACCTCTGATCGAAACTGCGGTCGACCGCACGATAACCGCAACGCGGTCGTTTGTCCTCATTTTCTGATTGACAGCGGTTATTTGTCCGCATTACTGTCCGCATGCCTCCTCGTTGAAAGGGCGGCGCGGAACAGGTTGAGCATCTCCGCGCCGCCCGGGAGGTTTCACCAACCCCAAGCGGAGAAAATCGCCATGCAACCGAACGGCGGACTGAACACCCGAAACACCATCAACCGCATGGCGCAGGCCATGATCGAAGTCGGCGACGGCTGCACGGCCGATGATCTGCGCCTCAAGGGCTTCCGCACCGAGCAGATCGAGGTCTTTGGCGCACGCGCCACCGAGCTTGCCACCGCCATGGCCCAAGCGGCGTAAAGCGCCATGGCGAGGAGAGCCCGCCGCCACGATCCGCAGCTGTCCCCTGTAATCGACTTGCCTGTCTGGATCGTGCGCGGCGTGCTCGCCGGCATCGCCGCAACCCTCCCCTTACACTTCGTCATTCTCTGGAGCTTCTGGTCATGAACGATCGCTTTACCGGCTATCACAAGGCACGGCTGGAAGCCTGCCCTACGCGCTTCTTTGTCGCCTGCGCCATCCTGGCGCTGCTGATGTCCATGCTGCTTTCCGCCGGCCTCGCCACCAACACGGTGCTGCGCAAGGAATGGCAGTTCAAGTCGGAGGCTAGGATCTGATGCGCAAGTATCTCCTCGCACCCGAAACGCGCCGCCACGCCCTGCTCAACTTGCTGTCTGAGGTTTATCCGGCGAGCCTCTTCCCGACGAGGCGCGTGCGCGTTCAGCGCCGCCTCGCCTATCTCTCGGCGGCAGCCAGTTGCTTCCATCAAGCCGCCGAGGCCGCCGCCTACGGCTTCAGGGTCGAGCACCGCGAATTGCTGGAGGCCGGCGCCTATCTTCACATGCGCGCAGCGAAGGTGCGCCGATGACCGCGCCCGTCCTCACCCTCGTCCCGAAGGTGGAGCCCGCCCCGCCGAGCGCCACACCCGGCCGCAGCGCCCACTTCGTCCTCAGCCAGCTCGCCGAAGCTGACGTCACCGACGCGCAGCGCAAGGCGCTGATCGAGTGCCTTGTCCACCCGACGCGCGAGTTTCGCGAGACGGCGGAGGCGAACGGCCTCACCCGTGAGCAGCTGCAGGACCTCTTCTTCGATCTCTTCATCAACCCCCGCCACTAAGGCGGCGACAGGAGGAACCATGTCGCATATCACCGTCCATATAGACGCCGCTACCGCAGAGCGGTTGCGCGTCATCTCCCAGGTGTACGATCGGCCGATCGAGGAGATCGCCTGCCTGTCGATCGCCGAGAGCGCCCACGCCTATTTCGAGCGCCAGCCCGACCAGGACCCGGCCCGCTACATGGGGCAGTTGCATGCATGCCTCCTCGCGCCGGCGGGGGTGCTGTCATGAAGATGTCTCATCCCGTCGTCGGCCTTCGCCGCTCGCGTGCCGGCCTGTCCAGTTCGCCAGCCATGCTGAAGGAGCCCGCCGTGCGCGCCGGCTTCCTCGCCGGCATGACAATCGTCCGCCTCGCCGAGACCTTTGGCGTGATGGATCACGTGATGCACGACTATGTCTACGCCCGCTGCGACCAGTGGCGCGCATCCGAAAAGCGCGGCATCCGCGAAGACGAGCGCCGCGTCGTCGTGTTCGCTCGCCAAGGCGGCGAATTCGGCGGCTATGACGTCCGCCCCATCTCCCTTCCGCGCATCACCATGCATGTCAGAGCGCTCGACGAGCGCGCCGGGAGGGCAGCATGAGCGGCGATCTGAAGCACGCACTGGAAATGACCGGCCTCGCGACCGCCGAAGAACTGATCGATATTGCGAAAGTCGGCCTGTCGCTCATGAACGCCATAGACACGTTCATCAAGGCCCCGAGCCTGATCGAGGGCTGGTCTCCTGCGGATGATCCGGCCGAAATCGTCGGCGATCTCTACAATCTTTTCGAGGAGTCGATCAATTGCCACAAGGCCGACCTCGATCGCCTGCGCGTTGCGGAGGAGAAACTCCAGAAGGCGGCTGAAGCGGTCGCCTATCTCCTAAATCGCTCCAAGCGGGACGAGAAGCTCTACTACCAAATCGGCTTTGGCACCGAGTCATTCCGCCTGCTCACCGGCGCCCATGCGGCGTTTACTGGCGAAGACGTCAAGACCGTTGAGAAGAGGTACGGGGCATGAACGCAGAGCAGCTTCACATTCTGCAGCACTCGCTCGGTCTCGATGAGTTCGGTCGCGGTGGCATGTACCGCAACCGGTTTGTAACGGGCGAAGGCAGCATTGATCATCCGCTCTGCATGGAGCTGGTTGGGCTCGGCCACATGACCCGGATCGCGAACGTCAAGCTATTCGGCGGAAGCGATTGCTTCACCGTGACCGAAGCCGGGAAGATTGCTGCCGTGGCCAATAGTCCCAAGCCGCCGCGGCTCACGAAGGGCCAGCAGCGATACCAGGACTATCTCGATGCAGATTGCTCGATGACCTTCATCGAGTACCTCAAGTATCGCGACGCTCGCGACCGGAGGGCAGCATGACCGACACGCGCGAACTATTCGAAGCCGCAGTCGTCGCCCGCATGAAGGAAAGCGGCTTTCTCGAAGTCGAAATCCGCGTTGAGTGTTTGGTACGCTGCGGCGATGGCTACCAGGACGAGCTTATCAATGCAGGCTGGCACTATTTGAACGCCGCCAGCATCGCACGCGTCGCGAATGAACCGCAATCAAAGGCAATCGCCGACGTGGCTGCCGAACGCAAGCGGCAGATCGAAGTCGAGGACTTTGACGCCAGCCATGACGATATGGCTACCAAGGGCCAGCTCGCTACAGCGGCGGCTTGCTATGCCTTCCAGGCGGGCGCGCGCGGGAGAAGCTTCCCCAACGACCCGCAACCGATCGGCATCTGGCCTTGGGATCGTGGATGGTGGAAGCCCACAAAGGATCACCGCCGCAATCTCATAAAGGCCGGCGCACTCATCATCGCCGAGATCGAGCGCCTTGATCGGGCCGAGGCGCGCCCATGACCCTCCACCCCTTCCGCATCCACTTTCACGACTCCGAAGTCGCGCCGATCGACATCGACGCCGCCGACGCCCAGGCCGCTCGCGACATCGCAGCGGAACGCCGTGGCGTCTCGGCCGGCGCAATCCGCAAGGTCAAAATCATCAGGGAGAAGGCCCAATGACCGATCTCGCCAGCATTGACCGTCAGCAGACCGAGATCGAACGCCTCGAGCGTGAGCTTGAGGAGGCTCGCGACGTTCCGTGGCCGGATTGGGCCAGCGCCATCCTCAAGACGCTTAAAGCAAACGGCTACGATCCGGTTGACGATGCCGGAGAAGTCGATCTCGGCGAGGCGTTCGAGGACTACTTGGAAGGCATAGCCCAGGCGGAGGAACAGCAAAGAACACGCATGGCGGACGTGTTCGCCGTCCATGACGGAGGGAACTCCATAACCTTGCACTTTGGCGAGATCAAATCCGCCAAAGCCTTCCGCGATGCATTCCCGCCCGGCATCGTTTCTGCCCCTGCGCCCTGTCAGCATGTGCCGTGTCCTTGCACGCTGATCGAGCAGGACGAGGATTGCCCCGTTGGCTACCCATCGATGATCTGCGGCGTCTGCAAGGGCACCGGCAACACGACGCCGGAACAGGTATCGGCGCTCGCCTGCGAGATGATCAAGATCGCCAGCGACATGGGCGAGCCGGAAGACCCGTTCGCGGCATGGGAGAGCATCAGCCTCATCCAGAGCGAGCATGCGTCATTCCGCAAAGCGCTCGATAAGATATCCGGGATGATCGAGGACGAGAACGCCGACTTCGACGAAGCTATCGAAACGGCAACACATGCCCTTGTTGCCGCGAAAGCGGAAAGCCCGCAAAAGCCAGCCCCCATTTTCCCGCCTTCGTGCTGCACAGCGTGGGAAGACTGCGATCATGACGGCATCTGCCACGATTCGCAGCAGTGCCAAGCGATTGGCCCGAACCATCCCACCACGGACGGCTCGGACAATGGCTAGCGGCAAGTGCAAGTACTGCGGTGACGGCGTCGGCTTCGACCATTGGGAATGGGGCTTCGACTTCTGCCCCTCGTGCTCTGAGATCGAAGAAAAGCGATCCCGCAAGCGGAAAGAATGGGCCGAGTTCCACGACGAGCCGTGCCCAGAGATTGAGCTCCCGCCATACAACGCCACCACGGAGGGCCAGCCATGAGATTGCTGACCGCGATCCGACAGTGGTTTTGCCGCCACGAATACCGCCCCACCAAATTTCAGGCCCTTGTTCCGGGCACCAGCTACGAATGCACCAAGTGCGGAAGGAGGTCCTACTGTGACCGATAAGCTTTTGCCTTGCCCGTTTTGCGGCGGTGATCCCGAGCAAGATTACCAGCGGTCGTTCCGTTGGCTCAAAGACGGTCGGCTCGATCACGGTGCTGCAATATATTGCACCTTCTGCAATGCAGACATGATCATGTGTCGGGGCGACCATCCAGAGCTTTCCGATGAAGAACGCATGGCGATCATGGTCGAGAACTGGAACCGCCGCGCCGACCACGCCCGTCAGACGACGGGGAGCGCCGGCGGTCCTACCTATTTGGATTTCATCACTCCCGACGAGATCTTCGAGAAGGGCCCAGACGCGGTCAAAAAGTGGCAGGCTGCCAAGCTCGTCGAGCTCCTTGGGCCATCAGCGGCATGAACCACTCAGCCGCCTCGCCCAATCAAAAACGTCTGGACGCGATACGAAACCGTCTCGACTTGGCCTCGAAGGAATGGGGCATCAACGCCGACGACCAAGGCACCCACCTTTTGGCTGGCGAAAGTGGGAACGAGGTGATCGCGATCGTCCCAACATCGGCGAACCTCGACGATCGCGAGCTGGTGCTACGCGCGCCCGATGACCTGCGCTGGATGACAGAACGCTATGGCAAGCTTGCCGAACGCCTACGCGCGGTCGAGCGCGAACTGGCGAGACTGCATCCTTCCCAAGGCGAGCCGAAGAACTACGCCACCGAATGCGCGATGAAATGCCAGGAGCCGGCATTCCGCGTCTTCCTCGAAGAGCGGCACGGCCTGACGAAGCCGCTTAGCGACGAGCGCGTCGCGACACGTGTCCGCTCCATCCTCAACATCGGCTCACGCGCCGACCTCAACACCGATCGAGCCGCCGCCAACCGCTGGCGCGACCTGGTGAAATCCTATGATGCCTGGAGGAGAAGATGAGCCAGGCACCGGAAATCTCGATCGAGCGTATCGAGAAGATGCTGCTGATCTGCGCCGAGCTCGTCGACCGGCGTGGCCCTATCGCGCAACCGCTGCTTGACCGCCTCGAGCGCGAATACCTCGCCGCCAAATCGCGCGGCACAGCGGTCGACCGCATCCGTAAACTGATCTCCGCAAACTGATATTTTCTCAGATCGAGGGGTGCGCGCTTTCGTCGCGCAATCGGCGCGGCCCGTATGGGATCCATAACGGACTACATTTCGGCTACATTTTGGCTACATTCTCAACTTCAGAACTTGAGAAGATAGCGGCCAACCTACTGTAATTTCTCGATTGGTAGCCGCGATCACAAACGGAGCCAACTCCGGCCCGGGGAGCCACTTTCTAAAAGAGCCATTTGCAGCGATGCGAATGGCTCTTTTTCATTTTGCACCTATGTTCTCCAAGTGATCAATCCCCAACCTCCCGATGGTTCTTTATGACAAAGGCCGCGGCGCCGCCCATCATCGTCTGGTTCCGCAAGGATCTCCGCCTGGCCGACAATCGCGCCCTCTCGGCTGCCGCCGGCGAGGCAGCCGTCATTCCCCTCTATATTCGCGAACCCGCCGGCAGCGGCAACGGTCCGCTCGGGGCGGCGCAGGCGTGGTGGCTGCACCATTCGCTCGAGGCCTTGGGCGCAAGTCTCGCGCGGCACGCTTCTCGCCTCGTTCTTCGATCAGGCGCGCCGCTTGACGTGATTGTCGAGATTGCGCGCGCAAGCGGTGCGGAGCGCATCTACTGGAACCGGCGCTACGACCCGAACGGCATCGCCACGGATACCGCGCTCAAGAAGGCGCTGGCCGAGCGGGGAATCATCGCGGAGAGCTTTGCAGGACAATTGCTGCATGAGCCCATGCGGCTGCTGACGACGACGGGCGGCCCCTACCGCGTGTTCACGCCGTTCTGGCGCGCGCTCGAACTGAAAAACGAGCCAGCACCGCCGATCGACCGGCCGCACCATATCGCAGCCCCGGGAGCATGGCCGCGATCGGAACGCCTTGACGACTGGTCGCTGCTGCCGACGAAACCGGACTGGGCGGCGACATTCAGCGAGGTCTGGACGCCGGGCGAAGACGGTGCGGCCACCCGTCTCGAAGAATTCGTCGATGAGAAGCTCGACGCCTACAAACGCTGCCGCGACATTCCCGACGCGGATGGCACATCCCTGCTCTCGCCTCATCTCGCCTTTGGCGAAATTTCGCCGGCGCAGGCCTGGCATGCGGCAGCTGGGCCCCAGGCCGATAGCGGCGAAGGGGCGGCCACCTTCCGCAAGGAACTCGCCTGGCGCGAATTCTCCTATCATCTGCTGTTTCATTATCCTGAGCTTGGCCGCCGCAACCTCGACCGTCGATTCGACCGCTTCCACTGGCTGAACGACGAGGACGATTTTACTCGATGGACCAGAGGGCTCACCGGATACCCGATCGTCGATGCCGGCATGCGCCAGCTATGGCGCCACGGCTACATGCACAATCGCGTTCGCATGATTGTCGCCTCCTTTCTCATCAAGGACCTGCTCGTCGACTGGCGCAAGGGAGAAGCCTGGTTCCGTGACACGCTGGTCGACGCGGATCCGGCCAACAATGCCGCAAGCTGGCAATGGGTCGCCGGATCGGGCGCGGACGCCGCACCGTTCTTCCGCATCTTCAACCCGCTCCTGCAAGGGGAGAAATTCGATCCCGACGGTCTCTATGTGAAGCGCTTCGTGCCAGAGCTGGAGCGCCTCCACCCGCGCTATGTCCATCGCCCCTTTGCAGCGCCCGCCACGACCCTTGCCGAAGCCGGCATCGAACTCGGCACGACCTACCCGAAACCGATCGTCGACCATGCCCTTGCCCGCGATCGGGCACTGGCAGCCTTCCGGCAGATCACAAGCGCACCGGGAGTTTCCGAGGAGACGTAGAGCCTCCGGTAGAATTCCTCAGTTGGCGTCTCGCCCGATTGCGGCTAGGCTCACGTTACGGATGCAACAGCTGAGGGGGTGGTGTATGCGTAACCTGGAAGCCGATTTTGCTGCATTTGCCGGTGCGGTGGAGCTATCTTCCGAAAATCTGGCGACGGCCGTGCGGGAATTTCCGCTCAAGGCGCGCATGGTGCTTGGCGCCCTGGTGCACCTTCAGGTGGGAACGTTGATGCTCGCCACGCCAGACGGCCGCAGGCTGGTGATCAAAGGCGCCAGGGCCGGCCCCAGCGCCATCCTCAACCTCAACAACTGGAACCTGCCGCAGCGTGCTATCTCGGGCGGCACCATCGGGGCTGCGGAAAGCTACATCGACGGCGACTGGGACAGTCCCGATGTCGGCGCCTTTCTCGAACTGTTCCTCGTCAACGCCGAAATCGGCAGGAATTTTCCGAACCGTGCGCGCGGGCTCCTGCGCCTTTTCGACAAGTTCCTGCACTGGCGCAATGCCAACACCCACTCCGGCGCGCGCCGCAACATCTCGGCCCATTACGACCTCGGCAACGCCTTCTACAGCGAATGGCTGGATCCGAGCATGACCTATTCGTCTGCGCTTTATGCAACGGGCGCCAATGATCTTCGCTCAGCGCAGAAAGCCAAATACCGCGCGCTCGCGGAAGCGACGAACCTGCGCACCGGCGATCATGTGCTTGAGATCGGCTGCGGCTGGGGCGGCTTTGCCGAATTTGCGGCAACGGAAATCGGCTGCAAGATCACCGGGCTGACGATCAGCCGCGAGCAACTGGCCTTCGCACGCGAACGCATGCAGCGTGCGGGCCTTGCCGACCGGGTCGAATTGAAGTTCCAGGACTATCGTGAAGAAAGGGGTACCTATGACCGCATCGTCTCGATCGAGATGTTCGAGGCCGTCGGCGAAAAATTCTGGGCAACCTATTTCTCGCAGCTGAAGCGGTGCCTGAAACCCGGGGGCAAGGCCGGACTGCAGATCATCACGATCAAGCCCGAATCCTACGAGGAGTATCGTTCCAATCCGGATTTCATCCAGAAATACGTCTTCCCGGGCGGCATGCTGCCAACGCGCGAGCATCTGGTCGAGCTTGGCCGCAATGTCGGCCTGCAGATGATCAACGACTTCGGCTTTGGCGTCGACTATGCCCGCACACTCGGCGAATGGCGGGAGCGGTTCTGGGCGGTCTGGAACAGGATCGAGCCGCTCGGCTTCGACCTGCGCTTCAAGCGGCTGTGGGAGTTCTACTTCTACTACTGCGAGGCCGGGTTCCGTGCCCGCAACATCGACGTCCGGCAGATCGTCTTCGAGTGAAGCGCACGGCGCGTCTTTACCGCGTCACCCGTAGCGCTTAAGAGGCGGTCGATCCAAGTTTCTGTTCAAAGGTACAGCATGCGTCTTGCATGGTTTTTCCTCGCGCTCGCCATCGCGACCGAAGTGGTGGGCCTGACGGTGATGAAGGCCGCTTCCGAAAGCGGCTCCTATCTCGGCCACATCGTCATGTATGTCTCGATCGCACTCTCCTACGTCTTCCTGGCAAAGGCGGTGAAGACGATATCGGTCGGCGTCGCCTATGCGATCTGGGAAGGTTCGGGCGTCGCCATCATCACCCTGGTTTCGGTTTTCGTCTTCGGCCATGTGCTGACCGGACGCGAAATGCTCGGGCTTTCGATGGCGATCGTCGGCATCCTGCTCGTCAATGCCGGCGAGTATCATGACGAGGACGAGGCAGCGCGTGAAGGAGCCGCCGATGAGCGCGCCTAGCATCTACTTCGTTCTCGCGGTCGTGGCCGGCATCCTCGATATTGCGGCCAACCTCGCCTCGACGAAATCGGAAGGGTTCGCCCGCCGCGGCTGGGGCATCCTTTCGATTCTGCTAGTGCTCGCCGCCTTTGCCTTCCTGGCGGAAGCCATCAAGGGCATGGAGCTCGCCATCGCCTATGCCGTACTTGGCGCAACCGGGATCTTCGGGACGGCCATCTGCGGCCGCTTCCTGTTCGGTCAGAAGCTGAAGCCGATCGGCTGGGTCGGACTGGCGCTCATCTTCGGCGCGGTGCTGGTGCTTCACACCGCCTGACGCGGGCGCCCGCCGGGTCCGGCGCGCTTCTGTCCTTCCATGGCCTCCGTCTTGCCGCGGGTCAGCCAGTTCAGCAGGCGGAAATAGAGGCTGTAGGGCAGCAGGTCCATGAGCTTCACCGCGTAGGCAAACCGGCGTGGGAAGGCAATTTCGAACCTTCGCGACTTCAGGCCGGCAACGATGCGCCTTGCCGCCTCTTCACTGTTCACCGGCGCCGGTCGCAGAAAGCGAATGCGCGCGGTCCCGGGCGTATCGACGAAGCCGGGGCTGATGATCTGCAGCCGGACGCCGAGCCGGTCGAGATCGAACTTCAGGCTTTCCGCCATATTGATCAGCGCGGCCTTGGTGGCGCCATAGGCGGCACTGGTCGGCAGTCCGCCGTAGCCGGCCACCGACGAGACGATGGCGATGTGTCCGTACCCCTGCGTCTTCATGTGGTCCACCGCCGGCAAGAGACAGTTGACGACGCCGTTGAGGTTGACGGCAAAGCTCTTCTCGAAGGCCTCGCGGTGAAGCTCGTCTCCGCGCACCGGCAGCGCGACCCCGGCGTTCAGCACCACGAGTGAAAGGTGCCCGTGATCATATTCGATCGCCGCCATCACCCGCTCCATGTCGGCAGGGTCGGTGACATCGCCGTCGAGCACGGTGATCCGCCCTTCGCTTGCTGCTTCATGCTGCAGGTCCACGAGCCTGTCGTGGTTTCTCGCCGTCACGACGACGGAATAGCCTTCCCGCACCAGCGCGAGCGCCAGTGCCCGCCCGGTTCCCGAGCTTGCGCCCGTCACCCAAGCCAGTTTCTGTTCCGATTTCGTAGATTGAATACTCATCACTCACTCCTCGGCACGCGCCGGGAAACACGTACGCCCTTGCCCGACCCTTCTTCGCGGCAGCGCTCCTTGCCGCCGGCTCTCGCAGTCCCTGGAGACGATTTTTGTTCGGGACAGAGCGACGGCGAAACGCTATTTCTTGCCTGAAGTGCAGGCTGAGCCGAAAACACGCCAACATTTCGGCGGTCCCGGAACGTTGTCGATATTCGCTGGCCGCCGTTCGCTTTTACCTGGTACGTGCCGCCTTACCGCGGTGCCTGTCCTCAAACACGAGGTTCTGAAAATGGCCATTCTCCCGTCCGTGCTCGAAGCAATCGGAAACACGCCTCTGATCCGGCTGAAATCCGTATCCGACGCGACAGGCTGCACGATCCTCGGCAAGGCCGAGTTTCTGAACCCCGGACAATCGGTGAAGGACCGCGCGGCGCTCTGGATCATTCGCCATGCGGAGCGCACCGGCCAGTTGCGGCCGGGCGGTGTCATCGTCGAAGGTACGGCCGGCAATACCGGCATCGGCCTGGCGCTGGTCGGCCAGGCGCTCGGCTACCGCACCGTCATCGTCATTCCGGAAACCCAGAGCCAGGAAAAGAAGGACGCCCTGCGGCTGCTCGGCGCCGAGCTGGTCGAAGTACCGGCCGTTCCCTACAAGAACCCCAACAACTACGTGAAGATCTCCGGCCGCCTCGCCGAGCAACTGGCCAAGACCGAGCCAAACGGGGCGATCTGGGCCAACCAGTTCGACAACGTCGCCAACCGTGACGCCCATGTGGAGTCCACGGCGCCCGAGATCTGGCGCGACACGGACGGCAAGGTCGACGGCTTCATCTGCGCCGTCGGCTCCGGCGGCACGCTGGCCGGCGTCGCCCAGGGCCTCAGAGCCAAAAACCCCGCGGTCAAGATCGGCCTGGCGGACCCGCAAGGTGCGGCCCTCTACAATTTCTACGCCAATGGCGAACTGAAATCCGAAGGAAGCTCGATCACCGAGGGCATCGGCCAGGGCCGAATCACCGCCAATCTGGAAGGCTTCACACCCGACTTCTCGTACCAGATTCCCGATTCGGAAGCCGTGCCTTACGTCTTCGACCTGATCGAACGGGAAGGCATTTGCGTGGGTGGCTCGACGGGCATCAACATCGCCGGGGCCGTGCGGCTCGCCAAGGACCTCGGGCCGGGACATACGATCGTGACGATCCTGTGCGACTATGGTAACCGCTATCAGTCGAAGCTCTTCAACCCGGACTTCCTCGCCTCCAAGGGGCTGCCGGTGCCGACGTGGTTGAAGACGGCTTCCAACATTGCAGTGCCATACGAATCAGTTGGATAGGAATGCGATGACCAGGACCGTGACTGCCCTCTTCCGTGACGACTTCTACCTCTCGACATGTGAGGCCAGCGTCACCGGAATCCTCGAAGATGGCGGGATCGAGCTTGATCAGACCTGCTTCTATGCCACCTCCGGCGGCCAGCCTGGCGATGCGGGCTTTCTGGAGCGCGCCGATGGCAGCCGCATCGACATCGCGGTCGCCCGCCATGGGGAGACCAAGGATATCATCATCCATGTGCCAGCCGAGGGCCAGCCGGCGCCCGAGATCGGCGAGAAGCTGGTTCTGCACATCGACTGGCCGCGCCGCTACCGGCTGATGCGCATGCACACGGCCTGCCATCTGCTTTCGGTCGTCTGCCCCTTCCCGATCACCGGAGCGTCGGTCGGCGAGGACGAGAGCCGTGTCGATTTCGACATGAACGAGACGATCGACCGGGACGAGGTCACAACAGCACTGATGAAGCTCGTCGACGAAAACCACCCCGTTTACGTCCAGTGGATCACCGATGACGAGCTGGCCGCCAACCCCGGCATCGTCAAGTCGAAGAATGTTCGCCCGCCGATCGGCCTTGGGCGCGTCAGCCTTGTCTGCATCGGCGAGAACTCGGCGGTCGACAGCCAGCCCTGCGGCGGTACGCATGTGTCGGAGACGCAGGAAGTCGGCGCCATCCACATCGCCAAGATCGAGAAAAAGGGTAAGGAGAACCGCCGGTTCCGTATCCGCTTCGGCAGCGCCGAAGACCGCGCATCAGTTTGAGTAAGGAGTTGCGATCGTGACCAACAACAAGAGCGCCTTTGTCGTTTCCGCCGATTGGCTGCAGGAGCGCCTCGGCGATCCCTCGATCCGGATCCTGGACGCCTCGTGGTACCTGCCGGCACAGAAGCGCAACCCGAAGGCGGAATACGACGCCGGCCACATTCCCGGTGCTGTCTTCTTCGACCAGGACGCCATTGCCGACCATACGAGCGGCCTGCCGCATACGCTGCCTTCGCCGGAAGCCTTTGCTGAAGCCGTCGGCACGCTTGGCGTCAGCGAGACGGATACGATCGTCGTCTATGACGGCCCGGGCATCATGACGGCGCCGCGCGTCTGGTGGGAACTGCGCATCATGGGTGCCAAGAATGTCTATGTGCTGGATGGCGGCATGGACGGCTGGAACCGGGAAGGCCGACCCGTCAGCACGGATGTCCCCTCGCCCAAGCCGGCCACGTTCAAGCCGAGCTTTACGCCCACCGCCGTTACCTCCTTGGCCGGAATGAAGCAGATCGTCGCCGACGGCGCGATCCAGATCGCCGATGCCCGTGGCGCCCCGCGTTTTTATGGCGAGGAAGCCGAGCCGCGTGCCGGCCTTCGTTCCGGTCACATGCCCGGCGCCCACAGCCTTCCTTCCGGCGTCTTTTCGGAAAACGGGAAGCTCAAGGATCTTGAGAGCCTCCGCCAGACCTTCGCAGCGGCCGGCGTCGATCTTTCGAAGCCCGTGGTCACGACCTGCGGATCGGGCGTAACTGCCGCCATCATCACCCTGGCGCTACAGTCGCTCGGCCACACCGACAACACGCTCTATGACGGATCCTGGTCGGAATGGGGTGGCCGCACCGACACCGCCGTCGTCACAGGTCGCGAGTGACGCCATGCGCCCTCCGAAGCTCGCCTCACTGACGGCGCACGTCACCGAACTCGAAATGACCGCTCCGCCGAAGCAGAGCCTGCCGATGCCGGTCAATATCCAGACGGCGATCCTGCGCGTCTCCGACATTCCGCTCGGCTACTATCGGTTTCTCTATCTGCGCGTCGGACGTCGCTGGCACTGGACCGAACGGCTGCGGATGAGCGACGAGGATCTGGCAGCACTGCTTGGCGACAAGCGGAGGAGCGTGACGGTTCTTTACGTCAACGGCGCGCCGGCCGGATTCTTCGAACTGCATCAGGGCGACGACGATGTGGTCGAACTTGTGCATTTCGGGCTGATGGAACACGCACTCGGCCTCGGGCTCGGCAAATGGTTCCTGCTGCAGACGCTGTTTGCCGCCTGGGCGCTGAATCCGAGCAAGCTGAAGGTGACCACCAACAACCTCGACCATCCCCGCGCGCTGCAGCTCTATCAGCAATTCGGCTTCTCGCCAGTCGCGACCCGCGAGGCCACGGTCGAGCCTTTGACCGATGCCGAGCTTCTGAGCCTGGTGAAAAACCTCTGACGAACACCATCCGGCAAGTTCCGGGTGTCCCGGTGGCTGCGGCCGGTGCACTCTCCTGATCGAACAATTCAAGCCGATCAAGGAGATACACGATGTCGCTGCGCTATATTCCGATGTCTGACGCGGAAGCCCGCCGGATGAGAGAGGGCGGGCTGGACGCGTATGGCAATGCGCCGGAGCGACAGATCTCCGATGGCGACGGCGTACCGTGCCGTCATTGCCTGGATTATGTCGAAGCCGGCGCGCCCTATTTGGTTTTCGCGCTTCGACCGTTTTCCTCATTGCAGCCTTATGCGGAAACCGGCCCGGTGTTCATGCACGCCGAGGCGTGCCCGGCGCATGATGGCGAAACCCTGCCGCCGATCCTGAGCTCGCGTGACAGCTATCTCCTGCGCGGCTACGGCCCCGACGAACGGATCGTCTATGGGACCGGTGACGTAATCGCCAGGGAACAGCTTGAAACTCGAGCGAATGAACTGCTGGCACAATCCGACATTTCAGCCGTCCATGTGCGCTCGACCAAGTACAGCTGCTACCAGTGCCGGATCGTCACCGCCTGACGCCTTCGTGGCAACCGGCCCGGCATCGCTGCCGGGCCGCTGGATCAATTCCGTCAGGCGACGTTCAGCACCGCTTCCGGCGCATAGGCATCATAGCCGAGTGCTTCAGCGACGGGTGCGTTTGTGACGCGACCGCGGTGCACGTTGAGGCCGGCGCGCAGATGCCGGTCTTCGGCAATCGCTTTCAGGCCCTTGTCGGCGAGTTGCAGACCATAATGCAGTGTCGCGTTGTTGAGCGCATGCGCCGAGGTCACCGGCACGGCACCCGGCATGTTCGCAACGCAGTAATGCACGATGCCGTCGACTTCATAGGTCGGATCGGAATGGGTCGTGGCATGCGAGGTTTCGAAGCAGCCGCCCTGGTCGATGGCGACATCGACGATGACAGCCCCCTTCTTCATGCCGGTCAGCATTTCGCGGGTCACAAGCTTTGGTGCTGCCGCCCCCGGGATGAGCACGGCGCCGATGACAAGATCGGCTGAAAACACTTCCTCTTCCAGCGCGTCAATGGTCGAATAGCGCGTGTGCACGCGGCCGGCAAAGAGATCGTCGAGCTGGCGCAGACGCGGGATCGAGCGATCGATGATGCTGACGTCAGCGCCAAGACCCGCCGCCATGCGGGCGGCATGCAGGCCGACGACACCGCCGCCGATGACGGTCACCTTGGCCGGCAGCACGCCCGGCACGCCGCCGAGCAGGATGCCGCGGCCGCCATTGGCCTTTTGCAGCGAGGTCGCACCGGCCTGGATCGCCAAGCGCCCGGCAACTTCCGACATCGGCGCAAGCAGCGGAAGGCCGCCGCGATCGTCGGTGACGGTTTCATAGGCAATCGCCGTGACGCCGGAATTCAACAGGCCCTTGGTCTGTTCCGGATCGGGCGCAAGATGCAGATAGGTATAGAGAATTTGGCCTTCGCGCAGTTGCGCCCATTCGGAGGGCTGCGGCTCCTTGACCTTGACGATCATGTCCGACTTTTCGAACACGTCCTTCGCCGTCGCGACGATTTTCGCGCCAGCGGCACGGTACGCATCGTCGTCCGCGCCGATCCCTGCCCCGGCCTTGGTCTCCACGATTACCTCGTGGCCATGGGCAACATATTCACGCACCGAGCCGGGCGTCAAGCCGACACGATATTCATGGTTTTTGATTTCCTTCGGGCAACCGACACGCATCCTTGCGTTCCTCTCCTGTTGGGCTTTGCGCCGCTTTTGATGAGGCAATCAGCAAAACACGCCGACAATCGAATGTCCTTGCAAAGACGAAAGCCAGCGCGCATTGATTTCGAAGAATGTTGCGACAATGGGCGCAGGATTGAGGGAAATCACGAATGAGCGAACTTGATGCCATCGATCATGCGATTCTGCGCATTCTTCAGCAGAACGGCCGGATCTCGAATGCCGACCTCGCAGCGAAGGTCGGACTCTCTCCGTCCGCCTGTTCTCGGCGCGTCGACATCCTGGAAAAATCGGGAACGATCGCCGGCTATCATGCGCGGATCGCCCACAAGGCGCTCGACTACCAGATCATGGTCATCGTGCATATTTCGCTCTCGGGGCAGTTCGCAAAGACGCTCGCCGAATTCGAGGCAGCGGTAAAGCTCTGTCCGAACGTGCTTGTCTGCTACCTGATGTCGGGAGAATATGACTACATCCTGCGGGTCGCGGCCAAGGATCTGCAAGACTACGAACGCATTCACCGTGACTGGCTTTCGGCCTTGCCCCATGTGGTGAAGATCAATTCCAGCTTCTCGCTGCGCGAAATCATCGATCGGCCCAATGTCGGCATCTGAAAGCGGCCGAAAACCTATCGGCCGACGACGCAATTGCGGCCGCGTCCCTTGGCGGCGTAGAGCCTCAGATCGGCCTGCGCCAGTAAATCCTCGACAGAGACCCCATCGGTAGGCGTCGAAGAAAGCCCGATACTCGCCGTAACCGAGCGACCGTCCGGCGTCGCAATCTGATCTGAGATCGCAATCCGGATCTCCTCGGCGCGGCGCAGCGCATCGGCATGCATCATTGCCGGACACAGGATCACGAATTCCTCGCCGCCATAGCGAAACAGCCGGTCGACCGGGCGCAATTTCGACTTCACCGTTTCCACCAGACGCTGCAACACACGGTCCCCTTCCAGGTGGCCAAATCGATCGTTCACACCCTTGAAGTGGTCGACGTCGATGATCATCAGCGTCACGGCTGCGTTTTCGGCGCTCGCGGCGCGCAGCATTGCCGGTGCCTCGGCCTCGAACCGGCTACGGTCGAGCGAGCCCGTCAGCGTGTCCTGCCCGGAGCGCGACAAGAGGTCCTCGTAGCGCTCACGGAAGGTCAGCGTGTTGAAGATGTCGCCAAGCGGCCGGTCCGACATGGCAAGCGACGGGTGGCGCGAGAGGTTGAGATAAAGCCCGACGGCAATGGCATAGAAGGGTGCTGCCAGCATTTTCGCCATCCAGCCGCCCCAGAAGACCTCGGCCGGCGCGCCGTTCCACCAGCGCAGCGCCGCATAGAAGGCGGCCTGATCGAAGGTGAGCACCACGAAACCGCAGATGAGGAAACGGACGGTCACGAAGTGACGCAACCACCGCCCGAGGCGCTCATAGAGCAGGATGATCATCAGCGCATCGAAGTAGAGGATCGTCGTTCCCCAGACCATCAGCCACCCCATCTCGTCGATGAAGGCGAGGTCGGCGGAGCGCTCCGCCACGATCGACACCGTATCGTGCTGCCGCAGCAGAAGGCTGAGCGCCACCGTCAGGAAATTGCCGGCGAGCAGACCATAGATCGGCTGGCGCACCGTTGCTGCGTCCTCCTTCACATAGAGGAGGAGGATCATCATCAGCTTGCCGGAGAACAGCACGGCCGATCCGGGCGAAATCACGCCGAACGGCAGTTGCACATAAAAGACCGCGGCAAGATAGGTCTCGATGAAGTGCATGACGCCGAGGGCCGCGACAAAGACCCCGAGACCCAACCGGGCACGAAGGTGCAAAAGCCCGATCATCGCCGTGACGTAGACCAGTGCCTCGCCGACGAAGAGAATAAGGTTGGCGTTTGGCATGTGCTTGAGAAGGTTCCGTTTCCTCAAGCACCGTTAACCAGGAAACTTGAAGAAAACTTTACCGGGTGTCCGCTGTTGCTCGACCTTTCAGTGCGAAAATCTGCCGCTTTCGGAAACGCCAGCTTTCCGGCATATTCAGCGCCAACCCACCGTCGTTCGCCCGCCAGCGAACAAAACCCCCAATTGTATTCCTTTTCCATGAAGACCCGCATTCTTGATCAATGGAGGACCGCATGACATCGATGACTTCCCCGCTTAACCTCACGCGCCGCTCGCTTCTTGCGGGGGCCGCAGCCTCCTCGGCACTCGTCATCTTGCATCCATTCTCGGTTCGCGCTGCCGCCAACCAGGCGCATCTCAGGATCATGGAAACGACGGACCTGCACGTCCACGTCTTCCCCTACGACTATTACGGCGACAAGCCGAACGACACAGTCGGCCTTGCGCGCACCGCCTCCATCATCGACGCCATCCGCGCCGAAGCGACCAACTCCATCCTCGTGGACAACGGCGACTTCCTGCAGGGCAACCCGATGGGCGACTACATCGCCTATCAGCGTGGCATGAAGGACGGCGATCTCCACCCGATCGTCGCGGCCATGAACGTGCTCGGCTATGACTGTGGCACGCTCGGCAACCACGAATTCAACTATGGCCTGGACTTCATGTTCAAGGTGCTGAACGGGGCGAAGTTCCCGCTCGTCTGCGCCAACCTGACGAAGGGAGCGCTTGCCGCCAGTGCGCGGGAGGATGAGCTGTTCCTGAAGCCCTATGTCATCCTCGACCGCAAGGTGAAGGACGGTTCCGGCCAGGAGCATCAGATCCGCATCGGTCTCATCGGCTTCGTACCGCCGCAGATCATGACCTGGGACGCCAAGCACCTGGAGGGCAAGGCCAATGCCCGCGACATCGTCAAGGCGGCGGAAGCCTGGGTGCCGCAGATGCGCGAGGAAGGCGCCGACATCGTCGTGGCGCTCTCCCACTCCGGCATTGGCCAGGAAGCCTATGCGGAGAACCTCGAGAACGCATCCGTTCCGCTCGCCGCGATCGAAGGCATCGATGCGATCGTCACCGGTCACAGCCATCTCGATTTTCCTGGGCCGAAGTTCGACGGCGTTGGCGGCGTCGACAACAAAAAGGGCCTGATCTCCGGCAAGCCCGGCGTCATGGGCGGCTTCTGGGGTTCGCATCTCGGCCTGATCGACCTCTTGATCGAGCGTGAGGGTGGCGCCTGGCGCGTCGTCAACTCGACAAGCGAAGCGCGGCCGATCTATCGGCGCGTTGAAAAGAAAGTCGTGGCTGAAGTCGCCGATCGAAAAGACGTTCTGGCCGCCGCACAAAAGGACCACGAGGCGACGCTTGCCTATGTGCGCACACCCGTCGGCAAGACCAGCGCGCCGCTCTATTCCTACTTCGCCCTGGTTGCCGACGACCCGTCGGTCCAGATCGTCAGCCAGGCGCAGACCTGGTACATCAAGGACATGCTGAAGGACACCGAGCACCGCGACCTGCCGGTGCTTTCGGCCGCGGCCCCCTTCAAGGCCGGCGGCCGCGGCGGCGCCGATTACTACACAGACGTCCCGGCCGGCGACATCGCGATCAAGAACGTCGCCGATCTCTACCTTTATCCGAACACGGTGCAGGCCGTGGTCATAACAGGCGAACAGGTGCGCAACTGGCTGGAAATGTCGGCCGGCATCTTCAACGAGGTCAAGCCGGGGGCTTCCGACGCGCCGCTGATCAATGGTGGCTTCCCGTCCTACAATTTCGACGTCATCGATGGGGTCACCTATCAAATCGACCTTTCCGTACCGCCGAAGTTCGACAAGGACGGCAACACGATCAACGCCGCCTCGAACCGCATCAAGAACCTGCAGTTCAATGGACAAGCGATTGATCCGGCGCAGAAATTCGTCGTCGCCACCAACAACTACCGGGCCGGCGGCGGCGGCAACTTCCCCGACATCACCGCCGACAAGGTGGTGTTCGTGGCTCCCGACACCAACCGCGATGTGGTGGTGCGCTACATCATCGACCAGGGCACGATCAATCCGTCGGCCGACGCCAACTGGACCTTCGTTCCGCTCGCCGGGACGAGCGTGACATTTGACAGTGGACCGAAGGCACGGCAGTTCCTGGCACAGGTGAAGGGCGTGACGATCGAGGACGCTGGCGACGCCGCCGAAGGTTTTGCGCGCTTCCGCATTAAGCTCTGAGCCCCCAACCGATCAGTGTGGGCTGCCGCTTGCGGCCGCCCACACACTTGGCGCGCAGTCGACCAGCCGGCTGAACCGCCGACACAAGTCCACGGCATTCCTACCGCAAGACATGAGCTTCGACAGGCAAGCTTATGTTTACATTAGATTATCTTGAAGAGACAGGCCGGCTCAGACCTGGCGCGACGAGGCGACGTCGGAAAACAGCGACGGGCCAGTCTGGTCGATGATCTGGCGCCCCTTGCGCAGCGCCGCGTCGATCGCGTCCTGCTCGGACGTGAAGAGATCGGCACGGATGAAGCTGCGAACCTTGGCGCCGCCTTCGGCCGAGGCCTTCTCGATGTTACCCGCCAGACGGTACTGCGAGCCCTCGCGCATCGGTGTCGCACGGATGGTGCAATCCGCATAGGCCTCGGATTTCCCCGGTGCTGCCTGCGCCTGGTCTTCGGAGTTGCCGGATCGGCCGAACAATTTCGAGAAAAACGATGCCATGCCCAAGACTTAGACGCCGCGGCCGACACTGTCAAAGCCTAAGTGCCGATAATTGACCGCGACGCCCACTCCCGTCAGATGATGAGGTTGGAAAGGATCTCGTTCTCGGTAATGTCCTGGTAGCGCAGCCCCGCGGCGTCGAAGCGAGCCTTCAGCACCGGGAAATTCTCGGCATGTTTCGTCTCGATGCCGATCAGGATGGAACCGAAGTTGCGCGCTGACTTCTTCAGATATTCGAAGCGCGAGATATCGTCCTCGTCGCCGAGCAGGTTGAGGAAGTCGCGGAGCGCGCCCGGCCGCTGTGCCATGCGCAGGATGAAGTACTTCTTGAGGCCGGCGTGGCGCATCGCCCGCTCCTTGACGTCAGGCAGGCGCTCGAAATCAAAGTTGCCGCCGGAAACGACCGCGACCACCGTCTTGCCCGCAAGCGTCTCCGGTCCCAGCGCTTCCAGCGCCGAGATCGAAAGAGCGCCAGCCGGCTCAAGCACGACGCCTTCGACATTCAGCATGTCGATGATCGTCTGGCAGATCGCGTTCTCCGACAGCAACATGACCTGGTCAGGCGAGAAACGCCGAAGTGCCGCAAAATTGAGGTCGCCGATGCGCCCAACCGCGGCACCGTCGACGAAGTTGTCGACCTGATCGAGGGTCACGACGCTGCCGGTTTCCAGGCTTTCGCGCAGGCTCGGCGCACCCGACGGCTCGCAGAAGATGAAGTGATCGGCTGCAACCTTATCCTTGAGGTAGCCGGTGACGCCGGCGGCAAGACCGCCACCGCCAACCGGCAGCACGACGAGATCCGGAACCACCTCTTCCGGCAGTTGCCAGGCAATTTCCGCCGCGACGCTTGCCTGTCCCTCGATGATGTCGGCGTGGTCGAAAGGCGGCACCATGACACCGCCGATTGCGTCCACGTGATCGCGGGCCGCCTTGTAGCACTGGTCGAAGATATCGCCGACCAGCTTGATCGTGATGAACTCGCCGCCGAACATCCTGGTCTTGTCGATCTTCTGCTGCGGCGTCGTCACCGGCATGAACACGACACCCGGAACGCCGAAATGGCGGCAGACGAAGGCGAAGCCCTGGGCATGGTTGCCGGCCGAGGCGCAGACGAAGGTCTTACCCGAGGCGCCGGCACCGATCGCCTTGCGGAAGAAGTTGAAGGCGCCCCTGATCTTATAGGAGCGAACCGGCGAAAGATCCTCGCGCTTCAGATAAATATTCGCACCGTAGCGTGCGCTCAAATGCTCGTTGAGCTGCAGCGGCGTCGGCGGGAAGATCTCCCGCAAGGCTTCGGTTGCGGTTTCGACATCCTGCTTCATCACGTGCGGTCTTCCGTTGAGTTGGTCGCTGGCCGTCGCTATTGCACATCGCAACGCCCGAAGCCATGGCTTTGACTCGAATCGGGCCGACGTTGAAAATGACGCACTGACCGTTCCACCGGCACGGCCACACTGTTCTTCCGGGAAATAAACGCTTGAACGCAACCCTGATCCGGCATGCCGTGCACATTTCGGCGATCCTCGGCATATATCTTGCCTGCGCCATGTTGGTGCCGGCGATGGTCGATCTCTATTACGGCCATTCGGATTGGCAGATCTTTGCCGCTTCGGCGTTCATGGTCGGCGGCCTTTCGCTTGCGACCTTCATGGCGACGCGCATGGGCCCGCCGCCCTTCTCCAAGAAGTTCGGCTTTGTTCTCGTCAATATGCTGTGGGCCGTGTTCTCGGTTGTCGGCGCGATCCCGCTCTGGCTGTCATCGATGAAGCTCGATTTTGCCCAGGCACTGTTCGAATCCGTCTCGGCCATCACGACGACCGGTGCGACAGTGATCGTCGGTCTGGACGATGCGCCGCCCGGGCTCCTCCTCTGGCGGTCACTTTTGTGCTGGCTCGGCGGCATCGGCATCGTCGTGCTCGGCCTGTTCATCATCCCCTATCTCAGGGTCGGCGGCATGTCGTTCTTCAAGATGGAATCCTCCGACACCGGTGACAAACCATTTGCCCGGCTCGCGAGCTTCAGCCGCGCTTTCCTCGCGATCTATGTCGTCATCACGCTTCTCTGCACGATCGGCTATTTCCTGACGGGCATGAACCGCTTCGATGCGATCAACCACGCGATGTCGACGGTGGCGACGGGTGGCTTTTCCACCCATGACGCATCCTTCGCCTATTTCGGCAGCATTCCGCTGCTCTGGACCGCCACCTTCTTTATGGCGCTCTGCAGCCTGCCCTTCTCGATCCTGATCGTGCTGGTCGCCCGTGGCAGGCTGGATGCGCTGCGCGACCCGCAGATCATCGTGTTCCTCGGCTATCTCTCGGCCTTCTCGATTGCCGTTGCCGTCTATCATCGGCTCGCCAATGGCGTGGAATTCCATCTGGCGCTGGCACACTCCTTCTTCAACATCACCTCTATCCTCTCGACCAGCGGCTATGCCAGCCAGGACTACAGCCTCTGGGGACCCTTCGTCGTCATCGCAGCCTTCATCGCCACCTTCATGGGCGGTTGCTCCGGCTCGACCGCCGGTGGCATCAAGGCCTATCGCTTCATCGTGCTCTTCAATGCGATCCGGTCGGGTTTGAACAAGATCGTCTACCCCAATGCGATCTATGCGGTGCGCTATGGCGGCAACACCGTCGACGCGGACACGCAGCGCTCCATCTTCCTGTTCTTCATCACCTATATGCTGCTCTGGGTGCTCGGCAGTCTCGCCATGGGCGCGCTCGGCTACGATCTGGTCACCGCCACCTCGGCCGTCATTACCTGCCTTTCCAATGTCGGCCCGGGCCTTGGTCCGATCATCGGGCCGGCCGGCAACTTCTCGACGCTCGGCGATCCCGAACTCTATCTGCTGTCGCTGATGATGCTGCTCGGTCGTCTCGAAGTGCTGACCGTGCTGGTAATCCTGACGCCGGTCTTCTGGAAGCATTGACCATTCGCCTGGCGGCCCTATCGTCTTGACTCGGTGCAGCAGATGCCGAAAGTCGGTCGAAACCGGCGATGGGGGAACGTCATGGTGAAACATATACGTCGTCTGGCGATGCTGACCGCCGCCGTGACGCTTTCGGCTGGTCTCGCGGCCCATGCAGGCCCGCTTGCCGACGCGGCGGTGCAGGCCGAAAAGCTCGCGGCTTCCGGCGACGCGGCGAAAGCCCATGACCTGCTCCGCCAGGCGATGAGCGACTTTTCGCAAACGTTGCCGCTGGCGATCGGCAAGGCGGTTTTCGTGACCAAGGCGCCGACTGGCTACGCCATGTACGATCCGCGCGAGGGCGCAGTCTTCAAGGAGGGAGAGTCGCTGATCTCCTATATCGAGCCGATCGGCCTCACCTGGAAGGATTCGGCAACGAAAGGCCAACTCGAAAGCCACTTCACCGTTGATTTCGATATTCTCAATCCGAAGGGCGACGTGCTCGCCGGCCAGAAGGCGTTCGGCGATTTCACCTTCACCGGCCACCTCAGAAACCAGGAAATCTATTCGACGCTGACCATCGACGTTTCCGGCGCGCCTGCCGGCGACTATGTGCTGCGCTTCCACTTCAATGACGTCAACAGCGGCAAAAGTGCCAGCGTCGACCAACCCTTCAAGATTGCCGGACCGTAATATTATGCCCCATACTGTAACGACCGTCGGCTTCGATGCCGACGATACACTCTGGCAGAACGAGCAGTTCTTCCGGCTGACGGAAGCGCGCTTCGCCGAGCTTCTGAGACCGCACACCGACACCGAACATCTCTCCGACCGGCTGCTTGCCGCAGAGAAGCGCAACCTTGGGCTCTACGGCTTCGGCATTAAGGGCTTCGTGCTCTCCATGGTCGAAACCGCCGTTGACGTTACCGGTGGCAAAGTCCCCTCCTCGGTCATCGCAGAAATCCTCGCCGTTGGGCGCGACATGCTCGTGCACCCGGTCGAGCCGCTGCCGCATGTCAAGGAAACCCTCGAGGCGCTTCACGGCCATTTTCGACTTGTCATGATCACCAAGGGCGATCTCTTCGACCAGGAGCGCAAGCTCGCCGCCTCCGGCCTTGGCGACTACTTCAACGCCGTCGAGATCGTCAGCGACAAGACCGTCGCCACCTACGAGCGCATCTTCAAACGCCACGGCGACGGAGCGCTGAAAAGCATGATGGTCGGCAATTCGCTGAAGTCGGATATCGTGCCTGCACTCGGTGCCGGAAGCTGGGGTGTCTATGTCCCGCACGCGCTCACCTGGTCGTTCGAACACCACGATAAGCCGGAGGACCATCCGCGTTTTCGCGAGATTGCGGATCTCGGCGGGTTGGCCACGGTCCTTGAGCGCTTGACACTGAAGGCTTGACTGTCGTCCGCAAGCGCCAAGTCGATTGAAACTATAAGATGATTCGTATCGATGATACACGAGTCAGCTTATCGTCCCCATGGTGGCTTAGATGAGGGGAACCAATGTTGGCGCTTGTTTTCGGCGGTTCTGTTGTTTCCCGCACCCGCCATCTACTCGTTCAATTCGGGCTGGCCGTTTGTCGACGCGTTTATCGTCTACGGCCTTGGGGCACTGATTGCCGCGGCCGTCTTCTACTTCATGAAGACGAGAGAACAGCGCGCCTAAGCGCGTTGTCCACCCCGAAACCCCCGATCACCCTTGACTGTTTGACCTGAGTGTTTGATCTAGGCTGTATGCGGGCGTGGCGAAACTGGTAGACGCAAGAGACTTAAAATCTCTCGGCCTTGGCTGTGCGGGTTCGATCCCCGCCGCCCGCACCAGGCAATCGGTTTTCAAGGATCAACAGGATAGGCGCATCCGACGCTCTCAGGAGAGCGAGACGTTGCGCCGGCGAGACTGGCCGCTCAGTTGTTGTAGTAATAACAATCGCATTCCGCCTGGTAGGCGTCGTCGTGCCAGACGCGGACGGCGAGTTTCGTTGCGCATCCCTGGTTTTCCAGCCTGAGGCCGAGAAGCGAGACCGCTGCCGCCTTGGAATTGGGGGCGTCCACCTCGATTGCCGATCCGACCTGGTGGACACCCTGCCGCGGGGTCCAGGTGAAGATCTGAACGCTGTAGTGCATCGAATATCCTCCGTGGAGAGATGGTGTGCACGCAATACTAAACGCTATGTGTTCGCAATGAGCCGGTCGCCTTGACCGTTTCAGCCGTCTTCGACGGTCGCTTCAGGCCGATCGCCGCCATCCGTGTGTTCGAAGTGCCAGTGGCCCTCTTCGTCTTGGAAGCTGATCTCCTCGTCGTCGCCGCCGACTTGCTGTTCGGCGGCGGCGGCCTTGGCGGCGGCAAGCGCCGTTTCGCGGTTGGGAAAGGGTTCCGAAAAGGCGTCGGCGGCCTTATAGGCCCATCCGCCGTCATGAGGAACGATGGTGTACGTAATTCGCGCCATACTTCCCTCCCGATAATCCGAAAGACGTTTCCGTCTTCGGCGGGCCGTTGCCGCACGGCCCTGCATTCCTCCTCGTCAAAGGCATACTCAATGCCGAACGCCGCGGATATTAGCACAAGTGTGGTACGAATTGCCACATTCGCGAATCACCCGGAAAGGCTAGCCGCAAAACAAAAAGGCGGCCCCTTGCGGTGCCGCCTAAGCTCTTGAAACGATTGCGTCGAAATGATCAGGCCGAAAGCTTCGCAGCGATCTTGGCGACGTGCGCGCCCTGGAAGCGGGCCGCCTGGAGTTCGACCTCGGACGGCTGGCGCGAGCCGTCGGCATCGGTGATCGTCGAGGCGCCATAGGGCGAGCCGCCCTTGATTTCGTCAAGGCCCATCTGGCCCTGGAAGGCGTAGGGAAGACCAGCGACGACCATGCCGTGATGCATCAGCGTCGGAATGAAGCCGAGGATGGTGGATTCCTGACCGCCATGCTGGGTGGCCGAGGACGTGAAGACCGAGCCGACCTTGCCGACCAGCTTGCCAGACGCCCACAGGCTACCCGTCTGATCGATGAAGTTGCGCATCTGCGAAGCAACGGTGCCGAAGCGCGTGCCGGCGCCGAAGATGATCGCGTCGTATTGGGCAAGCTCCTCGACATGGGCGATCGGCGCGGCCTGGTCGAGCTTGAAATGAGAGGCCTTGGCGATCTCGTCCGGCACCAGTTCCGGAACGCGCTTGACGTCGACTTCGGCGCCGGCAGACTTGGCGCCTTCGGCCACGGCGTAAGCCATGGTTTCGACGTGTCCGTATGCCGAATAGTAGAGAACGAGAACCTTGGCCATAATTGCTCCTTTGGATACAAGCGATCCCACTTGATCACTGCTGCGCGGAAGATTTATCAAAATGCAGCCGCATGCGAGGAGCCGTCCGGGAAACAGACTGTTCTCGCAATGTGAACAATAATAATTCACTGTTAAATGACTGACTAAACAAACAGGATCACCCGATGAGCAGCATAAAAGTCGTCACTGCCGCCATGGTCGCCATCGGCGACGAACTTCTGTCGGGGCGAACCAAGGACAAGAACATCGGTCACCTCGCCGACATGATGACCATGGTCGGCATCGACCTGAAGGAAGTGCGCATCGTCGCCGACGACGAGGCGGCGATCGTCGAGGCGATCAACGCGGTGCGCAGCCGCTACGATTACGTCTTCACATCCGGCGGCATCGGCCCGACGCATGACGACATCACGGCCGATGCCGTGTCTCGCGCCTTCGGCGTCGAATGCATCTACGAGTCCGAGGCGATGGCGCTGCTCGGCGCCATGTACGAACGCCGCAACATGGAGTTTACCGACGCGCGCAAGCGCATGGCGCGCATGCCATTCGGTGCACGCCATATCCCCAACCCGGTATCGACAGCGCCTGGCTTCGCCATCGGCAACGTGCATGTCATGGCCGGCGTGCCGCAGGTCTTCCAGGCCATGCTCGACGCGCTGCTGCCCGGCCTGAACGTCGGCTCGCCCCTCCTCTCCCGCACCGTACGCTCGCCCTTCGGCGAGGGCGATATCGGCAGCCCGCTGACCGAAGTGCAGAAGAACCATCCGGAGACGAGCATCGGCTCCTACCCGAAATTTGACGGCAAGACCTTCTCGACGGATATCGTCGTGCGGGCCCGCGATCCGGAAGCGCTTGCTGCAGCGGAGGCTGATGTCCAGGCGATGATCCAGGCAATCGCCGATGCGCGGGCAAAGGGATAGCGCGAAGCCCTTGCACTCAAGGCCTCAATGCCGTTATTGCATGTCGGCAAATCAGGATGACGCGTTCCCGCCTGCCCGATCTGCCGGACGCTTCGCCTTACCCTCGTTCAGACAAGCCGGAGCCCACCCATGTCGCTGCCCGATAAAGCCTTTCCCGTTTCCTGGGACCAGTTCCACCGCGATGCCCGGGCGCTTGCCTGGCGGCTAGCCGACAACGGCCAGGAATGGCGTGCCATGGTTTGCATCACCCGTGGCGGCCTGGTTCCGGCCGCGATCATTTCGCGCGAACTCAATATCCGGATGATCGAAACCGTCTGCGTCGCCTCCTACCATGACTACGACACGCAGGGGCAGATGAAAGTGCTGAAGGGCATCACGCCTGAAATCACCAAGGACGGCGGTGAAGGCGTGCTGATCGTCGACGACCTGACGGACACCGGCAAGACCGCGGCCGAAGTACGGGCAATGCTGCCGAAGGCGCATTTCGCTGCCGTCTACGCAAAGCCGAAGGGCCGGCCGCTCGTCGATACCTTCGTGACCGAAGTCAGCCAGGACACCTGGATCTATTTCCCCTGGGACTTGGGCTTCACCTACCAGGAGCCGATCGCCAAGGGCACGCGCGGCTAACTGCCCATACGTTCCGGATGCGGCGTACGTCGCCTTTCCAAGCGGTGACTTGTCGGGCCGCGCGTTTTCGATCAGCTGATCGGCGGTATCGCGCCGATTAGCGCTTCAGCGGTCAAGCCTGGCCCTGCCTTGGCGCCCGCTGCGCCATGGCGCCAGACCGCGGCGGCCGCCGCCTCGAAGGCCGGCATTCCTTTCGCCAGATGCGCGCCGACGATGCCGGCAAGTACGTCCCCTGATCCGGCGGTTGCCAGCCACGGCGGCGCATTGTTGTTGACGACGGCCCGCCCGTCCGGCGCGGCAACGACGGTGTCGGCGCCCTTGTGGACGATCACGGCATGGCTCGCCCGCGCCGCGGCCTGCGCTTTCTCGATCTTCGAAAGCCCATGGTCTCCGGCGATCTCCGGAAAGAGGCGAGCGAACTCGCCATCATGCGGCGTCATCACCATTTGCCCGCCGCCTTTCGCCAGCGCTGCGAACAGTTCGCCGGGGTTCGTCTGGAACGAGGTGATGCCATCGGCGTCGAGCACCAGAGAGCGATCGCAGAGCGCAAGCGCAAAGTCCCTCGCCTTCTTGCCGATGCCAAAACCCGGCCCAAGCACGAAGCTTCCCAGGCGCTGGTCCTGTAGCCATTTGGTAAGCTCCCGCCTTCCTTCTATCTCCTTCACCATCACCGCCGTCAGATGAGACGCATTGATGCCGAGCGCGGCCTTGCCGGTGGCGACGGTAACCAGGCCAGCGCCAGCCGCAAGGCCCGCTGCCGCCGAAAGTCGCGCCGCGCCCGTTGCTTGGCGGTCGCCTGAGAAAACGACCAGATGCCCGCGCTTGAACTTGTGGGTCGAGGCCGCCAGGTCACCTCCCCAGCCCGCCCAGAGGAACGGCGCGATGAGGCGCAGCGAACCTGCACCGGCACGCACAATCCGCGCGGGAATGCCGATATCGAACACCTCGAGTGTGCCGCAGAGGGATCGCCCGGGCAGAAGCCAATGACCGGGCTTGGGCGCCATGAACGTGACGGTGTGGCGAGCGGCAAAGGCGGCGCCCCGGATCTCGCCCGTCCGGCCGTCGATGCCGCTCGGCAGATCGATGGCAACGACCGGAACGCCGCTGGCATTGACCCGTTCTATAAGGTGAGCGACGTCGTCAGGGAGGTCGCGTGACAAGCCCGCCCCAAAGAGCGCATCGATGACGACATCGCCAGCCTGTGGTTCGAATGCAGAGATTGGCGCAGCAGGACCACTCCAGTCGGACCAGGCCCGCGCTGCATCGCCTTGAAGCCTGGCGGGATCGCCGAGGACGAACACCGCGGCATCCGCCCCGCTTTCGGCAAGGCCGCGGGCTGCGATGTACCCGTCACCGCCATTGTTGCCTGGACCGCAGAGCACGACGAAGCGGCGGGCATCCGGAAAATGTCGCAGGGCCGCCGCCGTCACCGCCAGTCCGGCGTTGCGCATCAGCGTAAAACTATCGATGCCGGATTGGGCTGCCGCCCGGTCGATTGCCGTCATTTCGGCGGGCGTGATCAACAGGTGCTGAAGGTCGGAGCGCATGCGCCAGACTTATCCATGCCCACGCGCGTGAAGCAAGGCCTCAGCTCCTCCTTCACGATTGCCTTAAAATCATGCATTTGCACATAATTGTTGCTCAAATAACAAGCTTTGCGCCAGCAATGACGCGGAGACGCCGCAAAAAGCGGGCATCTTTAGATCGGAAATCATAAAAAATAGGCAGATCGCGCCCGCCGAAGGTATGGAAATCCCGCAATCGGCGCGCCGACAGCAGATTTTTTGTCGTTCTGACAGATTTTCGCAGAAAAACTGGCATGCAACGTGCATATTCAGGGCGAGCGGGCATGATCCTGCTTTCAAGGGAGAAGCGGAGAGACATTTTCTCATGAAAAAGATCGAAGCGATCATTAAGCCCTTCAAGCTCGACGAAGTGAAGGAAGCCCTTCAGGAAGTCGGTCTGCAGGGTATCACCGTCACGGAAGCCAAGGGCTTCGGGCGGCAGAAGGGTCACACGGAGCTGTATCGCGGCGCCGAATACGTGGTGGACTTCCTGCCGAAGGTAAAGGTCGAAGTCGTGCTGGCGGATGAAAACGCGGAGGCCGTCATCGAGGCGATCCGCAACGCCGCGCAAACCGGCCGCATTGGTGACGGAAAGATTTTCGTTTCCAATGTGGAAGAAGTCATCCGAATTCGCACGGGCGAAACCGGCCTCGACGCCATCTGACATCACGGGCCGTTCGGCCCGGTTCTTTTCAAATCCTCGTCATCTCACACAGGGAATAACGGCAAATGACGACTGCAAGCGATATTCTGAAGCAAATCAAGGACAACGACGTCAAGTTCGTCGACCTGCGCTTTACCGATCCCAAGGGCAAGCTGCAGCACGTAACGATGGATGTGGTCTGCGTCGACGAAGACATGTTCGCCGATGGCGTCATGTTCGACGGTTCCTCGATTGGCGGCTGGAAGGCCATCAACGAGTCCGACATGGTGCTGATGCCCGATCCGGAAACAGCGCATATGGACCCGTTCTTCGCGCAGTCGACGATGGTCATCATCTGCGACATTCTCGATCCGGTTTCGGGCGAATCCTACAACCGCGACCCGCGCGGCACGGCCAAGAAGGCTGAAGCCTACCTCAAGGCATCCGGCATCGGCGACACCGTCTTCGTTGGCCCGGAAGCAGAATTCTTCGTCTTCGACGACGTCAAGTACAAGGCCGACCCGTACAACACCGGCTTCAAGCTCGACTCCTCGGAACTGCCGTCGAACGACGACACCGATTATGAGACCGGCAACCTCGGCCACCGCCCGCGCGTCAAGGGCGGCTACTTCCCGGTTCCGCCGATCGACAGCTGCCAGGACATGCGCTCTGAAATGCTGACGGTTCTGTCCGAAATGGGCGTCACCGTCGAAAAGCATCACCACGAAGTGGCGGCCGCCCAGCACGAGCTCGGCGTCAAGTTCGACGCGCTGGTGCGCAACGCCGACAAGATGCAGATCTACAAGTACGTCGTGCACCAGGTCGCCAATGCCTATGGCAAGACGGCAACCTTCATGCCGAAGCCGATCTTCGGCGACAACGGCTCGGGCATGCACGTACACCTGTCGATCTGGAAGGACGGCAAGCCGACCTTCGCCGGCGATGAATATGCCGGCCTGTCGGAATCCTGCCTCTACTTCATCGGCGGCATCATCAAGCATGCCAAGTCGCTGAACGCCTTCACCAACCCGTCGACGAACTCCTACAAACGTCTCGTCCCGGGCTATGAAGCACCGGTTCTGCTCGCCTATTCGGCACGCAACCGTTCGGCTTCGTGCCGCATTCCGTTCGGCACCAACCCGAAGGCCAAGCGCGTCGAAGTCCGCTTCCCGGACCCGACCGCCAACCCCTACCTCGCCTTCGCAGCCATGCTGATGGCCGGCCTCGACGGCATCAAGAACAAGCTGCACCCCGGCAAGGCCATGGACAAGGACCTTTATGACCTGCCGCCGAAGGAACTGAAGAAGATCCCGACCGTTTGCGGCTCGCTGCGCGAAGCGCTGGAAAGCCTCGACAAGGACCGCAAGTACCTGACGGCCGGCGGCGTCTTCGACGACGACCAGATCGATTCCTTCATCGAACTTAAGATGCAGGAAGTCATGCGCTTCGAAATGACCCCGCATCCGGTCGAGTACGACATGTACTACTCGGTCTAAAACCATTGGAACCGGCGGCATCGGCAACCGGTTCAAGCCGTGCTCAAGGGCCGGCGGCTTCTCAAACGGAGCCGCCGGCCTTTTCTTTGGCGCGCACGATTGCGAGCGCCCTGAACAAGGAGCGGCACGAAACCGTCGAATTGTGTGATATTATGTTGCCAACAACTTTTGCGCGTCCGCGGGACACGCGCGGCGAGATCGATCAATGGAGGGTGTAGGGAATTCCCTATTGATGTTTTGGGTTCGCCAACCCAGATAATCTCCTGAAAGGATGTGTTGCGTCATGAAACAGAGAAACGCCAAATTCGAGATCGGACAGGTGGTTCGCCATCGGGTTTTCCCGTTCCGCGGCGTCATTTTCGACGTCGACCCGGAATACGCCAACACCGAGGAGTGGTGGAACGCCATTCCGCAGGAGATCCGCCCGAGCAAGGATCAGCCCTTCTATCACCTGTTCGCCGAGAACGACGACAGCGAGTATGTCGCCTACGTCTCCGAGCAGAACCTGGAATTCGACGACAGCGACCGGCCGATGCGCCACGCGCAAGTCGATGCCCTGTTCGACAAGGATGGCGTCGGCCACTACAGACCCAAGGCGACGTTCCGGCACTAAGGCACTGCGCTCTCGAACAAATGAAAACGCCCGGACCGCGAGGTCCGGGCGTTTCTTTATGAGTTTGCGGAGGACCGCTTAGTTCTGCTTGGCAGCCTTCTGGGCTTCTTCAAGCTTCTTGCGCGCGTCCTCGGCCTTCTTCTGCATTTCTTCCTGCAGCAGGCGCTGACGCTCTTCGAGCTGCGACTGCTCGATCGGCTCGCCGTCGAACACACCGGTGAAGCCCGTCAGGGCCATCTTGATCGGGTTCGGAGCGCGCTGGAAGTTGACCGAGGTGAAGACGACCTCATTGCCCTTCTTCAGGCTGGCGATCAGCTGGTCGGAAAGCGGCGCTTCTGCAACGCACTTGTCGGGCATGCAGATGGCGTAGTCGAGCTTGACCGGCTTGCCGCCGTCGATCTGCATCTGAACGCCGGTCGGAATGAGGCGCGCGGACGGTACGGAAACCTGCATGATCTTGCGGTTGACCTTGCCGGAGACGGTGATGAGGCCGACAGCGGTCACGAGCTGGCCGTTGTTGGCGGTCAGCAGGTTCTGAACGATGCAGACATCGTTGTCTTCCTGCTTGGTGCAAACCTTGAACCAGCCCTGCGGCGGCTTGCCGCCAGCCTGCTGTGCAGACGCAACGCTCGGAACGCCCGCAGCAGCTACAGTGAGCGCCAGCGCTGCCATGCCCGAACGTTTTGCAATATTCGACTTGAAGATCATTGTGATTCCGTCTCCTGAAATCCGGTAACGGAACAGTTGTTCCGCAGGTGAGTATCGTCAGCCGCCGTTGTCCTGTTGGCCAAATAAGGCAAATGCATGACCCCGTTTCCGGAAACACCTGTTACATTGGCTCGCTTCGATTATCCAGTGTTTCCTGTCATTTTTTGACTTCATACTAGGCGGAATTTGGACCGCGGATCGGTTGGATTCATCCGTCGGCATTGGTAACGTTCGGGGAATCGGCCTGTTGATACCCCTCACGGGAGGTGACCTTGCGTGCAATTCTTTCCGGTCTGGCGCTGATCCTGACCGCCACTTCATTCGGCACTGCTGCGGCAGCCGCTCCCGTGCATGCGATTGCCATGCACGGAGAGCCGGCGCTGCCTGCCGATTTCAAGAACTTTCCCTACGTCAATCCGGACGTAAAAAAGGGTGGAAAGATCTCCTATGGCGTCGTCGGCAGCTTCGACAGCCTCAATCCCTTCATCCTGAAGAGCATGCGCACCACCGCACGCGGCATGTGGGATCCGGAATACGGCAACCTCGTCTACGAATCGCTGATGCAGCGTTCGCGCGACGAGGCCTTCACCATGTATGGCCTGCTCGCCGAAACAGTGGAGTGGGATGACGACCGGACCTTCATCCAGTTCAATCTCAACCCGAAGGCCCGCTGGGCCGACGGGCAACCTGTTACCGCCGAGGACGTGATCTTCAGCTTCGAGCTGCTGCGTGACAAGGGGCGTGTCCCCTTCAGCAACCGCATGGCCAAGGTGGCGAAGCTCGAAAAGGTCGGGGAGCGCAGCGTGCGCTTTACCTTCACCGAGGATGCCGACCGCGAGCTGCCGCTCCTGCTCGGCCTGTCGCCGGTGCTGCCGAAACATGCCATCGACCTTGCGACCTTCGACCAGACCACGCTGAAGCCGCCGCTCGGCTCCGGCCCCTACCGCGTCGCGGAGGTGAAACCGGGCGAGCGCATCGTCTACAAGCGAAACCCGGACTATTGGGCCAAGGACCTGCCCTCGAAGGTCGGCCAGGACAATTACGACGAGATCTCCGTGGAGTATTTCCTCCAGGAGAACTCGCTGTTCGAAGCCTTCAAGAAGGGCGAGATCGACATCTATCCGGAAGGCAGCGCCACCAAGTGGGCGCGCGGCTACGATTTCCCGGCGGTTCGTTCCGGCGAGGTCGTCAAGGAAACCTTCACGCCGAAGACGCCGTCCGGCATGCTCGGCATCGTCTTCAATACCCGCAGGCCAATGTTCGACAACTTGAAGCTCCGCCAGGGCCTGGCGCTGGTCTTCGACTTCGAGTGGGTCAACAAGAACCTCTTCGACAGCGCCTATACGCGCACGCAGAGCTACTGGCAGAACTCGGCGCTGAGTTTTCTCGGCGCACCGGCCGACGACCGCGAACTCGGCCTGATCGGCGACGCCCGCGATCGAATCAACCCGGCGATCCTCGACGGCACCTATCGCCTGCCGGTGACCGACGCGTCCGGGCGCGATCGCAACGTGCTGCGTGTTGCCGTCTCTCTGATGCGCGAGGCCGGCTATCAGATCAAGGACGGCAAGATGGTCGACCCGCAGGGCAAACCGCTCGCGTTCGAGATCATGAGCCAGAATGCCGGCCAGGAAAAAATCGCCCTCGCCTACCAGCGATTTCTCGCACCTCTCGGCATCCAGGCGTCCGTGCGCACTGTCGACGATTCGCAGTACCAGCAGCGCAGCCAGTCCTTCGACTACGACGTGATCATCAAATCCTTCCCCTCGACGCTGTCACCCGGCATCGAGCAGGCCGGGCGCTGGACCTCACAGGCGCGCGACCGGCAGGGCAGCGACAACTTCGCCGGCGTCGCCGACAAGGACGTCGACCGGATGGTCAATAACATCCTGCAGGCCCGCACGAGCGAAGACTTCACGGCGGCGGTGCGTGCGCATGACCGGTTGCTCGTCAACAATTCCTATCTGGTGCCGCTCTATCACCTCGACGTACAGTGGGTGGCGCGACGCAAGCATATCGGCCGGCCCGATACCATGCCGCTCTACGGCTACCAGCTTCCGACCTGGTGGGATCAAAACGCACAATAGAGGGTTGGTTCCCTTTTGGTAACGCATTGAAAGCCGGATGAAACCGGCTTATCTCGCCTTCAACCGAACAAGGAAAGGCGCCCACACCATGCAAACCGTCAGCATCGATATTGTCTCGGACGTTGTTTGTCCCTGGTGTTATCTCGGCAAGGCGCGGCTCGACCAGGCGATTGCCAATCTTCCGGACGTGCTGGTCACGGTCAACTGGCGCCCCTACCAGCTCAATCCCGACCTGCCGCCCGAGGGGATCGATCACAAGCGGCATCTTGCCGAGAAGCTCGGAGGCCAGGCGGCCGTCGATCGCGCCCACGACACGCTGCGCGAACTCGGCAATGCCGACGGCATCGCCTTCGACTTCGATGCGGTGAAGATCAGCCCGAACACGCTTGACGCTCATCGGCTTGTCCGCTGGGCCGCGACCAACGGCGAGCAGGCGCAGTCGGCCGTCGTCGGCTTGCTGTTCAAGGCCAATTTCGAAGAAGGCCGCAATGTCGGTGATCACGCGGTCCTGCTCGATATCGCCGAGCAAGCAGGCCTCGATCGCCCCGTCGTTGCGGCTCTGCTTGGCTCCGATGCCGACAAGGATGCGGTCAAGGAAGAGGTTGGCATGGCCCGCGAGATGGGCGTGACCGGCGTTCCCTGCTTCATCCTCGAAGGACAATATGCCGTGATGGGCGCGCAATCGGTCGACGTATTGACGAATGCGCTGCGCGAAATCGCCGAGATGAAGGCGAGCGGCAAGCCGAACTGATCTCGACACGACCTGAAACAGACTTGCTCGACAGACCTCGACCGTACTGCCGCACCACGCGGCAGTACGGTTTTTTCTTACTTCGCCAGGCCGGCGAGCTGCGTCATCACCATTGCTGCACCGGACAGGCGCTTTTCCGGCGTCGCCAGTTCGCGCTGGAAGAAGATGCTCTGGTCGGGCCGGATCTTCGAAAGCGTGCCCTGCTTGGCGATGTAACCCACCAGTGCCGCAGGGTTCGGGAATTCCTTGTTGCGGAACTGCACGACGACGCCCTTCGGCCCGGCATCGAGCTTCTCGACATTCGCCGTGCGGCAGAGCGACTTGATGTAGACGATCTTCAAGAGATGCTGGACCTCGATCGGCAGCGGACCGAAGCGGTCGATCATCTCGGCGCCGAAGCCGTCGATCTCCTTCAGGTCCGTCAGTTCGCCGAGACGACGATAAAGGCCGAGCCTCAGATGCAGATCCGGAACGTAGTGTTCCGGGATCATGACGGGCGTTCCGACCGAAATCTGCGGCGACCAGCCGGTGTCGTGGATTTCTTCCTCACCCTTGAGTTCGGCGACCGCTTCCTCGAGCATCTGCTGGTAAAGCTCGAAGCCAACCTCCTTGATATGGCCCGACTGCTCTTCGCCGAGCAGGTTGCCAGCACCGCGGATATCGAGGTCGTGACTTGCGAGCTGGAAACCGGCACCGAGCGTGTCGAGCGACTGCAGCACCTTCAGCCGGCGTTCGGCCATGCCCGTCAGCGTCTTGTTGACCGGCAGAGTGAACAGCGCAAAGGCGCGCACCTTCGAGCGACCGACGCGACCGCGAAGCTGGTAGAGCTGCGCAAGACCGAACATGTCGGCACGATGCACGATCAGCGTGTTGGCCGTCGGTACGTCGAGACCGGATTCGACGATCGTCGTCGACAGCAGCACATCGTAACGGCCGTCATAGAAGGCGTTCATGATGTCTTCGAGCTCGGTTGCCGGCATCTGGCCGTGGGCGACGGCTACCTTCAGCTCCGGAACGTCCGACTTCAGGAAATCATGGATTTCCGACAGGTCGCTCAGGCGCGGGCAGACATAGAAGCTCTGGCCGCCGCGATAGTGCTCGCGCATCAGCGTTTCCCGGATCACCAGCGCATCGAAGGGCGAGATGAAGGTGCGCACCGCCATGCGGTCGACCGGCGGCGTCGTGATCAGCGACAGTTCACGCACCCCGGTCAGGGCAAGCTGCAGCGTGCGCGGGATCGGCGTCGCCGAAAGCGTTAACACGTGCACGTCGGACTTCAGCTCCTTCAGCCGCTCCTTGTGCTTGACACCGAAGTGCTGTTCCTCGTCGATAATCAAGAGGCCGAGATTGGCAAAGTTGACCGACGTGCCGAGGAGCGCATGGGTACCGACGACGACATCGGTCTTGCCATCGGCCACTTCCTTCTTCGTCAGCGCCAGTTCCTTGGAACCGACGAGGCGCGACGCCTGCTGGATGCGGATCGGCAGCCCACGGAACCGTTCGGAAAAGGTCTTGAAGTGCTGGCGGGCAAGCAGCGTCGTCGGCACGACGACCGCGACCTGTACGCCGTTCATGGCAGCGATGAAGGCGGCACGAAGCGCCACTTCCGTCTTGCCGAAGCCGACGTCGCCGCAGACGAGGCGGTCCATCGGACGGCCGCTGCCGAGATCTTCCCGCACCGCCTCGATCGAGTTCAGCTGGTCTTCGGTCTCGTCATAGGGGAAGCGAGCGGCAAACTCATCATAGACGCCGTCCTGTGCGGCGAGCACCGGCGCCCGGCGCGTATGGCGTTCGGCGGCGATGCGAATGAGGCCGCCCGCCATATCGAGCAGCCGCTTCTTGAGCTTGGCCTTGCGCGCCTGCCAGGCGACGCCGCCGAGCTTGTCGAGGATCGCATCGGTGCCTTCTGAACCGTAGCGCGACAGAAGCTCGATGTTTTCGACCGGCAGGAACAGCTTGGCATCGTCGGCATAGACGAGCTCGAGGCAATCATGCGGGGCACCGACCGCCTCGATGGTGCGCAGGCCGACGAAACGGCCGATGCCGTGTTCGGCGTGCACGACATAGCTGCCCTCGTCGAGACCAGCCACCTCGGCGATGAAGTCGGCACCGCGCTTGCGCCGCTTCGAGCGGCGGACCATGCGGTCGCCCAGAATATCCTGTTCGCCGATGATAACGAGATCGCCCGTCTCGAAACCGGCTTCGATGCTGAGCACGGCCGAGGCCGCCTCGCCCGGCTTCAGCGACTTGATCTCGGCGAGTGCCTTGATGGGCTTGACGTTGCCGAGACCGTGTTCGGCGAGAACCTGGAGCAGGCGATCGAGCGATCCTTCGCTCCAGCCTGAAATCACCACCTTGGCGCCCTTCGAGCGCCGCTCGGCGATGTACTTGACCGCCTGATCGAAGACGTTAACGCGTTCGTCTTCGGCTTCGCCCTCACCCGCCGACTTCGCCCAACGCATGCCCTGGCGCGCATCGACCGAGATGACCTGGCGGGCTTCGCCCTCGTGCTCGTTGAAGGGCGACAGGCGAATGGCGTCGCGTGAGCTCAGGCCGGCGTTGAAGCCCTGCGAGCTGAGATAGAGCAGCTCCGGCGGAACCGGCTTGTAGGGCGTACCCTGGGTGGCCTGCGCCTTGCCCGGAGACGCCGAGGCTAAACGGGCGTCGTAATAGTCGAGAATGAGCTTCGAGCGCTCAGCCGCAGCTTCGCGCGCCAGATGATCGGTGACGATACGGAAGCCGTCGAGATAGTCGAAGACTGTCTCCAGCCCGTCATAGAACAGCGGCAGCCAATGCTCCATGCCGGCATAGCGCCGGCCTTCGGAGACAGCCTGGTAAAGCGCGTCGTCGCGGGTCGTCGCGCCGAACAGCGACAGGTAGTGCTTACGGAAATGGCTGATCGTTTCGGGCGTCAGCGACACCTCGCTCATCGGATTGAGATCGAGGGAGCGGACCTGACCGGTCGTGCGCTGACTTGCAGGATCGAACGAGCGGATTGTTTCGAGCGTATCGCCGAAGAAATCAAGGCGCAGCGGCTCGCCGCTCCCCGGCACGAAGACATCGAGGATGCCGCCGCGCACTGCGTATTCGCCAACCTCACGCACGGTCGCGACACGCTCGAAGCCGTTGCGCTCCAGCCGCATCGCGATGTCGTCCATACGCACCTGATTGCCCGGACGGGCCGAAAACGCCAGGCTTTGGATCACGTCCTGCGGCGAGATCTTCTGGAGGGCGGCGTTGACCGTCACCAGCACGATCGCCGCATGCGGCTTCTTCTTGTGCGCAATCAAGGCGCTCAGCGCCGCCAGCCGCCGTGCCGACGTGTCGGCGCTCGGCGAGACGCGGTCATAGGGAAGGCAGTCCCAGCCGGGAAGCGTCAGCACCGGAATGTCGGGCGCGACGAATGAGAGGACCTGCTCAAGATCGGCGATCCGCTGGCCGTCCGATAGAATGTAGGCGACCGGCTGGCCGGCGCGGGCGAGCTCAGCAAGGATCAGCGCCTCGGCCCCGGAGGGCACCGGCCCGATCGTGATCTCTCGCTGTGCTTCGACAATCTTCTTCGGATCAAGGCCAGCCAGCATCATCGGTCTATTTCATCCCTTCGGGAAGCTTGTCGAAATCCGGACGATAGGCAGCGATGCGCTGAAACATCTGCGTCTGATAGCAAGCCGGCACCGGCTGTTCGCCGATGATCCACTTGACGAGATCGTTGTCTTCCTCGCCCATGATCGTCTCGAGTTCATCGAGTTGTGCTTCAGAAAGCGTCGAGAGCTCAGCCTCTGCAAATTGCCCGAGGATCAAATCCATCTCGCGAATGCCGCGATGCCAGGCACGGAACAGGATCCGCCGTCGACGCGGATCGAGATCGGCGCTGGTGCGAGAGATACCGGTCATGGGAAATTCCTTCCTGCCGCCCGCGATGACGCCTGCACGCTCGGACGAACGCGCGAGGCCTTTGGGGTACGGTTTGTCGTCAACGGCTCTATAAACTCTGAATAGCCGATTGTCAGCCTTGCCAAAGCCCGAATTATCATCGCAATTTCATCGCCATGCGCCCCGCCCTGCTAGATCCGCTCTTCTCCCCGCTCGACACGCTTCCAGGCATCGGCCCGAAGATCGGCGAACTTTATGCCCGTTTGCTCGGTCGCGAGACGATCGAAGACTGCCGCGTGGTCGATCTCGTTTTTCACGCGCCGCATTCGTTGATCGACCGGCGCCAACAGCCTGGCATCGCCCACGCGCCTCAAGGGGTTATCGTCACCATCACCGGTCGGGTCGATCGCCACCAGCCGCCCCCGCGCGGAAAGCCCAACCTGCCCTATCGCGTCTTCCTGCATGACGAGACCGGGGAGCTGGCGCTCACCTACTTCCGCGTCAAGGGCAACTGGTTGGAAAAATCGCTGCCGGTCGATGAGACAGTCATCGTCAGCGGCAAGGTCGACTGGTTCAACGGCCGCCCCTCCATGGTTCACCCTGACTATGCGGTCCGGGCAAGCGAGGCGGAAAACCTGCCGCTGGTCGAGCCGGTCTACGGGCTGACAGCGGGACTTTCACCAAGGATATTGCGCAAGTCGATCGAGGCCGCCGTCGCCCGCGTTCCGGACATGCCCGAATGGATGGACGACGCGCTGCTGACGCGACAAGGTTTCAGCACCGCAGCCGAAAGTTTCCGCGCGCTGCATGATCCCCGCGACGCGACCGACCTTGATCCGCAGGCACCTGCCCGCCGCCGCCTCGCCTATGACGAGTTTCTCGCCGGGCAATTGTCCCTGGCTCTCGTTCGCCAGCGCCTGCGCAAGGTCGCGGGAGTACCGGTTCACGCGACCGGTGTGCTTTCCCGTCCGGTCATCGACGCCCTTCCCTTTTCCTTGACAGCCAGTCAGTCGACGGCGATCGCCGACATCCTGAAGGACATGGCCGGCACCGAGCGTATGCTCCGGCTGCTGCAAGGCGATGTCGGCTCCGGCAAGACGATGGTGGCGCTGATGGCGATGCTCGCCGCCGTCGAATCCGGCGGTCAGGCGGTGCTGATGGCGCCGACCGAAATTCTCGCCCGCCAGCACCATGCGACGCTTGCAAGGATGGCCGCATCCGCCGGCATCGCCATCGACGTTTTGACCGGCCGCACCAAGGGCAAGGAGCGCGGCGCCATTCTCGAGCGCATCGCGTCCGGAGAAACGCGCATGGTGATCGGCACGCATGCGCTTTTCCAGGACACGGTGAGCTACAAGGAGCTGACACTGGCGGTGGTGGACGAACAGCATCGCTTCGGCGTTCACCAGCGCCTGCGCCTGACCGCCAAGGGCATCTCGCCGCATATGCTGGTCATGACGGCAACGCCGATCCCGCGCACGCTGGTGCTTGCCGCCTTCGGCGACATGGACGTTTCGAAGCTCACGGAAAAGCCCGCCGGACGCAAGCCGATCCAGACGGTGACGATCCCGACGGAGCGCGTTGGCGACATCGTCGATCGGCTCGACGCTGCCCTTCGCGAAGGCAAGAAGGCCTATTGGATCTGCCCGCTCGTGGAAGAGTCCGAAGCCGTCGACGTCATGTCGGCCGAAGAACGATACGAAGGCCTCGCCAAGCGCTTCGGCAACAATGTCGGCCTGGTACACGGCCGTATGAACGGGGCGGAGAAGGACGCCGTCATGCTCGCCTTCAAGAACGGCGAGGTCCGCCTGCTGGTTGCGACAACAGTCGTGGAAGTCGGCGTCGACGTGCCCGACGCAACAATCATGGTGATCGAGCATGCGGAACGCTTCGGCCTTGCCCAGCTTCACCAGTTGCGCGGCCGCGTCGGCCGTGGCGACGAGGCATCGACGTGCATCCTGCTCTACAAGGGACCGCTCGGCGAAACCGGCCGCGCGCGGCTCTCGATCCTGCGCGACAGCGAGGACGGCTTCCTGATCGCCGAGGAAGACCTGAAGCTGCGCGGCGAAGGCGAGTTGCTCGGCACGCGCCAGTCAGGCACGCCCGGTTTTCGCATCGCCAGCCTGGAGGCCCACGGCGATCTGCTCGAAATCGCGCGGAAGGACGCCGCCTACGTGATCGAGCGCGATCCGGACCTCACTTCGGAGCGCGGCGAAGCGCTCCGTACGCTGCTCTATCTCTACCGCCGCGATGAGGCGATCCGCTTCCTGCGCGCCGGCTGACCGACCACCCTGCCAAACCGACGATCACGGCGGCCCGGCATCAAGATACGGGAATCTCAGTCTTCTGCTGACCGATTTTCAAAGGTGCATTGGCGAGCGGCTTCTGGTCGGGCGTCACGAGGCCCCCCGAGATCAGGAGCTTCGCCGCGTCCTCCGCGCTCATGTCAAGCGGGATGATCTTGTCGCGCGGGATGAACAGCAGGAACCCCGCCGTCGGGATCGGGGTCGGCGGCAGGAAGACCGCGACCATGTCCATGCCGCGTTCCTTGAATTTCGAGGCGATCTCGCCTTTCACATCCGTTGCGATGAACACCAGCGACCAGATGCCCGGGCTCGGATACTCGATCAGCCCGGCCTTCTTGAAGGAGGAGGACTGTTCCTGCAGCACCGTCTGGAATATCTGCTTGGTGGACTTGTAGATCGTGCGGACGAGAGGCGTCCGATTGAGGAGCGACTCGGCGAAATTCACGATCGACCGACCGACGAGGTTTGCGGTCATGAAACCGACGAAGGTGATCACGAAAATGGCGACGAGCAGACCGAAGCCGGGAATGGCCACGGGCGAATAGGTGTCCGGATTATAGAAGTTCGGCAGGTAGGGCTTCACCCAACCGTCGGCCCAGTCGATGAAGGTGCGCACGAGCCAGACGGTGATCGCGACCGGTGCGCAGATGATCAAACCCGTCAGGAAGTAGTTGCGCAGCCGGGTGCCGATATAGCCGCGTTTCGAATGTTCCGTCATGCTTCTTCCGTCTCAACCTCACTCGACGCCGAAGGCCGGATGATAGGCGACCGTACCGGCCGCCATCGCGCCGGAGAGAGCCAGCGCCATGAAATATTGCGGCGCACAACCGGGGAATACAAGAGCCGATTCGTTACGGAAACCGAACTTTTGATACAAGGCCGGATCACCGACGACAACGCAGCCGGCGGCCCCTTCCGCCCGCAGCCATTCGAGCCCCTCGAGGATCAGCTGCCGGCCGATGCCCTGGGCCTGAACGTCCGGCTTGACCGAGACCGGCCCAAGCCCGAACCAGCCGGGCTCTTCCGGCGTCAGAGTGACGGGCGAAAAGGCGATGTGCCCGACGACTTCCTCGTTCATCTCGGCGACCAGCGACACACTCAGCGCAGCGGACTCACGCAGTCGCTCGATGATGAAGGGTTCGCTCTGGTCGCTGTGCGGATGCCCTTCGAAGGCGGCCGCGGTCACGGCATGTATCACCGCTTCGTCGCCGGGGCGCTCGTGCCGGACATAGATCATTCGACGGTCACCGATTTGGCGAGGTTGCGGGGCTGGTCGACGTCGGTGCCCATGAACACCGCCGTGTGATAGGCAAGGAGCTGGATCGGCAGCGAGAAGATCATCGGCGCGATGACCTCATCGACATCAGGCAGCACGATCGTCGCCATGGTCTCGAGCTTCGAGGCGGCGGCGCCCTTCTCGTCGGTGATGAGAATGATCCGGCCGCCGCGGGCCGCGACTTCCTGCATGTTGGAAACGGTCTTCTCGTAGAAGCGGTCGTGCGGCGCGATGACGATAACCGGCATGTTCTCGTCAATCAGCGCGATCGGTCCATGCTTCAGTTCGCCGGCGGCATAACCTTCCGCATGGATATAGGAGATCTCCTTGAGCTTGAGCGCCCCCTCCATCGCCAGCGGGAAGCTGGTGCCGCGGCCGAGGTAGAGAACGTCGCGGCACTTCGACAGCTCGCGCGAAAGAAGCTCGATCTTCGGCTGAACGGCGTTCAGCACCTGCCCCATGATGCGCGGCATTTCCGCGAGATAGCGAACCAAGACCTGCTCTTCCTCAGCACTCACCGTGCCGCGGGCGCGACCGGCACCGACCGCGAGCGACGCCAGCACTGCGAGCTGGCAGGTGAAGGCCTTGGTCGAGGCGACACCGATTTCCGGGCCGGCAAGGATCGGAAAGACCGCATCGGATTCACGCGCGATGGTCGATTCACGCGTGTTGACCACGGCACCGATCTTCAGGCCAAGTTCCTTGCAATAGCGCAGCGACGCCAGCGTATCAGCGGTTTCGCCGGATTGAGAGATGAACAACGCGGCCGCCTCGGAAGGCAGCGGGATCTCGCGGTAGCGGAACTCGGACGCGACGTCGATTTCCACCGGCAGGCGCGCGTAACGCTCAAACCAGTACTTGCCGACGAGGCCTGCGAGATAGGCGGTGCCGCAGGCGGAAATCGCAAGGCTCGGAATCTTGGCGAAATCGATCGTGCCTGAGAGCGCCTTGATGCGGTTGCCGGCAAAATCGATGTAGTGGCTGAGCGCGTGCGCGATCACCTCCGGCTGCTCATAGATCTCCTTCTCCATGAAGTGCCGGTGGTTGCCCTTGTCGATCATGTAGGCGGCGGCCGTAGACAGCTGCTTCGGCCGGTCGACGACGTTACCGTCGAGGTCGAAGATATGCACGCCGTTCGCCCCGATCACCGCCCAGTCGCCATCGATCAGATAGGTGATCTCGTTGGTGAAGGGCGCAAGCGCGATCGCGTCGGAGCCGAGGAACATTTCGCCGCGGCCGTGACCGATCGCAAGCGGCGGGCCGTTACGCGCCGCCATGATCGTCGAAGGATCGTCCTGGAAGAGCACCGCCAGCGCATAGGCACCGGTGACGCGCTTCAGCATCGCGTGCATGGCTTCGCGCCGGCCGAGGCCTTCGCGACGGAACTTGGAGAGCAGATGGGCCACAACCTCGGTGTCGGTGTCGGTCTCGAACTTTGCGCCACTGGCGATCAGTTCGTCCTTCAGCTCGGCGAAGTTCTCAATGATGCCGTTGTGGACGACGGCGACCCCGTCGGTGAAATGCGGGTGGGCGTTGCGTTCGGTCGGCGCGCCATGGGTTGCCCAGCGCGTGTGGGCAATGCCGATCGTGCCGGCGAGCGGCTCTTCGCGCAGCCTGATCTCCAGATTGACGAGCTTGCCCTCGGCGCGCCGCCGCTCCAGCTTGCCGCCAATGACGGTGGCGACACCGGCGGAATCATAACCGCGGTATTCCAAGCGCTTCAGCGCATCGACCAGTCGTTCCGATACCGGCTGGTTGCCAACGATGCCTACAATACCGCACATAGTCGTCTCCGAATTCGTCCCCGCGCCGCGATCGGCGCCCCTGTTCAACGAGGGCGGAAATGCCGCCCGGCGCGCTGTCTTGGTAAAGCATTTGCAGGTCGAGGCAATCCGCCCCGATTTCACTTTCGATTTCAATGTTTAACGCCGCCGCATGTTCCCGCGAATCCTAGCGGAATCAAGCGACATGCAGCAAATCCGAGGCGAACCCGCGGACACGCGGGCACCACGGGCCTAACCGGCAGCCTTCGCCGACTTCTTGGCTGCCTTCACCGCCTCGTACCGCTCGCGCAGCAGCCGTGCCCGGCCAGGCTTGATCTCCTGGCGTGCGCGGCCAAAGGCGACGGCGTCGGCCGGCACATCCTCGGTGATGACGCTGCCGGAGGCGACCAGGGCGCCGTTGCCGATCGTCACCGGCGCAACCAGAGACGAGTTCGAGCCGATAAAGGCATTTTCGCCGATCCGCGTCTCGTGCTTGTTCACACCATCGTAATTGCAGGTGATCGTGCCGGCGCCGATGTTGGTGCCTGCGCCGACGAACGCATCGCCGATATACGTCAGGTGATTGACCTTGGCGCCGGCGCCGATCTCAGCCTTCTTGACCTCGCAGAAATTGCCGACCTTGGAGTTTTCGCCGAGATCGGCACCCGGGCGCAGGCGTGCGTACGGACCGACCGTCGCGCCGGCGCGCACCGTCGCACCCTCGACATGCGAGAAGGCATGAATGATCGCGCCGCTCTCGACGCGCACGCCCGGGCCGAAGACGACATTCGGCTCGACCAGGACATCCTGCTCCAGCGCGGTATCCCAGGCGAGAAACACGGTTTCCGGCGCGATCATCGATACGCCCGACAGCATCAGCTCGTGGCGGCGGCGCTGCTGCCAAAGCCGCTCGATGAAGGCGAGCTCGGCGCGCGTGTTGCAGCCAGTCAGTTCTTCTTCGGGGGCCTCGACGGCAATCGCCTGCCCACCGATCTCGCGGACGATCTCCACGAGGTCGGTCAGGTAATACTCGCCCTTGACGTTGGCGTTACCGATGCGGCCGAGAAGATCGAGTGCCTTGCGACCGTCGATCGCCATCAGGCCGCCGTTGCAATAGGTGATGCGGCGCTCTTCTTCCGTTGCGTCCTTGTGCTCGCGAATGGCGAGCAGCGCGCCGTCCTTTACGATCAGGCGGCCGTAGCCCGACGGGTCTGCCGCCTCGAAGCCGATCACCACCACATCGTTGCCGGCCGCAAGTCCCTCGCGAGCGGCCCGAAGTGGTTCAGGCTGGATCAGCGGCGTGTCGCCGAAAACGACGAGAATGTCGTCGAACCGCTTTGCGATGGCGTCGCGGGCAGCAAGCACCGCATGGCCGGTGCCGAGCCGTTCCTTCTGCAGATAGGACGAAACCGACACGCCGCCGATGTCGGCGGCAGCCGAGACCGCGTCGGCGTCGCGGCCGACGACGAGAGCGATATCCGAGATGGAAGCGTTTGAGAGCGCCTCGACGACGTGGGCGATCATCGGCCGGCCCGCCACCGGATGCAGCACCTTCGACATGGACGATTTCATCCGCGTGCTTTCACCCGCAGCCAAAACGATGGCCAGGCACGTCCGTTCCATATATCTCTCCTTGGTCTCTTCCAGGCTCACGCCCACTGCACAATCCCTTAGATCGGAATCGGCTCAAGTACAAAATCGCCTTTCGATTCGGCGCGGTGCTAGCAGCAACATATTGCGAGAAGCATAATTCTCACAATCACGTCGCATTAACCGGCTTAAAACCGGATGATGGCATAAGAAGGCGCGGAGCCTGTGTCAGCAAAACCGTGCGGGTGCATCGCTCCTTCGGGGGATCAAGCCGCAATGCACAGCCGCACCGACATCGACACACCGGCAAAGTCTACCGGCGCGGTCATTCCTCTCGCGCGATCTCCGCTTCTGTTGCTTGCCCTTGTGCTCGGTGTGCTCGCGGTTCTGCTCAGCTTCACGATCCCGCAGCCGATCGGTCCGATGTTCTGGGACCACTATCTCTATCTCGATGCCGCCAATCGTATCCGCGACGGCCAGATCCCGTCGGTCGATTTCTTCACCCCCGTCGGCGCCCTCGGCTACTATCTCTTCGCCGCCCTGCAGGGCATCTTTCCGAACGGCCAGCCGCTGCTCCTGGCGAGCTGGTGCCTGCTTCTCGTCAGTGGGCCGCTGATCGCGCTGGTCGTCACCGATGTCCAGAAGCGTTCGACGGCAGTCGCCTATGCGATCCTGCTGCCGTTCCTGGTGTTTTCGGTGCTGCCGTTCAACACCGGCGACTTCTACCCCTATCCCGGGTCCGACGGTTTCGGCATCTACAACCGCCAGGTCTGCCAGCTTCTCTATGTACTCGCAGCCGCACTTGTCCACGTACGCGATCGTCGGCTGCTCGTCGCGACGGTCGCCGGCGCCATGGCGGCACTGTTCTTCGTCAAGATCACCGGCGCGGTTGCCGGCACGCTCATGTGCCTCATGGCCTTTGCTGCGGGGCGCCTGCCGTTCCGGTCGGCTATCATGGCGGGGCTCGTGGTCATCGCCATCCTTGCGAGCGTCGAACTCGCCCGCGGCGGCGTCTCTGCCTATCTTGCCGATATCCTGGCGCTGCTTTCCGTCAATGACGGCAGCTTGCTGCCGCGGCTGCTGCAGGCCGCCTCCCTCAATGCCGGTCTGCTGATCCCGGCGGGATTGCTGTGCCTGGTGCTCCTCGGCACGCAGCTTGCGCCCTTCGCCCAGTCGCTGCGCCAGCTTGGAAAAGGCCCGTCAATGGCGGCTCTCTGCCGAAGTTTCGACCAGCCGTTTTTCTGGCTTGCAGCCTTCGTTCTTGCCGGTATCGTCTTTGAGAGCCAGAACACCGGCAGTCAGGCGTTCATCTTCCTGCTGCCGCTGCTCCTCAAGCTCGCGATCGATGAGGTCGCAGCCGCCAAAACACGGCCTGTCGCAGTTGCCGTCGCTGTTCTCGCCCTCGCGGCAGCCCTGCCGCCGGCCACAGCCGTCGTGCAAAAAAGCACCCGCGCATGGATCGGGGCTGTCAACAACGTGCCGTTGGAAAGCCGCAACCTCAAAACCATGGGCGCCGTCAATGTACGGCCCATCCTGGCACTGCGCGCCGAGCGTCTGCGCATCCTCTACGCGACCGAGCGTCCCGCATTCGACGCCTTCGCCAAAACTGGCGAGTTGCCGTCGTTCCTGCTCTACAGCGACTTCGATTTTCAGACGGGATGGCTGATGAATGTCGACGAAGCGATCGACGCGTTGACGGCCTACGAGGCTTCGAGCGGCGTACGCTTCCGGACGATCTTCAACGTCGACTTCACCAATCCCTTTCCGTGGCTGATGGACCGCAGTGCCCCGCTGCATGTCGCGATCGGCGCAGATCCCTTCCGCGCCATTCCGCCGCCGGATGAAAATGTTCGCGCCGCCCTCGATGCGGTCGACGTCGCGCTGGTGCCGACCTGCCCGGTGACCAATGTCAACCAGACGCTGCTGTCGCTTTATCTGCCGAGCCTTGAAACGGCTCACAGCCGGATCACGCTGACAAGCTGCTACGACGCCTTTGTCCGAAACAGCCTGAAGCCCGCTGCCAACACCGGCGGCTGATCGACGCGACGCTAGGCGCCCGGCCGCAAGCGGCTCTCGCTCAACAGCCCATTTTCCTCAAGGATGGGATAGGCGACGGAAGCGATATGCGCGTTGACGCGCTTCAGATCCCGGAGCATGTCGAGATGCAGGGAGCTCGTCTGCAGGCTCTGGACCAGCCCGTCGCGCAGCCGCTCGATATGGCGCTCCGCCGAGCGTTTCTCCATGTGACGCACGTTGACCTTCACCTCGATGAGCTGCTTGGCGAGATCGGCATTGCGGGTGACGAAGATGGTCTGGGCGACTCGCAGATTGTCGATCGTCAGGTTGAAGAGGCTCTTGAGCTCCTGATAGCCCTCCTCCGAGAACTTCAGGCCGTTACTGACCTTCTTGGTGATCTGCTCGCACAGCCCCTTCTCGATGATGTCGCCCATATGCTCGAGATTGATGGCGTAGTCGATGATGACGATCGAGCGGCGGCCGTCTTCGGCGCTCAGGCCATCGCGGCCCAAGCGCGACAGGAAGATCTTGACCTCCTGCTGCAGCTGATCGACCTGTTTTTCGAACTTGCCGATATCGCGAATATCCGAGAGGTCATTGTTGTTGAAGGCGTTCGCGGCACGCATCAGCATCGCCTCGACCAGATCGCCGACGCGCAAGACCTCGCGGGTGGCTCCCGAAAGCGCCATGACCGGCGTATTCAGCGTCGTCTCATCGAGATAACGCGGGCCGGTCTCCTCGGCCTCTCCATCCGGAATGAACCGGGCCATCAGCTGCGACAGCAAACCGGCAAAGGGCCAGGCAAGAATGGCGACCGCGAGGTTGAAGGCCAGATGAATGTCGACCGGCAGGTTCTGGCGCGGCAGCGGCAGGCTCTGCAGAAACTCCACGCTCATGCCTGTCAGCGGAAGCGCGATCAGGCAGCCAATGGCGCGAACGACAAGGTTGCCTATGGTGACGCGGCGCGCCGACGGGGCGGAACCGAGCGTTGCCATGACAGGCGGAACGGCGCCACCGAGATTGGCGCCAAGCACGAGTGCCACCGTCAACCCGACGCTGAGGATGCCCGTCGTCGAGAGTGACAGCACCAGCATCACCACAGCCAGACTGGACGACGACGCAAAGGCAAGTCCCGCGGCAATGAGAAGCGCTACGGGCCAGGCGCTGTCGAGCATCGAGAGGAAGGCCCCAAGGGCCGGACTGTCACGCATCGGCTCCGTCGCCGCGCCCAAAAGATGTAACGACAGGAGCATGAGGCCGATGCCAACGAAAGCAGCACCCAGACCCTGGCGCGCGTTCGACCGGCTTGCGCGGTGCAAGACCACGCCGATGAGAATGACGAGCGGCGACAGCCATTCTATTCCGGTCGCCACGATCCAGGCCGTCATCGCCGTGCCGAGATTGGCGCCAAGCAGCACGATCTGCGCCATGCGCGAGCGGATGAGCCCCTTTTCCACGAAGGATGCGGTCATCAATGCGGTGGCCGTGGAACTTTGCAGCGCAAGCGTCGCGACAAGTCCGGTCACGAAGGAACGGAGAGAGCCGTCGGTTCCCTGGGCAAGGCCGGCGCGCAGCCGAGCCCCGAAGGCACGGGTCACCCCGTCCTTGACGAGGGACAGGCCGAAGAGAAGCAGTGCCACTGCTCCAAACAGGTTTACCATCACGATTGTCGACTGCATGGAATCTTTCCCGCGGAAGCTCCAAAGAATCGCTCCGCCCCTGCAACAGAACCACAGAACCGCGGCATGTTCGAGCCAATGTGACAGATAATTTTCGGTTGCCGGCTAACGAATCCGACATCGAGTTGGTCACCCGCGCCGGTCCGATCGACGGACGCCGCCCGCCTCATCCAGGCAGCTCGCGCAGCTGTCGCGGCAGCCATTGAAAACCAGACGGTTGCTCCGGGCGGCCGATCCCGTTGCATGGGCGCAATTTGCGGCAAACAACCCTTCATTTCCTGTTTCGTTTGTTTTAAGGAACGAATTCGTTTGGCCGATGGCCACCGCATTGCAACGAGGTTTCTGCCCCCATGCTCGAATTTCTGAGAAGCGCCGCCCAGACCTGGGTCGTCAAAGGCCTGCTAATCGTTCTCGTTCTGTCGTTCATGGTGTGGGGCGGCTCATCGTTGACGATGACGAACCAGTCGGATGCGGTGGTGGTCGTCGGTGACGTCAAGGTCAAGCCACCGGAATTCCGGCTCGCCTACGAGACCATGCTGGCACAGGCTTCCCGCCAGCTCGGCACGCGGCTGACGCCGCAGCAGGCACGTGCCTTCGGCATCGAGCAGCGGGTCTACTCGCAGATCGTCGCCGGCGCGGCTCTCGACCAACTCGCCAACGACATGAATCTCGGCCTGTCGCAGGATCGGCTCGCAAAACTGATCGCCGACGATCCGGCATTCCACAGCGTCAACGGCCAGTTCGACCGACTGACGTTCTCGAGCGTGCTGCGCAATGCGGGCCTGCGCGAACAGGATTACATCAACAGCCAGAGCCAGACGGCGATCCGCTCGCAGATCGTCGACGCGCTGTCTGACGGCTATGTCGCTCCGAAGGTTCTCACCGACGCGATCGGCGCCTACCGGCACGAGAAGCGCACGATCGATTACCTGCTGCTCTCGAACGCCAATATCGATCCGGTCAAGGTGCCGGGCGACGACGTGCTTTCTCCCTGGTACGACAGCCGCAAGGCGAACTACCGTGCGCCGGAATATCGCAAGATCACCTATGTGAAGCTCGAGCCGACTGACGTTGCCGACCCGACCGTTGTCACCGACGACGAGATCCGCGCCGAATACGAACGCCGCAAGGAAAGCTTCCGCAGCGCTGCTGCGCGGACAATCGAACAGCTCTCCTTCACGTCGCGTGAAGCGGCTGACGCTGCGTCGGCAAAGCTCTCTGCCGGCACCAGCTTCGACGATCTCGTAAAGGCCGAAGGCAAGTCTTCTGCCGACGTACTTCTCGGCGAGTTCACGAGGGATCGCGTTCCCGACGCCAAGATCGGCGAAGCAGCATTCGCACTTCAGGCCGACGGCGTGACGCCGGTTGTCGACGGTGCCTTCGGGCCGGTCATCCTGCGCGTGACGAACATCCGCCCGGAAACCGTCCGCAGCCTTGACGAAGTGAAGGAAGAACTGCGCAAGGACATCGCCCTTTCCACAGCGGGCGAAGAAGTCATGCGCCTGCACGACAAGATCGAAGACGAGCGCGCTTCCGGCGCGCCGATCAAGGAAGTCGCCGACCAGCTCAAGCTGAAGCTCGTAACCGTCGATGCGGTGGACGCGACCGGCAAGGACAAGAACGGCGATGACGTCGCCGGCCTGCCGGAACAGGCAGCCCTTCTCCAGGAAGTCTTCAAGGCCGACGTCGGTGCTGAAACCCTGCCGGTGAACGTCGGCCGCGAAGGCTATGTCTGGTTCGACCTCGATGAAGTCATCCCGGCGCGCGATCGCACGCTGGACGAAGCCCGCGACGAAATCGGCGCCGACTGGATGGCTGAGCAGCAGCGCGCAGCACTTGCCACGAAGGCCGGCGAACTGAAGCAGCGCGTCGAGCAGGGCGCAAAGCTTGCCGACGTCGCGACCGAACTCGGCCTCGTCGTCGAAACCAAGGCCGGCCTGACGCGCGCGACCGCTGATGCTGCCCTTAGCCCGGCAGCCGTCGCTGCCGCCTTCTCCGGCGCGAACGGCCACGTCACCAACGCTCCCGGAATCGGCGGCGAAGGGCAGATCCTCCTGCAGGTCACCTCGGTTGACACCGCCGGCCCGGCAGACGTGCTGCAGGACGACAGCCGCCAGATCGAGGCCCTCGCCCGTGTCAGCGGCGAGGACATCCTGGACCAGATGGTCGCCACGCTGCAGGCCGCCTACGGCGTTTCGATCAACCAGACGCTCGCTGAAACCGCCATTGCGCAACGATAGGCCCAAGGAAACCATCGATGAGTGATCTGAAGCCATTCGTCGCCAAGGTCGCCGCCCGCGAGGCGCTGAACCGCGAAGACGCACGTGCCGCCTTCGAAATCATCATGTCGGGTGCCGCAACGCCGTCGCAGATCGGCGGCTTCCTGATGGCATTGCGGGTGCGCGGCGAAACCGTCGATGAAATCGTCGGCGCGGTGAGCGCGATGCGCGCCCGCATGCTGCCGGTCGATGCGCCAGCGGATGCGGTCGATATCGTTGGAACCGGTGGCGACGGCGCCGGCACCTACAACATCTCGACTCTTGCCTCGCTGATCGTCGCCGGCGCGGGCGTGCCTGTTGCCAAGCACGGCAACCGCGCGCTGAGCTCGAAGTCAGGCACCGCCGACGCGCTCTCCTGCCTCGGCGTCAAGCTCGACATCGGTCCGGACGCCATATCGAAATGCATCCGCGAGGCCGGTGTCGGCTTCATGTTCGCCCAGCAGCACCATTCCGCCATGCGCCATGTCGGCCCGACGCGGGTGGAGCTCGGAACGCGCACGATCTTCAACCTGCTCGGCCCGCTTTCCAACCCCGCAGGCGTCAAGCGCCAGCTCGTCGGCGTCTACGCGCCGCAATGGGTGCAGCCGCTGGCCGAAGTACTGCGTGATCTCGGCTCGGACAATGTCTGGGTCGTTCACGGCGATGGCCTCGACGAGATCACGACGACCGGCACGACCGAGGTCGCAGCACTCAAGGACGGCAAGATTTCCACCTTCACCCTGACGCCCGCCGATTTCGGCCTTCAGACGGTGACGATCGATGCGCTCAAGGGCGGCGACGGCGCGTACAATGCGGTCGCGCTCCAGGCAGTGCTCGATGGTGCCGAGAACCCCTACCGGGACATTTCCCTTGCCAATGCGGCCGCATCGCTGATGATAGCCGGACGGGCAAAGGACCTCACCGAAGGCATGGCGCTTGGGCGCCAGTCGCTTTCAAGCGGCAGCGCCAAGACCGCGCTGCAGCGCCTGATCAGCGTATCGAACGCGGCCTGAGGAAGGATCAGCACATGACGGATATCCTGCGCAAGATCGAAGCCTACAAGCGCGACGAGATCGCCGCTGCCAAGTCGAACGTTTCGCTCGACGAACTCAAGGCGCGTATCGCTGATCAGGCCACCCCGCGCGGCTTTCATGCGGCGCTCGCCGCACGCAAGGCCGCCGGCACGTTCGGACTGATCGCCGAAATCAAGAAGGCAAGCCCGTCGAAGGGACTGATCCGCCCGGATTTCGATCCGCCGGCGCTCGCCAAGGCCTATGAAGCGGGTGGAGCGGCCTGTCTGTCGGTGCTGACGGACGCCCCGAGCTTTCAGGGTGCGCCTGCCTTTCTCGAAGCGGCGCGTGCGGCCTGCGCCCTGCCGGCGCTGCGCAAGGACTTCATGTTCGACACCTACCAGGTGTTCGAGGCGCGCGCCTGGGGCGCCGACTGCATCCTTCTCATCATGGCTTCGCTCAGCGACGACGACGCCCGCCGCCTCGAAGACGCATCCCTCGAGCTTGGCATGGACGTGCTGATCGAGGTGCACGACGCCGAAGAGATGCAACGGGCACTGAAGCTCACCTCGCCGCTCGTCGGCATCAACAACCGCAACCTCAGGACCTTCGAGGTTGATCTCTCGGTTTCCGAGCAGCTTGCGGGAATGGTGCCTGCCGACCGTCTGCTCGTCGGCGAAAGCGGCATCTTCACGCATGCGGATTGCCAGCGGCTGGAAAAGAGCGGCATCACCACCTTCCTCGTCGGCGAGAGCCTGATGCGCAAGAGCGACGTCGAATCGGCAACGCGCACGCTCCTGACCGGCGCTACGACCACGCTGGCGGCCGAGTGATGAGCAAGCCGAAGCTCACGCATATCGGTGGCAGCGGCGAAGCGAACATGGTGGATGTCGGCGACAAGGCCGAGACGGTACGCATCGCCGTCGCCGAAGGCCATGTGAGCATGAAGGCTGAAACGCTGACACTCATTCTCGAAGGCGACGCCAAGAAGGGCGATGTCATCGGTACGGCGCGGCTTGCCGGCATCATGGCCGCCAAGCAGACGGCCAACCTCATTCCCCTCTGCCACCCGTTGATGCTGACCAAGGTAACGGTCGATATCACGCCGGACCCGGCGCTTCCTGGCCTCCGGGTCGAGGCGCTTGCCAAGCTGACGGGACGCACCGGCGTCGAGATGGAGGCGCTGACGGCCGTGAGCGTCGCCTGCCTTACGATCTATGACATGGCGAAGGCGGCCGATCGCGAGATGGAAATCGGCGGCATCCAGCTGGTCAGCAAGTCCGGCGGGCGATCCGGCGACTATCGACGCGAAGGGAACTGAGGCCATGGTGTTGCTGTCCGTCGAAGACGCGCTCGAGCGGATCCTACACGGCGCCACGCCACCGCAATTGACAGAGCTCGTCGGCCTCCATGACGGGCTCGCCCGCGTGCTGTCTCAAGATATCCCGGCGCGCGTCACCCATCCGGCCTTCGACAATTCGGCGATGGATGGCTACGCCGTGCGCCACGGGGACATTGAGACCGTCGGGGCCGAACTGACCGTGATCGGCCAATCGGCTGCGGGCCACGGCTTCAAGGGGGAGATGAAAGCGGGCGAAGCCGTGCGCATCTTCACCGGTGCGCCGGTGCCATTGGGCGCCGATACGGTGATCATCCAGGAGGATACCGAGCGGTTGCCGGGCAACCGGATCCGCACCAAATTCGTGCCCGGCAAGGGGCGGCATATTCGAACGGCCGGCCAGGATTTTATCGCCGGCGAAGCGGCACTTTCGGCGGGCGACGTGCTCGACGCCGGACGCTTGACGCTCGCTGCGGGGATGAACCATGCGAGCCTGCCGGTCTTCAAGCGCCCGCGGATCGCAATCCTCGCCACGGGCGACGAGCTGGTGGCTCCGGGCAACAAGCCGGGCGACGATCAGATCATCGCCTCCAACAGCTTCGGCGTCGCGGCGATCGCGCGCGACAACGGCGCCGAGGTCATCGATCTCGGCATCGTCTACGACGATCGGGACGCGATCAGTGCCGAGGTCAGGCGGGCGCAGGACGCCGATGTCGACGTGATCGTCACGCTCGGCGGCGCTTCGGTCGGTGACCATGACCTGGTGCAATCGACGCTCATTGCCTGCGGCATGACGCTCGACTTCTGGCGCATCGCCATGCGGCCGGGAAAGCCGCTCATGGTGGGCCAGCTCGGAACGGCCACGGTGCTGGGCCTGCCGGGCAATCCGGTCTCCAGCCTCGTCTGCGCCCTGCTCTTCCTCGAGCCGCTGACCCGTAAGCTCGCCCGCTTACCATCGCGCGACCGCATAACGACCGCGCGGCTTGCAGGCCCGCTTCCGGGCAACGACGTCAGGCAGGACTATGTGCGCGCGCGCCTTACGCGGGACAGCGACGGCACGTTGGTCGCCCATCCCTTCTCGCGGCAGGACTCGTCGATGATGAAGGTTTTCGCGCAGTCTGATTGCCTGATCGTGCGCCCGCCGCACGCCACCGAAGCGCCTGCGGGCACAACCTGCGACATTCTCAGGCTTCGCTGAACGAACCAAGCGCGAGCCACCTCTGGGAGCGCAAAAACAAAAGACCGGGCAGAACCCGACCTTTTTCGCGTTCATGGCGGGTCCTCTCGATCATCCTTATTCGGACAATCTCAGCGATGATCACGTGGCCTCGTCATTGAGCGCCATCAATTCGGCGCCGTGACACGGACCCTCTACGTTTTGTGACGAAGCACTTTGCAGCGGTGTAAGTGGCCGCATGGGGCAGCCACCGCTCTTGCCGCAGCAGGCCGGGGTGCGCCCCTGGCCGCGCATGGATCAGTTGACCGTCTCGTCGGAGCGGCTGACCAGGATCTTGTCGATGCGGCGCGCATCCATGTCGACCACTTCGAAGCGGTAGCCATGGGCAATCGCGACATCGCCCTCCTCCGGCGTCTTGCGCAACTGCTGCACCAGGAAGCCGGCGATGGTCTCGAAGTTGCCGTCGGCGTCGATTCCCTCGATGCCGATCGTCAGGTGGATTTCGTCGATCGGCGTGCGGCCGTCGACAAGGTAGCTTCCGTCTTCGCGCTGGCGGATCAACGCATGCTCGATGTCGTCGTAGTTCGACGGCAGCACGCCGACGATCGCCTCGAGAATGTCGGCGATGGTGATAATGCCCTCAGTGCTTCCATATTCGTCGACGATCATCGCCATGTTGATGCTTGACGACTTGAAGGCTTCCAGTGCCTTTAGGCACGACGCCGTCTCCGGCAAGGTGTGGATTTCCTTGATGTATCTACGCACGTCGAACGGACCGGAGGTCGGCGCGTTCAGGATTTCCTTGGCGAGAACCGCGCCGAGAACGTCGCCGCTCGGACCATCGACCACCGGATAGCGGGAATGGCCGAACTGATCGATCTTACGACCGACCGTTTCCAAGCTGTCATTGACGTCGATGAAGCTCACTTCGGTCCTGTGGGTCATGATCGACTTCACGTTGCGGTCGCCGAGGCGGATGATTCGCCGAAGCATCTCGTGCTCGGACTTTTCGATGGCGCCGCTTTCGACGCCTTCGGCCATGATCGCGTGGACTTCCTCTTCCGTCACATGATCAGGATCGTCAGGACGGATGCCGAGGAGACGCATGGCAAGCGACGCCGCGGTCTCGAAGAGATAGACGACCGGCGCGGTGATCCGCGACAAGAAGTGCATCGGGCGCGCGACGAACATGGCCAGCGCCTCGGAATTCTTCAGCGCCAGCTGCTTCGGAATGAGCTCGCCGATAACCACGGACAGGAAGGTGATGAGGGTAACGACGAGTACGAGGGCAACCGTGTTGCCGTAAGGATTGATCCAAGCGACCTCATCGAGCAGCGGTGCAAATTTCGCAGCGATTGTCGCGCCACCGTAGGCGCCGGCTAAGGTGCCGACGAGCGTGATGCCGACCTGTACGGTAGAAAGAAACTTGCCGGGATCTTCAGCGAGCCTCAGCGCCACTTCGGCGCGGGCATTTCCCTGTTTTGCCATCTGGCGAAGCATTGGCTTGCTTGCCGAGACGATTGCCATTTCCGAGAGAGCAAAAAATGCATTGATCAAAAGCAGGACGAAAATGACAAAAAACTCGGACATGGTCTCCAGATCACCGTTGACGAAAGCCGCTCCACAAGGAGCGAGCCCTCACCAAATAAGGCCAGCGCGCGATCCGAGCAAGCACAAGCAATGAAATCGCTGCAATCTTCTGAACATTGGAAGGGCCGAGCGCTGTTTTGTTGAACAATCTCGACCGGTCGCAGCCTCAACTGCGACTTTGCAGCGCGCTGCGAACGCGCTCGCGCCCGATCTTGATCACGTTTTCCATGGCAAGCCGTGCGCCGACCTCGTCACGCCTGCCGATCTCCTCAACGATACGGATGTGGTTGCGGGCAACCTCGTCTATGCCGCCCTTTTCGGCGACCGGAGAGCTCAGCTTGAAGACACCGACCAGCGCCGCTTCGATCAGCCCGCCGACCGTGCGCATGAATGGGTTGCCGGAGGCCTCGGCGACAGCCAGGTGGAACTTCAGGTCGGCGCTTGCGAGGCTCTCGGCGCTATGCCCCTCCTCGCCCATCGCAACCGCGAGCCGCATCATGCGGCTGATTTCGGCCTCAGACGCGTTTCGCGCCGCAAGTGCTGCCGCATGCGGCTCGAAGGCCAGGCGCACTTCGCTGAGGTGATAGAGGAAGTCCTCGTCGACACCGCATTCGAAGTGCCAGGTCAGGATGTCGTTGTCGAACAGGTTCCAGTCGTTGCGCGGCGTCACGCGGGTGCCGATGCGGGCACGCGGCACGACCAGCCCCTTGGCGGCCAGCGTCTTCATGGCTTCGCGCAGAACAGTTCGGGATACCTTGAAGCGTGCCGCAAGTTCCGGATCACCCGGAAGAATGGAGCCGACCGGAAATTCGCCGGATATGATTGCCTTGCCGAGTTGATCGACAACATGTGCGTGGCTCGTGCGCTTGCGCGAGCCGGACACGACGGTTTCCAGCAAACTCCTGTTCAATCCATCTCCTCCAGGCACTCCCCTGCCTGATTTCATACGGCGCGACGCGCCACAAGGCCTTCGTGCGGAGCACGCGGGGCACCCCTAAACCTGCGCAAATGAATGTAGTTTGAACAGTCGATTCCGGAAAGCCCCAGGGTGGCCGCAAAACCGTAAACCGCGCACCGCCGAACGATGAAACAACCCTTACGCGTTTTCCAAACGACAAACCCCGCCGAAATGGCGGGGTTTGCATTCTGTTTCGTAGGCTCTTGCTTACTTCGGCAGCTGATCGTCGACGCCTTCGACGTAGAAGTTCATGCCAAGCAGCGTGCCGTCGTCAGACGTCGCCCCTCCAGCAAGCCACTCGCTGCCGTCCTGCTTCTTCAGCGGGCCGGTGAAGGGCTTCAGTTCGCCCGACTTGATCTTGGCTTCGGCGTCCTCAGCGAGCTTCTTCACGTCGTCAGGCATGTTGGTGTAGGGCGCCATCGTCAAGATGCCGTCCTTCAGGCCGTCCCAGCTCGACGTCGTTTCCCACTTGCCATCGAGGAAGGCCTGCGTGCGCTTGATGTAGTAGGCGCCCCAGGTATCGACGATCGCCGTCAGCTGCGTTTCCGGGCCGGCCTTGATCATGTCGGAGGCCTGGCCGAAGGCCTTGATGCCACGCTCGGCGGCAACCTGCATCGGTGCCGTCGTGTCGGTGTGCTGCGTCAGGATATCGACGCCCTGGTCGACCAATGCCTTGGCAGCATCGGCTTCCTTGCCGGGGTCGAACCAGGTGTTTGCCCAAACGACCTTGATCTTGAAGTCCGGGTTGACCGAGCGCGCGCCGATGATGAAGGAGTTGATGCCCATCACCACTTCCGGGATCGGGAAGGAGGCGATGTAGCCGGCGACGCCCTTTTGCGACATCTTGGCGGCGATCACGCCCTGGATGTAGCGGCCTTCATAGAAGCGGCTGTTGTAGGTCGCGACGTTCGGCGCGGTCTTGTAGCCGGTCGCATGCTCGAACTTCACGTCCGGGAACTTCTGCGCGATCTTGATCGTCGCGTCCATGAAGCCGAAGGACGTCGTGAAGATCAGGCCGCAGCCCGAGCGTGCGAGACGCTCGATCGCGCGCTCGGCATCCGGGCCTTCCGGCACGCTTTCGAGATACTGCGTCTCGATCTTGTCGCCGAGCGCCTTTTCCAGCTCCTGGCGGCCGATGTCGTGCGCCTGGGTCCAGCCGCCGTCGGTCTTGGCACCGACGTAGACGAAGCAGACCTTGGCCTTCTCCTGGGCGCTTGCACCGGTGGCAAAGCCGATCGCTGCCGCGGAGCTTGCGAGAACGAGCAGTAGTTTTTTCATTTTCTTGACCTCTGTCGGTTTGAGAAACGTCAGTATGAAATGCTTGCAATCATCGGTCCGGCACAAACGGTTTGCCGAGCGATGCCGGCGTATTGATCAGGGTCATGCGCCGGTTATGCGAAATGAGAATGAGGACGACGATCGTCGCGACATAGGGGAGCGACGAAAGGAGCTGCGAGGGAATGCCGAGGCCGAAGGCCTGCGCATGCAACTGGCTGATCGATACGGCACCGAAGAGATAGCCACCGGCCACCAGCCGCCAGGGGCGCCAGGACGAAAAGACCACCAGCGCCAGTGCGATCCAGCCGCGACCGGCCGACATGTTTTCCACCCATTGCGGCGTGTAGACGAGCGACAGCTGCGCGCCGGCAAGCCCGGCACAGGCGCCGCCGAACATCACGGCGAGATAGCGGGTGCGAATGACGTTGACGCCAAGCGCGTGCGCGGAGGCGTGGCTATCGCCGACGGCGCGAAGCTTGAGGCCAGCACGGCTCTTGAACAGGAACCAATGCACGCCCGCGACGATCGCGATCGAAAGATAGAAAATGATATCCTGCCGAAAGAGCAGCGGCCCGATATAGGGGATATCCGCGAGAAGCGGTATCGCGATCGGCTGCAGCTTGACGCCCTGCATGCCGAGGAAACTCTCGCCCATCATGCCGGAGACGCCGATGCCGAGCAGGGTCAAAGCCAGGCCCGTCGCCACCTGGTTTGCTACCAGGCTCAGCGTGAGGAAGGCAAAGAGCTGCGAGAACAGTGCGCCGCAGGCGATGCCGGCAAGTATGCCCAGATAGGGCGAACCGGTAATCTGGGTAATCGCGAAGGCGGAGACCGCCCCCATGATCATCATGCCCTCGACGCCGAGGTTCAGCACGCCGGACCGTTCGGTCACCAGTTCGCCGATCGCGGCCAACACCAGGGGCGTTGCGGCAGTGATGACGCTCAGAAGGATCGCTTCGACGATACCCATCAGCGGCTCCCCTCGCTATTGGTCGCGGTCAACCGGTCGAAGACCAGCTTGATGCGATAGTGGATGAGCGTGTCACAGGAGAGCACGAAGAAGAGCAGGAGACCCTGGAAGACGCGCGTCACCTTCTCGGAAACGCCGATCGACAGCTGCGCCGCCTCACCGCCGAGATAGGTGAGCGCCAGCACCAGGCCGGCGGCGACGATGCCAAGCGGATTGAGGCGGCCGAGGAACGCAACGATGATGGCGGTGAAGCCGTAGCCGGGCGAGATGACCGGGCGCAGCTGCTGGATCGCGCCACTGACTTCGGAGATGCCGGCCAGACCGGCAAAAGCGCCCGAAAGCAGCATCGAAAACCAGATCATCTTGCGCGAGGAGAAACCGGCGAAGCGCCCTGCCCGCTCCGATTGGCCAAGCACGGAAATCTCGAAGCCCTTCAGCGTGTAACGCATCATGAACCAGACGAGGATCGCCGCTATGATGGCGAAGGCGAAGCCCCAGTGGGTGCGTCCCGAGGCAAGCATTTCCGGCAGGATCGCATCGACGGCGAAGGTGCGCGTCTCCGGAAAGTTCATGCCGCCTGGATTGCGCCAGGGTCCACGCACCAGCCAATCGAGGAAGAGCTGGGCGACATAGACCAGCATCAGGCTCGTCAGGATCTCGTTGGTGTTCATATGCGCCTTTAGGAAGGCGGGGATGGCGGCAAACAGCGCACCACCGAGCATGCCCATCAGCATCATTAGCGGCAGCACCAGCGGCGACTGCCAGTCATAAAACACCACCGGCAGGATCGAGCCGGCAATCGCGCCCATGATGAACTGGCCCTCGGCGCCGATGTTCCAGTTGTTGGAGCGGAAGCAGACCGAAAGCCCGACGGCAATCAGGATCAGGGGCGCTGCCTTGATTGCCAGCTCGTGCAGCGACCAGACCTCGCTCAAGGGCTCGACGAAAAAGCTGTAGAGCGCCATGACCGGATTCTTGCCGAGAAGCGCAAACATGATGCCGCCGAAGACGATCGTCAGCAGGAAGGCGATGAACGGCGACAGGATCGAAAACAGCGTCGAGACCTTGGCGCGCTTTTCCAGTTCAATGCGCATGTGCGGCCTCCGTGCCTTCCGTCTTGCCGTACATGCCGCCCATCAGCAGGCCGATCTTTTCGCGCGAAAGCTCTTTTGCCGGATAGGGATCGGATAGCTTTCCGTCGCTGATGACGGCGATCTCCGTCGCCACTTCGAAGATTTCGTCGAGGTCCTGGCTGATGACGAGCACGGCAGAGCCGGCCTTGGCGAGGTCGACGAGCGCCTGGCGGATGCGGCTCGCAGCACCCGCATCGACGCCCCAGGTGGGCTGATTGACGACGAGCACGCTCGGCTGACGGTCGAGCTCACGCCCGACGATGAACTTCTGCAGGTTGCCGCCGGAAAGCGAGCCGGCCGGCGGATCCTCACCACTCTTGCGCACGTCCATCGCCTCGGAGATGCGCTTCGTGGCGCTCGTCACCGCATCGCGACGGATGATCTTGAGGAAGCCGCCGCCGAGAAACGCCTTGGCGTCCGAGCGGCTGCGGGCAAGCACGAGATTGTCCGAAAGCGGCAACGCCGATACCGCGGCATGGCCGTGGCGCTCCTCGGGAACGAAGCCCGCGCCCATCAGGCGGCGCGCATTGATGTTGCGGTTGCCGACCGGCTTCTGGCGGATCTGCACCGCATTATCGTCGGCAACCGGGTACTCGCCCGAGAGCGCATCGAACAGTTCGCCCTGGCCGTTGCCGGCAACACCGGCAATCGCCAGCACCTCGCCGGCATGCACCTTGAGACAGATGTTCTTCAGCGAAACGGCAAAGGGCGTGCGCGCCGGCACGGTCAAGTGCCGCGCTTCCAGATGCACCTGGCCCTTGGCGCTGGTGCCTTCGGCCGTCACCGCCGCGACGTCACCGCCAACCATCATGCGCGCCAGCGACGACGGGGTTTCCGCCTTCGGGTCGCAGGCGCCCGTTACCTTGCCGTGACGCAACACCGTGGCGCGGTCGCAGATGCGCTGCACCTCTTCCAGTCGGTGGCTGATATAGAGAACCGAGCGCCCCTCCGCCTTCAACTTGTAGAGCGTTTCGAACAGGCGGTCGGCTTCCTGCGGCGTCAACACCGAGGTCGGCTCGTCGAGGATGATGAGGCGCGGGTTCTGCAAGAGCGCGCGCACGATCTCGATGCGCTGGCGCTCGCCGACCGAGAGATCCGCCACATGCGCCTTGGGGTCGAGCGGAAGGCCGTACGCATGCGACAGGCGCGACGCCTCTTCCGCTACCCTCGCCAGCGAGATGTTCGCATCCATGGAAAGCGCGATGTTCTCGGCGACCGTCAGCGCCTCGAACAGCGAAAAATGCTGGAAAACCATGCCGATGCCGAGCCTGCGTGCAGCCGCGGGATTGGCGATGCGCACGCTCTGGCCCTGCCAGAGGATCTCGCCGGCCGTCGGCGCCAATACGCCGAACAGCATCTTCACCAAGGTCGATTTTCCGGCGCCGTTTTCGCCGAGAAGGGCGTGAATTTCGCCCGGTTCAATCTGCAGATTGATCCCATTGCAGGCCGCGAAGCTGCCAAACAATTTCGTCAGGTTGCTCACAGCCAATAGATGACCGTTCGCCGCTACTCCCTCAACAGGCACGCTGCCCTCTTTCCCCTCTGTTGATCCGCGTCCGCCTTAAGGCTTCGATCACGGAATCAGCAGTGTTGTTCCACTTGTTTTTCTTGTCTCGAGATCCGTATGCGCTCGCCCCGCATCGGCAAGCGGATAAGTCTGATTTATATTGATACGCACTTTGTTGCTTTGCACAATATCAAACAGGGAATTTGCACACGCTTCCAGCGCAGGCCGCGTGGCAACGTAACCAAAGAGTGTCGGACGCGTCGCAAAAAGCGACCCCTTCTGCGCCAGGATGCCGATGCTAAAAGCCTCCACCGGTCCGGACGAATTGCCGAAGCTGACCCAGAGGCCGCGCGGCTTGATGCAATCCAGCGACGCCGGAAAGGTGTCGCGCCCGACGGAATCGTAGACGACATCAACGCCGCGGCCGTCGGTCAATTCCTTGACCCGCGCGACGAAATTGTCGGTGCGGTAGTTGATCACGTGGTCGTAGCCATGCGCCAGCGCCAGATCGATCTTGTCCTGCGAGCCCGCTGTGCCAATAACGGTCGCGCCAAGCGCCTTCGCCCATTGGCCGGCAATCAGCCCGACGCCGCCGGCTGCGGCATGGAAGAGAATCGTCGTGCCCGGACCGACCTGATAGGTCTGGTTGAGCAAGTATTGTGCCGTCATGCCTTTCAGCATCATCGCAGCCGCAGTCTCGAGGCTGATGCCGTCGGGCACCTTCACCAACTGCGCAGCATCGACGTTGCGCTCGCTCGCATAGGCACCATCGGCCGAGGCATAGGCGACGCGATCACCGACGGAAAACAGGCTGACTCCGTCGCCAACCGCAGTGACGATGCCGGCACCTTCCTTGCCCGGCACGAAGGGCAAAGCCGACTTGTAGAGGCCGGTGCGGAAGTAGACGTCGATGAAATTGAGGCCGACGGCCACCTGCCGGATCTGTACCTCACCCGGCCCCGGCGGCGAGAGTGTCACGCCTTCGAGCTTCAGGACCTCTGGTCCTCCGAGTTCGCGTACCACAATCGCCTGTGCCATTGCCTGCTCCTATTTCCGGCCGAGACTTGGGAAAATCTGCAGCACGAAGCCAATCACGTAGAGATAGATGCCTGTGACGACGAAGCCGGTCACGACCCATGCCGGCGTCGCAAAATGCAGGAGCAGCGCATAGATGCCGAGCGCCGACCACAAGAGGAAGATGCCGAGGTTCAGCGGTCGCAAGCGCTGGACGCGAACCGGATGAAGGAAGTTGATCGGCAGGAAGGTCAAGACCACCGACACGAAAACGACGATCGACGCGGTCAGCTCGCTCGCCTGAATGACGAACAATGTGAAGACGACCATGTTCCAGACGACGGGGAAACCGGAGAAAAAGTATTCGTCCGTCTTCATGCCCATATCGGCATAGTAGATCGCGCTCGAAACCACGATCGCGCCGGCCGCCACGAAGGACCAGGGCTCGCCGATCATGCCGCTCTGGTAGAGCGCAAAGGCAGGCAACAGCACATAGGTCACATAGTCGATGACGTTGTCGAGCGTATCGCCCGACCAGTTGGGCAGCACTTCCTTGACGCGCACCTTGCGGGCGATCGGCCCGTCGATGCCGTCGACGAGCAGCGCCAGCCCCAGCCACCAGAACATGTCGACGAAGCGATGCTCGGCCGCAGCCACGACACCCAGGAAGGCGAGAAACGACCCCGAGGCGGTCAAGATATGCACGGAAAAGGCGCGAATCTCGGCGTAGGGAACTCGTCTATAGTTAAAGAACTTCATCTGCGGATGCCGCCCACCCCTGCTGTTTTCCCCGTGCGGGCCTTGACCCGCCTCGACCGCTGTGCGGCGCGTTGCCCGTAATATGCACCCTTTGCAACGCATCGCCACTAAAATTCAAGTATTACAGCCTCCCCTCGCCCCATTGTCCTGTGGACACCTGCAAATTGCTTCTGCGCTGATTCTACCCATTTATTTCGCAGGCGCCGGCGACTAGAGGTATGATCGAGGCTGGGCAAAGACGCCTCACAGCTTGCGCGAAAGGGCTTTTGCATCATGGACCACTTCGACATCTCCATTATCGGTGCGGGCCTTGCCGGATCGCTTGCGGCCATCGCGCTTGCCGATGCGGGCTACCGCGTGGCCTTGATCGGACCGGAGCCGGCGGTTGCCGACGGACGCACCACCGCGCTGATGGACCAATCGATCGAGTATCTGAAGACGCTCAACCTTTGGGAAAAGGTCGAGCCGCTGACGGCTCCGCTTTCGACCATGCGTATCCTCGACGGCACCAACCGGTTGCTGCGGGCGCCACCGGTCAACTTCCGTGCCTCGGAAGTCGGGCTCGACGCCTTCGGCTACAATATCCCCAATGCGCCCTTCATCGATATTCTCTGCCACCGCGCCGAAGAGAGCCCGACGCTGACACGCATCACCACGTCGGCGATCGGCTTTGAACTTTCGGACGCTGTCGCAACGATCGAGCTTTCAAACGGCAGCCAATGCAGCGCCTATCTCCTCGTCGGCGCCGATGGTCGTCGGTCGCCGGTGCGCGAAGCGGCGAAGATCTCCGTCAGCACCTGGTCCTATCCGCAGACGGCGGTCGTCTTGAACTTTGCGCACGAGCTGCCGCACCAGAACATTTCGACCGAATTCCACACCGAAAGCGGTCCCTTCACGCAAGTGCCCCTGCCGGGCAACCGCTCCAGCCTGGTCTGGGTCCGCAAACCCGAGGATGCCGCACAAACGCTGGCGCTGGATCTCGCAGCACTCTCCCGCGCCGTCGAAGACCGGATGCAATCAATCCTCGGCAAGGTAACCGTCGAGGGCACGCCGCAATCCTTCCCGCTCTCGGGCATGACCGCCCAGCGCTTCGGCAAGGGCCGCGCCGTGCTTCTTGGCGAAGCAGCGCACGCCTTCCCGCCGATCGGCGCTCAGGGGCTCAACCTTAGCCTCCGCGATGTGATGACGCTCGTCGATATCATCGGTGTATCCAGCGGCGAGCCGCTTGCCGGCGATATCGGTGACCGCTTCGACAGCCGCCGCCGGCCGGACATCATCAGCCGCACCGCAAGTGTGGATCTGCTCAACCGCTCGCTGCTCTCCGGCTTCCTGCCGGTGCAGGCGCTGCGCGCGCTGGGGCTGCACGTGCTTTCCGCGGTTGGGCCGCTCCGCAGCCTGCTGATGCGCGAAGGCGTGCACCCCGGCAGCGCGCTCAACGTCTTCAAGGAAGGCTTAAGGGAAAAGATCGGGCGGAAGAGCGCCTGAACGGATCAGGTAAAGCAGGCCGGTCACCGTTGCGACCGACAGTGTCGTCGTGATGAGGATCGTCGCCGAGGCTCGCTCCTGCCACACGCCATATTGATGGCCGATAACGAAGACGTTCGTCGCCGTCGGAAGGGCTGCGAGCAGTACCGCCGTCTGCACCCAGACCGGATCATAATTCCCCGTCAGGCTCATTGCCGTGAACATGACGAGCGGATGCAAGAGCAGCTTCGCCGGGACGATGTAGCCGATCTCGACGGGAATGCGCTTGATTGGGCGCAGCGCCAGCGTCACCCCCATGGCAAAGAGCGCGCAGGGCGCCGCACACTGGGCGAGATAATCGATCAGCCGCTGAACCGGAACTGGCGGCTGCACGGCGAAAAAAGCGGCGACCACACCGGCAAGTGTGGCCAGGATGAACGGGTGCAGAATGATCTTGCGCGCGACGCTGGCTGCAAGCGCCAGCGGCTTTTCCTGCCGACCGCCTGATATCGCCATCATCGCCGGTGCGACCGCGAAATGCGCGGCGTTTTCGAAGCTGAAGATCAGCGCCACCGGTACGGCAGCGGCATCGCCCAACGCCAGGAGCGCAAGGCCAGGCCCCATGTAGCCGATATTGCCATAAGCAGCGCCAAAACCCTGGATCGTCGCCTCGGCAATGGAGTTTCGCCTGACATAAACCCCGATGAGGAAGATCAGCGAAAAGACGATGTAGGTCGCCCCGACGGTGGTCAGGATGAAGTCGGCACGCGCCAGCTGTTCAATCGGCGTGCGCGAGACGAGCTTGAAGAACAGCGCCGGCAGCGCGAGGTAGATGATGAAGGTGTTCAGCCACCCCATCGCCTCGCCCGGATGGTGGACGAAGCGCGCCGTCAGATAACCGAGGAAGATCAGGCCGAAGAACGGCAGCACCAGGCCCGCGATTTCCGTCATCTTGTCCCTCGCATCCTTCACCTTCCCGCGCCGACGCCCGCACGCCTAGCGCACGAACCGGCCTGACGATTAGGCCGGTTAAGCCGAAAAGTGATTCTAAAATACGAGGGTATGCCCTAGCCGATTTTCATCAGGATCGGGAAGGTCGTCTGGAACCAGATGGCGACGGAACTGATGAAGCCGAAGAGAAAAGCCAGGCCCGCCAGCACCAGAAGGCCGCCCATCAGCTTCTCGACCAGACCGAGATGGCGACGGAAGCGGAAGAGGAAGCGCATGAAGGAGCCGGAAAACGCAGCCGCGATCCAGAACGGCACGGCAAGGCCCAGCGAATAGATCGCCAGCAACATTGCGCCGTCGGACACGGTGTCACGTGCGGCAGCAACGCCGAGGATCGTGCCGAGTACCGGGCCGATGCAGGGCGTCCAGCCGAAGGCAAAGGCAAGACCCATGATGTAGGCGCCCGAGAGCGTCGCCGGCTTGCCGCCGCCCTGGAATCGCGCTTCCCGCGCGAGCAGCCCGATCTTGAACACGCCAAGGAAATGCAGGCCCATGATGATGATGATCACGCCGCCGACGCGCGACAGCAGGTCCATATGCTGCCGAAGCAGCATGCCGATCGACGAGGCCCCCGCCCCGAGCGCCACGAAGACGGTGGCAAAACCGAGCGTGAACAACAGGGCTGCCGGCAAGACAGCGCGTCTCGTGCTGCCGATGGTCGCCGCATCACCGCTGCGGAACTGATCGACCGAGACGCCCGCCATATAGCAGAGATAGGGCGGTACGAGCGGCAGAACGCAGGGAGAAAGGAACGAAAGGGCGCCGGCAAGGACGGCGGTCCAGATGGAAATATCGGCGATCGACAACGGCAACAACTCCGGCACGCGGCATTTGGGCCATTCCTTAGCCGCAGGATCATGATGATACCAATCACCTTTTGGCGATCATTGCGCCATGCACCGTTTCTTCACAAAACCCGCAATTTTTCGGTTGACCGGGGGGAAACACGCGTGCATATGTCCGGCCACTTCCGCCGGGCTTCACCGCCGCGGCCAGGGAGCGCGTAGCTCAGCCGGTAGAGCAACTGACTTTTAATCAGTAGGTCCAGGGTTCGAATCCCTGCGCGCTCACCACGCAAACCCCATCGAAATCAATCGCTTGCTGGTGTCCTTGGACATCAAAATGCATCGCCATGCGAGCCCATTCTCTACACTTTTTGGAGCGAACCCCGCCGTATCTTCGCCTGTTGCATTCCGTGCTATCGACAATTCGACGCGTTGAGTAGATGCTGAGGCTCACGCTGAGGATGCAAGGCGGTGAACTGCCCAGTTTGGTATCGAGCAAAGGGGTGAAGGCATGAGAAAGCTTGTCATTGCGGTTTTGATGATTGGTACGCTTGCTTCCTGCACGCAGACCGAGAAAGGCACGGCGATCGGCGCCGGCACCGGTGCGATCATTGGTGGCGCGGTCAGCGACAGCTGGGGCGGCGCGGCAATCGGCGCGGTCGCCGGTGGCGTTATCGGCAACCTGATCGGACGCTCCCAGGAGCGCCAGGGCTATTGCATCTATCGCGACCGCTACGGCCGCCGCTACGAAGCCCGCTGCCGGTAACAGCAAGACCATTCGCCAAGGTGACAGGCGCATCCCCGGTCCAAACCTTCGTGGAGGCCGGCGAATGCGCCTGTGTGCCCGGCTGAAGCTGCGAGCAATATCGTCGAGGCCGAACATGGCAGGACGTCCTCAAGCAAGCGTGTTACACTTCAGACATGACTGACGAAGAACAGAACTACGAGTTTTCGGAATTTTCCGGCCAATTCAGTGACGATGGCGTCGTCGTGGAATTGCGGATCTACCGGGAGGCGGGCACGAATCGCGACTGGACCCTCGAGGTCATCGACGAGGAAGGCTTCTCTACGACATGGGAGGAGCCCTTCCCGACCGACAGGGAAGCTTTCGAGGAGTTTATCGCCACGGTCCAGCGCGACGGCATCCAAGCCTTTACCGACGAGCCGCCACAAACGGTTCATTAGGGCATAATGACCCCGCGACTGCGCCCGGCCGGATGCGGCCCGGCGACGCCGGGCGTGCGGAACGACGTCGCACTCCATGCATGATGGGGACGCATCAGCGGGTGCCGTCTGCGCGGTTGCCTCAAAACACGCGAACAATCCGGATCGGCTATGCCGTGAGCAATTCGCGGGCCCCTCACCCCGGCCTCCCATTAGTCGCGTGCCTGACGGCGCTGCCTATGCTTCCGCTCCTCTGCGGGCCAGTCGCATCTTCAGCGGGCTCATTCCATACTCGCGGCTATAGGCGCGCGAAAATGCAGACAGGCTGTCGAAACCGCATCGAAGGGCAATCTCGCGGATCGGGCTAGCGGAGTCGCGCACCAGCCGATGGGCGAACTGAAGACGCAGGCGTAGGTAATAGGCGCCGGGACTCGTCGATAGTCCGCGCGCAAACAGCAACTCCAGCTTGCGCTGCGAGATCGACAGCCGCTTCGTCAACGCGGCGATCGTCAAGGGACGCTCCAGCGTGCGTTCCATCAGGCGGATGGCCTCGGCGAGCTTCGGGTCGCGCGTCTCGATCCTCCCGAGCGAAACATAGGGCTGCACGTCGGCTGCACTATGCGTCTGGTCGTAGACGAAGATGCTGGCGACATCGAGCGCCAGTGCAGACCCTAGCCGCTGGGTGATCCAGTGCAGCATCATGTCGAAGGTCGGCGAAGCGCCGCCCGAGGTCCAGAACTTGCCGTCGATGACGAACCGGTCGCCAAGCACCGTCAACTCCGGAAAGGCCTGGCTGAAATCCTCGAGCTCCTCCCAATGCGCTGTCGCCTTGCGGCCATTGAGCAGACCGCTGCGGCCGAGCAGCCAGCAGCCCGATTCGATGCCGGCGACGATATCGAAATGGCGCGAGCACTCCTGCAATGCACCGATGAATTTCTTGCCGGCGTGACGATCAAGGTTGAAGCCGCCGATCACCAGCAGCGCGTCGCCGGCAAGCGGCGGGCGAAGTGTGCCCTCGACCGCAATCGGCACGCCGCAGGTCAGGACCACCGGCTTGCCATCGGCCGAGAGCAGCCGCCAGCGAAACACCTCGCGCCCCGAGATACGGTTTGCGGCGCGCATCGGGTCCAGCACTGAGGCAAGCGACATGATCGACGACTCCGGCAGGATAACGACGGAAACTTCGATCACAGATTGTAGACGTCCATCGGAAGGCATGCGGGAAATGTCAAATTTCAAGCGGGAAATGTCAATTCCAATGCTGCCTTTCGGGCATTATCAGACCGTATCGATCTCCCTACGCGCGGCGCTGCAGCCCCGCGCAGAGACGTTCCCCTTTCCGCCTTTTGCCGGAACGGGCCGGTCGGAAACCGTCCGCCGGCCCGTTTTTTTATGGAGCGATTTCAGCGCACGGGCATTTACACTTCCGATGGTCAGCGACACGGTTGCGCTCCATCTGCTCTGCAACGATCCGCCTCTCGATCACGGAAGTGTCGAATCCAGGAGAACGATGCCCGGCGCCAGATGATCCAGAAATTCCGGTCCTACCTGCAAGGAAAGCGCTCGTATCTCTACGCACTGACGATCCATCGTCCGGGCCGCATGTTCACCAAGGGCCACAGGCTCTTGTTCAAGCCTGTTACCGCGCTTCTTTCCTGCTTCCGGAAACGAGCGCGTAGCTTTCCTTGAGTGGTGCGGCGCGAACCGCCGGACTTATCCGCCGCGTGGTGGCGTACCGGAGATCTGCCGCTCACGGCGGACGAACAAATCTACCGGGAGACAACGGGCCAGCGACAGTGCCGTTTCGCGGATGAGAGATCACCAGGCCGACGCATTCGGCTATCGGCAATAGGAAGCTGCAAACGAGCTTCTTTCGAACTCCCAAAAAAAGCTTCTAAGTTCTTGAAATTATTGGCGACCCCTGCAGGATTCGAACCTGCGACAACCTGCTTAGAAGGCAGGTGCTCTATCCAACTGAGCTAAGGGGCCGTCCCGGGCTGTGCCCGTCGAATGCGGCTGAAGGACCTTAGTGAGTCCAGGGCTGCATCCGGTTGAAACGGAAGTTGTCCGGATAGGACACGCTCTTGCGGGTCGCTTCCTTCGGCGCGATGACGCGGTATTCGATGCCGTTTCGCTCGGCGTATGCGATCGCCTGCTCGGCGTTTTCGAAGGTCAGCCGCAGCTGCTGCTTCATGTCGCCCGAGCTGGTGTAGCCCATGATCGGGTCGATGGTGCGCGGCTTTTCCTGATCGAACTCCAGCACCCACAGATTCGTCTTGGCCTTGCCAGACTGCATGGCGGTCTTTGCTGGACGATAGATCTTTGCGGACATGGTTTCGAACGGCTCCATACTTTCGCTGGCAACATTCACGGGCGCCAGCATTCCGTCTTCCCATAACGCAGAATGATTTAAAACGGAATGACTTTTGGGCGGATAAATTTGGCTTTCAGTCGGAGATGAGCGAACTTGTGGGCTTGTCCCAGTCTAAGATGAGGCATTGGGAAATTTTGCTGTTGCAGCCCTGCTGCGAAGCGTGTATCTCCGGCGCCGTTGGCACGGAGTGTAGCGCAGTCTGGTAGCGCATCTGGTTTGGGACCAGAGGGTCGGGAGTTCGAATCTCTCCACTCCGACCATTCATTGAGACGGAAGCGTCATTCTCCTTTTTTTTCAATCTGTTCGTGATCGCAGATCTGCAGGCTAACATCGCCGTAGATCACTCGATTGCGTTGGCAAACGATCGAATCGTCCCGAGTTGGGACAAGAATGCCTATTTGTCATACGAATTTAGGAATCGCTAAATCCATTGTGGATAGAGCGAATCGGCGCGCTTTTGTGCCCTGCGCGCCCCCCAAGCCCGCCCGAGCGATCCAATGACTGCCCAACTCGACCTTGCCACCGTTCTGTTGCTTCACAAGTCGTCGTTCCTGATCGGCGCCTTCTGCTTCCTCTATGCGCGCTGGCAATCGCCGCGAGACGAAGGGCTTGGTATCCTGGCGAGCGGCTTCCTCTTCCTGGCGCTCGCCTCGACGCTCGCGGGCTATGGCGAGCAAAAGCTGTTGCCGCCCACTCTGTGGAGGCTTTCCAGCTTCACGCTCGGGATCGGCGGATACGCCCTGTTCTGGATCGGCGTGCGACGCCTCAGCGGCGGCCGGCGCCGGCTGGCGGACTGGCTGGCGCTTCTTGTGCCGTTTGCCGGCGCGCTCATCGGACTCGCCACGGATTTCCATGTCGTCAACGTCGTCAGGGCCAGCGTCTTCAACGCCGCCGCCTTTCTTTTCCTCGCGGCTTCGGCTGTCGCCGTCATCGCCGATCGCTCGAAGGAGCCGCTGCCGGCGCGCGCCATGCTGGCGGCCGCCATGGCCGTCGGGGCCTGCCTTTGCCTCGCGGTGGTCATTGGCCTCCTCAAGCCCGGCATCGTGCCGATCACCACGACCTACGCCTTCTTTCTCTCGATCATCTGCCATTTCGCCATCGCGCTCTTCGCCCTCGTGCTCGTCAAGGAGCGGGCGGAAGCGGAGCTGCGCCGGTCTGCCGATACCGATGCGCTGACCGGCGTCGGCAACCGGCGCTGGTTTCTGGCGCAACTGCCTCAGGCGAGCTGGCAGGGCGATTGCCTCCTCGTCATGGACCTGGACCATTTCAAGCGTATCAACGACCGCTACGGTCATCATACGGGTGATCAGGTGCTCGTCGCCTTCGCCGATCTGGTCAGGAAGAACCTGCGCAGGGGCGACAGCTTCGCGCGTCTCGGAGGCGAGGAATTCGGGCTCTATCTCCCGCGGACAAGCGAGACACAGGCGTTTGCAATCGCCGAAAGGCTACGCCGCGCCGTGGAAGAACTGCGGGTCGTGAGCAACGGGCAAAGCGTAGCAGTCAGCATCAGCATCGGGGTTGCCACCGCCAGCGGCACGGAGCGTTCCTGGGAGGAATTGTTCAATAGGGCAGATGCGGCGCTCTACGCGGCCAAACGAGGCGGGCGTAACCGTGTCGCGTCCGATGCGGAGCTTGCGGATTCGAAGCCGCTTGCGGCGAGCCTTCACCGCGCCGGCTAATCAGGCGATGCTTCGCCGCAGACCACCTTCAAAAAAGAGAAGCGGATCCAAGCATTTCCGATCCGCTTCAGATTGGAGGTGTAAGGCGTATTTTACCGCAATGCGCCGAATTCGCTTGTGGCCAAATTTCGCCTAGCGCGCCATCGCACGCCACCTTGGCGCGAGCCTGTGGCATCGTTGCACTTTTCGCCATCCGCGCAAGCGTATAGGACGTTCAGGCAGCCACGATTGCGCTGTCTCTCCTGGAGTTTCGCTTTGCCTTTGTAAAATCCGGTCTCGCTAGTTTCACCCCGTACGCCCGATAGCACTCCAGCTGTCGGATAGAATTTTCATGCGTTCGTTGAGGTGGCGGTTCGAGACCGGAATGGCATTGCCGATCTCAAGCCCGACGTAACTTCGTCAGGCGGAACCATCACGTCCAACAGCTGCCAGGCCGCGTCCCCGGAACGGGTACTCAAACCGTCGTCTCGATGGACTTCCAATTGGAAGAACCAGACGACATGTCTCATACATTGACGGTCCAGTGGACCATCGAACCCCAATCCGCCCCCCGCCCGTGGCTTGTCTGCAGCCGCTGCGGCGGCCACCGCCCCTTCGTATGCAGCGGCAAGACACGGTTGAACGCCAACGGGCGGCGGCTCGACGCCTGGCTGATCTATCGCTGCGCCGTCTGCGAAGACACCTGGAACCGTCCGATCTTCGAGCGGCGGAATGTCGCCAGCGTCGCCCCGGATGCGCTCGCAGCGCTTCAAAGCAACGATCCCGTCTGGGTCCGCCAGGCGGCGTTCGACATCGAAGGTCTTCGCCAATGCACGGACCGGATCGAGGATTTGGCCGATTCTAACGTGGAACGGCACGTATTGGGTGGGAGTGCAGGTTGCGCACGGCTTGAGATTGTCCTTGTCGTGCGCCAGGCAAGCAGCCTGCGCGTCGACCGCCTGCTATCGGCGGAACTCGCGCTTTCACGCGCCAGACTGAGCAAGCTCGAAACCAAAGGGCGACTCACGCTTCTGCCCGAGTCGCGGAAGGCCCTGCGACGCCCGATCAGAGACGGCAGCCGCATCGTCCTCGATCTTACCGCGGAAGATGACCGTGCCGAGATTGCCCGGCGTGCCCGCGGCGGCCCGTAGTTGAAAGGATACCGCGGAGCGTCCGGCAGCATGCCGGCGCGCTCCGCGATGCCAATGGTTGCTGGTCAGAACTTTACGCCGACACCAACGGTGAACTGGTGCTGGTCGAGATCGACATTGACGCCGCCGAAGTCCTTGTCACCGTAGTCGTTGTAGCGGTACTCGGCGCGGCCGAAGACGCTGTCGGTGAACGAATAGTCGACACCGGCACCGATCGTCCAACCGTTGAAGGTTTCCTTTTCCTTCGATGCGCCGGGCACATCGACGAAGCCGCGGGTCACCGCCCAGCCGCCGGCGCCATAGAGCAGCGCCTTGTCATTCAGCAGGTAGCCGACCCGGCCGCGTATTGCGCCGGAAACGTCGGTACCAACTTCGGTCGAGGTTCCGCCGACGTCGAACGTCTTGTCGTTCCAATTGTAGTTGACGTCACCCTCGATGCCGTAAACCCAGTCGCCCTGCTGAAAGTTGAAACCGGCAAAGGCGCCGAGCAATCCGCCATTGAAGTCTTCTGAAGCGCTGCTGCCGGGCGCACTGAAATCGCCATTGAGCCACCCGCCGCCGCCCTGGAGGCCGACATAACCGCCGGTCCAGACGAATCCTGGAGATGGCTGCGCGACCGGTGCCGGCGGCTGGCTCAGATCGGCTGCCAAGTCCGCTGCCATCGCTGTTTGCGCAACGGCGCAGGCCGCTACCATTGCAACAAGCACACTCCGGATCATCACGGCTGCCTCCTGTTGTCGCCAGAAGAATATTAGCAACTCGTTAACGCGCAGTCTGCCCGAAAGGCTCCATGATCTCAACCATGAAACCCGTGGGGTTCAGACACATAATTTAGGAAATGATCGGGCAAGGGCAAGGCGGACCGCGAAGTGGCCCCGGCGTCTACGGCTTCGAAGACGGCATGCGGGCACCTTCCAGCCGGTCTCCGGGCCGGATATTCAGCCGCTTGACCGCGCCGGCATTGAGCTCAAGCACGAAAGCCACCGGTTCTTTCGAATCAATGATCGCTTCCGAAAAAGGCACGGCGCCTTCATGGATCGTGCGCACAACGCCCTTGTTGTCGATGAACAGCATATCGAGCGACAAATGGGTGTTCTTCATCCACATCATCACGCGGCGTGTCTCGCCAAAATCGAACAGCATGCCGTGATCCGGCGCCATGGAGGTACGAAACATCAGGCCCTGCTCACGCTGGGCCGGATCGAGGGCCAGTTCGACCGTCAGTTCGTGCACAGCCTTGTCCGCGGTGACCAGGCGCATCTTGTCCGTTGTGAACTGAACGTCGGCGAAAGACGATACCGTCAGGGCAAGCAACAAAAAAAGCGCCAGGAAGGCGCTTTTTCCGACAAGGTTTCGAGCCGCGACCATCAGTGCGCCCGGCTCGTCGGCGACGGTCCATCCGGATGTATCTCAGCGGCCATCAGGCCCTTTTCGCCATCGCCGAACCGGACGAGCACCACCTGGCCTGGCCGCAGTTCCGTCAGGCCGAAACGCCTGAGCGTTTCCATATGGACGAAGATATCTTCGGTTCCCTCGCCGCGGGTCAGGAAGCCGAAGCCCTTGGTGCGGTTAAACCACTTGACGAGAACGCGCTCAAGGCCGCTGGTCGGCGTTACCTGCACGTGGGTTCGGACCGGCGGCAGCTGCGACGGATGCACCGCCGTGGATTGGTCCATCGATAGGATACGGAACGCCTGGTAACCGCGGTCCCGCTTCTGGATGAGAGCAACGACCCGCGCACCCTCAAGAACCGTCTGGTAGCCGTCGCGGCGCAGGCAGGTCACGTGCACCAGCACATCCTGCATGCCGTTGTCGGGAACGATGAAGCCGAAGCCCTTGGCGACGTCGAACCACTTGATCACGCCGGTGATTTCGATGAGGTCGAGAGCGTCGCTGCCAAAGTCGTCACCATGCATGACGTCTTTTGAAGATGTCCTATCCGCCATTCTCTCCCAGCCCCTCGTTTACGCGCGACTACCGATACGGTTAACTGATTCTTATTGACCAGAATAACATCGTCCCGCCGCGGATACGCAAGACCCTCGGCATATTTTGGCCGAGAACTAATATGGGGACGCAGCCTTGCCTCTGGCTTGCTGACGGACCAGTATACGCCATCTTCTGCAAAACAGGGACATTGCAATGCGCTATCTGCACACGATGGTTCGCGTCAAGAATCTGGACGAGGCCTTGAACTTCTACGGCAAGATTTTCGGCCTGACGGAGATCCGCCGCTACGAAAATGAAAAGGGCCGGTTCACGCTGGTGTTTCTGGCCGCTCCCGGCGACATCGATCGCGCCCGCGGCGAACTCTCTCCCTGCCTCGAGCTCACCTACAACTGGGATACGGAAGATTATACGGGCGGGCGCAACTTCGGGCACCTCGCCTACGAAGTCGACGACATCTACGGTTTCTGCCAGCACCTGATGGAGAACGGCGTGACCATCAACCGGCCGCCGCGCGACGGCCACATGGCGTTCGTGCGCTCTCCCGACGGCATTTCGATCGAGATCCTACAGAAAGGCGAAAACCGGCCGCCGCAGGAACCTTGGGCGTCGATGGCCAATACGGGCGCCTGGTAAGCTCCGCACAATTCTCGCGAACGAAGATGGCCCCGTGCTGTCGGTGAAATCCGGCGGGCATGGCCGAGCCGTCGATCAGCAGCAGCTATGAATGATCCAGGGCCCGGTCTATCCGGGCCTTTGCATGTTGGAAACATGCGGGCTCAAGGTTAGCGCCGGTTTACAAATCGCGTATCGTTGAGTACTTTTTCGCGCGAAACGTTGATGCCGGGTCCTATCCGCGATATCTCGTGGCGGCGACCCCCTTTTGTACTTGGCCTGATCTTTTCCCGTGGCGCTCATTCCGATCGCCGCGAGAAGCATGAGTTTGTTTGTTCTGAGCGATGTTTCGGAACTGAGACTTAATGCATGACAAGGCGAGGCTTCGTCGGTCATGCACGGAGAGCGGGGATAGGACGTTGCAACATCCGGACACGAAGGGCGCGGTGCTCGTCACCATTGCGCGGGCGGCAGCCTTATCCGTATCGCTGCTGGCCTTGAGCGGCTGCATGTCGGCGGTCGGGGAAAACGATGCAGCGACCGCGCTGAAGGCCGAGGGGCAAGCAGCCCCTGTGCAAACCGCCGAATCGGAGGCCACAGTCCAGGATGGACAGGTGGTTGCGCTCGGCAGCAATCCGCAGGCGCAACAGGCAGCCGGCAATGCCACAGTTCCCCACGATGGCGGACAGCCGCAATCGCTGACGATGCAGGGCACCGGCCTGCGCGCCGCCTCCTCAAGCATCTATGGCCAGGCACCTGCCGCACAGGCAACGACGACCGTCCAGCCGCAGACGACGGGAACTGTTCCGCTACCCGCCGGCCAGCCCGGCATGAACGCAACCAACAACAGTCTTTTCAGCGGCACCCAGCGACAGCCGCTGCCGGTAATAGCGCCGCAACAGGGGGCCGCCAACACGGCCAACGACGTCGTGACGGACGCCGCTGTCGCCGCCTATGCTCCCTCTCCCGCGCAGGACGCCACCCTTCCTGTTGCCGTTCCGGTGCCGCTGAGCGCCGAGGCTGCCGCCAGCGGCCAGACCTCTTCGACGCCACAGGCGGTGGCCAATGCCGACGCCACACCAGCAGCGACCGAGGTCGCCGCCGCGCAGCAGGCAGCACCAGAAGCCACGCCAGCAGACGATAACAAGGACACGTCCAAAACCTGGACGCTCGCGGCCCTTTTTGCCGGCAAGCGCAAGGAGAAGCCGCAGCAGGCGGCACTTCGCTCGGCTCCGCCGGCGGAAAAGAAGACGATTACCACCAGCAATGCGAGCCAGCCGCAAACGGCCTCCCTCGCCTACACGCTTCCGGGCGTCAAACTGAACTCGCTCTACAACTACGAGCACGAAGAGCACCTCGGCGATGACGACGACGGCGCACCGGTTCAGGTCGCCTCGCTCTCGGGGCTCGCTCGACTGGCGCCGAGCGGGCTCATTCTGCAGACCGAGAAAGTCGATGCCGGCTGTTTCAAGCCCGAGCTCATGCAGATGCTGAAGAAGGTGGAAACGCATTACGGCAAGCAGGTCATGGTGACCTCGGGCCTCAGGCCGATCAAGGTCAACCGCGCCAAGCAATCGCTGCATACACGCTGCGAGGCGGCTGACATTCAGGTTCAGGGCGTCAGCAAGTGGGATCTCGCCGAATTCCTGCGTAGCGTCCCCGGCCGCGGCGGCGTCGGCACCTATTGCCACACGGAGTCGGTCCATATCGATATCGGCGCACAGCGGGACTGGAACTGGCGCTGCCGGCGCGCCAAGGGCTGAAGGCAAGCATTTGTTTCCATGGAGGATTCGACGAGAAGCCTCCTTTGCTTCCGGCCTGTGGAATTTTTACAGAAATATGAAGATTGCCGCTTGCGGTTCTGAAATCCTCTGGCTATAAGGCGCCCACACAGCGAGTGCGCCCTTCGTCTATCGGTTAGGACACCAGATTTTCATTCTGGGAAGAGGGGTTCGACTCCCCTAGGGCGTGCCACTGTGTTGATCTCCTTCTCCCGAAAATCGACGTTTTAAGCATCTGAAGCAGCAACTCCGCTGCACCGTACGCATCTCCGATTCCAGCTCTTTGACCGCCGAATTTTTCTCACCGGTTTTAACAGGGAAAGCACAAAAAAACTGAGATTGGCGCTTGCGGTATCCAGAGTCGCTGGCTATAAGGCGCCCACACAGCGAGTGCGCCCTTCGTCTATCGGTTAGGACACCAGATTTTCATTCTGGGAAGAGGGGTTCGACTCCCCTAGGGCGTGCCACTGTGTTGATCTTCTCCCCAAATGAAAATCGATTTTCTGTTGTTGGAACAGCGATTTACCGCGCGTTTCGACACCTAAATTTCCGCCTCGTGCCGCCATGAATCTTTCTTGGTATTTTGAACAGGAAAATCACAACATTCCCGAGATTGGCGCTTGCTCTATTCAGAGTCGCTGGCTATAAGGCGCCCACACAGCGAGTGCGCCCTTCGTCTATCGGTTAGGACACCAGATTTTCATTCTGGGAAGAGGGGTTCGACTCCCCTAGGGCGTGCCACTGTGTTGAACCTCCCCTACATCGAAAGCCTTGTTCCATCGGCTGACGGATCGCCTTCGATTCTTCTCGTCGTTTTCGTCGAACAGGACTAGGATAGCGCGTTGCGCAGCAACCGCTTGCGCTCAATCGAATAGAGATGCGCCCATCGTCTAGCGGTCAGGACGCCGCCCTCTCACGGCGGCAACACGGGTTCGATTCCCGTTGGGCGTGCCAAGGCCGGTTCGGCAAATTCCCGATTGCTATTGCTGGCGAATGCGGGTGCCCACACTGATGCGCGTCTCACGTAATTCCCAAGCGCATACTGGTGTTTCGCAGATATCCTTTGGAAGAGACAGCGACGTGAGCGGCAACAGGATCGTGGCCGGTTTCCGCACACCAGGGGTATGTGCGTAGCTTTCCAAAGCAGGGACTCCTGCAACGGCGCGGTCGCAGGGGCCGTTCTGTTGCATCGGTGGCGACTCGCGTTCTCGACCACGCGCGGCAGCCTTCACCGCCTGATTTCTGATGCGGCTACAGATGTCAAAACCCGGACTCGACGAAATATTGCAGTTCTGCTTTGAGTTTACAGCTCAACAGAATGAGGCGCACTCGGGTGTCGGAAAATCAGTTTGACGTCGTATTGGAGAGGCTGACGGATCAAGCAGTCGGCCGGCTTCTCAAGTCCGATACCTTCGATGCGTCGGCATTTGACGCTCTGGAAGACCATATCTGGCAAAAGGCAGAAGGACTGCAGAGCGAATACGCAATCTCTAAACAGATTCTGCTCAGCCTTCGATCTGCTGGCGACGCCATCCGAAGCCGTGCGAAATATCTTCCTGCTCTTCAGGAGCAACTTCAACGCGCCGACGATTTCGACCTGATTCTTGATCGTTTGATCGCTGGGGAAACACGCTCCGATCGCAAGTCGGGCGTTCCTCGAATCAGTTGAACGGGAATCTAGTTTTGTTTCGCGTCATTGCTGCCGCGCTCGCCACAATCACAATTTCGTGCTGTCCCGGATCTCCTTTTGCGGCCCCAACCAACGCGGTTTCTGGCGAGCAAACGCTGACGCCTGCAGACTTGGTACCGAGTCCGGTGTTCAAGCTGGGGATGCCAATTGAAGAGTTAGAAACGTTGCTCGAGCGGGATTTCAAAGACTGGGAACGCTCCGAAACGACGCGAAGCCTGAACAATCGCAAAGACCCGAAGCTCCCAGCTTATGCCAAAGCACCCTATCTGCAGCGCATACACATTACCCGACTGGACCAGCAGCAGGGTTTCCGTCGTACCTACTCGCTCACACTGAATTCACCACTCAGCGGCAGTCGCCTCTACTCCGTGGTTTACAATGTTGAAGCCTTGCGACCGTTCAATGATCTCGGATCTTTGAGCGCTGTGGCTCAGTACCTAAGTGCCATGTGGGGCAGCGCCCATAGCGGCTCGCACAAGGGAGAGTTCGCACGCCTCAGCTATCTCTTTGATCGACAAGGAGAACTTGTTCGCGACGGCGATGCAAGTTGCGCCCCCCTTTATCCTGCCCTTGTCAGGCTGGACGAAAAGACGCCCGACGAGGTCGAAAGAGTTATCGCGATGATCGACGCAACGAACTGTGGCGGCAACAAGAGCGTGCATTTTCGCCTGCAAGCCGATGGCGACACCATCGTCGAAACGACGTTCTTCAACACCATCCTCGCTGTGAATCCTCGAGATGTTTTGAAGCGTGTGCGGTACGGTCAGCCATAACACGGCCCAGCGAAATATCTGTCAGCACACTTCGCGACGGGTGCTACAGCGCCTTTGCCGCGTCCGTGACGCGCAGCTGTACCCGTCGCTGGCCCTGCCACAGATCGGCGGACACCGATCCCGCGACGTGGATGGATGTTCCGCGGCTCGACAGCAGGAAGTCGCCGAGCGGTGTCTCGGTCGCCCGGAAAGCAATACCGTCAAGGCGGCTGCCGTCCTGCCCCTCCAGCATCACCTTGATGTGGTTGGCGCCGACCTGCCTGCTGTCGCGCAGGCGATGCTGCGGGAAGGCGAAGACCGGCTGCGGGTGGGCCGAGCCGTAGGGGCCGGCCTGCTCCAGGAGATCGATGAGTTCCAGGGTCGCGCCGGAGGCTGCAAGCGCGCCGTCCACCTTGAGCGTCTGGATGGCGACGAGTTCGCGCACCGCCGCTTCCGCACGTCCCTCGAAAAACTGCCTGAGCTTGCCGAGTTTCGCGCGCTCGACGGTGAGACCGGCAGCCATGGCATGGCCACCGCCCTTTACCAGCAGGCCACCATCGACGGCGGCCCGAACCATCTTGCCCATGTCGAAGCCATTGATCGAGCGGCCCGAACCGGTGCCGCGTCCGTTCGGATCAAAGGCGATGGCAAAAGTCGGTCGTCGGAATTTTTCCTTGATGCGGGCGGCGAGCAGTCCGACGATGCCCGGGTGCCAGTTTTCGCGCGCGGTAACGATCACCGAAGCGCCCTCGCCCGTGCCGTATTCGGCCAGAACCTCAGCTTCCGCCTCGGCCAACATGACGGCTTCCATCGCCTGCCGCTCGCGGTTGAGCTCATCGAGCTGCGCGGCGATCTTCTCCGCCTCGGCCGCATCCTCCATCGCCAGCAGGCGGCTGCCGAGCGCCGCATCGCCAATGCGTCCGCCGGCATTGATTCTCGGGCCGACGAGAAAGCCCAGGTGATAGGGCGTGACGGGGCCGCCGATCGCAGCTTTCCGCAGCAGTGCCGAAAGCCCGACATTGCCCATGTGACGCGCCGCGATCAGTCCCTTGACGACATAGGCGCGGTTGAGCCCTTTGAGCGGCACCACGTCACAGACCGTCGCCAGAGCCACCAGATCGAGCTGGGACAGCAGGTCGAACGAAGAAACGCGGCTGTCGCCGGCGTTGCGCAAAACGCGCAAGGTATTGACGAGAACCAGATAAACGACACCGGCAGCACAAAGATGCCCCTGCCCCGAAAGATCGTCCTCCCGATTGGGATTGACGAGCGCATGGCAGGGCGGCAGCGCCGAGCCGACCTGATGGTGGTCGATGACGACGACATCGACGCCGCGTTTATCGGCAACGGCGAGCGCCTCATGGCTGGTCGAGCCGCAGTCGACGGTGACGATGAGATCGGCGCCCTTGTCGATCAGCTGCTCGATTGCCGTCGGGTTCGGGCCATAGCCCTCGAAGATCCGATCGGGAATGTAGATTTCCGCGTCGACGCCGAAATGGCGCAGGAAACGCGCCATCAAAGCCGAAGACGCGGCACCGTCGACGTCATAGTCACCGAAGATCACCGTCTTTTCACGGCGCTTGATGGCGGCCGCCAGACGCTCTGCAGCCTTGCGGCAATCGGTAAGCGTGTCCGGGTCCGGCATAAGCGAGCGAAGCGTCGGATCAAGGAAGCTTGCGGCATCGTCGAGTACGACGCCGCGGCCGGCAAGGACGCGACCGAGCAGATCGGAGTAGCCGTGAACCTGGCTAATGGCGAGCGCGCGGTTCTGGCCCGCCTGGTCGAGGCGCGACACCCATCGCTGGCCGCTGACCGACCGCTCGACATTCAGAAAGGCCCGCTGTACCGGATCCACCAATTCTTCCATGCTCGTCCATCCGCTTGGCGCTTCATTCCTCTTAGCGCATAACCCTGGAAATCGTGACCGTTTTTGGAACGGCATACACAGAGATCCACGTTTCGTAGGGGGTTGGGCCGCCGCAGGCGCCCAATTCCCAAAAAAGAAGCCTCGCCGGCTTGCTTGCGCGGCGAGGCTTCTAATTTGTTGGCCACAAACGGCACTGCGCACCGTCATGCCGAACGGCCCGAGGTCCTTCGCCGTCAGTTTGCCTTCGGGCGTTCGATGCGAATGACCTGCGGCTCGCCGACGAGGTAGCCCTCGCCCTTGATCGCCTTGATCGCATCGCGAACGGAGTGCTCCGATGTCGCGTGCGTGACCAAGATGATCGTCTGCGGCTCGCCCGTGTCCATCAGATGCTTGGAATGCTGCATGATCGATTCCAGCGAGATGCCGTTGTCGGCCATGCGGGTCGCGATGCTGGCGAAGACGCCGGTGCGGTCAACGACCTTCAGGCGGATGAAGTAGCCGCCCTCGTGGCTCTGGATCTGCGCGCGCTTATAGGGCAGCAGCGCATTGGTCGGACGGCCGAAGGCCGGAACGTGCTGGGCGCCCGGGCGGCTCTTGGCAATGTCGGCGATATCGCCGAGCACGGCCGACGCCGTCGCGTTGCCGCCGGCACCCGGGCCGACCATCAGGAGCTCGCCGAGAATGTCGGATTCGATCGCAACGGCATTGGTCACGCCATCGACCTGGGCGATGACGGAATCGTAAGGCACCATCGTCGGGTGGACGCGCTGCTCGATGCCGCTTTCGGTGCGCTGGGCGACACCGAGGAGCTTGATGCGGTAACCGAGATCGGCGGCTGCATGAATGTCGTCGATCGAGATATTGGTGATGCCTTCGAGGTAGATGTCGTCGGCAGCGATCGCCGTACCGAATGCAAGGCTCGTCAGGATCGACAGCTTGTGCGCCGTGTCGTTGCCCTCAATGTCGAAGGCCGGATCGGCTTCGGCATAGCCGAGGCGCTGCGCCTCCTTGAGGCAGGCTTCGAAGGAAAGCTGTTCCTTCTCCATCTTCGTCAGGATGTAGTTGCAGGTGCCGTTCATGATCCCATAGACGCGCGAGATCGTATTGCCGGTCATGGATTCGCGCAGCGCCTTGATGACGGGGATACCGCCGGCAACAGCCGCTTCGTAGTTGAGCAGCGCGCCCTTCTCCTCGGCGATCTTTGCAAGTTCGATGCCATGGGCAGCCAGCAGCGCCTTGTTGGCGGTCACCACATGAATGCCGCGCTGCAGCGCCGCCTTGACGGCCGAATAGGCGGGATCGCCGGCACCGCCCATCAGCTCGACGAAAACGTCGATATCGGCGTCACGCGCAAGCGAAATGGCATCGTCGAACCAGGCGGTCTTCGAAAGATCGACGCCGCGGTCCCTGTTGCGGTCGCGCGCCGTTACGGCCGTGGTCTCGATTGCCCGTCCGCACGTTGTCGCAAGCATCTCGTGACGATCCTGGAGGATTCGCACGAGCGAGGCACCGACGGTACCCAAGCCCGCAATGCCGATTTTGAGGGCATCTGCCATAGCCATTTCCTAACATGTAGAGGGCGCCCGCGAGAACAGCGGGGCCAGTGTGGAAGGAGGCGCGCGTCAAGCCCGCCTCCCGACTTCTTACCTATGAGCGTTGAGCGAGATGACGTTGTGCATCGTCTCGTCGGCGGTCGACAGGAATTTCTTGATGTTGCGCGCCGCCTGGCGGATGCGGTGCTCGTTCTCGACGAGAGCGAGGCGCACATAGTCGTCGCCCTGTTCGCCGAAGCCGATGCCCGGAGCGACCGCGACATCCGCCTTCTCGACGAGGAGCTTCGAGAATTCGAGCGAGCCCAGATGACGGAACTTCTCCGGGATCTTTGCCCAGGCAAACATCGTCGCTGCCGGCGGCGGCACTTCGAAGCCGGCCTTGCCGAAGCTGTCGACCATGACGTCGCGGCGGCGCTTGTAGATATTGCGCACTTCGGCGATGTCGCTGCCGTCACCGTTCAGCGCCTGGGTGGCGGCCACCTGGATCGGCGTGAAGGCGCCATAGTCGAGGTAGGATTTCACGCGTGTCAGGGCTGCGATCAGCCGCTCGTTGCCGACGGCAAAGCCCATGCGCCAGCCCGGCATTGAGAAGGTCTTCGACATCGAGGTGAACTCGACCGTGCAGTCGATCGCGCCCGGCACTTCCAGCACCGACGGCGGCGGCGCGTCGTTGAAGTAGATCTCCGAATAGGCAAGGTCCGAAAGCACGATGATGTCGTGCTTTTTCGCAAAGGCGATCACGTCCTTATAGAAGTCGAGCGTCGCAACCTGCGCCGTCGGGTTCGACGGATAGTTGAGGATCAGCGCCAGTGGCTTGGGGATTGAATGGCGAACGGCGCGTTCCAGCGGTCCGAAGAAGGTTTCGTCCGGCTCGACCGAGATCGAGCGGATGACGCCGCCGGCCATCAGGAAGCCGAAGGCGTGGATCGGATAGGTGGGGTTCGGGCACAGAATGACGTCGCCAGGTGCGGTGATCGCCTGCGCCATGTTGGCGAAGCCTTCCTTGGAGCCAAGGGTAGCGACGACCTGGGTATCCGGGTTGAGCTTGACGCCGAAGCGGCGGGCGTAATAGGCGGCCTGGGCACGACGCAGCCCGGGAATGCCCTTCGACGACGAATAACGATGCGTGCGCGGGTCCTGAACGGCCTCGCAGAGCTTGTCGACAATCGACTGTGGTGTGGGTAGATCCGGATTGCCCATGCCGAGGTCGATGATGTCAGCACCGGCCGCTCGCGCGCTTGCTTTCAAACGGTTGACCTGTTCGAAAACATAGGGCGGCAAACGCCGGACTTTGTGAAACTCTTCCATCTCCAAACCTCGTTTGGCGCACGCTCCCGCCAGCGGCTCAAGCCTTTGCGAAACCGTGCGCTGTGGTGAACGGCCGTCCATGCGGCCATTGAACGCTTTGCGTCCAAATCACCGGAAAGGCAAGCGCTAATTCTGGATCTCTTTCAGCGTGTCGGCGCCGTGCTGTTCGGCCAGCGCGCGCATTTCTTTCAGGCGACGCTGATACTCGGCTTCGGAGATCGCGCCGGACTTGCGTGCAGCGCCGAGAGAGCTCAGGCGCGCCTGCATGCTTGCCGCTTCATCGTTGGTCATCTGCGTCGTTGCGGCCGGCTTCTGGCCGTAAACCGACGGATAGTTCTCGAAGTTGGTCCCCTGGCTGTTGCAGCCTGCAAGCGTGCCTAGCAGAACGATCCCGGCAACCCAGGTGATGGAACGCTGTTTTCCGACGGCAAGCATACTGGAGACGACCTCTATTTTGATGGCGCGACGATGCGCTAGCCCTTGTAATCATTTTCGGGCAGAATGTAAAAATACAAAACAAACAAGATGCTGTGGAGGACGCCGGGTGACAGCAGAGAGGAATGCGGAAGGCAAGGACGGCTACGCAGGCTTCGATCCCAAATCCGTCGAACCTTATATCGTCAAGGATCCGGAAAGCCTCGCAGTCAACCTCGCCCGCGCCATGGAACAGCTTGGCAAAGCGGCTTCCGCCTGGCTGGCGCCGCGGGAATCGGGCCAGAAGTCCGATACCTTCGCCGAACCCGTCACCGACATGGTCAAGACGCTGTCCAAGGTCTCGGAGTACTGGCTTTCCGATCCGCGCCGCACGCTCGAAGCGCAGACTCACTTGATGGGCAGCTTCTTCGAGATCTGGTCGCGCACGCTGCACCGGATGTCCGGCGAAGAGACGGCGGAGCCGGCCGGCCTCCAGCGCAACGACAAGAGATTTACCGACGAGGACTGGGTGAAGAACCCGTTCTTCGACTTCATTCGCCAGGCCTATTTCGTAACGTCGGACTGGGCCGAACGCATGGTCGAAGACGCCGAGGGGCTCGACGACCACACGAAACACAAGGCTGCTTTCTACGTTCGCCAGGTTTCGAGCGCGCTGTCTCCGACCAACTTCGTCACCACCAATCCGCAGCTCTACCGCGAGACGGTTGCCTCAAGCGGCGCCAATCTGGTCAAGGGCATGCAGATGTTTGCCGAGGACATCGCCGCCGGTCGCGGCGACCTCAAGCTCCGGCAAACCGACACCAGCAAGTTTGCGATCGGCGAGAATATCGCGATGACGCCGGGCAAGGTCATTGCCCAGAGCGACGTCTGCCAGGTGCTGCAATATGAGGCGACGACGGAAACCGTGCTGAAGCGGCCGTTGCTGATCTGCCCGCCCTGGATCAACAAATTCTACGTGCTCGATCTCAACCCGCAGAAATCCTTCATCAAATGGGCGGTCGATCAGGGACACACGGTCTTCGTCATCTCCTGGGTGAACCCGGACGAACGGCACGCGACCAAGGACTGGGAAGCCTATGCCCGCGAAGGCATCGGCTTTGCGCTCGATATCGTCGAGCAGGCCACCGGTGAGCGGGAAGTCAACGCCATCGGCTATTGCGTCGGCGGCACCCTGCTTGCCGCGACGCTCGCATTGCATGCGGCCGAGGGCGACGATCGCATCCGCTCGGCGACACTGTTCACGACGCAGGTCGATTTCACTCACGCTGGCGACCTCAAGGTCTTCGTCGACGAGGACCAGATAAGCCAGATCGAACAGAACATGAGCGTGACCGGCTATCTCGACGGCTCGAAGATGGCGACCGCCTTCAACATGCTGCGCGCCTCGGAGCTGATCTGGCCCTACTTCGTCAACAACTACCTCAAGGGCCAGGAACCCCTGCCCTTCGACCTGCTCTACTGGAACTCCGATTCGACGCGGATGCCGGCCGCCAACCATTCCTTCTATCTGCGCAACTGCTACCTCGATAACAAGCTTTCGAAGGGCGAGATGGTTCTTGCCGGCAAGCAGGTATCGCTCGGCGACGTGAAGATCCCGATCTACAATCTCGCGACCAAGGAAGACCACATCGCCCCGCCGCGCTCTGTATTTCTCGGCAGCGCTTCGTTCGGCGGCAAGGTCACCTATGTTCTCTCGGGTTCGGGCCACATTGCTGGCGTCGTCAATCCGCCGGACAAGGGCAAGTATCAGTTCTGGACCGGAGGCGCCCCCACGGGTGACTTCGACGATTGGTTCAAGGCCGCCAAGGAAACACCGGGATCCTGGTGGCCGCATTGGCACCAATGGATCGAGAAACTCGACAAGCGACGCGTTGCGCCCCGCAAGCCGGGCGGTCCGCTGAACTCGCTCGAGGAAGCGCCGGGCTCCTACGTACGCGCCCGCGCCTGAATCATTCGCAGGACCTGCCTTGATCTTCGATCCTCCGCTGACGACCGCAACCCTTGTGCAGCGCTACAAGCGCTTTCTCTTCGACGCCCTGTTGCCTGATGGCACGGCCATGACCGGATCCTGCCCCAACACGGGATCGATGCGCGGGCTGACGACACCCGGTTCACGCATCTGGATGTCAGAACACGACAGCCCGACGCGGAAGTACCGCCAGATGCTGGAAATCGTCGAAGCCGACGGAACGATGGTCGGCATCAATACCGGCCTGCCCAACCGGCTTGCGGAAGAAGCCATCCGGCTGGGGCTCGTTTCCGACCTGCATACCTATGAGCATAGTGCACGCGAGCAGAAATACGGACGCAACTCGCGCATCGACATTCTCCTCAGCGATCCCGAGCGCGGCCGTGCCTATGTCGAGGTCAAGAACGTGCATTTCAGCCGCTCGCCCGGTCTTTCCGAATTTCCTGACAGTCCGACCACGCGGGGGGCGAAACATCTCGACGAACTCGGTGATATGGTTGAGGCCGGTCACCGCGCGGTGATGATCTATCTCGTGCAGCGCGACGATTGTGACCGGTTGAGGATCTGCCGCGAGTTCGATCCCGCCTATGCGCGCGCATTCGACCGCGCGATGTCACGTGGGGTTGAGGCCTATGCGGTCAAATGTCAGGTTTCGCCAACGCAAATCCGCCCAACTGGATTGATGACAGTGGACGAAGCGGCCCTCGCTGCTCTATGAAATCCGACTGGAACAACTGAAAGCTTTCGAATGGTGACTTACATCGAGGCAGGGTCTGCGCCCTACAAGAACACCGGCGTAATCCGGCTCTATGGACCGGAAGGTTTCGAGGGCATGCGAAAGGCCTGCCAGGTGACTGCGCGTTGTCTGGACGAGCTCGTCTCGCGGGTACAGCCGGGCGTCACCACCGACGAGATCGACCGGTTCGTCTTCGAGTTCGGCATGGACAATGGCGCGCTGCCGGCGACGCTCAACTATCGCGGCTACACGAAATCGTCCTGCACCTCGATCAACCACGTCGTCTGCCACGGCATCCCGAACGACAAGCCGCTGCGCGAGGGCGATATCGTCAACATCGACGTCACCTACGTCGTCGATGGCTGGCATGGCGATTCGAGCCGGATGTATCCGGTCGGCGAGATCAAGCGCGCGGCCGAGCGACTGCTCGACGTCACCCACGAGAGCCTGATGCGCGGCATAGCCGCCGTGCGCCCCGGCGCCCGCACCGGCGCCATCGGTGAAGCGATCCAGGTCTATGCCGAAGCGGAGCGCTGCTCCGTCGTGCGCGATTTCTGCGGCCACGGCGTCGGCAAGCTCTTCCACGACGCGCCGAACATCCTGCACTACGGCCGCGCCAATGAAGGGCCGGAACTGCGCGAGGGCATGATCTTCACCATCGAGCCGATGATCAATCTCGGCCGCCCGCATGTGAAGGTGCTCTCGGACGGCTGGACCGCCGTGACCCGCGACCGGTCGCTGTCGGCGCAATACGAGCACACGGTCGGCGTCACCGCCGATGGCTGCGAGATCTTCACGCTTTCGCCCGCCGGCCTGTTCAAGCCCGGCGTCAGCACGCTCGGCGCCGCATGACGAAACGCTCGATCTCCCCTGACGGCGATTTTGTGCCATCGGCGGACGAGAGGACGTTTTTTCCGCAATTGCAGTTAGATAACTCGCCGGCCGCCAAGAAGGCGCCGGCACTCGAGGCGCACTATCACGGTCATCGCGATCGCCTCAGGGCGCGCTACCGCGAAAGCGGCGATGCCGCACTCGCCGACTACGAAATCCTGGAAATGTTGCTGTTTCGGCTGATCCCACGCAAGGATACCAAGCCGATCGCCAAGGCTCTGCTCGCGCGCTTCGGCACGCTCGCCGGTGTCTTCGGCGCCCCGATCGCGCTGTTGCAGGAGGTGAGCGGTATCGGCGAGGCCGTCGCCCTCGACCTCAAGCTGATCTCCACAATTGGTCACCGCACGCTGAAGAGCGAACTTCGCCAGAAGCAGCTTCTCTCGTCCTGGAGCGCCGTCATCGACTATTGCCACGCGGCGATGGCCTACGAGACGAAGGAACAGTTCCGCATCCTGTTCCTCGACAAGCGCAACACGCTGATTGCCGACGAGGTGCAGCAGAAAGGTACGATCGACCACACGCCGGTCTACCCGCGTGAAGTGGTCAAGCGCGCGCTGGAACTCTCGGCCACCGCGATCATCCTGGCGCATAACCATCCATCCGGCGATCCGACCCCGTCGCGCGCCGATATCGACATGACGAAGCTGATCGTCGAAACGGCGAAACCGCTGGGGATCGCCGTGCACGACCACATCATCATCGGCAAGGACGGCCACGTGAGCCTGAAAGGGCTGCGGCTGTTCTGAGCGCGCTGGCACCCAGCCGTTTCGCGCGGCGGAGGTAGCAGCCCGGTGGTGACGCCGCCCTGCCGCAAACAGTGGCGAAGGCGTTTACCCCAAAAAGCCGGCTTCGACAGACTCCGTCCCCGCCGAGCGTGAAGCCTCGACGACCATATGCACGAACTGCAGTTTCGCCACTGACGGTTTCGACATTACGAAGGGGTAGAAGTCCGGCTGGCCCATGCTGCGCGCCAACTCGTTAAGCACCATCGTCATTTCGATCCAGGAGTTCAACAGCGACAGAAACCCGTCGGCGCCGGTGTCGTCGGGCGCATACAAGGCGTCGCGCTCGAATGGCTCGACAATCGCTTCAAGATCCTCTGCATCGAGCCCAAAGCCGAGTGCCGTGCCCAGGCTATCGATCATATGCAGGTAATGCGCCCAAGTTTCGGCCCAGTCTTCCCAGGGATGTGTGGAAGCATAGGAACTGATGTACCGATCGGCCCAGTCTGGGGGTGCGCCATTGTCATAGTTCGCCTTCAATGCCGCCGCGTAATCGGCCCGCTCATCGCCGAACAGCGTGCGAAACGGCTCCAGCCAGGGTCCGTTGAAAACGAGCCGGTTCCAGTAGTAGTGACCGACCTCATGTCGAAGATGGCCCAGCAGCGTCCGATAGGGCTCGTAGAATTCGAGCCGCATCTTCTCGCGCTGGACCGAATCCGCCTCCTCGATGTTGACCGTAATCAAACCGTCGGCGTGCCCGGTCAGCACGCGCGGCCCGCTCGGTGGCGAACGCAGGAAATCGAACATCAGACCGTGTTTCTCGTCCTCGTCGACCTTGGACTTCACGGGCAAGCCGAGTGCCAGCAACTGCGACACGAGCCGTCGCTTCGCCACCTCAAGCAGACCCCAGTAGCGGGCATTGTCCTCGCGATCGAGATTCGGAATTGTCCGGTTCAGCCGGCAGGCGATGCAAAGTTCCCCCGGCTCGCTGGCCATCAGCATCCAGTTGCACTGCGCCGGCGTGTCACGGTTGCCGCAATACTTCAGCAATGGCCGTTCCTCGCCTGCGGCCCAGATACCTGGCTGTGGGCCGGGGTCGAGCGGCAGCAACGCATCTTCACCTGGCAGATATCCGAGCGGCGTCTGGCAGCTGTTACAAAACATGTTGCCGAAAAACACGTGACTGCCACAGCGACACACAAAGGTGCGCGAGTACCGCTTGGGTACCTCGCGATGTTTCCAGTTCGTACCGATCAGGTCGCCGAGCGTTTGCAGAAGGGTTGCCACCACATCCTCCGAGTTCGGGAATTGGTAAGGTCTGCCGGTCGGTGCTCCGGCCTAAAGCCATTTCGCGCGGCGGAAGAACCGGTAGAGCGTGCCGCAAAGACCGATGATCACTGCAAGGACGACGAAGTAGCCGTAGCGGAACTTCAGTTCCGGCATGTCGTCGAAGTTCATGCCGTAAATGCCGGCGATCGCCGTTGGCACCGCGAGGATCGCGGCCCAGGACGCGAGCTTGCGCGAGATTTCCGTCTGCTCGGATTGACCGACCATCAGGCTCGCCTCGAAGGTGAAGGCAAGAACCTCACGCAAAGCGTCGATATCCTCCTGAACGCGGCGCACGTGGTCCGTAACGTCGCGGAAGAGCGGCTGCAGTGCTGCATCCATGCCCGGTAGATCGATGTGCTCATGCCGTCGGCAGACGTCGACCAGCGGCACGACCGCGTTTCGCAGGCGCAAGAGATTGCGCCGCAGCAGATAGAGGCGTTCGATGTCGCCCTTGACCAGCCGCTCGCGCAGCAGCCGGTCTTCCAGTTCCTCGACCTCTTCGTGGATCGCCTCGATCACCGGCATGTAGTTGTCGACGATGAAATCGAGGATCGAATAGAGGATGTAGTTTTCGCCGTGGGCCAAGGCTGCAGGAGATGCTTCGCAGCGTTGGCGCACGGCCATGTAGGAGGTCGACGCGCCGTGCCGGACCGAGATGACGTAACCGCGCCCAACGAACAGATGCGTCTCGCCGAAGGCGATCTCGTCGCCAACCATATGCGCGGTGCGGGCGACGACGAAGATCGAGTCGCCATAGATCTCCAGTTTCGGCCGCTGGTGCGCCTTGCAGGCGTCCTCGATCGCCAGGTCATGCAGATCGAATTCCTGCTGGATCTGCCGCAACAGTTCCGCATCGGGCTCATGCAGGCCGATCCAGATCACTGTGCCCGGGCGGCCGCGCCACTTGCCTGCGTCTTCGATGCGGATATCGCGGACGCGAACGCCGTTCTCGTAGACCGCGGCCGCTACGACGCCCGGCTGCGGCTGCGAATGCGGCATGACGCCCTCAGCGCCAGACTGTGGCAAAGCCCTGTTCGTCAGCTCCAATCCCATCGTCAGCCTCCCAGGCAAATACGACACCGACGGGCTCCGCATGTCGTAACGAAGCCAAGCATACGCGCACTCCCTTATATATTCTCATCCGACTGTTTCGGCTATGAAAACCACTTCATCAAACCGTGCCATTGACGGTATAGAGGCTTGCGAGCGAGAGTTTTCGCAACGCACAACGATTCCACCTTCTAACGGAAACGCCTATGAACCAGTTCGATCTCATCGTTGTCGGAAGCGGACCTGCCGGCCGCCGCGGCGCCATCCAGGCAGCCAAGCTCGGCAAGAAGGTCCTCGTCATCGAACAGGGAAAACGCGTTGGCGGCGTTTCGGTTCACACCGGTACGATTCCCTCCAAGACGCTGCGCGAAACGGCGCTCAATCTTTCGGGCTGGCGCGAGCGCGGCTTTTACGGGCGCTCCTATCGCGTCAAGCAGGAGATCAGCGCCGATGACCTCCGGCAGCGGCTGATCATCACCCTCAATCATGAAGTCGAGGTTCTCGAACATCAGTTCGCGCGCAACCGCGTGCAGCAGATGCGCGGGAAAGCCAGCTTCGTCAATCCGACCACGCTCGAAGTCGTCAAGGACGACGGCGAGACCATGCTCGTGTCCGGCACCAGCATCATGCTTGCCGTCGGTACCAAGCCCTTCCGCCCGGATTACATGCCGTTCGACGGCAAGACTGTGCTCGACAGCGATGAACTGCTCGATATCGAGACCCTGCCGCGCTCCATGGTGGTGATCGGCGCCGGCGTCGTCGGTATCGAATACGCGACGATCTTCAGCGCGCTCGACACCCAGGTGACGGTGATCGATCCGAAGACGACGATGCTCGATTTCATCGACAAGGAAATCGTCGAAGACTTCATCTACCAGTTGCGTGACCGCAACATGAAGTTGCACCTCGGGCAGAAGGCCGACACGGTGGAGCGGCTCGACGATGGTAAGGTGCTGCTGACGCTCGACAACGGCCGCAAGATCACAACCGACATGGTGCTCTTTGCCGCGGGCCGCATGGGCGCCACCGATACGCTGAACCTGCCCGCAGCCGGGCTCGAAGCCGACAACCGAGGGCGCCTCAAGGTCAATCCCGAGACGTTCCAGACCTCCGTCCCGAACATCTACGCCGCCGGCGACGTCGTCGGCTTCCCGAGCCTCGCCTCAACCTCGATGGAACAGGGGCGCATCGCCGCCCGGGTCGCCATCGGCGCGATCGCGATGGAGCCGCAGAAATACTTCCCCTACGGCATCTACGCCGTGCCTGAGATCTCCACCTGCGGTCTCTCGGAAGAAGAGGTCAAGGAACGCGGCATCCCCTACGAATGCGGCATCGCCCGCTTCCGCGAGACCTCGCGCGGCCACATCATGGGGCTCGATTCCGGCCTGTTGAAAATGATCTTCTCGCTGAAGACCCGCCGCCTGCTCGGCGTGCATATCATCGGCGAAGGCGCGACAGAACTAGTGCATATCGGCCAGGCCGTGCTGAACCTCAAGGGCACGGTCGAGTACTTCGTCGAAAACACCTTCAACTACCCGACGCTGGCCGAGGCCTACAAGATCGCCGGCCTCGACGCCTGGAACCGTATGGGCGAGATCAAGCAGGAAGCGCCGAAAGCGTAAGCATCCAGCGACAGAGCTGACCGCCGTCAACGCTGACGGCGGCGGCCACGTGCCTAGAGGGCAACGATTTTGGTTCCGCGTTGCCGAACCGATCTCTCCGGGTTTGCCATCCCGCAGACCGCATCCGAAGTGCGCAGGACGCCGGCGAATCGGCTAGCTTCACCTCTCCCGATCAAGAGAGCCGAACACCATGCGCATCCTTTCGCTCAATGCCTGGGGCGGCAAGCTCCATTCGCCCTTGATGAAATATCTCGCCGATGTCGACGCCGATGTCCTGTGCCTGCAGGAGGTCGCACGATCACCGACGACCGAGGCCGAATGGCTGAGCTATCGCGATGCGGATGTGGAACTGCCGCAACGCGCCAACCTCTTCGACGAGATCGCCGCCGTACTACCGGGACATGATGGATTCTTCTGCCCGACCGCGCGAGGGACGCTCTTTTCTGGAGACACGCCCGTGGCATCGGAATTCGGTCTGGCAACATTCGTTCGGCGGGGCTATTCCGTCATCGGCCAGGCCCTCGGTTTTGTGCATGGCAGTTTTTCGCCCGACAGCTGGGGGCCGCATCCGCGTGCGCGCAACGCCCATTGCATTCGCCTGTTCGATCACGACGCTGGCACTCCCATCACCATCGCGCAGATGCACGGCCTGCGGGAGGTCGGCGGCAAGAACGACAGTCCGGCACGCCGCGCGCAGGCGGAGGCGCTGGTAGGTCTCGTCCACCAGGTCTGGCCCGGAGACGAGCGGCTTGTCGTGTGCGGTGATTTCAATGTGCTCCCAGACAGCCAAACGTTTCAGACGCTCGGCCAGTTGGGGCTCGTCGACCTCGTCGTTTCCCGCGGCCACACGGACACGCGCACGTCGCACTATCTAAAGAGCGGCCGCTTTGCCGATTACATGCTGGCGAACGGTGCAGTCAGCGTCGCTCGCTTCGATGTCGTCGCAGAGCCCGAAGTCTCCGACCATCGCGCCCTCCTCCTCGACATCGCTTAGCGCGCCGCGGGTTTCACTGAGCCACGAAGTCGGCTCTGGCTGAATCAGCTGACACTTCCGTGTGTCGCTGAAAGCAGCATGCTCTCGGCCAGCGCTGGACGAAGAGCTCGCCTCCCGCAACGAAAAAGGCCCTGCCGCAAGCGGCAGGGCCTTTCGATTCCTAAGGCTTCGATCCGATTACTCGGCGCTGTCGTCAGCGGCCTTCTTCTTGGCCGGAGCCTTCTTCTTCGGAGCAGCGGCTTCTTCGCCTTCCGTGGCTTCAGCCTTGGCGGCGGCCTTCTTCTTGGCCGGAGCCTTCTTGGCAGCCTTGCCTTCAGTCTCTTCGTCGTCAGCCGTCAGCTCTTCCTTGGAAACCGTCTTGTCGGTTACCGAGATTTCGCCGAGCAGGTGGTCGACGACCTTTTCTTCGAACAGCGGAGCGCGCAGCGAAGCAGCAGCGCCGGGGGTGTTCTTGAAGTAGTCGAGGATCTGCTTCTCCTGGCCCGGGAACTGGCGGAGCTGTTCGAACAGCGAACGCTGCAGTTCGTCGTCGCTGACCTGGACGCCGGCCTTTTCACCGATTTCCGAGAGAACGAGGCCGAGGCGAACGCGACGCTCAGCGAGCTTGCGGTATTCAGCGCGGGCTTCTTCTTCGGTGGTTTCTTCGTCGGCGAAGGTCTTGCCGGCCTGCTGCAGGTCGGTGTTGATCTGGCGCCAGATGTTTTCGAATTCGGCCTCGACGAGGCGCTCCGGCGTTTCGAACTGGTAGAGTTCGTCGAGCTGGTCGAGGATCTGACGCTTGACCTTCTGACGGGTCAGGTTGCCGTACTGGCTTTCGATCTGGCCGCGGACGATTTCCTTCAGCTTGTCAGCCGATTCGAGGCCGAGCTTGGTGGCCAGTTCGTCGTTGATTTCGATGTCCTGGGCGCCAGCCACGTCCTTGACGGTGATGTCGAAGGTGGCTTCCTTGCCAGCAAGGTTTGCAGCCGGGTATTCAGCCGGGAAAGTCACGGTGATGACCTTCTCGTCGCCAGCCTTCAGGCCAACGAGCTGCTCTTCGAAGCCCGGGATGAAACGGTTGGAACCGAGAACCAGCTCAGCGTCTTCGTCCTTGCCGCCGTCGAAGGCGACGCCGTCGACCTTGCCGAGGTAATCGATGGTGACGCGGTCGCCGTTGGCGGCCTTGCCCTTCTTCGATTCGTAGCTGCGGGCGCTTTCGGCGATCTTCAGGATCTGCTCGTTGACTTCGTCTTCAGCGATCTCGACGACTTCGCGGGTCACCTTGATGCCGCTGACGTCCTTGAGTTCGATCGCCGGGATGATTTCGTAGGCAACGGTGAACTCGAGGTCGGCCTGAGCGTTGAGGATCTTGTCGGCTTCGGCCTCGTCCTCGGTCATCGCGATTTCCGGCTGGGTGGCCGACTTTTCGCCACGGCCCGACAGGATCTCGGTCGGCTTGTCGCGAACGATCTCGTTGACCAGGTCAGCCATGATCGACTTGCCGTAGACCTTCTTCAGATGCGCAACCGGCACCTTGCCGGGACGGAAGCCGTTGATCTTCACACGGTCCTTCACTTCGGCCAGACGCTCGTTCATCCGAGCTTCCATGTCCTTGGCCGGGATAACGACCTTGAGTTCGCGCTTCAGCCCTTGAGCGAGCGTTTCGATAACCTGCATGTTCAAACCTTCATTTCACGTTGACTGTGCTCTTCCCCTTCGAAAGGTCTGGCGAGCACGTGAGCCGATCCATTTGCCGGGAGTGGCTTTACGCAGTTCTGCAACCGTTTTGCAAGCAAAATGGCACTCCAGCCCCCCTCATCCTCGCAGAATCCGGACTTTGGGCGCGATCGCTGATCTGGTGCGGGTAGAGAGACTTGAACTCCCACGCCTTACGGCACCAGAACCTAAATCTGGCGTGTCTACCAATTTCACCATACCCGCGTTCAGACAATCGCACCGCCTGACCGTATTCCCGCAAGACCAACCAGCGGAATACCGCGGATAGAATGGGCATGCTGAAAGTTCAGGGCTTTCCCGAGCGCGGCGTCTCTATATCACTCGTTTTCGCGGGATCAAAGGGAAAATGCGGGAATTCCACGACCAAGCGGGTTGGCACGGCGTGCCTCAATAGAGAGGCTCCTCATAGACCGGGCTGCCATTGACTGCGATCTCGCGGATCTGGGCCTTTCCCTTGGCGTCCACGCGGATATTGACGGAGAGCGCCTCGGCGTTGCGCGCCTCCTCCAGCGTCCGCCCCTCGCCTTCCGGCACATAGAAACGCTCGATCCCGTATTCTACATTGACGGACGAGAGCGCAGACGAGGGATAGTAGGTAAATGGCAGAGAGCGAAGGACGACGCTGTCGCCGGCAGGGCTAAGCGGCGCGAAGGACGCTTCGGTCGCCGCCCAAAAGCCGTCGAGCTGCCTTTCCAGCCGAACGTAGACCTTAGCCTCTTCCGACTGCTTCGGCGTATCGCCCTTGAACAATTCCGGCTGGAGCCTTGAAATGTCGTAGCTCAAGATCACGTAGTCGCCCCGAAGCAGATCGCGGGGATCGACAGGCACGGTCTTCAACAGCACGTCACGGCCGCTTCTGAGGATCGAGGCCCTGCTCTCGATCATATAGCCAAGTGCCGCCGTCTGTACGCCCGCAACCAGCAGGGCCGCCAGCAATGGGTTCAACCAACGGGTCTTTGCGGTGGTCATCGTGGCGCCTCCGTCCCGCGCGCATTTGCCAAGTGCCCCTCGATGCGGATGACGAGCCAGGCGATGCCGGCAACCACCAATCCGGAGATCAGGAAGAAACCGGAGGTACCGAGCATGGAGCCAAGGGTTTCGAAGGCGAGATAGAGAAGCTCACCGGCAAAGGCGACGTAGCCGAGATAGCGCACGGCGCCGTTCTGCGCCCCGGCAAGCGCGATCCCAAGGAGGGCCACCAGCAGCGTGCCCGCCCCGGTCGCGACCTCCGTTGTCACTCCGACGGCTTCAAATTGAAGAGCGGTAAATCCGAGCAAGGCGAGCGCGAAGGAATAGAAAGCGGGTGCCGAACCGGCATCGACCGCCAGGGCGCGAAGCGGAGAGCCTGGCAGCGTCGCCGCCAGAAAGGCCACGAGGCCGAACGCCGCAAGGCCACCTGCCAAGGCAAGCGACGCGTTGTCGAGGTAAAGCCAGGCCAGCCACGACAGGACCAGCAGATAGGGGAGATGACGGGCCCGGTCGGCGGCCGTGAGGCGCACCAGCAGAACGACGATCACCGCGAGCACCGGAACGGACCACACGCGCCAGTCCGGCGTGGCGCCGAACCCATTGTCCTGCAGCACCGTTCCGAAATAGAACCAGGCAAGCCCACCCGCAACTGCGGTCATTGCTGCTGAGCGAAATGCCAAGGCAGAGAGGACGGCGCCGGCAAACCACAGCAGCGCGGCATCGGCCGCGTCACCCGACAGGTGATACATCTGCCCGATCAGCGCGATGCCGCCCCCAAAGGCGGCCACCCCCAGAACGAGGGCCGCTGCGGCAAGCGTCGTGCGGCCGGTCTGGGTCAGCCAGGCAGCGGCGAAATGAAAGCCCCAGACCAGAGCGACGATGCCGGCCACCCGCGCAAGGCGTGGCAGCGCCTCCCAGTTGGCGGCGACAAGCAGCAGGATTGAGGCGGACAACAGGAGTGCGGCGAGAATGAGCAGGACGCGCCCTGCCCGGAACGTGGACTCGCGACCGTCATATTCGGCCAGCATTGCGCGTGCTGCATTCTCCTGCAGCAGCCCCTTGTCCATCCAGTGCTTGAAGTCTCGTTCGAGACGCGCGCGGTACATCCTGCCCCCAGCCTAGAATCCGATGCTTGAAATGGTCCGGTTCAGCTCCCAACTAATCACGTATCGGTGCGGAAACACAATCGCTCACTCGCGACTGCGCACCAAACCGATGAGGACGAACGAACGGCTTGCGCAATGCGCATATCTTCCATGCAGATATTGCACTGCACAAATCGATTTAAAGGTCCTATATTCAAATCATCAAAGGCGAACGAAGGCATGAAGCCAGACGGTCGCCAGCGGAAATGGCCAGCCGCCTCAGTTTGCTGAGAAAGGCCCGGGTAAAACCGACGGAATTCGGACGAGCGCACTCCTCCTCCCAGCGCTCTTCCGATCAGATTGGCAACACTCCTCCTCCCAGTTGCCAATCACCCCTAATGACGCTCGCTGGACCTCCTCCCCCAGCGGGCGTTATTCTTTTCAGCCCTCCTCTCCACAAAGAAGCCTGCGTCTGCGCACCTGCACAATATTCGTGCATAATTTCGCTGCGCTCGCCCCACGCCATGCACTGGATGCATAGGTGCCATTCTGGAACAGCGCTACCCTTCCACCCGCCTGCGTACTATCTTCAACTCATCGATCGGGGCGGCGCACTCCTCCTCCCAGCGCCCCTCGATTTGGATCGGCGACACTCCTCCTCCCGGTTGCCGATCAGAACAAAGCGACGCTCGCTGGATCTCCTCCCCCAGCGGGCGTTGTTTGTTTTTGGCCCCTCACATTTCGGGCAGCTTTCCAGCCACGACAACTCGATTGCGCCGCGCGTTTTAGGCGCCAGCTGCGAACACGCCATCGCGTAGAGGCTTGCACGGCCTGCATGGGTGCGATGCAGCATTGTCTCTGTAACTTCTGCTCAAAAAGATTATATTTCAGAGCATCAGATGACGGCCAGCAAGAGAGATGAGCGCTGGCACACGACCCTAGAAAGGATAGGATCATGAACCTCGCACGTTCTTTCAACAATTGGCGCAAGTATCGTCAGACCTGCAACGAACTCGGCCGTATGACCGACCGCGAACTGTCTGACCTCGGCATCGGCCGTGGCGACATCCCGTACGTTGCTCGCCAGGCGATCAAGTAGTTCAGGCTGCGCGTCAAGCGCAACCGACCTCCAAGTAAGACGCCCTCCGGTTCATTCCGGGGGGCGTTTTCTTTTGTCGCAGCGAGTACGATCCAGGTGACGCCTTCGCACTTGCGAGAGGCCCGGATGCTTCGCCATCTGCGACTGCCCATGCGGCCGAACCGCGTCCATCGACAGACGCTGCGTCCTTGCTCACCATCGGCTCGTAAGTCCCTTTGAAAACAATCGCTTATCAACGGGCAATTAAGCTTTTAATCAATCATTAATCGATGCCGCCTTTTGAAGCGGTGCCCATCTATGCGGCGATGCACTGCACAAATGCATAGCAGCTGCATTTTCTTTGCACTCCACCTTCTAATTAGACAAGCGTATAAGAACCTCAACGACGCAGACAGATGGCTGTCGCGACAACCTGATTTTGAGGAAAAGACCATGAACCCGATTCGTATCGCAAAAAGCTGGATCAACTACCGCCGCACCGTCAGCGAGCTCGGCAACCTGTCGAACCACGCTCTCAATGACATCGGCATCACCCGTTACGACATCCGCAACATTGCGGCCCGTTCCTTCCGTTAATCGGAACGAACGACCAGGACTTCCAAGACGGCGCCTTCAAGGCGCCGTTTTCGTTTATAGGCGTTGGAACGAAAGGCCGAGCCGTGATAGGAAGCCGGCCATGAGCAAAGACACTTCTTCCCACTCCCCCATCCACGTCATCGGCGGCGGCCTTGCCGGATCGGAAGCCGCCTGGCAGATCGCCGAAGCCGGCGTACCGGTCATCCTGCATGAGATGCGCGGCGTGCGCGGCACTGACGCGCACAAGACCGACGGCCTTGCCGAACTCGTCTGTTCCAATTCCTTCCGCTCGGATGACGCGACCAGCAACGCGGTTGGCGTGCTGCATGCGGAAATGCGCCTTGCCGGCTCGCTGATCATGAAATCCGCCGACGCCAACCAGGTGCCTGCGGGCGGTGCGCTTGCGGTCGACCGTGACGGCTTCTCCGACGCGGTCAGCGCGGCGATCGCCGCTCATCCGCTGATCACGGTGGTGCGCGAAGAAGTCACCGGTCTGCCGCCGAAAGATTGGGATCTCGCCGTCATCGCGACCGGCCCGCTGACCGCACCCGGTCTTGCCGAAGCGATCCGCGCGGAAACGGGCGCCGATGCGCTCGCCTTCTTCGACGCCATCGCGCCGATCGTCTATACCGAGACGATCGACATGGACATCTGCTGGTTTCAGTCGCGCTACGACAAGGTCGGCCCCGGCGGAACCGGTAAGGACTATATCAACTGCCCGATGACCGAGGAGCAGTACAATGCCTTCGTCGATGCGTTGATCGCCGGCGACAAGACCGGCTTCAAGGAATGGGAAGGCACGCCCTATTTCGACGGCTGCCTGCCGATCGAGGTGATGGCGGAACGCGGCCGCGAGACGCTGCGCCACGGGCCCATGAAGCCGATGGGCCTCACCAATGCCCATAACCCCACCGTCAAGCCCTATGCCGTCGTACAGCTGCGCCAGGACAATGCGCTCGGCACGCTCTACAACATGGTCGGATTCCAGACGAAGCTGAAGTATGGCGCTCAGGCCGAAGTCTTCCGCATGATTCCCGGCCTCGAGAATGCCGAATTCGCCCGTCTGGGCGGCCTGCACCGCAACACCTACATCAACTCGCCGACGCTGCTCGACGGAACGCTGACGCTGAAGTCGCGGCCGGGCTTGCGCTTTGCCGGACAGATCACCGGCTGCGAAGGTTATGTCGAAAGCGCCAGCATTGGCCTGCTCGCTGGCCGCTTCGCCGCTGCCGAACGCAAGGGCGAGACTTTGGCGACCCCGCCGGCGACCACCGCCTTCGGCGCATTGCTCAACCACATCACCGGCGGCCACATCGTTTCCGACGATGAACCGGGCAAGCGCTCTTTCCAGCCGATGAACGTCAATTTCGGCCTGTTCCCGCCGCTCGATCCGGGCGCGATCACCAAGCCGGAAGGCGTCAAGCGCTTCCGTGGTAAGGAAAAGGCAGTCGCCAAGAAGCAGGCGACGGCGTCGCGCGCGCTCGCTGATTGCGCCGCCTGGCTCGGCAAGTCCGCCTGACAGGCGGACACGCATTTGTTCCACGACAAAAGGCCCGCCTGCAGTGATGCAAGCGGGCCTTTTCTTATGGAAGAACGCGGTGAGAGCTACTCGGTCGCCTGTGCCGTATGCGGCGGCTCGGCGGCGGGCTGCTCGAACTCCGATTTCGGACTGAAGCTGCCGAGCAGCCAGAGCGAAACCTCGGCCGCCTCGCCGGCGCTCTGAAACTCGAAGTCGTTGTCGAGATAAGCAAAATCGGGGAAATGCACGATGAGGCCTCGGCCGGTCTCGGAGCTATTGACCCGAACCTTTCCGGGCTGGATCACGTGGCAGACATAGTGGGTGCCGTGCGACTGGATGAAGCCCGCCTTGCCGTCATGCAGCCGCAGGAAGATCGCCGTGCGGTCCGCCGTCGAGTGCAGCGCCCGGATCGCCTCGTCCGGAAAGGCACGCCCGAATTCCACCATCGCAGAGCCGGCATCGGGATTGTCCCAGTCCCGCTCGGCGCGGGCGTTCATCCACATGTAGAATGCGCCGACCAAGACGATGACGGCGATGAGCAATAACCAAAGCATCCGCGGGCGCTCCCCTTCGCTCGGCATGACGCCGATAAAGCGCTTCTATACGCTGCGAGGCTTGCGCCAATTTGTCGTCACGGCGTGCGCGTCTGCGCCAAAGCCCCGAGCAGACCGATCAGGCCGAACCTCTGACGTATCAGAAGCGGCGGCGCCGTGCCGCGCGCCACATCCACCATTGCCGCTGCCATTGGGCCGGGCGGATGGGTTTCTGCAGAAGCCCGGCGCCCGCAGCCTCCGCGCGGTTAAGGATAGGCTCGACAAGCGCAAGCGGTATGAAGGCGGGGAAATTCGACGGCGCGATCGCCGCCAGCTGCGCACGCGCCCTGGCGAGATGATCTCGCCCGAAGCCCGCGAAGGCCCGGATCGCCTGGCTGATCGCGGCGCTGTCTTCGCCGGCGATCAGCGTTTCGCGATCGAGACCGGTGGCGCGCAGCAATTCAGCCGGCAGGTAGACCTGGCCACGGCGCAAATGCAGCGGCAACAGCATGAGGAGGCCTGCGACCGTCTGCGCGACACCGCCGTGACCGGCGACTTCGGCCGATTTCGCGGCATTCTCTGGATCAAGGACCAGGGATGAGAGCTGGATCAGCGCCGAGGCGGTCTCGCCGGCATAGCCCTCAAGCGCCGAACGGTCTTCCATCGGATCGTCGTAGAGATCGAAGATCCGGGCATCGATCATGTTCTCGAACACGGAGACCGGCAGCCGATGCGTGCGAATGCAGCCAAGGAGCGCTTCAGCAAGCGGATGCCCTTCTCCGGTCGATGCGTCGTTGCCGATGAGGTCCCGCCACCATTGCATGCGGATCTCACCGGGGATCGGCTCGTGCACGAGATCGCGGATGCGGGCGATCTCCGCACTGAAGGCATAGAGTGCGGCAAGCGCGGGCTGCTTGTCGGCCGGCGCAAGCAGGCAGGCGAGATAGCGGTCGCGGTCCGTATCCCGCAGGTCAGCCAGAATCTGGGCAGAATTGTCGTGCACGTCGTCTTCCCCAGGCCGATCAGACTGCGATCAGTGCGACGGCGACTGCGCGCGATTCGGCCAGCATCACATTGTAGGTGCGGACAGCGGCCCCGGTGCTCATGGGATCCGACGATATGTTGGCGGCGCGTAAAGCTGTCTTCACATCGGCCGGCAGCGGGCGAATGTCCTTGCCGGTGCCGACCAGCAGCACCTCAATGTCCTTCGCTTCATCGACGACCTTGTAGAACTTCTCGACCGTCAGCGCATCGCCCTCCGCGACGTCCCATGCATAGACGCCCGAGGGCAGCATCAGGATCGAGCCACGATGCGACATGTCTGCGAAGCGAAAGCCACCATTGCCGTAGGCATCAATGGGCGCACGTCCCGGAAAATGGGCTTCGCGAATTTCAATTCCCTTAGGCATTTCAAACAGCACCCTTTGCCGCGCCCGCCGCACCCGTATCCGCGCCGGAGGCGTTCTCGTCCCCCGGAATGTGGTCGGTGCGCTTTCTGAAGAGGATGAGGATCGGCCCGGCGATGTAAATGGACGAGATCGTTCCGACGATAACGCCAAACAGCATTGTAACACTGAAGGCGCGGATAAGGCCGCCACCGAAGAGATAAAGCGCTGTCAGTGCCAGAACGGTCGTCAGCGCTGTCAGGATGGTGCGCGACAGTGTCTGGTTGATCGACGTATCGATCAGCACCGACAACGGCATGCGCTTGTAGCGTGCAAGGTTTTCGCGGATGCGATCGTAGATGACGACCGTGTCGTTCAGCGAGTAGCCGACGATCGTCAGAACCGCGGCAATGCTGCCGAGATTGAACTCGATGCCGGTCAGCACGAGGAAACCGATCGTCAGCAGGACGTCGTGCGTCGTGGCAATGATCGCGCCGACGGCGAAGCGCCACTCGAAGCGCAGCCACACATAGAGCAGGATAGCAAGGAACGAAACAGCAAGCCCGATAGTGCCGGCGCGTGTCAGTTCGCCGGATACGACGGGGCCGACCACCTCGACGCGGCGGAAATCATACTCGTCCGAAAGTTCCGACCGGATGACGCCGGCGGCCGTCTGTTCGGCGTTGTCTCCCGCCTCCTGCGACGGTACCCGCACCAGAACGTCCTCGCCCGAGCCGAGCTGCTGCACCTGGACCTCGCCGAAATTCAGCTCGTCGAGGCGCGCGCGAAGATCGGCGACATCGACCGGTCCGCCTTTGGAATGCAGCTCGATGATCGAGCCGCCCTTGAAGTCGACGCCGAGATTGAGCCCGATGCCGGCAAGCAGCAGGACGGAGGCGAGCGACAGCGCCGCCATCAGGATGAAGACCGGGTTGCGGATCCGCATGAAGCGGATGTCCAGGTCGCTGAAGCGGCCGGTCCGAATACCCTTCGGCAAGCGTTCCGACTTCCATTGGCGCAGCCAGCGCTTCACGATCAGGCGGGTGACCGTGTAAGCGGTGAAGAGCGTCGTCACGCTACCGATCGCAAGCGTAACGGCAAAGCCGCGCACCGATCCGGAGCCAAGATAAAAGAGGATGGCGCTCGCAATCAGCATCGTCAGGTTGGCATCGAAGATGCTGCTGAAGACACGCGAAAAGGCGTTGTTGATGGTGCGCCGCAGGGGCTCGGCGCCGCGAACCTCTTCACGCAGGCGCTCGTAGATCAGCACGTTCGAATCGACGGCCACGCCGATCGTCAGAATGATGCCGGCAATGCCCGGAAGGGTCAGCGTCGCGCCCGAAAGGGAAAGCGCCGCGATAATCAGGACAATGTTCAGGGCGAGCGCAATGACCGCAAAGACGCCGAAGACGCCGTAGAAAAAGATCATCGATGCGGCGACTGCGACAGCCGCAACCAGACCCGCCTTCAGGCCGTCTGCGATGGCGTCGCCACCGACGCCGGGGCCGACCGTTCGCTCTTCGACGAAGGTCAGGGGCGTCGCGAGTGGCCCTGTGCGCACGAGAGCGGCAAGGTCGGTCGCACCTTCGGTCGGCAGGTCTGCGGAGATGCGCAAGGTGTCGCCGTTGACAGCCTCCGACAGCTTGAGCGTCGCGATGACCTGTCCATCGAGAACGATCGCTGCATCCTTTGGCGGCTGCTGCGCCGCAAGGGCGGCAACACGCTGCTGCGAAGCGGTATCGATCTTGATGGCGACCGACGCGCTTTCGCCGGAAGCATCAGGTTCCGGCTGGGCTGCAACAAAATTCGCCGCTGCAAGCAGCGGTGCCTTTTCGACGAGATAGGGCACTGGCGGGTCGTCGAAGGAATATAGGACTTCCGTGCCGGACGGAGGCTGGCCCTCCACGGCGCGTTGCACGGGCACGGAGGTATCCAGCATCCGCAGGGCCAGGTTGGCCCTTTGGCTGAGCAGATCCTTCAACCGCTGCGGATCGCCGAGGCCAGGCACCTGCACGATCAGCCGGTCATCGCCACGGCGCTGGATCAGCGGCTCGATGGCGCCAACTTCGGCGACGCGGAGGCGTACGACGTCGATGGACTGCGCCACGGCCAGCGAGAGCCGGTAGTCGATGCCTTCGTCCGTGAGGCGCAGGCGAACCAGTTCATCCGGTTCTGCACTGTCGAACACGACCTCGGAAATCGGCTCGGAGCCGAACCCCCCGATATCGACGGGCGCCGTCAGCGGCCTCAGCCGCTCGCGAGCGGCAGAGAGTTGCGACCGGTCGCGAACGCGGAAGGCGATCGACTGGCCTTCGCCGGAAAGGCCGATATAGGCGATGTCGGCATCGCGCAGCGATTTGCCGACCTCGTTGGCGATCGTCTCGAGCCGTTCAGCGACGATGTCGCTGCGCGCCGCCCGCAGCATGAAATGGGAGCCACCCTGGAGATCGAGCCCGAGCGCCACCTGGCGATGGGGCAGCCAAGACGGAAGTTCGGCTGCCTCCTCCCGGCTTAGAACGTTCGGCAGCGCAAAGGCGATGCCGGCAAGCGCCACCAACCAGACGAGGATACGTTTCAACGGCGGTAATCTGCGCATGCCTCAAACGCTCCAGTTGCTCGGCTGGTGGTGGCTGTTCCTGCCTTATTCCTTGACAGGCTCGCCCTTGACGCGAACTTCCGACACGCCGCTGCGGACGACGCGGATCTTCACGCCATCGGCGATTTCGACTTCGAGTTCGCTGTCGTCAACGACCTTGGTGACCTTGCCGACGATGCCGCCACCGGTCACGACCTGGTCACCGCGACGGATGTTCTTCAGGAGTTCCTCGCGGCGCTTCATCTGAGCGCGCTGCGGACGGATGATCAGGAAATACATAACGACGAAAATCAGCAGGAACGGCAGGATGGACATGAGAATGTCCGCGCCGCCGGCGGAAGGGGCGCCGGCAGTCTGCGCAAAAGCTTCGGTAATGAACATCGATCACTCCTTGAGTTCAAATATCGGCGGTTCCTCCGCGCCAAATCGGCCGGAATATAGGGACGCCCCGCCGCTCTGCAAAGCCGCGGGCACCCGTACCCGTTCCTGTGCCTCTGACACAATTTACACAAGAGGAGAACCCCTCGCGCGGGCCTCGGTGACCTTTTCCAGCGTAAACCTGCGTGCTACCGGGTTTCTGGTGGGACCTGGCCGCGACGCGGTTACGGTAAACACCAGGGCCACGCCGCCTCGAATCATGACGGCACGGCCAAACACCTGATTCAGCGAGTGGAGAGAGACATATGCCGGAAGCCAAGATCGACGTTCTCATCAGGGAAATGCAGAAGCTTTCCGCGGCGATCGAGCGCATGGCCGGACCCGCCGCTGCAGCGAACGACTGGACCGCTGCCGAGTGCTTCGTCTGGGCCCCGGCGACACACCATCTGCAGCCGGTCACCAAGCCGAACCGCATCGAACTGTCCCTGATCACCGGGGTCGACCATGTCCGTGACATCCTGCTCGACAACACGCTGCGCTTTGCCGAGGGCTACACGGCCAATAACGTGCTTCTCTGGGGCGCACGCGGCATGGGCAAATCCTCGCTGGTAAAATCGGTTCATGCGCAGGTTGCGCGCGACACCGGTGTTGCGGTCAAGCTGGTCGAGGTGCATCGCGAAGATATTGCCACGCTTCCGGCGCTGATGGACATTCTGAAGTCGGCACCGGTCCCGGTTATCGTCTTCTGCGATGATCTGTCCTTCGATCACGACGATACGTCCTACAAGTCGCTGAAGGCCGTGCTCGACGGCGGCGTCGAGGGACGCCCTTCCAACGTGCTCCTTTACGCCACCTCGAACCGGCGCCACCTGCTGCCGCGGCATATGATGGAGAACGAGCAGTCGACCGCGATCAACCCGTCGGAAGCGGTCGAGGAGAAGGTTTCGCTGTCCGACCGTTTCGGCCTGTGGCTCGGCTTCCACAAGTGCAGCCAGGACGACTATCTGGCGATGATCGACGGCTATGCCGCGCACTATGGCTTCAAGCTCGATCGCGACACCTTGCACGCCGAAGCGCTGGAATGGGCAACGACCCGTGGCGCACGGTCCGGCCGCGTCGCCTGGCAATTCATCCAGGATCTCGCCGGCCGCCTGCGCCACAGGCTCGACGGGTAACCGGGCGCGTCGCGAACCGCACGCCTTGCCGACATCCTGAAATAGAAAGCACCGCCTGCCCGAGAGGGCAAGCGGTGCAAACATCGGATCCGGATCGGCTTTGCGACCGATCGAGACTATTCGAGGAAGGTCGCCGGGTTTACCGCGGTGGCGTTCTTGCGCACCTCGAAGTGAACCTGCGGCTGGCTTGCCCGGCCGGTCATGCCCGAAGCAGCGAGCGTCTGGCCGCGCTGAACCTTCTGGCCGCGCTGAACCTTGAGTTCGGAAGCGTTACCATAAACCGTGACCGTGCCGTCGTCGTGGCGCACCAGGACGGCGTTGCCGAGTTCCTTCAGGCTGCTGCCCGAATAAATAACGACACCGTTTTCAGCCGCCTTGATCGGCGTGCCCTCGGGCACCGAGATGTTAATACCGTCGTTGCGGTTGCCATCGACATTGGCGCCGTAGCCGGCGACGACTGCGCCGCGCACAGGCCAGCGGTACTTGCTGATGCCGGTCGACTTCGGAGAATCGTCGTCGATATCCGTCGTCTTGCTGGCGACTTCGCTGACGCTCTGCTTGGCAACCGGCGCCTGGTATTCAGCCGGCTTGTTCTTGTCGAGCGAGGCAACCTGCGGCTGCTCGGCCTTCTTGGGAACCGAGGCCGTCTTGAGCTGATCCGGAGCGGCACCATTTGCGCCCGGCAGTTGCAGCGTCTGGCCGACACGGATCGATTCGGCCGTCAGGCCGTTTGCCTGCTTGAGGGCGGCAACGGATACGCCCGTCGTCTTGGCGATACGGTTGAGCGAGTCGCCCGGCTTGACGGTGTAGGATCCACCGCCGGCGCCCTCGCCGTTCGTTGCCGGCTTGCCTGCAACGACGTCAGACTTGCCTTCACCCTTTTCGCGGGACTGGGCCGAACCCGGCAGGATCGCAACGTCGCGCTGGTTGACCGGCAGCGGCGACGGCTGGCGGCTGTTGCCATCGAGATCGGCGATCGAGTTCGTGGCTGCCGCCTTGGCAGCGCTGCCTGCGACGCCGAAGGTCGGGATGACGAGACGCTGACCGGTCTCGACCTGCGCTGCGGACTGCAGACCGTTGGCCTTCAGGATTTCCTTTTCCGGGACACCAAAACGCTTGGAGAGAACGGCGACATTGTCACCCGGGCGAACCATGATCGTCGGAGCGTTCTGCGTCGTCCAGCCGCTCTTGCTTGCGGTTTCCTTGACCGTTGCGGGAAGCGTCTGCTGCGTGGCGAGTGCGGCCTGCTGGCGTGCTGCCGGGAACGGCTGGGCTTCGGCGCGCTGGTTTCCAGCAGCGCTCGGGTCAGCCAGAGTGGTGCGCTGAACGGAGATCGGGGTCGAGGCGACGCGGGCGTTGGATACGGGCGTGGAGGCCGTGTTTACCGGATCGTAGGCACCCTGCCCGGCTGCCGCGGGATAGGGCTGACCGAGGGCTGAACCACGGTTATCAACCGGCGCTGCCGCCATCTGACCGACGGACACATCGCCGCGCGGAACCGGCGTTGCGTCTCGGGGGATGGAATTTGTGGTGATGTTGTCGGACCGGGAGAACAGGCCGTCAAACCGGCTTGCATCCGAACTGCAGCCTGTTGCGACGCCTGCCAGCAGGACCGCCACGCAAAGGCGGATCGTCGACTTTCCAACCCCGGGAGATACAAACTTACGCATGACGCTTACCCACTCCGAACGCAACTCGATGTGGATTGATTAAAGCGTATTAGAGTTACCGCGTGGTTAAGGCAGACCCCACCAAAGGACTAATTTGACCAAATGCTAACCATAGGTCGACCGTCGCCCGTCAAGGGCATGCTAGAGGCAGCGTCACAGCTGCCGCCCGGGCACGAGGAGCCTAGCGCTAGATCAGTTCGGAATAGAGGCGCTCGATCTCGGACACGGATCGCCGCTCCGTCTGGTCTTCTTCGTAGCTGATGCTCGTCAGGTCCCAGGCAAAAATCTGGCGACCGGCCGGCTGCGCCAGGGTTTCGGACTGCGCCGTCTTGTCTTCGTCGAGCAGGACGCTCACCAAAGTCTGGAACGCCGCGTCTCCGTCCGCACCGCTTGCTTCTTCATATTCGAGCGACCGCAGACCGGCCACCGCCGCCTCGCGTGTCCCGAAATAGCGCAAACTGTTCTGGTCCTCCGGACGAAGGCCGTCGTAGTAGTCGATGAAGTTCTTGTAATAGGCCTGGTGATCGCCGGAATCGAGAAACTTGCCGAAGGCCTGGTACTCGCGCGAGGCCAGTTGCGGCGACAGTCGGTTGTTCCATTCCTCGCGGGTGAGCGCCGGCTGGCCGTCGGATCCCTTCTTCGTCTGGCCTAGATAAAGCAGGGCATCGGCCGAAAGCGAGATGCGTGGCGTCGGATCAAAGAAGGTCGCGGCAAGCGCCTGCGCCGCCTGCTCATCCTTGCCTGCGGAATTCGTCTGGCCGGCATTGCGCCCGGCAAGATTGTTCAGCCCGTCGCCGGATGCTGCCGCCGTCAACCTGTTCGCGATCTGCATGTGCCGTCTCCGTACCTCGCGACCGGTGTCCGCCGACGTCGCAAGGCAAGCGACGACTCGTAGGCGGAACCCTGTCCGTGCACGGCAGGCGTATGGCGCGAAGCTTGCGCGAAGCTGGAGGAAGTTAAGGGGTCGTTAATAGTCGACGCCGGCGCGACCGGCGCTCCTCACCCGCGCGGACGGGAATTCAATATTTAGAGAAACGACGCCAGCTGCTGCACGATCGGAAGGTAAGGCGCGTCGAACAGATCCTCGCGATCGAAGCGGCTGCCCGTGCGGCTGACGCGCACGACCCGGCAATGGGTCTCGCTCATCATGATCGGAACCAGCAGGGTGCCGCCCGAAACGAGGTGATCCGAAAACATGCGCGGCAGACTGTTGAAGGCGGCCGTGATCAGGATCCGGTCAAAGGTGCCCTCACCCGGCACGCCGGCGCTACCGTCGGCATGCCGGACGATGACATTACGAACACCCGTTTTTTCGAGGTTCTTCTGGGCCATGCCAACGAGCGTCTGATAGCGGTCGATCGTCAGCACCCGCTCGGCAACGCGTCCCATGACCGCGGCCGTGAAGCCGCTGCCGGTGCCGACTTCGAGAACACGCTGGCCGGATTTCAGATTGAGACTGTGCAGCAGACGGACCGCAAAGTCGTATCCCTCCATGAACGAACCGCAATCGAGCGGGATCGTCCGCTGCGAATGGGCTTCGGCCTGGTACTGCGGCGGCGCGAAATGGCTTCGCGGCGTCTGCTCAACCGCCTTCAACAGATCATGGTTGGTGATGCCTTCGGCGCGCAGACGCAGCACCATCTTGGCAAAGCCTTCCTGTTCGGTCACCCGCGCACTCAAGCAACGGCTCCCTCGTTGAGCGCCCGCGCCAGGCGATCCTGGACACTGTAGTCGGTAAGGTCGAGTTTGAGCGGCGTGACCGAGATCATGTTTTCACGCAGGGCGTGAATATCGGTTCCGGCGCGGAAATCGCCGAAGCGTTCGCCGAAACGCAACCAGAAATAGGGAAAGCCGCGGCCATCGGTTCGCTCGTCGATCGACAGGCCGAAGTCGAGCTTGCCTTGCGACGTCACCTCCGTACCGGCAACAGCGTCCGCCGAGCAATTGGGGAAGTTGACGTTGAGCAGCGTGCCGTCGGGCAGATCCACCTTCATCAGCTTGCGGACCAAGGCCGGCGCGTGCATTTCGACGACATCCCACGGTACGGTCTTTCCGACGGCGTGATTGTAGGCCTGGCTCAGCGCGATCGAGCGGATGCCCTGCAACGTTCCTTCGATGGCGCCGGCGACGGTACCGGAATAGGTCACGTCGTCGGCCATGTTGGCGCCAATGTTGACGCCGGACAGCACGAGATCGGGCTTGCGATCGAGTACCTTGCGGACGGCCATGATGACGCAATCGGTCGGCGTGCCGCGAAGTGCGAAGCGCTTTTCCGCGATCTGCCGCAGCCGCAATGGCTCCGACAGGGTCAGCGAATGGGCAAGGCCGCTCTGGTCCGCTTCGGGCGCAACGACCCACACATCGTCCGAAATCGTCCGGGCGACGCGTTCAAGTACCGACAGGCCCTCGGCGTGAATGCCGTCATCGTTTGTCAGCAGGATCCGCATGATGCCGCACTCCCCTCGACGTTCGCTCAGGCTACCTTTTCGATGCGCGTCTGGCCGCCCATGTAGGGGACCAGCACCTCCGGCACCGATATCGAACCATCGTCATTCAGATAGTTCTCGATGACGGCGATGAGCGCGCGGCCGACGGCAACGCCCGAACCGTTCAGCGTGTGAACGAAGCGGGTTCCCTTGTCTTCCTTGGTGCGATAGCGGGCGTTCATGCGGCGCGCCTGGAAATCGCCACAGACCGAGCAGGACGAAATCTCGCGGAACGTATCCTGTCCCGGCAGCCATACCTCGAGGTCATAGGTCTTGCGGGCGCCAAAGCCCATGTCGCCGGTGCAAAGGGTCATGACGCGGTAATGCAGGCCGAGGCGCTTCAGCACCTCCTCGGCGCAGGCGGTCATGCGCTCGTGTTCGGCAACGGACGTTTCGGCATCGGTGATCGAGACCAGTTCCACCTTGTTGAACTGGTGCTGGCGCAACATGCCGCGGGTATCGCGACCGGCAGAACCAGCTTCCGAGCGGAAGGACGGCGTCAGCGCGGTGAAACGCAGCGGCAGCTTTTCGCCTTCCAGGATCTGCTCCCGGACGATGTTGGTGAGCGGCACTTCCGCCGTCGGGATCAGCCAACGGCCATCCGTGGTGCGGAAGAGGTCTTCGGCAAATTTCGGCAGCTGGCCGGTGCCATACATCGCATCGTCGCGCACCAAAAGCGGCGGTTGCACTTCGGTGTAACCATGTTCCTGGGTGTGCAGGTCGAGCATGAACTGGCCGAGCGCGCGCTCGAGCCGCGCCAATTGGCCCTTCAGGATCGTGAAGCGCGAACCGGAAATGCGGGCCGCACCCTCGAAATCCATCAGCCCGAGCGCTTCGCCGATTTCAAAGTGCTCGCGCGGCTGGTGGTTCCAGGTGGGCTTCTTGCCAACCACGCTCTTGACGACGTTGCCGGTCTCGTCGGCACCGACGGGTACATCGTCCAGCGGGATGTTCGGAATGCGCGAGAGGGCGTCGTTGAGCTCGGCCTCGATATTGCGGCTGTCCTCTTCGAGCGCGGGCATGGCGTTCTTCAGGTCGGCAACCTCGGCCTTCAGCTTGTCGGCGAGCTCGGCATTCTTCTGCGCCATGGCCGCGCCGATATCCTTCGAGGCCGCATTGCGGCGCGACTGCATGTCCTGCAGCGCCTGAAGGTTCGTACGGCGGCGTTCGTCGAGCGCGATCAGAGATGCCGACAAAGGCTCCGCGCCCCGCTTCGCCAGGGCGGCGTCCAGCATCTCGGCATTCTCACGGATCCATTTGATATCAAGCATTTTCGTTCCACGCGTTGGTCAGATCACGGCGCGAAATCTCGAATGCTCAGCCCTTGGCGGGGCCGACCTCTCCGGAAGATCCTTCCTGCGACTCGGCAGCCTCGCTCTTGAGCGCGTCCGCTGCCCGCTGCCTTTCGACGAGTCGCGCCGTATAGATCGAAATTTCGTAGAGAAGGATGGCTGGCAGCGCAAGGCCGATCTGGGAAATCGGGTCCGGCGGCGTGAGCACGGCCGCGACAACGAAGGCGATTACGATCGCGTATTTGCGCTTCTCGGCAAGACCCTGCGAGCTCACGAAGCCGACGCGGGCAAGAAGCGTGGTGATGACCGGGAGCTGGAAGACAAGGCCGAAGGCGAAGACCAGCGACATGATCAGGCTGAGATACTCCGAAACCTTCGGCAGGAGCTGAATGGCCACCTGCCCTTCGCCACCGCCCTGCTCCATGGCCAGGAAGAACCACATGACCATCGGTGTGAAGAAGAAATAGACAAGCGCGCCGCCAAGCAGAAACAGGAGCGGTGACGCGACCAGGAACGGCAGAAACGCCGCGCGCTCGTTCTTATAGAGCCCCGGTGCAACGAACTTGTAGATCTGTGCCGCGATTACAGGAAAGGCGATGACCAGCGCACCGAACATCGCCACCTTAATCTGGGTGAAGAAGAACTCCTGCGGCGCCGTGTAGATGAGCTCGACATTGCGATGGTTGAGGCCCGCCCAGCTCACGGCCCATTTGAACGGCAGCACCAGAAGGTTGAACAGGCCCTTGGCGAAGTAGAAGCAGACGAGGAACGCAGCGAAGAACGCGCCGATGGCCCACATCAGGCGCCTGCGCAATTCGATCAGATGCTCGATCAGCGGCTGCGGCCGGTCCTCGATATCGCCGCTCATGCTTCACCTTTCTTGCGCGCGCTGGTGCGCGGCTTTGACGTCTTGGCAGCAGGCTCTGCCACTGTCGGCGTCACTTTTTTCTTTTCAGCGGCCGGCTTCGCGGGCGCCTTGGCAGCAGACTTTGCCGTGGCCGACTTGGATGCAGCTGTTGCCGTCTTGGGCGCTGCCGTTGTCGACTTGGGCGCGGCCTTCTTTACAGCCGGCGTCGCATCGGCCTTCGTCCTGGTCGCACGCTTCGGCTTTTCTGCCGGTACGGATGCGACCTCTGCGCGCTCGATCTCGCGATTGGCCGAACCGATTGCCGCAGCGGCAACCGCATCTGCGGGCTTGGCTTCGACCGCGGCCGGCGCAACGGCTGGTTCGACGGCGGAAACCGTATCGACGGTGTTCGATGTCGCAGGCTGGGCGGGTGTGGCCGCCTTCTGCAGGTCCGCCTTGATATCGTTGCCCATCTGGCGCAGCGGATTGATTGCATCGCGCAACGCATTGGCCGGATTGAGACTTTGCGCGTCGCTGATGGTCTTTCGAACCTCGTCAAGGTCCGCTTCGCGCAGCGCTTCATCGAACTGCTGACGGAATTCCGATGCCATGCCGCGCATCTTCGAGGTCATGCGGCCGAAAGCCCGCAACATTGGCGGAAGATCTTTCGGCCCGACAACCACGATCAGAACGATTGCGATGACGACGAGCTCGGTCCAGCCGATATCAAGCATGCGATATGTCCTGCAAACCCTTGATGCCGCCAGCCCGGTATGGACACCGGACAGGCTTCACCGACACCAGACTGTTAGCGAACTTCGTCAGACTTGTGGTCAACGGTCTTGCTGTCGAGCGTCTTGTCGGTAGCAGCCGCCTCATCGTCGGACATGCCCTTCTTGAAACTCTTGATGCCCTTAGCAACGTCACCCATCAGTTCGGGGATTTTACCGCGACCGAACAAGAGCAGCACCACGACCAGAACGATCAGCCAGTGCCAAATGCTTAACGAACCCATGCTCTTACTCCTCTGAGCCTTCCCCGATTTAGGCTCTATCACATGTCAATTTTCAGGCGTGCCTCAAGCACGCGTCTCGTTGTGACAGAACCTAAGATGCCGAACTGCTTTTTTCAAACAGTAATATATCCCGCTCGTTAACTGAAAGCATTACATCACGCAATCCATGCGGCAATCGGTCCGCCCTGATGCGCGCCCGAACCACCTCCTCACAACGCGGCACAGCGAGCTCCAGAAGCTCGACCACGCCGATGAAGCGACGGGAGAGAATGCGGGCGGGAATGTCGCCATCCTCTTCGCCGACGCGCACTCCAGACAACCTGACAGCCACCGAGAGGCGCTTGCCTTCCGGATGGGGGCCGGCTGCAACGCTTCCGACCGGCGTTTCGACGCGGCCGTCACGAACCTGCGCATCGAAGACGTTGATCTCCGAGAAGAAGCCGGCGGCAAAAAGATCCCTCGGCTCGCGGTAGAGTTCGTCGGCCGTTCCGACCTGAACGAGGCGCCCGTCCTTCAGGAGCGCGATGCGATCCGCCATGCGCATCGCCTCTTCGGCGTCATGCGTGACGACGATAGCCGTTGCCCGCGTTTCCCTGAGGATCGCCAGCGTATCGGCACGGATCGAATCCTTCAGGCGCGAATCGAGGCCGGAAAATGGTTCGTCCATGAGCAGCACCGCCGGGCGCGGCGCGAGCGCGCGGGCAAGCGCTACGCGCTGCTGCTCGCCGCCGGAAAGCACGTGCGGATACAGATCGGCATAGTGCGACAGGCCGACACGCTCGAGCGCCGCATCCGCCTGGATCAGACCTTCCTTCTTGGAGATCGCCGTCAGACCGAAACGGACATTGTCGCGGATCGTCATGTGCGGGAAAAGCGCAAAGTCCTGAAACATCAGCCCGACGCCACGCTTTTCCGGCGGCAGGAAGACAGAGGGGCCGGAAATTTCCTGGCCATTAAGCATCAGACGCCCAGCGCTCTGCCTCTCGATACCCGCGGCGATGCGCAGCAGGGTCGTCTTGCCGGATCCCGAAGGCCCGAGCAGGCAAAGGACCTCGCCGGCCTTTGCCGCCAGGCTGACGCCCTTGATCGTTTCCTTGGCGTGATAGCTGTGGTGAATATCTTCGAAGGTCAGGCTCGCCGCGAAGGAGACGCCCGCTGTCCGTCGCGTGGTCATGACGGGAGCGTCCTGCGGATCTGAAACCATGCTCTTGCATTCCTTGACACCAGTGGCGCAGGCTCAGCGAGCCCCGACGCCATGGAAAGCCGATATCTATAATCAGGTTTTTCTAATCGGCTTCTTCGCCCTTCGGTGTCAAGAGCCCCAGTTCCTCCAGGTCGAGCTGGGTGATCGGATCCTCGTTCTCGGCCAGTTCGTCGTCGCCGGTCGGAACGGGGATGTTGAGGTTCGAAGGCACGCGGCCGGAGAGCAGCCCGGCGCCCTTCAATTCCTCGATGCCCGGCAGGTCGCGCAGTTCCTCAAGCCCGAAGTGATCGAGGAAGTCGCGCGTCGTACCGAAGGTCACCGGACGCCCCGGTGTGCGCCGGCGCCCGCGGAACCGGACCCAGCCCGCCTCCATCAACACGTCGAGCGTACCCTTCGAGGTCTGCACGCCGCGGATATCCTCGATCTCGGCGCGCGTAACCGGCTGATGGTAGGCGATGATCGACAGAACCTCGAGGGCTGCCCTTGAAAGCTTGCGGACCTCCTGTTCGTCGGTCTGAACGACGAAAGAGAGATCGGCGGCCGTGCGGAAGGCCCAATGGTCGGCCACCTGAACGAGGTTGACGCCGCGCGTCGCGTAAACGGCTTTAAGCCGCAGCATGATCGTGCGGACATCGGCGCCACGCGGCAACCGGCTCTCGATATAGGCCTCGGACACCGGCTGCGCCGAAGCGAACACCAGGGCTTCGGCGATCCGCTCGGCTTCCTGCTCCAGCCGGGGGTCGAGGGATGCCGTTTCGATCTCGTCCTCCTCGTCGGGAACGCCAGGCAGGTACTTCTGGGCTTCAGCCACGGGCTGCCTCCATCTCGGCGAGAGTCTCCGCATCGATCGGATTTGGTCCGCGCCGGAGATAGATCGGCGCGAAGGCCTCCTCTTGGCGGATCTCCAGGCGGCCCTCGCGAACCATTTCGAGCGACGCGGCAAAGGAGCTGGCGATTGCCGTCGCTCTCTCCTTCGGCGTCGTCATGTAGCGCACGAGAAAATGATCGAGCGCAGTCCAGTCGTCGAGACCACCGATCATGCGGGCCAGGATCAGCCGCGCATCGGACAGCGACCAGACGTGGCGCTTCTCGATTGTCACCTGGGTGATCGCCTGTCGTTGGCGCAGGCCCGCGTAGGCGCTCAGCAGATCGTAGAGCGAAGCGTCGAAACCGGATTTCCTCTCGGTGACGATATGCTCCGGTGCGCCTCGGACGAAAACGTCCCGGCCGAGCCGGTTTCGGTTGATGAGCCGCGTCGCCGCCTCACGCATCGCTTCCAGCCGCTTGAGCCGGAAGGCCAGCGCCGAGGCCATCTCCTCGCCGGTAGGACCGTCATCCTTCGCCTGCTGCGGGATCAGCAGCCGCGACTTCAGATAGGCGAGCCACGCCGCCATGACGAGGTAATCGGCCGCAAGCTCGATGCGGATGCTGCGCGCGCGTTCGATAAAGGCGATGTACTGTTCGGCGAGCGCCAGGACGGAAATGCGCGAAAGGTCGACGCGTTGGCTTCGGGCGAGATGCAGCAGCAGGTCGAGCGGACCTTCGAAGCCGGCGATGTCGACCACCAGCGCTTCCTCATGCAGTCCGCGCTCGGCAGTCTCATCCTGCCACAAGGGCTCCATCGGCGCCTTCGACGCAGGCTTGCCTTGTCTTTCGCCCGCATTGCTCACTGGCAGCCCGATCCTTTCCTTCAATCCCTGTTTGCCGTCAGCCTCAGTTTGCCTCAGACGGTTGCAAACAGGGCATTGAACTCCGCCCGCAGATCGACTTCGCTCGCACAGTCAGGCGCCCGGAACGCGGCTTCGGCGGCCCGCGCCCGGCGCAAGCTTTCGCCAGCCAGAACCGGCACGACATCCGCGACGGCCTTCATTTCCTCCATTATGCCATGACAATGCAAGACGAGATCAAGTCCCGCGGCAATGATGTTGCGCGCGCGGGTCGTCATGTCGCCGGCAAGCGCGTTCATCGACACGTCATCCGACATCAGCAAGCCGTCGAAACCGATATGGCCGCGAATGATCTCGCGCACGACCTTCGCAGAGGTGGTCGCCGGATTGTCCGGATCGATCGCGGTGAACACCATGTGCGCCGACATCGCCATCACCTCGTCCTTCATCGCAACGAAGGGCAGGAAGTCGCTCGCAGCAAGCTCGTCGAATGTGGCGCTGACGACAGGCAGGTTGTGGTGCGAGTCGACGAAGGTGCGTCCGTGGCCCGGCATATGCTTCATTACAGGCAGCATGCCGCCGGCCTTCAGTCCCTCGCCCATCGCACGGCCGATTGCCGTGACGGTCTCGGGATCGTGCCCATAGGCGCGATTGCCGATGACGTCGTGGCTGCCGGGCACGGGCACGTCGAGCACAGGCAGGCAATCGGCGGTGATGCCGAAGCGCATCAGGTCAAAGGCGTGCAGGCGTCCCATCAGCCAGGCGGCGCGCAGACCGAGCTTCGCGTCGCGGCGGTAGATTTCGCCGATCGCCGCGCCATTCGGATACTGCTGAACGAGCGGTGGGCGGATGCGCTGAACGCGTCCGCCTTCCTGGTCGATGAGCACGGGCGCATTGGGATTGCCGATGCTGTCGCGAAGGGCTGCCACCAGATCCGAGATCTGCTGCTCCTCGCCAATGTTGCGACCGAACAGAATGAAGCCCCAGGGGCGTTCTCCTGCAAAGAAATCGCGCTCGTCGCTCGTGAGGGAAAGGCCCTTGCAGCCGGAGATAAATGCTTTTGATTCGCTCATCCCAAAAGCATAGAGCGCGGGCTGCCCGGCGCGAAGCCACAAACACAGCGCACCCCCACTCATGCACAAGGTCATGGGCATCGGAAGCCCGAAAACGCGAAGGGCGCAGCCTCCTCGGCCGCGCCCTTCGTCAACTCGATCATTATGCCCGTTTACTTGGTAACCAGGCAGCTTCCGCCGGCGCCCTTGTACTTGGAGCAAAGGGCATTGGCCTCGTCCTTCGAACCGGCCGGGATGCGGACGCGGTAGTAGGTACCCTTGCCGGCGATCTCCGCCTTGCGGATGTCGACGCCGCGGCCGCCGATGACGCTTCCGAACTTGCTCGAAAGGCTGTTGTAGGACTTCTGCGCCTCGGCTTCCGACGGCAGAGATGCGACCTGGATGAAGTAGCCACCGGCCGGAACCGATGCCGTGGCAACCTGCTGCGCGGGCTGGGTCTCAGCCGGGAGAGCGGCCTGCTCTTCCGCCGGACGGGCGATTTCGGCAGGCTGTGCGGCCGGACGGGTCTGCGGCGTCGGCGCCTTGTCGCCACCGGCAGAAGCCGTCGTCGTGACGCTGCGCACCGGAACCTGTTCGATGTTGGCGTTACCCGTTGCGGCAAGCGCAACCTGGTCGGTGTTGGCCGCAGCCTGGCCTGCAGCAGCGACTTCGTTCGAAGGCGTTGCGGGCAGCGGCTGGGTCGTGCCGGCGACATCGGTCGCCGGTGCTGCAACCGGCTCCTCTCGAGCGACCAGCGTTCCATCCGGCTTGACGATCATCGTGCGCACCTTCCTCGGTGCGACGGCCGGCGTCTTGTCTTCTTCCTGGGCAGCGGTCTCGCCGTTGGCGCCATCCGGCAGCAGGCGATCGCCGTCCTCTTCGTTTGGCAATGCCGTCTGCAGGGTTTCGGCCTCGTTGCTGCCTTCGAGCGGCAGGGTCTCCGGCGTCAGCGTCCTCTGGACGACATCCATCGGCTCCTCGGTCGAAGAGACCAGGGCTTCCTGCTGCGGGGCACCAGCCTGAGCACCGGCAACGCGGTCATAAACCGCCTTGTCCTGGTTCGGCACGGTCTTGCCGCCCTTTTCCTCGGGCACGACCTTGACCGGGGCCTTGTCGGCCAGAATGATCTTCGGGCCTTCGGCCGAGCTGACCGCGCCGCTACCGCCCATCCAGGCGTAGACGGCAGCGCCACCAAGGATGATGACGCCGGCAACGCTTGCTGCCAGCAACATCGTGCGCTGCGAGCGACGGCCGGTGCCATATTCGCGGTATTCGCCGGCATCCTGCTGGCTCTGCGCCGCTGAAACCCGTTCGGCATCTCGGGCAACCGCCGGACGCTCGACGATCGAGCGGCGGAAGTCTTCTTCCATCGCCTTTTCAAACTCGTCGAAATCGTCAAGCGAACCCTGACCGAAAGCCGGCGCAGCGGCAGCGGCCGGTGCCGGACGGGCCGGCTCCACCTTTTCGACGGCCGCCGGACGGCTTTCCTTGACCGGAGCCGGCGTTCCGAAGAGCTGGGCCATTTCCGCGTCGATGTCGAGATCGTAGTCGGCCGGATAAGCGACCGGCTTCTCGGTCTCGATAACCGGCAGCTGCGGCACGTCCATATCCGCGATCGGGGCGACGCCGTTCTCGGCTTCGGCAATCATCGACGGATCGAAGGGCAGCGTGCTCTCGGGCTGTGCTTCCTGGCGCTCGACCGGCGCGGGAGCGACGTAAGGCTCGACGAACCGCTCCGGCTCGCGCTGGGGAACGGCCGCCTGCGCGACCGGCTGCACCGGTGCTTGTGGCACGACGGCAGCAACGACCGGCTCATCTACTGTGACGTCTGCGAAGTCGAGCTTCAGCGCCTCGTCGGAGAGCTCAATTTCGAAGTTCTCGATGTCGAAGCTCGGCTCGTGCTCCGGCTGCGCAATTGGCTTGGCCAGCTCGACCAAGGGTTCCGCGACCTGAACGGGAGCAGTAGCCACTGCCGCAACCGGCGCTGCAACAGCGGCCACCGGTGCTGCGACCGACGATACCAACGGGCCGGCAAAGGCACGCTGCTGGCTGGCGCCCGAGGCGGACGCAACCGGCGTCGCACGGCTGAAGGTGGGCGTAAAGGGATAAGGGCTCTTCTTTATCGGAGCGGCAGTGGCAACCGCTGGCGTGACCACCGGCGCAACGACGGGCTGTGTTTCCAGATGGAGAGCCGGATGCGACTGGACCGCAGCGGCAACCATCGCTGAGACCGGCGGAACCGGGAACCGTTCTATGTCCGCCAGAAGATCGTCACGGCCAGCATCCTGCTCGACGACTGCCTGAGCTGCGACCACGTCTTCCTGATAGGAAGGCTCAATTTCACGCTCTTCGGCCGCGACATCGAAGCGCGGCTGTTCATAGGCCGAAAATGCATCCGCAACCGGAGCCGGCTCGGCCCAGACCGGAGCGGCTTCGACGGCCGGCGCCTGCCATGCATCGACGAACTGATCACGCGGATCGATATCCTGCGGCTCGACGTGCGCCGCAACCTCGGCAACGTCGTCCGACAACAGATCGGCTTCGCCAAGCGACAACTCGAGTTCGCGCTCAAGGTCAAACGCCGGCTCGTCGACGACGGCCTCGGCGTTGCCGTCTTCGGCAACCTGCGGCGCCACGGAGAAGGCGTGAACCTCGGCATAGTCCTCGTCAGCGACGGGGGCTGGCGCCGCTTCGACGCGTTCGGGCTGGACGAACACCGGCTCGTCAAGCTCGGCGACGGGCTCCGCCACCGGCTCATCGTGAACGACGACGTGTTCAGCTACCGGCTCGAACCGGGGCTCTTCGATCGGAGCCGGCTGCGGTGCGGACCGCGGCGCGTCGTAGCTGTCGAACGCGCGAAGCAGCTCGCCTTCGAGATCGAAGGCGGGATCTTGACGCACCGCCTCCTGGTGTCGTTGCAGTTCCTGCAACTGTTGGACGGCCGGCCGGGCATCGTAACCGACGATCCGGGCGAGTTCGGCCAACGGATCATCGTCTGCCAATACATCGAATTCAGCCGGCCCGCTTCGTGCGAATTGTTTGTCTGCCATGCTCTCCACTCACAATTGCCTGTATCGCTGTGCCAGTGCATTGTGGGAAAATGGTGACAATACTTATCGCATTTCCTCCGGTGCGGAGGTGCCTGTAATAGACAGGCCGGATTTCAATACCGAAGCGACAGCATGCACCAGCCCGAGTCTGGCAGTACTTAATTCTCTATTTTTATCGTTAACAAAACGTAATTCCGGATTCTCTTTACCTTTGTTCCAATGTGCGTGGAAGGCGGCGGCAAGATCATACAGGTAAAACGCGATGCGATGCGGCTCCTGAGCCAGTGCCGCAGCCTCGATGACTCGCGGATATTCTGCGAGCTTGGCGACGAGCTGGAGCTCCGTCGGATCCGTGATCTGGCCCAGAACGGCACTGGCGAGATCGACCGATTCGAGGTTCAGATCCGGGAATGCGTCCGCGGCCTGGCGGAAGACCGAGCGGCAGCGCGCATGCGCATACTGCACATAGAAGACCGGGTTATCCTTCGACTGTTCTGTTACTTTAGCAAAGTCGAAGTCGAGCGGTTCCGAGTTCTTCCGGTAGATCATCATGAAGCGCACCGGATCGCGGCCGACTTCATCGACGACATCGCGCAGCGTGACGAAGTCGCCGGAGCGCTTCGACATCTTCACCGGCTCGCCGTCGCGGAAGAGCTTGACCAGCTGGCACAACAGAACCGTAAGCTTCGACGAACCGCCGGAGACGGCGCGCGCCAGCGCTTCCAGGCGCTTGACGTAGCCGCCATGGTCGGCACCGAGCACATAGATCATCTCGTCGAAGCCGCGGTCGAACTTGTCCTTGAAGTAGGCAACGTCGGCGGCGAAGTAGGTATAGCTGCCGTCCGACTTGATCAGCGGCCGGTCGATATCGTCGCCGACCTCGGTCGAACGGAACAGCGTCTGCTCGCGGTCTTCCCAATCTTCCGGCAGCTGGCCCTTCGGCGGCGGCAGGGTGCCCTTGTAGACGTGGCCCTTGAAGGTCAGGTCGTTGATCGCCGTGCGGATGGCGGCAGCACCGTTCGCGTGCAGCGTGCGCTCGGAGAAGAAGACGTCGTGATTGACGTTCAGCGCCGCGAGATCCTCGCGGATCATCGCCATCATCGCGTCGATCGTCCGGTCCTTGACGAGCGGCATCCACTTGTCTTCAGGCATCAGCCTGAGGCTCGTGCCGAATTCGTCGGCGAGCGCCTCGCCGACCGGCACGAGATAGTCGCCCGGATAAAGGCCCGGCGGGATCTCGCCGATCTCTTCGCCCAGCGCCTGGCGATAACGCAGGAATGCGGACCGCGCGAGAACGTCGATCTGCGACCCCGCATCGTTGATGTAGTATTCCTTCGTGACCTCATAGCCGGAGAAGGCCAAAAGGTTGGCCAGCGCGTCGCCGACAACGGCTCCGCGGCAATGGCCGACATGCATCGGGCCGGTCGGGTTGGCCGATACGTATTCGACGTTGACCTTGCGGCCGCCACCGACAGCGCTACGGCCGTAGTCGACGCCCGCACGCGCCATGCCCGACAGCAGCTTCTGCCAGTAGGAAACAGAAAGGCGGACGTTGATGAAGCCCGGACCGGCGACGGAGACGTCGGTGACTTCCGGATCCTGCTTGAGCTTCTCGACGATGAGTTCGGCAAGCGCGCGAGGATTCATGCCGAGCGGCTTTGCCAGCACCATCGCAGCATTGGTCGCAACATCACCATGGCTCGGATCACGTGGCGGCTCGACATTGACACGGCCGAAGTCAAGCTCGGATCGCTTTTCTCGAACGCTTTCAAGCGTTTCGAGAATGTCCTTAATTCTTGATTCGAAGTCCGTGAAGAGATTCATCTGATCCGTCCGCTTTTCCCGGCCACAAGTGACCGGCGCAAAACTCAAAAAGGAGGCTCGGTTCGGCCGAACCGCAAGCCTCCGGGCGGGGGGTCCCTAGCGCAAATCGGGCGTATGGTCAAACAAGCGCTTGTGCACGCTGATCGCAAAAGTGTCGGTCATGCCGGCGAGGTAGTCGCCGACGTGCCGCGCCCGCGCCGGCTCCGCCATGCCGGCAATCTGGTCGATCCAATAGTGCTCACGCATCAGCTGCGGGTCGTCCATGAAGGCATGATAGAGATCGCAGACGATCGAGGCTGCATTTTCGCGCACGCGCATGACTTCCGGGTGCCGGTAGATCCGGGTCATCAGCAAGCGCTTGATCTGCTTGTCCGTCTCGCCCATCTCCTCAGAGAAGGTTGCCATCACGGTGCCGGCCTGGCGCACATCGGCAGCACTTTGCGGCCTTATCTCGCCGATCCGTTGCTGCGCGACGCCGATCACGTCCTCGACCATCGCGGTAATCTGACGCCGCATGATCTCATGCGTGAAGCGGCTGCTTTCAAGACCGGGATAGCGGTCATGGACCTCGCGCATCAGGCGCGCGAGAAACGGCACGTCTTCGAGCATTTCGAAGGTGAGATAGCCAGCCCGCAGACCGTCATCGATATCATGGGTGTTGTAGGCGATATCATCAGCAATGGCCGCGACCTGCGCTTCGAGGCTCGCAAAACTCGCCAGTTCCAGATCATGCAGCGCGCAATAGTCGAGGATCGGCTGCGGCACGGGCCCTCGCGTGCCCTCACCGTCCGCGGTCAGCAACGGCCCGTTGTGCTTGACCAGACCTTCCAGGCTCTCCCAGGTCAGGTTCAACCCGTCGAACTCGGCGTAGCGCCGCTCGAGCTTGGTGACGATGCGCAGCGACTGGGCATTGTGATCGAAGCCGCCATAGGGCTTCAGCATCTCGTGAAGGGCATCCTCGCCCGTATGGCCAAAGGGCGTGTGGCCGAAATCATGCACGAGAGCGACGCCTTCGGCCAGATCTTCGTCGAGCTTGAGCGCGCGCGCCAGAGCCCGGGCGATCTGCGCCACCTCGATCGTGTGCGTCAGACGGGTGCGGTAGTGATCGCCGTCAGCGGCAATGAAGACCTGCGTCTTGTGCTTCAGGCGGCGAAACGCAGTGGTGTGCACGATGCGGTCGCGGTCGCGCTGAAAATCGGAGCGCGTCGCGCTCGTCGCTTCGGGAAAGAGCCTGCCGCGCGTCATCCAGGGATTCGACGCGAACGGCGCATGTTCACCATAACCGAAGCCGAGCGCATTTTTGTCGAATGTCATCTTCCACCTAATTCGTCGTCCCATTGACGGGACATTCAAGCCTTCATACCTATAGTGAAAGCTACGGAAACACGTCATGCAAGATCGACCGATTCCGCAAGCGGAAGCAACGGCTTGGCCGCGGGTCTTGAAAGAGGCCCCGAAACCGACCAGATCGCATGCTTTAACACAGGGCAATTCTCTCCGGTTCTTGACCCCGGCAGGAGGCAGATATGACGCATGAAACCGTGACCCTCTCGGACGCTGCAGCGAAGCGGATCGCCACGATCCTGCGTTCCGACAGCCACAACAACGCCATGCGAGTGTCCGTTGAGGGCGGCGGCTGCTCGGGCTTCTCCTACAAGTTCGACCTGGTCGACAGCAGCAATGACGACGACCTGGTGCTGGAAAAGAACGAAGCCAAGGTCCTGATCGACAGCCTGTCGCTCGTCTATATGGGCGGCTCGGAAATCGACTTCGTCGACAACCTGCTCGGCCAGTCGTTTCAGATCAAGAATCCGAACGCGGTTGCAAGCTGCGGATGCGGAACGAGTTTCTCCATCTGACGCCAGCGCCCCACGTCTCTCTTAGCCGGCTCCGTTTCAACAACGAACGGAGCCGTTTGCGTCAGAGATAGGGCGATCCGAGCCAGAGAATGCGGTTCGCCAATCGATCCGCGAACGACTTTTTGCGCAGCCTTTCGAGCGTGACCGGCTCGGCTGAGGCGAGAATGTCGGAGATCGTGCCATTGATCGCCTCGGCGAAGCCATGGTCGAGAACCTCAAGGTCGAACTCGAAGTTGAGGCGCAGGGAGCGCGGGTCGAGATTGGTGGACCCGACATAGGCCCAACGCTCGTCCACGGTCAAAAGCTTGGAGTGGTTGAATGCGCCCTTCGCCCGCCAGACACGACAATGGCCCTTCAGCACCTGATCGAACTGCGCAGTCATCGCCCTGTCGACCAGCAGCAGATTGTTGACTGCGGGAACGATGATATCCACCTCGACGCCGCGGCGCGCGGCGGTGACGAGCGCGCTGATCAGTTCGCGGTCCGGCAGGAAATAGGGTGACATCACGCGGATATTCTTCTGCGCGACCGAAAACGCCCCCATGAGCATCTTGTGATTGGTCTCATTGGTGGCGTCAGGTCCGGATGGCACGGCACGCATCAGTACCGACGGCCCATCCGCCGGCAGCGGTGCCTCTTCGATCGCCCATGCGGGGCCCGCCAGAACCTCGCCACTTGAGAATTGCCAATCTTCGGACGAGACCTGGAAGATATCGGCGACCACCGGTCCGGCCATGCGGAAATGCGTATCCTGTGCCGGCGCCTGACCGGCGATCTCGCTGGTGAAGCCCACCCGGATGTTCATGCCGCCGGCAAAGGCAACCTGACCGTCGACCACAAGGATCTTTCGGTGCGTGCGCAAGTTGGCATAGGGCAGCCGTAGCCCCATGATGATGTTGCCGTTGAAAACCGCCGTCGGAACGCCCGCCGCCTCCAGATGACCGACAATGCTCGGCACCGAGTAGCGCGCGCCTACGGCGTCAATCAGCACCCGCACCTCGACACCGCGCGCCACCGCCGCGATCAGGGCGTCGGCAAAGCGTAGGCCTATGACGTCGCGATCGAAGATATAGCTTTCGAGCAGGATCGAGCGCCGGGCGCCGGCGATCGCTTCCAGCATCGCGGCATAGGCGGTATCGCCGCCGGCGAGCACCGAAATACGGTTGCCCGTGCACATGCGATGGCGTGAAACGCGGTCGCCGAGGATCTTCATCGCCGCAAATCGTTCTCCGAACTGCACCGATATGTCGGCATCCGAAACGTCGAAGCGGCCGAACTGATCCGGCCCCTGCCCGCGCAACAGAGCGCGTTGCGAGCCGATTGAGGAGCGCCGGATACGGTTGATTCCGGCAACGGCATAGATCAGCGCGCCGACGATCGGCGAAAGCAGGACGACACCGACCCAGCCCGCCGCGGCGCGCACGTCGTCCTTCGTCATCGCGGCATGAATGGCCGCGGGAATGCCCAGCGCGAAGGACAAAAGCGCCAGGATATGCGGCCAATAATTCTGCACGAGATCGATCATGGGCGGGACTATAGCCCGCCAACGGGCGGAATCAATTCGACGCCTGCAGCGTATACCGTATCGACCGCTGCCCCCTGATGGGAAGCGTCGGTGCGGCTCGCGCGCGCTGTTGAAAACCCGCAGGCAACGGATTTGTCAAAAGAATCCGGAGCGGCTAGAAATGACCCCGCCAAGGACTTAACCGACATGGAAGGGCGTTTCGAGCCATGAAGATTGCCACCTGGAACATCAATGGCGTCAAGGCGCGAATCGACAGCCTGCTGGCCTGGCTGAAGGAAAGCGGACCGGATATCGTCTGCCTGCAGGAGATCAAATCGGTCGACGACGGCTTTCCGCGCCTCGAGATCGAGGCGCTTGGCTATCATGTCGAAACACACGGCCAGAAGGGCTTCAATGGCGTCGCGCTGCTTTCCAAGCTGCGGCCGGACGAGGTCAATCGCGGCCTGCCTGGTGACGATACGGACGAACAGTCACGTTTCATCGAAGGTGTCTTCTCGGTCGAAGGCGGCGCGATCCGCGTCTGCTCGCTCTACCTTCCGAACGGAAACCCCGTCGACAGCGAGAAATATCCCTACAAACTCGCCTGGATGCGCCGGCTGGAGGCCTATGCGAAGCAGCGCCTGTTGCTCGAAGAACCCTTCATCCTTGCCGGCGACTACAACGTCATCCCCGAGGAACACGACTGCTGGGATATCAAGGTCTGGCAGAACGATGCCCTCTTCCTGCCGGAAACGCGCGCGGCATTTCGCCGGCTGCGCAACCTCGGCTTCACCGACGCTGTGCGCGCGACGTCGGACGCTGTGCCGCTCTATACGTTCTGGGATTATCAGGCCGGCTGCTGGCCGAAAAATTTCGGCATCCGCATCGACCATTTGATGCTGTCGCCGGAGGCGACCGATCGGCTGGTGTCAACATCCATCGACAAGCATGTCCGCGCCTGGGAGAAGCCTTCGGACCACGTGCCCGTCATCGGGACGTTTGCGTTCGCGCCCGCTTAAGGCGCATTTTTCCAGATCTTAGTGTGTGGAGAATGATCCCTGGGCCGGCGGCGGTTCGGGGAACGCTCGACGATGACAATCAGTCGTCGTCGCCCTGCATGTGCAGGTTCTGCGACAGTGCGATTGCCGTGCGTCGATCGTCCTCGCTGGCAAGCGAGAAGGCCTGCTCCTGCATCGACTGCATCCAGGGCCGATCCTTCGGCGAACACTGGTCGAGTGCCGCAGTCATGAACGCGAGACCACGAACGGTCTGGCCTTCCTGGAAAATCACATTGCCAAAGACGCCCATGGCGCCGGCGTGACCGCTCTTGCGCGCACGATTGAGCCACTTCTTGGCCTGCTGAACGTTCACGCTACCGCCCTCGCCCGACAAGAGCATGCGCGCGAGCTGGAACTGCGCCTCGGCGACGCCGAAGGTCGATGCCGCCTGGAAATAGAGCTGGCGCGCCTGGGACATGTCGGACTTGATCGGGCTGTCGGGAATGCCGCGGCGATAGTAGCCGGCAAGGGAGATCAACGCGTTGACGAAGTAACCGGTGTCTTCCGACCCCGGCTCCACGCCCTCCTGGGCGATTTCGCTATAGATCTTGAAGGCTTCGAGGTCGTTCTCGGCGACGCCGTCGCCATAGGCGTACATGTTGGCGAGGGCCCAGCGGGATCCGGTGTGGCCCTTCTCGGCCGCGTATTTGTAAGCTTCTACGGCCTCGTCCTTGCGGCCATTCTTGTAGGCGGAAAACCCGAACTTGAAGAGCGCGAACGGACCTGATTCCTTGGTGACGCCCGCACCGGGATCAAAAGCGTAGGCCGGCATGGCGAAGGTCCCACAGACCGCCAGCGACACGCCGAGTATCGCAACCTTTAGTGACTTTAGTTCACCCGCAAGCATCACAGTCTAATTCTTCCGTTCCAGCCGGCCACGCCGAACCCATCACCGCTGCAAACACACAAGCCCGGACGACCCGCCGCCGGGAACTGCACCAACTCCGCCGACAAAGCCGGCGCAACCTTTCCACAATGAAACTTCGACATAGTCCCCGAAGCAGTCATTTTGATGGACCACTTGCACTGGCGTGCCGGAGGCCACATTTCTCATGACGGTCATCGATCCAAGTTTCATTTCACCCCAAACGCTGCAGGTATCGCACTCACATTGCAGGCTTGTCCCTATATCGCTGCTCCCTGTTTGTGGCGGGAAATGGACATAGCCGGAACGAGTCTGATCCTAGCAAACTCTAGCATTAAAAGTGTTGCTGAATCGTCACATTGCGGGACAGTGCGGACGCGTGGTTAAGAGGCTCCACACATAAGAAAGGCCCGGTAAAACCGGGCCTTGCAGGATCAGATGACGAAGGATCAGAACTTCACTTTGATCGATGTCGAAATGGCACCGACAAAGTCGTCGTCGAAATCGTAGGAAACGTCGTCACCAATGACGTCGTCACCATACTTCACCGCACCGGAACTGCCGCCGGTCATGATGCCGACAGCACCAGCAAGACGGAACTCAAGGTTCTCGGTCGGCGTGTAGGAAACACCGGTTCCCAGCGTCCAGGTGTCGGTCTGCGTTCCATAACCGTGGCTGGTGCCGCGGTCCCAGGTCAGGCTGACGGCGCCGCTCCACTGATCATTGAACTTGTGGCCGACACCGCCGGTGATCGTCCAGCCGTCACGGTAGAGAAGATCAAGGCTCGTGCATGGCGTAGTACGGGAGACCGTGGCGGGGCAGAACTTCAGGACCTGAAGCTGGCTCCAGTCCGTCCACTTCACCGAGCCAAATGCCGCCCAACCGGGTGCAAAGCCGCTCTGCAGCTTGAGTTCCAGCGAGTCCGGCATCGAAGCCGCACCGTTTACGTCGTATTTCGTACCGGTCACAAGGCCCACACCCGGTACAACGAAGCCCAACTGGCGAAGGTCGATGAAGCCCGAGAGGTTATCCAGATCGACAGCACTGTTGTAGACGAGGCTCGCTCGCAAGGCATACTCGGGGATTTCGTAGGCAGCACCTGCGCGCCAGCCCCAGCCATGCCCTCCAAGCTCGAGCCTGCCAATGCCGGTAAAGGCACCAGCGAGCGGCGTGCCTGTATAATCCTGAACCAGCCGTTCCTTGAAGCCGTTGACTTCCTGATAGAAGACGCCGCCGATCACACGGAACTGGCCTGGCCCCATGTCCCATTTGTAGGAGCAGGTCGCGGCGTAGTTGTCGCTCTCTACCTTCGTTTCGATATTGCTGTTGGCACCGGCCCAGTTCTGCCCCGGATTGGTGTGGGCACCCCAGGGCTGGGAGTAGTCAGCCATACAGTCGACGCTGTCACCAAAGGCCGCCTTAACGCCGACGCGCGGAACCCAGTAGCTCTCGGTGTCGTCAGCAGTATTCGGTCTGTTGTTGAGATTGCCGCCACCAAAAGTCCCGGTAAGGATGTTGGTGTTCCCGGTATCGGTATCACGGACGTTCTTCAATTCGCGCTGCGGATTGACGTAGGTCGCCGACGCTTCCCCCGCATAATCCGACGGGTCGAACAGCAGATCGATGTTGTAACCGCCGCGCTCAAGACCGCCCGCGTGCGCGGCGGAGGCAAACAGCAAACCCGCTGCTACCGACAGAACACCCCGCTTTAAATTCATGTGAGCCATCCAGCTCCTCCCCCTGCACTGCAAAACTGCGACATTCCACCTCATGTCGTGTGGGCCGAAGTATTCTCACGATCCCGTGAAATCGCAAATGCGAGATCTAGCAGTTAGCAGGCTCGATCGGTCACAGAATTTACGTAAGATTCTCATGATTTAGCCACAATGGCGCCAGATCGGAACCATTTTTCCAGAATCATGGATGAAATCCACTGAATTAGAATGGATTTCCAAACCATCGAAAACCTGTGTCGCCTGAACAACATTATCGCTTTTTGCGGTAGAACAGCGAAAAACTCCGTTGAAGTTCCGCTCAAACGCCACGCGCGCTTAATGACCCGCGCAGCAGATTCAACTGATCGAATCAATGCCAAATCTCGATAGGCTGAAGTCTATCTTGTATCTCTAAAATAAAAAATCCGCGGCATTTCTGCCGCGGATTTCGATTTCTGACGGTCAGGCATTCTCTTGAACGCCCTCTCGTTGAATCCGTCGATTAACGGCCTCAACCGGCCTCGGCGACGCGCGTCAGCGCAACGCTCAGCGATTCCTTCTGGAGATCGAGCTCTACGAGGCGTTCACGTTCCGCTTCGACCAGTTCCGGCTTTGCGTTGGCGACAAACTTCTCATTGGCCAGCTTGCCGAGGATGCGCTCGCGCTCGGCTTCCACCTTGGCGATCGCCTTCTCAAGTCGGGCCTTCTCGGCGGAAAGGTCGATCAGGTTGCCGAGCGGCAGGCAGGCCGTTGCCTCGCCAACGACGATCTGGGCGCTGCCGCGCGGCGCAACAGTGGCGTGGTCGATATGCTCGACGCGCGCCAGACGACCGATGGCCTGGGCATGCTGCTGCAGGCGCTCGCGCGTCAGGTTGTTGGCACCGACAACGATCAGCGGCGCGGTTGCCGCCGGCGGGACGTTCATCTCCGAACGGACCGAACGAATGCCCGAAACCAGATCGATCAGCCAGTTGATCTCGTCGGCCGCCGTGTCGTCAGCATAGGACGGCGCCGGCCATTCGGCGTGGCACAGCAGCGTCGAACGCTCCTGGCCCTCGCCTGCCGTCTGCGCCCAGAGCTCTTCCGTCATGAACGGCATGAACGGGTGCAGCAGCTTGTAGATCTCGTCGAGAACGTAGGCGACGCAGGCCTGCGACTCGCGTTTTGCCGCTTCGTCCTCGCCACTGAAGATCGGCTTCAGCAGTTCGAGGTACCAATCGCAGAACTGGTTCCAGACGAACCGATAGAGGCTGCCGGCCGCGTCGTTGAAGCGATAGGCATCGAGCGCCTCGGTGACGTCGCGGATGGTCCGCGACAGCTCCGTCAGGATCCAGCGGTTGACGGTGAGCGATGAGGTTTCGGGAATGAAACCATCGCTGCTGGTAACGCCATTCATCTGGGCAAAACGCGTCGCGTTCCACAGCTTGGTGCCGAAGTTGCGGTAGCCGGCGATGCGGGCCGGGTCGAGTTTCACGTCACGCCCCTGGGCCGCCATGATCGCCAGCGTGAAGCGCAAGGCGTCAGCACCGTATTCGTCGATCAGTTCGAGCGGATCGATGACGTTGCCCTTCGACTTCGACATCTTCTGGCCGTTCTTGTCGCGAACGAGCGCATGGACATAGACCGTATGGAAAGGCTCGACCGGAGTGCCGTCGGCATCCTTCATGAAATGCAGGCCCATCATCATCATCCGGGCAACCCAGAAGAAGATGATGTCGAAACCGGTGACCAGCACGTCGGTCTGATAGTACTTCTCCAGTTCCGGCGTCTCGTTCGGCCAGCCGAGCGTGGAAAACGGCCAAAGCGCCGAGGAGAACCAGGTGTCGAGAACGTCTTCGTCACGCGTCAGGATTTCGCCCGGCTTGAAGTTCTCGAGCAGATCCTCGACATAGGCCTTCATCGGGCCTTCATGCGCCAGATAATGCTGGATCGCCGCGTGCAACGCCTCTTCCTCGGTCTTTTCGACGAAGACCTGACCGTCCGGACCGTACCAGGCCGGGATCTGGTGCCCCCACCACAGCTGGCGCGAAACGCACCAGGGTTGAATGTTTTCCATCCACTCGTAGTAGGTCTTCTCCCAGTTCTTTGGAACGAAGTTGGTCCGACCTTCCTTGACGGCGGCGATCGCGGGCTTGGCCAGCGTCTTCGCGTCAACGTACCATTGCTCCGTCAGACGCGGTTCGATCGGCACGCCGCCACGGTCGCCATGGGGAACCATGTGCTTGTGCGGCTCGATCTTGTCGAGCAGGCCCGCCTCTTCGAAGATGCGAACGATGATCTTGCGCGCTTCGAAGCGGTCCTTGCTTTCGAGTTCGTCCCAGGCGCCGTGCAGGGCAGCCGGATCGCTGAGCCCTTCGAGGAAATCCTCGTTGTCCTTGATCGTGATGCGGCCTTCGATCGTCATGATGTTGATCGCGCGCAGACCGGCGCGCTTGCCGACGTCGAAGTCGTTGAAATCATGCGCAGGCGTGATCTTCACCGCACCGGTGCCGGCGGTCGGATCCGCATAGTCGTCGGCAACGACAGGAATGCGGCGACCGACGATCGGCAGAATGACGTGCTTGCCGATCAAAGGCTTGTAGCGCTCATCCTCCGGATTGACCGCGATGCCGCTGTCTCCGAGCATGGTTTCAGGACGCGTCGTGGCGACGACGAGGTAATCGCGCTTTTCCCACTCGGTCGCCTTGCCGTCTTCATCGAAGGCGACCGGGTAATCGAAGGTTACGCCAGGCTCCAACGGATAGCGCAGGTGCCAGAGGTTGCCGTTGATCTCGTGCTGCTCGACCTCCAGGTCCGAAATCGCGGTCAGAAGCTTCGGGTCCCAGTTGACCAGGCGCTTATCCTTGTAGATCAGGCCTTCCTTGTAGAGCGAAACGAAGACCTCGAGAACGGCTTCGGACAGACCTTCGTCCATGGTGAAGCGTTCGCGCGACCAGTCGCAGGACGCGCCAAGACGCTTCAATTGGTTGAAGATGAGCCCGCCCGATTCGGCTTTCCATTCCCAGACCTTCTCGATGAAGGCTTCGCGGCCCATCTGCCGGCGGTGCTGCTGGCTCTCCATCAGCTTACGCTCGACGACCATCTGGGTGGCGATGCCTGCATGGTCCATGCCCGGCTGCCACAACACATCCTTGCCGCGCATGCGTTCGAAACGAACGAGCACGTCCTGAAGCGTGTTGTTGAGCGCGTGGCCCATGTGCAGCGAACCCGTCACGTTCGGCGGCGGGATCACGATGCAGAAACTGTCGGCGCCGGGCTTGGCACCCGCCCCTGCACGAAACGCGTTTTCTTCGTCCCACTTCTTGGCGATACGCGGGTCGACGGATGCGGAATCGTAGGTCTTATCAAGCATTTTGGAGCCAATTTACGAGATTGATGTCAGCGTCTTGTAAACCGGAACGGCCGGTGCAAGTCAACACGAACGCAAAAAGCCGCGACGATCGCGCGGCTTCTTTCGTGTTCGGATTCGGCATTTAGCGGCGGGGGCCGCGCGCGACGCGTTCGATTTCCTCGCGGACGAGCCGCTCGACAAGCGTCGGCAGATTGTCATCGAGCCATTCCTGCAGCATCGGCCGTAGCATCGCTTCGGCAATTTCATCAAAGGAACGCCGCGATTCCTGATCCACTGCGTGGGCAAGATCGCCGAACGACTGAGCGACCTTGCGGCCGACCTCCGGCGAGACGATCGCGGCAAGCGCCGTCTCCGGCGCGGGCGCTTCCGGCGGAACGACGGCGGCCACCGGCGGAACCGCGCTTAGAACTTCCGGGAGTTCGACTGGCGGCGGCGCTACGACTTCCGGCTCTGCCGGCGCCTCAACTGCAGCAACGGGCTCGATCACCGGCGCTTTCGGCGCGGAAACTGCTGCCATGCGCGAGGTGACGACCGGACTGTCCTGAATAGCGACGACCTGCGGCGCAGGCGGCACCTCACGTCCGGCAAAGCTCGTCGTATGACGCTCGGACGCGGCGCGAACCCGTGCTGCGACATCGGCAAGTGAAAGCGGCGGCTGCGCTGCCGGCGACGGCTCCGACAGCCCGGCCTGGCTGTCCACGACCGGTTCGACAAACGCGGCCTTGGGCGCCTCATCGCGTCGGCCAAAGGCGATCGTCTCGATCTCGCTGTCGATAGTCAGCTCGATCTCGTCGTTGCCCTCGTCCTCGAACTGCTCCTGCGGCGCAAATCCGGCTTGCCCGGGTTCGTTGCTCTCAATGATCTTGCGAATGGATGCCAGGATTTCATCCATCGACGGTTCACGCGCGACATTGAGCTGTGCCATTTCCATCCTCGTTTGACGCGGCAGACATGTGTCCCAAAACTGGACATGCGCCGATTTCCGACAAACCTTAAGTGAGTTCGCGAACGAAACATACGCCACGAATCAACGCTAAGGATTCTTGCACAGATTTGTTTTCAGGGGAAAAAATAGAAACGCCCCGGGGAAGACCCGAGGCGTTGGCAGGTACTCAATGATGCGAACGGACGCCTTAGCGACCGTCAACGGTTCGCAGACCGAACCACTTGTCCTTGACCACTTCGTAGTGCTCTTCGGCACGGTATTCGGCAACCTGCAGGCCCTGATCCTTCACGGTCAGCCGCGCGGCGGCAGCAAGCAGCGAATAGCTCGCAACGACCGCGTCGCGCTGGGCAACGGCCAGAAGTTCCTGTGCCTGAAGCACGTCCTGCTGCGAATCAAGCACGTCGAGTGTCGTACGCTGGCCGACCTTGCGCTCTTCGATCACGCCATCGAGAGCCAGCTTGGCGGCGGAGATCTGCGCCTTGTTGGCGGAGATGCGCGCAATCGCGGCTTCCAGCTGAGCATAGGCGGAGACAATAGTCTGCTGTACCGCCGCACGCGCCGAATCGACGAGGATGCGCTGCTGGCCGAGACGTTCCTTGGCCTGGCGGATCTGGCCGTACTCGGCGCCACCCTGATAGATCGGAACTTCGAGGCGAGCCGTAATGCTCGATGCATTGCTATCGAACTGGCTGGCATTGCCGGTGGTGCGGCCAACCTGGCCCTGCAGCGTCACACCGGGGAGCATCGTGCCTTCCGCCGACTTGACCTGATAACCGGCCGAATCAACGGAGTACTGCGCCGACAGAATGATCGGGCTTTCGCGCAGACCGGTCGCGACGGCCTGATCGAGCGTGCGCGGCAGGGCCTTCGAAGCCGGCGAAGCCTGCTTGATGCCACGCGGCACATCGCCGACGATCTGTACATAGGTCGCTTCGCTCTGCTTCAACTGAGCGACGGCGACGATAAGCTGCGACTGGGCGTTGGCGAGCGAGGCTTCGGCGAGGCTCACGTCCGTTCGGGTGCCTTCGCCCACATCGAGACGGGCTTTCGCCGCGTTAACCTGCTCCTGAAGGAAGGCGATGTTCTGCTTGCGGATCGATACGAGCTGCTGGTCGCGCGCGATGTTGGAATAGATGGTCGCGGCCGAAAGGAGAATCGATATCTCGTTGGCGCGCAGCGATTCGCGGGTCGCAAAGACGTTCGATTCAGCGGCGCGCACATTGTTCAGCGTCTGAAAGCCGTCAAACACCATCTGGTTTACGGTGATGCCGACCTGTCCCTGGTGGAGGTCTTCGCTCAGGGTCTTTTCTCTGTCGATGGTCGAAAGCGTTCCGGACGCGAATGCCGCCACCTGGGGGCGAAAGCCGGACTTGGCAATCGGCACGCTCTCGTCGGTCGCCCTGAGGCCGGCCCGCGCGGCGTTCAGGTCAGGGTTGTTTGCGTAGGCTTTGGCCATTGCGCCGAAGATCGTTTCGGCCAGTACTGCGTGCGGTGCAAGCAGCAAGCTTGTCGAAACGGCGGCCAGGAGGGCCGCTTTGCGGACAATCGACACCATTACTTCTCTCTCCGATCGGGGCGGCAGAGCCTGCCCTCTATTTCCGCGGCGCCGCTCTTTGTGCAAAAAGCGACCCCAACTAGACACGGCGATGAAGCGCTCACACCGCCCACTGGTGAGCAAATCACTACCACTGCACTCTTTGAAACCCGGAATCAGCATTCCGACAACTGCGCAGCCATACTCTGCGCAGCCATTTCAAAAAGAAACAAGTACCGCGTTGCGAATTGGCAACATTGTTATTTTAGCAACGCAATTAATTGTTGATATCCCTCAATAAGCGGGACCTCAAAAAACAAATTCCTGTGCACGACGGAAGCCGGGAAGCGGCTTGACCGCGGTGTTGAAATCGGGGCGCTCGGACGTCTTTCCGTGCTCGTGCACATAGAGTTTAGCGCGAGAAGCATTGCCAAATCCTTCAACGACGACCAGCCGCCCGCCATCGCGCAGCTGCTCGAACAAAGCGGTCGGCAGGACTTCGACCGAGCCGTGAACGAAGATCACGTCATAGGGTGCCTCGGCGGCATATCCCTTCTCGAGTTCGCCGGTCACGACGGCGATGTTGTCGTAGCCGAGGCGAGACAGCGTTTCCGTCGCGGTGGCGGCGAGGCCTTCATCGCTTTCGAGCGCAACGACCGAACCTGCAACCTGTGACAGCAGTGCGGACGCGTAGCCGGTGCCGCAGCCGATCTCCAGGACGACATCGGACTTGGCGATTTCGGCCAGCTGGAGAAGCTTGGCGAGCGGCGACGGCTCCATCAGGAAACGCGGTGCGTTGCCATTGGTAACCTCAAGCGCGATATCCGTGTCGATGTAGGCAAGCTCTTTCATCTTGGCAGGCACGAATTCCTCGCGCGGCACGCTCAGGAACGCGGACAGAACCGAGTGGGACGTGACATCCGTCGTGCGGATCTGGTTGTCCACCATCTTGGTGCGCGCTGCTTCGAAATTCATGGTAGTGCCCTCGTGTCCGGATAGGCGCGGCGCCCGCTTTCGGGCAAGCACGCACGATCGTCTTCTGGCTCCCGTCGGAAAGCCTTTGAGGTAAGCTCATAAATCGGCGCCCGGCCGGTTTCAAGCGATAGCGGCAATCTGCGCCGGAAAAACGGGAGGGAATTGCACTGCGAATGGCGGAGGCAACACGATTGCCGGCCGGGATCAGCGTCCCGGCGCGCCTTCCAGCCCAACGAGGGCAATCTTGGTGTAGCCGGCGTTCTGAATGAGGTTCATCACCGTCATCAGTTCACCGTAGTCGACGGCTTTGTCCGCGCGCAGCAGAACGCGCGTCTCGGTATTGCCTTCGGTCAGGCGCTTCAACTCGTCGGCAAAGCTCTCGCGCGCCGTCTCATCGTTGCCGATCGCCAGAGCCAGATCCGCCTTCAAAGTCACGAAGACCGGCTTGTCGTCCCGCGGAGCCGGCTTTGCAGCCGATTGCGGCAGGTCCACCTTCATGTCCACGGTGGCAAGCGGCGCCGCCACCATGAAAATGATCAACAGCACCAGCATGACGTCGATGAAGGGGGTGACGTTGATCTCGGCGTTTTCATCGAGATCGCCGCCACCGTCGCTGATTTTTCCGGCCATAGGTCACCCGATCCTTGCGATGGTCGTCTCGGTGTGACCGAAGTCCTGGCGGCGCGGCTGCGCCTTGCGGGCCAGGCGATGGTCGAGGTCGCGGCTGACGAGCCGTTCCACGGCCGCCGCGGCATCGGCGAGAATGACCTTGTAGCCACCGACCGAGCGGGCAAAATAGTTGTAGATGACGACGGCCGGGATCGCCGCCACCAGGCCGATAGCGGTCGCCAAAAGCGCCTCCGCGATGCCCGGCGCCACGATCGCCAGATTGGTCGTCTGCGCCTTGCTGATGCCGATGAAGGAATTCATGATCCCCCAGACCGTGCCGAACAGGCCGACGAATGGGCCGACGGAGCCGATCGAGGCCAAGATGCCGGTGCCACTTGTCATGCGCTTACCGGCGCGAACCTCGATGCGGGTCAGAAGCGAGGAAACACGCTCCTTCAGGCCGCCCGTCGGCGCATGGTCGATCACCGCCTCCGAGCGGGCCATTTCGTCGATCGCCGCGGCGACCATTTCGGGCGCCGGTCCCGACTTGCCGTCAAAGGCTCCCTTGACGTCTGCCAGGCCGTTGGCAGCCGACAGCAGGCGAACTGCGCGCGTCAGGCGCGCCTTGGCGCCAAAGAGTTCCAGCAACTTGACCACAAAGATCGCCCAGGTGGCGACGGACGCCAGCGCAAGGCCAATCATCACGCTCTTCACCACCACGTCGGCGGCCATGAACATGCCAATCGGCGAAAGATCATGCGGCAACACCGGGCTTGCTGCACCCTCGCCCGTTGCCGGCCCGCTTTCCGCCGTCACCGGGGCGCCTTCAACGGTTACCGGAGCCCCCTCGCCCGACGTAGCGGCAGGAGCTTGCAGTGTCGGCTGCGCCTGCGTCGCCGGTTCCGCTGGCGGAACGGTTACGGCCGTGCCCTGACTTTCTGCCGTCGGCGCGGATGCGGACGGCGCCGTTGCTCCGCTTTGCGTACCATTAACCGCGGGTGCCTGCGTCGTCGCTTGGGCCAAGGCGGCCGTTGGCGAAGCTGCGGAGGACAGGACCAGCATCGCGGCTGCCAACAAATTGATCGTCGATCGGGCTCGTCTCGGCATCTCGTTCCTCACGTACTGGTCCATTTCGTCGTGTCAGGGCGAAGGGTTTTCCGTCATCCGCCGCTACCCTTGCGCGCTTCCGGGGCTCTTTAAGCAAAGGAAAACCGAATGACAAGGATTTGTGGAGTTTATCAATCAAGAATAATTTCGCAACCACCCATTGCCGGAGCTGGACAGGCGTTTTCAGGGCGTCGGCTGATCTTCGATGAAGGTGTCGCTGCGCCAATCATAGGTGCGATGGCGCTCCCATGGACGGGCAAGCGTCGTGAAAGCCGGCCGGATTTGCATGACGGGTGAGCCCTGCCCTTCCTGCTGCTCCGCCCGAATTTCGATTGCGCCCATGCGGCGCAGCGTCCGTGCGTCGACGATGCGGGCTCGGCGCGGCGCGCACGCTTCCACATCGACCCGCGCGGCGACCACGATCAAGTCTGCCTGATCGCACAGGGCGGGAAAGAGGCGCGGATTTTCGAGGGTGACGATCGTCCAGCCGATGGCGCTGCGCGCCGCACACCATTGCTTGTCGCGGCAGACAAATCGGCCTGGCCGGCTTGCCTCGATGGCCGATGAAAAATCCGCACGGATCGCCGTAGCCTTCTCTCCATCGATCGGCGGCGCTCGTCGGACCGCCTGTTCCATAGCCGGGTAAAGATCATCGGCTGCAGGCGGGAGCATGACCGGCCGCTCGTGCTCCCCCACGGCGAGCGCTCGTTGCCATTGCGAAAATATGAAGTCCGGCGGGCGCGGCCGGTTCGTTGCGATGGCATCATCCGTGACCAGGCCGAGAAGGCGTCCGTCCTCGGCGATCACGATGTCGGGCCGACTCCCATCTTCCAATGCCAGACTGAAGAAGCCTGCACAGATCAGCACGATGCCAGAGATTGCCAGCCAACTGCGCAGCACGCAGAGAAAAACCCCGCCGATCGCGATCAGCACGAAGCCGATGGGTCCGATGCGGCCGGTCACGACCTCGCCATCGAGCGACGTCACGAACCGGGCGACGTCGAGCATCCGATCGAGACCCCACGCCATCGCCATCAAAGGCATATGCTCAAGCCCGAACGGCATCAGAAGCATGGCGAACAGACCGAACGGCATGATCACGATGCTGATCAGCGGCATGGTGAGAATGTTTGCGAGCAGGCCATAGGCCGGCAGCCTGTGGAAGTAGGCGATCGAATAGACCGACGTTGCCAGGCCGCCGATGAGCGAGGTGATGAGGATGCCTGCGGCGACGCCGGTGATGAGGCGCCCCTTGGTGCGGCCGCCAGCCGCTTCGGCCTTGCCGTTGCGCCGTTCGCGCCAGCGCCCGTAGCCGGCAACCAGCGCCAGGGTGGCGGCGAAGGACATCTGGAAGCCTGGCCCGGCCACAGCCGAAGGCATGAGAACCACGATGACGATTGCGGCGAGCGCGACGTTGCGCAGGCTGATCGACATGCGGTCGAAAAACACCGCGACCAGCATGATCGAGATCATGATCCAGGCGCGAAGTGCCGATACGGCGCCGCCGGAAATGAGGATGTAGAGGCAGACCATCAGCAGCGCACCGGCAGCGGCAACCTTCTTGATCGGCGCACGGTGCGCCAGCCCCGGAACCATGCTGAGAACAGTGCGTGCGCCGATCAGAAACGTGCCGGCTGCCAGCGCCATGTTGAGGCCGGAGATCGCCAGCACATGCGCTAGCCCCGCCTGTCGCAGCACCTCGACCGTCTCCCGGCTGATGGCCCTTTCCTCTGCGGTCACCAGAGCCGCCGCTAGCGCGCCGGTATCGCCGCCGATCGAGGCGCGAATCCTCTCGCCAACCGTTTCCCGCATTGCGGCCATCGTTTTTGCCGCTGCCGAACGCAGCGAGAAAGCCGTCCCCGGCTCTTCGGTCGCCACCTTCTCGGATAGTTTGGGCGCGCCGTAGAAAAACCCGACGGCGCCGATTCCCTTGAAATAGCTGTCGAAGGCGAAATCGTTCAGGCCGGGCAGCGCCGGACCCGAGGGCGGAGACAGCCGCGCCCTGCCCTCGATCAGGGCGCCGAGCGGAAACGGCTCTCCGGAGCCCCGCGTCACCAGCGTCGCCTTCAGCGGCTGGCGGCGCAGCTTTGGCCGGCTCGTTTCCTCGATCTCCAGCCCGTAGCGCCACCGGCCGCGATCATCCTGCTCGCGTGAAAAGACCACACCCCGAAGGTTCGTGGTCACCGGAGCGTCGAGAACAATGGTGTCGGTGCGCCATGTCTCGATCGCGACCAGCAGCATGCCGGAGATGAAGAGCGTAACCGCAATCAACGGAGCCCTCAAAGGCGCCAGCCGCCACCGACAGGCCAGCGCTGCTATTCCGAAAATGCACAGCAGCACTGCAAGATTGGCAATCCGGATATCGAAGGGCAGCGCCAGCCAGGCGAGCACGCCGAAGATCAAGAACACCGGGATCAACACGAAACCGTGACCGAATGCCCGTTCCTCTTCGATGGCGGCGAGGAATGCCGGTTTAAGCGCGGCAGGCCGGAAACGGGCTGCGCGGCCCGCAATTGCTTGCCACGATGGCCGGAGAAACAGGGAGAACCGGCCTCGCGTAGGTAATGTCGCGGCGATAACGGCGGCATCGGATCCGGGAAGCCTGAAGCTTCCGCGTTCGACGTCGAGCGACGCTTGCCGCATTTCCGTTTCGCTCATTGCGCCCGCACTTTGGACCCTGACTTCGCGGTCGATCATGCAACCAACGCAGCGCAACTGCAACCGAGGCGCTATCTGCCGAAAAAAGCGGCAAACCTATATAGAATGGTACCGCACCATCATCGGACGAGCTTATTGATCTCTTTGGACTTATTGCCGTAACATGCCATTATTGCGTCGCCATATGCACATTTTCGCATCGCACAATTTGCCTTTCGTACAGCTTGGCAGTCGAAAATAAATCATATAGCAAATTCGCAACGTTCATTGTCGTGGCACGTCTGTGTGCCACGTTGCCATAAGACGGAGGGTCCGATGACTGATAAAACCGCGGTTGTAACACTCGATGGAAAGTCGGCGGATCTTCCTGTGCGATCTGGGTCCATCGGCCCTGACGTCGTGGACATCGGCTCGCTCTACAAGCAGACGAAGATGTTCACCTACGACCCGGGCTTCACGTCGACGGCGTCGTGCGAATCCAAGATCACCTATATCGACGGCGACGAAGGCGTGCTGCTCCACCGCGGCTATCCGATCGAACAGCTCGCCGAGCACGGCGACTTCCTGGAAGTCTGCTACCTGCTGCTTTACGGCGAACTGCCGACGAAGGCGCAGAAGGCTGACTTCGACTACCGCGTCACGCACCACACCATGGTGCACGAGCAGATGTCGCGCTTCTTCACCGGCTTCCGCCGCGACGCACACCCGATGGCCGTCATGTGCGGCTGCGTCGGCGCGCTTTCTGCCTTCTACCACGACTCGACCGACATCACCGATCCGCACCAGCGCATGGTTGCGTCGCTGCGCATGATCGCCAAGATGCCGACGATTGCGGCCATGGCCTACAAGTACCACATCGGCCAGCCATTCGTTTACCCGAAGAACGACCTCGACTACGCCTCGAACTTCCTGCGCATGTGCTTCGCCGTTCCCTGCGAAGAATATGTCGTCAACCCGGTTCTGTCGCGCGCCATGGACCGTATCTTCATCCTGCACGCCGACCACGAACAGAACGCTTCGACCTCGACGGTTCGTCTCGCCGGCTCGTCGGGTGCCAACCCGTTCGCCTGCATCGCGGCCGGCATCGCCTGCCTCTGGGGCCCGGCGCACGGCGGCGCCAACGAAGCGGCACTCAACATGCTTGCCGAAATCGGCACGGCCGACCGTATTCCGGAATTCATCGCCCGCGCCAAGGATAAGAACGATCCGTTCCGCCTGATGGGCTTCGGTCACCGCGTCTACAAGAACTACGATCCGCGCGCCAAGATCATGCAGAAGACCACGCATGAAGTGCTCGCCGAACTCGGCCACAAGGACGATCCGCTTCTCGAAGTGGCGATGGAACTCGAACGCATCGCGCTCACCGACGAGTACTTCATCGAGAAGAAGCTCTACCCGAACATCGACTTCTACTCGGGCATCACGCTGAAGGCTCTCGGCTTCCCCACCACCATGTTCACCGTTCTCTTCGCGCTTGCCCGTACCGTCGGCTGGATCGCGCAGTGGAACGAGATGATCGAGGATCCGGAACAGCGCATCGGCCGTCCGCGCCAGCTCTATGTCGGCGCTCCGCAGCGCGACTACGTGCCGGTTTCCAAGCGCTAAGACTGACAATCAGCAGAGACAACAAAGCCCGGTCAGCGATGGCCGGGCTTTTGTTTTTGCAGGGTAGGATCGACGTTTCGCACCGGTTGTGGCCGGTCTCGTAATGGCGGCAACACAACGCCACCCTAGCGCGCACTGTGCACCAGGCACCGTCTTCAGAAGTATTGCGGCAGTCGTGCGCTCGGGCGGCGCTAAGTCTTACGGCTGGCTCTTGTTGAGATAGCCAAAAACGATCTTGGCCGCCATCTCGCCCGGCGGATGATCGGTCGTCATGCGCTGCTGCACCAGCGCGTAACCGTCGAGCATCGAGGCCCGCTGCGCCGTTGCGCCCGAAAGCCGCTCCATCCAGCGCGTCAACGCGCCGGGGCGGATCGATTCGCCGAAATATTCCGGGACGATCGGGAAATCCGCGATCAGGTTCGGCAGCGCGCCACTCCAGATGCGGATGCGCTTGTGCAGGAACTTCACCAGGAAATCCGGCGCATAGGTTGAAACCACGGGCACGCCAGCCAAAGCGAGTTCCAGAATGACCGTACCCGAAGCAGCAATCGCCGCGTCGGCTCGATCGAAGGCCGCCCATTTGTCGGCCGCACCGACGGAAATTTCCGGCTGGATCGTCCAGGATGCGGTAATTTCCCGCACCAGCTTCTCCTGGCGCGGGACGGTCGGGAGCAGGAAGCGAATTCCCGGATGGCGGGCTTCGAGTTCCTCGACTGTCGCGCGGAAGATCGGCAGCAGGCGACCGACCTCGCTGGAGCGCGAGCCCGGCAATAGAAGGCATGTCTCAACACGCCCCTCCTTGGCGCCCGCAAGGCGCGGCTGGCGGCTTGCGCGAACGGCGAGCACATTGGCGTCGCTTGCAAGGCGATGGCCGACATAAGTGGTCGGGGGGCCTTGCAGCCGCTCCATCGCCTCCGGCTCGAACGGCAAGACGGCGAGCACGTGATCGACGTAGCCGCGCATGCGCGGTGCTCGCTCCGGCTTCCAGGCCCAGACGCTCGGGCAGACGTAGTTGATGACGGGCAGATCCGGCAATGCGGCGCGCACTTTTCGCGCCACGCGGTGGGTGAAATCCGGGCTATCAATGATCAGAAGCGCGTCGGGTCGGGCTGCGATGATCGCCTTTGCCGTTTGGCGAATACGCATGATCAGCTTCGGCAGACGGGCGAGCACCTGGGTGAAGCCCATGATCGACAGTTCGGAATAGTCGAACAACGAGCGAAGGCCCTCGGCCTCCAGCGCCTCGCCGCCGACCCCGACGAGTTCGACGTCAGAATGGCTTTGCGCCCGAAGCGCGCGGACGAGATCGGCACCCAGAAGGTCGCCGGAAACTTCACCCGCGATCACTGCGAGCTTGTAACGTGGCGCGTTCATCGTCTGATACCTCCGGAAGTGCGCTCCACTCCGGCGACAAAAAGCCCCGCTTGATCGGCGACCTTGACCACTTCGCTACGTTCCAGCACCAGCGCCCGTCCGGCTTCGACGGCAACACCGGCAAGACCGGCCCGCTCGGCAAGCGCGATGGTGGACGGGCCGATCGACGGCAGGTCCGCGCGCAGATCCTGCCCGGGCTTGCAAAGTTTGACGAGAACGCCGCGCCGGCGCGAAGAGACGCGCCCCTCCGCCTTCAAGACAGCGACACGCTCCAGCATGGCGTCCGTGCCCTCCGCGCCCTCGAGCGCTACGACACGCCCGCCGACCGCAACCGCCCCCTGCCCCACGTCGAGCGCGCCGAGCGCGTTGGCCGCAGCGATGCCCGCTTCTATGTCGCGTTGGTCGTCACCGTCAGGGTTCACGGCACCGATGGGGCCTGATTCGGCCAGGAGATTGGGTACCACCTCGTGCACGCCGATGACGTGCGCGCCGCTTGCCTCGATCAGCTGCATCGCCATGCGCAGAACCGCATCGTCCCCGCCCGAGACCAAGGTCTTCAGCACTGACGGTATCTTTGCGAGGGTCCGCAACGTCGGGCGGATATCGCGCCACTCCGGCCGACGCCGAACCCACCCGGACAAGACGACGCGGTCGATGCCCTCTTCTTTGAATGTGCGGCTGATATTGGCGAAATCGCCGATCGCCAGAACCGAATGGTCAAAATCGACCCAATCGGTTTCTTCCGCTTCACGCGTGAGCGCGATGATGTAGGGATCTTCGCCGCGTGCACGAACCGCTTCGGCAACGTGATGAGGCAGCGCGCCGCCACCAGCGATGATTGCGAGCCGGCCGCTGGTCGCCGCGCGGCTCGCAGCAGAAGACATCACGGTCAGGCCTTGCCGCGTTGCGGCGAAGATAGCGCGCGGTCGCTCTCGGCGCCGATGAAATCGAGGATTTCCATGACCGGCGCGCAATCCATATAGTCTTCGCGAATCGCTGCGGCATTGGCGCGGATCGATTCCGGCCCTTCGAAGATCTGCTTGTAGGCGCGGCGAACCACATGGATCGTTGCACGATCGATGCCAGCCCGGCTCATGCCGACGACATTCAGACCGCTCAGCAGACCGGGATTGCCGTTGAGCATGCCATAGGGAATGACGTCGTAGCTGACAGCCGACAGACCGCCGACAAAGGCCTGACGGCCGACGCGGGTGAACTGGTGGACCGCACAGCCGCCGCCGAGAATGACGCGATCTTCGACCGTGACGTGGCCCGCCAGCATCACATTGTTGGACAGGATGATGTTGCTGCCGAGGCGGCAATCATGCGCCACGTGCGAGTTGGCGAGAAAGAGATTGTTATCGCCGACGACCGTCTTACCACCATGCTCGACTGTACCGGTGTTCATCGTCACGCCTTCACGGATCGTGCAATTGGCGCCGATCAGAAGCTCGGTGTCGACGGCACTGTGATGAACGCTTTGGGAGTCACCGCCGATAACGGCGTTCGGGAAAATCTTCGTTCCCTTGCCGACGGTCGTCCGGCCGATCACCGCGACATGGCTGAGAAGCTCGATATCGTCGCCCAGAACGACTTTCGGCCCGATGTAGCAAAACGGGCCGATCTTGACGTTCTCGCCGATCACAGCACCGCTCTCGACGATCGAGGACGGGTGGATCTTCGCAGATGCTGCAATCATGTTCAGGCGTCTTCCTTGCTGACTATCATCGCGCCGATATCAGCTTCTGCGACAAGTTGCCCGTCAACTTTTGCGTCACAGTGAAATTTCCAGATATTGCCGCGCTGCTTCTGCTTCACGACATGGAATTCGACGCGATCTCCGGGCACGACCGGCTTGCGGAAACGGGCATTGTCGATGGTCATGAAATAGACCAGGTTCGTGCCGGTTCCCACCTTGCGGGCGCAGATCGCGCCGGCGGTCTGCGCCATGCCCTCGACCAGCAGGACGCCCGGCATGATCGGCTGCTCCGGGAAGTGGCCGGTGAAATGCGGCTCGTTCGCCGAAACGTTCTTGATGCCGATCGCCGAATTGTCGCCGTCGATCTCGATGATGCGATCGACGAGCAGAAATGGGTAGCGATGGGGAAGCAGTTTCAGGATTTCCTGAATATCCGCCGTGCCGAGAACCGTTGCTGCTTCACTCATTCGCGCCGCCCTTCTTCTTTTTCTGTCTTTCCTCTGCCCGCATGGCCATTTCCGCAACGTCGCGCAGGAAATCACGCATCGGGCGCGCTGGAATACCGCCGTACCGTTCGCCGGCGGGAACATCAGCCGCCACGCCGCTCATGGCGGCGATCTGGACGCCATCACCAACCGTGATATGGCCATTGACGCCGCTGCCGCCGCCGATCATGACGCCATCGCCGATCTTTGTACTGCCGGCGATGCCGACCCCGCTGACGATGCCGCAATAGCGACCAATGCGCACGTTGTGACCGATCTGAACGAGATTGTCGATCTTCGTACCCTCGCCGATCACTGTGTCATCCATCGTGCCACGGTCGATGGTCGTATTCGCGCCGATCTCGACATGATCCTGAATGATCACCCGTCCGACCTGAACGATCTTGATCATCCCGCCTTTCGGACCCGGCGCATAGCCGAAGCCGTCCTGACCGATGCGAGCGCCGGGGTGAATGATCACGCTGTTGCCGACGAGAGCGCAAAGCACGCTTGCACCTGCGGCAATCGTGCACTCGCGACCGATGCGCACGCCTGGGCCGATGACCGCGCCGGCCGCGATCCGCGTGCCGCGGCCGATCTCGGCGCCGGCACCAACCACAGCCGTCGGTTCGACCTCGACATCGTCCTCAAGCCGCGCCGTCGGATCCACGAACGCCCCAGGCGCGATGCCGCGCAGGCTCGTATTGCGTGCCGGACGCATCGCAATCTCGTGCAACAACGTGCCGGCAAGCGCAAAGGCCGTGTGCGGCCGCGCTGTCAAAAGGACGGGAATATGTGCAGGGACGAGAGACGAAATCGTCTTATCGCAAATGATCGCCGATGCTTCACACGTTTCGAGCTCGGCACGGCTCTTGCGAGACAACATATAGCAGACGTCCCCGGGCTTTGCCCGATAGACCGGCGCTACGGAGCGGACAGCACGGTCAGCGACCGCGACATCCACCAATTCCGCCCCAATTCGATCCGCCAGGTCGCCCAGGCGGATCCCATCGTGGGGCGGAAAAAACCAGTTCTGTTCCATGTACACTCCAGAACGATCTTTTCTGGCAGTTCTGGACTGCTTCTTATCAGAACGACGACGAAATACCGAACTTCAGGTTCTGAACCCGGTCGAAATCTTCCTTGGCAACCGGCCATGCGTAGTCGACTCGCAGCGGACCGAAGGGCGAAGCCCAGATCAGACCAATACCGACCGAGGCGCGCAGCGAGGCGTCGTTGCCCTGGACCGATTCACCAGGACCGGTGAGCGCGACCTTGTTGCTGTAGAGCGTTCCTGCGTCAGCGAAGACCGCACCGCGGAAGCCGCTGTCACGCGGGATACCCGGAAGCGGGAACGTCGCCTCGGCCGAAGCCGTGAAATAGGTCGTACCACCGAGCGAGTCACCCGATTGCTTTTCGCGCGGGCCGATACCGTTCCGCTCGAAGCCGCGGATGTCGCTGGTGCCGAGCTGGAACTGGTCGAAGACCTGCAGATCGCTACCGGTCTCGAAGATATGGCCAGCGCTACCGCCGAGCGAGGCGATGATGTCGGCTTCGTCGTTGACCGTGTAGTACCACTTGGCCTTACCGGTCATTTTGTAGAAGTCGGAGTCACCGCCGAGGCCGGCGAATTCATGCGTGAAGGTCGCAAGAATGCCGTCATGCGGCAGCTGCGCATCGTCGAGCGTGTTGTAGGTGATCGACTGCGACACCGACGAACGGACCCAGTTGCCGCCGTCGATCGCACGAATGTAGGGCGACGAAAGCTTCGACCGGTCACCGCTATAATCGAACTGCGTGAAGTTGTAACGCAGCGTCGTCGACAGGTTCTCGGTGATCGGCGCGGTCACGCGCAGGCTGAAGCCCTGATCTTCGTAGCTGTAGTTGTCGTCATCGAAGTCGTTTTCGTTCTTGAAGACGTCGAAGCCTGCGGCCAGACGATAGCCGAGGAAATACGGCTCCGTGAACGAAACGTTGTACGTGCGGCTCTCGTCACCACGACCAGCGGCAACGCGGATGTACTGACCACGGCCGAGGAAGTTCTTTTCTTCGATCGAAGCTTCGACGAGGAAGCCACCACCGCTACCGGCGGAGTAACCTGCACCGATACCGAACGAACCGGTCGACTGATCCTGTACGTCGACGATCACGACAACACGGTCAGCGGCGCTGCCCGGAGCGGTCGAAACGTTGACCGTCGAGAAGTAACCGAGAGCCTCGAGACGACGCTTGGCGCGCGCTACCATTTCCTGGTTGAAGGCGTCGCCTTCACCCATGTCGAACTCGCGACGGATAACGTAGTCGCGGGTACGGGTGTTGCCGCGGATTTCGATACGCTCGACATAGGCGCGCTCGCCCTGGTCGACGAGGTAGTCGACGGCGATCGTGTGGTTGCCGAGATCGCGGTTGCCGCGAGGCGTGACGCGAGCGAACGGGTAGCCAGCCGAAGCGACGCGCTTCGAGATCTCGGTCATCGTCGCCTGAACGTCCTTGGCCTTGTAGACCGAACCCTGACGGCTGACGATAAGCCCCTTCAGTTCTTCGGCGTTGATGCCCTCAACGGTCGATTCGACATTGACGGAACCAAAGTCGTAGCGCGGACCTTCTTCGACTGTGATCGTCACCGTGTATTCGTTGGTCGCTTCATTCAGGGTCGCATCCGAAGTAACGACCTGGAAGTCGGCGTAGCCGCGGTTGTAGTAGAACTGACGTAGCAGTTCTTCGTCCGCGCGCAGCTTGTCAGGATTGTAGACGTCCTTCCGCGTAATGAAGGAGAAGATGCCCGATTCCTTCGTCGCGATGACCGACTGCAGACGACCGTCGCTGTAGGCTTCGTTGCCGACGAAGTTGATCTGAGAAATCTTGGTGCGCTCGCCTTCGTTGATGACGAACGCGAGGTTGACGCGACCTTCGGCGACAGGAACGACCTGCGTCGTCACCGTGACATCGCCACGACCGATCGCCGCATAGGCGTCCTTGATCGACTGGATGTCCGTCTCGACCGTCGCTTCGCTGTAAGGACCGAGCGGCTGCGTGCGCACGACGCCCTGCAGCTTGTCGTCCTTGATCTTGCGGTTGCCGTTGAAGACGACCTGGTTGACAAGCTGATTCTCGCTGACGCTGACGACCAGCGTGCCGCCGGAAACATTGATGCTGACGTCGGAGAAGTAGCCGGTCGCATACAGGCGCTTCACAGAAGCGTCGATGTCGGTGTTGTTGAAGCTCTTGCCCGGAACGATCGTGATGTTGGCGCGAACCGTCTCAGCGCTGACGCGCGTGGCGCCGCGCACTTCGACACGATTGATGACCGCAGCTTCTGCAACGGACGTGCCTGCGAGCAACCCAACACCAGCGCCGGAAACAACAATGCTTGTTGACAGCGCAGCCGCCGACACCGCGTTCAAAAACCTTGAACCAGCTTTCATGTTCAAATCTTACCTTTTCCAAACGTCGCGCGGCAGTTTCGTGCCGACTCCGGTCACGGTTGCCGTTTTAACCGCTTTTCCCATACAAGCAAGCCAGCTCGTTAATTTCTGTTTACTTCAATTCGAACCGTGGCTTAACGGCCACTACAGCTTCGATTTATCGTAAACAAAACCTTTCGTCGCAAGCCGTTGAAAACCAATCGTTCACAGTATCCGTCGAAATCCCCCTCGCCGTTTCCCCGGCCGAACGCTAGCCGAAGAACATCGATATGTCGTTCCAGGTGGCAAAGACCATGAGCATCAGCACCATGGCAAAACCGATCCGGTAGGCGACATCCTGCGCGGCCGGGCCCACCGGCCTTCCGCGCAAGGCCTCAACCGCATAGAACATCAAGTGGCCGCCATCAAGCACCGGAACGGGCATGAGGTTAAGCAATCCTATGGAAACAGACAGGATCGCGGCAATATTCAGCAAAAACGGAATTCCAAGCGTCGCCATCTGCCCCGAGACCTTGGCGACGCGGATCGGTCCGCCGATCTGATCCGCCTTCATCCGCCCGGTCACGACATTGGAGAGATAGTCGAAAGTACCGGTGACAACGTGCCAGCTTTGCAGGACGCCCTGCCCGACGGCCTCGATCGGACCATAGCTGACCGTGCGGAAATTGCCGGCTTCCTGGTCGGTCAGGATACCGATGACGCCGATTTCCATCTTGTTGCCAAACTGATCCGTGAGCTCGGTACGCTGCGGCACCATGGACAGATCGAGCATCGCGCCGTTGCGTTCGATTCGGATCGAAATCGGCATTTCCGGGCGAACACTGACGTAGCGGCGAACGTCGTCGAAGGTGACGACGGGCGTGCCGTCGATCGAAATCAGACGGTCTCCCGGCACGACACCGGCTTGCGCAGCAGCACTGTTCTCATTCACCCGCGCAACCACCGGATCGGCGACCTGACGCCCGTAGACGGAAAACAGCACGGCAAAGATGGCGATGGCGAGAATGAAGTTTGCGATCGGTCCGGCGGCGACGGTTGCCGCACGCTTCCACAATTTGGCGCCGAGGAAGGTCTGGCTGCGCTCTTCCGGCGCCAGCGCCTCCAGGCGCTTGTAGTCCGGCACGCTCGCCGCATCCTCGTCGCCGTAGAACTTGACGTAACCGCCAAGGGGAATCGCCGCCAGTTTCCACCGCGTTCCGTGCCGATCGGTCCAGCCGACGAGCTCAGGGCCAAAGCCGATCGAAAAAGCCAGAATGCGGATGCCCGACCAGCGGCCAACGAGGTAGTGGCCCATCTCGTGCACAAAGACCAGCAGCGTCAGCACCAGAAGAAATGGGACGACGTAGCCGGTCAGAATCTGAAGGGCATCAAGCAGATATGTCATGAACGTTCCTCAAGCACCCGCGGGCCTAAGCTCAAAGGCTATACAGGACGGATCCGAAAGCGATCTGGCGCCCATCGCTGACGAAATACTGAACCATGACCAGAATCAACGCCGCGACACACGCGAAAATCAACCCGTCGACCCGATCCATAACGCCGCCATGCCCCGGAATGAGACGGCTGGAATCCTTCACCCCAAAACGGCGCTTGATGAAGGATTCGAACAAGTCTCCCACTTGGCTGGCGACGGAAAGCACCAGCGCAATGATCGGAATGCGGAGATCTTGCAGTGAAAAATAAGCCATAAAGACGGCAACACCGGCAACAATGCCGCAAATTGTGCCACCGATGGCACCCGACCATGTCTTGCCGGGCGATATGCGTGGCGCGAGCTTCGGTCCACCGATCGCGCGGCCGGTAAAATAGGCGAAGATGTCGGTCGCCCAGACGACGGCAAAGACGAACAGCGTCGCCATCAAGCCAAGATCGTCGGCGCCGCGAAGGGCCGCAAGCGAAATGCCGGTCAGCCCGGCATAGGCGATGCCACCCGGCAGCCACCAACTGGTCTTCTGCAGAAATACCCAAAGGACAGTGAGAACTACAAAAGCGGCTAGGACCGGAAGGCTGTAGCCGATATAGCCGGTCACGATCAGGCCGGCGATGATCACGACGCCCAGCCAACCAACGGCATTGCCTTGGAAATCCCGCTCCTGGAGGTCCGTGATCGTCGACCACTCATAATAGACGAGCAGCGCAATCAGCGCCGACAGCAACTGAAACGCCAAACCGCCGAACCAGGTCGCCGCTAGTGTCACCGCTGCGAGGACCACGCCCGAAGCGATACGAAGCTTAAGTTCAGTCTGCATCAGGAACCGACCGCCAACGTGGGCTCGGCGACGCCGCCGAAGCGGCGCTCGCGGCAGGCGTATTTTTCAAGCGCCGCCTGGAACGTTTCGCGCGTAAAGTCCGGCCACAACTCCGGAACGAAGATCAGTTCCGAATAGGCGCCCTGCCAAAGAAGGAAATTCGAGAGACGCTCTTCGCCGCTGGTGCGGATGATCAGGTCCGGATCGGGAATGTCCGACGTGTCCAGCATCGCCGCGATACGCTCGGGGTTGATGTCTTCCGGCCGCAAGCGTCCTTCGGCGACTTCCGTCGCCAGCCGCCGCATGGCTCGTGTCATTTCGTCCCGGGCGCCGTAATTGAAGGCAATGACGAGCGTAATCCCGGTATTTGCCCGCGTCGTTTCTTCCGCCTCCACCAGCAACGGTAGAATGTCGCCTCTGAGGTTGGAGCGGTCACCGATGACTCGGATGCGGACATTCTCGCGGTGCAGATCGGCAAGATCCCGGCGGATAAAGGTCTTGAGCAGCCCCATCAGATCGCTGACTTCCGCCGCCGGCCTGCTCCAGTTTTCCGAGGAAAAGGCAAAAAGCGTGAGGTAGCGGATCCCCAAGTCGCCCGCCGTCTTGACGGCGGCGCGAACGGTCTCGACACCCTTGCGGTGCCCCATCGTGCGCGGCAGACCACGCGCGTTCGCCCAACGCCCGTTGCCATCCATGATGATGGCAACATGTTCCGGAACGGTCGTGGAAGTGAGGTTTTGCATAAGGCGTCCGCGAAAGGAGACTCAGATCACGAGCAGAGCAGATCAGACCTGCATGATTTCCTTTTCCTTCTCGACGAGCAAGCGGTCGATATCGGAAATCGTTTCGTCGGTCATCTTTTGCACGCGCTCGGACTGAGAACGGCTGATATCCTGACCGATGTCGCCATCCTTTTCGGCTTTTTTCAGGTCGTCCATGCCGTCACGGCGCACGTGGCGCACGGCGACCTTCGCCTTTTCGGCGTAGTCATGTGCCACTTTGACGAGCGACTTGCGGCGCTCTTCGTTGAGTTCCGGCAGCGGAATGCGCAGGTTCTGGCCGTCGATGATCGGATTGAGGCCGAGGTTCGATTCGCGAATGCCGCGATCCACAGCGCCGACCATCTGCTTGTCCCAGACCGAGACGGACAGCATGCGCGGCTCGGGAACCGTGATGTTCGCCACCTGGTTGAGCGGCACGCGTGAGCCATAGGCTTCGACGGTCACCGGGTCGAGAACGTTCGCCGACGCGCGGCCGGTACGGAGCGACGCGATATCGCTCTTGAATGCGGAAATGGCGCCATCCATGCGACGCTTCAGTTCCTTCAGGTCAACACCTTCACTCATGGTCGAAACTCCCGTTCTATCATTCGCCGGCCCGAGGGCCGTTCTGCAGCTTCTTAATTGTCTGTGACGATGGTCGCGCGACCGCCGCCGGTCAATATTTCCGCAAAGCCACCCTTCTCATGAATGGAGAAGACAACGATCGGAATGGCATTTTCGCGTGCAAGCGCGACGGCGGCAACATCCATGACGGCAAGCCCCTTCTCGAGGACTTCGCTGTGCGTCAGGCGGTCGAAGCGGGTCGCGTCCGGATCCTTCTTCGGGTCCGCGGAATAGATGCCATCGACCTGGGTGCCCTTGAAGATCGCCTGCGCGCCCATTTCGGCGGCGCGAAGGGCGGCGGCAGAGTCGGTCGTGAAGAAAGGATTGCCCGTGCCGCCGGCGAAGATCACGACGCGGCCGAGGGAAAGATGGTAGAGCGTTGCGCGCTGCGAGAAGCTCTCGCAGATTTCCGGCATCGCGATTGCCGAGAGCACGACCGTATCGATGTCGAGCTTGCGCAGCGACGTTGCGAGCGCCAGCGCGTTGATGACGGTTGCCAGCATGCCCATGTGGTCGCCGGTTACCCGGTCGCCGCCCTTGGAAGCGACGGCCACGCCGCGGAAGATATTGCCGCCGCCGACAACCACGCCCACTTCGACGCCCATGGCGCGCGCTTGCGCGATATCTGCGGCGATCCGGTCAGCGACCGCCACATCGATGCCGAAGCCCTGGCTGCCCATGAGAGCTTCACCGGAGGCTTTGAGTAGAACGCGTTTGTAGAGTGGCTCGGCCGGCATCATCGCTCCTGAACAGATCGGCGCGCGTGCGCACGATGGCGGCGCACAGCGCATAAGGACACATTGCGCACCATGGTTTCAACCGCAGCGGCTTATTTTCCGGCGGGTCCAGCGCATTGACGAAGCCGGATACACGAAGGGCACCGCGTTGTCACGCGATGCCCCAAGGTTTTCCCAATATGGGTGAAGAAATCAGCCCTTGGCGACGGCTGCAACTTCTGCAGCGAAGTCGGACTCTTCCTTCTCGACACCTTCGCCGAGCAGCAGGCGAGCCATGCCGGTGACTTCGATCGGTGCGCCAGCGAGCTTTTCAGCGTCCTTGACGGCCTGACCGACGGTGATTTCCGGGTTCATGACGAAGGCCTGCGACAGCAGAGCGACTTCTTCGAAGAACTTGCGCATGCGGCCTTCGACCATCTTTTCGATGATGTTGTCCGGCTTGCCCGAAGCGCGCGACTGTTCGATGAAGACGTTGCGTTCGCGCTCGGCAACAGCGGCGTCGACTTCGTCCGCACGGATCGCGAGCGGGTTGGTCGCAGCGATGTGCATGGCGATCTGACGGCCAACCGAGAAGAGAACTTCCTTGTCGCCGATCGACTTCAGGGCGACGAGAACACCGAGCTTGCCGATGCCGTCGCCGGCAGCGTTGTGGATGTAGGTAGCAACAACACCGTCTTCGACCTTGAGGAGGGCTGCGCGGCGAAGCGTCATGTTCTCGCCGATGGTGGCGATCGCGTCCTTGATGGTCTCGTCGACCGACTTGCCGGTTGCCGGGTAGTTTGCAGCCGCGATGGCTTCAACCGAGCCGTCGGTGGTCAGCGCTACATTGGCAACGCCGCGGACGAGTTCCTGGAAGGCTTCGTTGCGGGCAACGAAATCGGTCTCGGAGTTGATTTCGACGACGACAGCCTTGACGCCACCGCTGACAATACCGATGAGGCCTTCAGCAGCCGTGCGGCCCGACTTCTTGTCGGCCTTGGCGATGCCCTTGGCGCGCAGCCAGTCGATCGCAGCTTCCATGTCGCCGTTGGTTTCGGCGAGCGCCTTCTTGCAGTCCATCATGCCTGCGCCGGTCTTTTCGCGCAGTTCCTTCACCATTGCTGCAGTTACACTCATCTTATTGCCTCTTTGTCTGTTTGGTTGGCGCGCTGCCCTTGAGGGCGCGGTACCAGGAGGTGTGGCAGGGAATGGCTTTTCAATGTGACACCGTGATGACTGAACCATCACGGGGTTGCTCGGCTCCAAAGATCCGAACGGATCAGCGCCATCCCCGGCTGAAAAGAACAAGGCCGTTCAGATTTTCATCACAAACGGCCTTGTCCCGACATTTCATTGGGGGCGGCAGGCTTACCTGCCGCCAAGGCCCGATCAGGCGTCGGAGGCCTCGTCGAGCGCCGGCTCGACCGGAGCTTCGGCAGATGCGCCGAGGTCACGGCCCGATGCGCCCTGCTGACGTGCGATGCCGTCGATGGCAGCGCGTGCAATGAGGTCGCAGTAGAGAGCGATGGCGCGCGAAGCGTCGTCGTTGCCCGGGATCGGATAGTCGATCTGGTCCGGATCGCAGTTCGAGTCGATGACTGCGACAACCGGGATGCCGAGGCGCTTGGCTTCGTCGATCGCGATCGATTCCTTGTTGGTGTCGATGATGAACATCAGGTCCGGCGTGCCGCCCATGTCGCGGATACCGCCGAGAGCGCGGTTCAGCTTTTCGCGTTCGCGCTCGAGGTTCAGGCGTTCCTTCTTGGTGAAGCCCGAAGCTTCCGAAGAGAGGATTTCGTCGAGCTTGCGCAGGCGCTGGATCGAGTTCGAAATCGTCTTCCAGTTGGTCATCATGCCGCCGAGCCAGCGAGCGTTGACGTAGTACTGGGCCGAACGCTTGGCAGCGTCAGCGATGATTTCGGACGCCTGGCGCTTGGTGCCGACGAACAGAACGCGGCCGCCGTTGGCAACGGTGTCGCTGACGATCTGCAGGGCGCGCGACAGCATCGGCACGGTCTGTGCGAGGTCGATGATGTGAACGTTGTTGCGATCGCCGAAAATGTACGGCTTCATCTTCGGGTTCCAGCGGTGCGTCTGGTGGCCGAAGTGAACGCCAGCTTCCAGAAGCTGACGCATGCTAAAATCAGGCAATGCCATGCCTTTTCTCCTTTTCCGGTTGAACCTCCGCGAAGCGTCGAGCATGTCTTTCGACCGGCCCACCGGCGGAACGATCCGGATTTCTCCCGGAACATCCCAAGCTTCACGTGTGGAATGGGCAGCCCCTTAACGGCAACTGCCCGAGAAATCAAGCCGCAAACGCCGCTTTTTACCGCAATCGGCTATTTGCAGTCCTCGGATTTGAACACTTCGAGGTCCGCAAGCTTGCCGCTCAGGACGAAATCGCCGTAGTCCATCGTCAGGTCGCGGGTAATCCCGTTCTCGTAAAGCTTGAACGACATACGGTAGATCGGCAGCGCGTCGCCGCTCTTGTCATCGTTGAAATAGGAGATCGTCACCGGCCAGTAATTGTCGCCGCTGAGCTTGCCCGCCTTGCCTGCATCCGGCTCGTCCGCCGTGGGTTTGCGCGATTTGCCGACGAAGGTCGAGGTGATCAAGGTCTTGTCACCCGAATCGGAGCCGTCGAAGATGCGCGCCTCAAAGAGGCTCTCGCCTTTCTTCGCTCGCGAGATCACCTCCATCATGTGCGCCGTCGGAAACCGGCTCGCCGCAAGCTCGATTTCGCGCTTGTCCGGCGCAGTCAGCTCGACCTTAACGCCCGCTTTTTCCTCATGCGCTGTACCGCGTACTTCCTTGTCCAGCTTCTCATCGGTGAAGGAGCGGGTCAGGAAGCGGAAATTGCCATTCTTTAGATCTTCGTAGGTGGTCGTCTGCTGATCGGTCAGGCGCACTTCCTCGCCGGTATCGACCTGGGTGACGAAACGGAAGCTGACGGTATAGCCCGCACAGGCCGAGCCATTGAACTCGTAGACCATGCGACCATACATTCCGGCAATGCCCGAACGATCCGATGCATCCTTGAGTTCGAGATCATAGACGGCGCGGTGCGGCACAAGGGCGTTTGCGTGTGCCGCCGTGGCGCCCGATACTGTCATGACGGCGAAACAGGCGCTGCCCAAAGTGACGAGACCGAAGCCTTTATGAAACATCCGTTTCCTCCTGTTGGACTCGCCGGCAATGCTATAAACAAGCGTTCGGCAGAAGCGAGGCGGCGTTCGCAGGAAAAAGCCGGTGCCCGCCGCGATCCGGCCTGAATGCAGGATTTTAACACAAAAGACAACAATGGAGCTTTCCATGTCGGCAGAGATCGAAGCGCGCCTCAAGGACCTCGGAGTCACACTTCCCCAGGCTGCGACCCCGGTTGCAAACTACGTGCCCTACGTCATCAGCGGCTCGATGCTCTACATCTCCGGACAGCTTCCGATGGAAGACGGCAAGGTCGCTGTGACCGGCATCGTCGGCAAGGATGTGGACGTGGCCCGCGCACAGCGCGCCGCCGAACTCTGCTCAATCAACATCCTCGCCCAGGCCAAGGCAGCACTCGGCGGCGATCTCGGTCGCATCCGACGCCTGGTGAAGATCAACGGCTTCGTCGCCTCGACACCGGAATTCGTCGAGCAGCATCTGGTCATCAACGGCGCATCCAATCTGCTTGCGACCGTGCTCGGTGAAGCCGGCAAGCACGCGCGTGCCGCCGTCGGCATGGCTTCCCTTCCCTTCAATGCCGCCGTCGAGATCGACGCCGTCATCGAAATCGCCTGACAGAGTGCCCGGCATGGCTGATATTTCCTGGCTGAAGGCCCAACCGATTGCCCATCGCGGCTATCACGACATGAACAAGCAGGTGTGGGAGAATACGCTTTCGGCCTTCTCCCGCGCCGTCGACGCCGGTTTCGCGATCGAATGCGATCTGCAGTATACCGCCGACAGCATTCCGGTCGTCTTCCACGATGACGATACCGAGCGACTGTGCGGGATCAAGGGCGACGTTCGCGCGCGCACCGCCGGCGAACTCGGCCTGATGGCGATCGGCGGCACGAAGGACAAGGTGCCGACGTTGACGCAGATGCTGCGCTTGGTTGCCGGCAAGGTGCCGCTCGTCATCGAGCTCAAGGGCCGCAAGGGCGACGACGAGGGCTTTGCCGCCGCCGTGCTCGAAACGCTCGAAGGCTACAAGGGCCACGTTGCGCTGATGAGCTTCGATCACTGGCTGCTCAAGGACCTGAAGGCGCTCGACGCGCCCTACCCGCTGGGCCTCACAGCGGAAGGTGCCAATCCGGAGACCTTCTTCGTGCATGAGGAAGCGATGCAGCTCGGGCTCGATTTCATCTCCTACCACTACGGCCACCTGCCGAACTCGTTCATCACCAAGGAACGGACGCTCGGCAAGACGATCATCACCTGGACCGTGCGCGACCGGCAGGCCGAAGCCTACACGTTTGCCCATGCGGATCAGATGACCTTCGAGGGTTTCGACCCGCGGGAGGCCCTGGTTTCCTAAAGTAATGTCAGACGCCGTCACCCTCCGCATCGCGCAATCCTTCACCGATATACCAGCGGCACGCTGGAATGTGCTGTCCGGTGCATCGAAGGCGTTTCCTGGCGGCGTCTACAATCCCTTCCTCTCGCATGCCTATCTCTCGGCGCTCGAAGAGTCCGGGTCGGCGACGGCCAAGACCGGCTGGCTCGGCCAGCATCTGTTGCTTGAAGGCGGCGACGGGCAATTGCGCGGCGGCCTCGTCTGCTACCTGAAGAGCCACAGCCAGGGCGAATACGTTTTCGACCACGGCTGGGCAGACGCCTTCGAGCGCGCCGGCGGTCGCTACTATCCGAAACTGCAAAGTTCCATCCCCTTCACGCCTGCGACCGGACCACGGCTGCTTTCGGCACCGGACGAAAATACGAACGCCGTTCAGGATGCGCTTGCCGCGGGCCTGAAAGAGCTTGCCCGCAGACACGATGTCTCTTCGGCACATGTGACTTTCGTGCCCGAAGCCGAGATCCCTGCGCTTGAGCGCGCCGGGTTCCTGCACCGCACAGACCAGCAGTTCCACTTCACCAATGAAGGCTATGGCTCCCACGCCGATTTTCTGGAGACCCTTGCCTCACGCAAACGCAAGGCGCTGAAGAAGGAGCGCAGGGCTGCGCTCGAAAACGGCATTTCGATCGACTGGCTGACCGGCAGCGACCTGACGGAATCGATCTGGGACGAGTTCTTCGCCTTCTACATGGACACCGGCGGACGCAAATGGGGCCGCCCCTATCTGACGCGCGCGTTCTATTCGCTCATTGGCGAGCGCATGGCCGACGATATCCTGCTGGTGATGGCACGCCGCAACGGCCGCTACATCGCCGGCGCGATCAACTTCATCGGCGGCGATGCGCTCTACGGTCGCCACTGGGGCTGCATCGAGGATCACCCGTTCCTGCATTTCGAAGTCTGCTATCACCAGGCGATCGATTTCGCGATCGCCAAGGGGCTGAAACGGGTGGAGGCTGGCGCCCAGGGTGAGCACAAGCTTGCGCGCGGCTACATGCCCGTCACCACCCATTCCGCCCATTTCATCACACATCCGGGACTTGCCCGCGCCGTCGGCGACTATCTTCAGCGCGAGCGCAGGGATGTGGAGGAAACGGGCGAGTTTCTTGCCGAGCACGGACCTTTCCGCAAAGGTGAACGGCAGGACGACTGACCGCCTTTTCGTGAAGGCCGGCTTCATTACACGAGGAAGAACAATGAGCTACGACGACAACAACATTTTCGCCAGGATCCTGCGCGGTGAAATTCCCTCGCACCGCGTCTACGAGGACGACGCGACGATCGCCTTCATGGATGTCATGCCGCAGGCAGAAGGCCATCTGCTCGTGGTGCCGAAATCCCCTTCGCGCAACCTGCTCGACGCCGATGCAGCAACGCTGCCGGCGCTGATTGCCACCGTACAGAAGCTGGCTGTTGCCGCCAAGGAAGCTTTCGACGCCGATGGTGTGACGATCATGCAGTTCAACGAAGCACCGGCTGGACAATCGGTCTTCCACCTGCACTTCCACGTCATTCCGCGGCAAGCAGGCGTGCCGCTGAAGCCGCATTCCGGCACGATGGAAGACGGCGCCGTTCTGGCTGCCAATGCCGAAAAGGTTCGGCAGGCGCTCTGATCGCGCTCATACTATCCGCGCAGGAGCCAGGGAGCCGGCGACGCGCCGGCTCTTTAACCGACGGTCAGGTGAAAGCACCTCACCCGGCCTAAAAACCCAACCACCACAGGCCCAGCGCCAACGCGGCAATCGCTGACGCGATCCCGATCGCCGGCTTTCTTCCGAACAGGAAGAAGGCGGCCGCCCCGAGCGCGACGGCACCTGCGCGCAGCCAGAGCGGGGATTGTTCGAGTACGCCGGTCGGATAGAGGATAAGCTTGGCGATGACCGCTGCGACCAGCGCGGTGGCAACCGCCCTCACCCAGTTCAGCGCCTCGGAATCATCGCGCAGCCTGTTGCCTGTGATGACACCCAACCAGCGCCAGATGTCGGTCGCCAGCCAGCCGGCAATCGCGATAAAGACATAGGCCCACCAACCATCCTGCCAGGTCATGCTCCCACCTCCTTGCGGCGCCGCCAGAGGCGCTCGATGAGCCAGGCAAGCGTGCCGCCGACGAGGCCGGCGAGCAGGATGTCGAATTCCGGAAACAGCCAGTAGAACAGCGGCCCGCCTGCAAGACCAAAGAGCAACGCCACATAGACGACGGGATGGCGCGCCGAATGCCAGATCGAGGCGAGAAAGTAGACCGGCGTCAGGAAGAAAAGGCAGCCGGCAACGATCGGCGGGAAATCGGCGACGAAGTGGTAGACGACAGCGACGAGCAGCATGTTTGCCGCCACCAGCGTGATGCCGAAGCCCGCGAAAAAGGCGACGCGACGCTCGCGCGGCACGTGCGGCACCTTCTCCATCGCGAACACCCAGGCGGTGATCGCGACGAAATGCGACAGGAAGAGCAGAAGCCAAGTCGGCGTGCGCGACCCGCGCAGCTCCGGTATCAGCGCGGCGACCATCGGCATCAGCCGGACGGACGACAGCGAGACCGCGAGGAACGCGGTCGCGAGCCCGGCTCCGCTCATCATCGAACTGACGAGAATGACCTTGGCCGGAAGCGCCCAGACCATGCCGACCATGAAGACCACCTGCTCGACCGGGATGCCGGCCTGAGCCGTCAGCGAACAGAAGCCGACAAAGGACAACATCAGAATGAAGGCCGGCAGACTGAAAATGCCGCGCATGCCTTTCCCGAACCAGGCGAGCGAAGATTGCTCGTCTTCTTCTCTCTTCATCGGCGATTCCGGATTGTTTTCAACTCGAATACGACCACCCCGGATCGAATCGTCCGGGATCAGCATGACCGAATATAGGCTATCAGACCGGCACGCGGACGAAAAACCACGCAGGCTCTTCTCATTTCTTCTTTAAAGAAAAACGGTGCCGAATGGTTTGCATCCAGCACCGTCAAACGTGTCTTGCGGGGGCTACTTCTTGCGCGGCACCTTCGGCACCGTGCGGCCCTTTCTGGGAGCCGCGTCGCCCGCCCCGGCCTCGTCATCCGTTGACGCCTTGGCGGCAGCCTTCTTCGGCTTGGACTTCGGCGCAGGCTCGGCGCCCACCTCTTCCTTGTCCTCGGCCTTTTTCGGCTTGGCGGCCTTCATCGCCGGGCGGGATACTTCCGCCTTCGGCTTGATTGGCGTCGTCTCAGGAACGGCATCGAGCAGCAGGCCCTTGGTGCCATCGGCCTTCGTGCCGATCGTCACCTTGACGACCCCGCCCTTCTTCAGCTTGCCGAAGAGGATTTCATCGGCGAGCGGCTTCTTGATGTTTTCCTGGATGACACGCGACAGCGGTCGCGCGCCCATCTTCTCGTCGTAGCCCTTTTCGGCAAGCCAGGCGATCGCCTCCGGCGCGAGGTCGAAGGTGACGTTGCGCTCGGCAAGCTGGGTTTCAAGCTGCATGACGAACTTCTGAACCACCTGGTGGATAACCGGTGTCGGCAGCGAAGCAAACGGAATGACCGCATCCAGACGGTTGCGGAATTCCGGCGTGAACAGGCGGTTCAGCGCCTCTTCGTCTTCGCCCGTACGCTTGGAAGAACCGAAGCCGATGGCGGCCCGGGCCATTTCCGATGCGCCGGCATTGGTCGTCATGATCAGGATGACGTTGCGGAAGTCGATCTTCTTGCCGTTGTGATCCGTCAGCGAGCCATGGTCCATGACCTGCAGCAGGATGTTGAACAGGTCCGGATGCGCCTTCTCGATCTCGTCGAGCAGCAGCACGCAATGCGGGTGCTGATCGACGCCATCGGTCAAGAGGCCGCCCTGGTCGAAGCCGACATAGCCGGGAGGTGCACCGAGCAGGCGCGAAACCGTATGCCGCTCCATGTATTCCGACATGTCGAAGCGCAGGAGCTCGACGCCGAGCGAGGTCGCAAGCTGCTTGGCGACTTCCGTCTTGCCGACGCCGGTCGGGCCGGAGAAGACGTAGCAGCCGATCGGCTTGTTCGGTTCGCGCAGGCCGGCACGCGCCAGCTTGATCGACGAAGCGAGCGCCTCGATCGCCAGGTCCTGGCCGTAGACGACCGAGCGCAGCTCTCGCTCGAGATTGGCAAGCACGGCCTCGTCGTCCTTGGAGACGGTCTTCGGCGGGATGCGCGCCATCGTCGCGATCGTCGCCTCGATCTCCTTCTCGGTGATCAGCTTGCGGCGCTTGCTGGCGGGCAGAAGCATCTGTGCGGCACCGGATTCATCGATCACGTCGATCGCCTTGTCCGGCAGCTTGCGGTCGTTGATGTAGCGGGCCGAAAGCTCGACCGCGGCCTTGATCGCCTCGTTCGAGTATTTCAGGTGATGATATTCCTCGTAATAAGGCTTCAGCCCCTTCATGATCTCGATCGCGTCGGCAATCGTCGGCTCGTTCACGTCGATCTTCTGGAAACGGCGGACCAGCGCCCGATCCTTCTCGAAGAACTGGCGGTATTCCTTGTAGGTGGTCGAACCGATGCAGCGGATCGCGCCGGAGGAAAGCGCCGGCTTCAAAAGGTTGGATGCATCCATCGCGCCGCCGGACGTAGCTCCGGCGCCGATGACCGTATGGATCTCGTCGATGAAGAGCACGGCGCCCGGATAGTCCTCGAGCTCCTTGACGACCTGCTTCAACCGTTCTTCGAAATCGCCACGGTAGCGCGTGCCGGCAAGAAGCGTGCCCATGTCGAGCGAGAAGATCGTCGCATCCTGCAACGCTTCCGGCACCTTCTTTTCGATGATGCGCTTGGCAAGGCCTTCGGCGATCGCCGTCTTGCCGACGCCGGGGTCCCCGACATAGAGCGGATTGTTCTTCGAGCGGCGGCACAGCACCTGGATGGTGCGGTTCACCTCGGCGTGACGGCCGATCAGCGGGTCGATCTTGCCGGATTTCGCCTTCTCATTGAGGTTGACGCAATAGGCGGTCAGCGCGTCCTGCTGCTTCTTGGCGCTGGCCTCTTCGTTGTCGCGCGCGGGCTTCTGCTCGCTCTCATGATCGTCAGAGCCACGCACAGGACGGGACTCAGAGCTGCCGGGCCGCTTGCCGATGCCGTGCGAAATGAAGTTGACCGCGTCGTAGCGGGTCATCTCCTGCTCCTGCAGGAAATAGGCTGCGTGACTTTCGCGCTCGGCGAAGATCGCGACCAGCACGTTGGCGCCGGTCACTTCCTCGCGGCCGGACGATTGCACGTGGATCACCGCCCGCTGGATCACGCGCTGGAACCCGGCCGTCGGCTTGGAATCTTCGTCGTAGCCGGTCACGAGGTTCGACAGTTCGTTGTCGACGTAATCGGTTACGGTCTTGCGCAGCGTCTCAAGATTGACGTTGCAGGCGCCCATCACGGCCGCCGCGTCGGCATCGTCGATCAATGCCAGAAGCAGATGCTCGAGCGTAGCGTATTCGTGGTGGCGCTCGTTGGCAAAAGTCAGTGCCTGGTGCAGCGCCTTTTCGAGGCTGGGCGAAAATGTTGGCACGTTAGTTCCTCATTTCTTTTCCATGACGCATTGCAACGGATGCTGATGCTGCCGGGCGAAGTCCATCACCTGCGTCACCTTGGTTTCGGCGACCTCATAGGTGAAGACGCCGCACTCTCCCACACCGTGATTGTGGACGTGGAGCATGATGCGGGTCGCCTCTTCCGGGTTCTTTTGAAAGAAGCGCTCCAGAATATGGATGACGAATTCCATCGGCGTGTAATCGTCATTCAAAAGCAGAACACGATACAAACTTGGCTTCTTGGTCTTCGGCTTGGTACGCGTGATGACGGACGTGCTGCGGTTGTTGCCGTTCCCCTCATCATCGCTACCTTGCTGCATCCGGACCGGCATGGCGATCATTCTTGTCAGTTCCTTGTACAGTAGCGACCCATCGAACTCGGCCGCAGCCTGCTTGCCCTTTATCTAATGGTTCGTTTTCAGATTTTAAGACCGAACCAACACACTGCAATCATAATCGCACGTTGACCGGCAAGATTGATCAACTTTCTTTGGGCTGCGCACAGCTTATGCGAAAAACAAAAAGGCCGGTCGCAAGCGCTGCGACCGGCCTTTTTGTTGAGAAATTGTTTTAGCCGGTGATCAGGCTGCTGCAGCGGCGGCCTTAACTGCTGCCGTTGCCTTGGCAACTGGCGCTTCGTAGGGCTTGTAGGCGTCCTTGGCGAGGTCGGCATACATTTCGCCGATCTTCGTTGCTTCGGCGACAAAGCCTTCGTAGCTCGACTTCACGAAGTTGGTCTGCAGTTCGAAAGCAGCCTCGACGCTCTTGACGCTGGTCAGCTTTTCGACATGCGCGACGCTGTCCTCGAAGGACTTCTTCGAAAAGTCGGCAGCTTCGGTCGCGATAGCCTGGAGACCCTTGGTCCAAGCGGAATAGCTCTTCACAGCCACATCAATGGCTTCCTTGCTCTTCTTGTTTGCATCGTCGAAGTTGAACATCCGGTGTCTCCTTGGTGACGGCCTGATCTGGAGGCTTCAGTTTATGTGCACTGCACAAAAAGTCAAGACGAGTGTGCGATGCAATAAAATACAACAGATGCAACAACTTGATGAAATATCGCGGTCCGGCATGAAATTTCTTGCCGCGCTCGCTACAGCCGCAAGATAAGCACTAGCGAGCAATTGCCCAGCAAGACATCAACATCCCGCACAAAACAATAAACCCCGAAAATCCCATGGATTTTCGGGGTTTATACTGAAAGCGTCCGGCGTCGCGACTTAGAGGTCGATGTCGAGGATCGCCATGGAGAAGTTGTAGGAAAGCTCGCCGTCTTCCTCATCGCGGAAGACCACACCGAGGAACTCGTCACCGAGATAGACTTCAGCGGACTCGTCCTTCTTCGGGCGAGCCTTGACGACCATCTGCTGATTGAAGGTGCGCTTGAAGTAGGCTTCAAGCTTGCGGATTTCTTCGGGCTTCAAAACACGTCTCCGTAGCCGTTTAAACTGTGCGGCGCTTCTCGCACGCTGCATCGGCGGGTGTAAACCCCTCGAAAGAGGCTACACACCGGTTCCCGCATGTCAGATATCGAAGCTGGCAAGGATCTGGTCCATCTGGCGCGACGGCTCGGAACAGCCGGCCTCGCCCACGACCTTTGCCGGTACGCCGGCGACCGTCGACTTCGGCGGCACCGGTTTCAGCACGACCGAACCCGCAGCGACGCGCGAGCAGTGTCCGATATGGATATTGCCGAGGATCTTGGCGCCGGCGCCAATCAGCACACCGTCGGCGATCTTCGGGTGGCGATCGCTGCCTTCCTTGCCCGTGCCGCCGAGCGTCACGCCGTGCAGGATCGAGACGTTGTCACCAATGACCGCGGTCTCGCCGACGACAAGGCCGGTGGCATGATCAAGGAAAATGCCGCGGCCGATGCGGGCGGCGGGGTTGATGTCCGTCTGGAAGACGCTCGACGCCCGGCTCTGCAGGTAGAAGGCGAAATCCTTGCGGCCGCGCTTCAATAGCCAATGCGCCAGGCGATGCGTCTGGATCGCATGGAAGCCCTTGAAATAGAGCACCGGCTCGATGAAGCGGGTGCAGGCGGGGTCGCGGTCGTAGACGGCCTGGATGTCGACACGCAGAATGGTGCCCCATTCCGGCCAGTCCTCCAGCATCTCCGAGAAGGTCTGGCGCAAAAGGTTCGCCTGCAGATCCGGGTGATCCAGCCTTTCGCAGATGCGGTAGATCACGCTTTCTTCGAGAGAGTGCTGATTGACCACGGTGGAATAGAGGAAGGCCGCGAGCATTGGGTCTTGCTCGGCGGCAATCCGGGCTTCTTCGCGCAGGCTATTCCAGATCGGGTCCATCACTTGCAGCGCTTCTGCCTGGCGAAGTTCGGTCTTGGCGACCATCGTCGCTCTCCTTCCTTGTCCGTGCCTGCCACCACTATAGGGGAAATCAGGCGTGACTTAAATGGCGACTGGCGGCAATGACGATACGCTAGATGCGATCGATCTCTGCCAGAAATTCGAGCACCGCTTTCTTGAAAACCCGGTCGCCGACGGCGAGCATATGGTCGCGGCCCGGAATGTCGAGCGCACGCGCACGCGGCATCAGCGCTGCCAGTTCCTGCGCCGACCCGGCGATGTCATCGGTCGTCCCGACGCCAATCAGCGTCGGCTGCTCGATGCGCGCCATATCCTGTGCCGTCAGCAGATCCCGCGAGGTCGAGATACAGGCGGCAAGCGCCTGCCGGTCGCTCTTGGTCTGGTCGGCAAAGGCGCGGAACATGCGCCCGCGCGCATGGGTCACGTCGTCAAGCGACGGCGCCACCAGAGCGTCGGCAATCGGATCCCAATCTCCTACCCCCGACACCATGCCGATGCCGAGGCCGCCGAAGACCAGCGAGCGCACGCGGTCGGGATGCGCGAGCGCCAGGAAGGCCGAGATGCGAGCGCCCATCGAATAGCCCATGACATGGGCCTCGGCGATCCCGAGATGCCCAAGCAATGCGGCGGCGTCACCCGCCATCTGCTGAGGGTGGTAGAGTTCCGGGTCGTAGGGCTTGCTGCTCTTGCCATGGCCGCGATTGTCGAGCGCGATGACGCGGTAGCCGGCGTCACCCAGCGTCTTCAGCCAGCCCGGGAAAACCCAGTTGACGTTGGCGCTGGAGGCAAAGCCGTGAATGAGCAGAACGGGCGCGCCGGACGGGTCGCCCTCGTCGAAGAAGGCGATCTCCAGACCGTCATGATTGAAACGGGAAAACGGCGGCGGGGTGAGATCCATCTATTCATCCTTGGGCATATCGATCCCGCGCAACCTAGTTCGTCGCCTTGGCGGGCGAAACCCCGCACCGGCAAAAACCACAACTGCGGCAGCTTTGCCGCTACACATTTCCGGCAAAGCTGACTATGGTGCCGCCAAATTTGACCTTCAGACTTGCATTCATCGGAGCATGACATGGCCGGCCACAGCATCCCGCATTTCCAGAACGACGGCGGACATCAGGCAATCGAAATCGGCGTCAAGGAATTCATGTGCACCGGCGCATCCATTCCCTACGATCACCCGCACATCTTCATCGACATGGGTGACGACAACGAGAAGGTCTGCTCCTACTGCTCTACGCTCTATCGCTACAATCCGAAGCTGAAGGCGACCGAAACCAATCCCCCCGGCTGCCTCTTCGCCCATAAAGCCGCCTGATAAGCGACGATGTCGCGCCCCGTCGCGATCATCGGCGCCGGCATCGGCGGCCTCACGGCTGCCCTATGCCTTGCCCGGCGCGGCTTCGACGTCGATATCATCGAGCGGGCGACGGCACTGACCGAGGTCGGAGCCGGCCTGCAGCTCTCACCGAACGCCTCCCGCATCCTCATCGAGCTCGGCCTACTGACGCAGCTTGAGAGCGTATGGACGGAGCCCGAGCGCATCGGGCTCGTTGACGGCCGCTCTCTGCGCGCGCTTGCCAGCGTACCGGCCGGGACCTTCGCGCGCCGCCGCTGGCATGCGCCCTATGCCGTTCTCCACCGCGCCAGCCTTCAGAGAATCCTGTTTCAGGCTGTTCAATCCGAACCGCGCTGCCGTCTCCACCTCGGATGCCAGATCGACAAGCCCGGGGACCAGGCGATCGCGGCAGTGACAGGGCGCATGCCGGACGTCGTCATCGGCGCCGACGGCATCTGGTCGCGGCTGCGCGAGACTGTGCCCGCCGCCGGCCGTGTCCGGTTCTCGGGCAATATCGCCTGGCGCATGACGCTTGCAGGCGACGTTGCCGCGGGCGTGCTCAACCGCGGTGAGGTCACCGCCTTCCTCGGCCCGCGCGCCCACCTCGTTGCCTATCCTCTGCGGGAGGTCGGCGGTTTCAATCTCGTCGCCATCATCGAGGGCAAGGAGACCGACGCGATCTGGGTCGGCAAGGATTCGGACGCGCGGCGCCAGGATTGCCTCAACGCCTTTTCCGATTGGAGCCCAGGCATCCGCTCGCTTCTCGATAAGGCCGTGGCGCCCACCTACTGGCCGCTCTGCACCGTCGACGACGGCGCCTGGCATGATGGTCAAAATACAGTGCTGATCGGCGACGCGGCCCATGCGATGACGCCCTTTGCGGCGCAAGGTGCGGCCATGGCCGTCGAGGACGCATCCGCGCTTGCGGCTTGCCTGTCTGAAAACCTCAGCGTCGCGAATTCCTTGCGGAAATTCGAGGCGCTTCGCAGGCCACGCATCGCGCGCGTCCGCCGCCGTGCGGCCTTCAACCATTTCGCCTATCACGCCCGCGGCCCGGTGCGTATCGGCCGCGACATGGTATTGAAGCTCAAGGGGCCCGACGCGCTTGCAGCCGACCTCGACTGGCTCTACGGCTACGGCGCGCCGGAGCACTGAGAAGCGACGGCCATTCACCGCGATCCGTTCGATAAACTGCCGGCGCGCGAAAGATCTAGTCCAGAAAAGCAGAACGCCGCGGATGACCGCGGCGTCCGTCATTGCCTTCGTCAAACGGCGTTTGCCGCAGCCAGGCCCGCTTCGATGTCGCGCCGGATATCCGGCACGTCCTCAAGGCCGATCTGCAGGCGCAGAACCGGACCTTCGGTCGGCGCCAGCGCCACCTTGCGATCTCCGAGACCGACATGGAGCGCGAGGCTTTCGAAACCGCCCCAGGAATAGCCGAGCCCGAACAATCTCAGCGCATCGAGGAAGGCGTGCGCCTTGGCCTTGAAGCGGTCAGGGCTCTCCGCCTTCAGCACGAAGGAGAAGATGCCGCTCGCGCCGGTGAAATCGCGCTTCCAGAGCTCGTGGCCGGGGAAGCTCGGCAGCGCCGGATGCAGCACGCGGGCCACTTCGTCGCGTGTTTCCAGCCACTTCGCCAGTGTCAGTGCGCTCTCCTGGTGCCGTTCGAGGCGGATGCCCATGGTGCGAAGGCCACGCAGGATCTGGTAGCTGTCATCGGGCGAAACGCAGACGCCGAGCGTCACCATGGCCTCTGTCAGGGCCGGCCAGTGCTCGGCATTGGCCGAAACGGTACCGAAGAGCACGTCCGAATGGCCGGACGGATACTTGGTGGCCGCATGGATCGACACATCGACGCCATGGTCGAGCGGCTTGAAGTAGACGGGCGTCGCCCAGGTATTGTCCATGGTGACGATGCAGCCATGGCGATGGGCGGCATCGGCAATCGCGCGGATGTCCTGCATTTCGAAGGTGTTCGATCCCGGTGCTTCGGTGTGTACCAGGCGCGTGTTCGGGCGGATCAGGCTCTCGATCGCAGCGCCGATCATCGGATCGTAGTATTCGACCGTGACGCCAAGTCGCTTCAGCATCGTGTCGCAGAAATGGCGCGTCGGGAAGTAGACCGAATCGACGATCAAGGCGTGGTCGCCGGCCGAGAGATAGGCGAGGAACGGCACCGTGACCGCCGCCAGCCCCGACGGCACGAGGATCGTTCCGGCGGACCCTTCGAGTTCGTTGATCGCGTCGCAGAGCGCGTCCGTGGTCGGCGTTCCGCGCGTGCCGTAGGTGTACTTCTGCGCCCGCGTCTCCATGGTCTTGGCGTTCGGGAACAGCACCGTGGAGGCGTGCACGACCGGCGGATTGACGAAGCCGAAGTAATCGGAGGGGTTGTTGCCGCTATGGGCGAGACGCGTGTTGATGCCTGCCTTGCCGTTCACATTGCCACTGTCTGCCATTGCTCATTCCGCTTCTAGATTTCGAATGCAAAACTCTTCGAACGAGCCACAATCGCGGTCAAGTGGCAAAAATCATGAAGCGTCGTTTTGACCGTCGCGAGGCCACTTCTGGCGAATTTTCCGCCAGAGCGTGCTTCACACCCCCAAGATCTGCCTAACTTTCTGGCTTGTTTCGAGTTTTTCACATGCAAAACCAGAAAATCGGCGGCCTCTCTTGACCCTCATGGAAATTGAGCATGAGATAGCCGACACTCGCGCCAGGAGGGTGGCGGAGGCTCACCGCGCTAGGAGACGCGACGGTGCAGACTGGAACTAACGACAACAGAAAAAGGTTCTAAAAATGGCAAAAAGAATTCTGACAGCTCTCGTTGGCGCTGCTGTCATGGGGATTGGCACACAGGCGGCTTCGGGCGCTACTCTTGATGACGTCAAGGCCAAGGGCTTTGTCCAGTGCGGCGTGAACACCGGTCTCGCCGGCTTCGCTGCGCCGGATGCTTCGGGCAACTGGAGCGGATTCGACGTAGACTACTGCAAGGCAATCGCCGCCGCGATCTTCGCGGATGGCAGCAAGGTGAAGTACACCCCGACTTCCGCCAAGGAACGCTTCCCGGCGCTGCAGTCGGGCGAAGTCGACGTGCTTGCGCGTAACACCACCTGGACGATCAACCGCGACACCGCGCTCGGCTTCAACTTCCGCCCGGTCAACTACTATGACGGCCAAGGCTTCATGGTTCGCAAGGGCCTGAACGTCAAATCTGCGTTGGAGCTTTCGGGCGCCGCTGTCTGCGTGCAGACGGGCACCACCACCGAGCTCAACCTCGCCGACTACTTCAAGTCGAACAACCTGCAGTACAATCCGGTCGTTTTCGAAAAGCTTGAAGAAGTCAACGCCGCCTATGACGCCGGCCGTTGCGACGTCTACACGACCGACCAGTCCGGCCTTTATTCGCTGCGTCTGACGCTGTCGAAGCCAGACGATCACATGATCCTGCCGGAAATCATCTCGAAGGAGCCGCTCGGCCCGGCCGTGCGCCAGGGTGACGACCAGTGGTTCGATATCGTCAGCTGGGTTCACTACGCGCTGATCCAGGCTGAAGAGTTCGGCGTCACCCAGGCCAACGTCGAAGAAATGAAGAAGTCCACCAACCCTGACGTTCAGCGCTTCCTCGGCGTCGAAGCTGACTCGAAGATCGGCACCGACCTCGGCCTCACCAACGAATGGGCCGTGAACGTGATCAAGGCCGTCGGAAACTACGGCGAAGTCTTCGACCGCAACATCGGCGCCGGCAGCCCGCTCAAGATCGAGCGCGGCCTCAACGCGCTGTGGAACAAGGGCGGCATCCAGTACGCTCCGCCGGTCCGCTAAAGCGAACCGAAAATACCGGGGAAGCGGACAACCGCTTCCCCGTCCCAACGATAAAAACACCCAAAAGGGTGAAAAGGGGAAAGAGGCATTGCATGGCGATTGGCGTCACAACTACGCCTGAGAAATCGAAACCGTCGGGGTCGATCATCAACGACCCGCAGGTCCGCGGCATCTTTTATCAGGTTATTACCGTCGTCCTACTCGGGGCCTTCGTCTATTGGGTGGCCGACAACACGATCGAGAATCTCAAACGGGCGAACATCGCTTCCGGTTACGGCTTCCTCAATGGACGCGCCGGTTTTGACGTCGGGCAGTCGCTGATCGCCTATACCAGCGATTCCACCTATCAGCGCGCACTTGTCGTCGGCCTGCTCAACACATTGCTGGTCGCCGTCTGCGGTATTTTCACCGCCACCATCATCGGCTTTGCAGTCGGGATCGGCCGCCTGTCGCACAACTGGCTGATCGCCAAGCTGTCGCTCGCCTATGTCGAGATCTTCCGCAACATCCCGCCGCTGCTGGTCATCTTCTTCTGGTACAGCGGCGTCCTGGCGATCCTGCCGCAGCCGCGTGAATCGGCAGCACTGCCGCTCAACATGTTCCTCAACAACCGCGGCCTTGCCTTTCCCAAGCCGATCTTTGGCGACGGCTCGCTGTACACGGTTCTAGCCTTTGTCCTCGCGATCGTCGCCAGCTTCCTCCTGGCACGCTATGCGCGCAAGAAGCAGGAGGCCACCGGACAGCGTTTCCCGGTTCTTTGGGCGTCTCTCGGCCTGATCATCGGTCTGCCGTTGTTGGTCTTCCTTGCCACGGGATCGCCGATCACCTTCGACGTCCCCGTCGCCGGCAAATTCAACCTCACCGGCGGCTCGGTCATCGGACCAGAATTCCTGTCGCTGTTCCTGGCGCTCTCGTTCTACACGGCCGCCTTCATAGCCGAGATCGTGCGTGCCGGCATCCGCGGCGTATCCAAGGGGCAGACGGAAGCCGCGCACGCGCTCGGCGTACGCCCCGGCCTGACGACACGACTGGTGGTGGTTCCGCAAGCGCTCCGGATCATCATTCCGCCGCTCACCAGCCAGTATTTGAACCTTACCAAGAACTCGTCGCTCGCCGTTGCGATCGGTTACGCGGATCTTGTCGCAGTGGGTGGCACCATCCTCAACCAGACAGGACAATCGATCGAGATCGTCACGATCTGGATCGTCGTCTACCTGTCGCTGAGCCTTGCGACGTCGCTGTTCATGAACTGGTTCAATGCCCGCATGGCCCTGGTGGAGAGATAAGATCATGAACACACACCAGGCAACTTTTGTCCGTACCTCAATGATCGAAGGGTCCGCCCCGCCGGTCGCCGAAGGTGGCATCGTCCATTGGCTGCGCGAAAACCTGTTCGCGACGCCAAAGGATGCGGTGCTCACCATCGTCAGCCTGCTTGCGCTTGCGTGGCTCGTGCCTCCGGCCATCCAGTGGCTCTTCATCGACGCCGCCTGGACCGGTGGCGGCCGTGGCGTTTGCGCCACGGTTGCTCAAGGAGGCTCGCAGCCGGATGGCTGGAGCGGTGCGTGCTGGGCCTTCGTCAACGCAAAACTCGACCAATTCGCCTACGGCCGCTACCCGCTCGATGAGCGTTGGAGACCGACGCTGGTCGGCATCCTCTTCGTGCTTTTCCTCATTCCGATGTTGATCCCGAAGGCTCCCTTCAAGGGCATCAACGCCATCCTGCTCTTCGCCGTGCTGCCGATCATTTCCTTGATCCTACTTCCCGGCGGCTGGTTCGGACTGACCTACGTCGAGACGCCGCTCTGGGGCGGTCTGATGGTGACGCTCATCCTTTCGTTCGTCGGCATTGCCGTGTCGTTGCCACTCGGCATTCTTCTGGCACTGGGGCGGCGATCGCATATGCCTGTGATCAAGATGCTCTGCACCGCCTTCATCGAACTGGTGCGCGGCATCCCTCTGATTACCGTGCTCTTCATGGCGAGCGTCATGCTGCCACTGTTCCTGCCGCAGGGCGTCACCTTCGACAAGTTCCTGCGTGCACTGATCGGCGTGTCGTTCTTTGCCTCGGCCTACATGGCCGAAGTGGTGCGCGGCGGCCTCCAGGCTATCCCGAAGGGGCAGTATGAGGGCGCGGATTCCCTCGGCCTCAGCTTCTGGCAGAAGATGAACCTCATCGTGCTGCCACAGGCGCTGAAGCTCGTGATTCCGGGCATCGTCAACACCTTCATCGGCCTCTTCAAGGACACGTCACTGGTGTCGATCATCGGCATGTTCGATCTGCTCGGCATCGTCCGCTTCAACTTTACCGACGCCAACTGGGCCTCTTCGGTAACGCCGATCTCAGGGCTAATTTTCGCTGGCTTCATATTCTGGCTTTTCTGCTTTGGTATGTCGCGCTATTCAGGTTTCATGGAACGCGTGCTCGACACGGCCCATAAACGATAAAATGAGGGGAGGATCGCATGGCAAACGCAGCCACTGCTTCCAAAATGACCGTATCCGCAACGGATGTCGCAGTCGAAATCACTGGAATGAACAAGTGGTACGGGGACTTCCACGTCCTTCGTGACATCAACCTGAAGGTTATGAAGGGCGAGCGCATCGTCATTGCCGGCCCGTCGGGCTCCGGCAAGTCGACGATGATCCGCTGCATCAATCGCCTCGAAGAGCACCAGAAGGGCAAGATCGTCGTCGACGGCATCGAGCTCACCAACGATCTGAAGAAGATCGACGAAGTGCGCCGCGAAGTCGGCATGGTGTTTCAGCACTTCAACCTCTTCCCGCACCTGACGATCCTCGAAAACTGCACGCTTGCACCGATCTGGGTGCGCAAGATGCCGAAGAAGCAGGCAGAAGAAATCGCCATGCACTTCCTGAAGCGCGTCAAGATCCCCGAGCAGGCGAACAAGTATCCGGGCCAGCTTTCGGGCGGTCAGCAGCAGCGCGTAGCGATCGCCCGCTCGCTGTGCATGAAGCCGAAGATCCTGCTGTTCGATGAGCCGACCTCGGCGCTCGACCCGGAAATGGTCAAGGAAGTGCTCGACACCATGGTGTCGCTCGCCGAAGAAGGCATGACCATGCTGTGCGTGACCCACGAAATGGGCTTCGCCCGCCAGGTCGCCAACCGCGTGATCTTCATGGACCAGGGCCAGATCGTCGAGCAGAACTCGCCGGCCGAGTTCTTCGACAATCCGCAGCACGAACGCACCAAGCTCTTCCTCAGCCAGATCCTGCACTAGGACCGGACGAGACGACACAAAAAGAAGCCCGCCTCATCGAGGCGGGTTTTTTTTCGTTCTGTCCGTTATCGATCCTACTCGACGCGATAGCGCAGGGTGCCGACTGACCAATGGATTCCGCGCGTGTCGAGATCTTCGGTCCAGTTCTTCTGCAGCCGCGCGATGATCTCGCTCAAGGTCTCGCGCGCATCGACCTCCACCTTGAGGCCCCGCGATATCGGCGCAAGATCGCTCAAGTCGACAGCATCGCTGACGACAAGCGCCACGAAAATGCCGTCGCCCTCGCCCGATGCCTCGAAATCGAAGCCGTAATATTCATCCGGCAAGGTCAGCGGCACGTCCGGCGCCAATGTCGTGATCTTTTGCGCGAACTCGTTCGGGAAAATCTGTGTTGCCTTGCCCTGGCTGTTGACGTCGAAAAGCAAGAGATTGCCGGCCGTGTGGCTGTTGACCGTCAGTTTGAAGACTTCGCCGGCCTTCATGGTGGTCGGCTTGTCGATAGAGAGCATGACATCGCCGGCTTCGCTCTTGCCGATGATATCACCGACGGCATCGATGTGGTTGACCGCCTGATAGCTCGGCACCGCTACGTTCGGAGTAATGGTATACGCACCCTGCCCGCTGCCATCCGCATCGCGCTTTTCCGGCACCATCGCGCTGTCGCCGAGCGCCTCGGGTTTGCCTTCCAATTGCGGGTCGAGATTGCCGCATTGCTCCTGCAAGGCGCAGTAGGAGGCAGATTGCGCCTTTACATATCCAAGAAGCTCGGCGTTGCTCGTCAATCCGTTGCCATTGCCATCGGCAGCGTCGCCGGTCTGGCCGGCGACGAAGGCTGCGGTGAAAACTCCGTGCCGATCCGCTGTCGGTAGCCGGACATCGTCCCAGGCGACCTGATAGGGCGCCGCCGCACTCCAGGCGGTCACCCCGGCATCCACGAGCTTCGGCTTGTCGACGAGGGCAAGATCGATCCTAAGGCCGCGGGTCAGCGCTTGCTCGACCGGCTTGGCATCGGGACGCGGGAGAAAGCGGGCGCCGTCGATAGGCTTTGTGATGTCCTCGGACAGCGATCGGGAGATCGTGCCGGAGTGACAGGCGTCGATCACGACCGTCACAGCGCGCCCCTTCAGGCGCTCCAGCACCGCATCGATCTCGTCGTCGAGGACAGCGCCTTGCCAGTCCGTTTCACCGGCGGCAATGTCGGCAGGCGCAATCGCTTCATCCAGCCCATCCGCTTCGTCGCCATCCGCATCCTTCACCTGCAGGCCGTGGCCTGAAAAATAGAGATAGACGCGATCGCCGGGCTTCGTCGCATCGACAAGCCAGCCGTTCATGGATGACAGGATTTCAGCTCTGGTCGCCTGCCCGTCCTTCAGCACGCGGATCGAGGCACTGTCGAAGCCGAGCCGTTCCGTGAGGAGCCTTTGCATCGCCACCAGATCGTTCGCCGGTCCGGGCAGGGAAAACTCCGTCGGCAGGTTCTGATAGTTGCCGACCCCGATCAGCAAAGCCCGATCTCCGGCGACCGCAGGCGCAGCCAGCAGCATGAAACACGCAAGGGCGTGAAGGAACGACAGCCCCGATCTGGCGCCCATGCTCATTGGCCCTGGCCTCTCGTGTAAAGCGGTTGAACTGCGATCGTACTCTCACTCCCCTCCAGGCGCGTTTCGAGCAAGCGTAGCAGGGCCGCCGCGTCGAGGTTCGAATTGGCAAAGGCGGCCGCGATCGCGTCGACAGGCGCATTGGTCGCGATGACGACCAGATGGTCCGCACCGAAGGGCTTGACCACCTCCAGGTCACGCAGCTTGAAGGCATGGCTTTCGCTGCCGGCAATCTGCACGTCGAGCAGTTGCGCTTCGCCGGTATTGGCGAGGTTAAAGACCAGCATGTTGGCATAGCCGCCCTGCGGCGCCTCGACGTTCAGGCGGTCGCCGGCAAAATAAATGTCCTTGACGGGCTTCAGCGAAACGGCTCCCGGGCTCTGCGCCGCAAGCGCTTTCAGAAAATCCACCAGGATGAATTTGTCGACCGCGCCCTGGAGCCTTTCGGGCGCGACATGTTCCGCGGCGACGTCCCCGTTCGGCGTATAGAAGACACCGGATGCCGCCTCCCACCGGTAGGGCACGCCATCGCCACCGATATTGGCAAGATCAGGCATGTCACCGACGACGCTCAATGGCAACTTGCCCGTCCATCCGGTTTCGCGCGGCGACTTCAGTGCATGCTTCGTGCCGCTCACTGTTGGCGCCACGCCGACCTTGGCGCTGCGCGGCAGGGACAGCACGATTTCCTTGTCGGAGCGCGCCAGTTGCGGCGTGAAGTTCGGCACCTGCAGGGCTTCCGACTGCAGCTTGACGTTGGAAAACACGTAGTCTTCGAGTTCGACCCGCGAAATCCGCCCGTCGCCATCGCGATCGGCGGCGCCTTCCAATGCACGGGCAAAACTCCAGCTCAGGGCGCCGCGGGGCTCGCCGCCGATCACGACTTCCGGCGTCGGCTGGCTTTCGAGCGATGCGGCGAGGATCGTCACCTGCGACAGCTCCACGTCCCTCACCTTGGCGCCGGACAGCGCCTCCTTGGATGGCGGCGGCAGCTTGGCGCGCACCATCGGCGCCAGCCGCGTCTTGCCGGAGATCGAGCGGTTCATGCCGCCTGAATAACAGCTGTCGGAGACGAACAGGACATGAATGCCCTTGGCTTCCGCCTCCGCGAACCAGGCGCTGAGCTCGTTGTCGACGATGATTTCGCTCGCCGTCTTCTCAGCACGCGCCCGGTCGAAGCCCGGCAACTCCAGGAATTCGTCGAGCCCGTCCTCCTCACTGCCGGCGACCAGCTCCGGCATCTGCGCACCGTGCCCGGCATAGGTGAAGACGATCGTATCGCCGCGCTCAGCGGCCGCCACAAGCTCGCCCCAGGCCGCACGGATTGCATCCTTGGTCGCCTGTTCGTTGATGAGTTGGCGGATCGGGGCGACATCCGCCGCCTTCAGCGCCTGCGTGACGTCTTGCGCATCGCGGACGGCACCATCGAGGCTTACTTCGTGCGGATACTTGTCCACCCCGACGACCAGCGCCGAGGTCGAGGCCATCGCCGGGGCCGCCGGCAATGCGAGCAAGCTCATCGCAAGCAGGGTTCTGCACAGCACTGTCATTTCCCCACATCCACATCCACGCGCCGGTCGAGCTGGTGCAACATCTCCTCGCTATAAGCGGTCGGATCATCCGGCTTGAACGGCTCCTCCTCGCCCTTGCCGATCACGGTCCACATGCCGGGATAGCCGGCATCGACGAGGTAATGCGCCAGTGCCTCGGCGCGAGCGATCGACAATGCCTTGTTCGCCTCGGGCGTACCGACCGGATCGGTGTGACCGATCAGCGTAATCGCGGCCGGCTTTGCGGACTTCAGGCACTCGAACAGATCCCTGGCCGACTCGAGACCTTCGGGCGTAAACTCGGCCGTTCCGAAGACGTAGCGCACCGGCGTCGCCTTCTTCCGGATCGAGACACCACGATAGGAGAACTTGCAGGCGCCGCGCGCAGCGAGCTTGACCGGCTTGGTTGCAGCGAGCCGCATTTCCGAAGCCAGGCGGTCCAGCCGTTCGATATAGGCCTTGTCCGGCGCCATCCAATCGGGCGTCAGTTCCTCGTTTGCCGCATCTTCCAGCGCTTGCTGATAGGAGGTCGCCGCGGCGTCGTAATCCTTGCGCTCGCGCTTGATGTCGCCGAGCGCATCGAGGATCTGCCAGGGGCCGCCGGCGTCGCGGCTTGCGGCCGTCAGTTCCGCTTCGAAGGTTTCAAGCTTCGCGCCTTGCCCCACTGCCGCTGCAACCCGGTTGAAGGTTGCGAGCGCCGCGATGCGCCGGGTGAGCGCGATCTCGGTCGCCGAGCAACCCTTCATGTTTACGGGATCGGCCGCCACCTTAGTGCCGGCCTCGTCGGCGCGGTTCAGCGCCTCGGAGGCCAGGCGAAGACCGTCGCAGGCCATGACCGGCGCGGTGAAGACCGCCAGAACCGCCGAAGCGAGGAGAAATGCTCGTAGCTGAACCATGACTCGACCATCAATCCTTGATCTCGAACGTCACCATCTGAACACTGCTGGCACCCGCGTCACCCTGCGCCCGCTTGGCCAGGTTGATCGCGAGTCCCCGTGTCGGCGGCAACCGCGACGTCGCGACATATTGGCGTGCCTTCTCCACCGTCAGCTTCTGGTCACCGAGCCCGCCGGCACGGCAGAAGGCCAGCATCGTTTCGGCGGGCGCAGGTGTGTCGAAGGTGAGCGTGCCCGTGCCCGGCTGCGGGATCAGGCGCCGCTCGCCCGGCTTAAGCGTGGTGTCGCCGATCATCACGTCCGGGATGACCTCGACGTTGCCGTTCTCCTCGACATAGAGGATTTGCAGCTCGCAGGCCTGGTTGGCGCTGAGTTCGAAGGAAAGCTCGTCGCCAACCTTCGCCGTCGTCGACTTCACGTTCAGGGCCAGCTCGAGCTTGTGGCCAGTCCCCGCATCCTCCTTGCGATAGTCCGGCACGGCGGCTGCGATCGACTGCGGCCTGTCGTCCACCATCGGCTCGGAACCGGCAATGACGATCGCCGTCGTGTCGAGCGGACGGCGCTGGGTTAGCGGCGCCATCAGCAATGCATATTGCTGCTCGACCTCGTTGCGCGGAATGGTTCCGCCCGCTTCCAGCGTCGTCACCCAGTCGAGCCCGAGGCGCAGGACATCGGTGTTCGTCACCCGCTTGATCGCTTCTGAGAATTGCTTGGGCGTCATGTCAAACTCGGCCGCCAGGGCATCGAAGTCGAGCTCGTCTTCGTACTTGTCGGCAAAGTAGGTGATGAGCTCCGCCTCGCCCGGCGCATGCTTGCTCTGGAGGCCCCCATCAGGCGTCGGCTCGGTGATGCCGAGCACCTTCAACGCGTTGACGAAGCGCTCGCGGTCCTTGCGATAGGTTTCGTCCAGTTCCTCCTGCTTCACATACATGGCAAGCAGCACGTCCTGTTGGTCCTTGCTGAACAGCGTCGACGTCTCGATCTGCTCGCGCAGCTGATCGCGTTTCGAAAGGATGCCATCGGCGTGGCAATCGACACAGGATCGCGCGTTGATGATCTCGACGCCCTTGCCGATCGGGCGCTTGCGGAAGGACACGATGGTGGTCGGCCCGACATCAAGCTGCTTTCCTGCTGACGTCGAGAGGTAGTAGCCCTGCAGCCCGTTCGGCAACGAGAAGATCATTTCGCCGCCGTCGTGCTCGAAGGGCACGAGGCCCGCGTCGAGCGGTGCCAATTCCCGAGGCCCGTGCGGGAAGCGCTTCAGCACCTGCTTGCCGACGTCGCCGCCGAAATCATAGGACTTCCAGTAGTAGCCGCCGAACGGCATATCGTGCCGTTCGAGCATGCGGTTGTGGTCGGAAACCCCGGACGAGCCGTCGGCGAATCCGGCCCGCAACACATCGCGCCTGCGAATGTTGCCGGCCACGTCGATCTTGAAGCGCTTTTCGAGTTCGGCGATCTCGGTCGGCAACTTCATCAGCCGGTTGTAGATCTCCGGCCGCGCGCCGTTGCTCATGAACCAGTCGACCCGCATGATCGGCAGTTGCGTCGCCGTTTCATTCGAAAGGGCCGAAAGCGACGCGTCGCTCTCGGGATCAATCCCATAGAAATAGCGCTTGATCAGGAAGTCATAGTCCGCCGCGTCCCATTGCAGTTCGCGCAGATCGACGCGCACCAGCAAGCCATTGGTGCCGTCGACCTCTGTCGGAAGTACCAGCTTTGGCCCGTAGGACAGCGAATTCAGCAGCTTCTTGAAGCCGCCGGCAAGCAGGTCCATGCGCTTCATGAAGGTCTGGTCGTCCTCGCAGCCCATCATGCCGTTGTACTGGTCGCGATAGGAAAAGTAGCGCATGTAGGGGCGGTCGAGGGCACTGACCGTCTCGATGTCCTTCAGCGCCGCATCGACGAACTGGCCATAACCCAACATCGGGCGGGCGCGCGCCGGTTTTGCGGCCACCGTCTGCGGCAGGCTCTTTTCGTTCAGTGCGTTGATCCAGTCCTCCAGCACCTTGATCTCTTCGGCAGAGGGGCGCTTGCCAAGCGGCATGCGGCCGCTGACGACAGTCGCGTAGAGCCGTGACTTCGAGGCATCTCCGGGGGTCACGAAGTTTGCGTCGGCGGCAATCGAGGCGAGTTCGCCCGCCGGGTAGCTCCCCTGCGAACTCTCGCCCGGCCCGTGACAGTTGCGGCAGTATCTGCCGATGAAGGCATCTGCCTGCTGCGCCAGCGCCGCATTGCCGCCGCCCAGCGCTTCAGTCGCCGTATTCTCCTTGCAGACGGCCGTGACCGACTGCGCCACCGGCGCGGGGGCCTTCACTTCACGATCGGCAAGGAAGGCATAGATCGCGCGGCGATCGTCGTCAGAAAGAACGCTCAGTCCCTTGGCTATACGCCGCATCACCGGATCGCTGATCGGCGCGCCCGAGAGCTTCTTGCCTTCCTCAATCAGGCCCCTGGTGAAAACGTCGGGCGAGGCAAGACCGGCCATCTTCGTCTTGCTGATGTCGGGCGCGACCGCGCCGCTCAAATCCTTTTCGCCCTCATAGGCGCGCTCCAGGTCGAGCCCATAGGTCGTGGTGCGCGGTGTGTGGCAATCGCCACAGCCGCCGACATTCTCGACCAGATAGCGGCCGCGCTCGGCTTGCGTCTCCTCGCGCGGCTGATAGGCCGGCACCGTGAAGTGGCTGCGCTTCCAGAGCGTGATCGTCGTCTGGCGACTGAACGGAAAAGCAATCTCATCCTCTTTCGACACCGCATCCGCCTGGGGTAACGTCTCGATATAGGCTTTGATGTCGAGCGCATCCTCCGGCTTCATGCCGCCATAGGAGGTGTAGGGCATAACCGGATAGAGGTTGTTGCCCTCGCGATCGAGACCGACCAGAACCGCATTCAGAAACTGCGCATTGGTCCAGCCGCCGATGCCATTGGCGTGCGGCGAAATGTTCGGCGCATAGAAGGTGCCGATCGCCGTCTTCATCTCCATGCCGCCGGAGAGCAGTTCGGTGTTGTCGCCGGAGCCGTGGCAGGCGCCGCAGCCTGCGGCGTAGAACATGTATTTGCCGTTGTCGACATTGGCCTTGTAGGTGGAGAAGGCATCCTCAGAGAAGGCATCGCGCGCCGAGGCACCAGCGGGACAGAGCGAGACTGCGACCAGCGCCGCAAATGAAACGGCCCAATATCCGTGGCCAAGACTGGACAATGACGAGGCGCCTTCTCGCTTTCTCTGCAGACCGCGCATGAAACCCACTCCCTAAAACAATAGAATCGCTACTGAAATCCGCTGCACTATCGAAACTGAAATCGCTCGAATTCAACCCGCTTCGGCCGCTTGCCGAGATCTTTCAGGCCCTTGACGATCGCCTCCCTGAGAGGTGGCGGGCCGCAAAACCAGAGATCGGCTTCCGCCGGATCGATCGCGCTGCCGTTCGCGAGTTTGGCCGCATCCAGGCGCCCGTCCACGGAGGAATCGTGCAGGACAAAAGTGAAGTTGCCGAGCTTTCCGGCCTGCCCCTCGAAGGTCTCCAGCCCGATCGCCTCGCGCCGGTCGCGCACGCAATAGACCATGTGGATGTCCTGCCCCTCGTCGCCATTGAGATGCCGCGCCATCGCCAGGAACGGTGTAACGCCGATGCCGCCGGCGAGCCAGATCTGCTTCTTGCCGCCACGGCGGTGGTTGAAGCGGCCATAGCCACCCTCGAGCTTCAACCGGTCGCCGACAGCGATTCCGTCGCGCAGGGCCTGGGTGTAGTCGCCAAGCGGCTTGATCGCGAAGCGCACGACCCCGTCGGGCTCGATACCAGCGATCGTAAACGGATGCGGCTCGCGCAGCCCAGGCTTCAGCACCCGCAGAAAACCGAATTGCCCGGGCTTGGCGCGCAAGGCACGGCGCAGCGGCCGCGCCGCAATCACCGTCGCCCCGTCCTCCCGGGCGACATCGAAGACTTCGTAGCCGCGGGTTCTGACCCAGGGCAGCAGCTGGGTATAGGCGTAGCTCAGGATGCCAAGTGCTGCGAAGGCGTTGAGGTAGACCGCCAGAAGCGCGGTACCGTCATAGGGGCGCTTGATGAACATCTGGTGGAAGGCGACCATCACGAACAGCAGGCCGATGAAGCGGTGCGTGTAGCGCCACAGATGGTAGGGGATCTCGATCTTCGTCCGCGGTATGATCTTGACGATACTGAGAACGAGCAGCACGACGAAACCGTAGAAGGCATATTTGCCGGCGGAAGCAGCAAGCTGGTTCAGACCGCTCGTCAGCGCCAGGCCCTTGAAGTCTGGTTTCAGGAAATAGTGCACGAGGATGAGGCACAGCACCGAGATGCCTATCCTGCGATGAAAATGATAGACACGGTCGAGCCCCCCGAAGAGAGCCTCGACGAACGGCGGGCGCGCGGCCATGAACTGTGCGACCGCCATGCCGACAAAGGCCGCCGACGACGCCATCAGCGAAAATGTCGTCAATGCATTGGTGTGACTGACTGCGGCTACGGCCAGCAGCGCCGCAAATGCCATCAAGGACCAGACCAGAAACGCGCCCACTTGCATCTTGCGCCCCTCAACGCCGATGGCTGACGGTTGTTGCCTTGCCTTGTGCCTGTTGCCTTCGCCCCCTAGCGACCAAGGAAACATGCAACCAGGTTCTTGCCGCAACGGCCCACGCGCCTCTTTCACGCGGGGCCTTTATTGGGAGAGTGGCAAGCACCTCCCGGTTCGTCAACACGATTCCTATTGGAAACGTCCTATGAGGTTGGTTTATTCATGCCTTTGAAATTCGTATTTTTTAAGCATTCGCTTATTTTATTGACCACATAGGCAAACCACCCCCTTTGACCTGCACAAATCCAGGCAACCGGCGCGCTTGCCTGGTTGCAGGAAATCGTGCAAGCTACTGATATATCAGAACCAAAGGAACGGCATGTCACCGCAATCCCAGGCTCACCTCGCCTATCTCGCGCTCGAACGCCTGATCGTCACATTGAAGCTCGAGCCCGGCGCCCTGGTCACCGAGAGGCAGTTGATCGAACTTGCCGGGCTTGGGCGAACACCGGTTCGCGAGGCGATCCAGAAGCTGGCCTGGCAGGGTCTCATGGATATCCGTCCCCGTGTCGGCTTGCGAATCACCACGATCCGGCCGGACGACCAGGTGCATGTCATGCAGACGCGCCAGAAACTGGAGCCGCTTGCCGCCGCCCTCGTCGCAACGCACGCAAGCGCCGAGGAGCGAAGCGCGATGAAAGCTTGCGGTGCGGAGATGGCCACCTGTCTTGATGCGGGCGAAATGGAGGGCTTTCTCGTCGCCGACAAGATGTTCGACGAACTGATGGAAGAAGCCTGCCCCAACCGGTTCCTGACCGCAGCACTTGCCCCGCTGCAGACACATGCGCGCCGCATCTGGTTTGCTTCGTCCTCGCATGAAAAGATGGCCGGATCGGTCCGCCGCCATGTAACGGTGATCGATGCGATCGAGCGGGCTGACGCTGAAGGCGCGTCGGCCGCGATGGCGGACCTGATGAGCTATCTATCAGACGCCTGAAGAAACCTTGCCTGCACGAGAAGAAACAACGGCAAGCGATTGCTTTCACGGTTGTTTCTTCAACACACTTCAGGCCGTCGGCATCATGCTGCCGGTCTTCAGCCGGCGCACATGCCAGTCGAAAGCCTCTTCCAGAATATGCGGGGTCTGTCCGCCACGGGTGGCGACCGCACGATTGAAGTAATCCGACAAAAGCTCCCGATAGGCCGGGTGGCAGCAGTTTTCGATGATGACGGGTGCGCGCTCCCGCGGCGCCAGGCCGCGCAGATCTGCAAGACCATGCTCGGTCACCAGAATATCGACGTCGTGCTCCGTGTGGTCGACATGGGACACCATCGGCACGACAGACGATATCGCCCCGCCCTTGGCAACCGACTTGGCGACGAAGATCGACAGGAAGGCGTTGCGGGCGAAATCGCCGGAGCCGCCGATACCGTTCATCATGTCGGTACCGCCAACATGGGTCGAGTTGACGTTGCCGTAGATATCGAATTCGAGCGCCGTGTTGATGCCGATGACACCGAGGCGCCGAATGATCTCCGGATGATTGCTCACCTCCTGCGGCCGCAGCACCAGCTTGTCCTTGTAGGCGCGGATGTTGCGGAACACGCGATCAGCCCAGGCGCTGGAAAGCGTCATCGACGAGGCCGAGGCGAAGCTCAGCTTGCCGGCCTCGAAAAGCTCGAACGTGCTGTCTTGCAGCACCTCGCTATACATACGCAGATCATGGAACGGACTGTCGACCAGGCCGCCCAGCACCGAATTGGCGATGACGCCGATGCCCGCCTGCAGCGGGTTGAGCGTCATGTCGAGGCGGCCCTTGCGCACCTCCTCCTGCAAGAAGGCGATCAGATGGCCGGCGATCGCCGTCGTCTCCGCATCCGGCGGAGAGATCCGTGCGGCGCTGTCCTCTTTCTCGGTGACGACGATTGCGACGATCTTTTCCGGATCGACAGGAATGTAGGGCGAGCCCGCACGGCTATCGCAAGCAACGACCGGGATCGGCGTGCGGCTCGGTCGCTTCGCCGGAATGAAGATATCGTGCAGGCCTTCGAGTTCGGGACTGTGGCTGAGATTGAGCTCGACGATCACCTTCTTCGCCAGGATCGCGAAGCTTGCCGAATTGCCGACCGATGTCGACGGAACGATGCCGCCGTCTTCGGTGATCGCCACCGCCTCGACCACCGCATAGTCGATGGGGCTGATCTGGCCGGACCGCAACTGCTCGACGGTTTCCGAGAGATGCTGATCGATGAACATCACCTCGCCGCGGTTGATCGCCGCTCGCAGAACCGGGTCCGACTGGAACGGCAGGCGCCGGGCAAGAACACCCGCCTCTGTCAGCGTCTTGTCGATGTCATGACCGAGCGAGGCGCCCGTCATCAGCGTGATGCGAAACTTCTCCCGTGCGGCCCGTTCGGCCATGGCAAGCGGCACGGCCTTCGCGTCACCGGCCTTGGTGAAGCCGCTCATGCCAATGGTCATGCCGTCCTTGATCAGCGCGGCCGCCTCTTCCGGCGTAGCGATGCGATCACGGAGCGATTTGCAGCGGATCCTGGCTTCCAGGTCGGTTGGCGGAACATGACTCATCGGGCACTCCCAGAAATGGCCCACGAGGCTCATAACAGGACGGCGCGGGCTTGGTTCGTCGTGCGCTTATTTTCGCATGTCTGCGTGCGCACGCTATGAAGATTTGCAGGAGCACGATAGCCGCTCGGACCGCAGGGCGGTACGCAGAATGGGCAGGGCGGAACTACCGCCGACGCATAGCTCGATGGCATTTCGCCTTAAACGACGAGGGGCGCACCCTTGGCGCGCCCCTCTAACGATAAACTGCACAAAAATGGGTCAGCCGACGAAGGCGCGTTCGATCACGAATTCGGCCGGCTTGTTGTTCGCACCTTCGGTGAGACCAGCGGCCTCGAGGATTTCCTTGGTGTCCTTCAGCATCGCGGTCGAGCCGCAGATCATGCCGCGATCGACAGCTGGATCGAGCGGCGGCAGGCCGAGATCGGAGAAGAACTTGCCGTTTACCATCAGGTCGGTAATGCGGCCCTTGAACGGGAAGTCTTCGCGGGTCACCGTCGCGTAGTGGCGCAGCTTGTCGCCGACAATCTCGTTCAGGAACTCATGGTTCCGGATTTCCTCGACCAGATCGAAGCCGTATTTCAGTTCGGCAACATCGCGGCAGGTATGGGTGAGGATCACTTCCTCGAACTTTTCATAGGTCTCGGGATCGCGGATCAGGCTTGCGAAGGGCGCAATGCCGGTGCCGGTCGAGAACATGTAGAGACGGCGCCCGGGAACGAGCGCGTCGAGCACCAGCGTACCGGTCGGCTTCTTGCGCATCAGCACCTTGTCGCCCGGCTTGATCCCCTGCAGGTGCGAGGTCAGCGGGCCATCCGGCACCTTAATCGAGAAGAACTCGAGTTCTTCGTCCCAGGCGGGGCTAGCGATCGAATAGGCGCGATAGACCGGCTTGTCGCCGACCATCAGGCCGATCATCGCGAATTCGCCCGAGCGGAAGCGGAATTCGGCAGGGCGGGTCATGCGGAAGCGGAAGAGCCGATCCGTATAGTGTTCAACGCTGGTCACCGTCTCGACGTAGACGCCTGCCGGTGCCTGGATCGCGAAATCTTCCGTTTTTGCCGGAGCATTCATCTTAGCTACAAGTCCTGTAAATGATGACCCTGTCTATCAACAATAAGCCGATATTCCAAGCTGCGCCTTGTTGAAAGGAAATCTCTTCCAAATATAGTCGCTTTTGGGGATTTCGGCGTGCTTCACACTGTCGCGGCCAACCCTACCCTATGACACCCGGCGCCAGCTATAGGATTTAGCATCGGTCGAGGGCTTGGCGGTCGGCTGGTAGTGCACAGCAATGCCCGGCAGGCGTCCTTCGGACAAACGCTTCAGCGCTGTCGCATTGCTGACAGCGAAGCTTTCGACGCCACAGCGCAGCATCAGCGGGATCTGGTCGATCAGCACGTCGCCGACCGCCCTCACCTCGCCGGTAAAACCAAGCCGCGCGCGCAGCAGCGACGCATGGCTGAAGGCGCGGCCGTCATTGAACGCCGGGAACGCGACGGCTACCAGCGCAAGGCGATCAAGGTGTGGTGCGAGCTTCGTCACGTCGTCTGCCGGCGCGATGACCACGCCAAGACCGGTTTCGTCGCTGTCTGCAACCTTGGCCAGGAACGCGTCGAGACCGACGATCGCCTTCTCGTTCGAGCCTGCCTTGGTTTCCTCCGTCTCGATGACCCAGGGATCATCGCCCACGAAACCGGTTTCCTTCCAGATTTTCGTCATTTCCGTTCCTCAGCGCCTCAGGCAGCTTCCTGCGCGCTGCCGTAGAGCGCATCCTTGAAGGGTTGGGGGCCGACGCGGCGATAGGCCTCGAGGAAGGTCTCTTGACCGTCGCGGCGCAGTCCCAAGTAGGTGTCGACGATGGTCTCGACGGCGTCGGTCACCTTCTCGGGTTCGAAGCCGCGGCCGATGATCTCGCCGATCGAGGTGTTCTCGTCGCCGGAGCCACCAAGCGTAATCTGATAGAGTTCCGCACCCTTCTTTTCAACGCCAAGCAGCCCGATATGGCCGACATGGTGATGACCGCAGGCATTGATGCAGCCGGAGATCTTGATCTTCAACTCACCGATCTCGGCCTGACGCTCGGGCGAACCGAAGCGGGTCGAAATTTCCTGCGCCACGGGGATGGAGCGCGCATTGGCAAGTGCGCAGTAGTCCAGCCCAGGACAGGCGATGATATCCGTGATCAGGCCGGCATTGGCAGTGGCAAGACCTGAGGCGACCAGCGCGCGGTAGACCGGCTCGAGATCGGCCAGCGCCACATGCGGCAGGATCAGGTTCTGTTCGTGGCTGACTCGGATTTCGTCGAAGGCGTATTCCTCGGCAATATCGGCAACGGCATCCATCTGCGCGTCGCTGGCGTCGCCCGGAATGCCGCCGATCGGCTTCAGCGAGATCGTCACCATGCCGTAGTCCGGGTGCTTGTGCGGCTGCACATTCTGCTGCACCCAACGGGCAAACTCGGGATCGGTCTTCTTCCAGCGCGCGAGGCTCTCCCAGCCTTCAGCACGGTTTTCGAGGGCCGGTGGCGCAAAATAGGTGGAGATCGCCTGGATGTCGGTCTCCGGCAGCTTCAGCTCGGTGTCCTTGAGGGCCGCGAACTCGACTTCGACCTGACGCGACAATTCTTCGGCGCCGGTCTCGTGTACGAGGATCTTGATGCGGGCCTTGTACTTGTTGTCGCGGCGGCCGTGCAGGTTGTACACGCGCATGATCGCCGTCGTGTAGGACAGCAGGTCCTCCTCCGGCAGGAAGTCGCGGATCTTCTTGGCGATCATCGGCGTGCGGCCCTGACCACCGCCGACATAGACTGCAAAGCCGATGCGGCCGTTTTCGTCCTTCTTCAGGTGCAGACCGATATCATGGACCTGGATTGCGGCGCGGTCGCGCTCAGCGCCAGTGACGGCGATCTTGAACTTGCGCGGCAGGAACGAGAATTCCGGATGTACGCTCGACCACTGTCTCAAGATCTCGGCGTAAGGCCTTGGGTCTGCGACCTCATCGGCGGCCGCGCCGGCAAAGTGATCGGCGGTCACATTGCGAATGCAGTTGCCCGAGGTCTGGAGCGCATGCATCTCGACGCTTGCGAGCTCTTGCAAGATATCCGGCGTGTCGGACAGACGCGGCCAGTTGTACTGGATGTTCTGGCGCGTGGTGAAGTGGCCGTAGCCGCGGTCATATTTGCGCGCGATATGGGCGAGCATGCGCATCTGGCGGCTCGACAGCGTGCCATAGGGAATGGCGACGCGCAGCATATAGGCGTGAAGCTGCAGGTAGACGCCGTTCATCAGGCGCAGCGGCTTGAAGGCGTCTTCGGCAAGCTCGCCACTCAGTCGCCGCTCGACCTGATCGCGGAACTGTTCGACGCGGGAGGAAACGAAGGCGTGGTCGAATTCATCGTAACGGTACATCGGGTATCGGTTCCTCAGGCAGCGTGTTTCGGGCCGGAAAGGCCATTGTAGCCGGCAGCGTAGGGGATCGAGGGGCCTTCAGCGCGGATGCGCTCGCGCATGCGCAGCGGGCGAAGTGTGCCGTTGATCTCTTCGACGTCGACGACGTTGGCATCGACGACCTTGTTGTCATCGAACGCCTGCTTACCGGTGGCTTCGAGCGCCGTCACGGCCTCGGCATGGCGAGCGATGAAGGCATCCTGAAGCTGCTCGACCCAGTTGCCCGCGGCATCCAGCCAGACGGAAATGCCGTCCGAAAGTCGATTTGCCGTCAAAACCTTACTCACCATGACCTCTTCCTCAGTTCAAAATCTGTTCGTCGCGCCCGAAAGCGGCTTCAATGTTTTTCTTCTCGCCACGCGCCTTGCCTGCGACGAGCGGTTCGGACCGCTCGAAATTGGCGCCGGCGACGGCTTCGCCGATGATGACCATCACCGGACCTGCAAGCTCGCTGCGGTTTTCAAGATCCGGAAGGTCCTTCAGCGTGCCGTGCAGCAGACGACGATCGGCGCGGCTGGCATTCTCGATGACGGCAACCGTCGTTTCCGGCGGAAAGCCTGCCTGCATCAGACGACCGGCGACCGACGCCGCAACTGTCCGCCCCATGTAGACGGCGATCGTTGCACCCGAGACGGCAAGCCGCGCCCAATCGGGCAGGACTTCGCCGGTCAGATCGTGGCCGGTCGTAAAGACCAGCGAGGAGGCAACACCGCGAAGCGTCAGCGGCAGTTCAAAATCGGCCGCCGCGGCGAAGGCCGAAGTGATACCCGGGACGATCTCGTAGCTGATACCGGCTTCGCGCATCGCCGCCATCTCTTCGCCGGCGCGGCCATAAACCAAAGGATCTCCGGACTTCAGACGGACGACGCGCTTGCCTTCGGCAGCCAGCGTCACCAGCAGCTGGTTGATCTCGTCTTGGGACTTGGTGTGGCAGCCCTTGCGCTTGCCGACCGACAGGCGCTCGGCGTCACGACGACCCATATCAACGATCGTCTGCGGCACCAGCGCATCATAAACGATCGCATCGGCTTCCATCATCACGCGCTGGGCGCGGAGCGTCAGCAGGTCTTCAGCGCCTGGACCGGCACCGACGAGCCAGACATGGCCCCTCGCCTTCTCGGGCGCATCGAGCAGACGCGAAGCCTCACGGCGGGCAGCAGCCAGATCGCCGCCGGCGACCTTGTCTGCCACCGGCCCCTGGAAAAACCGGCGCCAGAACATGCGGCGGGCAACGCCGCGCGGCACCAGGCGATCGACGGCCTCGCGATAGCTCGCGGCAAGCGAAGCAACGACGCCGAGCGAGGGGGACAGCAGCTGATCTATCTGCGCACGGATCATCTGCGCCAGAACGGGTCCTGCCCCTTCGGTCCCGATGGCGACTGCAACGGGGGCACGGTTCACGAGCGCCGGCGTGAAGAAGTCGCAGAAGTCGGGCTGGTCGACGGCATTTGCCGGGATCTTGCGTTCACGCGCTGCACGGACGATGCGCTGATCCTCGACGGCATTGCCGGTGGCGGCAAAAACGAGAATAGCGCCGTCGAGCTGCTCGGGTGCGAAGGCGGCCGCGACATGTTCGATCCCACGGTCACGAAGGTATTGTGCGAACTCCGCTTCCGGCGCGTCGGCGAAGACGACGATCGACGCTTCGGTGTTCAGCAGCAGCCGCACCTTGGCAAAGGCTTCGTCGCCATTGCCGAAAACCGCCACGCGCTTTTGCGCGACGCGAAAGAATGCGGGGAAAACGGCGAGCTGCTGCGACATGGTCTTGCGGTCATTCCTTCTACAGGCTGCGGCGAATATCCCTTATGGCGCACGACAATTGAAGGAACAGAAATTTCAATGCCTTTCCAGGCACGTATTGTTTTGCTCGGCGGTGCACCATTTTGAGCAAATATCTCCGAGCCTGTTCAATCGCCGACCTTGGCGCGGCCATTGCGCCGCATGGGTAACCTCCGTTAAATGCCGTCAACGACCTGCCGGAGGCCCAAGACATGACAAAACCCGAACTCGCCGAACGGCTTTTGACCGTCATCGAGCAGAATATCCTGCCGCTTACCGAAAAGGGTGTTGCCGCCGGCAACAAGGTCTTCGGCGCCGCGATCCTGCGCAAGTCCGATCTGTCGCTGGTGCTTGCCGAAACCAACAACGAGACGGAAAATCCGCTCTGGCACGGCGAAGTGCACACGCTGAAGCGTTTCTACGAGATGGTGGACAAGCCTGATACCCGCGACCTCATCTTTCTCTCGACGCACGAGCCCTGCTCCATGTGCCTTTCGGCCATCACCTGGGCCGGCTTCGACAATTTCTATTACTTCTTCAGCCACGAGGATTCGCGCGACGCCTTTGCGATCCCGCACGACCTGAAGATCCTGAAAGAGGTCTTCCGGCTGGAACCGGGTGGCTACGCGCAAGACAACGCCTTCTGGCACTCGGCCTCGATTGCTGCACTCTCGAAAGACGCCGATGCCGAAACCCGCGATCGGCTTTCCGCCCAGGATGCCCGCATCCGCGCCCGCTACCAGAGCCTTTCCGACAGCTACCAGTCGGGCAAGGACGACAACGCCATTCCGCTGAACTGAGATCCATGGAACCTTCACGCGACGTAACGCGCCTGCTCGACATCATGGCGGCGCTCCGCCAGCCCGAGACCGGCTGCCCCTGGGACATCGTCCAGACCTTCGAGACCATCAAGCCCTATACGATCGAAGAGGCCTATGAGGTTGCCGACGCCATTGAGCGCGGCGACATGCACGACCTCTGCGACGAGCTCGGCGACCTGCTGCTGCAGGTGGTCTTCCACGCCCGTATGGCCGAAGAGGCCGGCGACTTTGCTTTCGGCGACGTCGTTGAGGCGGTGACCCGCAAGATGATCCGCCGGCACCCGCATGTCTTTGCCCGATCCGACGCCGATACGCCCGAGGCGGTGAAGCTGCAATGGGATGAGATCAAGCAGGCCGAAAAGGCCGAGCGGCAAGAAAAGCGCGCCAAGCGCGGCCTCGCGCCTGATGCAGCCGCAAACCATTTGGGCTCGGTGCAGCGCTCATTTCCGGCGCTCGTAGAAGCCCTGAAGCTGCAGGAGCGCGCCGCAAAAGTCGGCTTCGACTGGTCGGAGCCGGAACCGATCCTCGACAAGATCGAGGAGGAAATCGGCGAGTTGCGCCAGGCTCTGCGAGAAAAGGACCGCGCCAAAGTCAGCGACGAACTGGGCGACCTGATCTTTGCCGTGGTGAACATCGGGCGCCATGTCGGCACCGATCCGGAGATGGCGCTTCGCGGCACCAACACCAAATTCCGCCGCCGCTTCGCCCATATCGAGCGGGAACTCGGCGCGGCCGGCGAGACGCTGGATGAGGCAACGCTGGAGCGGATGGAAGAGCTCTGGCAGGCAGCCAAGGCGATCGAGCGACAGCTGGGCTAGAACGAGCGGGCCGCGTGCCCGCCATGCGTCCCCTTTCCCAAAGCTGAGGCCGACAGCGGCTAGCCGCCAACCCCGGGAAAGCTACAGCTTACCAGTCTTCCTCGACGGGCTTCGGCCCGTTTCCGAGGCGACGCTCCAGCTCGGAGGCCTCGTTCTCGGTCAACCTGAGATCAAGGCTCACCCGCCCATCTTCCAGGTCCTCGCGACCGTCGACGATCGCGTGCTGGTAGACCCAGGGCAGAAGCTGCAGCTGATCGATGCCGAGAACGACAGTGCATTCCGTCAGGACGCCGGAAAGACGACGGCCGATTTCGGCGAGCAGTTCGTCGACGCCGTCACCGGTGATCGCGGAAACGGCAACCGTGTTGTTGGACGTCGCCGCTTTGCCGCGCAATGCCTCGCGTGATTCGTCATCCAACCGGTCGATCTTGTTCCAGACCTCGATCAGGCGCTCGGAGGCCTCCTTCTCGTCGATGCCGAGATCGGACAGGATTCTGAGAACGTCGCTTGCTTGTGCCTGGTTGTCCGGGTCCGAGAGGTCGCGGACATGCAGGATCAGATCCGCCTCCAGCACCTCTTCCAGCGTCGCGCGAAACGCGGCGACCAGATGGGTCGGCAGGTCGGAAATGAAGCCGACAGTGTCGGAGAGGATGACCATCCGGCCATGCGGCAGCTTCAGCCGCCGAAGCGTCGGGTCGAGCGTCGCAAACAGCATATCCTCGGCCAGAACGCCTGCCCCGGTCATGCGGTTGAACAGCGTCGACTTGCCGGCATTGGTGTAGCCGACGAGGGCGACGATCGGGTGCGGTACCTTCTTGCGCTTAGAGCGATGCAACTGCCGCGTGCGGCGCACCTGCTCCAACTCGCGCTCGAGCTTGACGATGCGATCCTGCAGCAAGCGCCGGTCCGCTTCGATCTGGGTTTCACCCGGACCGCCCATGAAGCCGCCACCGCCGCGCTGGCGCTCAAGGTGGGTCCAGCTTCGGACCAGGCGGCCCTTCTGATAGTTGAGATGCGCGAGATCGACCTGCAGCGTGCCTTCCTTGGTGGAGGCGCGGCGGCCGAAGATTTCGAGAATGAGGCCCGTACGGTCGATGACCTTGGCGTTCCATTCCTTCTCGAGATTGCGCTGTTGCACCGGCGTCAGCGGATGGTCGACGATGACAAGACCGGCATCGAGCTCGACGAGGATGTGGCCAATCTCTTCGATCTTGCCGGTACCAAGCAAGGTGCCCGGCTTCGGCTGCGCCACCGGAACGATGGCGCCATGCACGACCTCAAGATCGATCGCCATGGCGAGACCGGTCGCCTCTTCGAGGCGACTTTCGTCCGAGCGCGTCGTGGTGGTCGAGAGCATATCTGCGGACTGCCGTCCGGTCTTTTTCAAGACTGGAACGATGACGACCGCGCGCATGTCGTCGCGGAGCTTCTCGAGCTCCGGAATGATCGACGACAATTTTGAATCACGTTTGGTAATGTGCCTAACGTCCCGTCAGGATGCGGCTTCTTCGTTCTCGAACATCTGCAGCGGCTGGCCGGGCATGATGGTCGAGATCGCGTGCTTGTAGACCAGTTGCGAGTGGCCGTCGCGACGCAGCAGGACGCAGAAGTTGTCGAACGAGGTTACAACGCCGGTAAGCTTGACGCCGTTGATGAGAAAAATTGTCAAGGAAATCTTTTGCTTGCGGACCGTATTGAGAAAGAGATCCTGCAAGTTTTGAGAACGTTCCGCCATCGCGCCGCTTCTTTCTTATTTGCCGGCGTTTTGCGCCGGTGCATTTTTGTCAAATTCAGCAATCAGAGGCGCCACAAGTACCTTCCCCGACACCTCTTCAGAGTTGGTATCAAATCAATGTCTTTTCCGCAACGCCGAAAAAGGCTTCGCGAATATTCTGTGCTATGCTTCCTGGATGGCCGTTGCCGATCGGCTTGCCGTCGATCGAAACGACCGGAAAACAGATGCTGGTGGCGGCCGTAATAAACACTTCGCGCGCCGCGAGCATCTCATCGCCCGAGAACGCCCTCTCCTCGATTTTAAGCCCAAGCGGCACCGCTACATCCATCAAGGTGGTGCGGGTGATTCCCTTGAGGATGCCGTGTTCTGCCGGTCGTGTGCGCAGGTTTCCGTCGCGATCGACAATCCAGACATTGGTCGCTGCGCCTTCCTTCACCGTGCCGTCGGCATCGACGAAGATCGCCTCCTGTGCGCCTTCCTCCTTGGCCTTCTGGCGCGCCAGCACGTTGGGCAGAAGCCCGACCGACTTGATGTCGACACGATCCCAACGGTTTTCCGGCACCGTGATCGCCGCAATGCCATGGGTCGCCTTCCTGGCAATGGCTGCAGCGTCGGTGCGCTTCGCCGTCACCACGATCGACGGGCGTGTTTCCGCTACGGGAAAGACGTGATCGCGGCGCGCCACGCCGCGCGTGACCTGCATGTAGAACAGGCCGTTTCTCACCCGGTTGCGCCGGATAACTTCGCGGATCACGTGGACGAGCGCGGCCCTTGTCATCGGCCAGTCGATGCGCAGTTCGCTGAGCGAGCGGCCGAGGCGATCGAGATGACGGGTGAGATCGACGATATAGCCGTGACGCACCTCGCAGACCTCATAGACGCCGTCCGCAAACTGATAGCCGCGGTCCTCGATATGGACGCCGGCGTCCGCGTGCGGCACGTAGGCGCCGTTGACATAGGCAATTCGGGACATCGTCTCGACCTTAGAAATACTGGATGCTGACGCGGAACAATTGCTCGACATGGCGCACCGCATCGGCCGTGGCAAAGAGCACGACGCGGTCCTTCGCCTTGATCCGGGTGGCGCCATCAGGGCGGATGAACGTCTTGTCGCGATAGAGCGCGCCGATGCGGATTCCGTCGGGAAGTTCGAGGTCGCGCAGGGCCTTGCCGACGAGCGGCGACGTTTCCAGAGCCTCGGCCTCGATCACCTCGGCCATGCCCTTCTGCACCGCATAGACCGAGCGGATGCGGCCCTTGCGGACATGCTGCAGCACGCGCGAAATGGTCACCGCGCGCGGGTTCACATAGGCGTCGACGCCGGCAGTCGCGGCAAAATCCTGGTAGGACGGTTCGTTGATGAGGACGAGTGTGGACTTTGCACCCAGGTGTTTCGCCATCATACTGCCGAGGATGTTGATCTGGTCGTTGTTCGTGAGCGCCACGACGAGATCGGCGTCCTGGACATCGGCCTGCGCGAGGATCCGCTGGTCCATGGCCGACCCGTTGAGGACGACCGTGCTGCTCAACTTGTCGGCCATCATCACCGCGCGGTCGCGATCGCTCTCGATCAGCTTCACCCGCGTGCGCGGCTGGTGTTCCTCGATCGTCTTGGCGACGAAATAGCCGACATTGCCGCCGCCGAAAATGATGATGCGCCGCGCCTCCTGCTCTTCGTGGCCGAAGAGCGTAAGCGTGCGCCGCGCATGATCCCGATCGCAAACGACATAGGCGATATCGCCCGCCTGCAACTGGTCGTCGGAATGGGGCACGATCACCTTGCCGTTGCGGAAAATGCCGGTGACGGTCGCAAGCAGGTCAGGAAACAGTTCGCTCAACTGTTGCAGCGGCGTGCCGACGACGGGACAGTCTTCCAGGCACTCGAAGGCGACCATGGCGATGCGGTCATCGGCGAAACGCACAACGTCGATCGCGCCGGGAAAGGAAATGCGCCGCAGCACGAGCCGCCCGACCTCAACTTCGGGCGAGATGGTGACGTCGATCGGCACGTTCTCGCGCGAAAACAGGTTCGCATACTCAGGCGCGAGATAGCTCTGCGCCCGAATGCGCGCAACCTTCGTCGGCACGTTGAAGATCGCGTGCGCCACTTCACAGGCGACGATGTTGACTTCGTCGGACAGCGTGACCGCAATCAGCATGTCGGCCTGGTCAGCACCCGCCTTGGCGAGCACATCCGGATGCGCGCCATGGCCGACGTAACCGCGCACGTCGAGGCTCTCGGTGATGTTGGCGATCAGCGCCGCCGACGTATCGATCACCGAAACGTCGTTGTCTTCCTGCGCCAGTCGCTCGGCAATGCCGTAACCGACCTGCCCCGCGCCACAAATGACTACCTTCATGTCGTTCTTTCACATGCGAGCGCGGGCGGGTTGGCCGGAAATTCCGGTTCAGACGCCCAGCGACTTCAGCTTCCGATGCAGCGCCGACCGCTCCATACCGACAAACTCCGCCGTGCGCGAAATATTGCCGCCGAATCGGTTGATCTGCGCGATCAGATAATCACGTTCGAACATTTCGCGAGCCTCGCGCAACGGCAAGGTCATGATGTGCTGGTCGCCCTGGGCCGAAATCTTCGGCAGGGTGTCACCCACTTCGGTCGGCAGCATGTCGGCCGAGATCGGCGTATCCGGACCGTCGCTGCGGGCAAGGATCATCAGCCGCTCGATGTTGTTGCGAAGCTGGCGGATGTTGCCCGGCCAGTCATGCGCCTGCAGCACCGCCAGCGCGTCGTCGCCGATCTTGCGCGGACGGATGCCCGCCTGCTCGCTGACCTGGCGCATGAACATGTCGACGAGGAACGGAATGTCTTCGCGCCGCTCGGCGAGTGCCGGAACACGAACCGGAATGACCGCCAGCCGGTGGAACAGGTCTTCGCGGAACAGGCCCTCGGAGATCATGTTTTCGAGATTGTAGGCCGTCGACGAGATGATCCGGACGTCGACCTTCACGCGTTTGGTGCCGCCGACACGCTCGAACTGCTGGTCGACGAGCACGCGCAGGATCTTGTTCTGCGTCTCGCGCGGCATTTCGCCGATCTCGTCGAGATAAAGGATGCCGCCATGGGCTTCCTCGAGCGCGCCCGTGCGGCGCGGCTGGCCCGGCGTGCCCTCGGTCCCGAAGAGGGCGATTTCCATTCGGTCCGGCGTGATCGCCGCTGCGTTCAGCGCCACGAAGGGGCCCGTCGATCGCGTCGACTTGCGGTGGATCATGCGCGCGACCAGTTCCTTACCGGAACCCGAGGGCCCCTGGATCATGATGCGGCTGTTGGTCGGCGCGACCTTTTCGACCGTCTGGCGAAGCTGCGAGACGGCAACGGACGTGCCGATCAGCTCGACCGGATCGCCGGACTTCTTCTTCAGCTCCGAGACTTCGCGCTTGAGCTTGGAATTTTCCAGCGCCCGTTCGGCGATCAGGATCAGACGGTCGGCCTTGAAGGGCTTCTCGATGAAATCATAGGCGCCGCGCTTGATGGCGTTGACCGCGGTCTCGATGTTGCCGTGACCGGAAATCATGACAACCGGAAGATCCGGGTGCCGCCCCTTGATCTCGTCGAGCAGCGCCAGGCCGTCGAGGCGGCTTCCCTGCATCCAGATGTCGAGGAAGACCAGCCGCGGCACGCGATCGCTGATCGCCGCCAGCGCGCTGTCGCTGTCGAAGGCGGTGCGCGTTTCGTGCCCCTCGTCGGACAGGATACCCGACACGATCTCGCGGATATCTTCCTCATCGTCCACAACCAGAATATCAGCGGCCATCGCTCGCACCCTTATCCTTCAAACTCTCTTCGCCCCCGGTTTCTCCGGCAGGCGGCAGGATCACGCGGATCATCGCCCCGACACCACCGTCGTATTCGGCAGGCGCGTCGTGCAATTCCAATTGTCCGCCATGGTCCTCAATGATCTTCTTGACGATGGCGAGACCCAGGCCCGTGCCCTTCTCGCGCATCGTCATGTATGGCTCCAGAATACGGTGCCGATTTTCCGTGGGCAGACCCTTGCCGTTGTCGATGATGTCGACGACGAACTGGCCGGTCGCCGCATCGGTTCGCGCACGCGCCACGACGACAGGCTGGCCGCGGACCGCATCCGCCGGCACCGCCTCGATCGATTCCACGGCATTCTTGACGATGTTGCCGAAGGCCTGGCCAAGCATGCGCCCGTCGAACAAGCCCTCAAGCGGCTCCTCGCCGAAGTCGCGCACGAAGTTGATGTGGTTGTTGCCCATTTCGCGCAGGAACACTGCATCCTTCAGGATCGCGCGAAGATCCGCCCGTTCCTTTGTCGGCTTCGGCATGCGCGCGAAGGCCGAGAACTCGTCCACCATGCGTCCGATGTCTTCCACCTGGCGCACGATGGTGTCCGTGCACTGGTCGAAAACGGCTTTGTCGTCCTGATTGATCTGTTTGCCGTAGCGCCGCTTCAGGCGCTCGGCGGAAAGCTGGATCGGCGTCAGCGGGTTCTTGATCTCGTGGGCGATGCGGCGCGCCACGTCCGCCCAGGCGGTCGAGCGCTGGGCGATGACGAGATCGGTGATGTCGTCGATGGTGATGACGTAGGATTCGTTCGCCTCGCCGCCCTCTTCGCGCGTCACCTGAACGTTCAGCGTGCGCTCGGTTCCGCCGCGCATGACGTTGATCTGCTTGCGGTAATCGTTGCGATGGCGCCCTTCGGCCTCGACCAGGACCTCCTCGATCTCGGGCGCGATCTGCCTGAGATCGGCACCGAGAAGATCCGGCGCGGCCTTCTTCAGGAAATCTTCGGACGACGGATTGGCAATGGTGATCTGGCGGTCACGACCGACACCGATGACAGCCGCGGTCACGCCCGACAGAACCGCCTCGATGAAGCGGCGGCGGTGGTCTACTTCGTCCTTGGCCTCCAGGATCTGCTCCTGCTGGCTGCGGATCTCAGAAACCATCTTGTTGAAGGTTCGTGACAGATTACCGACGTCGCCATCGACGGCGCGCACCGGCACGACGACATCGAGATTGCCGGAAGCGACGCTGTCGGCGGCACCGATCAGCTGGCGGATGGGCCGGACAATCCGGTCAGCGACTGCGATCGCGGTCCAGATCGCGGCAAGCAGTACGATGAGGGCAAAGCCGAGATAGAGGACGCCGAAGGCGATCTGGGTGAAGGTTCGCCCGGCCTCGAGCATCTTGTACTCGGCGGTGTTCTCCTCCATCAGCCGGAGCGAGCGCATCACCTCCGGATCGACGTTTCGAACCGTGTAGAGGAAGGTGCCCGGGATGTCGTCGAGCGGGATGACCGCGCCGACAAGGTTGGTAATCCCCGGCGGGATCAGAGTCGGCTGGCCAGAGACGGAACTCTTCAACGCATCCGGCGGGATCGCCGGCAGCGGCCGATCGGTCGAGATGTTGGCCTGCACGATGGGGCTGCCGTCGGCACGCACAAGAAAGGCGCCCAGCATACCGCGTCCGCGCGCCTGGCGGGTCATCAGCTCGGCAAAGCCCGTGCGGTCGAGGCTGTAGAGCTGACGGTTGCGCTCGAGGTCGTTCGCCATCGACACGGTCTGGCCCTGGAGATAGCTGGCATTCTCGAGCACATAGGCCTGCGCCACGTTGATCGAGGAGCGGACGATCGCCTGGGTTCGGAGCGAAAACCAGCGGTCAAGGCCGACATCGAGCGTGATGCTGGCAAAGATCGCGACGAGAACCGCCGGCGTGATCGCCACGATTGAAAACAGCGCGACGATGCGCACGTGCAGTCGCGCTGCGGCACGGCCTTTGTGGCGGGCGCGCAGGAGACGCAGGATTTCACGGGCGATCAGATAGATGAGGCCGACGACGAAGAGGCTGTTGATCGCCGCACAGGCGATGACGATATTTCGTTCGAGCTTGATTGGCGTCAGGCCGAGAAGCACGAGCAGGGAAACGGTCGCACAGATCAGCGCGCCGGTTGCCAACATCAGGCCCGGCAGGGCAAAGGAGCCACGGCGATCCTGCGCCGCCAGTCCCTCATCTGTGCCCAGCGGCAAGGCCATTGCGTCCACCATGAAAAGCGTTCCCCCAACCGTCGCCGGCCGGCGACGGCATCTCTTGCTTGCATTCTCGGGTCAAAGGTTGACCTCACCACCCAGATGGGCTGCCGCGCTGCACCCCCGTCAATCGATTGGGTCAAATCGATTGAACAGGACGGCAACGACGCGCGATTCGGCGGCCGTTATCCGTTCAAGCAACGCATTGTGGCGAAAATGCAACGGTGGGTGCGACCAAGTCAAGCGCTGCGTGAGCTGCGATAGACCGAAACACCGAGCTCGCGGATCTTCTTGCGCAGCGTGTTGCGGTTGAGGCCGAGCAGATCGGCCGCCTTGATCTGGTTGCCGCGGGTGGCGGTGAGCGCTGCGAGGATCAGCGGATACTCCATTTCCGCAAGTACCCGGTCGTAAAGGCCGGCCGGAGGCAAGGCCTCGCCAAAGCTTGCGAAATACTGGCGCATATTTTCTTCGACCGCCTGCGAAATCGTCAGCGAGCCCGGACGCGCCGCCGCCTTCTCGATCGGGCTATCCGGGATCTCGGAGCGAAGCTCGTTTTCGATGATCTCGCGGCTGATGACATCCTGTGGATAAAGTGCCGTCAGGCGCCGCACCAGGTTCTCCAGCTCGCGAACGTTGCCCGGCCAGGGGTGCGCCTTCATCAGCTCCAGCGCCTCATGGTCGAAGCGCTTGACGTCCAAGCCTTCCTTTTCCGCTTGCTGGACGAAGTGGCGCACGAGGTCCGGAATGTCCTCGGCACGGTCGCGCAGCGGCGGCAACCGCAGCGGCACGACGTTCAGACGATAGTAGAGGTCTTCGCGGAACAGGCCCTGATTGATCGACTGCTTCAGGTCCTTGTTGGTTGCCGCGACAATACGCACGTCGGAGCGGATCGGCGTGCGGCCGCCGACGGTCGTATATTCCCCCTGCTGCAAGACCCGTAGAAGACGCGTCTGCGCGTCCATCGGCATGTCGCCGATTTCGTCGAGGAAGAGCGTTCCGCCTTCGGCCTGCTCGAAACGCCCGGTCGAGCGCATCTGCGCACCGGTAAAGGCGCCCTTCTCGTGGCCGAACAGTTCCGATTCGATCAGGTCGCGCGGGATCGCCGCCATGTTGATCGCCACGAAAGGGCCGTTGCGGCGCTTGCCATAGTCGTGCAGCGCGCGTGCAACAAGCTCCTTGCCGGTGCCGGACTCTCCGGTAATCATCAGGGTCAGGTCGGTCTGCATCAGGCGCGCCAGCACCCGGTAGATTTCCTGCATCGCAGCCGAGCGGCCGACCAGCGGCATGCCGTCCTGGGTGTCGTCGTCGAGCTTTGCCGGCCGGCGCTTCGGCTCCGACAGCGCCCGGCCGATGATGCCGATCAACTCGGTCAGGTCGAAAGGCTTCGGCAGATAGTCGTAGGCGCCCTTCTCCGAGGCCTTGATCGCCGTCATGAATGTGTTCTGGGCGCTCATGACCAGCACTGGCAGGTCGGGGCGCGCCTTCTTGATGCGCGGGAGAAGATCGAAGGCGTTTTCGTCCGGCATCACCACGTCGGTCACGACCAGATCGCCATCGCCCGCCGCAATCCAGCGCCACAGCGTCGCCGCGTTGGAGGTGATGCGGACATCGTAGCCGGCGCGGCTGAGCGCCTGGTTCAGCACGGTGCGAATGGCGGCATCGTCATCCGCGACGAGGATCGTGGCACCGGTCATGCAAGGTTTCCTTTTGTCATCGGCATGTCGTCGTCATCCGCGGCCTGGCCCTTGGAGGCAGGCATCAGCACGCGGAAGGTGGTGCGGTTCTGCTGGCTGTCGCATTCGACGATCCCGCCATGGCCGCCGATGATCTTGGCAACCAGAGCGAGACCCAGGCCTGAACCATTGGTCTTGGTGGTGATGAAGGGGTCAAACAAGAGCGGCAGCAGGTCCTGAGGGACGCCTGGGCCATTGTCGTGCACGCAGAATTCCAGCGGCAGCGAGATCTTCTCGCGCGTCCCGGCAACCGACAGGCGAATGCCCGGCCGGTAGGCGGTCGTCAGCAGGATTTCGCCGTCGTGGCGTTCGCCGATCGCTTCGGCCGCATTCTTGATCAGGTTCAGGAACACCTGAACCAGCTGATCGCGGTTGGCATAGACGGGCGGCAGCGACGGATCGTAGTGCTCCGCGAACTTGATGTGGCGGGCGAAGCCGGCCTTGGCGATCGCCTTCACGTGGTCGAGCACCGAATGGATGTTCAGCGGCACGCGATCGACGGGGCGCTCGTCGGAAAACACCTCCATGCGATCGACCAGCGAAACGATGCGGTCGGTCTCGTCGCAGATCAGCCGCGTCAGCGCGCGGTCCTCGTCGTTGGCGGAGGTCTCCAGCAGTTGCGCAGCACCGCGGATGCCTGAGAGTGGGTTCTTGATTTCATGCGCCAGCATCGAGGCGAGACCGGTCACCGAACGGGCAGCGCCGCGATGCGTCAGCTGCCGGTCGATCTTGTCGGCCATCGAACGCTCCTGGAAGACCACGACGACCGCACCCGGCTCGGACAGTACAGGGGCGACATAGAGATCGACGAGCTTGTCGGCCCCAAGGCGCGGCGAACTCAGGTCGACGCGATACTCGTTGACCGGCGCCTTGCGCTCGCGCACCTGCTCGATCAGCGTCAGCAGCGGACTACCAAAGGGAATGAAGGCGCTGATGTCATGGCGCGCCAGGTGGTTGGCGCTGGCGCCGAAAAACGATTCGGCCTCCCAGTTGGCAAAGGCGACGAGACCCTTGGCGTCCACCATGATCACCGGGTTCTGGATGGCGTTCAGAACCGCCATCGACAGACCGTTGGCGACGGCATCCGGCATGCTCGGTTTCTCGGTCATGCGGCAATTCCTTCTGCGACCGCCTCGCCTTCCGGCTTACTCGAGGCGGCGTCGAGCATCGCCGCACGGGCTCTGTCGCGGACGAAACGGGCATCGGTCGATGTCAGGATTGCGGCCTTTTCCGGACCCGCAAGGTCAGGGGCGGCGCGATCGAGATACCAGGCGACATGCTTGCGGGCATGCCGGAGGCCGACCTCAACGCCATAGAATTCGAGCATCATCTCGTAGTGCTCCGCAAAGATATCGGCGACCTCCGCCGCTGACGGATGCGTGACCGCCCCGGCGAGAAGCCCGACGTGCCACGGGCGCCCCTGCGAGGACCGGCCGGCCATGACGGCGTCCGCGCCCGATCGGCGGAGAATCTTTTCCGCATCGGCGACCGTCTCCACGTCACCATTGGCGACCAGCGGCACGGTAACGACGTCGCGGACCAATCGGATCGCATCCCAATCCGCCTTGCCGTTGTAGAACTGCATGCGCGTGCGGCCGTGCACGGTAATTGCCTTCACGCCCGCCTCTTCGGCGCGCTTGGCAATCAGCGGCGCATTGATCGAGTTTTCATCCCAGCCGAGCCGCATCTTCAGCGTCACGGGCACATCGACGGCGTTGACGGTCGCCTCAACCAGCGACAAAGCGTGATCGGGGTCGCGCATCAGGGCCGAACCGGAGTAACCGCCCGTCACCTTCTTTGCCGGGCAGCCCATATTGATGTCGATGATGTCGGCGCCATTGTCGGCAGCGATCTTCGCGGCCTCCGCCATCCAATGGGCCTCACGGCCCGCAAGCTGGACGATGTGCGGCTCGATCCCGGAGTTCTTCAGCCGCGCCCAGGATTCCTGGGCATTGCCGACCAGTTCACGGCTCGCCACCATTTCAGTCACGACGAAACCCGCACCGAAGCGCCAGGCAAGCCGCCGGAATGGGAGATCGGTGACGCCGGACATCGGCGCGAGCGCAACTCGGTTGCGGATTTCGATGGATCCGATGCGAAGCGGAGACGAAAGAGCCGGAATTGGCAAATGCATATCTTTCAGGCACATGTTGTTCCTGCACTATTTTTAGACATTGTTCTCGGACTTGCCAAGCGATTTCGGCGCGGCGCGCAAAATTCTAAGCTCAGCTGGCAAAGCACGACCCTTCGCGGTACATCACGGCGAAGATCGGCGAATGCGGGACCTCATACAGAAAATGCAGCCTCAAGAACAGTTCAAGTGCGGCGTGGTTATCGTTGCGGCAGGACGCGGCGAACGCGCCGGGCAATCCGCCGAGGGCCCGAAGCAGTACCGAACCATCGGCGACCGCCCCGTTATCGCCCATACGCTTGACACTTTCGCGACATGGCCGGGCGCCGGTCCGATCGTCGTCGTCATCCATCCGGACGACGAGGCGCTGTTTAACGCCGCACGCAAACGCTCGGTGGCCGAGGATGTGATCATCGTCCACGGCGGCGCGACCCGGCAGATATCGGTGCTCGCCGGCCTCGAAGCCCTGGCCGACATCGGCGCGCGCCGCGTGATGATCCACGATGCGGTGCGCCCCTTTGCCGATCACGCGCTGCTGTCGCGGTGCGTTGCGGCATTGAGTGAGGACGTCAGGGCCGTACTGCCGGCGGTCGCCGTCGCAGACACGCTGAAGCGTGCCGGCAAAGATGGCACGGTCACGGAAACCGTGCCGCGCGACGGCCTCTACGGCGCGCAGACGCCTCAGACATTCGATCTCCAGGCAATTCTTGCCGCTCACCGGGAGGCGGCGAGAAGCGGCCGCACGGATTTTACCGACGACGCGTCGATCGCCGAATGGGCCGGCCTCAAGGTCGTGCTCGTCGAAGGCGCCGTCGACAACGTCAAGCTTACGCTGAAAAGGGATATCGCCATGGCCGACGAAAAACTCAAGCGCACCCCCCTGCCCGATGTGCGCACTGGCAACGGCTACGACGTGCACCAGCTCGTCGAGGGCGACGGCGTCACGCTCTGTGGCGTCTTCATTGCGCACACCAAGAAACTTTCCGGCCATTCCGATGCCGACGTAGCGCTGCATGCGCTGACCGACGCATTGCTTGCCACCTGCGGCGCCGGTGACATCGGCGACCATTTCCCGCCGTCCGACCCGCAATGGAAGGGCGCGCCGTCGCGCATCTTCCTGGAGCACGCGGCCAAAATCGTGCGCGAGCGCGGCGGCATCATCACCAATGCAGACGTTTCGCTGATCGCCGAAGCGCCGAAGGTCGGGCCGCACCGCCTGACGATGCGCGAAAATCTCTCGGACATGCTGGGGATTTCACTCGACCGGTGCTCGGTCAAGGCAACGACCAACGAACGCCTTGGTTTCGTCGGCCGCGACGAAGGCATCGCCGCGATCGCCACGGCGACGGTCGTCTATGGGAACCTTTCGTGATGTGGTCCGCCGACATCGAAGTCAAAGCCAGTGAGATCATCGCGCAGTTCACGGCACATGGCCTCAAGGTGGCAACCGCCGAATCCTGCACTGGTGGCCTGATCTCCGGGGCGCTGACCGAGATCTCCGGCTCGTCCGCAGTCCTCGACCGCGGCTTCGTCACCTATTCCAATGAGGCAAAGGTCGCAATGCTCGGCGTCGAGACGGCGACGCTCGTCGCCCATGGTGCCGTCTCGCGGCAGACGGCGATCGAGATGGCACAGGGCGCAATCGCGCATTCGGCGGCTGACTTCGCCGTTGCCGTCACCGGCATTGCTGGGCCGAGCGGTGGTTCGGCTGAAAAGCCTGTCGGCCTTGTGCATCTCGCTGCGGCAGGGCGAAACGGCGCGCTGCTGCATCGCGAGATGCGCTACGGCGATATCGGCCGCAGCAACATAAGGCTTGCGACCATCCGCACCGCACTCGATCTGCTCACGCAGATCGCTCAGGCCGAATAGATGCTGTCGGCGCGCTTTTCGAAGGCGTCGGAGAACATGCGGAAGGCACGGTCGAACATCGAGCCCATCAAGGCCCCGAGGATGCGGCTCTTGAACTCGTAGTCGATGTCGAAGTGCACGATCGACTGCCCCTCGCCCGAAGGCTCGAAGCGCCAGCGGTTGTCGAGATATTTGAACGGCCCGTCGATGTATTTGACGTCGATCGTCCGCTCTGCCTTGTTCAGCAGCACCTGCGTCGTGAAGGTCTCGCGGATCGCCTTGTAACCGACGGTCATATCGGCAAGCAGAAGCACTTTTCCATCGCGCTCCTTGCGCGAGCGTACCGTCAGTGCCTCACAGAGCGGCAGGAACTGCGGATACTGTTCGACGTCGGCAACGAGGTCGAACATCTGGTCTGCGGTGTGCTTGACGACGTGGTTGGTTTCGAAATGCGGCATAAAGGGGAGTTAAGCGGGAGAACCGAGAAGATCAAGGAGCCTGCGCATCTGGCGCCGCGATTTCAACTGCAGAACTGGCACGTCAGGGCCGTGCTTCGCCAGACCTGCGACGATGTGCGGCGTAAACTTCTGCTCAAACGTCCAGATGAACTGAAGGAAATCCCAATCGACCTTTTCGATGCAGCCCGGCGCCATCTCCGGGCGGGTGCGGCCGAAATGTTTCAGCCAGCGGGTGACGACGCCCCATATGCAGACAAGCCGCGGCATGCGCACCCAGATCACGATGTCGCTTCTCGGCACCCGGATATCGAATGTGGACGGACCGGTGCCATCCATGACCCAGCGATCGGCGGCGATCCTCTCGACAATGCGCTGGCGCTGCTCCGCCCGGTCACGCTCTGCCCAACCCGGCAACCACCGGATATCGCGATCGATCGAGATGTAGGTCAACTGGAACTGACGGGCGAGCTTCTGCGAAAGCGTCGACTTGCCGCCGCCGGAGCACCCGACAACGAGGATACGCCTGGCACTGCGAATATGGTCGGCGGCAACGGCATCGTCGACATAGCTGACGATTGCCGGTTTTGACGGCAGGTCCATGGAAACTCCCGCGGAACTCGGGAACAAGGAAACCCAATGCGAAACTCCGGCGCGGGGCCGGAGTTTCGGTATTTTTTGAGCGGCCGAGCCGTCAGCCTGCCACGGCCGCCAGCTTCTTTTCGCGGGCTGCACGCAGCCGCGCAAAGTCGTCGCCGGCGTGGTGCGACGAGCGCGTCAGCGGGCTCGACGACACCATCAGGAAGCCCTTGGTGTAGGCGACAGTCTCGTAGGACTTGAACTCCTCGGGCGTGACGAACGCTTCGACCTTGTGGTGCTTGCGCGTCGGCTGCAGGTATTGGCCGATCGTCAGGAAGTCGACATCGGCGGTCCTCAGGTCGTCCATCAACTGCAGCACTTCGTTGCGCTCTTCGCCGAGGCCGACCATGATGCCGGACTTGGTGAACATGGTCGGGTCCAGTTCCTTCACGCGCTGCAGCAGGCGGACCGAGTGGAAGTAGCGCGCACCCGGGCGGACCGTCAGATAGTTGCCGGGAACCGTTTCCATATTGTGGTTGAAGACGTCAGGCTTGGCGGCAACGACGCGTTCCAGCGCACCCGGCTTCTTCAGGAAGTCCGGCGTCAGGATTTCGATCGTGGTCGTCGGCGAGGCCTCGCGGATCGCCCAGATGACCTTCTCGAAATGTTCGGCGCCGCCATCTTCCAGATCGTCACGGTCGACCGAAGTGATGACGACGTGGCTGAGGCCCATCTGCTTGACGGCCTTGGCGATGTTGGCCGGCTCTTCCATGTCGAGCGCATTCGGCTTCCCGGTCGCGACATTGCAGAAGGCGCAGGCGCGGGTACAGATCTCGCCCATGATCATGAAGGTGGCGTGCTTCTTGTCCCAGCATTCGCCGATGTTCGGGCAACCGGCTTCCTCGCACACGGTCACGAGCTTGTGCGAACGCACCAACTCGCGCGTCTCCTGGTAGCCCTTGGACATCGGCGCCTTGACGCGGATCCACTCCGGCTTGCGCATCACTTCCGTGTCGGGCTTGTGGGCCTTTTCCGGGTGGCGGACGCGTTGCGCCCGGTCAGAGACGGCATCGAACACCGTTACCATACTGTCTTCCTCGTCGCGGCGGGTCCGGCATCAGGCCGGATGACCCATTTTCGCTCTATATAGACGGCCCGACCGGAAATGTCAGGCCGTCTATTTTCGAAGCCCGACGGAAGCACAGAAGGCCCGGCAGACTATCGTTTCACGACCCGACCAGCGGCGATCAACAGGCATGCGCCGATGAAGCCGATGATCAGGTAAGCGACCCATCCGGCATACGCCATGTTGAATGCCGCCAGGATGAAATTCAGCACCACCGCGCCGATGATGCCGAGCACTATGTTCATGATCAGCCCCATGCTGCTGCCCATGAACTTCTCCGCGAGCCACCCAGCCAAACCGCCAACGATGATCGCAGCCAAAATACCGACGCCGTTCACGCTCATTTTGGTCTCCGTGCATTGAAAATGCGCCCATTATCAATGCCAAAGCTACACCAAAAACGCCGGCGCCGAAACCATCAGGCGTTGAGCGCGCGGCCGTAGGCGTCGAGCACGCTTTCCTTCATCGTCTCGGAGATCGTCGGATGCGGGAAGATCGTGTGCATCAGATCTTCTTCGGTCGTCTCGAGGTTCATCGCGACGACGAAGCCCTGGATCAGTTCGGTGACTTCCGCACCGACCATGTGGGCGCCCAAGAGTTCGCCGGTCTTCTTGTCGAAGATCGTCTTGACCAGACCCTGGTCTTCGCCCAGCGCAATCGCCTTGCCGTTGGCAACGAAGGGGAAACGGCCGACGCGGATGTCGCGTCCGAGTTCCTTGGCCTTGGCTTCCGTAAGGCCGACGGAGGCGACCTGCGGGTGGCAATAGGTGCAGCCCGGGATCTTCAGCTTGTCCATCGGATGAACGTTCGGCAGGCCAGCGATCTTTTCGACGCAGATGACGGCCTCATGCTCGGCCTTGTGGGCGAGCATCGGCGGTCCGGCGACGTCGCCGATCGCGTAGACGCCGGGAACGTTGGTCTTGCCGTAGCCGTCGATGACGATGCAGCCGCGGTCGGTTTTGACCCCGAGCGTTTCGAGGCCGAGGTTCTCGATGTTGCCCTGAACGCCGACGGCCGAGATCATGCGGTCAGCGGTGATCTTCTCGACCTTGCCGTCCTTCATCTCGACATGGGCGGTGATCGAGTTGGCAGCCTTCTCGACCTTCGTCACCTTGGCCTGGAGATGGATCTTCATGCCTTGCTTTTCGAACTGCTTCTTGGCGATGTTCGAAATCTCGGCATCTTCGACCGGCATCACGTTCGGCATCACTTCGACGACCGTCACGTCCACACCCATGGTGCGGTAGAAGGAGGCGAATTCGATGCCGATCGCGCCCGAGCCCATGACCAGCAGCGACTTCGGCATTTCCTCAGGCTTCATCGCCTCGAAGTAGGTCCAGATCAGCTTGCCATCGGGCTCGATGCCCGGCAGCGCGCGTGGGCGGGCGCCGGTCGCGATGATGATATGCTTGGCGGTGTAGGTGCCCTCGCCCTTAGTGTTCTTCGGCAGCGGCGCCTGCGGCTGGACAACCGGCTTCGTCGACTTGCCGACGACGATCTCGCCGGGCTTCGTGAGCTTGGCTTCACCCCAGATCACATCGACCTTGTTCTTCTTCATCAGGAAGCCGACGCCGCCATTCATGCGCTCGGCAATGCCGCGCGAGCGTGCAACGATCGCCTTCAGGTCCGGCGTCACGGTGCCTTCGATCTTGATGCCATAGCTGGCCGGGTGCTGGGCGTAGTGCAGAACTTCGGCGGAGCGCAGCAGCGCCTTGGTCGGGATGCAGCCCCAGTTGGAGCAGATGCCGGCCAGGTGCTCGCGCTCGACGACCGCGGTCTTGAGACCCAACTGTGCCGCACGAATGGCGGCGATATAGCCCCCCGGACCCGAACCGATGACGATGACGTCGTAATTCTCAGCCATGTGTTTCCTGCCTTTGTCTCAAGCGACCTTGCGGGTGAAGAGCACCCAGTCGTGTTTCTTGCTTTCCTCAAAGAGCGGAACCGCCTCGGCGCGCGCTGCCTCGCCGAAACCGTTTGCCCTGTATAGTGCCTGAGCCCTGCCGTTGTGGCTCTCGGTGATCAGGCTCACCGGCGCCGATCCGGCGCGTTCGAATTCCTTGGCCAGAAGCGCCTTGCCGATCCCCCGGCCGCGCTGATGGCGATAGACGCCCAGGCTCTCTATGAACCAGTGGCCGACGATCTGCCGCTGCAGCGCCAGCAGGGGCTCGAGAACCGGGTGCCCGGCAACAATCTCAGCCGCTTCCGGCCCGACCCCGTAGCCGAGCGACACTCCGGCAACCTCGTCATCGACCTCGGCAACCAGCGCATCACGCCAGTTCCCCGGACCCGGCTCTTCGCGCAGCTTGTTGCGCCCGCGCTCAAAAGCCGTATCCGTCACCCCATGCTGGACGGCGCCGTACCAGAGCCAGGAGGCAAAGCCATGCGCGGCGATATCGACGAGGATGGCGAGTTCCGCCGCCTCACGTCTTTCGGCCGGACGTATGGTGACGCCCCCGACCATTCTCAGACCCCGAGCATCATCCGCACGACCGGTTCCAGACCCCGGCCAATCGCACGCGTGTTTTCCGCATCGAGATGCACGCCATCGAGCGGCGTCGTCACCGCCACTGATCCGGCATCGAAGAAGCCGCAATCGAGTTCGTCGGCGAGATCGCGATAAAGGGGCGCCAGCATCGAAGACTGCTCGATGCCGCCTGCGAACATTGCGGCAAAGCCGGCGTCGGCCGTTTCGCAAAGCACCGGCGGCGACACGATCAGGATCTCCGGGCCGTCCTCACTCTCAACCGGCCAATCGTGACGGCGCACCAGATTGACCAGCCGTTCGACGCCCTTCACGGCGCCGAAGGCGGTTCCGTGGATCACCGGCTTCATGTCATTTGCGCCGAGAAGAAGAATGATGAGATCGAGCGGCGCGTGGCTGTGCAGCAGCGTCGGCAGCACCTTCGCACCATTGCGGTCGCAATCGGCGAGGTGATCGTCGTAGGCGGTCGTGCGGCCGTTCAGCCCCTCGGCGATGACCTGGACGTCCGGCCCCAGCGCCTTCTGCAAGACACTCGGCCAGCGATCGGCAAGCGCATGTCGACCGCCATCGGTGGCATCGTAGCCCCAGGTCAGACTGTCGCCATAGCAGAGAACTGTTTTCATCGTCCGGGCCCGCCTTCGACTGCGCGAAAAGGAACGGACCGGCCCGAAGGCCGGTCCCCATCCAACTCAGACCAGCATGCCCATCGGGTTTTCGATGTAGCGCTTGAAGGCACCGAGCAGTTCGGCACCGAGCGCGCCATCGACGCAGCGATGGTCGGTCGAAAGCGTGACGGTCATGACGTTGGCGATGACCATCTGCTTGTTCTTGACGACGACGCGCTCCTCGCCGGCACCGACCGCGAGGATCGTGGCATGCGGCGGGTTGACGACGGCGGCGAAGTTCTTGACGCCCATCATGCCCATGTTGGAGACGGCAGTCGTGCCGCCCTGGTATTCTTCGGGCTTCAGCTTGCGGTCCTTGGCACGCTGGCCGAGGTCCTTCATCTCGTTGGAGATGGCCGACAGGCTCTTCAGTTCCGCCTGGCGGATGATCGGGGTGATCAGGCCGCCCGGGATCGACACGGCAACGCCGACATCGGCGTGCTTGTGCTTGACCATATTACTCTCGGTCCACGAGACGTTCGCGTTCGGAACATCGCGCAGTGCCAGCGCCAGGGCCTTGATGACCATGTCGTTGACGGAGAGCTTGTAGACCGGCTTGCCACCCTGCTCGGGAGCCGCTGCGTTGAGCTGCGCACGCAGTGCCAGCAGCGCGTCGAGTTCGCAGTCCACCGACACGTAGAAGTGCGGGATCGTCTGCTTGGATTCGACGAGACGCTTGGCGATCGTCTTGCGCATGCCGTCATGCGGCACGAGTTCGTAGGAGCCCGGCTCGAACAGCTTGAGAACGGCGTCTTCCGACATGCCCTTGGCAAGCGGTGCGGCTGCAGGAGCAGCAGCACCGGCGGCCGGTGCGGCGGCGGGCTTGGCAGCACCACCGGAGACGGCGGCTTCGACGTCCTTCTTGACGACGCGGCCATGAGGACCGGTGCCGGCAACTGCCGACAGGTCAATGCCCGCGTCCTTTGCCAGACGGCGTGCGAGCGGCGAGGAGAAGACGCGTGCGCCGCCCTCGGCCTTGGCCGGCTGGGCTGCAGCCGGTGCAGCGGCAGGAGCCGCAGCCGGAGCGCTCGGCGCTGCCGGTGCAGGCGCTTCGGCCTTGGCGGCGGGTGCCGGTGCTGCCGCGCCGTTGCCGCCCTTGGCGGCGGCGGCGACATCCTCGCCATCGGCGGCGAGAACGGCGATCAGCGCATTGACCTTGACGCCATCGGTGCCGGCGGGAACGACGATCTTGGCAACGGTGCCTTCGTCGACGGCTTCGACTTCCATCGTCGCCTTGTCGGTCTCGATCTCGGCAATCACGTCACCGGACTTGACCTTGTCGCCTTCCTTGACGAGCCACTTGGCCAGATTGCCTTCTTCCATCGTCGGGGAGAGGGCAGGCATTGTGATGTTGATAGGCATCGAAGGGCCCTCCCCTTATTTGTAGCAAACGGCTTTCACCGCATCGACAACCTCTGCGACGTTCGGAAGCGCGAGCTTCTCGAGGTTCGCGGCGTAAGGCATCGGCACATCCTTGCCGGCGATCGTCAGGATCGGGGCGTCAAGGTAGTCGAAGGCCTGCTGCATGACGCGGGTTGCGATCTCGGTGCCGACGGAAGACTGCGGGTAACCTTCTTCGACGGTGACGAGGCGGCCGGTCTTCTTGACGGATTCGATGACCGTCGGCAGGTCCATCGGACGGATGGTGCGCAGGTCGATCAGTTCGACATCGATGCCCTGGGCTTCGAGTTCGGCAACCGCCTTGACGGCGTAGGTCATGCCGATACCGAAGGAAACGATCGTTGCGTCCTTGCCGACCTTGTGGATACGGGCCTTGCCGATCGGCAGCACGAAATCGTCAAGCTTCGGCACTTCGAAGGAGTGACCGTAAAGGATTTCGTTTTCGAGGAAGATGACCGGGTTCGGGTCGCGGATCGCAGCCTTGAGCAGGCCCTTGGCGTCGGCAGCCGTGTAGGGCATGACGACCTTGAGGCCCGGGATATGGCTGTACCAGGCGGCGTAGCACTGCGAGTGCTGCGCGGCCACGCGGGCAGCCGCACCGCTCGGGCCACGGAAGACGATCGGCGCGCCCATCTGGCCGCCGGACATATAGAGTGTCTTGGCAGCGGAGTTGATGATCTGGTCGATCGCCTGCATGGCGAAGTTGAAGGTCATGAACTCGACGATCGGACGAAGGCCGGTCATGGCAGCGCCGACGCCGACGCCGGCAAAGCCGTGCTCAGTGATCGGGGTATCGATGACACGGCGGGCGCCGAATTCCTGCAGCAGGCCCTGGGTAATCTTGTAGGCGCCCTGATATTCGGCGACTTCTTCACCCATGACGAAGACGTCGTCGCTTGCGCGCATTTCTTCGGCCATGGCGTCGCGAAGTGCTTCGCGAACGGTCATCGTCACCATTTCGGTGCCGGCAGGGATCGCCGGATCAGCAGCGACTTCGACCTTCGGCTGGGCTGCAACCGGAGCCGGCGCGGAAGCGGCCGGCGCTTCGGCAGCGGCTGCCTTCGGCGCTTCGGCCTTCGGAGCGGCGATGTCGCCAGCGCCTTCGCCGTCTTGCAGCAGCACGGCGATCGGGGTGTTGACCTTGACGCCTTCGGTGCCGGCGGCAATCAAGAGCTTGCCGATCGTGCCTTCATCGACGGCTTCGACTTCCATCGTTGCCTTATCGGTCTCGATTTCAGCAATGACGTCGCCGGAGGACACCTTGTCCCCCTCGTTCTTCAGCCATTTCGAGAGCGTGCCTTCCTCCATGGTCGGGGAAAGGGCGGGCATAAGAATTTCTACTGGCATGTTTGTCCCTCCCCGGATCAAAGCAGGATGTCGGTGTAGAGCTCGGATGCATCCGGCTCCGGATCGGCCTGGGCAAAATCGGCGCTGTCAGCAACGATGTCACGGACTTCCTTGTCGATCTGCTTCAGCTCATCCTCGTTCGCCCAACCCTTTTCGGTCAGACGCGCCTTCACCTGCTCGATCGGGTCATGCTCCGAGCGCATCTTCTGCACTTCGTCCTTCGAGCGGTACTTCGCCGGGTCGGACATCGAGTGACCGCGGTAGCGATAGGTCTGCATCTCAAGGATGATCGGACCCTTGCCCGAGCGGCAATGCTCAACAGCCTCGTCGCCGGCGGCCTTGACCGCGCGCACGTCCATGCCGTCGACCTGGAAGCCCGGAATGTTGAAGGAGACGCCGCGCTGCGAGAAGTCGGTCTGTGCCGAAGCCCGCGAAACGGAAGTCCCCATGGCGTAGCGGTTGTTCTCGATCACGTAGATCACCGGCAGCTTCCAGAGCTGCGCCATGTTGAAGCTTTCGTAGACCTGGCCCTGGTTGGCAGCGCCGTCACCGAAATAGGCAACGGACACATTGTCGTTTCCGCGATAGCGGTTGGCAAAGGCAAGACCGGTGCCGAGCGACACCTGGGCGCCGACGATGCCGTGGCCGCCATAGAAGTGCTTTTCCTTGGAGAACATGTGCATCGAGCCGCCCTTCCCCTTGGAAAGGCCGCTGCGACGACCGGTGAGTTCGGCCATGACGCCGCGGGCGCTCATGCCGCAGGCCAGCATGTGGCCATGATCACGGTAGGCGGTGATGACCTGGTCGCCTTCCTTCAGCGCCATCTGCATGCCGACGACAACGGCTTCCTGGCCGATGTAGAGGTGACAGAAGCCGCCGATGAAGCCCATGCCATAGAGCTGGCCGGCCTTTTCCTCGAAACGCCGGATCAGCAGCATCTCGCGGTAGGCACTCAGATCTTCCTGTTTGGAGAAGTCGGCGAACGTGCCGCCGTTGAAGTCTTTCTTCGCCGGCTTTGCGGCACTCTTGCGGCTGGAAACGGACGCGGATTTTCGCGGAGCCATTCGTTCCTCCCAATGGTTAGCCTTTTGCGGTTACCATAGGGAAAGAAAGCAGACACAGCAATGCCATATTTGCATGGCTCGCATTCCGCACAAATAATTGATTTTACTTCACAAATTCCAATTAACTGAATTCAGGTTAATTTGCGGCACGGTGGAAAATAACGATCTCGTCACTTCGCGACATGTTCAGCGCGAGGCGAGCCTTTTCATCCAGCATGTCCCGTTCCAGCGACCCATCACTCATCAGCTGAACCTCCTTTTCGAGGATCATTCGCTGCTTCGTGAGCTTATCCAGCCGCGCCTGCCGCTCGACGATCTGACGATCGAATTGCTCGGTCGCCTTCAGGCCATAGCCGCCGTGAATGGAATGATAGCCGAAGTAGGAGAGAAAGGCGACCGCGATCAGCGGCATCACCAGCCGACCCAGTTTCCGTTTCTTATGATGCCGTGTCCACATGCATTCCCGCCCTGATACGCAGTACGGCAATCAGATTAGCGTCGATTGATTAACCGACCGTTGACCATGAACGGCAGGAAAATAGAAACCCGCCCACACGGGGCCGTGTGGGCGGGCTCAGTTTTCAGACAAAAATCAGGCGGCGATCAGCCACGCAGGATCGAGCGGCCGGCGTACTTGGCCTGCACGCCGAGCTGCTCTTCGATGCGGATCAGCTGATTGTACTTGGCGAGCCGGTCCGAACGGGCAAGCGAGCCGGTCTTGATCTGGCCGCAGTTGGTGGCAACCGCGAGATCGGCGATCGTCGCGTCCTCGGTTTCGCCCGAGCGGTGCGACATGACGGCGGTGTAGCGCGCCTTGTGGGCGGTCTCGACGGCGTCGAGCGTTTCCGACAGCGAGCCGATCTGGTTGACCTTGACGAGGATCGAGTTGGCAACGCCCATCTTGATGCCGTCCCGCAGGCGGGCCGAGTTGGTGACGAACAGGTCGTCGCCGACGAGCTGGCACTTGTTGCCGATGAGGTCGGTCACAGCCTTCCAGCCGTCCCAGTCGTCTTCGGCCATGCCGTCTTCGATCGAGAAGATCGGGTACTTGGCGGCGAGTTCCGCCAGGTATTCAGCCATGGCACCCGGCTCCAGCGTGCGGCCTTCGCCTTCGAGCACGTACTTGCCGTCCTTGAAGAATTCGGTTGCGGCGCAATCGAGCGCGATGAACATGTCTTCGCCCGGCTTGTAGCCAGCCTTCTCGATCGACTTCATGATGAAGTCGAGCGCTGCCGGAGCAGAGGCGAGACCCGGCGCGAAGCCGCCTTCGTCGCCGACATTGGTGTTGTGGCCGTCGGCTGCAAGCTGCTTCTTCAGCGTGTGGAACACTTCCGAGCCCATGCGAACCGCATCACGCATCGTGTCGGCGCCAACCGGAACGATCATGAACTCCTGGAAGTCGATCGGGTTGTCGGCGTGCGCGCCACCGTTGATGATGTTCATCATCGGAACCGGGAGCACGTGGGCGTTCGGACCACCGACGTAACGGTAGAGCGGCAGGCCGGCAGCTTCGGCGGCAGCCTTGGAAACGGCAAGCGAAACGCCGAGAATGGCGTTGGCGCCGAGGCGCGACTTGTTCGCCGTGCCGTCGAGCTCGATCATGGTCTTGTCGATCTGGATCTGGTTCTCGGCATCGAGACCGCCGATCGCTTCGAAGATCTCGCCGTTGACGGCTTCGACGGCACGTTCAACGCCCTTGCCGAGGTAACGCGTACCACCATCGCGCAGCTCAACAGCCTCATGGGCACCGGTCGAGGCGCCCGACGGGACTGCCGCGCGGCCGAAGCTTCCGTCTTCCAGGTACACGTCGACCTCGACGGTCGGGTTGCCGCGGCTGTCCAGAATTTCTCGGCCGATGATGTCGATGATTGCAGTCATGATCTCTTCCCTGTTGAGGACGGTGGGTGGTCGGGGCCTGTCATACGCCAAGGCCTCGAAATTACAATGGCGCGCAATATGCAAAAACAACCGCGCCATTGCGGTTCATGAAAATTTCACGAAGCGTCGCGCGGGTCTCAGCCCTTGGCGATCGCGTCGAAAGCCAGCAGCTTTTCGAGCAGCCTCGGCATGTCCTTCAGATGCACCATGTTCGGGCCATCGGAGGGCGCATTGTCCGGGTCTTCATGGGTTTCAACAAAGACACCGGCAACACCGACGGCAACGGCAGCGCGCGCCAGGGTCTCGACGAATTCTCGTTGACCGCCCGAAGAGCCGCCCTGCCCGCCCGGCTGCTGAACCGAATGGGTCGCATCAAAGACGACCGGCGCGCCGAGCGAAGCCATGATCGGCAGCGAGCGCATGTCGGAGACCAGCGTGTTGTAGCCGAAGGAAGCGCCACGCTCGCAGAGCATGACATTGGGGTTGCCGCTTTCGGTGAACTTCGCCAACACGTTCTTCATGTCCCAGGGCGCCAGGAACTGGCCCTTCTTGACGTTGATCGCCCGCCCGGTCTTGGCGGCGGCGACCAGAAGATCGGTCTGGCGCGACAGGAAGGCCGGGATCTGCAGGATATCGACCGTCGGGGCGACAAGCGCGCACTGCTCTTCGGTGTGCACGTCGGTCAGAACCGGAAAGCCGAATTCCTTTTTCAGGTCGGCGAAGATTTCCATCGCCTTGTCGAGACCGATGCCACGCTTGCCCGAAAGCGAGGTGCGGTTGGCCTTGTCGAAGGAGGACTTGTAGACGAGGCCGAGGCCGAGCTTGTTGCAGAGTTCGGAGAGCGCACCCGCCATCATGAAGGCGTGTTCACGGCTCTCCATCTGGCAGGGGCCTGCGATCAGCGACAACTTCTCGGTCTGTGCGAAGGCGACCTGACGGGCGCCCTCACCGACAACGACTCTGGCATTGGTTTTCATCATCAAGCTCCAAACGCGAAGATCACCCCTTGCCCCGGCATTTCGGGGACAATGAGGCGCCCGCCCATTTCTGCAAATTCGATATCGTTCTCGGCAAAGAGCGCCCGCGTTGCCTCGAGATCGGCAACACGGAAGACGACCGCCCGTCCGCGAAGGCCCCGTTCGGCACCGCGCACCGAGCGACCGAAGAAGGCTTCCATGCCGGCGGCGTTCAGCACCGAGATCTTGGCGTTGGTGGTCGCGACATCCATGCCGAAGGAATGCGCCGAAACCTCGCGCTCATCGACCGCTTCCTGCAGCAGATACTGGAAATCAGTCGGATTGGCTTCCGACAGCACCACTTCGCTTATGCCGATCACGCCGTTGTCGTGTCGCTCCAGCGCCGCCCGATCGGTGGGGAGTGCGCGAACGCGCTGACAGCTGAAAAGAAAGAGATCCGGCGCGCGCAGGTCGGCCGCAAAGGCAAGACGGAACGAGCCCAGTCCTTCGCGGCCATCGGGCAGCTTCATCGGCCGGGAAAACTCCAGCATGTCACCGCCGGAGATGCCCCGCGCCCGAAAGCGGATATGGTCGCTCGCCGCATCCTCGGTGCCGAAGACCAGCGCCGAGAGGCCTTCCGGTCCCTGGCGGAAACGAAACGCCTGATCACGCGCCACAAAGGCGTTGCCGTCGAGTGCCGCCGCTTCGCACTCCTCGCGGGACGCTATGGCTAGCGGTTCGAGATAGGTGCCGTCGGCAAAGAAGACGCAGGCATTTTCGGTGCCGAAGGGATGGCGGGCATCGTCGGCGACGGTGAAGCCGAGATTGGAAAGCCGACGCCGCGCCTGGGTAAGCGTATCCACCGGCAGCACGAGGTGATCGAGCGGGCGGGTGGTGCGCTTGGAGAGGCTCATGGCGTGTTCCCTGATGGTTCGCCGCTGTTTGCAACTTTTGGCCGGCGAATGCAAGCCGGGTCACCGCCAGGGGCCGGATCGGCCATCCGGGTTCGGGCCGTTGCCGCAAAGTGAGCCGTCCGCGGCCGGCTGCGCCCGCCGCGGATTATGCCTGTCAGCGGGAGACGAACCGCCGGAAGGTCAGTAGTAGCCCGGCGCCGTCGTGGCGTTCGCCGTGTTCCCCGCACCGAGACCGGGGGCGAACGTCTGGGGCTGCGTGTAGGATGTATTGGTCGAGGACGTCGAGGCACAACCCGAAAGCCCCAGCACGGCAACCGCCAAAGGCACGAATAACAAAGCGATGAAGCGCATATGGATTGACCCCTTTCCAGTTTCGCTGACGACAGGAAAGTACGAAACCGATGCGTTGGCGAGTACGTAACAGTAACGCGAGGTAAAAAGGCGGTGCGGAAGCCGGGATCGGCAACCGCAGCGCCTTCCGGCCGCTGCGACTGCCCTCGTTGCGTGCGAGCTTGCGGGCCCGAACAGAGCGCCGGGCCTGCCGCATCAGGGATGAAGATCGCTCTTGATGGCAAAGGTGGCGATGAAGGTCGGCACGAACCTGTCGATCAGGAAACGAGCCGACGGCTGCCAATCCTCGTGAAAGCCGGCCAACAGGAAACCGACCTTCAGCTGCCCCTCGATCTGCGCAGAAAGGCTGTGTCCGAAGACCAGGGCCTCGCCCCGATCGACCTTGGCCTGCACGACATCGGGCGCGAGATGCTCCACCTCGGCAAAGGGGAGCCGGTAAGCCGGGCGGATAAGGCCCTTTTCCGCATGGGCCGGATCGCGGTCGCCGACGAAAACGATCGGATTGTAGAAGCTCGAAAGCAGCCGACCGCCGGTCTTCAGCACCCGGTGGCACTCCCGCCAGACCGGCTGGAGGTCGGGAACATAGAGGTTCGAGATCGGATGAAAGACGATGTCGAAGGTTTCGTCCGCAAAGGTCGCGAGGTCCCGCATGTCGCCCTGCACGGTCAAAAGCGACAGCCCTTCGCGTTCGGCGACGCGCCGATCCTGTTCGAGCTGTCCCTCGGAGAGGTCGAAGACCGTAACGTCCGCACCGGCGGCGGCCAGGGTCGGCGCCTGCTGCCCGCCGGCGGACGCCAGGCAGAGGATCTTCTTGCCCTTGACGTCGGGCAACCAGCCCTCAGGCAGATCGCCGGGCGTCAGCCGCGCCTGCCACTGCCCTTTGCGGGCGTCGGCGATCATCTCGCGTGTGACCGGGCGGGACCATTCGCAGTCCTGGCTTGCCTGCCTGTCCCACGCCTGGCGATTGTGATCGATGATATCGAGATTGGAGGAGGAAATGTCTTGCATGTTCGGTCCCTGGAACTTGTCCTGATGTGACCGCTCACGAAGGCGAATGGAGATCGCAGGCAGAAATGCCCTAGCGTTCGTCCGTCGATGCGGATCGCAGCAATGCCATCGTCCATCTTCTTCGCAAGCGAAGTTGAGGCGATTCGGTTTTCACCGGGCATTACTGGCGCATTGGACGACGCTCCCCTTACTGGAAGCCGCAAGCTAGCGGCTAAGTTGCGGATGGTCAACGCGAACGGAGGCCAACGGCTGCGACGTGCCGCCGCAATGGTTTCTCCGTCATGGTGTCGGCGAACGAATATCCGGCATGGTCTGCGCGTTATCATGTTGCGCATGATTTCAACCGCTTGAGAAGCCGTCACAATTGCGTAAAATTCGTCATTGCAGCCTGGAGTTATGCCGGGCAGCAGGCTGAGGGGCAGCATTTGATTATTGAGTCGCAAGACAAGAAACGCATCCGGGCACGGCCGAGTCACGCCAAGGGGCGCTTCGGCACACTGACTCGGCTCCCAACCGGGCACAAAACCACATGATGCGCGAGATGATGGCCAAGCTGGCTTCCATCGCCATCATGATGTTTGCGCGGGCGCTGACGGCGGCGCGCGCCATCTGGCATGAGACCGGCCTGCCGCCGAAGCAGAGCATCTATTTCGCCAACCACTCCAGCCACGGCGATTTCGTGCTGATCTGGGCGGTCTTGCCGCCCTGGCTCAGGGAACGCGCGCGGCCGGTCGCAGGTGCCGAATACTGGCTGAAATCGAAGCTTTCGACCTTCATCGGCCGCGACGTCTTCGACGCGGTGCTGATCGAGCGCGACCCGGATGCGCGCACGCAGGACCCGGTCGAGCAGATGACGGCCGTGCTCAACGACGGATCGTCGCTCATTCTCTTTCCCGAGGGAACGCGCAACCAGACCGAAGCGCGACTGCTGCCGTTCAAGAGCGGGCTCTATCACCTCGCCTGCAAGCGCCCGGACGTGGCGCTGGTTCCCGTCTGGATCAACAATCTCAACCGCGTCATGCCCAAGGGGGAGTTCGTGCCGATCCCGCTCATCTGCACCGTCAATTTCGGCGAACCGATGCGCCTCAAGGCGCAGGAGACGAAGGAAGAGTTCATCGCTCGCGCCGAGACCGCCCTGCTTTCGCTCGCGCCTTCATCGACGGATGACGGCGCATGAGCGCGGCCAGCCTGGACATGCTCAAGCTGCTCTTCGGCGTCGGCGGCGTTCTCGTGCTGGCGTCAAGCGTCGGCTACATGCTCAAGCAGAAGCTGTCGCCTGACGGGTCGAACGGCTCGATCGAGAACCTCAACGCCCGCATCAAGGCGTGGTGGGCAATGGTAGTGCTGATCGCCATCGCCTTCGTTGCCGGACGGGTCGGCGTGCTCCTGCTCTTTGCCTTCTGCTCGTTTGCGGCGCTGCGCGAGTTCATCACGCTCATCAACACGCGGCGCGGCGACCACTGGGCGATCGCGGGCGCCTTCTTCGTCGTCCTGCCGATCAACTACTTCCTGCTGTGGGCCGAGCAATACGGCATCTATTCGATCTTCGTGCCGGTCTACGCCTTCTTGCTGATGCCGATCGTCGCGGTTCTTCGCGGCGACACGCGCGACTTCCTGGTCCGGATCTCCGAGGTGCAATGGGCGCTGATGATCTGCGTCTTCTGCGCCTCGCATGTGCCGGCGCTGCTAACGCTGCAGATCCCGGGCTATGAGGGACGCAACGTGCTTCTCATCGCCTTCCTCGTCATCGTCGTTCAGTCGAGCGACGTGCTGCAATATGTCTGGGGCAAGCTCTTCGGCAAAACCAAGATCGCGCCAACCCTTTCGCCGTCGAAAACGGTCGAGGGTTTCGTCGGCGGCGTTGCGAGCGCAACGCTGATCGGCGCCTCGCTCTGGTGGATTACCCCGTTCACCCCGGCACAAGCCGCGTTGATGTCGCTCATCATAACCCTGATGGGATTCTTCGGCGGGCTCGTCATGTCGGCGATCAAGCGGGACCGCGGCGTCAAGGACTGGGGCCATCTGATCGAAGGCCATGGCGGGCTGATCGACCGGCTCGATTCCGTTGTCTTCTCCGCGCCGATCTTCTTCCACCTGACGCGCTACTGGTGGTCGCTGACATGAGCGCGAAACTGAAGGGGCTGGCATCAAGCGGCTTCGTACATGTGGCCTTCGCCTTTTTCGCCATGGGCGGCTGGGCGCTTTTCGCCAACGGCCATCACCCCATGCCCAAGCCGCTTGTTGCCGGCCTCGTCCAGGGAACGCTTTCGGCGCTGCTTACCCTCTACCTCAAAACGGCGATCGATGCGCTTTCCAGGCGGTTCCGCGGCGCAAGGCGCCTGGTTCTGCCACCGCTCTTCGCGTGCCTTGGCTCATCTGCAATTCTGGTCGCGATCCATGCCGCCAGCGGCACGCCCGAGATCCTGAAAACGATTGCGCTGCCGCTCACGGTTTCGACCACCTACGCCGCCATCTACAACTATTCCATCAGCCGAGGCGAACATGACCGAGACCGGTGACCGCAGGCCGCTCGCAAGCCGCAACACCCGCTGGGCGCAGGCCACCGCGCGCCGCCTGGCATCGATGAACCTCACGCCAAACCGGATCTCGCAGGCAAGCATGCTGGCGGCCGCCCTTGCCGGCCTTTCCTTCTGGCTCACGGGCGAAAGCGAGGACGGCGTAAGGGCGAGCCTGTTCATCGCCGCCGCGCTCTTCTGCCAGTTGCGCCTGCTCTGCAACCTTTTCGATGGCATGGTCGCCGTCGAGGGTGGCAAGGGCGAGGCCGATGGTCCCTTCTGGAACGAGTTTCCCGATCGCATCGCCGACATCTTCATCTTCGTCGGCGCCGGATTTGCCATCGGCGTGCCGGCTCTCGGTTTTGCCGCGGCCACCTTCGGCGTGCTGACCGCCTACGTGCGCGAGCTCGGCCGTGCCAATGGCGCGCCGGGCGACTTCTCCGGCCCGATGGCCAAACAACACCGCATGGCGACGATGACGCTGGCCGCCGTGGTGTCCGCCTTCGAAGGCCTCTGGCTCGGCGATGGCGAACTGCTGTGGATCGCGCTCCTTGCGATCTCGACTGGGGCTGTGCTTACGGCCCTTCTGCGCGCCCGTCGCCAGATTGCCTGGCTTCGGCAAAACGCTCCCTACAAAGGCTAAACACCCGCTTCACGCACCATGAACGAGGCCGCCGCAACATCGCGCGGCCCTCTTGACGTATGTCCATGCCAATTATTAGATTGATTAGTCTATTTATTAAATGCCACGCGTGTCGACGATGAACGAATGCTCGCGCGCACCAAGATCGGCGGCGATCAGGTCATGGTCGCTGCCTCATGAAAGCAAACTTTTTCAATCGGTTACGGCGCAAATTTATAGCGCCTCCCGTAACGGAGAACACGAATGAGTACCCCAGACCGCATCGACGACGTCGATGCATTGCGTGGCTTTGCGTTGCTCGGCATCCTCCTTGTCAACATCATGGCCTTCGCCTCCGCCTTCTACGGGCTGGAAATTTCCGACCCCGCCTTCGGCGGCATCCTCGATCGCAGCGTGCATTTCGTGATCGCCCTGTTCTTCGAAATGAAATTCTACCTGCTCTTCTCGTTCCTGTTCGGCTACAGCTTCACCCTGCAGATGCGTTCGGCGGAAAAATCCGGCGAGGCCTTCGTTCCCAGGCTCCTGCGCCGACAGATGGGCCTCTGGCTGATCGGGCTTGCCCATGCGGTCCTGCTTTTCCATGGCGATATTCTCACCACCTACGCGGTGCTTGGCATCGTCCTCCTGATGCTCAGAAACCGCAGCGATGGGGCCCTCTTCCGCCTGGCGAAATGGCTGGTCCTTATCCTTGCAGTGGTCTGGGGCACACTCGGCATCCTCATCACGCTGGATCCGGTACCGCTCGATCGGTCTGCCATTCTTTCCGCCGCGGAGGCGGCCGAGCTTGCCTTCCAAGGCGACTGGCAAGCCGTCATCGGTCAGCACCTTACGGAGCTCAACTCGGTCTGGATCATCCTCGTCCTGCTGCAAGCGCCGTGCGCGCTGGCGATGTTCCTGCTCGGCCTGATCGCCGGGCGTCGCAAGACCTTGGCGCGGCCGGAGGAGAACACGGCGTTGTTCCAGCGCCTCGTTCGTACCGGTCTCTGGATCGGCCTGCCTGGCGCCGTCATCTATGCCTATGTCAGCGTCGAGATGCCCGAATCGCCAATCGCGGTCATCGCGCTTTCGATCGGGCTCGCCACCGGCCCGCTTCTCACCGGCGCCTATGTCGGCGCCATGATGCTGCTCTTCGGATCCGAAACCGGCCACAGCCTGCGCAACCTGCTGGCGCCTGCCGGCCGCATGGCGTTGTCCAACTATCTGCTGCAGTCGCTGATCGCGGCCCTGATCTTCCATGGTTACGGCCTTGGTCTCATCGGCCAGGTCGCGCCTTTGGCAAGCGTGCTGATCGCGCTTGCGATCTTTGCCGCCCAGCTCTTCGTCAGCCACTGGTGGATGGCCCGTTTCGCCTATGGCCCGCTCGAATGGATCCTGCGCTTCATCACCATCGGCCGCGTGCCGCAGTGGCGCCGCCCGGCGGAGGCGCGCTGACGGACACCAGCCAATTCCCGCAACCAATGCTGCCCGGCGCCTTCGGCGCTGGGCATTTTCGCTTCCTGGCTTGAGACGCAGTTCGGCACTATTTCGCTTTGACTCTAATTAGATATTCGTCTAAATATAGAGACAACAAGCGAGCGGAGACGATGCGGATCAACAGGGTTTTCGAAGCGCTTTCTCATCCCGTGCGGCGGCAGATCCTGGCACTGTTGAAGGCCGGGCCGATGAGCGCCGGCGAACTCGCCGAGCATTTCGACCTGACCAAGCCGACGCTTTCCGCGCATTTCAACAAGCTGCGCGAGGCAGAACTCGTCGCGGTCGAGCGGCGCGGCACGAGCCTCATCTACCACCTCAACATGTCCATTCTCGAAGAGGCGCTCGGCGATCTCCTCAGCACAAGGGATCAAGCACCATGACCTTGCTTTTGCGTTCCCCGATCGCGCTGGTCGCTGGCGGCATACTTTTTTCCGCGACGCTCGTCGGCTATCTCGCAATCCCCGCCGAGGCGCTGCTTCCCATCCATTGGGGTGTTGACGGCACGGCCGATGCCTTCTGGCCGCGCGACCGGGCGCTGGCGCTGGCGCCTGTGGCGGTCGCCGTGCTTGCCGCATTCTCGTTCGCCGTCGGTCGGTTCGCACCACAGGCCGAGCTTCAGGCGGGCCGGCATATCGCCGAAGTCACCCTCCCCGCGATCCTCGCGCTCTTTGCCGCCATTCAAACTGTGATCGTGCTGATCGGGCTTGGCGTCGACCTCTCGATGACGCGCGTGATCGCCTTCGGCCTCGGACTTCTGTCGATCGTCGTCGGCAACGTCCTGCCGAAATCGCAGCCGAACGGCCTTGCCGGCATTCGGCTGCCGTGGACGCTCGCCGATAACGCCAACTGGCGGGCAACGCACCGGCTTGCGGGCCTGCTGATGGTCTGCGCCGGTATCACCCTGGCACTGCTGGCCGTCGTCATGAGCACCGGTCCAACGCTTGCCGCAGCGACGATCGCCGCGCTGCTGCTGCCGGTCGCAATTGCAACGCTCTATAGCTACCACATCGCCCGTCGCAGTTAGAGGCTCCGGGCGTCGCAGCTCGGCCGCAGCGCAACGGCAGAAATGAAAAAGGCCGGTCTTGCGACCGGCCTTTTGCTTGTCTTTCCTGTGCGCCTCAAACGAGACGCGACTGTTCCAGTGCAGCTTCGATGAAGCTTGCAAACAGCGGATGCGGATCGAGCGGACGCGACTTCAGTTCCGGGTGGTACTGAACGCCGATGAACCACGGATGATCCGGATACTCGACCGTCTCCGGCAGGATGCCGTCCGGCGACATGCCCGAAAACACCAGACCGCAGGACTCAAGCCGATCCTTGTAGTCAACGTTGACTTCGTAGCGGTGGCGGTGACGCTCAAAGATCTCGGTCGAACCGTAGATCTCGGCAATCTTGGTGTCGGCCTTCAACGATGCGCGATAGGCGCCAAGCCGCATCGTGCCACCGAGATCACCCGATGCGGAACGCTTCTCGAGTTCGTTGCCCTTCACCCACTCGGTCATCAGACCAACGACCGGTTCCTTGGTCGGACCGAACTCGGTGGAGGACGCCTTCTCGATGCCGGCGAGGTTGCGGGCAGCTTCAACGACAGCCATCTGCATGCCGAAGCAGATGCCAAAATACGGCACCTTGCGCTCGCGGGCAAAGCGCGCCGCGTTGATCTTGCCCTCCGAACCGCGTTCGCCGAAACCGCCGGGAACGAGGATGCCGTGTACCTTTTCAAGGTAGGGCGCTGCGTCTTCCTTCTCGAAGACTTCCGATTCGATCCACTCGAGCTTGACCTTCACCCGGTTGGCGATGCCACCATGGTAAAGCGCTTCGATCAGCGACTTGTAGGCATCCTTGAGGCCGGTGTACTTGCCGACGATCGCGATCGTGACTTCGCCTTCCGGCGTGCGGATGCGATCGGCAACCCGTTCCCAGGCGTCCATGCGCGGCTTCGGCGCCGGTTCGATGCCGAAGGCTGCCAGCACTTCGTTGTCGAGGCCTTCCTTGTGGTAGGCGATCGGAACGTCGTAGATCGAGGCAACGTCGAGCGCCTGGATGACTGCCGACTGGCGGACGTTACAGAAGAGCGAGAGCTTGCGACGCTCGGCCTCCGGAATTTCGCGGTCCGCACGAACGAGCAGGATATCAGGGTGGATGCCGAGGGCCTGCAGTTCCTTGACGGAATGCTGCGTCGGCTTGGTCTTCAGTTCGCCGGCAGCCGGGATATAGGGCATCAGAGTGAGATGGACGTAGACGGCGGTGCCACGCGGCAGGTCGTTGCCGAGCTGGCGGATCGCCTCCATGAACGGCATCGCTTCGATGTCGCCGACGGTGCCGCCGATTTCGCACAGCACGAAGTCGTAGTCGTCGTTGCCTTCGGTAACGAAGTTCTTGATTTCGTTGGTAACGTGCGGGATCACCTGAACGGTTGCGCCGAGATAGTCACCGCGACGTTCCTTGTCGATGATGTTCTTATAGATTCGGCCCGTGGTGATGTTGTCGGTCTTCGTCGCCGAACGCCCTGTGAAGCGTTCATAGTGGCCGAGATCGAGATCGGTCTCCGCGCCATCGTCGGTTACGAAAACCTCACCGTGCTGGGTCGGGCTCATGGTGCCCGGGTCAACGTTGAGATAGGGGTCGAGCTTGCGCAGTCTCACCCGGTAGCCACGCGCCTGCAGCAGTGCTCCGAGAGCCGCTGCAGCGATGCCTTTTCCGAGGGAGGAAACCACGCCGCCTGTGATGAATACATATCGCGCCATGGGAGTCACCGGATACCTTTTAACAAATGATTCCGCCACCGAAAAATTCATGTTCCAGAACTTTTCGTCTTGGGATGGAGGCAGATTTCACACAAAACAAAACCGGCGGATGAAACATCCGCCGGCGGGTTCTTCAGAATTGCGACCTTATTGGCCGCTGGGAACTTGCGATCCCGTATTGCTGTTGGCGCCAGCGGCGGGCGCCGGGGTCGTTGCGCCGCCGGCCGGGGCTTCGCCCGTCGTTGCCGGTGCGGTCGTCGAGGGAACGCCATTGTCGGCCGGAGCGGCGTTGCCGGTGGCCGGCTGCTGTCCAGTCGCACCGCCAGCCGGAGCCGGGGCGCCGCCACCGAGCGAATTGAGAACGCCACCGCCGTTCGAGCTGGTGCCCGGGATACGGTCGAGGATGTCGGTCGCCTGCGGCTGGTAACGCGCGAGAATGCCCATGCCGAGCGCCAGGACGAAGAAGAGCGCGGCAAGGATCGCCGTCGTGCGGGTCAGCGCATTGGCCGTGCCGCGCGCGGACATGAAGCCCGAGCCGCCGCCGATGCCCAGGCCACCGCCTTCGGAACGCTGAATGAGTACGACGCCGATCAGGGCGACGACGACCATGAGATAGATGACGAGTAGTACGGTCTGCATCAGCTTCCAGTCCTGCCCTTGGGGCACACGAATCAAACCCTGCGCAAACTCGGCATGGCCGGGCGCAATTTTCGCGCCTCTTTATACCATGCCGTGCGCCATTAAAAGCCCCTGCCCGGTAACCCGGGCGATCAGGCCGTCAATTCTTCATAAGCCCGGTAGATGGCGAGGAAGTCTTCGGCTTTCAAGCTTGCACCACCGATCAGTGCGCCGTCGACATTGGCAACGCCCATCAATTCCTTCGCATTGGACGGCTTGACCGAGCCGCCATAGAGGATGCGCATCTTGGCGCCGGCGTCGGCAAAGCGTGCGACCAGCTCCTTGCGCATGAAGGCGTGGGCTTCCTCGACGTCCGTAGCCGTCGGCGTCAGGCCGGTGCCAATCGCCCAGACGGGCTCATAGGCAATCACGGTGTTTTCCGCGGTTGCTGCATCCGGCAGGCTTTCGGCCAGCTGACGCTTCAAAACATCGAGCGTCTTGCCGGCCTTGCGCTCATCACCGGTCTCGCCGATGCAGACGATCGCGACGAGTTCGGCCGAATGGGCCGCTTCCGTCTTTGCGCGTACCAGCGCATCGCTTTCGGCATGATCGGTGCGGCGCTCGGAATGGCCGACAATGACGTGGGTGCCGAAGCAATCGGCGATCATCTCGGCGGAAAGGTCGCCGGTGTGGGCGCCCGACTGCTTCTGGTGGCAGTCCTGCGCGCCGATCAGCAGCGGGCTGTCGTCGCAAAGCGCCGTCGCCACGTAGAGCAACGTCGCCGGCGGGCAGATCAACGTTTCGACCTTGGCGGAAAGTTCGCCCTTGACCCCTTCGGCCATCGCCTTGATCTGATCGAGCGAAGCGCGGGTTCCGTTCATCTTCCAGTTGCCGGCGACGAGCGGGCGGATATCGGGCGTCATGCTATTTCCTCCGGGTACTTTTCTCCGGAAGCGGCCTAGCAAATGCAGCCGGCAAATAAAAGCACCGCCGGCGATTATTCATGGGCCGCGGGGCCGGTTGCCCTGCCCCGCCGTCAGGCGTTGCGCGTCGCCAGCATCATGACGAAGGACGCCCTGCCTTCTCGCGATCTTCCGCCGCCGACCCGACCTTGGCGGCCACAATCGCATACATCAGCGGCAGGCTCGGCATGGCCGCCGGCGGCGCCATGCGCCCGCCGCCAAGGTCGCGCATGCCTTCAAACGCCACCCAGCCGTTGGCATAGGGGTATTCCTTCAGGACTTCCATCCGGAGCCCGGCGTCGATCAGTGCCTGCACAACATCGGCGATACCCCAGTTGAACTCGAAGGACGGGTGCGGATTGGTGAATCCCACCACGCCCTCCTGATAGCCTCCATGGGCAAGGCCTGCGCCCGAGTCGGCGACATAGTCACCGACGCCCGCTTCCGCGACCGGGTCTTTGGGCGCGTAGTCGTAGTGTGGCTTCCAGCCCTGATCGAAAACCATCGCAAAGGGATGGAATTCAACGAAGGCGAAACGCCCGCCGGGCTTCAGCACATCGGCAATGCCACGCGCCCAGACACCGAGGTCCGATAGCCAGCAAATGGTACCATAGGAAGCAAAGACGCGATCGAACCGGCGGCCGGCCTTGCGGGCGTCGTCGAACCAGCCGAACAGGTCGGACCGCTCGAAGGCGGCTGCGATGCCGCTTTCCGCCGAAAGCCCTGTGGCAAAGGCGATCGCCTCGTCCGAGATATCGACGCCGGTCACGTTCGCGCCGCGCCGCGCCAGGCTCAGGCTATCCTGGCCGGAATTGCATTGCAGATGGAGGACGTCGAGACCAGCGATATCGCCCAGCAACTCGATCTCTTCCGGATAGAGCGTGGAGCCGCCGGCGCGGAAGAAAGCGGCCTGGTCGCCCTTGTGACTGTTGTGCGCGACGGTCGCGGCATTCCACGAGAGGCGATTGGCCTCGTGAAGATCAATACTCATGTTCCAACTCTTGAACATCTGGGAGAGACACGGGAGGTTTTTTCCCCGTATCCCGGCGCCCTTAGAATTTCAGCACAGCCTCAAGCTCGTCATCATAGTACTCGCCCGTCGGCTTGAAGCCGAGGCCTTGGTAAAAGCCCTCAGGGCTGCCAGGGCCCTGCCCGTAACTCGTGTAGAGCTCATGCAGGCCCCGCGCCTTCAGATCGCGCACGACAAGGGCAATCGCCTGCTTGCCATACCCTTTGCCCTGGAAAGGCCGGGCGATCATGAAGCGCCAGAGATAGACACCCGGGCAATCGATGCCGTCATCCCAGTCGGATCCTTCGTGTAACATGATGAAGCCAATGAGCGTCTCATCGGCGTAGACTGCACGGAACCAGGCATTCTCGGAAAAATGCGCCTCGGCGATCGAGGTGCCGTTGTCCGCCACCATGTTGCGCTGTTCGTCGCTCAGCGTCTCGCTGAGTTCGCAGACGTCGCAGACGGTCAAGGCTGATATGCGCCGAAGGGTGATTTCGGCATCGGACGGCAATACGGTTTCACTCATGGGAAACTCCTTAGAAAAATCAAAATGTTAAAAAAGGGCCCGAACCAGAACGGCGGACCTCGAATCACCCGTTAAAGGGGCAATCGGCGATAAAATGAAATCATGGCGAGAAAACGCCAAAGTCAGAACTGCCGGTATCTCGCCAGATTCCGGCACCGCTGTTACTAGGCTATACGCCTGCCTTCACTTCGGGCGGCCGGCCGTCGGTTGATTGCCCCCGTTCTCCAAGCCGGCGATCGCCGCGTGAACGTCGGCTTCGGCATCCTCGTCGAACTGCTCGAAGATCGCGTCGCCGATCAGGGCGTGAACCTCGCGGAGATAGGGTGCTGCCGCCTCGCCTTCGCCGAGCGCCAGATAAGCGCGCGCGATCGAAAGCGACGAGAGTGGCTGGCGCCGCGCGAGCGTCCACTCACGGGCAAGCAGGGAGACGGCAATGCTCTCCCGATGGTGCCCGGCATCGCAAAGGGCGGCGCCGTAGCCGCTCTTGACCCAATAGTACATGTCCGTGAAAGCGAGGTGGACATCGGCTATGTTGGATGCCAGACGCCAGGCGTCGACCGCTTCGCCATAGTTGCCTTCGGTTCCAAGCCGGATGCCCGCGCGGCCGTGTTCGTAGGCTTCCCGCTCGTGCGGGTTCATTGGTGTCGTTTTCTTCTTTGTCATGTACGCCAGTCCACATGCTCCCAGGAACAACCCCTCCGTGTCCCCTCCACCAGCAAATGGACCATAGCTTGTCGAGATCAACAAGATCTCAGTGCAATTTTATGGTATTCTAGGCGAATAAAAGCACGAACTCATGAGTCTTACCGCAGTCGCCGAGCCAATAGCGGCCGGGCGAGCGACCATGGGGTCGAACATGCTGCGCAACGACAAAGCCGGTTTTGGGTGGATCACCATCGTCCTTCACTGGGCGATTGCGGCATTGATCCTCACCCTACTCGGCCTCGGCTTCATCATGCGGCGAACGCCCGTCGATCCGGCGCTGCAGTTTTCGCTTTACCAATGGCACAAGTCGCTCGGTTTCACCGCACTCGGTCTGGCGACAATCCGCGCGCTCTGGCACCTGGTCGAGGTTCGTCCGCGTCCGCCCGCCGGCCTCAACGCGCTTGAGCGCCGTGCAGCCAGCGCCACCCATGTGGTGCTCATCCTCCTCGCGCTCGCCGTTCCGCTTGCCGGCTGGGCGGTGGCCTCGACATCGACGCTGAACATACCGAGCTTCTATTTCAACTGGATCGTCATCCCCCACCTGCCGATGGCGAAATCGGAAGCGGCCGAAGACCTCTGGACGCTCGTCCATATGACGCTCGCCTACCTCCTGCTCTGCTTCGTCGCGCTTCACGTCCTGGCCGCCCTCTACCATCACTTCGCACGCCGCGACGACGTCCTCGTCCGCATGCTTCAGACCGGATCACGCCAACGCGCTTCCTCCCAAGCGGCTGGTTCGGATCCGGTTATCGCCGGAAGGAAGAAACCATGACACTGCACTCGCAATCACCAACAAAGGCCATTGCCTTCACGTTGCTGCTGGCGCTCGGGAGCATCCCGTCGCCCGCCACGGCAGCCGCGCCGGACCTTGCCGATGCTGCCGGCAACTACGGGATCACGCCGGCTTCACGTATCCATTTCACCGTTGCGCAAGCGGGCGGCGGCGGAATTGTCGGCGATTTCGCCAAGTTTTCCGGCAACTTCCGCATCGACCGAAATGATGTCGGCCATTCGACGGTCGAATTCACGCTTTACCCGGAGAGCGTGAAAACCGGCGAAAAGCGGATCGAGGACTTCCTGAAGTCGAGCGCCGTCTTCGATACCGCAAACTTCAGCACCGTCACATTCCATTCGACGACCGTGAAACAGACCGGACCGGACACGGCCGCGGTCGAGGGAACGCTGACGGCGCGCGGCACGTCGCGAAAGGAGCGCTTCTCGGTAACGCTGCTTGACTGGAACCGCGGCTCGATCGCCTTCAACATCCGCGGCAATATCCACCGATCACCCTACGGCATGGATGTCGGCACGCCGATCTATTCCAACGTCGTCGAGTTCGACATGAACATCAAAGGGCAGAGGCGCTGAACGCCCCTGCCCTTTGCAAGTCGATAGGCTTCTCGATCAACCGATCTGGCTGCCGACGAAATCCTTGACGATCCGCACGATGCCGCGGCCGAGCAGGTCGTCGAGGGCGGCGATGAACTGGTCGACATGGGCGCGCTCGCAGATCAGCGGCGGTTCGAGCCGGATGACGTTGCGATTGTATTCGGTGAAGGCCACCAGCACGTCGTAGTCACGCAAGAGCAGCGCGCCGATGAAGCCGGAGAGCGAGCCTTTGAGCTTGTCGTCGAGCATCGAGACAACAGGACGCATCACCATCGGCAGCGTCTGGCTGAAGTCCTGGAATTCCAGGCCGACCATCAAGCCCTTGCCGCGGACGTCCTTGATGATCTTCGGATACTTCTCTTTCAGCGCCTGCAGACGCTCGAGCAGATAGTCGCCGCTGTCGGCGGCGCGGTCGATCAGGTGCTCGTCGTAAAGCACATTGATGCCTTCAATCGCCGTGACGCAGGCCTCGCCCATGCCGCCGAACGTGGCCATCGCATGGATCATGGCGGTCTTCGGCGTGCCGTAAGCCTTCATGTAGACCTCACGGCGGGCAATCATCGCGCCGACGGCGGCCTTGCCGGCGCCCAGCGACTTGGCGAGCGCCGTCACGTCAGGCACGACGCCGTAATTCTCGAAGGCATAGAAGCGGCCGGAGCGGCCATAGCCGCACTGCACTTCGTCGGCGACCCAGAGCACGCCGTATTTGTCGCAGAGCGCACGCAGCTTCTGCCAGTACTCCGCCGGTGCCTGGATGATGCCGCCGCCGCCCTGGATGGTTTCGAGCACGATGACGCCGATTTCCGGGTCGGACTTGAAGGCATTCTCCACCGCGTCGATATCGGCAAAGGGCACGCGCACTGTGTTGTCCGTGATCTTGAAGTCGGCGCGGTAAAGCTGGCCATCGGTGATGGCGAGCACGCCCTTGGTCTTGCCGTGGAAGGAATTCTCCGCATAGACGACCTTCGGCCGCTTCGGGCCGGCGGCACGTTCGGCAAGCTTGACGGCAGCCTCCATGGCCTCCGAACCGGAAGAGCCGAGGAACACCATGTCGAGATCACCCGGCGAGCAGGCCACGATGTTCTTCGCCAGCGCCGCTGCATATTGCGACATGAAGGCGATCGCGATCTCGTGGCGCTTTTCGTCCTGGAATTTCTGTCGGGCTTCCAGAATGCGCGGATGGTTGTGGCCGAAGGCGAGCGAGCCGAATCCGCCGAAGAAATCGAGGATCTGGCGGCCGTTCTGGTCGGTGTAGAACATGCCCTCGGCGCTCTCGATCTTCACCTTGTGGAAGCCGAGCAGCTTCATGAAGTGGAGCTGGCCCGGGTTCAGGTGTTCCTTGAACGCGGAGGTGATGTCGCCGATCGACATGGCCTTGGCCTGTTCGACGGTGATGAGATCGGGCCTGGCAACGCCGCCGTCGAGCGACGGCGCGGCAACGGCGATACGATTCGGTCTGTCCAGCATGATCTTTCCCCTCATTCGGCCGGCACGGCGACAGCTGCAGGAACTGCGGCGCCCATCTTCTTGGCCCGATATTCGTCATAGGCGGCGATCAACATGTCGCCATCGTTGAACTCCGCGCGCCAGCCGAGCTCGCGCTTCAGCTTGCCGGTTTCGCGCACGCACATTTCGTCGGCGATCAGGTACTGTTCCGGGTCCATGATCGGCTTGTTGATCAGGTCGAAGAAAGCCAGCGTCTGCTTGACCGCAAAGGCCGGCGTCGGCAGCAGGAACGACTTCGAGCCGGCATGCTTGATCAGGTTGCCGAGCAGGTCGCGCACGGACGGCGGATTGTCGGAGCCGAGGTTGTAGGCTTCGTTCGGCACGCCGCCCTTCCAGGCAAGGCGCGCAGCTTCGGCGCAATCGAAGACCGAGATGAACTGGTAGGGCACCTTGCCCGAGCCGATCATCGGCACCGGCAGGTTCAGGTCGATCAGCTTGAACAATTTCTCGAGGATGCCGAGACGGCCGGGACCGATGATCAGGCGCGGGCGGAAGATCGAAATGTTCATGCCCTGCTTGCGCCACTGCATGGCCAGCTGCTCGGTTGCCCATTTCGACTTGCCATATTCGCCGAGCGGCTTTGCTGGATGGGTCTCGGTTTGCGGCGACTGGACGGTGTGGCCATAGATCATGTCGGTGGTGAACTGCACCAGGCGTGATGCGCCAGCGGCATCCATCGCCTTCATGATGTTTTCGGCACCGTAATAATTGACGGGCCAGAAGAACTCCCAGCGCTTGGCGCGGACCTGCAACGGTGACAGCATCTTCGCCGCCATGTTGTAGATCATGTCGTCGGCGCCGATGCCGACCTTTTGGACGGCTTCCAGATCGGTGACGTCGCAATGGACGAAGCGGACGCGGCCGTAGTGCGGCAGGTCGGACTTGACGATATCGGCGACAACGACGTCCTCGCCTTCCTTGACGAGGCGTTCCGCCAAATGACGGCCAACGAAGCCGTCGCCACCAAAGATGATGTGTTTCATGACTTGCTCCCGAATTCTGCGGTGCTCACCCCGGCGGCATCAGCCGATTTCTCGTCGGCGCTGTATGAGATGCCCGACTGGGCGATAAGAATGGTTCCGGCGCAGATCAGCGCGATGCCGGCGATACGCCAGGCATTGAGGTCTTCGCGAAAGACGAAATAGGCGAAGACCGCAACGAGAACGTAAGCGAGGCTCAGGAACGGATAGGCAAAGGAAAGCTCGACCTTCGACAGCACATAAAGATGCGACGCCATCGAGATGACGAAGGTCGCAAGACCGGCAAAGACCCATGGGTTGAAGACGATCTGAAACAGCCGGACGATCGCGGTTTCGGCAGTCATCGAAATCGGTCCAAGCGTCATCATGCCCTGCTTCAGCATCAGCTGAGCGGCGGCGTTGGTGAGCACGGTAAAGAGAATGAATGGAATATATTTCATAGTTTTACTCCCAGTCCCGAAAATCTACTTACGGGCAAGAGACGGATATTCCGTGAAGTTTGCGCATTTAATTGAATAAAATTGTCTGCATTCTCATTCTGGCAAAGCCAGAGCCGTGCGTTTCCAGAAGTTCGAAACCATCGCAGGGTCGCGCAACGTTTCGATCTTTCTCCAGAAAGGAAAAGATTTTTCAAAGACTTGTGGGCTCATGCGGGCATCCTTGTACGGATTGATCGCACCGCCGGCCTCGATTACGATGCGATCGAGCGCATCGAGCAGCTTTACTGTCCGTTCACCTTGATTGGCGAAGTCCAGCGTCAAAGTAAAACCGGGACGCGGGAAGGACAGGATGCCCCGGGAGCCGATGTCGGCGAAACGCTTCAGGATCGTCAGAAACGACGCATGGCCGGCCTGGCGGGCGGTTTCCATGAGCTTGGCCGTGATCTCCGGTGCGTTTTCAGCGGGATAGACGCTCTGATGCTGGTAGAGCCCGCGCGGGCCATAGAGCCGGTTCCAGGCGCCGATCGCATCCAGCGGATAGAAATAAGACGTCCAGGGAACGGTCGTCACCGTCTCGCCCGGCTTCACCTTGCGGAAGTAATACTCGTTGAAGCCTTTGAGCGTTGCCCGGTTGAGCAGGTTGAACGGCGGCGAAAACGGCACGGACAGCTTCAATCCCTTGGGGATGTCGGGCAGTTCGCAGGAACCATCGGCATGATCACCGGCGAGCAGCACCCCCCTGCCCATTCGAGATCCCTTTGCGAGCTGGTCGATCCAGGCGACGGAGTATTCATGCTCGGCATCGACGCCGTCGACGAGGGCAAAGTATTGGTCCAAGTTCTCGAAACGGATCGAGTGCTGCTGCACATGCGGCGACGGCACCTTCATCAACTGGATATCGACGGTGAGGATCAGTCCGGTCAGCCCCATGCCGCCGATGGTCGCGGCGTAGAGTTCCGGGTTTTCGACCGGCGAGCAGGTCAGCCGTTCGCCGGTCGAGCGCAGCAGCGTGAAACGCGTCACGTGATTGCCGAAGGTGCCGCGCGCGTGATGGTTCTTGCCGTGCACGTCGTTGGCGACCGCGCCGCCGACGGTGACAAAGGCCGTGCCAGGCGTCACCGGCAGGAAGAAGCGATGCTCGATCGCCCGTTCCAGCACCTGGCGCAGCGTCACCCCCGCTTCGCAGGTCATCATCCCGGTGCCGGGATCGAAGGCGAGTATCCGGCCGTGAAGGTTGCTTTCGATCAGCATACCGCGATCGTTGTGGCAGCTGTCGCCGTAGCTGCGTCCGTTGCCGAAAGGCAGATAGCCTTCGGACTCAAGGCTGCCGAGCCGGTCTTCATAGTCGTCAGGCGAAATTCCAGGCCGCACGCGATTGTCGATGCGGCCCCAGCTTTCATGGTCTTGCAGGGTCATTGCGGCCCGATGGCTCCAAATAGGATCAGCAGCGCGCCGATCAGCATGGTCAGTTGGCTGCGCCAGTCGCGCATGATGAAGACGACCGGATCCTCATGCAGCATGCCGCGGCGTGCAAGCATCCAGATGCGCAGCAACATATAGAGCACCAGCGGGCAGAGTGGCCACAACGCCCAGGGCGTGGTGTACATCTCCTGCAGTTCCTTGCTGTGCACGTAGAGCGCCAGAACCAGGGCCGAGGTGAAGGCGGAGGCAACGCCGGCCTGGCCGACCATCTCGAAGTCGACAGCGAGATAGCCACGCCCCGGCACGTTGCCACCGTCCTTGTCCTCGAATTCGTGCAGCTCGACGTAACGCTTCACCAGCGCGAGGCTCAGGAAGAAGAAGATCGCAAAGGACACCAGCCAGAAGGACAGTTCCGTGCCGGTCGCGGCCGCACCAGCGACGATGCGTGTGGTGTAGAGGCCGGCGAGCGTGAACACGTCGACGAGCAGCTTGCGCTTCAGCACGAAGGTATAGGCCGTCGTCGCGCAGGCGTAGAAGGCGAGCACCCCGGCAAACTTCCAGGGCAACAGAAGGGTCAGCGCCACGGACGCGATGATGAGGCAGCCTGCAAGCACCAGCGCTGTCGGCACGGACATCTGGCCGCTCGCGAGCGGCCGGTAACGTTTCTTCGCATGGCGGCGATCGTTGGCAAGGTCCGAGAGATCGTTGATGACGTAGACGGCGGATGCGAGGAAGCTGAAGGCAAAGAAGGCGATGATGACGCTGACGATCGCATCGAAATGCAGCACCTCGTGGTTGAGGATCATCGGCACGCCGATGAGCACGTTTTTCGCCCATTGATGCACGCGGATCGACTTCAGCGGCGCAAGCGCGCTGACCTTGCCGGTATCGAGCCGTTCGGCATCATGGTTGCGACGCCATTTTTCCGCGGCCGCATCGGGCGAGACCACGATCGCGCGGCGTGCCACCTCAAAGACGGCGATATCGTCACGGCTGTTGCCCATGTAGTCGAAGGCGCCGTCGCCGTACCGCTCTACCAGCGCCCGGCGCTTGTTGCTGCTCGTCAGGTTGAGCGCGTCGGTCGAATGCATGACCGAGGAGAACATGCCGACATGGGCGGCAATGTCGTTTGCAACGGACGGTGCTGCGCCGGTCACGAGCACGAGTTCGCGCCCGCTCTTCTTTTCCTCCATGAGCCGGTCGATGACGGCCTGCCGATAAGGCCAGTCTTCCGCACGGCGGCCGGATCTAAGGGCCACTTCGTGCTTCAGCCGTGCCTTACCTTTTGCCAGCCAGACCAGCATCGGAAACAGCATGAGCGGATTGCGCAACAGAATGATCGCAGCACCTTCCCACAGCGTGTCGGCGGCCAGCAAAGTGCCGTCCAGATCCACACACAGCGGTATGTGCCGTGTCTCGGTGCGCGCGTCCATGAAGTCCATCCCAGCCATAGTTGCCGGCATCATGGCGCCTTCAACTTTCCAGAGTGGAAACGCGGGAAGAAGCGCTGCCTGGAAATTGCCGTGCTGGTTAACAAATGCCGAGTAGGAAGGAGTGGCCTTAGCGGCTGCCGATCCAGTTCAGGGCATCGCTCCAATCGGTCATGCGAACAGGCGTTCCATGCGATCCGGTCTCAAACAGCACGAAGCGCGTCGGATAGCCTTTCGACTTGAGCGCGGTGTAAAGCGCCTTCTGGCTTTCGGCCGGGTAAACGCTGTCGCGGCTGCCATGGCTGAAAAAGATCGGCAGTTTCGCTTTGAAGGCAGCGCTCTTCGAAAAATCGGGATCACTGACGCCGCCCATGACCATCATGCCGGAGAGTGCTGCGACGGCGGAGGCGTCGCGCGAGACACCCCAGCAGATGAAGCTTCCCATCGAGGCGCAGGCGAGCACGACCGGACGGCCTCCGGAACGTTCGGACGCGTATCGAACCAGGCCGGCGATATCGGCGGCACCTGCCGTATCGAAGGAGCGGACGCTCGGGGCGTAATAGACGCCGCCATTGGCGACGGCGAGGTTCTTCAGCCGGTTGAAGTTTCCACCGAAGGAAAAGTCGTTGGCACCGAGCCGACGGTCGCCGCCGCGGCCATGGATGAAGATGACCGAGAAGCTGGCGCCGCGATCGGGGCCGACACGGGTCACGTCGAGCGCGCGGCCACCGATATCGAGCGTTTCATTGACCTGCTCGTTCTTCACGCCAAGCGACACATAGGCGCGCTTCACCCGGCGTTCCGGGATTTCGTCGCGTTCGTTGATATCCCGCAGTTCCTGGTAGTCGACCGTCAGGTCGTCACCACCATCCTCCTGGTCGAGCACCTTGGCATAGGAGAACAGATCGTCCTTGTAGGGCTTGAGCGTCTGCGCCTCTGCCGGCGAGGCGGCAATTGCCAAGGCTAGGGCGAACAGGCAGGCACGAAACGGAAAAACAACTGTGGACACGGCCAAATGACGGGCTCCCTCTTTCGCCGCAAGCCTTGCCATTGGCCGCACCGCAAAGCAACACTTGGCCCGAAACACGGCCGTTCGTGCGAAAAATCATCGGCGGCCGGCGCCAGAAATTCTCCTTTTGTTCGCGTATCCTGTGAGAGTCTGGCAGAATTCAGGTGATTCGACCGCCGGGGGATGGCGGCAGAGCCTGGGGCTTGCTATGGCCTCTGGCATTCCCGAACGACAGGAACGATCCGAACGGCCCCATGGACGACAACAGCGACCTCTTCTCAATGCCCGAGCAACCGAAGGCCGTACAGCCGAGCGCCAAGCCGGCCGTGGCTGCAGCCCCCATCGCGCGCGAAGAGCCGCGCCCTGCCCCGAAAGGCAGCGATGGCAGCGATTACGATGCGTCGGCGATCGAGGTGCTCGAGGGCCTTGAGCCGGTCCGTCGTCGTCCGGGCATGTATATCGGCGGCACCGACGAGAAGGCGCTGCACCATCTCTTTGCCGAAGTCATCGACAACTCGATGGACGAAGCGGTCGCCGGCCATGCGAACTTCATCGAGGTCCATCTCGACGCGGACGGGTTCCTGACAGTCACCGACAACGGCCGCGGCATCCCGGTCGAAAACCATCCGAAATTCCCCGGCAAGTCGACGCTCGAAGTCGTCATGACGGTGCTCCATGCCGGCGGCAAGTTCGATGGCAAGGCCTACGAGACCTCGGGCGGTTTGCACGGCGTCGGCGTTTCCGTCGTCAACGCACTCTCCGACGCGCTCGAAGTCGAGGTCGCCCGCAATCGCAAGCTCTATCGCCAGCGCTTCTCCCGAGGCATTCCGCAGGGCGGGCTCGAGGAACTCGGCGACGTGCACAATCGCCGCGGCACGCGCGTCCGCTTCCATCCGGACCCGGATATTTTCGGACCGCACGCGCATTTCGAGCCCGGCCGGCTTTTCCGCATGGCGCGCTCGAAAGCCTATCTCTTCGGTGGCGTCGAGATCCGCTGGTCCTGCGATCCGTCATTGCTGCAGGAAGGTTCGGAGATCCCGGACAAGGCCGTCTTTCACTTCCCTGGCGGCCTGAAGGACTATCTGGCGGCGACGCTCGGCAAGGAATTCACCGTTACCCGCGAGATCTTTGCCGGCAAATCGGAGAAGGCCAACGGTCACGGTTCGCTCGAATGGGCGGTCACCTGGTATGGCGGCGACCAGCAGGTTCATTCCTACTGCAACACCATTCCGACGCCTGAGGGCGGTACGCACGAGGCGGGCTTCCGCATCGCGCTGACCAAGGGACTGAAGAACTATGCCGAGCTGAAGCAGAACAAGCGTGCAGCGCTCATCACCACGGATGACGTGATGATCTCGGCCGCCGGCATGCTGTCCGTGTTCATCCGCGAACCGGAATTCGTCGGCCAGACCAAGGACAAGCTAGCGACAGTCGAAGCACAACGCATCGTCGAAAATGCGCTGCGTGACCCCTTCGACCACTACCTTACCGACAATCCGGCCGAGGCCGACAAGCTGCTCGACTGGGTGGTCGAGCGCGCCGAGGAGCGCGTGCGCCGGCGCAAGGAAAAGGAAGTCAACCGCAAGACGGCCGTGCGCAAGCTGCGCCTGCCCGGCAAGCTTGCCGACTGCTCGCAGAACACCGCTGAAGGCGCCGAACTCTTCATCGTCGAAGGGGACTCGGCGGGCGGCTCGGCGAAGCAGGCGCGCAACCGCGCCAACCAGGCGATCCTGCCCTTGCGCGGCAAGATCCTCAACGTGGCGAGCGCTGGTCGAGAAAAGCTCGGCGCCAACCAGCAGATTGCCGACCTCATCCAGGCGCTTGGCTGCGGCACCCGCAGCAAGTACCGGGAAGAGGATCTGCGCTACGAGCGCATCGTCGTCATGACCGACGCCGACGTCGACGGCGCGCATATCGCCTCGCTGCTGATCACCTTCTTCTACCAGGAGATGCCCGAACTGATCCGCGGCGGTCACCTCTATCTCGCCGTGCCGCCGCTCTATCGCATCAGCCAGGGCGCAAGGACGCTCTATGCCCGCGACGACGCGCACCGCGAGGAGCTGATGCGCACCGAGTTTGCCGGTCGCGGCAAGGTCGAGATCGGCCGCTTCAAAGGTCTCGGTGAGATGCTGCCGGCGCAGCTCAAGGAAACGACAATGGATCCGAAGTTCCGCACGCTGCTCAAGGTCGAGATCGACGATGTCGATTTCGAGGGCACGCGCGAAGCGGTCGACAACCTGATGGGCACGAAGGCGGATGCCCGCTTCCGCTTCATCCAGGAGCGCGCTGTCTTTGCGGACAACCTGGACATCTGAGCCGGCTTTCTGCCGGCAAGCAGGATCACAATAATCCATACAGAAACGGCGGCTCACAGGCCGCCGTTTCTGTATTCAGGGTTTGAAGGCCGCTCGAGCTTACGCAACGTGAACGGGCTTCTCCATGAAGAGGCTCAGCGGATCCGGCTGATACCCCCCGAACGGCGGGCGCTCGACGTAGCCGGCCGCCTTGTAAAGGCCTATCGCTTCGGGCTGATAGATGCCTGTTTCGAGGCGGATTGCCACCAGTCCGAGTTGCGCCGCGCGCACCTCCAGCGCCTGCAGCAACAACTTACCGACCCTCAGCCCCCTCGCCTCGGGATCGACGAACATGCGCTTGATTTCCGCAGTCCCGTCACCGGCATCAACCAGGGCGCAGCAGCCGATGGTATCGCCGCCACGCCGTGCGACGAAGAACGATACCTCCGGCTTTTCCAGGTTCGACAGATCGACCATGTGATTGCTCTCGGCGGGGTAGAGCGAGGCGGCGTAGGCGTCAGAGAGTTCCAGGAGACGCAGAACTTCAGCTTGGCGCGGCGTCTCCTGGGCTATGATTACGGCAGGCAATCGGTCGTCCTTTTCATTCAGGCATGGTTTTGCGCCAAACTACCGCCGGCCTACGCCCGGACCAATACGTCAAATGGCGCAGGCTCGTATGCCTCCCCATCAATCCGCCTAACAGGCTGAAACAATTTGTTCCGCGCTGCCGGCAGCATCGCCCTATTTCGAGGAGAATCATGCAGGCATAGGTTGATCCACCACAACCTGCAAAGACGATGGGAATGCGATGCAAGCGGCGCTGATAGTCATGACCATTCTCGGCTGCGACCACGACGTCAGCCAATGCCAGTACATCTCGACGGTCAACGGCAGTTGGCCATCGATCGCGCAGTGCGACACGGCTTCGAACGCGCAACTGCCGAAGTTTTCCAATGCGAACTATCCGGTCGTCGTTGCGGTATGCGAGAGCTCGGCGCCCAGCGTCGCCGAAATCCCCGCGCCGCCACCGGGCGCCCAGCAGAACCAGGCGCTGCCCGTTCCGGCAGCGGAGCCGGAACCCGAGCAAGGATTGCCGAAACGCACGCTGGCTTTCCTGTCGGGCGCCATCCCCGATCGGGAGAAGCTGAAGACCATCGTCACGAAGCCGGTGCGCTATGTCGAAGATGGCTATTCCTGGGTCGCGCGCCGCTTTACCGACTGACGCGCCAAGCACGCCTCAGACGAGGCCGGCCGAAATCAGGCTGTTCGCCGAGGCCACGACGGCCTCTTCGGCAGAGCGCGGCTGCCACCCGAGAACACGGCGCGCCTTTTCGTTGGAAATGCGGGGGTCATGCCCGAGTTCGCGCACGATGAGGCGCAGGCCCGCATCGAAGGGGGCGGCAAGCCCTGCCAGCCAATTGGGCAGCACGAACCTCGGAAGCCTGCCCGCATGTTCAGGGAACCTGCGCCGGAGGATGGCCGTGATATCCGCAAGGGAAAGCGCCTCTCCCGCAATCAGGAAACGCTCGCCTGCCGCTGCGGCGACGCTTAAGGCCTGCACATGCGCATCCGCCACGTCGCGGACGTCGACAACCGGCACGGCGAACTTCGGCAAGGCGGGATAGTTCCCCTTGAGCAGGCTGCGCACCACGGCGACGGATGTGCCGATCTCATGGCCAAGAACCGGCCCGAGGACCATTCCGGGATTGATGACCACAAGCTCCAGGCCGCTGTCAGCCGCATAGTCCCAGGCCGCGCGTTCGGCGAAGGTCTTGGAGCGGTAGTAGGGTGTCGCAAGCGATGACTGCGGATCGGTCCAATCGTCCTCCGTAAACGGCGCGCGCCCTGCCCCGTAGATGACCGCGGCGACCGACGACGTGAGCACGACGCGTTTGGCACCGGCCGCATGGGCTGCCCTGAGCACACGCAGCGTGCCGTCACGGGCCGGCCCGATCAGGTCATCTTCATTGGCAGGCAAGCGAGCCGGAAATGGCGAGGCGGTGTGGACGACGTAGGAAACCTCGGCAAAGGCCTCAGCCCAGCCCCGCTCCTTCAGGAGATCCGCCTCTCCAAACGTCAGGCGCGCGGCATCCGTACCACCGGCCGCGCGAATGGATCGCTCGATCTCCTCGGCGCGCCCGAGCGCGCGAACCGTGCCGTGCACAGGATAACCTTCGCGCAGCAAGGCGAGCGCGACGTGCCGTCCGACAAAACCGCCGATTCCGGTCACGGCAACGGTCGCGGTCCTCGCGTTCATGGGTCCATTCCTCGCTAAAGCGGGTCGCGATCAGGCGGCCTGGCGTGCGGCAAGTTCCGCGTAGTCACGGGCCGACTGGCGTTCCTCGGCGAATGCCAGGCGCTCGAGCAGATCGATCATCGCTGCGTCGGTCGGCGATGTTGCCCGTCCACGTCGCAGGCGCACGAGCAGTTCTGCCGAGACCGTCGCGTGGCCGCCGATTGAACCCGGCCCGTCCTGACGCCACAGGAGGACCGCTGTCGCAAACGTCTCGCTGACGTCGCGGCCGAGCCCGGCGCTTTCGAACAGGGCACGGATCGAGTGGACGCGCCCACCGGACAGGATGGAACGCACGCGTTTTTCGCTGACGCCGGAGAGGTCGACGATTGCGGCCGAGAAAAACTCTGCACGGCCGGTCACGAGCGCATGCAGCAGGAAGGCGGGCGTCAGGCGGCCGGTCTCGCGCAGATGCGTGACGAGGTCCGGCAGCTCCTCGACGGCCGTCGTTCCAACCATGCCGACGGCGGCGATATCGCAGGCTTCGCGGGTGACCCGCTGCACGCGACCTTCTCCAATCGTCACCTGTACGAGGCCGAAGGCGGCAAGTGCTGCACCGACTTCTTCGACAAGCGCGTGGCGGGCGGCACTCGGCAGGTCGTTGCGCGCAAGAAGCAGGTCACGAACCGAAGCCGAATGGCCAAGACGCTCGGCAATGCGCTTCAGCGAACGGCGCGACAGACGAGCGCCGGGGTTTTCGAGCAGGATCAGCATTTCGTCTTCGTCGCCGATTTCGGCGATCGCAGCGGCGACCCCGCGCGAAACGAAACTGCGCGCCGCGATCAGCGCGCGGGTCTCCAGCGTTCCCCGAGCCGCGAGGTCGACCAGGTCGTCGTCGGTCAGGACGGGAGAATGCGAAACGACGAGATAGGCAATTTCAGGCTGGTCCCCGGCAAGACCAAGAATGATGGCGCGCGGCACGGAAGAGCAACCGCAAAGGACTTCGGCCAAGGCAAGGCGAACTTTGGGCGACGGATCGTCCAGCAGGAAGGTCATCGCCATCTCGGCGGCGCGACGATCGAGGCCATTCAGTTGCGCCTCGACATAGGCGCGGCCGAGCGCGCTGGCGGCGCGAATGCGTTCGCCTGTTCTCGCCGTTTCCACCCAGCGAAGAAATGCTTGTATGATCACCTACGCCCCACTAGACCACGCCAATGCCACCGATGTTCTAAGCCTAGCGAGCAAAGGTTTAAGATTGGTTCACCATGTCTGTTAACCGCCTCCAAACCATAAGGCCGCTGCTGTTTGCGGACGACGACGCGCTTAGCCTGGACGTGAGCGTTCTCAACACATTGGCTGGGCTGATCCTGACTGCCGGCCTCGGCCACGAAACGCGTCTTGGCCTCGCCCGGATGGAAGGACGCGATCTCGCGCTGCTCGCCTGTGTGGAACCGGTCGGGCTGCTCCATGAAGACGACGTACACTGGCTGCTTGATAGCGGCATCGATGGCGTCGTGCTTACCGGATGCCGCGGCCGCGCGGACATACAGAAGCTCGACGTGATGCTGCGGGTTGCCGAAGCAAGGATTGGCCTTCCAGCCAATCGCACCCGGATTTACGCCGAATACGGCGCAGCACCCGAAGGCCTGCTGTCGCCGCACACACTGGCGGGGTGCTCGCAGCGACTAGAAGGATTGATCTTCAACGGCTCGGCGCTGGCAAAGGCAGTCGGCTGCAAGGAGCCGGCGAGTGCCGCGCATCAGGGCGTGGCCGCGCCCGTGCTCGCGGGTCGCGCCAATGTGGTGCTAAGGGCCCATGAGGCCGGCATCCGCGCCTATGAGGTGCTGCCGCCCACCGCCGATGCGGCAGCCACACGCTGGGCGCTTTCACAAAGCAGGAACGACGGATTCGCTTCGGTCGTCTGCCGCTCGCCCGAGCAAGCAGTCATCGCCGGCAGCCTATGACGCCGAGCCGGCGCGGTAACCGTCAGCGCGTCGGGCGGGTCATCTGGAAGACGTCGCCGCCGTCGCAATAGTCCATGTAGCCGAGGCGGGCGAGCGGCTTGACCGTCGCCATGTCGAAACGGCCATCGCGGATCGCGTCTTCGCGAATGTGGATGCCGACGACCTGGCCGATGACGACGTAGTTGTCGGACAATGCACCATCCAGATCCTTGGGCTGGAACATCTCGGTCATCCGGCATTCGAGCGCGGCATAGGCTTCACCGACGAACGGCGCCCCAACCAGCGCGCCGTCGACCGGCGTCAATCCGGCGATCTCGAATTCGCTCTCGCCATGCGGCGCCGGGATCGACGTCTTGTTGATGGCGGCCGCCAGGTCACGGCTGGCGAAGCTCGCCGTGAACTCGCCGGTTGCCTCGATGTTGCGAACCGAATCCTTATAGCCGCTCGATGAGAACATCACGAGCTTCGGCCGGTCGCTGATGGCATTGAAGAAGGAATAGGGCGCGAGGTTCAGCGCGCCCTCGGCCGACCGCGTGCCAATCCAACCGATCGGCCGCGGCGAAACAATCGCCTTGAAAGGATCATGCGGCAGGCCGTGACTGTTCGAGGTCGTATCGTAAAACATCAGGCTTCCTCGCCAACCCAGGTGACGATCTCGGCCAGCTCCGGCCGCGGCCGCTCCGTCGGTGGCACCATGGCGGTACCGATATGGATGAAGCCGGCAATTTTCTCGCCCGGCTTCACGCCCAGCAGCGGATAGGCGCGCTCGTCGAAAGCATACCACTCAGTCAGCCAGTTGGATGCGTAACCGAGGGCGTTGGCGGCCATCAGCAGGTTGAGGCAGACGGCACCAGCGGACATGACCTGTTCCCATTCCGGGATCTTGAAATGCGGCGCGGCGGTGCTGACGACGGCGACGACCACAGGCGCACGCGACAGGCGGGTTTCCTCCACCTTGATCATCTCTTCCGACAGATCCGGCTTCAGCTCAAGCGCCATTGCCTTCAGCTTGGCGCTGATGCGAACCCTCTCCTCGCCGCGATAGACGATGAAGCGCCAGGGCGCGAGTTTGCCGTGGTCCGGCACGCGCGAAGCAAGCTTCAGCATTTCCTCGACCTCGGCCTTGCCGGGACCGGGACCTCCCATCTGGAAAGCGGGGATGGAGCGACGGGACGTCAGGTAGTCGACGAGCTTAATTTCGGTTTTCATGTCAGATGAATTCCACTAATTTGCCGCCCCACAGGCAGCCACGAAAATGCCATACCGGCGTCCCAAGTGGAGTCACTCAGTCAGGAAGTCAACTGTTCTCATGCGTGCACTCTCTCGTATTTTCCTTCAGACCGGTCTTGCGATCCTTGTCGCCGGCACCGCTACGGGAAATGTGTTCGCAGAGGATGCGACCCAGGCGTTTGAAAGTTTCCCCTCGATCGCCGGCCCGCGCAAGATGCCGAAGCTGACGGGCTTCAGCCCGATGACATCGGATCCGCTGGCGGACGGCACCCTGAAGGATATCAAGCTCGAGGCGCTGCTGACCGAAAAAGGCGGACCGGTCGAGGCCGGGCTCACTTGGCGTGTGTTCAGCCCGATCCCCGGAAGCGACGGCAAGCTGCCGCTTCTCGCAACGTCGGAAGGCGGCTCGACAGCGTTCAATCTGGTACCGGGCGAGTATTTCGTCAATGTCTCCTTTGGACGCGCCTCGGCCACGCGCAAGGTCCGCGTGCCGGAGCAAGGCGCGCTCGACAAGCAGGTGCTGGTGCTCGATGCCGGCGGCATGAAGCTCAATGCCGTCTCCGGCAGCGACGTGCGCATCCCACCGGCCGAACTCAGCTTCGACGTCTATTCCGCCGACACCAAGAGCGACGGCGAACGGGCGCTCATCGTCGAGGACGTCAAGCCGAACACGGTGGTCCGGCTGGGCGCCGGGACCTATCACGTGACCTCCAGCTATGGCGGCACGACCAACGCCTCGACCGCGGCAGACATCCAGGTCGAAGCCGGCAAGCTGACCGAAGCAACCATGCAGCACCGCGCCGCCAAGCTCACGCTCAAGCTGGTTTCGGAACCGGGCGGCGAAGCGATCGCCAACACCGCCTGGACGATCCTCACCTCCGCCGGCGATACGGTGAGCGAAGCCAACGGCGCCTTCCCGACGCAGGTTCTGCTCGAAGGCAGCTATTCCGCCGTGGCGCGCTACAAGGACAAGATCTACGAGCGCGACTTCACCGTGAAGGCCGGCGTCAACATGGACGTGGAAGTACTGCTCAGCAGCGGCGGCAACAATGCGAACACCAATGCGAGCGTCGTGTCGGAAGCACAGGACTGAGCTTCGACGTGACGGAACGCAGTTGACCTGACGTCAGCCTGCCCGTCGCATGAACCGCCGACGCGGCGGCGCCATGGAAAAGACCGCTTCATAGATGCGCGCCAAAAGGTCCTTGCGATCACCACAGGCACCGAGATCCTCGGGCGTGAGAACGCCGCCGATGCGCGCCGCGATCGTCGTTCCCGACAGACGCCGGAATTCGCGGATCAAGAGCGACAGTCTCAGCGTCAGTGAAATCTTGCTCGCCAGATGGAAGAACGGCCCGTTCTGTCCTTCGAAGTAGATCGGGATCACGCTCGCCCGCGCCGCCTGAATGAGCTTTGCCGGAAAGATCTTCCACGGCAGGTCCTCGGCCCGGCCGAAACCCTTCGGCGCGGTCGCCACGCCGCCGGCCGGGAAGATGACGATGGTCACGCCTTCCTTGAGCAGTCGCAGCGCCTCATGGCGCGTCGCCATGTTGACCGCTAGCGCCTCCTTCGTCTCTTCGAACGATACCGGCAGCGAGTAAGGCGCCATTTCCGGCACCTTCAGCAGTTCGTTGTTGATGAGGACGCGGAAGGGACGGCCGAGCTGTTCGGCAAGCGCCAGCACGGCGATGCCGTCGCCGATGCCGAAAGGATGATTGGCGATGATGACGATCGGCGTATCGGGCAGGTTCCGCGGCGGCCACTCGCCTTTTGTCTGCAGCGTCACATCGATGAGCTGCAACATCTCCCCGAAGACGCGCTCGCTCTTGCCGACGATGTCGGACCGCCAGCGCGTATAAAGCTTGGCATAGCGGTTGCGGCCCGACAGGCCTTCCATGGAGCGAATGAACCAGCGCTTCAGGCGCCGGTCGTTCTCATTGGCGTAGGACAGCTCTTTGAACTGCACGGAAATCTCCGATGGATACGATCTTATCCGGATATTCCGCTAATATGACAGTTTGCTGACAAAGCAAGTGCTCGGGGTCTCAACCCCGAGCTTTCTTTTCTGCCTTGCGCTTGAGATCCGGCGCCATGGCTTCGAGCGCAAGCGATGCAATCGCCTCGTCGAGCGACATGGCGGTCTGGGCCTGCGAGCCCAGACGGCGGATGTTGACCGAGCGCTCTTCGGCTTCGCGCTTGCCGCAGACCACTATGACCGGAACCTTCGTGACCGAATGTTCGCGGACCTTGTAGTTGATCTTCTCGTTGCGGAAGTCGGTCTCTACAGTCAGCCCTGCATCACGCAGGAGTTCGGCAACCTCGCGACCGTAGTCGTCGGCTTCCGAAGTGATCGTCGCGACGACGACCTGCAGCGGCGAAACCCAGAGCGGCATGTGGCCGGCGAAGTTCTCGATCAGGATGCCGAGGAAGCGTTCCATCGAGCCGCAGATCGCGCGGTGGATCATCACCGGCTGGCGCTTTTCGGATTCCTTGTCGATGTAGAAGGCACCGAAACGCTCCGGCAGGTTGAAGTCGACCTGGGTCGTGCCGCACTGCCATTCGCGACCGATCGCGTCCTTCAGGGTGTACTCGAACTTCGGACCGTAGAAGGCGCCCTCGCCCGGCAGAATGCCGGTCTTGATTCGGCCTTCCGACTGCGCCTCGATCGTCTTCAAGACGTCCGTCATCACGCTTTCGGCGCGATCCCAGAGCTCGTCGGAACCGACGCGCTTGTCCGGACGGGTGGAGAGCTTGACCACGACTTCCTTGAAGCCGAAGTCCTCGTAGACCGAGAGGATGAGGTCGTTGATGCGCAGGCATTCTTCCGCCATCTGCTCGTCAGTGCAGAAGACATGCGCGTCGTCCTGGGTGAAGCCGCGCACGCGCATCAGCCCGTGCAGGGCGCCCGACGGCTCGTAGCGATGAACGTTGCCGAACTCGGCGAGGCGCACCGGCAGTTCGCGATAGGACTTCAGGCCATGCTTAAAGATCTGGATATGGCCCGGGCAGTTCATCGGCTTCAGCGCAAAGATGCGCTCGTCGTCGGTCTCGTCACCGGCAACGGTCACCTTGAACATGTTGTCCCGGTACCAGCCCCAGTGACCCGAGGTTTCCCAGAGCGACTTGTCGAGCACCTGCGGCGCGTTGACTTCCTGATAGGTGTTGGCGAGCCGGCGACGCATATAGGCAACCAGCGTCTGGAACATGCGCCAGCCCTTGCCATGCCAGAAGACGACGCCCGGGCCTTCTTCCTGGAAATGGAACAGGTCCATTTCGCGGCCGAGGCGACGGTGGTCGCGCTTTTCGGCTTCAGCGAGCACGTGCAGGTACTGGTCGAGCTCTTCCTGGGTGTGCCAGGCGGTGCCGTAAATGCGGGTCAGCATCGCGTTGTTGCTGTCGCCGCGCCAATAGGCGCCGGCCACCTTCATCAGCTTGAAGGCGGTGCCGATCTGGCCGGTCGAGGCCATGTGCGGGCCGCGGCAAAGATCGAACCAGTCGCCCTGATAGTAGATCTTGAGATCCTGCCCTTCGGGGATCGCGTCGACGAGTTCGACCTTGTAGGCCTCGCCCTTGTCGGCAAAAACCTGGCGGGCCTTATCGCGCGACCAGACTTCCTTGGTGAAAGGCTTGTTGCGGGCGATGATCTCCTTCATCCGCTTTTCAATGAGCGGCAGGTCGTCGGGCGTGAAGGGCTCGTTGCGGGCAAAGTCGTAATAGAAGCCGTTGTCGATGACCGGGCCGATGGTCACCTGCGTTCCCGGCCACAGTTCCTGAACGGCCTCCGCCATCACGTGCGCGGCATCGTGGCGGATCAGTTCGAGCGAGCGCTTGTCGTCACGAACGACGATTTCGAGGCGACCATTGGTCACCGGATCGGACAGATCGCGCAGCTCGTCGTCGAGCGCGATCGCAACCGCCTTCTTGGCGAGCGACTTCGAAATCGATTCTGCCACGTCGCGGCCGGTCGTGCCGAAGGGATATTCGCGCACCGAGCCATCAGGAAATGTAAGGGAAACAGGATTCGACATATTGATCTCCTATCCAGTCCCGCCAACGAATGCGGGTGGTATGGTTGACCGGCAGGGCCGGTGAATTGACAATACAGCGTCGCATCCGTCAGACGCGCAGAGATCGCTGTAGTGCTTTGGATTGCTGCGTGTTTTTCCCCGAGCCGGAGGACGACCCGCGGAAACACGCCGTAGCCTGATAAAGGGTTTTCGAAAGTGAGTAAAGGCAAAGGCTGCGGCGGAGGCTAGCTGCGCAGCATCTCGCAAAGCCCCTTCACGGTGTTCCAGTTGCGGAACGTCCCGATGCCCAGCCGCTTGGTAGTCATGGCGCCGAGCAGCTTCGATTCGCTCGCCTTGCCCGGGAAATGCACCCAGAGATCGCCATCGACGATCGCCAGTCGCTCGCCGGCGGTGCAGTAGCGCCGAAGCCCTTCGAGCGCCGCTTCCGTCAAAGGTTCGCGCATCACCCGGACATGAACCTGCGCCGCGTCCGCCTCGCCCTCCTCATGGAAGGGATTGGCTGCGGCAAGCGTCTGCCAATCGGCGCCCGACCGGACAAGAATGTCGACGTGCCGGCCAAACGTCTCGGCAAAGGCCTTCTCAAGCGGCATTTCGAGGTCCCGAGTGGACGTTTGTCCGGTCTGAAACACCAGATTGCCCGTTGCGACCAACGTCCGCGGCGCTTGATAGCCGAGCCCTTCGGCCATCTTCTTGAGGTCAGCCATGACGACCCGGCGGCCGGGCCCGAGAACGATGCTGTAAAGCAAGGCGACGTAGCTGTTCATCATTCCCCTTGTCAGGCGCGCCAGAAATCCGCAGCGCCCGCCGGCAGCCGGGCGAGCACCCGGTCGAGTTTCGCCTCGTCGATGTTGCGACGCAAGGCGCCAGCGACGTCTGCAATGGCGCTGTCCGGGGAAATATTGTGATCCGGGCGCAGCGCCTGTACCTCGCGGGTCATGGCGATGCGACCCGAAAACGGGAGCCGCGGCTCTTCAAGGTCCCACTCGGCAACGAAGATCGCCCGGATGACAGGCGGCAGGATGTCGGCAAACAGAATGGCATCCTCGATATCGAGCCGGCGCCGAAACGTCTGCAGTACCGCCTGGACCATCGTATAGGCCTGGTTCGTCGTCTGCAGCCCGGCCAAGTCGCGGGCATCGAGAAGGAAGCGCTCGAAGTCTAAGGAAGCCTGACGATACTCCATCGGCATGGGCATGGCGGTCATCCAATCTTCGGCCGCGGCCGCCAAAAGCGCCACGGCGCGTACCATACGAGGCGCGGTTCAAGCCGCTCCGGCACAGGATCGAAACCATGCGTTCCGCCCGGCCCGCAGCGCGCCACGCGAAACAGCGTCATCCAGCCTCCGGCCCAGAAGCCATGGCGGGCAATCGCCTCGTAGCCATATTCCGAACAGGTCGGCAGGTGTCGGCACGAATTGCCGATAAAGCTCGAAAGCGTGAGCTGATAGGCGCGGATCAGCGCCATGCCTAAGAGCCGCCCGGGGGTCTTGCGAAAGGGGCCCGACCAGTTTCGGCCACGGACCGCTGGCGCTGCCTTTTCATGTGCAGCGTGCCGGCAATTCGGTTCGCCGCACATCTCAGACGGCCGCGAGCAGTCGCCTGGCCTCGATCTGCTCGATGGCATCGACGACCGCATCGAAGGTTAGCATGGTCGATGCGTGGCGCGCCTTGTAGTCCTTCACCGGACGCAGGAAGCGCATGTCCTCGAAACGGCCCGAAGGCCCCTCACCGTCCGCCTTCAACATAGCCAGCATGTCTTCGCGCGCCTGGCGGATCTCCTCAGCCCCGGCGCCGACGACATGGCGCGCCATGATCGAGGACGACGCCTGGCCGAGCGCGCAGGCTTTGACGTCATGGGCAAAATCGGTGACGACGTCGCCATCCATCTTCAACCAGATATGCACCTTGGAGCCGCACAGCTTGGAATGCGCCGTCGCGTCCGCATCGGCATCGCCGAGCGTCCCGATACGGGGAATGTTGCCGGCGAATTCGAGAATTCGGCTGTTGTAGATGTCATCCATCATTTGACGCGATCCGACTGATTTTTCGCGGTTTTGAGTGATCGACGCATGATTTTCTCCGGTAGACGGGAAAAAAGCACGACGCGACACGCTCCGCCTCTTTCATCTCTGTGGCACCATACTATATGCTATGTCGTGTTGGGGCGACAGTTCCGCAAGAGGAACAATGTCGCCTGTTGTTTGGGAAACCGTGCCGGAAGGTCCAGTGCACTGCTAAGCCAGGACCGGAAAGCCCCGGAGCCCGCCAACGGAACCCAAGCCTGCAGGGTTAGGCGAATGGCCAGTGGCGAGTTGTCCGAAAGATAAAACGTCAAGCAATCCCGTATTGCTAAAAGAGGCCATTATGGATGCCATAGTGAAGAATTTTCCTGTGCTCGACGATGCGAGCGGCCGCCCCACCCAGAAGGAGGCCGAGGAAGCGGTGCGCGTTCTTTTGCGCTGGGCTGGCGAAGACCCGCAGCGCGAGGGACTTTTGGATACGCCCGCGCGCGTGGCCAAGTCCTACCGCGAGCTTTTCAGCGGTTATGATCTGGCTGCCGAAGACGTGCTTGGCCGCACCTTCGAGGAGGTTGCCGGCTACGACGATATGGTGCTCGTCAAGGACATCCCGTTCTATTCGCATTGCGAGCACCACATGGTGCCTATCATCGGCAAGGCGCATGTCGCCTACCTGCCGAACGGGCGCGTGCTCGGCCTGTCGAAGATCGCCCGCGTGGTCGATATTTACGGCCGCCGCCTGCAGACGCAGGAATCGATGACGGCGCAGATCGCCAGGGCGATCGACGAATCGCTCGCCCCGCGCGGCGTTGCCGTGATGATCGAAGCCGAGCATATGTGCATGGCGATGCGCGGCGTGCAGAAGCAAGGCTCGACAACGCTGACGACCACATTTACGGGTACCTTCCAGACGGAACCGGCCGAGCAGGCGCGGTTCATGACGATGATCAGGGGCTTCAAGTAAGGCTCCGACAGACGGAGCCTTTCCATGACGCTCACCTTCGACGCTCCCTCCTCAGACAAGGCCGAACTGGAAACCGGTCCGGCCTTCACTCCCCGTTTTGATGAAAAGGGGCTGATCACCGCCGTCGTCACCGACGTCAGGGACGGCGAGTTGCTGATGGTCGCCCACATGAACGCGGAGGCCCTGGCCCTGACGATCGAGACCGGCGTGGCCCACTACTACAGCCGCTCGCGCAAGAGCCTCTGGAAGAAGGGCGAAAGCTCCGGGAACCTGCAGGCGGTCAAGGAAATCCGCACCGATTGCGACCAGGATGCGATCTGGCTGAAGGTTTCCGTCGCCGGCCACGACGCGACCTGCCATACCGGCCGCCGCTCCTGTTTCTACCGCACCGTCGGCACCGAAGACGGCAAGGCCTCGGTCAAAATCACCGACGACCACAGGCATTTCGACCCCGCCGAGATCTATGATAAAAATTAAGCATCGCGCATCTTTTTGGCGCGGGTGCATGCTATATTTATATTTTGGAAACCAACCGGGCGCCTAATCCTTAAGCAGGGATGCGGCGCAATCGGAACGATCTCGTTCCAAACTGTATTGCAAACTGTATCCAATGTTTATCGGTCGTGCCGCAATCGTCGGTGGGATCGGTGATATACCTTAGACAAAGGTGCCAGTCTTTCAGCAATGAAGCGGACAAGGCCAGCACCGGCGCCGGCTTGGCGGAGCCTCCCCAGGACGCGCGCATGAAATTGCCTCTCTCCAGGATCAATCCCGACCCCTGGAAGTTTAGTCAGCGATGAATTGCCACAGCGACCTTCGCGCATTCTCATCGACGTGTCGCGCTGCGGAGTATTCGGCGGTGTTGGAGGTGCCGGATGTTGAATTGGACGTTTACGCGTAACAATCAGATTACGGATCTGTCCGGACCGGACGGAACATCGATTTCGACAACGCCACCTGAACCGGCGCCACCTCCGCAAAAACCGAAGATCGCAATCGCGCTTGGCGGCGGTGCCGCGCGCGGCTGGGCCCATATCGGCGTGCTGCGCGCGCTCGACGAAGAAGGCATCGAAGTCGGCATGATCGCCGGCACCTCGATCGGCGCGCTCGTCGGTGGCTGCTATCTTGCCGGCAAGCTCGACGAACTCGAAGCCTTCGCCCGCTCCCTCACCGTACGCCGGATCGCCGGCCTGCTCGATTTCGCCATCGGCGGCGGCGGCCTTTTCGGCGGCCTGCGGCTCACCAAGCGCATGCAGGAGCATCTGGAAGGCCTCAGCATCGAAGGCCTCGACAGGCCGTTCATTGCCGTTGCAACGGAAGTTCACAGCGGCCACGAGGTGTGGCTTGAAAAGGGATCGCTGATCACCGCGATCCGGGCTTCCTACGCCCTGCCCGGCATCTTCGAGCCGATCAAGGCGAATGGACGCTTGCTGATCGATGGCGCGCTCGTCAATCCGGTTCCGGTTTCGGTGTGTCGCGCCCATGAGCAGCAACTCGTCGTCGCGGTGAACCTCAACTACGATCTCTATGGCCGCTCGGCCGTCGTCAAACACAGCGCCGGTGCTGAATCCTTGGATGCGCCCGCCAAGGAAGCGCCGCACCAGTCGCGCCTCGGCATGACCAGCGTCATGGTCCAGGCTTTCAACATCATCCAGGACCGGATTTCCCGCGCCCGGCTTGCCGGCGACCCGCCGGACCTGGCGCTGCACCCGAAACTCAACGACATAGGTCTTTCGGAATTCCACCGCGCGGGCGAGGCCATCGATCGCGGCTACCACGAGGCAAAGGCGAGGCTGGTTGAAATTCGCCGCATGCAGGAAGTGCTCGTTCGCTGACGGAGCGTGCGCGGCATGAAAGCCGCGATACGCAGCGGCGCACGTTACCGGTCGCCCAAGGTGTACCCTGAACACACGGGTGCTTCGCGGCTCCCAGGGGGATTAAGAGGGCGGCGCAATGCCGCCCTTTTCTCTCAGCCGGCGATATAGGCCTTGATCTGTTCGGTCTCGTGCTCGATGGCGCGGATGTGATGCTTGATCACGTCACCGATCGAGACGATGCCGGCAAGCTGGCCGTTCCTTTCGACCGGCAGGTGACGGGCCCGGAGCTTGCTCATCATTTCCATCAGGGTCTGAACCGACATGTCCTCGGTGCAGCAATAGACATTCTGCCACATGACCGCTGCCACCGGCCTTTCGAGACAGGTCGAACCCTGCTTGGCAATCGCTGCGACGATGTCGCGCTCAGTGAGGATGCCTGCGATCTGATCGTCCGCGTCGAGGATGACGACCGCACCGATATGATTGTCACGCAAGAGGATGGCAGCCTGTTGGACTGTCATTTGAGGGCCGACCGTTACGACATTCCGGCCCTTTTCATCGAGTATGGCTTTTACTGACATGCGCACATCTCCCGTTGCGACAACACCGGGTCGGCAGGGATAGGTCCAGCCATCTCACGTGCGGTACGGTCGGGCGATGGAACCTGTACCCTGGCCGCTTGCGAAAGCCGTCTCGCGTGCTCCTCAGACGCGGATGGCATTCGATACCCGGCCTACACGGGTCGCCCAGTCTTTCGATCACGGGCGACCGTAACAAATGGTGCGCCAGCGCCCTGGGGAAATCAAGCGCTCACAAGCGCCGTCCGCCGATCTTTCGCTCCGTCAGTCACGCGGATCGAAAAGGCTGAAGAGCAGAAAGCCGAAGAGGAAGCCGCCGATATGCGCTTCCCAGGCGACGCTGCCCGCTCCGCCGGGGGTAAACATGCCAAGGCCGATCAGGAAATTGGTCAGGAACCAGATACCGGCAAAGACCACGACCGAGCGGTTGGCCAGAGCCTCACCGACGTCGAGCCGACGATTGAGATGGGCAAACTGCCGGCTGATGCGCCCGCTCGGCGAGAAGACGAAGCGCGCGGCAGCCCCCATGAATCCGGACACCACGCCGGAAGCGCCGACGACGACGATCATTTCCCCCCAGTGAAACGCCGTATGCAGCGCGACTGCGGCCGCCGCCGACAGGCACCAGAACACGGCGAGACGCCCCATGCCGATCCGTCGCACGACCGGCGCACCGAAGGCCACCATCCAGAAGATGTTGAAGATCAGATGCTCCCAGCTTCCATGCAGGAAGGAATAGGTGACGGGGCTCCACAGCCAGGCAAGCCCCTGCTCGGCCAATGGGTGATCGTAGCGGGCCGGGAGAAAGGCGAAGTTGAAGATGATCTCCTGATCGATCGCCGGCGGCAGCACGTAGGTTCGCAGAACATGGATTGCGATCAGAAACAGCAGGATGATGGTCAGCCCCGCCGGCAGATTGAAGGCCGGCTCGCGCGCCGGGCTCGCGGCGCTGTCGCGCTCTGCTTCCGGTGGCGTCGCCGTCTGATCTCGTTCCATGGTTGCTGTGTTCTCCTCTCAATGCGGCCCACACATTCCTGTGCGATCGCGGCGATGGCATGGCATCACCGGAATTAGGACTGGAGTTGGGGCGACCAGCCATAAGCAAACAAAAAAAGACCGTCCAGCAAAAACTGAACGGTCGCCAAGCTCAGATCCGAGCTCCAGTTCAAGTGCCGAAGACAACGCTTCGTAAAGTGATGTCCTCCCCTGCCAGTTGCGGCGGCGCACTGCAACGGAAACCGTTTGTTAACCTTAATTTCCGGCTGGCACGATTTTCGCTCCTTAATCCTCAGAACCGAAATGCATGGCCGAAGATGTCTCGAACCGGGACACAACGGGCCGCAGGAATGGAATGAAAGAAGCGATGCGCAGCAATACGACGACGGAGCTTTTCCGATACTGGAACACCATTCGCGGGAAACGCGAGCTTCCGCGCCGCGACGAGCTTGAACCTTCCGACATCAAAACGCTGCTGCCGAACCTGTTCATTCTCGAGCGCGACCGCAATGCCGGCATCTCGTTTCGCCTGGCGGGAACCCAGGTGTGCGCCCTCTTTGGGCAGGAGCTGCGCGGGCGGCAATTCGGCATGCTCTGGCTCGGCAGCCAGGCGGCGAAAACGCAGCGCATCACCGGCCAGGTCATGACGCACCGTGTGCCGCTCGTGCTTTCGGCCAAGGGCCGTACCGCCGACGCGCGGGAAGTCGATATCGAAACCCTGCTTTTGCCGCTTGCCTCCAGCAAAGGAGAAAGTGACCGGGTCCTTGGCGCCCTCTCACCTCTTTCCCGCCCGTATTGGTTGCATGCAACCTCAATCGAATGTCTCGATGCGACGGGCATGAAGGTTCTCGACCCTGATCGGACTGCTGTGTTTCGCGACGAGGAAACCGAGCGACAGAGCGATGCCTTTGCGAAATCGCCTGCCGCCGGCGCATTTTCGCGCGAATTCCGCCAGTTCGGGCATCTCCGCATCCTCGAGGGCGGGCGCCGCGATTGATCGCGCCGACTGTCCCGAGATGATGTCAGGGACCAACCGGAGGACGAACCTTCTATTAACTTGAAAAGGCTAAGCTCCGCCAGCCAAGCTATGTCGCCACAGAGTCATCATGTTCTCGTTTCAGCACGCACAGAATACCGCTCCGAAACCGCACCACGAAGGTGCGTTCCAGCGCGTTTCCGTGAATCTGGCGGGGCGGCTGATGCTTGCCAATCATGACGAGTTCGAGTGCACCGCCATCGACATGTCGCCCGGCGACGTCCTGCTTTCCTCGCCGGCCCAGCCGCGCGCGGGCGAACGCATCATCGCCTATGTCGATCACGTCGGTCGTCTCGAAGGCACGGTGTCTCGCATCGCCGATGGCGCTTTCGTCATCCAGCTCAACGCGACCGAGCGCAAGCGCGAGAAGCTCGCGGCCCAACTCACCTGGATCGCCAACAAGCATGAGCTCGGCCTGCCCGAAGACCGCCGCCACGATCGCCTTGCGCCGCGCAAAACGGTAACCGAATTGACGCTCGACACGGGCGAGAAGTTCCCGTGCCGCATCATCGACCTTTCGCTGTCCGGTGCTGCCGTCGACATCGAGAACCGCCCACCGATCGGAACCGCCATCCTCCTGGGAAATATGAAGGGCCGGATCGTCCGTCACTTCCAGGAAGGCTGCGCCATCGAGTTCTTGGGCATCCAGTCCCGTGAGGCGCTGACCGAATTCCTCTAACGGCGCGCCTGCGCCGTCCTTCGGCTACCCGCCTTGCATTGAGCAACGCTCCTAGCCCGACCATCTCCCGAACTGTCCTTCAGACATAAAACCGTCTTCGTGCTTCTTTTGTGCGGCAAAGAACCCCCGCTCCCACATCGCTCCGCTCGGCTACGCCCGAGAGAACGCGCTAAAGGCGTGCTCGCTTAGGCCCTACGTCCCCGAGCCCGAAGACACACGATGATCGGTGGCAACCGGAGCGGTTTTCGCGAGCAGAAGCGCGCCGCATCCGCGCCTGGATCATTTCGAGACAAGTCCGGCGCCGCGATCAAAATGCTCTCGTCGTCCGCAAATATTTTTCCGGTGGAATTCAAGCGAAAACGCATATTTCAAGTCAAAACTCTCCTGAAGTGTCAAGTAGAGACGCTGCAAAGACGCATCTCCTGCCGTGGCCGCGCCGCAGTTTTTGCACCGCCCAGTCGCTCGTTTCCCGCATAACCAAGCAAATACAGCGGGTTAAATGCTTAACAAATTACGTCTCCACCAGCGGGCGGAGCTAAAATCGATAAAATTTGATTCAAATTCGATTCAAATACAAATAAAATTCTATTCTTGTTTTATTCTTATACGACTTTCATTTGTACTTGTTTTTAGCTCGCAAGTTCGCGAGCGATAAAAACGTCTGTGCCATTGTCGAACCATAACGGGGAGACAATCATGCTCAAGACAATCACCAAGCTGATCGCGGTTGCGGTCCTTTTCACCGGCGGCCTTTTCGGCACGGCTCAGGCGCTTCCGGCCAACATGGTCGTGACCGGCTCCACCAACCCGCCGATCGGCCACTACGAGTTCTGCAAGATCTATGCGTCGGAGTGCACCTCCAACGGCAAGGATGGCGGCCCGATGGTGCTGACCCGCGAAGGCTGGCAGAAAATTCTCGAGATCAACTACGACGTCAACCAGGCGATCACTCCGATGACCGACATGGAAATCCATGGCGTCGAAGAGAAGTGGTCCTATCCGGAAACCGTCGGCGATTGTGAAGACTACGTCCTCCTGAAGCGCCGCAAGCTGATCGAAAACGGCTTCTCCGCATCCGACCTGCTGATCACCGTCGTGCTGCAGCCGAATGGCGACGGCCATGCCGTCCTCACCGTTCGCACCGACCGCGGCGACTTCATCCTCGACAACATGCGCAACAAGGTGCTGCTGTGGTCGGATACCGAATACACCTACCTCAAGCGCCAATCGACCGAGCATTCCGGCCGCTGGGTCAAGCTTCAGGACGGCCGCACCGTTGCCGTCGGTAGCGTTCGCACACAGTAAGATCTGAAACACAGGCGAGCCGCCACCCGGCGGACGTCTCTCCCAACGGGCCTCGGTCAGTCCATTTTCCCCGTCCAGACCGAGCCTCGGCCGGTTCCGTGTCCCTCGGAACCGGCCGTTTTTTATGCGGCCTTGTCTCCCCGGACGCACGCAGGCATAGGGCATTCATCGAAAGTTAACCGTCTTCGACCAGCGTCGGGCAAGCGGCGTCCGCCACACTTCGGTCCGCCGCCAACCAAGGGCTCGACACTCGACTTGGGCGCGGCCAACGCGACGGGACGGCCACCATGAGCAACGCTCCAAACGGGATAGACGAACCGGAACTCCGGCCGCTGCTGTCGGCCCGCTTCATCTACCGGGTGACGGCGGTCGTTGTTGTGCTCGCAGCCCTGACGGCGGCAATCGCGTTCGCGGGAAGATGGTTCGGCGAAAACCTGGCGCTGGCCGGTCACACCGCCAGCAGGGAGCCCTACGATATCTTCATCGGACAGGATCATCTGCGGCTGCCGGCGAACATGATCCGCTTCGAGGCCCAACGTGCCACCTCGATCGTCGGGCGTGTCGATGTCTACCTGACATGGCCCGGCCTTGAAGGTTACAGCGACGAAAATCGCGACCTCTTCAACGACGTCGACGCGCCTGAAAATCTGATCTTCCTGCAGATTTCGCAAAGCACGATGTCCCGCGACATGTCGGGTCGGGTGGAGCCGATCTACAAGCAGGTCTTCGACGGCACTCCATCCCCCGGGCCGAACGGACTGCTTTTACATGCGACCAAAGCTGCCTCCAGCTACGCAGGCGAAGTCTTTTATACTGCGGAGCGGACAGGCCAGGCGCCCTACGTGGTGCGCTGTCTGAAATCCGATGCGCAAACCATATCGACCAGCGCCGACTGCCAGCGCGACATTCATGCCGGCAAGGACCTCGTCGTGCTCTACCGCTTCGCCAATAAACTGTTGCCGCAATGGAAGGAAATCGACAACGCGATTACAGCTTTCATCAAAAGCCGAATCGTGCCCTGATTTCGTCCAACTGATGTGGTGCAGGCAGGCACCGCATCATTGCGCTACACCGGAATTGTCTTTGTACGAATGCGTCCGATTCCGGAAACCAATCATTCATCATAAACCGATTGGTAACGCTATGCCGATACTGTCTCGAGAACGGTCGTTCCCGGAGGCGGCGTCCGGACAACCCCATGACATGAGAATAAAGAGCAGCGTAGTGTCCCAAACCGGTTTTTTTGATCTCGCGAAGCGCCCGTTCGGCGCTCTTTCAAAGATGGTAAAGCGGGTCGTCCTGGCAGGCACCATTGCCTCGGTCGCCTTTGTGTTGCCCGGCTTTGCGGCGTCGACCTACGCCAATCCCAAATATTCGGGCATCGTCGTCGATGCCAAGACCGGCAAGATCCTCTATGGCGAGGATGCCGACGAACTGCGCTATCCGGCGTCTCTCACCAAGATGATGACGCTCTACCTCACCTTCGAGGCGCTCGAAGCCGGTCGGATCAGCAAGTCCACGCAGATTCCCTTCTCGAAAAATGCGTCCGCGGAACCTCCGTCGAAGCTCGGCGTGCGCGCCGGCCAGTCGATCACCGTCGAACAGGCGATCCTTTCGCTCGTTACACGGTCGGCCAACGATGCCTCCACGGCACTTGGCGAGTATCTCGGCGGTTCCGAGCAACGCTTCGCCCGCATGATGACGAACAAGGCGCGCGCGCTCGGCATGACGCGCACGACGTACCGCAACGCCAACGGCCTGCCCAATCCGGAACAGCGCACGACCGCACGCGACCAGGCCCGCCTCGGCCTCGCGCTTCGTCAGCATTTCCCGCAATATTACGACTACTTCTCCACGCGCAGCTTCCGCTTCGGCAAGCAGACCATCGGCAACCACAACCGCCTACTCGGCAATGTGCGCGGCGTCGACGGCATCAAGACCGGCTACACGCGTGCTTCCGGCTTCAACCTCGTGACCTCGGCCCAACTCGACGGCCGCAGCATCGTCGCCGTCGTCATGGGCGGCACCTCGGGCGCCAGCCGCGATGCACAGATGCGCCGCCTGGTTGCGAAGTACATGCCGGACGCATCGCGTCGCGGCAACGGCAACCTGATTGCCGAGACGAAGCCGACCCCCGTTCCGGCCGAAGAGACCCAGGTTGCAGCCGCAGCGCCCGTTGCCGAGACGCCGGTCGTCGCAGCCGTCGCCACTGGCCATGACTTGCCCAACACCGGTCCCGTTCCGGATTTCCGCTACAACGGCGAAAGCGCCAGCAGCGTGCAGATGGCCTATGCCGGCAACAAGCGTGCATCGGACAACCCTGTCCTTTCTCCGAAAATCGTTCCTAACACGCTCGACGCGCAGAGCCTGAAGCTTCGCCAGCCTGCGACCGCAGCGATGGTCGACACCCAGATCACCAATTCCGTGCCGAAGAAGGCAGAACCTGTTGCCAAGGCAGAGCCTGCTGAAGTCGCAAAGGCCGAGCCGATGCCGGCGCAGCCGCAGGGCTGGGTGATCCAGATCGGTGCCACTCCGGACAAGGATCAGGCCATGACGCTGCTCGGCAACGCCAAGGACAAGGGTGGCAAGGCACTGCGCAACGCGCAGCCGTTCACCGTCGCCTTCGGCCAGGTCTACCGCGCCCGCTTCGGCGGCTTCGATGACCAGAATTCGGCAGTCAACGCCTGCAAGGCCTTGAAGAAGAAAGGCATCTCCTGCTGGGCCAGCCAGCAGTAGCGACGAAATTTGGCGGCCGGATGTGTTTGTTTTCCGGCCGCCTTCCTCGGATTTGTACAGCGTAACGAGGTTAAACATGGCAATGAACGAGAACGTTCCGGGTGTCACCCCGCTGCCGGGGCGACGGGCTAAACCGTCGCGCATCAATCTGCACCCCCTGCACGAGGCGGCCATGCGCATCGCCGATCTCGGCCTCAATCGATCGAAGGCCAAGACACGCGATCTCGTCGGCATGCTTTTGACGCACGGAGCTCGAGCCTGGCGCTCGACCCAGCCGCGCGCCGGCATCCACCTTCACGTGACGGCGCCAAACCGGCGCCATCCGCTGAAGATGCGGATCACCTGAACATTCACAGTTCGAAAGGCGGCCACGGCCGCCTTTTTGCTTTCTGGCTGGATGATGGTGCGGCCTCGGTAGGGCCGTTTCGCGCGCGCAGAAGAGTGCGAAAGCAGGCGACACCTTCAAGGACGCGTTGGTTGCCGCTCGATTGCCAAGAGCTCAGCAAAATGCCCGCGGCATATGACTTCTAGAGAAGCCCGAGTTCGGCCAGTTCGCGCCGCAGTTCGAGCGGCATCTCGGAGCCGCCGCCCGATAGCGACGCCAGGTCGCGCGGGGCGTCCTTGTCGGTCAGGTAACGCCATCCCTGAAACGCGCGACGCGGCTGCAGTTCGGTTTCGATCACTTCCGGACCCAGCAGCAGATTACAACGGCCGATACCTTCGCCGTCGGTAAAGGTCTCGATGCCGATGAGCGGCTGGCGCGCCTGCACGCTGCCCTTGATCACCCAGTAGAGCGAGCCGCCTTCCAGCAGTTCCTCCACGCGCTTGGGCACCATGCGCGTCGTGTGGAACGAGTGCGGCTCGAGGCCGGCGGCCATGGCCGCCATCGCCTTGCGCGAAACCCATTCGCGCAGGTCCTCGATCGATTCCGCTCCGACGCAGAGCTTTATGAGATGTAGAGACATGGCTTTTTTTGAACACCCGTCCGGCCGTTGCGGTCAAGCGGCCAGACGTCGTTCATCCACAATCACCGCAATACGTCCGGTCGATACACCGGCGTCTGGGCTTCGAGAGGCTTGCAAGCCTCAACATTCGACAACGTTGACCGCAAGACCGCCGGTCGATGTTTCCTTGTACTTCTCGTTCATGTCGACGCCCGTCTGCCGCATCGTCTCGATGCAGGCGTCGAGCGGCACGAAATGCTTGCCGTCACCTTTGAGCGCCAGAGAAGCGGCCGTCACCGCCTTGACCGCTCCAAGCGCATTGCGCTCGATGCAGGGCACCTGCACGAGGCCGGCCACAGGATCGCAGGTCATACCGAGGTGATGTTCGAGTGCAATCTCGGCCGCATTTTCGATCTGCTCGGGGGTACCGCCCATAACGGCAGCAAGGCCCGCCGCCGCCATCGCGGACGCCGAGCCGACCTCGCCCTGACAGCCGACCTCAGCGCCGGAAATCGAGGCGTTGTGCTTGATGATGCCGCCGATCGCGGCAGCCGTCAGCAGATAGTCGCGAATGCCTTCCTGGTCGGCGTCGTCATGGAAATGCATGTAATAGCGGATCGTCGCCGGCACCACGCCTGCGGCACCGTTGGTGGGCGAAGTGACGACGCGGCCGCCGGCGGCATTTTCCTCGTTGACCGCCATTGCGTAGACGCTCAGCCAATCGTTGGCGAGCAGAGGATTGGCCTTGTTGGAACGCCACTCCTCCTGCAGCTTGTCGTGGATCGAGCGGGCGCGGCGGCGAACCTTCAAGCCGCCGGGCATGATGCCGTCCTGGCTCAAGCCCCGGTCGATGCAATTGCTCATGGCGCCCCAGATGCGGTCGAGCCCGGCGTTCAGCTCGTCCGGCGACATCGCCGCCTCTTCGTTCGCCCGCTTCATCTGCGCAATCGTCAAGCCTGAGCGCGCAGACATGTCCAGCATTTCCTGGGCCGAGGAGAACGGGAACGGCACCTTGACGCCCGTCGCCTTGTTCTTCGAGGCGCGCATGGCCTCAAGTTCCGTGTCGGTCACGACGAAGCCGCCGCCGATCGAATAGTAGATCCGCTTCAACAGCAGGCGGCCGTCGCGGTCGAAGGCAGAAAACGACATGCCGTTGGCATGGCCGGGCAACGGCACCTTCTTGTCGAAAACCAGATCGGTCTTCGGCTGGAATTCGTAGGACGGATGGCCCGGCGGTGTAATGCGGCCCGTGCGTTCGACCTCATCGATGAGGGCATCCATGCGATCCGGATCGACGAGATCCGGGCGTTCGCCAACGAGTCCGAGGATCACCGCCCTGCCCGTTCCGTGGCCGATGCCGGTGTGGGCGAGCGAACCGTGCAGGCTCACCTTGATCGCCGCAACGGAGGCATGGGACGGACGTGGCCAGTCGTCGGAAAGGATGAGATCGAGAAAGCGATTGGCGGCCGACATCGGCCCCATCGTATGCGAGCTCGAAGGCCCGATACCAATCTTGAACACGTCGAAGACGGAAAGAAACATAAGCTGCCTGCCCCGGAGACTGACCCGCGACGCACGGGCATGATCGCCCGGCACCGCATTCACGATTGCCTCGATACCACGCTTCGAAGTCTATGCGAACCGGCGTGATACCCTCTTATTTGCTGGTGGATTTTACGCCTTGATCGGTGCCGATTTAAGGAGATCCGCAAGCAGATATAGGAACGAAGCCTAAGCGATCCCATAGCAGGCCGTCAGGCGGTCAACCGACATTCGATCCCGTCCGTGCGACATTGACCTCCCGCAAGGGCTCCGGGTAGCGCCACTGGTTGCCTGGAATCAAAAACGGCGCGGCTTTTGGGAAGCCGCGCCGTCAATCAGTGGACTTTTCTAGATACTAGATATCAAAGGCCGCCGAAAAGATAAGCAAGAACAAGAACGCCAGCGAAACCAGCCACGGCGCGTGCAGTTACGCCCCAGCAAGACTTCTGAATTGTATTGTCCATGATGTCTCCGAAAACACTCTCAACGGCCGCGGGCAGCACAGTGGGCGCCCGCGTCTGGGGCCATGCATATTGAAGAAAGCGTAAATGCGCAATGGGGGAATGTGGCGGAAAGGTGTCAAGCCCGTGCGACCGAACACAGGATCCTGGTGAAAACCGCACAAATGGTCGGTACGGCCGGGAAGAAATTCCGCCGCAATTTCATCACAGTAGTTGACGCGTCGCGGATTCCGACACCGCCCCGGCCACCTTGCAATTTCCAAAAGCCATGCCAAAAACACGTGTATGACCTTCGAAGATTACATAGCGCTTGTCGTGTTTATCCTGCTTTGGGCGGGTTTCAGCTGGGCGACCGATGGCACGCGCGGCTTCAAACGCGTGAGTCTTACGCGCCTCATGAACGAGCATCGCGGCCGCTGGATCCGCAATTCGCTCAACCGCGACCTGAAGATGATCGATACGCAGATCATCGCGGGGCTCCAGGCCGGCACCGCTTTCTTCGCTTCAACGACCATCTTCGCGCTCGGCGGCTGCTTCGCACTGCTCGGCGCTACCGAACAGGCGCAGATGATCTTTGCCGACATGCCCTATGTCTTCCATGGCGGGCGCACGGCGTTCGAGCTGAAGGTCGGCGGCCTCACCTGCCTCTTCGGCTACTCCTTCTTCAAGTTCGGCTGGTCCTACCGGCTGTTCAACTATTGCTCGATCCTGATGGGTGGCATCCCGATGACCGCCGACATGCAGCGGGATCGACATGCGGCGGAGAAGGCGGCCGAACGGGCGATCCGCATGAACGTGCTTGCCGCCAAGCACTTCAACGCCGGTCTCCGGGCGATCTTTCTTTCGATCGGCTATCTCGGCTGGTTCATCAGCCCCTATGTGTTCGTGGCGCTCACCGTCTTCGTCATCTTCGTCTTGACCCGCAGACAGTTCTTCTCGGAGGCGCGTTCCGCGCTCCTCAAGGACGCAACACCCTGACAATCCGCGCAACCGGCGCGCCGGACGGCTGCGGATCGCAGCCGCGGCGTTCCGTCAGCAATCAAGGACGCGTGCCTGGCGCAAGCCAGGCCTGCCACTCTTCTTCACGCCAACAGGATGGCGAATGCCCATGTCCGATATCCATGTGACCGCACCGGCAGCAGAGACCCCAGCGAAACCGACAGGCAGGCGCCTCGCCTTCATCGATGTCGCGCGCGGCGTGGCGCTGCTTGCCATGGCGACCTATCACTTCGTCTGGGACCTCGAGTTCTTCGGCTATGTCGCAGCAGGCACGGCCGGCACCGGCGGCTGGAAGATTTTTGCGCGGCTGATTGCCAGCAGCTTCCTGTTTCTTGCCGGCTACAGCCTCGTGCTCGGACAATGGCCGACGATCCGCATCAACGCGTTCCTGCGCCGTTTCGCCAAGATCGCCGGCGCCGCAGCGTTGATCACGATTGCCACCTATTTTGCCTTCCCGGACACCTTCATCTTCTTCGGCATCCTGCATGCGATCGCCGCGGCAAGCCTGATCGGCCTGATATTCCTCAGGCTTCCTGCCGTCGTTTCCTTCGCCGCAGCCGCCGCGGCCATCGCGGCACCCTTCTATCTGCGCTCGCCGATCTTCGATGCGCCCTGGCTTTGGTGGGTCGGTCTGTCCGAGACGCTGCCACGGTCCAACGACTACGTGCCGCTGTTGCCGTGGCTCGGGCCGTTTCTGCTCGGCCTTGGTGCCGCCAAGCTCTTCCACGCGCGGCTGGTATCCGCGCTTGCAAGCCGGCCCTCCACAGATGGCAAGGGGCGGCTGTGGATGACGCCCCTCGTCTTCGGCAGCCGTCACAGTCTGGCCATATACCTCATTCACCAGCCCGTGCTCATCGGACTGGTCTATCTCTTCTCGCTGATCTCTCCGCCGACACTGCCGGATCCCAAGGAAGCCTACCGCAGCAATTGCGTTGCGGCCTGCAACCAGGGAAATCCTGCCGTGCCGTGCGACAGCTTCTGCGGCTGTACCCTCGACCGTCTGGTGGAACAGAACCTGTTCGACAGCCTGAACAGGGGAGAGATCAACGTCAGCAGCGATGAACGCATTGCGCGAATCGCGCAGCAATGCACAATGAACGTGCAATCAGGGGACTAGGACATGAATGCCTATCGTGCCAAGCCGCTGAACTTCCCATGGCCGGCCCTTCTCTACGGGGTCGCCACTCTTGCGGCGCTTCTACTGGCGCGACATTTTCCCATTCCGGTGGCACATGGCCACGGCTGGTTTCCCTGGATCAGCGGCGGCGCCCTGATTATCGTTGCGATCTGGCTGGCCCTCTGGGCCGTCAAAACGCTGCTCGATCGGCATACGGCGGTCATGCCCTACCGATCAGCCACATGCCTGGTCACCTACGGTCCGTTCCGCTTCACGCGCAATCCGATCTATCTCGGCTACACCTTGATGATGATCGGCTTTGGGCTGGCGACGCTCAATCCGTGGTTCTTCATCATGGCGATTGCAGCCGTGATGCTGACCACACTCTTTGCCATCCGCAATGAAGAGCGGCACCTGCTGTCGCGCTTCGGTTTCGAATTCGAGCGCTACTGCCGGCATACCAGCCGTTGGATCTGAGCGCCGGCAGGGATACACGCAGCAAAAAGGGCAGCGCGAACGCTACCCTTCGAAAATTCCAGACATAAACCAGCGACCCTTCAGGTGCCGACGCCGATTTCGGCCAAACGCGTCAGGCACGCTTCCTCGACATTGTCGAGTTCCGTCAGCGTATCGTCGATGTCCTTGCGCTTCTGGCGCAGCTCTTCGCGCTTTTCCTCGACGCGCGACATCAGCAGCTGAAGCTGGCCGAGCTCGCCGGGAGGGTCCTTGTAGACCTGAATGATTTCACGGATCTCGGCGATGGTGAAGCCGATGCGGCGCCCTCGCAGAATCTCCTGAATGAGCCGCCGGTCGGCCGGCCGGAACAGGCGCGTGCGACCACGGCGCTCCGGATGGATGAGGCCCTCGTCCTCATAGAAACGCAGCGTTCGCGTGGAAATGCCGAATTCCCGCGTCAATTCGGTGATGCTATAGTATTTATCCACGCTGCCATTCCATGTGTTCCTGGGCATGCACTATCGTTGACCTTGACGTAAAAGTCAAACAACGCGCCACGTTACGTGACATGGAACCACCAAGTGGCGATGCCGAGAAAGCTGAAGAAGCCGGTGATATCGGTAATGGCCGTCACGAAGACGGCGGAAGAGACCGCCGGGTCGGCGCCGAAGCGATCGAGGCAGAGCGGCACGAGGATGCCGCCAAGGGCCGCAGCCATCATGTTGATCAGCATCGCAGTTGCGATGATGCCGCCGATGTTCGGGTCCTGAAACCAGAGACCGGCAAGAAGCCCGATCAGCGTGCCGAAGATCATGCCGTTGAGCAGTCCAACGCCGGCTTCACGCCGGATGATGCGCGGCGCGTTGTGAATGTCGAGACCCCGTGTTGCGAGCGCGCGCACGGTAACGGTCATCGTCTGCGAACCGGCATTGCCGCCCATGCCCGCAACGATCGGCATCAGGATGGCGAGAGCCACGATCTGCTGGATCGTCGCGTCGAAGAGGCCGATGACCGAAGCGGAGATGCAGGCGGTCATCGAATTGATGAACAGCCAGGGCACGCGCGAGCGCGATGCCTCCCCGACGGAGTCCGAGAGTTCTTCGTCGCCGACGCCGCTCAGGCGCAGCAAGTCTTCCTCGGCTTCTTCCTGAATGACGTCGACGACGTCATCGATGGTGAGCACGCCCACAAGCCTGCCATTGTCATCGACGACGGCCGCAGAAAGAAGGTCGTATTGCTCGAATAGCTGGGCCGCCTCTTCCTGGTCCATCTCGGCCGGAATGGCATGGCTCGTATCGTGCATGATCGCATCGACCTTGACCGAACGCTTGGTTCGGAGGATGCGGTCGAGGTCCATGGCGCCGAGCAGCTTGAAGGTCGGGTCGATCACGAAGATCTGCGTGAAACTCTCCGGCAGGTCCTCGTCTTCGCGCATATAGTCGATCGTCTGGCCGACGGTCCAGAATGGCGGCACCGCCACGAACTCGGTCTGCATGCGCCGGCCGGCCGTGCTTTCGGGGTAATCCAGCGAGCGGCGCAGGCGAACCCGTTCGGTAAACGGCAGCTTCGCCAGGATCTCGTCCTGGTCTTCCTGGTCCAGGTCTTCCAGAATGTAGACCGCATCGTCCGAATCCATCTCGCCGATGGCCTCGGCGATCTGTTCGTTCGGCATGTGCTCGACGATATCGAGACGGATCGCTTCGTCGACCTCCGTCAGTGCCGAAAGGTCGAATTCCTTGCCGAGCAGCGAAACCAGCGCCAGGCGCTGATCGGGCTGGATCGCCTCGAGCAGGTCACCCATTTCCGACGAGTGCAGGCCGGCAACGTGCTGGCGCAGATAGATCGTATCGCGGTCGGCGATTGCCGCGCCGACATGCATGAGAAAATCAGAGCGGATAGAACCGTCGTCGGCATAAATGTCCGAGCCGTCAAAGGCCTTGACGTCTTCTGAGCCGCGGTCTTCGTCGCCAGTATTGCTCATGCGCGCCCTCGAAACGATTTGCTGCTTCCCGGCCGTCCGCCTCGCGAGCCGGAAAGAATGCGTCCACTGACGTTTGCCTCACCCTCATCCGCCGCCATGGGCGGGAATTCTGGCCTTACAGCCTGCTAGCGCAAAGCCCTGCCGAGGTCCACAGCACAGATACCACCGGGCGCGCCGCAACAACAGATTTATTCAAGCTGTTGCAAATACATGAAAAACCGGCTGCTTCTCGACACAGTCGACATCGACTGCGCGATCGGCTAGCACTTCAGTCGAGATATCGGAGGCGCAACACCCATTTGGCGCCGCCAAGGAAGATCTGATGGCCATTCGCCCCATTGTCCGCTTTCCCAACCCGCTGCTGACGCGGAAGGCGGAGACGATCACCCGCTTCGACGCGGCATTAGAGGCGCTGGCCGCGGACCTTCTCGACACGATGCGGGACGCCCCCGGCGTCGGTATCACCGCGCCGCATATCGGCATCCTGGAGCGCTTGACGGTGATCGAGCTCGATCGCGAAAGCGGCGCCAGGACCTTCGTCAATCCGGAGGTCATCTGGTGTAGCGACGAGAAGGCGACCCATACGGAAGGCAGCGTCTCGATGCCGGGCATCCTTGAAGAGGTCGAGCGCCCCCGCGCCGTTCGCGTCCGCTACCAGACGCTTGGCGGCGAGACGATCGACGAGGAAGCCGACGGCTTCATGGCCACCTGCCTGCAGCACGAAATCGACCAGCTCGACGGCATCTTCTGGACACAACGGCTCTCGCGCCTGAAGCGCGACCGCGCCATCAAGAAGTTCGAAAAGCTGACCAGGGAGCAGGCGCGCGGCTAGCGCACCGATTCCCTGCTCGCAACATCACGTCATAGTCACCAAGGACCGAACCATGAAACCGACCTATCTCGCCCTCATCGGCCTCCTCGCGCTCGCCGGCTGCAACAGCGCCCAGCAAGATCTCGAGCCCCTGCCCCAGAGCCTGACCTATGGCGAGAACGCGGCCAACAGGAAGACACAGGCCGCACCGGGCGCCATGATCCAGAACCGCTTCATGTATGAAGGCCAGATGGTCTACGAGACCTACGAAGTTCAGCCCGACCGCACCTACAAGCTCGTCCGCCGCCGCATGGACCAGAGCGGACCTGCCGGCAACAACTGACACGGATCAGGGCGTACGGGCGCAGCGACCTCTGTCGCCCGTCGCCGCTATGTATTTCGAGCCGCGTACACCGCCGTTTCGAAATCGAGATAGCTCCCGAACGAAACGGGATCGGCAAAGGGCAGTATCTGTGTCGCCCACAGGCCACCGAGACCGTTTTGGCGATCTATCCAGTAGTAGAGGTTCGCAAGCCCCGCCCAGGCTAACGCACCGGCTGGCCGCCCCGTCGGTGCTGCTTCATCGTTGATCATGAAGCTTATCCCCCAGGACTTCGGTATGCCGGGGAAAAATTCGGCGTCGTGCGACAGGCTTCTTATTACCCCCGGGAGCCTCTTGATCTTCCTTTCTCCGAGGCCGTTCCTTGCCGCCATTTCGACCGTTTCCGTCTTTAGCACCCGACCGCCGGGCGACATCCCATCGTTGAGCCACATGCGGATAAATTTGGCGTAGTCGACGGCCGTCGAATAGAGACCGTGCCCGCCCATCTGGACCTCCGGGTCCTGCGGGAGCCTGAAATCAGGCAACGGCGACAAACGTCCGGCGTCGTCCCTTTGGTGCAAGGTAACCACGCGGGATGTCATGGATGCGGTCATTGCAAAACCGGTGTCCTCCATGCCAAGCGGCTGGAGGATGCGTTCCGCCATCACAGCGCCAAGCCGCTTGCCGGTGATGCCCTCCACGACCTGCCCGGCCCAGTCCAGGCTGCTCCCATATTCCCAGTCGTCGCCGGGATCGAAGAGCAAAGGCGTCCGGATGGATGCATGGGACGCGGTGATCACGCTCGGCTGTCCATGTTGCCGCGCCAACCGGGCATAGGTCTCGTTGAAAAAATCGTAGCCAAAACCGGCCGTGTGCAGGAGCAGCATGCGCGTGGTGATGTCCCGTTTGGGCGGGCGGAGTTTCGGATTCCCCGCGAGGTCAAACCCCTCGATCACCTGCAGCGTGCCGATTTCGGGCGCGTATTGCCTGGCGGGAGCGTCGAGATCGAGCTTGCCCTCCTCGACCAATTGCAGGCAGGCCGTCGCCGTGATCGCCTTCGTCATCGAGAAGATCGCAAAGACGCTGTCGATGGTCATATCCGTCGCGCCAGCCAAAGAGCGCTTTCCGGTGGCGCCCGCGTAAAAATTGCCATGGCGATCCGTGGCGATTGCGACAACGCCTGGCACGCCATCGGCGGAAGCGACCGCGGCATTGAGGATTGCATCGGCAGCAGTCTTGAGATCGCCGGACAAAGGAACCTCCCGCACAGCCAAGGCTTCGACACGCGTGGCGGTCGTGCCACCCTTCACGTTGAACCGCCGCGCAAATCTTAACATCAAAGGGCGGCCCAAGCCATTTTCTAACGGCTGTGGAAAAAGAGTGCCGTCGGCCAACCCAGCGCGAAACGAGCGAGACTCGGATTGCCAGAAGGCATCACGATGCCGCCGATCAGGGTGCGCCAGAACGGGGAAGCTAAACATGGATTTGAAACAAAAAACCCGGCCGAAGCCGGGTATTTGGTGCGGTCGAGAAGACTCGAACTTCCACGGGTTGCCCCACAGCGACCTCAACGCTGCGCGTCTACCAATTCCGCCACGACCGCATCGTGGTAGGGCCGACTTGCGTCGGCGCGGCTGCATGTAGCAAAAGCCCCTTGAGTGCACAAGGGATGGCTGTGGACAAATTAAACGATGGCGACGGACGGGAGGGCATTCACAGAGCGGCACGAAAAGACGGCGTTCAGCGCGCGCATTTCAGACCAGCGAACGAACCTCCCCCGACGCCTTTCGAGGCTCGCTCTCGCCACGACGGGATCGTCGGCAATTCGTTCGGCATTCGCGCGCAAGATCAGCGACGGCCGCCACCCCTATTCGAACGCATGATATGGACTGGAAGACAAAGGGATGCGCCGGTTGCGCCCGGGCAGAAGGCCTAATTGGCTAACACCAGGATTAAAAACAAAAAACCCGGCCGAAGCCGGGTTTTTTTGGTGCGGTCGAGAAGACTCGAACTTCCACGGGTTGCCCCACAGCGACCTCAACGCTGCGCGTCTACCAATTCCGCCACGACCGCATCGTGGTAGGGCCGACTTGCGTCGACGGGGCTGCATGTAGCAAAAGCCCCTGGGGGGCACAAGGGGATCACGACAGAATTTTGACGGGAAATGAAACTATTTCAACAGCCCGCCCAAGGAGCCCCGGAAACGCTGGACTCTTGCCTCGCGCCATCCCATGTACAGGCTCCAAAAAACAGGAATGCCGAGCGAATGCAGCGTGAAAATCTGAGCCAGGACATGTTTTCCCCTCCGGAATCACCCCCGGTTCGCTGGCGGATTGCCTCCGAACTGGTCGATTATCCGCAGGCCGTCGAGCTGATGGAGCAGGAAGCCGCGGCGATTGCCGCCGGCACCGCAGATGAACTGGTCTGGCTCGTTGAGCATCCGCCGCTCTATACGGCCGGCACCAGTGCCGACGCCGCCGATCTCGTCATGCCCGACCGTTTTCCGGTCTTTGCCACCGGCCGCGGCGGCGAATACACCTATCACGGCCCGGGCCAGCGCGTCGTTTACGTCATGCTCGACCTCAAGCGCAGGAAGCAGGACGTACGCGCTTTCGTCGCGGCACTCGAAAGCGTCGTCATCTCCACGCTCGATTCGATGAACGTTCGGGGCGAGCGGCGTGAAGACCGGGTCGGTGTCTGGGTGCGGCGCCCGGAAAAGCCTGCCCTGCCCGACGGCTCCATGTCGGAAGACAAGATCGCCGCGATCGGCATCCGCCTGCGCAAATGGGTGAGTTTCCATGGCTTTGCGCTCAACGTCGACCCGGATCTCGACCATTTCGGCGGCATCGTGCCCTGCGGCATTCGCGGTTATGGCGTCACCAGCCTCGTCGATCTCGGCCTGCCCGTAATGATGCCGGACGTGGACATCCGCTTGCGCGAGGCCTTCGAGACCGTGTTCGGTCCGACGCGGAACGACGCGCCGTAAGCCCGTTCAACTTGCCGTTCGACGTCCAGCCTGCCGCTCACGCCAGATGATGAAGAGGCCCGAGCCAACGATGATGGCGATACCAAGCCATTTGGAGAGCGACGGAAAGTCTCCGAAGATGAGATAACCGAGCGCCGTCGCCGTGACGATCTCGAAATAATGAAACGGTGCGAGCAGCGAGACGGGTGCCGCCCGGAACGCCTTGACCACCAGCAGATGGCCGTAGCCGGACAGCGCGCCAAGCACGATCACGAGCATCCAGCCAAGCGGCGACTTCGGCAGCGACGGCACGAAATCGGCGCTGCCCATGCCGTTGCCGATCAGGATCACCAGCGCCATCGTCAATGTGCCGCCGATGCCGGCAATTGTCTGCATCGTTAGCGGCGAGTCGCCGGTACCGACAGCACGGTTGAGGAGCAGGTAGCAGGCAAAGACGAAGGCGCAGGCAACCGGCAACAGCGCGGTTAGGCCGAAAGCGGCAAAGCTCGGCTGGATGACGATCATCGCTCCACCGAAACCGACGACAATGGCGAGCCAGCGCCGCCAGCCCACTCTTTCCTTGAGGAACACCGCCGAAAGACAGGTCAGGATGAAGGGCTCGACGAAATAGATGGCGAAGGTGTCGGCAAGCGGCATGTACTTCACCGATATGAAGAAGAACAAGGCCGCGGTCGCCAGCAGTACACCGCGCAGCAGATTGGCCCAGGGCCGCTTTGGCCTCAGCGCCCGCAGGCCACCGGCGCCAAGCAGCATCGGTAGCGTCGCCACCAGTTGGAAGAAGAAGCGGTAAAAGGTCACCTGCCCCGGCGACATGCCCTCATAGACGGCCATGTATTTCGCAATCACGTCCATGCCCGGCAGGATGACCATGGCAAAGAGCATGATGGCGACGCCCTGCATCACCGTGTCGGTGTGGTCGGTGGTCGCAGTTCGGGCGTCTGTCATGGGGCAAGCTCCTGTGGCCGCCGCACATTAGAGCCTACGCGTTGGTTTTCAACGGCCGAAGATGCGACGGGCAAGGAACTATCCGCGCCCTAGCCGCAATTGACGGTGTTTTTGGCGCTTCGGGGTGGTCCCTCGCCGCCCAAATGCCTATAAGCTCAGGACAATCTTCCGCCCCGGATCTAAAGGTCGGCCGTCGGCCCCCATGGTTCGGGACCTTTGAACGTGACCGTGGCAAAGGAGATGTCCATGCGCTTGTCCACCGAAACGATGATTGCCCGCCTGCGCGACACCAGCGACGGTGATACGCTGGGAGGACGCATCTGGAGGGCGCGCGACGCCGCAAATCTCAGCGCCAAGGAACTGGCCGATCAACTCGGCGTGCGCACGGAGACCATCGCGGCCTGGGAACGGGATCGGGCCGAACCCCGCACAAACCGGCTGTTCATGCTTGCAGGCGTACTCGGCGTCACCCCGGCCTGGCTGATCGCCGGGCTCGGCCGCGCGCCGGATGCCGACGCAATCGACGAGAAGGACGGCCTGCGCGAGCAGCTCGCCCTCGTCAAGAAGCTGCACGAACAGACCGGCAAGGCGATTGCCGCTCTTGAGATGGAACTCAATCGCGTTCAACAGAACATTCGATAACCTATTGCGATTCCACTTAGGGCCGCCGTTCTGGCGGCCCGACGTCATTTCAGTCCAAGGAGAAAATAGATGGATGTACGCGCCGCCGTTGCCGTTCAGGCAGGCAAGCCGCTCGAGGTCATGACGGTTCAGCTCGAAGGCCCGCGGGCCGGCGAAGTGCTGATCGAGGTCAAGGCCACAGGCATCTGCCACACCGACGATTTCACCCTGTCCGGCGCCGATCCGGAAGGCCTGTTCCCTGCGATCCTCGGCCATGAAGGCGCCGGCATCGTCGTCGACGTCGGCCCGGGCGTGACCTCGGTGAAGAAGGGCGACCACGTCATCCCGCTCTACACGCCCGAGTGCCGCTCCTGCCCATCGTGTCTGTCGCGCAAGACCAATCTGTGCACCGCGATCCGCTCGACACAAGGCCAAGGCCTGATGCCCGACGGCACCTCGCGCTTCTCGATCGGCAAGGACAAGATCCACCACTACATGGGCTGCTCGACCTTCGCCAACTACACGGTGCTGCCGGAGATCGCGGTTGCCAAGGTCAACCCGGACGCCCCCTTCGACAAGATCTGCTACATCGGCTGCGGCGTGACGACCGGCATCGGCGCCGTCATCAACACGGCACAGGTGGAAATGGGTGCGACTGCGATCGTCTTCGGTCTCGGCGGCATCGGCCTCAACGTCATTCAGGGCCTGCGCCTTGCCGGCGCCGACATGATCATCGGTGTCGACCTCAACAACGACAAGAAGGCCTGGGGCGAACGCTTCGGCATGACCCACTTCGTCAACCCGAAGGAGGTCGGCGACGACATCGTGCCTTACCTCGTCAACATGACCAAGCGCGGAGCCGACCAGATCGGCGGCGCCGACTACACCTTCGACTGCACCGGCAACACCAAGGTGATGCGCCAGGCGCTCGAGGCTTCGCATCGCGGCTGGGGCAAGTCGGTCGTCATCGGCGTTGCCGGCGCCGGCCAGGAGATCTCCACGCGGCCGTTCCAGCTCGTCACCGGTCGCACCTGGATGGGTACCGCCTTTGGCGGTGCGCGCGGCCGCACCGACGTGCCGAAGATCGTCGACTGGTACATGGAGGGCAAGATCGAGATCGACCCGATGATCACCCACACGATGCCGCTCGAAGACATCAACAAGGGCTTCGAACTGATGCATTCTGGCGAGAGCATCCGCTCGGTCGTTCTCTACTAAGCTGCTATTTTGATTCAAGGAGGCGCCGGAGACGATTGATTTCCGGCGCCTTTTTCAGTCCCGTTGAGAAGTTGATTCAAAATGATCTATGTCGACGCAGACGCCTGCCCGGTGAAAGCCGAAATCCTGAGAGTGGCCGAGCGCCACGGGATCGAGGTGACCTTGGTCGCCAATTCGGGCCTGCGCCCTTCGCGCGACCCGATGGTGCACAATGTCATCGTCTCGGCAGGCTTCGACGCGGCCGACAACTGGATCGCCGAACGGGCGCACGAGGGCGATATCGTCGTTACCGCCGACGTGCCGCTTGCCGTTCGCTGCGTTGCCGCCGGCGCACTTGTCACCGGCCCCTCCGGCCGGATCTTCGACAAGGGCAATATCGGCATGGCGTCTGCGATGCGCGATCTCGGACAGCACCTGCGCGAGACCGGCGAGAGCAAGGGCTACAACGCCGCCTTCACACCGCGCGATCGATCCGCCTTCCTCGAAACCCTTGACCGACTCGCGCGTCAGTCGAGAAAATGATCGCACAACGGGCGGGACCATGGGGCCCGCAATCGCAGGGGCACTAGCATGGCAGCGACGACTAAGCTCAGGCACTGGCCGTTTTACACTGCCATTCTGTGCGCGCTCGCAAGCGTGCCTGTCCTCTGGTTCGTGGCGCAGCGTTTCGCCCTTGAAGGGGCAGCGATCACCTTCTTCTGCGTCTATCTCGTCCTATGCTGGCGGCGCTTGCGGATGATGACTGGCCGGCATCTGAAGACCCATGCCAGGAACACCGACGAGCCCGAGGTCGTGATCCTGCTCGTGACGTTCGGGGCAGCCGCAAGTTCGCTCGTATCCTTGTTTTTCGCGCTCAACGGCGAGAAGTCCGGCTCGGCGCTGGCGCTCGGCCTCGCCTTTGCCTCCGTCGTGCTCGGCTGGGCAACGATCCACATGATGGCGGCCATGCACTATGCCCATGTCTATTGGGTCCCAGCGCCCGATGGTCCGACCACCGAACCGGCACGCGGACTCGATTTTCCCGAAACGCCCGAGCCCGGCGGCTTTGACTTCCTCTATTTTTCCTTCGTCATCGGCATGACGGCGCAAACCTCCGATGTCGCCATCACCAAGACGGCCATGCGGCGCATCAACCTGATACACGCCATCGTATCGTTTTTCTTCAACACCGTGCTCGTCGCCGCCGCCGTCAATGCGGCCGTGCAGCTTGCCGGCTGAGCATCTTTATCCAAGGAGCATCCCATGAAAGTCCTTTCGCAAAACACCGCCTTCGGCGGCATGCAGGGCGTCTTTTCGCACGATTCCAGGGCCTGCAAGGGCGAGATGACCTTCGCCGTCTTCGTACCGCCACAGGCAATCAACGAGCCGCGGCCGGTGCTCTGGTATCTCTCCGGCCTCACCTGCACACATGCGAACGTCATGGAGAAAGGCGAGTACCGGCGCATGGCCGCCGAGCTCGGCTTGATCGTCGTCTGCCCGGATACGAGTCCGCGCGGCACTGATGTTCCCGACGAACTGACGAACTGGCAGATGGGCAAGGGCGCAAGCTTCTATCTCGATGCCACCGAAACGCCCTGGGCCGAGCACTACCAGATGTATAGCTACATCACCGAGGAGCTGCCCGCCTTCGTCAGCCAGCACTTCCGCATGGACATGAGCCGCCAGGGCATCTTCGGCCATTCGATGGGCGGTCACGGCGCCATGACCATCGCGCTCAAGAACCCGGGCCGCTTCAAGAGCTGCTCGGCCTTCGCCCCGATCGTCGAGCCTTCGACCGCCGACTGGTCGATCGGCGCCTTCGAGAAATATCTGGGCGCGGACCGCGCCGCATGGCGCCAATATGATGCCTGCGCGCTCGTCAAGGATGGTGCGCGCTTCCCCGAGTTCCTGATCGATCAGGGCAAGGCCGACAGCTTCCTTGAAAACGGCCTGCGTCCCTGGCTGTTCGAGGAAGCGGTCAAGGGCACCGGCATCGATTTGACGCTGCGCATGCATGAACGCTACGACCATTCCTACTACTTCATCTCGACTTTCATGGACGATCATCTGCGCTGGCATGCCGAGCGGCTGATCTAGCCACCGAATGGCGCAATTCCGTATGAAAGCCGCTTTCGCGGAATTGCGCCGTCAACCTACCCGGAGCGACTGATGACCCACCTTCTCCTTGTTGGCACCGGCGGTGCGATCGGCTCGATGCTGCGTTATCTCGTCGGTCTCTGGGCCGTTCACCGCTTCGGGTCCGGCTTTCCCTGGGGCACGTTTGGCGTCAACATAACGGGGTCGTTCCTGATCGGCGTGCTCGCCGAAGTGATCATGCGCAAGTTCGGCGCCTCGCCGGACATGCGTGTCTTCCTCATCACCGGCATTCTCGGCGGTTACACCACCTTTTCCGCCTTCTCGCTGGACGCAATCACGCTCTTCGAGCGCGGCGATGTCATGCTATCGGCCGTCTATGTCATCGCCAGTGTCGCGCTTTCGATCCTCGCGGTCTTCAGCGGGCTGGCTCTGATGCGCGCAATAGTCTAAAGGCTCGTCTTACAGGCGCTGCGTATCCAGGGGACACGCGGCGCATTGCTGCATTGTCCTTCAACCGTTGTCGCTTCGAGGGCATTGTCATGCAGCAACGAAAATATTGCGGCAGCCTTTGCGCGCCTGAAGCTTCCTCTTTGCGTCATCCCAACGCAGGGGCTTCGGACCGACGCGCGACGCTGCGACCAAACAGAAGGCAGGTTCGCTCAAATGGCAGGCATAGAACACAGGCAAGTGGACGGTGACGAGGCGGGCATGCGCCTGGATCGCTGGTTCAAGGTGCACTTTCCGGGACTGGGCTTCGGCCCGCTGCAGAAGCTTTTGCGCTCCGGCCAGATCCGCGTCGACGGTGCCCGCGCCAAATCCGACACGCGGATCCAGCCCGGCCAGACGATCCGCATTCCGCCGCTCGGAGTGGATCCCAAGGAAACCAAGACCGGGCCGATCGCCGGACGCGACCTCAGGAACTCACCTGACGGCGAACTGCTGTCGCGCATGGTGCTGCACGAGGACGCCAAGGTTATCGTGCTCAACAAGCCTGCCGGCCTTGCCGTTCAGGGCGGCTCGGGCGTCAACCGACATATCGACAAGATGCTTGAAGCCTGGACCAACCAGAAGGGCGAAAAGCCGCGTCTCGTCCACCGGCTCGACCGCGACACGTCAGGCGTGTTGGTGATCGCCCGCACCCGGGGTGCAGCGCAGAAGCTGACCGCCGCCTTCCGCGAGCGCGACACCAAAAAGACCTACTGGGCGCTGGTCAAGGGCGTGCCGCGCAAGCGCGAAGACCGCATCTCCACCTGGCTCGTCAAGGAGCAGACGCCGGATGGCGACCGTATGCGCATCGCCAAACACGGCGAAGACGGTGCCGACCACGCCATCTCCTACTACCGTATTCGCGAACAGGCCGCACAGAACCTCGCCTGGCTGGAGATGGAGCCCTATACCGGCCGCACCCATCAGCTTCGCGTCCATGCACTGCACATTGGACACCCGATCCTCGGCGACCCCAAATATTTCGACGCCGATATCAACTGGAGCCTGCCCGGCGGCATGCAGAACCGTCTGCATCTGCACGCGCGCCATATCGATATTCCTCACCCGGACGGTGGTCGCCTGCGCGTGACCGCGCCGCTGCCACCGCACATGGTCCAGAGCTGGAATCTGCTGGGCTTCGAAGAGAACGAGCCTGGCGAGGACGACTGATGAAACTGGCGCTTTTTGATTGTGACGGTACGCTGGTCGATAGCGGAGGCCTGATCCATGAAGTGATGGCGCGCACCTTCGATGCCTTCGATCTCGAGCGCCCGCCCCTCTCGGCAACCAAGAGCATTATCGGCTTGACCCTCGACATTGCCATCGCGCGCCTGCTCGGCCGCGAACATGTCGACGATCAGGCGCTGGCGATGACGGCGCACTACAAGTCGATCTTCGCCGGCGTTCGCGCAGAGGCAGGCTTCCAGGAGCTTCTGTTTCCGGGTATCGCCGACATGATGCAGACGCTGTCGTCACGCGACGCACTGTTGATCGGCGCCGTAACCGGCAAGTCGCGTCGCGGCCTGACGCATATTTCCGAGACTCACGGCTTCGACCGGATCTTCTTCGTGTCCCGCACCGCCGACGACTGTCCCTCCAAGCCGCATCCGGCCATGGTGACGGAATGCTGCTTTGAAGCCGGCATAGATGCGAAGGATACGGTCGTCATCGGCGACGCGATCTACGACATGCAGATGGCCAAAGCCGCTGGAGCATCCGCCATTGGCGTTGCCTGGGGCTATGCTTCCGTTCCCGACCTCATCGAGGCGGGCGCGGATTTCGTTGCCCGGACGCCGGCCGACATCATTGAATGGATGGAACACAATCATGTCTGATATTCGCGACGAACTCAGCGGTGCGATGAGCCACGAGGATCCGGTCCGCCGCGCGCAAATCCAGATGCTGAAGCCGCTGCCGAAGCGCTTCTACAAGGACGTCAGCGTGGCCGCGGCCGATGGCGATACGCACGCGGTGCTGCTCGACGGCCGCACCGTGCGCACGCCGGCCAAGCAGCCGCTTGCCGTGCCGACGCGCAAGCTCGCCGACATGCTCGCCGCCGAATGGGATGCGCAGGCAGAGGTCATCGATCCCGGCAAGATGCCGATCACGCGTATCGTCAATACCGCACTTGACGGCGTCGCCAAGGACCAGCGCTCGGTCTTCGACGATATCCTGCGTTTCGCCGGAACGGACATGCTCTGCTATCGCGCCGATAGCCCGGAAGGCCTCGTCGCCCGCCAGAACGAAATCTGGAACCCGGTGATCGAGTGGGCCCAGCAGGCACTCGGCGCCCGTTTCATCCTCGCCGAAGGCGTGATCCACCAGGAGCAGCCGGAGGAAGGACTTTCCGCCTATGCCGAAGGCCTGCGCGCCTTCGCAACCCCGCTCGGCCTCACCTGCGTCCACACGGTGACGAGCCTGACCGGCTCTGCGTTGCTGGCGCTCGCCTTCGCTTCCGGCCGGATATCCGCCGAAGAAGCCTGGACGGCCGCCCATGTCGACGAGGACTGGCAGATCGAACATTGGGGAACCGACGAGGAGGCCTTCCGCCGCCGCGAGAACCGCTGGCAGGAAATGCAGGCGGTCGCCACGGTTCTTGACGCCCTGCGCTGACGACACCGGATACCACGGAATGCGAAGCGGGCTGCGTGTCTTCCGACGCGCAGCCCGCTTTCTTTTTTGTTCAATATGTCGGCGTCAGAGCGGCTCTGTTCGCGCTAACGTAACGGAAGCCAATAGCCGCAGCGTTAAGCGGCCAGCTTCAGGCCGGCGATACCGCTGACGATGAGCGCGATGCAGCCAAGGCGAACGAAGGTTGCCGGCTCTGCGAAGAGGAAAATGCCGAGGATCACGGTGCCGACGGTGCCGATGCCGGTCCAAACAGCGTAAGCCGTACCGAGCGGCAGGGTCCGCACGGCGAGACCGAGCAACGCGATGCTGAGGATCATCGAACCGACGGTCAGGATCGTCGGTGTCACCCGCGTAAAACCATCCGTGTATTTGAGACCAATTGCCCAGCCGATTTCAAGAATACCGGCAAGCAGAAGAAGGAACCAGGCCATGTCAAACTCCCAAAGTTTGGAGCGAGGCCGTCCCCGCGGATGTTCGGTATCGCCTTTGCGAACCGTGCAGCCGTCTGCAACGCGGGTTCTATCTCACACTCCAGTTTCGCCGGCAAGGCGGTCAAGGGCAAATCAGCCCTGCGTCCGCGGCAAAGCTAAACCATTTCACGCTGTCGTTGAAACCATGGAAACGTGCGAGGCGCTGAGGGTCTGTAAGTCTGCCCCTACGGTGCGTTGCGCTCCCGACGGAGTTTCGCCCACCATTCCAGCCGCTTGCGGATCTCGCGCTCGAAACCGCGCTCCGGCGGATCATAGAAGGTTCTGCGCCCCATCTTCTCGGGGAAATAGTCCTGACCGGAAAAAGCATCCGGCTCGTCATGGTCGTAGCGGTAGCCGTCGCCGTAGCCCTCACCCTTCATCAGTTTCGTCGGGGCGTTGAGGATATGTTTCGGCGGCAGCAGCGAGCCGTTTTCCTTCGCCGCCCGCATCGCTGCCTTGTAGGCGGTATAGACGCCGTTCGATTTCGGCGCGGTCGCGAGATAGACGCAGGCTTCGGCAAGCGCCAGTTCGCCCTCGGGCGAGCCGAGATAGTCATAGGCGTCCTTGGCGGCGTTGCAGATCACCAGGGCCTGCGGGTCGGCAAGGCCGATGTCCTCGACCGCCATGCGCACCAGGCGCCGCCCGAGATAAAGCGGATCCTCGCCGGCATCGAACATGCGGCAGAGATAGTAGAGTGCGGCATCCGGATCAGAGCCACGCACCGACTTGTGCAGGGCCGAGATCAGATTGTAGTGGCCGTCCTGGCCCTTGTCATAGACGGGCGCCCGGCGCTGTACGATGTTCTGGAGTGCTGCCGCATCGAAGATCTCGTCGCGGCGCGCGGCGCGCCAGACTTCTTCCGCCAGTGTCAGCGCAGCGCGACCGTCGCCGTCGGCCATGCGGATGAGGCTGGCGCGCGCATCCGCATCGAGCGGCAGTTTCTTGGCCTCGGACTCTTCGGCGCGCGACAGCAGTTCCTCGATACTGTCTTCGCCGTGCGGCTTGAAGGTCAGCACCCGAGCTCGGGACAAGAGAGCGGCGTTGAGTTCGAAGGATGGGTTTTCCGTCGTCGCGCCGACAAGGATCACGGTGCCGTCTTCCATCACCGGCAGGAAGCTGTCCTGCTGTGCCCGGTTGAAGCGATGAATCTCGTCGACGAAGAGCAGCGTCTGACGGCCGGACATGCGCCTTGCCCGCGCCGCCTCGAACACCTTCTTGAGATCAGCGACGCCGGAGAAGATCGCCGAGATCTGCTCGAAGGCGAGACCCGCCTCCCCCGAAAGCAGCCGCGCCACGGTCGTCTTGCCGGTTCCGGGCGGCCCCCAGAAGATCATCGACCCGAGCGAACCGGAAGCAATCATGCGCGACAGCACGCCGTCCTCACCGGTCAGGTGATCCTGACCGGTGACTTCGGCAAGCGTTCGCGGGCGAAGCCGGTCGGCAAGCGGTCTTGCCGACGCCATTTCCGGTGGCTCGTGGGCGGTGAACAGGTCGCTCATCGGAAGAACTGACGGATGAGCTGGCCGTCGCGCTCGATCTCGACGCGCCAGAAGGAGGCATCGTCGGCCATTACCTGTTCCAGCGTCTTCGACGTGTCGATCGCCGTGCCGTTGACCGACCGCACGATGTCCTTCGGCTCGAGGCCGATGCGGGCGGCGGGCGAACCGCGATTGACCTGCATGACGACGACGCCCTGCAGCGAGGTCGACATGCGCAGCTCGTCGGCAAGGCGCGGCGACAGGTTGGCGACGACTGCACCGGCGAAGGGGTTACGACCTTCAATCAGCCGCTCATCCCGTGGCGACGTTTCTGGAGCCCGGTCGAGCTTGATCGTCACTTCCCGCGGCTTGCCGTTTTCCGATACGGAGACGCGCGCCTCATGACCGATGCCGACCGTCGTCAGGCGATAACCGAGTGCGTCGGGATGTTCGACCTCGATGCCGTTGACGGCGGTGATCACCTGGCCGGGCTTGATACCGGCCTGTTCGGCCGGGCCACCGGCCACGACGGCGGTCACCAGCGCACCACGGGCGCGGCTGAGGCCAAGGGCTTCGGCCACTTCCGAAGTGACCGGCTCGAAGCTGGCGCCGATGAAAGGACGCACGAAAGCGCCGTTGCCGCCTTCGGCCGACGCAACGAAAACCTTCACCAGATTGGCGGGGATGGCAAAGCCAACGCCGTTAGAACCGCCGCCCTTGGAGAAGATGGCCGTGTTGATGCCAATGAGCTGGCCGTTCATGTCGATAAGGCCACCGCCGGAATTACCCGGGTTGATCGCCGCATCCGTCTGGATGAAGAAGCCGAAATCGCCCGAGGAGACCTGATTGCGCGCGAGCGCCGAGACGATGCCGCTCGTCACCGTCTGGCCGACGCCGAAGGGGTTGCCGATCGCAAGCACGAGGTCGCCGACCTCGACCGCATCGGAATCACCAAGCGGCACGATGTCGAAGGGACCGTCCGACTGGATCTTCAAAACAGCGAGGTCGAGCCGGTCGTCCTTGAGCACGATCTTGCAGGGAAACTCGCGGCCATCGGCCAGCGCCACCTTGATATCGTCGGCGCCCTCGATGACGTGGTTATTGGTCACGACGATGCCGTTCTTGCCGACGATCACCCCGGAACCGAGCGAAGACTGCTTCTCCGAGCGGTTCGGCATGCGCTGGCCGAAGAACTCCTCGAAGAAGGGATCGCCGGAGAAAATCGACCGACGCTCGACCACCCGCTCGGCATAGACGTTGACGACGGCATTTGCCGTCTGCTTGACGAGAGGCGCAAAGGAAAGCTGCATTTCGGTCCGCGACTGCGGAACGCTCTTGGCCTCCTGGGCCAATGCCGGACAGGCGAGAGAAACAGCGATGACGAGCGAAACAAGCGCTCTTCGACCTACGATCATGTAAAGCATTCTCCTATTCGTCGCGGCTACGTTCAGATAGGATTTCGCGGGAAAAAAGGCAAATGTTGGCGCAGGATATGCAAAGTTGCCAGCTTCACGCGCTACGCACGAAAACGTGGTTCGCAACCCCTTTCACGGTGATCGAAAGTCTGGTGAGTTCATAGAAGACAAGGCTCATAAATCACTTCGGAAAAGACCATGCCATCTTACCGCCCGCCGCAAATCGTTTCCTCCGAGATCACCCCGGAGGCCCTCTTTTTCAACCGCCGCACCTTCCTCGGGGCTGCTGCTGGCGGCGGCATGCTGCTTGCGGGCAGCGGCACGGGGCTGGCGGCCGCACTCGGCGCGCCCAAGAGCAAATATACTGTCGACGAAGACCTGACGCCGGAGGCCGACGTCACCAGCTACAACAATTTCTATGAGTTCGGGACCGGCAAGGGCGACCCGGCTGCCAATTCGAACAGCTTCAAGGCAACGCCCTGGACGGTGAAAGTCGATGGCCTCGTCGGCAAGCCGAAGGAATTCGGGCTCGAGGAACTGCTCGCGCTCCCGATCGAGGAACGCGTCTACCGCATGCGCTGTGTCGAGGCCTGGTCGATGGTGATCCCCTGGACCGGGTTTCAGCTCTCGGCCCTGCTCGACAAGGTAGAGCCGCTTGGCAGCGCGAAATATGTCTCGTTCGAAACCGTGGTGCGCCCGTCGGAAATGCCGGGACAATCCGGTTTCTTCCAGCCGCTTGCCTGGCCCTATCGCGAAGGGCTGAGGCTCGACGAGGCCCGTCACCCGCTGACGCTGCTGTCCGTCGGCGTCTACGGCAAGACGCTTCCCAACCAGAACGGCGCGCCGATCCGGCTGGTTACCCCCTGGAAATACGGTTTCAAGGGGATCAAGTCGATTGTGCGCATTTCGCTCACGGAAACCCAGCCACCGTCCACCTGGAACCTCTCGGCGCCGAACGAGTACGGCTTCTTTGCCAACGTCAATCCGGCGGTCGATCATCCACGCTGGAGCCAGGCAACGGAAAACCGCATCGGCGGTGGCGGCTTCTTCGGCTCCAACCGGCGCGATACCCTGCCCTTCAATGGCTATGCCGACGAGGTGGCCGGACTTTATGCCGGCATGGATCTCAGAGCGAACTATTGATCATGGCCCGCCTGCCCTCGCTCCCGAAACGCTACCATTCGGCCTCGCTCTGGGGGCTCTACGGCTTTGGCCTACTGCCCGCCGCCTATGCATTCTATCTCGGCGCTACGGGCCAACTGCCCGGAAACCCGGTCAAGGAATTCGAACACCTGCTCGGCCTCTGGGCGCTGCGTTTCCTCGTCGCGACATTGGCGATCTCGCCGATTCGCGACCTATTCGGCATCAACTGGCTGCGCTATCGGCGGGCCCTGGGTTTGCTGGCGTTCTACTATGTGCTGATGCACTTCCTCGCCTACATGCTGCTCGATCAGCGGCTAAACTTTCCGAGCATACTGGCCGACATCGCCCGCCGCCCCTTCATCACCATCGGCATGGCCGCACTCGTCATGCTGATCCCGCTGGCGCTCACCTCCAACAACTGGTCGATCCGCAGGCTTGGTACGCGGTGGAACACGCTTCACCGCCTGGCCTATGTGATCGCCGCCGCCGGCGCCGTGCATTTTTCGATGTCGGTGAAGGTCATCGGCGCCGAACAGCTGCTTTATCTCGGGCTCGTCGCCGTACTGCTTGTCTGGCGGCTGGTGCGCAAGCCGTATCTGCGGCGCAAGCGACAGGCGGCCAATGCGCCGGTCAGAACCGCCGCCGGAAGCGCCTGAGGCCATCTTCGCCTCGCCAGGACATCGACCCTCGATCGCATTTCGACGAAACGGTGACAGAACGAGCACACCGTCAAACGCACGCTAAGCAACAGCCCCAAAAGAAAAAGCGGCCGGGTGACGAACACCCGGCCGCTTCAATTTTCTGCCTTCGATCGGCTTAGGCTGCTTCAGCAGCTTCGGCTTCTGCAGCAACGCGGGCGAGATCCTTCGCGCCCTTTGCCGAGACGTCGCGGTCAACGAATTCGATGACGGCGAGCGCGGCGTTGTCGCCGTGACGGAAGCCAGCCTTCATGATGCGCAGGTAGCCGCCGTTGCGGGTGGCGTAGCGCGATGCGATCGTGTCGAACAGCTTGGCAACGACAGCGGCGTCGCGGATCTGCGAGATCGCCTGGCGGCGAGCGTGCAGGTCACCGCGCTTGCCGAGCGTGACGAGCTTCTCGACGATCGGGCGGATTTCCTTGGCCTTCGGCAGGGTCGTAACGATCTGCTCGTGTTCGATCAGCGAAGCTGCCATGTTGGCAAACATCGCCTTGCGGTGGCTGGCGGTTCTATTCAGCTTGCGGCCGGCTTTACCGTGGCGCATGGCTATTCTCCTTCACTTGCAGGCATTCGCCCGCAGTCTAATGGTTAGTATTGGTCTTCGTAACGCTTGGCGAGATCTTCGATGTTCTCGGGCGGCCAGGACGGCACTTCCATGCCGAGGTGCAGGCCCATGGAAGCGAGAACTTCCTTGATTTCGTTCAGCGACTTGCGACCAAAATTCGGCGTGCGGAGCATTTCTGCTTCGGTCTTCTGAATGAGGTCGCCGATGTAGACGATGTTGTCGTTCTTCAGGCAGTTGGCCGAACGGACCGAAAGTTCCAGTTCGTCGACCTTCTTGAGAAGCGCCGGGTTGAAGGCGAGTTCGGTAACTGCCTCTTCCTCTGCTTCCTTCTGCGGCTCGTCGAAGTTGACGAACACCGACAGCTGGTCCTGAAGGATGCGGGCCGCAAATGCGATCGCATCTTCACCGGTGACGGAACCGTCCGTCTCGATCGACATCGTCAGCTTGTCATAGTCAAGAACCTGGCCTTCGCGGGTGTTTTCCACCTTGTAGGACACTTTCTTGACCGGCGAGTACAGGCTGTCGACCGGGATCAGGCCGATCGGAGCATCTTCCGAACGGTTGCGATCAGCCGGCACGTAACCCTTGCCGTTGTTGACGGTGAACTCCATGCGGATCTCAGCGCCCTCGTCGAGGGTGCAGATCACATGGTTCGGGTTGAGGATTTCGATATCGCCAACCGTCTGGATGTCACCGGCGGTTACAACGCCCGGACCCTGCTTGCGCACGACCATGCGCTTTGCGTCGTCGCCATCCATCTTGATGGCGATTTCCTTGATGTTGAGCACGATGTCCGTCACATCTTCCCGGACGCCCGGGATAGAGGAGAACTCGTGCAGGACGCCGTCGATCTGCACTGCGGTGACAGCAGCACCGCGCAGCGACGACAGCAGCACGCGGCGAAGCGCGTTGCCGAGCGTCAGACCGAAGCCGCGTTCAAGCGGTTCCGCAACCAACGTTGCCTTGGTGCGGCCGGAGGAGACGAACTCCACCTTGTTCGGCTTGATCAGTTCCTGCCAATTCTTCTGGATCATGTTTTCTGCCTTCCGTTCGTTGCCACCATCCAATCGTGGCAACCGAGCCCCGAAGACCGGGAGCGCGCGTCTGCGCCCTCACCGGCATGTTGAATGCATATGATCAGACGCGGCGCTTCTTGCGCGGGCGGCAGCCGTTGTGCGGGATCGGGGTCACATCGCGGATCGAGGTGATCATGAAGCCCGCAGCCTGCAGCGCGCGAAGTGCGGATTCACGGCCGGAACCCGGACCGCAAACTTCGACTTCCAGCGACTTCATGCCGTGTTCCTGAGCCTTCTTGGCGCAGTCTTCAGCGGCGATCTGTGCGGCAAACGGGGTCGACTTACGCGAACCCTTGAAACCCTTGGCACCGGCAGACGACCAGGCAATCGCGTTGCCCTGTGCGTCGGTGATGGTGATCATGGTGTTGTTGAACGACGAATTGACGTGCGCGACGCCAGACGTGATGTTCTTGCGTTCGCGACGGCGAACGCGGGTGGCTTCCTTGGCCATAGGATCCCTTTCTTAGATCTCTGCACCGCCGTAATTCCAGCGGCTCCACCGGGAAAAGGATTTGACGTCCCCTGCCCTGCATCTTCATTTCCCGCAGGACGAGATATCGTCCGGCGAACATATCGCCCGGCCGGATCGGCCGAACAAAGGTCAGGCAAACGCCCTTCCAAACTGCAAAAGGAGGCCGGCGCTTGACACCAGCCTCCCAATCTCCCTTTTCGGGAAATTACTTCTTCTTACCGGCAATCGCCTTCGCCGGACCCTTGCGGGTGCGGGCGTTGGTGTGGGTGCGTTGACCGCGAACCGGCAGGCCACGACGGTGACGCAGGCCGCGGTAGCAGCCGAGGTCCATCAGGCGCTTGATGTTCATCGAGGTCTCGCGACGCAGGTCACCTTCGACCTGGTAGTCGCGGTCGATCGTTTCGCGGATCTGCAGGACTTCAGCGTCCGTCAGCTGATGCACGCGACGATCAGCCGGAATACCGACCTTCTCGATGATTTCCTGTGCGAATTTCGGGCCGATCCCGTGAATGTAGGTCAGCGCAATAACTACGCGCTTTGCCGTCGGGATGTTGACGCCAGCGATACGTGCCACGTCTATTCTCCTTGCGTTCCAGTTGCCATCCGGCAATAGGTGCTTCGTTACGCGACCTCGAAGAGCCGCACGTTGATTGAGGTTCGAGACACGTCAAAAACGACCGTACCCGGACTTCATTTTCTTTGAAGACCGCGCCGACCGCTCTCATGTCGCGAGTTGGCGCTGTCTTTGGCGGAATCGGCCGGAAAAGTCAACTCCCCGGCAGTTCCTTTTCGGCAAAGACCAGTGTCTAAGCCAGAATCTTCTCGATCTCGGCGGTGACGGTGTTCACTTCCGCCATGCCATCAACCGTTCTGAGCTGCCCCGTTCCGGCGTAGTGCTCCGAGAGCGGCGCCGTCTTTTCACGGTACTCGGTCAGCCGGCGCTTGAAGGCTTCCGGATTGTCGTCCGAACGGACGGTTCCGCCGGCTGCGATGGTTTCCGCTACGCGATTCTCCATCCGCTTTACAAGGGCTGCCTCGTCGACCTTGAGCTCGATTACGGCATCGAGCTTCAGACCCTTGCCCTCGAGCATCTTGCCGAGCGCAATCGCCTGCGGAACCGTGCGCGGGTAACCGTCAAGGATGAACCCCTTCGCGCAGTCCGGCTGGTCGATGCGATCCGACACGATTTCGTTGACGATCTCATCGGATACCAGCTGACCGGCATCCATGACCGCCTTCGCACGCTTGCCGACCTCGGTCGCCTGGGCGACGGCCGCCCGCAGCATATCTCCTGTGGAAAGCTGCGGAATGCCGTATCTCTCCGTCAGAAGCTTGGCCTGTGTCCCCTTGCCAGCGCCCGGCGGTCCCAAAAAAATCAGTCTCATCGTCCCCTCTTTCCTCCGCGCAGCTTCGACTTCTTGATCAGCCCCTCATATTGCTGTGCGATGAGGTGGCCCTGGATCTGTGCTACCGTATCAAGGGTGACGCTGACAACAATCAAAAGCGACGTACCACCAAGGTAGAACGGCACGCCGGTCTGAGCGATCAGAACTTCCGGCAGAATGCAGACGAAGATCAGATAGGCCGCACCGATCACGGTGATGCGCGTCAGGACATAATCGATATATTCCGCGGTACGCTCGCCCGGACGAATGCCCGGAATGAAGCCGCCGTGCTTCTTCAGATTGTCAGCCGTATCCTTCGGATTGAACACGATCGCGGTGTAGAAGAAGGCGAAGAACGCGATCATCGCACCGTAAAGCACCATGTAGAGCGGCTTGCCGTGCGCAAGTGCGCCAACCACGGTGGTCGCCCAACCCGGCAGCGTCGCCGTATTGGCAAAGCCTGCGAGCGTTGCCGGCAGAAGCAGCAGCGACGAGGCGAAGATCGCCGGGATGACGCCCGCGGTGTTGAGCTTCAGCGGCAGGTGCGAGGTGTCGCCCTGGAACATGCGGTTGCCGACCTGGCGCTTCGGATACTGGATCAGAAGCCGCCGCTGCGCACGTTCGACGAACACGATGAGCGCGATGACGCCGACGACCATGACGATGATCGCGAGGATCAGCGGGGTGGACAGAGCGCCGGTGCGGCCGAGTTCGAGCGTGCCAGCGAGAGCCGTCGGCAGATGTGCGACGATACCGGCGAAAATGATCAGCGAGATGCCGTTGCCGATGCCGCGCGAGGTGATCTGTTCACCGAGCCACATCAGGAACATGGTGCCGCCAAGCAGAGAAATGACGGTCGAAACACGGAAGAACCAACCCGGATCGTTGACGAGGCCGTTGCCGCTCTCGAGACCGACGGCGATGGCGTAAGCCTGCGCCGTGCCGAGAAGCACCGTGCCGTAACGGGTGTACTGGTTGATGATCTTGCGGCCCTGCTCGCCTTCCTTTTTCAGCTGTTCCAGTGCCGGAACGACAGAGGTCATCAGCTGAACGATAATCGAAGCAGAGATATAGGGCATGATGCCGAGCGCGAAGATCGCCATGCGCTCAACTGCACCGCCCGAAAACATGTTGAAGAGGCCGAGGATACCGCCGCTCTGGCCGCGGAATGCCTGGGCAAACGCTTCCGGGTTAAGACCGGGCAGCGGGATATAGGTGCCAAGACGGTAAACCAGAAGCGCACCAAGCGTGAACCAGAGCCGTTTCTTCAGATCTTCCGCCTTGGCGAAAGTCGAGAAATTCAGGTTCGAGGCGAGCTGTTCCGCTGCAGAAGCCATGCAATTCTCCGCGTACCAAATCTCGGAATCAGCGGGAACACCCGGTCCGTTCCGGAAGGACTAACTTTTCGTCTTGAAAACCGGACGCGAGGCGATTGTGTCTGCAATCGGATGCCTCACCGTGGTTTCCGCTATGTCCGCCGCGGCGAGCGATTCGCGCTTGCGGACGTGAGGCTCACATATGGGAGCAAAACCGCCCGGAGTGAAGCACCCCGGGCGGTTCATCAATAATATTATTCAGCAGCCGCAGCGAGCAGCTTGATCGAGCCGCCAGCCTTTTCGATCTTCTCGATCGCCGACTTGGAAGCACCGGCAACTTCGAGCGAAACCTTCGCCTTCAGTTCGCCGTCGGCCAGAACGCGGACGCCGTCCTTTTCGCGACGGATGACGCCGGCAGCCTTGAGGGCAGCTGCGTCAACGGTCTTGGAAGCATCGAGCTTCTTGGCGTCGATTGCCGTCTGGATACGGCCGAGCGACACGACAACAAACTCCGAAGCGAAGATGTTGTTGAAGCCGCGCTTCGGCAGACGACGGTAGATCGGCATCTGGCCGCCTTCGAAGCCGTTGATGGCGACGCCCGAACGAGCCTTCTGACCCTTCACACCGCGACCGGCGGTCTTGCCGGAGCCCGAGCCGATACCACGGCCAAGACGCTTACGGCTGTGGGTCGAGCCTTCGTTGTCCTTGATTTCATTCAGTTTCATGAGCTTATCCCCCTCACTTCTCGTCGACGACGCGAACGAGGTGCTGGACGGTCCGGATCATGCCACGGACAGACGGAGTGTCTTCCAGCGTGCGAACCCGGTGCATCTTGTTGAGGCCCAGGCCGATCAGCGTCTGACGCTGTACGGCCGGACGGCGAATGGGGCTACCGATCTGCTCGACGGTAACGGTCTTCGCTGCGACTTCTTTCTTAGCCATCTGTCAGCTCCCTTATTCTTCGGAAGCAGCGCCGGAGGAAACACGACGAGCCTGGAGCGTGGCGTACTTCATGCCGCGCTGAGCTGCGATGTCCTTCGGGTGCATCTGGTTCTTGAGGGCGTCGAACGTTGCGCGAACCATGTTGTAGGGGTTCGACGAACCGGTCGACTTGGCAACGACGTCATGAACGCCGAGCGTTTCGAAGACGGCGCGCATCGGGCCACCAGCGATGATACCGGTACCGGCCTTGGCCGAACGCAGCAGCACCTTGCCGGCGCCATGACGACCGTGAACGTCGTGATGCAGGGTACGACCACCACGCAGCGGGACGAAAATCAGGTCGCGCTTTGCGGCTTCGGTTGCCTTGCGGATGGCTTCCGGCACTTCGCGTGCCTTGCCATGACCGAAGCCAACGCGGCCCTTCTGGTCGCCAACGACGACGAGAGCGGCGAAACCGAAACGACGACCGCCCTTCACCACCTTGGCGACGCGGTTAATTGCTACGAGCTTATCGACAAATTCGCTGTCGCGCTCTTCGCGGTTCTGGCGATCTTCGCGAGAACCCTTTCTTTCCTGTGCCATTGTCCTTTTCCTTTTTCTTTTCCGGGTGCAATCGGCAGATTGACAAAAGTCGCCCCCGTCCGATGGATCGGATGCGACCGGAAACCTATGAGAGTGCCAGGCAGGCGCAACGCCCGCCTGGCGACCGATCAGAAGTTCAGACCACCTTCACGGGCAGCATCGGCCAAAGCCTTGATGCGGCCGTGATAGATGAAGGCGCCACGATCAAAGACAACGTCCTTGACGCCAGCCTTAGCGGCACGCTCAGCGATGAGCTTGCCGACGGCAGCAGCAGCTGCCGTGTCAGCGCCCGTCTTCAACGACGAACGCAGATCGGTATCGAGCGTGGAGGCAGACGCAAGCGTCTTGCCGGCCACGTCGTCGATAACCTGTACGTAGATGTTCTTCGACGAGCGATGAACCGACAGGCGCGGACGGCCATTGGCGACCGCCTTGATTTGACGGCGCACGCGGTTGGCGCGACGCACAAGAGTATCTTTCCTGCTAGCCATTTCGCGTGATCCTTACTTCTTCTTGCCTTCTTTGCGGACAATCCGCTCTTCGGCATACTTGACGCCCTTGCCCTTGTAGGGCTCGGGGCCGCGGTATTCGCGGATTTCCGCGGCAACCTGGCCGACCTGCTGCTTGTTGATGCCGGACACGATGATTTCGGTCGGCTTCGGAACAGCAATCGTGATGCCTTCCGGGGTCTGGTAGACGACGTCGTGGCTGAAGCCGAGCGCCAGCTGCAGGTTCTTGCCCTGCAGCGACGCACGATAACCAACGCCGTTGATTTCGAGCTTGCGCTCGTAACCGTCCTTGACGCCCTTGAAGATGTTCTCGATCATCGTGCGGGACATGCCCCACTTCGAACGAGCATCCTTGCTCTGGCTGAGCGGCTGTACAACAACCGCATTTTCTTCGAGCTTTACCGATACTTCGTCGTTTGCAACAAAGAACAGTTCGCCCTTCGGGCCCTTCGCCGTTACCTTCTGGCCATCAACGCTTGCCGTGACGCCTGCCGGAACCTGAACGGGCTTCTTACCGATACGAGACATTTTTATACCTGTCTGTTCGCTATGGAGAACTTGCTACCGTCTTCGATTAGAAGACGGAGCAAAGGATCTCGCCACCAACATTCTGTTCGCGTGCCTGATGATCGGCCATCACGCCCTTCGGGGTCGAAAGGATGGTGATGCCGAGGCCGTTCGCGACCTGCGGAATGGACTTAACCGAGACATAAACTCGGCGGCCCGGCTTGGAGACGCGTCCGATCTCACGGATCACGGAAGCGCCTTCGTAGTACTTCAGTTCGATGTTCAGCTCGGCCTTACCGTTGCCGAATACGACTTCGGAGTAACCACGGATGTAGCCTTCAGCCTGAAGAACATCCAGAACACGTGCACGGAGCTTCGAAGCCGGCGTGGAAACGCTCGACTTGCGGCGAGCCGCGCCGTTACGGATACGGGTGAGCATATCGCCCAGCGGATCAGTCATTGCCATGTGCCCGTCTCCTTACCAGCTCGACTTGACAATACCCGGCACCTTGCCGAGGTTGCCCAGTTCGCGAAGCGCAATACGCGACATACGAAGTTTACGATAGAAGGCGCGCGGACGGCCGGTAACTTCGCAACGGTTGCGGATGCGGGTCTTGGATCCATCGCGCGGCAGGCCTGCCAGCTTGATGGTTGCCTTGAACCGCTCTTCAATCGGCAGAGACTGGTTCATGATGGTCGCCTTCAGAGCGGCACGCTTTGCAGCCTGCGAGGCAACCAGTTTGCGGCGGCGCTTGTTCTTTTCAACTGCGCTCGTTTTCGCCATTACAGTTATCCTTCTTTACGCTTGTCGTTACGGATTACTGACGGAACGGGAAGTTGAACTCTGTGAGCAGAGCGCGAGCTTCGTCGTCGTTAGTAGCCGTCGTGCAAACGATGATGTCCATGCCCCACATCTGATCAACCTTGTCGTAGTTGATCTCAGGGAACACAATGTGTTCCTTGACGCCCATGGCGAAGTTGCCACGTCCGTCAAAGGACTTCGGATTGAGGCCACGGAAGTCGCGAACGCGCGGAAGCGCGATGTTCACGAGGCGATCCAGGAACTCAAACATCCGAACGCCGCGCAGGGTAACCTTGGCACCGATCGGCATACCTTCGCGAAGCTTGAAGCCTGCGATGGAGTTGCGAGCGCGGGTGATTACCGGCTTCTGACCAGCAATCGCTGCGAGGTCGGCTGCAGCAACGGTCGGCTTCTTGGAGTCGCCCGTCGATTCGCCAACGCCCATATTGATGACGATCTTGTCGAGGCGCGGGATCTGCATTTCGTTGGCGTAGGAGAACTTCTCCTGCATAGCCGCACGAATACGCTCGACATATTCCTTCTTGAGCCGCGGCTCGTAAGCGGACTTAGCCATCGATCACTACTCCCGAACGCTTGGCCACGCGGACCTTCTTGTCGCCATCGATCTTGAAACCGACGCGGGTCGGCTTGCCGTCCTTCGGATCGGCAATCGCGATGTTCGAAAGATGGATCGAGGCTTCCTTGTTGATGATGCCGGCTTCCTGGCTCTGGGTCTGGCGCTGGTGACGCTTCACCATGTTTACGCCACGCACGACAGCCCGGTCTTCCTTCGGCATTACCTGTACGACTTCGCCGGTACGACCCTTGTCCTTACCGGTGAGAACGACGACTTTGTCGCCTTTGCGAATCTTTTGCATCTCTCAACGCTCCCTTAGAGTACTTCTGGAGCCAGCGAGATGATCTTCATGTGGTTCTTGGCGCGAAGTTCGCGCGGAACCGGTCCGAAGATACGGGTGCCGATCGGCTCTTTCTTGTTATCGATAAGAACGGCTGCGTTGGTGTCAAAGCGGATGACAGAGCCATCCGGACGGCGGATGTCCTTCGCAGTGCGAACGACAACAGCCTTCATGACATCACCCTTCTTTACGCGGCCGCGCGGAATGGCTTCCTTGATCGAAACGACAATGATGTCGCCGACCGACGCATACTTGCGCTTGGAGCCGCCCAGCACCTTGATGCACATGACACGACGTGCGCCGGAATTATCCGCCACGTCGAGGTTTGTTTGCATCTGAATCATGTCAGGTCGCCTTCTTGTTGTTACCAGGCCGGTTGGGTCGAAACCCCCTCGCCCGGCTTATAGTGCTCATCTCAAAGCAAAAGAACGCCCGGAATCGAGCGTTCCCCTGCTTCAATTGCGTGCTTCATACAGGTATTTTCCCAAGACGCAAGGGTCTTGGCGTCAAAACCTGCTGAAATCAAGCGTGGGCGGCGACTACCGTCCAGCGCTTATCCTTCGAGATCGGCGCACATTCCTCGATGGAAACGACGTCACCAACCTTGTACTGGTTGTTTTCGTCATGCGCCTTGTACTTCTTGGAGCGACGGACGGTCTTCTGGAGGATCGGATGCGCAAAGCGGCGCTCGACCCGTACGACGACGGTCTTGTCGTTCTTGTCGCTGACAACAGTGCCCTGCAGAATGCGTTTCGGCATATTTTCTGGTCCTTAGGCCTTGGCTTCTGCCGCCTTCTGGCGGGCAATGGTTTTGACGCGTGCGATGTCCTTGCGGACTTCGTTGATACGCGAAGACTTCTCGAGCTGGCCGGTTGCCTTCTGGAAGCGCAGGTTGAACTGCTCCTTCTTCAGCTTGGCGAGCTCTTCGTTGAGTTGATCGGCGCTCAGGGCGCGAACATCTACGGCTTTCATGAGTTCACTCCTTACTCTGCGATACGCTGCACGAAGCGCGTCTTGACAGAGAGCTTGGCAGCGCCAAGACGAAGTGCCTCACGGGCAAGTTCTTCGCTGACACCATCGATCTCAAACATCATTCGGCCGGGCTTGACCTTGCATGCCCAGTATTCGACCGAACCCTTACCCTTACCCATGCGGACTTCCGTCGGCTTGGCGGTGACCGGAACGTCAGGGAACACACGGATCCAGACGCGGCCGGCGCGCTTCATGTGACGCGTGATCGCGCGGCGGGCCGCTTCGATCTCGCGTGCATTCACGCGGTTGGGTTCCTGAGCCTTAAGGCCGAATTCGCCGAAAGCGAGATCAGATCCGCCCTTGGCTACGCCCTTGATGCGGCCCTTGAACTGCTTGCGATACTTCGTACGCTTTGGCTGCAACATTTTTTTACTTCTCCGATATTGGCTGCCAAACGCGAATGTTACGCGTTTTCACGACGGCGGTCACGATCGCCACGGTCGCGATCACGGCCTGCCGGGCCCTGGTTGTCACTTTCGATCGCGCGACGCTCCGAAGCCATCGGATCGTGCTCAAGGATTTCGCCCTTGAAGATCCAGACCTTGATGCCGCAGATACCGAAAGCGGTTTCCGCTTCAGCCGTGCCGTAGTCGATGTCCGCACGCAGCGTGTGCAGCGGAACGCGACCTTCGCGGTACCATTCGGTACGAGCGATTTCGGCGCCACCGAGGCGGCCGGCGCAGGTGATCTTGATGCCTTCGGCGCCAAGACGCATGGCCGACTGAACAGCGCGCTTCATCGCACGGCGGAAAGCCACGCGGCGCTCGAGCTGCTGGGCAATCGACTGAGCGACGAGGGTCGCGTCGACTTCCGGCTTGCGCACTTCAACGATGTTGAGGTGCGTTTCGGAGCTGGTCATCTCGGAAAGCTTCTTGCGGAGCTTCTCGATGTCAGCGCCCTTCTTGCCGATGATCAGGCCCGGACGAGCGGAGTGGATCGTGACGCGGCACTTCTTGTGCGGACGCTCGATTACCACCTTGGCGATGCCGGCAGCCTTCAGTTCTTCCATCAGGTAAGCGCGGATCTTCAGGTCTTCGTGAAGAAGCTGGCCGTATTCGGCGTTGTCCGCGAACCAGCGGCTGTCCCAGGTCCGGTTGATACCGAGACGGAAGCCGATCGGATTAATCTTCTGACCCATTATGCGGCCTCCCCTTTGGCTTCCACTTCACGGACGACGATCGTCAAGTGCGAGAACGGCTTTTCGACACGCGATGCACGGCCGCGACCACGAGCGTGGAAGCGCTTCATGACAATCGACTTGCCAACGTAAGCTTCTGCAACGACGAGCGAATCGACGTCGAGATCGTGGTTGTTCTCCGCGTTTGCGATGGCAGATTCAAGGGTCTTCTTGACCGTCTCTGCAATGCGCTTGCGGGAGAATTCCAGTTCGGCCAGAGCGCGATCGACCTTCTTGCCGCGGATCATCGCGGCAACCAGGTTGAGCTTCTGGGGGCTGACGCGGATCGTGCGCGCAACTGCCTGCGCCTCATTATCCTTCAGCCGGCGTTCGGCTTTTGCCTTGCCCATTGTTACTTCCTCTTTGCCTTCTTGTCCGCACCGTGACCGTAGTAGGTCCGGGTCGGAGAGAATTCACCAAACTTGTGGCCGACCATGTCTTCGTTGACGCTGACCGGAACGTGCTTGCTGCCGTTGTAGACGCCGAAGGTGAGACCGACAAACTGCGGAAGGATCGTGGAGCGACGGCTCCAGATCTTGATCACTTCGTTGCGACCGCCTTCGCGGACCTTCTCAGCCTTCTTGAGAAGATAACCGTCAACGAACGGACCTTTCCATACTGAACGAGTCATTCGAGACTTCCTCTCTTACTTCTTCTTCTGGTGGCGCGAGCGCATGATGAACTTGTCGGTCGACTTGTTCGAGCGCGTACGCTTACCCTTCGTGGGCTTGCCCCACGGGGTAACCGGGTGACGACCACCCGAGGTACGGCCTTCACCACCGCCGTGCGGGTGGTCAACCGGGTTCATGACGACACCGCGAACGTGCGGCTTCTTGCCACGCCAACGCGAACGACCAGCCTTACCGTCATTGATGTTGCCGTGGTCGGGGTTCGACACGGCGCCGATCGAGGCGAGGCAGGAACCATGCACCAGGCGCTGTTCACCAGAGTTCAGGCGAAGGATCGCCATGCCCTGGTCGCGGCCAACGAGCTGTGCGTAGGTACCGGCGGAGCGGGCCATCTGGCCGCCCTTGCCCGGCTTCATTTCCACGTTGTGGATGATGGAGCCGACCGGGATGTACTGCAGCGGCATCGTGTTGCCGGGCTTCACGTCAACGGCCTTTTCCGAAGCGATGACCTTGTCGCCAGCAGCAAGGCGCTGCGGAGCGAGGATGTAGGCCTTTTCGCCGTCGGCGTAGTTGACGAGCGCGATGAACGCGGTGCGGTTCGGGTCGTATTCCAGACGCTCGACCGTGCCTTCAACGTCGAACTTGCGACGCTTGAAGTCCACCAGACGATAGGTGCGCTTGTGACCGCCGCCCTGGAAGCGAACGGTGATGCGACCGAGGTTGTTGCGACCGCCCTTGGAGGACAGGCCCTCGGTCAGCGCCTTTACCGGCTTGCCCTTGTAGAGGCCGGACCGGTCAACGATGACCAGCTGGCGCTGGCTCGGGGTCGTCGGATTGAAACTTTTCAATGCCATTTTCTTGTTCCCTTTTGGGTTTTTACCCTAATGGGCCTATCCGTTAGAGACCGGTGGAGACGTCGATGGACTGACCGTCGGCGAGCGTAATGACCGCCTTCTTCACGTCCTTCTGCTTTCCGGCAAAGCCGCGGAAACGCTTCGTCTTGCCCTTGCGGACCAGCGTGTTCACGGCCGTAACCTTGACGCCGAACAGAGCTTCGACTGCAGCCTTGATTTCAGGCTTCGAAGCGTCCTTGGCGACGTTGAAGACGACCTGGTTCTGTTCGGAAACCAGCGTCGACTTTTCAGTGATCGAGGGGGACACGATCACGTCGTAGTGGCGAAGATCCGTCATTTGAACCGCTCCTCCAGAGCTTCCACGGCAGCCTTGGAAAGCACGAGCTTGCCACGGCGCAGAATGTCGTAAACGTTGATGCCCTGAACCGGCAGAACGTCCACGTTCGGGATGTTCTGGGCTGCGAGCTTGAAGTTGTTCTCGATCTCGGCGCCGCCGATGATGAGAGCGTTGGTGAGGCCGAGCGACGCGAATACGCCGGCGAGAGCCTTCGTCTTGGCTTCCTTGGCAACGAGATCGTCGATGACGATGATCTCTTCAGCCTTCAGCTTGGCCGAGAGTGCATGGCGCAGGCCGAGAGCGCGAACCTTCTTCGGCAGGTCATGGGCGTGGCTGCGAACAACCGGGCCATGAGCCTTGCCACCGCCGCGGAACTGCGGAGCACGAGCGGAGTGGTGGCGGGCGCGGCCCGTACCCTTCTGCTTGTACATCTTGGCGCCGGTGCGGGACACTTCAGCGCGGCCCTTGGCCTTGTGCGTGCCCTGCTGCTTCTTGGCGAGCTGCCAGCGAACGACGCGGGCAATGATGTCTTCACGGGGTTCGAGGCCGAAAATGGCGTCAGAAAGAGAAACCTTTCCTGCGTCCTTGCCCTCGAGGGTTTTGACGTTGAGATCCATTATTCGGCTCCCTTACTTCGATGCTTCGGCGCGCACAGCGGCCGGACGCGGAGCGCCTTCCGGGGTGCCCGACTTGATGGCGTCACGAACGACGATCCAGGCACCCTTGGAGCCGGGGACAGCGCCCTTGACCAGGATCAGACCGCGGTCTTCATCGGTCGATACGACTTCGAGGTTCTGAGTGGTGACGCGCGTCTGGCCCATGTGACCAGCCATGCGCTTGCCCTTCCAAACGCGGCCCGGGTCCTGGTTGGAACCGGTAGAACCATGCGAACGGTGCGATACGGAAACGCCGTGCGTTGCACGCAGACCGCCGAAGTTGTGGCGCTTGATGGCGCCGGCAAAGCCCTTACCGATCGTGGTACCGGTGACGTCGACGAGCTGACCGGTGACGAAATGGTTCGCCGTCAGTTCTGCACCGATGTCGATCAGGTTGTCCGCGGAAACGCGGAACTCGACGAGCTTCGCCTTCGGCTCGACGTTGGCAGCAGCAAAGTGGCCGCGCATCGCCTTCGGCGTGTTCTTGACCTTGGAGCGGCCAGCACCGAGCTGGACAGCAACGTAGCCATTCTTTTCTTCCGTACGCTGGGCTACCACCTGGCAGCTTTCCAGCTTCAAAACTGTAACCGGGATATGCTCACCGGCGTCGTTATAGACGCGGGTCATTCCCACTTTCTGTGCAATCACACCTGAACGCATTGGTTCATTCCTCTTGAGAGTTAGTGACGGAGCGAGCCCCCTCACATCTCTGGTTTAAGGTTTCCTTGAGATCATCCGATCTTGAGGTCGCCCGTTTTTGGAAGCCGTTGGACCGAGGCCCACGTACCTTCCTTGTTTATTAAAGCTTGATTTCCACGTCGACGCCGGCAGCCAGGTCGAGCTTCATCAGCGCGTCAACGGTCTGCGGGGTCGGGTCTACGATATCGAGAAGGCGCTTGTGGGTGCGCATTTCGAACTGTTCACGGCTCTTCTTGTCGACGTGCGGCGAGCGGTTGACCGTAAACTTTTCAATGCGCGTCGGCAGCGGTACGGGACCGCGCACGCTTGCACCGGTACGCTTTGCAGTCGACACGATTTCGCGCGTCGAGGCGTCGAGGATCCGGTGATCAAACGCCTTGAGGCGGATGCGGATGTTCTGGCCGTTCATACGACTTATCCTTGTTCAGGTTACTTGCGGTTTCCGTGGAAAAACACGCAGTGAACTTCGTTTAATTTCGGCCAGTCCGCTAACTTTTCAAAGATCGGAGGGACAGGGTTTCCCCTGCCCCTTCCTATTTGAGCGGCCGTGGCCGGCCTGTCTTTCTGTGAGCGCACAACGTCGAAGCACCGTGCAAATCACGCGTGGGCGCCATTTGCACTATTTCGTCGTCTTCGGCAAGCCGTGCGACCAACTAAATCTTTCGGGGCGGGTATGTCCAAGGCGCATAGCACATGCGCCTTGTGTCTTCCCGCCCTCAGTCTCGTCGATTACTCGACGATCGAGGCAACGATGCCTGCGCCGACGGTACGGCCGCCTTCGCGGATTGCGAAGCGCAGCTTTTCTTCCATCGCGATCGGAACGATCAGCTCAACGGCAACGGTGACGTTGTCGCCCGGCATAACCATTTCCGTGCCTTCCGGCAGCGTCACGATGCCCGTCACGTCCGTCGTGCGGAAGTAGAACTGCGGACGGTAGTTGGTGAAGAACGGCGTATGACGGCCGCCTTCTTCCTTCGTCAGGATGTAGGCTTCAGCCATGAACTTCTTGTGCGGCTTGACCGAACCCGGCTTGCACAGGATCTGGCCACGCTCGACGCCGTCACGGTTAACACCACGGATCAGCGCGCCGATGTTGTCGCCGGCCTGGCCCTGGTCGAGCAGCTTGCGGAACATTTCAACGCCCGTAACCGTCGTCTTCGACGTGTCGCGGATGCCGACGATTTCGACTTCTTCGCCAACCTTGACGATGCCGCGCTCAACGCGACCGGTCACAACCGTACCACGGCCCGAGATCGAGAACACGTCTTCGATCGGCATCAGGAACGGCTGGTCGATCGGACGCTCAGGCGTCGGGATGTAAGCGTCAACAGCTGCCATCAGCTCGCGGATCGCGTCTTCGCCGATCTTCTTGTCCGAATCTTCCAGAGCAGCAAGAGCCGAGCCCTTGATGATCGGAATGTCGTCGCCCGGGAATTCGTAGGACGACAGAAGTTCGCGAACTTCCAGTTCGACGAGCTCGAGAAGCTCGGCGTCGTCAACCTGGTCGACCTTGTTGAGGAACACGACGATTGCCGGAACGCCAACCTGGCGAGCGAGCAGGATGTGCTCGCGGGTCTGCGGCATCGGGCCGTCAGCAGCCGAGCAAACCAGGATCGCGCCGTCCATCTGCGCTGCACCGGTGATCATGTTCTTGACGTAGTCGGCGTGGCCGGGGCAGTCAACGTGAGCGTAGTGACGGTTCGGCGTCTCATACTCAACGTGCGCCGTCGAAATCGTGATACCACGGGCCTTTTCTTCCGGAGCAGCGTCGATCTGGTCGTACGCCTTGAACTCGCCGAAGTACTTCGTGATCGCTGCGGTCAGCGACGTCTTGCCATGGTCAACGTGGCCAATCGTGCCAATGTTAACGTGCGGCTTGTTGCGCTCAAATTTGCTCTTTGCCATTTCCGGCTCTCCGTTTTCTATCCCCTACCGGGGAAAACTTTTAACTTCTGTCAGCGTCTTGGTATTCCGGTCACTTCTGACCGGAATACTTCGCCTGGATTTCCTGCGCGACGTTCGACGGAACCGGCGCGTAGTGATCGAAGGTCATCGTGTACTGCGCGCGGCCCTGAGACATGGAGCGCAGGTTGTCGACGTACTTGAACATGTTCGCCAGCGGAACGTTTGCGTTGATCACAACGGCAACGCCACGCGATTCCTGGCCCTGGATCTGGCCACGGCGGGAGTTCAGGTCGCCGATAACGTCGCCGACGTAGTCTTCCGGCGTTACGACTTCGACCTTCATCATCGGCTCGAGAAGCTGTGCACCAGCCTTCTTGGCCGCTTCACGGAAGCAAGCACGCGATGCGATTTCGAAGGCGAGAACCGACGAGTCGACGTCGTGGAATGCACCGTCGATGAGCGTCGCCTTGACGCCGAGCATCGGGAAGCCAGCGAGCGGACCCGAAGACAGAACGCTTTCGATACCCTTCTGAACGCCCGGGATGTATTCCTTCGGAACAGCACCACCGACGATCTTGGATTCGAAGACGAAATCTTCGCCATCCGGGTTCGGTTCGAACACGATCTTGACGCGCGCGAACTGACCGGTACCACCGGACTGCTTCTTGTGCGTGTAGTCTTCTTCGTGCTGACGCGTGATGGTTTCGCGGTAGGCAACCTGCGGAGCACCGACGTTGGCTTCAACCTTGAACTCGCGACGCATACGGTCGACGATGATGTCGAGGTGAAGTTCGCCCATGCCAGCGATGATCGTCTGGCCGGATTCCTGGTCGGTCTTGACGCGGAACGACGGGTCTTCAGCTGCCAGGCGGTTGAGCGCGAGGCCCATCTTTTCCTGGTCGCCCTTGGACTTCGGCTCGATCGCGATCTGGATGACCGGCTCCGGGAATTCCATGCGCTCGAGGATAACCGGCTTCAGCGGATCGCAAAGCGTGTCACCCGTGGTGGTTTCCTTGAGACCGGCAAGAGCAACGATGTCGCCTGCGAAGGCTTCTTCGATGTCTTCACGCGAGTTCGAGTGCATCTGCAGCATACGGCCGACGCGCTCGCGCTTGTCCTTGACCGTGTTCATGACAGACGAGCCCTTTTCGAGCTTGCCCGAATAGATGCGTGCGAAGGTCAGCGAACCGACGAAGGGGTCGTTCATGATCTTGAACGCGAGCATCGAAAGCGGCTCGGCGTCGTCAGCGTGACGCTCGATCTCGGCTTCGGTCTTGGCGTCGATGCCCTTGATCGCCGGAATGTCGAGCGGCGACGGCAGGTAGTCGACAACCGCGTCGAGAAGCGGCTGAACGCCCTTGTTCTTGAACGCGGTACCGCAGAACATCGGGTGGAACTTCACGTCGATGGTGCCGCGGCGAACGAGTTCGCGGATCTTGTCGTTCGAGGGCATGTTGCCTTCGAGGTAGGCTTCCATCGCGGCTTCGTCGATCTCGACAACGGTCTCGATCAGCTTCTCGCGATATTCTTCGGCCTTGTCCTTCATGTCGTCCGGAATCTCGACGACGTCCCACTGGGCGCCGAGCGATTCGTCGCGCCAGACGAGAGCGTTCATCTCGACCAGGTCGATAACACCCTTGAACTCGGTTTCAGCGCCGATCGGCAGCTGCATGACGACGGCGATCGCGCCCAGACGGGTCTTGATCATCTCGACCGAGCGGTAGAAGTCCGCGCCGGTCTTGTCCATCTTGTTGCAGAAGATCATGCGCGGAACGTTGTACTTTTCCGCCTGACGCCAGACGGTTTCCGTCTGCGGCTCAACACCGGCGTTGGCGTCGAGCAGCGCGATGGCGCCGTCGAGAACGCGCAGCGAACGCTCGACTTCGATGGTGAAGTCAACGTGGCCGGGGGTGTCGATGATGTTGAAGCGGCGAGCCTTGCCGTCACGACCCTTCCAGAAGGTGGTCGTCGCAGCAGACGTGATCGTGATGCCGCGTTCCTGTTCCTGCTCCATCCAGTCCATGGTAGCGGCGCCGTCGTGGACTTCGCCGATCTTGTGGGACTTGCCGGTGTAGTAGAGAATGCGCTCGGTCGTCGTGGTCTTGCCGGCGTCGATGTGCGCCATGATACCGAAGTTACGGTAGTCTTCGATTTTGTATTCGCGTGCCATAGTGGACTGCCTCTTGAGACGTTCGCGCCAGAATTACCAGCGATAGTGCGAGAACGCACGGTTGGCATCAGCCATCTTGTGCGTGTCTTCGCGCTTCTTCACGGCGCTACCACGGTTGTTCGCTGCGTCCATGAGTTCGCCGCAGAGGCGATCAACCATGGTCGTTTCGTTGCGCTTGCGTGCAGCCGTGATCAGCCAACGGATGGCGAGAGCCTGGCGACGCTCCGGACGAACGTCGACCGGAACCTGGTAGGTTGCACCACCAACGCGACGCGAACGCACTTCAACGTGCGGCGCGATGTTGTCGAGCGCGGAATGGAATACAGCGATCGGCTCCTGCTTCAGCTTGGCCTGAACCGCATCGAACGCACCGTAAACGATGGTTTCAGCGACCGACTTCTTGCCGTGCAGCATGATCGCATTCATGAACTTCGTAACAACCAGATCACCGAACTTCGGATCCGGGTTGATCTCACGCTTTTCTGCTCTATGACGTCTGGACATACTTCTCGTCTCTTCAAACTATTTAGCGCTCTACCACGCGGAGGACCTCGCGCAGCGCCGGGATTTTCAAAACCGAATTACTTCGGACGCTTCGCACCGTACTTCGAACGGCGCTGCTTGCGGTTCTTGACGCCCTGGGTATCGAGAACACCGCGGATGATGTGATAACGAACACCCGGAAGGTCCTTAACGCGGCCGCCACGGATCATCACGACCGAGTGTTCCTGAAGGTTGTGGCCTTCACCCGGAATGTAGCCGATGACTTCGAAGCCGTTCGTCAGGCGAATCTTGGCAACCTTACGCAGAGCCGAGTTCGGCTTCTTCGGGGTCGTCGTGTAAACGCGGGTGCAAACGCCACGCTTCTGCGGGTTTTCCTGCAGAGCAGGAACCTTGTTGCGCTTTACCTGTGCCTGACGAGGCTTACGGATCAGCTGGTTTACGGTAGGCATATACCCATCCCTTGCAAAATCTTGTCACATTACCCTTGCGGGCGGATCGTTGCCGTCGCCGGCAGTTTCGAACGCCTCATGAAATGCGCAAAACAAGGGCCGATCCGCCTTTTCCGCAGATGGCCCCAAATAAAGCAGAGGACGCACTATTTCGTGCGTCGTGCGTGCAGCATTGTAGTCGTCAGCGTGCGTTTCGAACCTTGTTTGAGGCGAACTTCAGAACGCGACGTTCCGAACCAGCCAGCCTCACATGGGCTCCGATGCGGCGGGGTGTACTGATTTCAAGGCGAACAGTCAAGGGCAATTAAGAAATATTCCCGGACGCGTGCGCCCGGCATGCCTGAAAAACAAGGCTTTTGCACATGGTTTGGCGCCTGGCGCCCGCCTCATCTGCCCTTCTGTGCCCGGAGTGTCTGACGGGATTAAGGAATCGGCAACCACTTTGTGGGGGTTTTCCACGATGATCGACTCGCTCTCAACGGAAGCGTCCGCGCGGCATTGCATTTCCATCGCGCTGATTCAAAAAGGAAGCTAAGGTCGCACCAAACCCATTCGAAAGGAAACAAAATGGCCGTCACCCCAGACAACGACAATGCCCCGGACGAGCCGATGGTGTTCATCATCATCGGCAAGGCCTACGAGACCGACGGCGACGAGGACGGCGTGGACATTCACGTAATGCTGAAGGCGCCCGACGACGATACCGCGGTACGCGAAGCGCTCAACGCGCTTGCAGAAGAAGGTTTTCTCGAGGCCGACCTGGACCAGATCGGCACATTGACCGACGTTCCGAGCGAAGAGCCGCACGCGTCCGCCTATCAGGGTGCGCTCGAAGGCGAAGTCGCGATCATCCGCTTCAGCTGAGACGCTGCAAGACAGCCCATCGCACCAGCTCCCAAGACCGTATTTGCAAAAGAAGAAGCCGCCGAGATCGCTCTCGGCGGCTTCTTCTTTTGTGAGGTTGGAGGGCGAACACGCCCTCCCCCATTATTCGGCTGCCGCGTTCTCGCTTGCGAGATCGGCGAGCATCGGCGTTGCCACGTCTGCACCGGTGCCGCGACGACGCTCTTCCAGGATCATTTCGTCGCGCGCGGTTGCGATGCGACGGATCTGGGTCATCGTGCCGCCGGTACCGGCCGGGATCAGACGGCCGACGATGACGTTTTCCTTCAGACCCTGCAGGCCGTCGGTCTTGCCGGCGATTGCGGCTTCCGTCAGGACCTTCGTGGTCTCCTGGAACGACGCTGCCGAGATGAACGACGGCGTCTGCAGCGAGGCCTTGGTGATGCCGAGCAGGACCGGATCGCCGTAAGCCGGCTTCTTGCCCTGTTCGATCAGGCCGTCGTTGACGTCTTCGAGCTCGATGCGGTCGACGTTGTCGCCGACGATGTAGGTCGAGTCACCGGCGTCGGTGATTTCAACCTTCTGCAGCATCTGACGGACGATCACCTCGATGTGCTTGTCGTTGATGACAACGCCCTGCAGTCGGTAGACTTCCTGGATTTCGTTGACCAGGTAGGAAGCAAGTGCTTCCACGCCCTTGATCGCCAGGATGTCGTGTGGCGCCGGGTTGCCGTCGAGGATGTAGTCGCCCTTTTCGATGTAGTCGCCATCCTGAAGATGGAAGGGCTTGCCCTTCGGGATCAGGTATTCGACCGGCTCGACACCGTCTTCCGCCGGCTCGATCAGAACGCGACGCTTGTTCTTGTAGTCGCGGCCGAAGCGGATCGTACCATCGATCTCAGCGATGATGGCGTGATCCTTCGGACGACGTGCTTCGAACAGTTCGGCAACGCGAGGCAGACCACCGGTGATGTCCTTGGTCTTGGCGCTTTCGAGCGGCGAACGTGCAAGCACGTCACCCTGCGAAACCTTCGTGCCCGGTTCGACCGACAGAATGGCGTCAACCGAAAGCATGAAGCGGGCGTCGCCACCACGCGACAGCTTCATGACTGCGCCGTTCTTGTCCTTGATGACGATCGCCGGCTTCAGGTCCGTACCGCGCGGCGTCGAACGCCAATCGATAACCTGACGCTTGGTGATGCCGGTGGACTCGTCGGTCGCTTCCAGAACCGAGATGCCGTCGACGACGTCTTCGAAGTGAACGGTACCTTCCACTTCCGTCATCATCGGACGGGTGTAGGGGTCCCATTCGGCGAGACGCTGACCGCGCTTCACCTTGTCGCCGTCGTCGACGAGGATCTTCGAACCGTAGGCAACGCGCTGCGAGGACCGCTCGACGCCACGTTCATCCAGGATCTGGACGGCCATGTTACGACCCATAGCGACGAGAACGCCGTCAGAGTTGCGCAGCATGTTGCGGTTCTTGATCTGAACCGTACCTTCGTAGGACGCTTCCAGGAACGACTGGTCAACCACGGTCGCCGTACCACCCAAGTGGAAGGTACGCATGGTGAGCTGGGTGCCCGGTTCACCGATCGACTGTGCGGCGATAACGCCAACCGCTTCGCCCATGTTGACCGGCGTACCACGAGCCAGGTCGCGGCCGTAGCAGACGCCGCAAACGCCCGTCTGGATTTCGCAGGTCAGCGCCGAGCGGATGCGGATCGACTGAATACCAGCCTTCTCGATCTCGATGACATCCGGTTCAAGGATCATCCGGCCGGCGTCGACGATGCGAGCGCCCGTGACCGGGTGATCGATGTCGTCCAAAGCCGTACGACCGAGAATACGAGCGCCAAGCGAAGCCACGACCTGACCGGCATCGACGATCGCCGTCATGGTGAGGCCCTTGTCGGTGCCGCAATCGACGGAGTTGACGATGCAATCCTGCGCGACGTCGACGAGACGGCGGGTCAGGTAACCGGAGTTCGCTGTCTTCAAGGCGGTGTCTGCCAGACCCTTACGGGCACCGTGGGTCGAGTTGAAGTACTCGTTAACGGTCAGGCCTTCCTTGAAGTTCGAGATGATCGGCGTCTCGATGATTTCGCCCGACGGCTTGGCCATGAGGCCACGCATGCCGCCCAGCTGGCGCATCTGGTTCGGAGAACCACGAGCACCCGAGTGCGACATCATGTAGATCGAGTTCATCGGCTTCTGGCGACCATTGTCGTCGAACTCGACCGCCTTGATGCGGGCCATCATTTCTTCGGCGACCTTTTCCGTAGCCTTGCCCCAGGCGTCGACAACCTTGTTGTACTTTTCGCCCTGGGTGATGAGGCCGTCGTTGTACTGCTGCTCGTATTCCTTCACGAGCGCTTCAGTGTCGCCGACGATCTTCACCTTGGTGTCCGGAATGACCATGTCGTCCTTGCCGAACGAAATGCCGGCGCGGCAGGCATGGGCGAAGCCGAGCTGCATGATGCGGTCGCAGAAGATGACCGTGTCCTTCTGGCCGCAATGACGGTAGACCGTGTCGATCATCTTGGAGATGTTCTTCTTGGTCATTTCCTGGTTGCAGGTGTCGAACGGCACGTTGACGTTGCGCGGCAGCAGCTCGCCGATGATCATGCGGCCAGGCGTGGTTTCATAGATCTTCGAAACCGGGTTGCCCTCGGCGTCGACGGTCTTGAAGCGGCCACGGATCTTGGCGTGCAGCGTCACGGCCTTGGTTTCGAGCGCGTGGTGCAACTCGCCCATGTCCGAGAACGCCATGCCTTCGCCCGGCTCGTTCTGGTTCAGGATCGACAAGTAATAGAGACCGAGAACCATGTCCTGCGACGGAACGATGATCGGCGCGCCGTTTGCCGGGTGCAGAATGTTGTTGGTCGACATCATCAGCACGCGGGCTTCGAGCTGAGCTTCGAGCGACAGCGGCACGTGAACGGCCATCTGGTCACCGTCGAAGTCGGCGTTGAAGGCCGTGCAGACGAGCGGGTGCAGCTGGATCGCCTTGCCTTCGACCAGGGTCGGTTCGAAGGCCTGGATGCCCAGGCGGTGCAACGTCGGCGCACGGTTCAGGAGAACCGGGTGCTCGCGGATGACCTCGTCGAGGATATCCCAGACTTCCGGCTTTTCCTTTTCGACGAGCTTCTTTGCCTGCTTGACGGTGGACGAGAAGCCCTTGGCGTCAAGACGCGCGTAGATGAACGGCTTGAACAGCTCGAGCGCCATCTTCTTCGGCAGGCCGCACTGGTGCAGCTTCAGTTCCGGACCGGTCACGATGACCGAACGGCCGGAATAGTCGACGCGCTTGCCAAGCAGGTTCTGACGGAAGCGGCCCTGCTTGCCCTTGAGCATGTCGGACAGCGACTTCAGCGGACGCTTGTTGGCGCCGGTGATGACGCGGCCACGACGGCCGTTGTCGAACAGCGCATCGACGGATTCCTGCAGCATGCGCTTTTCGTTGCGGATGATGATGCCCGGGGCGCGCAGTTCGATCAGGCGCTTCAGACGGTTGTTACGGTTGATGACGCGGCGATAGAGATCGTTCAGATCCGAGGTCGCGAAACGGCCGCCGTCGAGCGGCACGAGCGGACGCAGGTCCGGGGGGATCACCGGAACGACCTTCATGATCATCCATTCCGGACGGTTGCCGGAATCCATGAAGTTCTCGACGATCTTCAGCCGCTTCATCAGCTTCTTCTGCTTCAGATCCGAGGTCGTCTCAGCGAGCTCGGCGCGCAGGTCGCCGGCGATCTTTTCCAGGTTCATCGAAGCGAGCATCTCGTAGATCGCTTCGGCGCCGATCATGGCGGTGAACTGGTCTTCGCCGAACTCGTCGACGGCGAGCATGTAGTCTTCTTCGCTGAGAAGCTGGTTTTCCTTCAGCGACGTCAGACCCGGCTCGGTGACGATGTAGTTTTCGAAGTACAGAACGCGCTCGACATCCTTCAGCGTCATGTCGAGCAGCGTCGAAATGCGGCTCGGCAGCGACTTCAGGAACCAGATGTGGGCAACGGGAGCGGCGAGCTCGATGTGGCCCATGCGCTCACGGCGAACGCGCGACAACGTCACTTCGACGCCGCACTTTTCGCAGATGATGCCCTTGTACTTCATGCGCTTGTACTTGCCGCACAGGCACTCGTAGTCCTTGATCGGTCCAAAGATGCGCGCGCAGAACAGACCGTCGCGTTCCGGCTTGAACGTGCGGTAGTTGATCGTCTCCGGCTTCTTGATCTCACCGTAAGACCAGGAAAGAATCTTCTCCGGCGAGGCGATCGAAATCCGAATGGAATCGAAGGTCTGTGCAGGCACCTGCGGATTGAAAAGATTCATGACCTCTTGGTTCATGCCTGTCTCCTTTACGGGCTTTACGCCCTGAGCTTGGCGAGGGTGCCGACAAATCCCGGGCGCCGGCCCCTGCCCCATAAACAGCTAAAACCGCATTGGCTGCGGCTTCGTTCCTGCCGGAGACGTCAGCGTCTCCCGGCGGAAACGGTGCGCGCCGCATGAGCGGCACGCACCTTGGGTCTCTTTACTCGGCTGCGTCGGGCAACTGCGCCGCGCCAGCCTCGTCGACCTTCGAGTTTTCGAGCTCGACCGAAAGGCCCAGCGAGCGCATTTCCTTGACGAGAACGTTGAAGCTCTCCGGAATGCCCGCTTCGAAGGTATCGTCGCCACGGACGATCGCTTCGTAGACCTTGGTACGACCGGCAACGTCGTCCGACTTGACCGTCAGCATTTCCTGCAGGGTGTAGGCGGCGCCGTACGCTTCGAGCGCCCAGACCTCCATTTCCCCGAAGCGCTGACCGCCGAACTGCGCCTTACCACCGAGCGGCTGCTGGGTGACGAGCGAGTACGGACCGATCGAACGGGCGTGGATCTTGTCGTCGACCAAGTGGTTGAGCTTCAACATGTAGATGTAGCCCACGGTCACCTGGCGGTCGAACTGATCGCCGGTACGGCCGTCATAGAGCGTCGACTGACCGGTCACCTTCAGACCTGCCTGCTCCAGCATCTCGTTGACGTCGGCTTCGACAGCACCGTCGAAGACCGGCGTTGCGATCGAAACGCCGCGACGGGTCTGCTCGGCCAGGCGCACGATCGACTCGTCGTCGTACTGCTTGATCGGCTCACCCTTCGGGCCCGACCCGATGACGCTGTCGATGGTATCGCGCAACGGCTGGATATCGGCACCTGCCTTGTAGGCGTCGAGCATCGCGCCGATCTTCTGACCCATGCCGGCGCAAGCCCAGCCAAGGTGGGTTTCGAGGATCTGGCCGACGTTCATGCGCGAAGGCACGCCGAGCGGGTTCAGAACGACGTCGACATGTGTGCCGTCTTCCAGGAACGGCATGTCTTCGATCGGTACGATACGCGACACGACGCCCTTGTTGCCGTGACGGCCGGCCATCTTGTCACCCGGCTGGATCTTGCGCTTCACAGCGACGAAGACCTTGACCATCTTCATGACGCCCGGAGGCATTTCGTCGCCGCGCTGGACCTTCTCGACCTTGTCCATGAAGCGCTGTTCGAGGCGCGACTTGGATTCGTCGTACTGGGCGCGCAGAGCTTCGATCTCGCCCTGAGCCTTTTCGTCTTCGACGGCGAACATCCACCACTGCGAGCGGGGGTATTCGCTGACGACGAGGTTCGAAAGCTCGGTGCCCTTCTTGAAGCCCTTCGGGCCGGCAACGGCCGTGTGGCCACGCAGCATGTCGACGAGACGGGCGTAGACGTTGCGGTCCAGGATCGCCTGTTCGTCGTCGCGGTCCTTGGCGAGGCGTTCGATTTCCTCGCGCTCGATCGCCATCGCGCGCTCGTCCTTCTCAACGCCGTGGCGGTTGAAGACGCGAACTTCGACGACGGTACCGAAGGTGCCCGGGGGCATGCGCATCGAGGTGTCGCGAACGTCGGAGGCCTTTTCACCGAAGATGGCGCGCAGAAGCTTTTCTTCCGGCGTCATCGGGCTTTCGCCCTTCGGCGTGATCTTGCCGACGAGGATGTCACCCGGCTGAACCTCTGCACCGATATAAACGATACCGGCTTCGTCAAGGTTGCGCAGCGCTTCTTCCGAAACGTTCGGAATGTCGCGGGTGATTTCTTCCGGACCCAGCTTGGTGTCACGCGCCATCACTTCGAATTCTTCGATGTGGATGGAGGTGAACACGTCGTCGCGCACGATCCGCTCGGAGAGCAGGATCGAGTCTTCGTAGTTGTAGCCGTTCCACGGCATGAACGCGACGAGCGCGTTGCGGCCGAGAGCCAGGTCACCGAGGTCGGTCGACGGACCGTCAGCGATGATGTCGCCCTTGTTCAGGATGTCACCGACGGTGACCAGCGGGCGCTGGTTGACGCAGGTGTTCTGGTTCGAGCGCTGGAACTTCTGCAGACGGTAGATATCGACGCCCGACTTCGACGGATCGAGGTCTTCGGTGGCGCGGATAACGATACGGGTCGCGTCAACCTGGTCGACGACACCGCCACGACGGGCTGCAATAGCAGCGCCGGAGTCACGGGCAACGACCGGCTCCATGCCGGTACCGACGAACGGTGCTTCGGCGCGCAGCAGCGGCACGGCCTGACGCTGCATGTTCGAGCCCATCAGTGCGCGGTTGGCGTCGTCGTTCTCGAGGAACGGGATGAGCGCCGCTGCGACCGAAACGAGCTGCTTCGGCGAAACGTCCATCAGGTTGATGTTGTCGCGCGGCGCCAGCATAACTTCGCCGGCGTGACGGCAAACAACGAACTCTTCAGCGAACGAGCCATCGTTCTCGAGAACCGAGTTTGCCTGGGCAACGTGGTACTTCGCCTCTTCCATTGCGGAGAGATAGACGACGTCGTTCGTCACCTTGCCGTCAACGATCTTGCGGTACGGGCTTTCGATGAAGCCGTACTTGTTGACGCGGGCAAAGGTTGCAAGCGAGTTGATCAGACCGATGTTCGGGCCTTCCGGCGTTTCGATCGGGCAAATGCGGCCGTAGTGGGTCGGGTGAACGTCGCGGACTTCGAAGCCGGCGCGCTCGCGGGTCAGACCACCCGGGCCAAGAGCCGAAAGACGGCGCTTGTGGGTGATTTCCGAAAGCGGGTTCACCTGGTCCATGAACTGCGACAGCTGCGAGGAGCCGAAGAACTCGCGAACGGCGGCCGCAGCCGGCTTCGCGTTGATCAGGTCCTGCGGCATGACCGTGTCGATTTCGATCGAGGACATACGTTCCTTGATCGCGCGCTCCATGCGGAGCAGGCCGAGACGGTACTGGTTCTCCATGAGCTCGCCGACCGAACGAACACGGCGGTTGCCGAGGTTGTCGATGTCGTCGATCTCGCCCTTGCCGTCACGCAGCTCGACGAGCATCTTGACGACAGCCAGGATGTCTTCCTTGCGCAGGATGCGCACGGTGTCGGCAACTTCGAGGTCGAGACGCATGTTCATCTTGACGCGACCGACGGCCGAAAGGTCGTAGCGCTCGGCATCGAAGAACAGCGTGTTGAACATGGCTTCCGCGGAATCCATGGTCGGCGGTTCACCCGGACGCATGACGCGGTAGATGTCGAACAGGGCGTCCTGACGGTTCTCGTTCTTGTCTACGGTCAGCGTGTTGCGGATGTAGGCGCCGACATTGATGTGGTCGATGTCGAGAACCGGGATCTCGTCGAAACCAGCCGAGAGGATGACCGGAAGGGTCTTCTCGTCGATTTCGTCGCCGGCTTCGAGATAGATCTCGCCGGTGCTGTAGTTGACGACGTCTTCGGCAAGGTAGTTGCCGTAGAGGTCATCATTGGTTGCCTTGAGCGCTTTCAGGCCCTTTTCCTGCAGCTGGCGCAGCAGACGCGGGGTCAGCTTCTTGCCGGCTTCGACAACGACTTCGCCGGTGTCGGCGTCGACCATCTCGGTGATGGCCTTCTGGCCCTTAAGGGCGTCCGGCTGGAACGGCACGCGCCAGCCTTCGCCGTCGCGCTGGTAGAGCGACTTCGTGTAGAAGGTGTCGAGGATTTCCTCGCCGTCCATTCCGAGCGCCATCAGCAGCGACGTCACCGGAATCTTGCGGCGACGGTCGATACGGGCATGAACGATATCCTTGGCATCGAACTCGATGTCGAGCCAGGAACCGCGGTAAGGAATGACACGGGCCGCAAACAGCAGCTTGCCCGACGAGTGGCTCTTGCCCTTGTCGTGGTCGAAGAACACGCCCGGCGAACGGTGCATCTGCGAAACGATGACGCGCTCGGTGCCGTTGACGATGAAGGTACCGTTGTCGGTCATGAGCGGCATGTCGCCCATGTAGACGTTCTGTTCCTTGATGTCCTTGATCGACTTCGCGCCGGTATCCTCGTCGATATCGAACACGATGAGGCGCAGCGTCACCTTGAGCGGCGCTGCGTAGGTCAGATCGCGCTGACGGCATTCTTCGACGTCGAACTTCGGCGGCTCGAATTCGTACGAAACGAATTCAAGCATCGATGCGCCCGAGAAGTCCTTGATCGGGAAAACGGACTTGAAAACAGCTTGGAGCCCTTCATCAGGGCGACCGCCCTTGGGCTCTTCAACCATCAGAAACTGGTCGTAGGATGCCTTTTGAACCTCGATGAGGTTCGGCATTTCTGCGACTTCTGGAATTTTACCAAAAAACTTGCGTACGCGCCTGCGACCGTTAAACGAAAGGGTCTGAGCCATCGTCGCTCCTTGTCAATCTTGCATCCGGGCCTGCAACGGACGGGAACCGATGGCCAGTCGACCCCGTCAATCAATGAGTAGTTCAATCTCGTCCAACCAACGAAAAACGCTCAGCGCGGATTGCTGTGCTGCCTTCCGTTCGAGACCATCCTCTTGAAGAACCCATTACCCAAAAGCCGTTTTTCGACAGGCTTTTGGGTAATATGTTCTAAAAACGGTCAAAGAGAGGCGGCCTGAAAAGGCCACCTCCCCTTGCATGTAGCCGAATTACTTGACGTCAACCTTGGCGCCAGCGTCTTCGAGCTTCTTCTTGAGGTCAGCAGCTTCAGCCTTGGAAACTGCTTCCTTAACCGGCTTCGGAGCGCCTTCGACCAGGTCCTTGGCTTCCTTGAGGCCGAGGCCGGTGATGCCGCGAACTTCCTTGATGACGTTGATCTTGTTGGCGCCAGCGTCAACGAGGATAACGTCAAACTCGGTCTTTTCTTCTTCAGCAGCAGCCGGAGCAGCAGCGCCGCCAGCAGCAGCGACAGCTACCGGAGCAGCAGCCGAAACGCCCCACTTCTCTTCGAGCAGCTTGGAAAGCTCAGCAGCTTCCAGAACGGTCAGCGAGGAGAGGTCTTCAACGATCTTTGCGAGATCAGCCATTTTACTTTTCCTTTTGTTCGGTTCGAACTGGTTTTAAATACAACAGCGAAAATCCGCCTTAGGCGGCTTCGTCCTTCTTGGCATAGGCCGAGAACACGCGAGCAAGCTGGCTTGCCGGTGCCTGAACAACCGTTGCGACGCGGGTTGCCGGGGCATTGAGAAGGCCCAGCAGCTTTGCGCGCAGCTCGTCGAGCGAAGGCAGGGTCGCAAGCGACTTGACTGCTTCGGCGTTGAGCGTGGTCGTGCCCATGGCGCCACCGAGAACAACGAGCTTGTCGTTGGTCTTGGCGAAATCCATGACAACCTTAGGAGCCGTGATCGGGTCTTCGCTGTATGCGATCAGCGTCTGACCCTTGAAGAGATTGGTCATCCCTTCCGACTCGGTGCCCTGAAGAGCGATCTTGGCCAGGCGGTTTTTCGCGACTTTGACGGTGCCGCCAGCAGCGCGCATCTTCGAACGGAAGTCGTTCATCTGCGCAACTGTGACACCAGCATAGTGGGCCACGACAACCGAACCGGAAGCCTTGAAGACTTCGTTCAGCTCCGTGACGAATTCGCGTTTTTCCGCTCTTTCCACTGTCTGTCTCCAGTAGACAGGGTTGCAATAATGCAGCCCCATCGGGTTTGCCTTTGTCACCCGAGATCGAGCTCGATCCCTGATAACGCTTAAGGATCCTGTCCCTTGGCGTTCCCGGAAGAGCCGGGTCTGACACAAGGCAAGCGAGGTTCGAACCGAATTTCGACGCCTCCGGCGTCATGGCGAAATTCAGATCTTACCCGTCTCATGCAGGCCGAAGTGATTAAGGTATAACCACCCGCAATCTCGGACAGGAGTTCCGGATCGAAATCCGGATTTCCGGCCCCGAAGGGCCGGAAACTCTTTTCCGGGCCGAAGCCCGAAAATTCTTTAGGCGACGCTGAGCGTGGCCGGGTCGATCTTGAGACCCGGGCCCATGGTCGACGAAATCGCGACGCGCTTGACGTAGTTGCCCTTGGCGCCGGTCGGCTTTGCCTTGATCACGGCGTCAGCGAAAGCACGGATGTTTTCTTCCAGTGCCTTGGCGTCGAAGGACGCCTTGCCGATGCCAGCGTGAACGATACCGGCCTTCTCGACGCGGAACTCAACGGCGCCGCCCTTGGAAGCCTTGACGGCACCAGCGACATCCATCGTAACCGTGCCAACCTTCGGGTTCGGCATCATGCCACGCGGGCCGAGAACCTTACCGAGGCGACCGACGAGCGGCATCATGTCCGGGGTGGCGATGCAGCGATCGAAATCGATCTTGCCGCCCTGGACGATTTCGACGAGCTCTTCTGCGCCAACGACGTCAGCACCAGCAGCCTTGGCTTCGTCAGCCTTGGCGCCACGTGCGAAAACGGCGACGCGAACCGAGCGGCCGGTGCCGTTCGGCAGGTTGACAACGCCGCGGACCATCTGGTCAGCGTGGCGCGGGTCAACGCCGAGGTTCATCGCAACTTCGACGGTTTCGTCGAACTTGGCAGTTGCGCGTTCCTTGACCATCGAGACGGCTTCGGTGAGACCGTAGATCTTCGTCGGGTCAACGCCCTCGCGGGACTTCTGTACTCGCTTTGCAATCTTCGCCATGGTCTTAGCCTACCACTTCCAGGCCCATAGCGCGGGCAGAGCCCTCGATCATGGCCATTGCGCCTTCGATATCGGCGGCATTGAGATCCTTCATCTTGGCTTCGGCGATCGACTTGATCTGAGCCTTGGTGAGCTTGCCAGCCGAACCGCCCTTGCCGGGGGTCTTCGAGCCGGACTGGATCTTTGCTTCCTTCTTCAGGAAGTAGCTGACCGGCGGCTGCTTCATGACGAAGGTGAAGGACTTGTCCTGGTAATAGGTGATGACGACCGGGATCGGCATACCCTTTTCCATTTCCTGCGTGGCGGCATTGAACGCCTTGCAGAATTCCATGATGTTAATGCCACGCTGACCGAGCGCAGGACCGATCGGCGGAGACGGATTGGCCGCCCCAGCCTTCACCTGCAGCTTGAGCTGGCCTGCAACTTTCTTAGCCATTTCTCTCTGCCTTTCTGAAATCCCCTCGCGACGGATCGCTCCAGGGACCTGTTATGCCAGTTACCCGGCTCTTGCCGACCTCAATGGCCGGCGGCTGCGGTTGCGTGGTACGGAACATCCGACCCGGCTAAGGCCGGCATCCTTCCACGCGCATGCGGATTTCTCCGCCAGAATGGGCCTAAACCCACCCTATCCTTTTAAGGCCTTATCAGACCTTCTCGACCTGACCGTATTCCAGCTCGACCGGGGTCGCGCGGCCGAAGATCGAAACTTCGACCTTGAGGCGCGAACGCTCTTCGTCGACATCCTGAACGACGCCGTTGAACGACGCGAACGGACCGTCGGAGACGCGAACCTGCTCGCCGATCTCGAACGAGACCGAAGGCTTCGGACGCTCGACGCCATCCTGGACCTGACCGAGAATGCGCTCGGCTTCATGGTCCGGAATCGGAACCGGCTTGCTGTCGGTACCGAGGAAACCGGTCACCTTCGGCGTGTTCTTGATGAGATGGAAAGCCTCATCCGTCAGGTTGGCGCGAACCAGAACGTAGCCCGGGAAGAACTTGCGCTCGGCGTCGACCTTGCGGCCGCGACGCACTTCGACAACCTTCTCGGTCGGCACGAGAATCTTCTCGAACAGGTGCTCGAGACCCTTCTGTTTGGCCTTTTCCTCGATCGATTCAGCGACCTTCTTTTCGAAGTTCGAATAGGCGTGAACAATGTACCAGCGCGCAGCCATACTAGCCTCCACCCAATCAAGCGCCAACGTTGAGGATGAGGCCGATCGCCCAACCCATCAACTGGTCCGCAGCAAAGAAGAAGGCAGCGGCAAAAAAGACCATGACAAAAACCATCAGCGTCGAGATCATCGTCTCGCGCCGAGAGGGCCAGGTCACTTTCGACGTTTCAGAGCGAACCTGCTGCAGAAACGTTACCGGATTCGTTTTGGATGCCATGTAATGCTCACGCCATTACGGCGCGTAAAGCCGATGATTCAGCCCCACGCACCGCGTGTCTGTTTGGACCCTACATAAAGACCGATTCTAAAAACCACAAGAGCCAATCAGTCTTTTCTGTGAATTTCGTCGACCGGCTAACCGATCCTTAAACTTACTCTGCCGAACCCTCAGCTCTTATGCAAGCCTGGAGGGAATGGCAGGGGCAGAGGGGCTCGAACCCCCGACCTGCGGTTTTGGAGACCGCCGCTCTACCAACTGAGCTATACCCCTATTCGGCTGCGTGCCCGTTCAACAACGTCTCGCCGCCTCAAGTCAGCGGCTTCATATTCAGTTTGCCGGAGGATGACAAGCACCTTTCAACGCCGATCCGAAAAAATCCGCATTCAATCGCATCTATCCCCTGCCCTGCCGGCCGGAGTGCCCCCAAAAAAAAGGCAAGTCATTGCCTCGTCACTCAGAAATGGTCGCGGCGCTGCGGGCATTCGCTATCCTGCCAGAAGCTCTCCTCACCGGAATCGATTCGCATGTCGCGCATCACGCTGGTCGAATATGATCCTCTCTGGCCGTCGCTCTTTGAGGCGCGGGCGCTTTCCATCACCGCCCTGCTCTCGCCTTTCGTCCGCGAGATCCACCACATCGGAAGCACAGCGATACCCGGACTGGCCGCGAAGCCGAAGATCGATATCGATGCGGTGGTAGCGGACGTAGCGGAGCTGCCGGAGCTCAGCGCTCGCCTCTGCAACGCAGGCTACACCTTTCACGGCGACCCGCACGCAAGCGGCCTGTGGACGTTTACTATGGCAACGCTTGCCTATGGCACGCGGCTCTATCTCTGTGGAGACGACAACGCCGCCCATGCGGCACGTCTAGTGCTCAGGGATCGGCTACGTGACGCTCCCGAACTCGCCAGCCGCTACGAAGCCCTGAAGCGGCAACTCGCAGAGCAGGCCAATGGCGATTGGGATATCTACACCCACGGCAAGCGCGCCTTCATCGACGAAGTCCTGGCGACAACCGAAACGAAAAAGGCCCCGCCGTTGCCGGCGGGGCCTCTCTACTGATCTGAAATCAGTCGATTACTCGACGATCGAGGCAACGATGCCTGCGCCGACGGTACGGCCGCCTTCGCGGATTGCGAAGCGCAGCTTTTCTTCCATCGCGATCGGAACGATCAGCTCAACGGCAACGGTGACGTTGTCGCCCGGCATAACCATTTCCGTGCCTTCCGGCAGCGTCACGATGCCCGTCACGTCCGTCGTGCGGAAGTAGAACTGCGGACGGTAGTTGGTGAAGAACGGCGTATGACGGCCGCCTTCTTCCTTCGTCAGGATGTAGGCTTCAGCCATGAACTTCTTGTGCGGCTTGACCGAACCCGGCTTGCACAGGATCTGGCCACGCTCGACGCCGTCACGGTTAACACCACGGATCAGCGCGCCGATGTTGTCGCCGGCCTGGCCCTGGTCGAGCAGCTTGCGGAACATTTCAACGCCCGTAACCGTCGTCTTCGACGTGTCGCGGATGCCGACGATTTCGACTTCTTCGCCAACCTTGACGATGCCGCGCTCAACGCGACCGGTCACAACCGTACCACGGCCCGAGATCGAGAACACGTCTTCGATCGGCATCAGGAACGGCTGGTCGATCGGACGCTCAGGCGTCGGGATGTAAGCGTCAACAGCTGCCATCAGCTCGCGGATCGCGTCTTCGCCGATCTTCTTGTCCGAATCTTCCAGAGCAGCAAGAGCCGAGCCCTTGATGATCGGAATGTCGTCGCCCGGGAATTCGTAGGACGACAGAAGTTCGCGAACTTCCAGTTCGACGAGCTCGAGAAGCTCGGCGTCGTCAACCTGGTCGACCTTGTTGAGGAACACGACGATTGCCGGAACGCCAACCTGGCGAGCGAGCAGGATGTGCTCGCGGGTCTGCGGCATCGGGCCGTCAGCAGCCGAGCAAACCAGGATCGCGCCGTCCATCTGCGCTGCACCGGTGATCATGTTCTTGACGTAGTCGGCGTGGCCGGGGCAGTCAACGTGAGCGTAGTGACGGTTCGGCGTCTCATACTCAACGTGCGCCGTCGAAATCGTGATACCACGGGCCTTTTCTTCCGGAGCAGCGTCGATCTGGTCGTACGCCTTGAACTCGCCGAAGTACTTCGTGATCGCTGCGGTCAGCGACGTCTTGCCATGGTCAACGTGGCCAATCGTGCCAATGTTAACGTGCGGCTTGTTGCGCTCAAATTTGCTCTTTGCCATGGGTACGTTTCCTGTGGTCAAGTATGAATAATGATCAGCCGGCAGGGCCGGTTTGTGGAGCCGTTTAAGGGTTTCAGGGGATTTGCGCAAGACTTAATTGCGCGCGCCCGGACCGGCCGCCGCTGGCCTTTTCCTGCCGATATATAAGAAGCGCGCGACGCCGCTACAAGATTCGGTGCTATCGAGCTACGAATCGTAGCCGCAGCAAAACATTCAAACGCTTAGCGATGAACGTTGACTTGCTACATTAATTCGAAAAGAAGGAGGAAGCCGCTATTGGAGCGGGTAGCGGGAATCGAACCCGCGTATTCAGCTTGGAAGGCTGCTGCTCTACCATTGAGCTATACCCGCGGGCCTTCGATCCAGAAGCAGAATGGTGGAGGGAGTTGGATTTGAACCAACGTAGGCTGAGCCAACGGATTTACAGTCCGTCCCCTTTAACCACTCGGGCATCCCTCCATTATTCTGTCGGGATCTTTCGACCAAGCATTTGAGATCGTGAGACAACCAGCGACTTGGCCGTGCCGCTCTCGATCTGTGGCCGGGTATATGACTGCCCCGTTTCGTCCTGTCAACACGGGTCAGTGGAAAATTTCCGATTTTCTCCACAGCCGTAAAAATGGACCCGGCGCTGAAAACCGTTTCGCCCCACGCGCAACCTCTCTATAAGACGCCAATGAGCAAAGATCGCACCGGCGACAAGAGCGCCAAGGACACCCATTACGCCAACCTTCGGCGCGCGCATCGCGACGCCAAGCGGGAACGTGGCGAAATCCCCACGCCAAGAGAGGACAAGCGCCGCAAGGCGCCGGCCGACTGGAAGCCGCAGCCGCTCTCGCCCGAGCAGGTTCTGCTCTATGGCCTGCACACGGTTCGCGCGGCGCTGGACAATCCGGCGCGCGCGGTCATCCGCCTCAGCGTTACGCCGAACGCGGCCGCCCGCCTGGAACTCGGCGAGCTTTCGGCGCTGCCCTTCCCGGTCGAAACGGTGACGCCGCAGGATCTCGACAAGATTCTCGGTCCCGACGCGATCCACCAGGGCGTGATGCTCGAGACCCGCCCGCTGCCGCATCGCCGGCTCGAGGCTCTGCGCGACTGCCCGCTGATTCTCGTGCTCGACCAGGTGACCGATCCGCACAATGTCGGCGCCATCATGCGCTCGGCCGTCGCCTTCGATGCCGGCGCGCTGATCACCACCATGCGCCACAGCCCGACCGAATCGGGCGTGCTCGCCAAATCGGCCTCCGGCGCGCTTGAGATGATCCCCTATATCCAGATCACCAACCTTGGCGATGCCATCGAGGAACTGCATCGGCTGGGCTTCCAGACGATCGGACTTGATTCGGAAGGGCCGCAGCCGCTGGAAGGGACATTCAGCGGCGAAAAGATCGCCCTCGTTCTCGGCTCAGAGGGCAAGGGGCTTAGGCAGAAGACCCGCTCGATCGTCAACGATCTTGCCCGGCTCGACATGCCCGGCGCAATAAAGTCGCTGAACGTATCGAACGCAGCGGCGATCGCGATGTATGCGGCGCGCCAGCATCTGAAGCGCTGACATCACCAGGTGTTCCGGGCGGCCTCACCGCAAAAACACGGCGGCCGCATCCTCCGCAGCTCACAGACAACGGCGCCAAAGCCGAGGCGGTAACGCGAAACAGCGCCTGTGAAAATTTCCGCTCCGGTGGGATCGCGGAGCGCTGCGCCGTGCAGTTTCGAAAAAGATCGGAATGAGGACGGCAAGCCGCTCTTCCGCGTCAGAAACGGATCGATTGCCCCGCAAGGCTACCCGGTGTGCTCATGCCGGCCGTAGGGCAGCCTTCACGCAGTTTCTTCCAGGTCGTGACGTTGAGGTTCATCTCGCAGCGCGCGAGGTAGGCGTTGCCGTCGACACGCAGACAAGCGACCTGCCCAAGTTCGTATTTGGAACCGTCTCGATTGCGGCAGGTGCAGCCATGATCCGGCGGCGCAGCAAGGGGCGCTTCGGCGGCGAGCAAAAAGGCCACCGCAGCGGTCATGCCCCAAAGGATCGTCCGCCCGTCCATCATGAGGGCATTATAAAGCAGATATCGATGTTCGAAAACGGACAATGCCGGCTGCTTGCGCAACCGGCACCGTCCGCACGTGGGGCATACGCCCCTCCCACCGGATCACCTCGGTGATCCGCTGAATTTGGTCTTAGCTCGCCAGGCGAAGCACGCTGCCTTCGGAGATGGTCTTTTCGGCCTCGGCGATCGCAAACTGCTTGCTGTCGGCGCTGAGGTTCAGGCCTTCGGCGCGCACGAATTCGACATCGGTGATGCCAAGGAAACCGAAGACCGTCTTCAGGTAAGATTCCTGGTGATCCATGACGGCTGCCGGGCCGGCGGAGTAGTGGCCGCCGCGGGTCGAGGCGACGATGATCTTCTTGCCCTTGGCGAGGCCTTCCGGACCATTCTCGGTGTAGCGGAAAGTCTTGCCGGAGACGGCGATGCGATCGATCCAGGCCTTCAGCTGGCTCGGAATGCCGAAGTTGTACATCGGAGCGCCGATGATGACGGTGTCGGCGGCGAGGAATTCTTCCAGCATGTCGCGGCCAAGCTTGACGTCGGCAGCGAGACCCGCGTCGACGCCTTCGAGGTCGGCCGGGGCCATGATCTGGGCGCCGGTCAGATGGGGCAGCGAGCTGGCAGCGAGGTCGCGATAGGTCACCTGCTCATCCGGGCGGTCAGCCTTGACCTGCGCGGCAAGGGCAGCCGTCAGACGGCGGGAAACCGAGTGGTCGCCAAGGATACCGGAGTCGATATGAAGAACGTTCATGGGAACACCTTTGTGTTTACGTTGCGGTGATCCACATATGAGGGGAAAACAATGGCCCGATAAGCCAGCGGATATTTGACATACTGTTTCCAGACGGAAACAATCATACCCATCATCCGCACCTCGGAGACAGGACAATGCAGGATCTGAACGACCTCGGGCTTTTTGCCGCCGTCGTGCGAAACAACGGCTTCAGTGCTGCGGCACGGGACCTCAATATACCCAAATCCAAGCTCAGCAAACATGTGGCCCGCCTCGAGGAGCAGCTCGGTGTGCGGTTGCTGGAGCGCTCGACCCGCAAGCTGCGTGTCACCGATATCGGCCGGGTCTTCTATGAGCATTGCCAGAGCCTTCTCGACGGGGTGGCTGCCGCCGAAGCCGAGATCGCCGCCGTGCGCGCGGAGCCCTCGGGCACGGTGCGGCTCGCCTGCCCGCTCGGTTTCACCCCTATGCTTGCCGACATCCTGCCGGCGTTTCACCGCCGCTACCCCGGCGTCCGGCTGCTGATCACCGCCACCAACCGTCGCATCGATCTGATAGAAGAGCGGGTCGACGTGGCGCTGCGCGCCCGCGGGCAGCTCGATACGGACAACCAACTCATCATCCGCAAGTTCGGCGAGGTTCGCGAGCGGCTTGCAGCCAGCCCCACCTTCCTCGCCCGCGCCGGCGAGATCACGATCGAGAACCTCAGCCAGCAGGCGACGCTGTCGATGAACGAACAGCACCCGACCGATGTATGGCGGCTGGTTTCGATCGATGGCAACACGACGGAAATCACCCATCGTCCGATCGTCGGCTGCAGCGATTTCCTGATTCTCGAACGCGCCGCGATCGAAGGGATGGGGGTCGCCCTCTTGCCTGACCATATCTGCGAGCGCGCTTTCCGCGCCGGCGTCCTTGCGCCGGTGCTGCCGGAATGGACGTCGAACGACGTCGTCGTGCACCTCGTCTTCCCGTCCCGCCAGGGCATGTTGCCGGCGACCCGGGCGCTGATCGACTATCTCGCCGAGAACCTGCTCAACGCCCTGCAGAAATGCCGCGAGGTTCCGGTGCGCATGGGACCGTCCTTCGACATCTGATGCCGCCGCGCTGCGGCTTTTCCGATCAGCAGCGGCAGATCATCAGCACGTTGCCGCCGGGATCGCGGATCGTGAACCATTGCCCGGACTGCACCGGCGTCACGATCTCGAGACGCACGGAGAGCGCCGGACCAAGCGATGCGGGAGCCGGTGATCGATCGAGCGTTGACCGCTTACTCCGACCAAGGCTCCGCATCTCATCGGCGGCAAAACTCGCCGCCGTCCGCAAGCTCGGCAAAAGACTTGGCGCCGACGTCATATCGATAGGCAATGACCTCCACTGTGCAGGCGTCCGTCGATCGCGCGCAAGCCTCCATCGAAACGCAGAGATGGTCGTTAGCACCCCAGACCTTCGCAGGGGGATTGTCATAGATGCCTTCGTAGATCGTCTGCGTCCGCTTGCCGCCGTCACGCCACTCAACCACGATCTCCGAACGAAAGTGGTCATAACCGATGTTGCTGTATCCCACGGAATAGCGGACCGCCCCCAAACCGGAAACTTGGGTCGCGCCCGAACTCATCTCCGCCCAATCGGATCCCTCCTGCGCGTTGGCAGGGCTCCAGACGACAAACCCACAAAGCAGAACGACCGCCCATCTGACCGGCGCCAGTGCCGCGGGGTTGGTAAGGCTGCTTTTGGCGGCAGCCGAAAGAACGTGTTCGATGACCAAGACCTTTCCAAGAGAGCCAGCTGACGAATGCTCGTCCTCCGTTCATCGGCGCTGGAGAAACAATCGGCGGTGGCCGAAACCACTGATTCCCTATTTCAGGAGGATGAGAACTCTTGGAAGACTGATCATCTCCGCCGTCCTGGCGTTCCTTGTCAGCCTTATCGTCGCGGGGTGTTCCTGCCCGTCTACGGCATATTCGAGGGCGGGCCGTACAACTGCCTGAAGGATGGCATTGCGGTATGCATCGCCGGCATACCGCTGAGCGCGCTGATCTATGGGCCGCTATTTTCGATTGCCGGCGTTCTGATCGGCACACCAGTGTTCATGGCCATCTTTGCGATGCGTGACTAACTGCTCGCTTTGCGCCGACGGTGTACCCGCGGCAACACGCCGAACCTGAAATTCCGGCTCGAATAGCCGCCAAAAATTCGGAAAAAACAATGGGGAAGAAATGAAGTGGTGCCCCCAGAGAGACTCGAACTCCCGACCTACTGATTACAAATCAGCCGCTCTACCAACTGAGCTATAAGGGCACTTGCTTTGGTGGGAGTTACCATAATCTCATGTGGTGTAAAGCAAAATTGCGAATTCTCCCAATTTTTCAGATGCGTTCGGTTCCGGGCCATGCCAGAAACGATAGAGAGAGATTGCCGCTGGCGGCGCATAACATATCGAGCGGACTAGAGTTTCATGGCCCGAACGTTCACTTCCCTAGCCTTTCTCGCCTCGTCCGCGGAAGAGGCACAAAAGGCTGCGGCTGATCTCAAGGCGATCTATGGCGACCATGATCCGTCGAAGGCCGATGTGATCGTCGCGCTTGGCGGCGACGGCTTCATGCTGCAGACGCTGCATCAGACCATGAACAGCGGCAAGCTGGTCTACGGCATGAACCGTGGCTCGGTCGGGTTCCTGATGAACCGCTACAGCACGGAGAACCTAACGGACCGAATCTGCCAGGCAGTCGAGAACGCGTTTCATCCGCTGGAGATGCAGACGACCGACGTCTATGGCGAGAGCTTCACGGCACTTGCGATCAACGAGGTCTACCTTTTCCGCCAGTCCTACCAGGCGGCGAAGCTCCGCGTCCTGATCGATGGCAAGACAAGGCTGGAGGAGTTGACCTGCGACGGCCTGCTGGTCGCCACCCCTGCCGGCTCCACCGCCTACAATCTCTCCGCCCACGGGCCGATCCTGCCGCTCGAGGCCCCGCTTCTGGCGATGACCCCGGTCAGTGCCTTCCGCCCGCGCCGCTGGCGTGGCGCGCTTCTGCCGAACCATGTCACAGTCGAGATCGAAATCCTTGAGGCCGACAAGCGGCCGGTAAACGCGGTGGCCGACCATCAGGAAGTGAAGTCCGTGGTCAAGGTGAAGATCGCCGAATCGGAAAACATGACGGCGCGCATCCTCTCGGATCCCGATCATTCCTGGTCGGACCGCATCCTGGCCGAGCAATTTTCGAACTGAGCGCACGTTCTCCGCGCGACCTATGGTATCATCATGTCGGCCAGGTTTCCGCCGGCCCGCAGCAAACGGCAACCGAGCCGCCGCCTTAAGGACGACGACCCAATGCACAGATCCGCCCTCCTCGCGCTGTTCCTGTTTCTCAGCAGTGCCGGCCCCAAGGCTCAGGATGCCAACATCGTTCCGCCTGAGGCGACCTTCGTGACCAGCACCGGCTACTGGGAGGAAAGCGGAGAGCCGCTTTCATCCCTCGATCCGAACGCGGCCGCCGAGAAGCCGGGCGACGCCCGGCGCGGTTACTACAAGCTGATCGCGCTTCGCCAGGCGGATGGAACCGCCCAGATCCATCTGCAGCAGGTGGAAGCGACCTCGGCCGGCCCTGTGGTGATTTCGTCGGCGGAACTCGAAGAATTCTCCGCGCTCAAGGCCTACGTCACCGACGTCCGCCCGGAGACCTCGACCGGTGTCACCGCGCAGCCCGGCATGTTTGCGACCGTCTATCTGAAGACGGACCCGTCGGTGAGAGAGCCCGAGAGCTGGACCGTGCTCATCGACGATCTCGGCGACATCAAGATCGAGCGTGCCTCCAACTGAGCAAAAGCAAGGGCCGGATGCGAACACCCGGCCCTCTTCAATTGCACTGCTGCAGACCTGTCTGCCTTAGTTCAGATCATCCACGACGGCATCCGCGCCGCCGCTGACGCGGTGCGCAAGGGCGGCCTCCATGAACTCGTTGAGTTCACCGTCGAGAACGTCGCCCGGTGCCGTGCTTTCAACGCCGGTGCGCATGTCCTTGACCAGCTGATAGGGCTGTAGGACGTAGGAGCGGATCTGGTGGCCCCAGCCGATGTCGGTCTTCGACGCGGCTTCGGCGTTGGCGGCCTCTTCCCGCTTCTTCAGTTCGGCCTCGTAGAGGCGCGCACGCAACATGTCCCAGGCCTTCGCCCGGTTCTTGTGCTGCGAACGTTCCTGCTGGCACTGCACGACGATGCCCGACGGGATGTGCGTGATGCGCACGGCCGAATCGGTCGTGTTGACGTGCTGACCGCCGGCGCCCGACGAGCGGTAGGTGTCGATACGGCAATCGCTCTCGTTGATGTCGATCTGGATCGAATCATCGACGACCGGGTAGACCCAGATCGAGGAGAACGAGGTGTGGCGGCGCGCGTTGCTGTCGTAGGGCGAGATACGAACCAGGCGGTGCACGCCCGATTCGGTCTTCAGCCAGCCATAGGCATTGTGGCCCTTGACGAGCAGCGTCGCGGACTTGATGCCGGCCTCTTCGCCGTCCTGGATTTCCAGAAGCTCGACCTTGTACCCCTGGCGCTCGGACCAGCGGGTGTACATGCGCAAAAGCATGTTGGCCCAGTCCTGGCTTTCGGTACCGCCGGCACCCGAATGCACTTCGAGATAGGTATCGTTCTGGTCCGCCTCGCCCGAGAGCATGGCTTCGACCTGCTTCTTCGCCGCTTCGTTTCTGAGATCCCGCAACGCCTGTTCGGCGTCGGCGATGATGGCGGCGTCGCCCTCTTCCTCGCCGAGTTCGATGAGTTCGATGTTGTCATTGAGCTGCTGCTCGAAACGGCGCAGGCCATTGATGCCGTCATCGAGTTGCTGGCGCTCGCGCATCAGCTTCTGCGCTTCCGAAGCGTCGTTCCAAAGCGCCGGATCTTCCGCTTTGTTGTTCAACCAGTCCAGTCGTCTTACCGCCTGATCCCAGTCAAAGATGCCTCCTCAGCAGGCTTATGGCCTGCTTGATTTCGTCGACAATGTTCTCGATTTCGCTGCGCATGATCCTGCTTCTTGTGAACCGATAGGAAAGTGAGCGTCAAATAGCGATGCCCACCGCTGATGTAAAGGCGGCGGGCATCGCGTGAAGGGGATAAGGATTAGAACAGGCCGTTGGAACCGGAGGTCACTGCCTGGTTCGCCTGCGGCGAGTTCTTGAGGATCTCTTCTGGCGGCACGTACTGGTCAAGACCGCCGATGACCGAGAAGGTGTCGGCCGGGCCGGTGCCGGGCTTGAAGGCCTCGATGATCGTGTCAGGCTCGCCCTCTTGGGCGGCCATGCCGGTCTTGCGGTTGACGGCGACCATGCTCATGCCCTCGGGCACGACGAACTTGCTCGGGCGCGTGCCCTTCACTGCTTCTGTCATGAAGTCATTGAAAATCGGCACGGCGAGGCTGCCGCCCGTCGCGCCGCGGCCAAGCGGGGCCGGGTTGTCGAAGCCGAGATAGAGGCCTGCAACCATGTCCGGCGTGTAGCCGACGAACCAGGCGTCCTTTTCGTCATTGGTGGTACCGGTCTTGCCGGCAACCGGACGATCGAGCTTGATCTTGCCGGCAGCCGTGCCGCGCAGCACCACGCCCTCCATCATCGACGTGATCTGGTAGGAGGTCATCGGATCGAGAACCTGCTCGCGGTTGTCGGTGAGAACCGGTTCTTCCTGGCTCTGCCAATCGCCGGCGTTGCAGTTGTCGCAGGTGCGGTCCTCGTGACGGAAGATCGTCTTGCCGTAGCGGTCCTGAATGCGGTCGATCAGCGACGGCTTGATCTGCTTGCCGCCGTTGGCGAGCACGGAATAGGCCGAAACCATGCGCAGGACGGTGGTTTCGCCCGAGCCTAGCGACATCGCGAGCAGCGGCGGCATCTTGTCGTAGATGCCGAAGCGCTCGGCATATTCGGCAACGAGGTTCATGCCCATGTCGTTGGCGAGGCGAACAGTCATCAGGTTACGCGACTTCTCGATGCCGAGACGCAGCGTCGACGGACCGGCCGAGCCGCCGCCGTAGTTTTCCGGGCGCCAGACTTGGCCACCAGCGACGATCTCGATCGGCGCGTCGAGAATGACCGATGCAGGCGTATAACCGTTGTCGAGGGCGGCCGCGTAGACGAAGGGCTTGAACGACGAACCCGGCTGGCGCATCGCTTGCGTCGCGCGGTTGAATTCCGACTGGCCATAGGAGAAGCCGCCGACCATCGCCAGAACGCGGCCGGTCTGCGGGTCCATCGCGACGAGGCCACCCTGCACCTTCGGCGGCTGGCGCAGGCGATACTCGCCCTTCTCCGGCAGCGGCTCGACATAGATGACGTCGCCGGCGCCGAAGACGCCTTCAGGCGATTTCGCCGACTTGCGGTCGCCGCTGGCGGAACGGTAGGCCCACTGCATGTTCTTGGCGGAGATATGCCCGGTGACACGCTCGGCGACAATCTTGCCCGAGGCTTCCTTCTCCGGCTGAATGCCGATCTCGGCGCCCTGTCCATCGACGGAGAGAACGACGGCAAGCTTCCACTCCGGCACGTCGTTGAAGGCAACGACAGCGCCCAGCGGCTCGCCCCAATCGCCGCCGATTTCGATCGACTTGACCGGGCCGTGGAAGCCGCGACGCTCGTCGTAGCTGAGCAGACCCGCCTGCAGCGCCTTGCGCGCGGCGATCTGCAGCCGCGGATCGAGCGAGGTGCGAACCGACAGGCCGCCTTCATAGAGGGCGTTATCGCCGTATTTCTGGATGATCTGCCGGCGGACTTCCTCGGCGAAGAAGTCGGAGGCGAAGAGATGCGCCCCGCCGCGACGCGGGTTGACACCGAGCGGCTGCTTCTTGGCTTCTTCGCCATCGGCCTTGGTGACGTAGCCGTTCTCGACCATGCGGTCGATTACCCAGTTGCGGCGCTCAAGCGCCGCTTCGGTCTTGCGGAACGGATGATAGTTGGCCGGGCCCTTCGGAAGGGCTGCGAGATAGGCGGTCTCGGCAATGGTAAGCTCAGTCACAGACTTATCGAAATAGGTCAGCGCCGCACCGGCTATGCCGTAGGAATTCAGGCCGAAGAAGATTTCGTTGAGATAGAGTTCGAGAATGCGGTCCTTGGTGTAGGCCTGCTCGATGCGGAAGGAGAGAATTGCTTCCTTGACCTTGCGGTCGATCGTCTGGTCTGACGAGAGCAGGAAGTTCTTGGCCACCTGCTGCGTGATCGTCGAGGCGCCGACCGGGCGACGGCCGGAGCCGAAGTTCTGCAGGTTCACCGCGATGGCGCGCGCAAGACCGGTGATGTCAACGCCCGGGTGCTGATAGAAGTTCTTGTCTTCAGCCGAGATGAAGGCCGCCTTGACGCGATCCGGGATGGCCTGGATCGGCAGATAGAGACGCCGCTCGCGGGCATATTCCGCCATCAGCGCGCCGTTGCCGGCGTGGAAGCGCGTGGTCACCGGCGGCGAATACTTCGCCAGAACCTCGTAATCCGGCAGGTCCTTGGTGACGACACCAAGATAGAGCGCCACGGCCCCGGCCACGCCCAGCAGCAGAAACGCGCCAATCCCGAAGAAATATCCAATCAGCCTGATCATCAGTCAGATACCGGTACCTTAATTATCGTCCAATTGCCGAACCGCCCGACTGACAGTCCATGCTCTGTCCTGCCGGCTTCTATACAGCGGGCCGACCAAACTCTCTCACGAGAAATCGTCTGGCGTCGCAACGCCCCACCTAGCCCGGCTCCTCATATGGCGGGGAACTCCGGGCTTCAACTCGTTTCTCAACAAATCCGGGCGCAATTCCGGTTAGGTCCCGGATTGTGCGTAAAATAGGGCTGTTATGCGATAATCCCGTGCGCATCCCGTTGAAAAGCATAGCGCTGTTACCGGGGCGACACAAATCACTTCGTTCCCGGGCCTGCCTTCAAGCGTCAGCCGCCGCTGGCGATGGCCTGCTCGCGGTATCGCTGAACAGCGACCGCAAGACGCTCTGAAACCTTCTTGCGCCACTCCGGATCCAGCAGCAGTTTTTCGTCCTCCTTGTTCGACAGGAAGCCCAGTTCAAGCAGGATCGAGGGCACGTCCGGCGCCTGCAGCACGCGGAAGCCGGCAAAACGGTGCGGATTGTTGATGAGATTGATCTGGCCCTCGAAGGACGTAACGACGGCGCGCGCCATGTTGACCGAGAAGGCCTGCGTCTCGCGGCGCGTCAGATCGATCAGGATGTCGGCCACTTCCGCCGGCTCGCTCTGAAGCGGCACGCCGGCGATTTCGTCGGACAAATTTTCGCGGGCGGCAAGACTTGCGGCCAGATGGTCGGAGGCCTTGTCGGAGATGGTATAGACCGTCGCGCCGCGGATGTCCTTCTGGCGCAGCGCGTCCGCATGAAGCGAAATGAAGAGATGGGCGCCCTTGTTGCGGGCGATCTGTACGCGCTGGGGAAGCGAGAGGAAGACGTCCTTGTCGCGGGTGAGGAAAGCCTCGATCCCGGCGCCCTTGTTCAGGGCCTCGACGAGATCTTTCGCGAAGGCGAGCGTTACATGCTTCTCCTCCGTCTTCGTTTCGCCGGCGAGCGCACCGGTATCGATGCCGCCATGGCCCGCATCGATCGCGATGATGAACGGCCCGCCTTCCCTCGTGGGAGCGACGGCAACCGGCCTGTCGGTCTTGGCGGCGGCGACCGATCCGGTCCACTGCTGTTCGCCGAGAAGCGCATCGAAGCGCGCCTGATCGACGCGCTCGGCATCGAGCACGAGCCGGTAGCCCTTGCCCCCCTCTTCCGCGACGACTTCCGCATGGGTTACCGCCACGGGGCCTTTCGCCGAAAGGACGATGCGGGAGTTGCCCGCCCCCATGCCGCCGTAGCGGATCGCATCGAAGAGGCCGCGCGGTTCAAGGCTGTCCGCCTTGAGGCCGAAGGCCGTTTCCGGCAGGTCGACCACGACGCGAACGGGATCGGCTACGTAGTGCAGGGAGAATTCCGGTTTGCGATCGAACTCGACGACGACGCGCGTGCGTGCATCGTCACCGGCGATCCGCGCAGCAAAGGCGAGCAAGGGCCCCGGCTCGGCGGCAACAGCCGCCGGCACGTTCAAAAGAAGACCGCCGGCAAGCAGCGATGCTCCGAGCAGAAGCCTGCCCGTGCGCGACATCAACGACAACAGCGAACCACGCATACAAACCGCCAAAGGCCTCACCTCGGGCTCTCCACCACTTTCTCAGAAAACCAAACAGCAGCCGACGCACGGCTGCTGGACGCACAGGTTGATCAATGAACCCTTATGGTTAACCAATGCTTGACAATGATCATCTTCCCCGGCCCGCCGGGACAATCGATTTACCGTTTATCGACCTACTCCACGTGGACAAGCGAATCGATCATTATTGTGGCGGCACGGGCTTTTCCCTTGCCAATGTGACATAGAAAACATAAAAGCGTCACAAGGAGAAAGTGTTGACGGGATAGAACAGTCGACCGGGCAGCCGGAGCTTCTCCAAAGCTTGGCGCCAGGGTGCGGTCGAACCGGATTGACCGGTTAACTTATCGCAATTCCGCGGTCGCAAGTGTTCATCCGCCGTCGCTGCATTTCCTCCCCGTACACTGGATCGCAAATTTCCGGCGGTGGCCGGAGTTCTTGATGGTGATTTTTCACCGACGCCCGCAAGCGGGCGCATTCATCGGGTCTTCATGAGACCTTGGACATTGGCATTCTTGTTTGGTCATTGATGTTGACTCAGCAGTATCGGTCAGAAGTAGCGCGGCCCCGGGACACACATGTTCCGGCTGTCGTCTGGCTGCTGCACCATCGCCTGCGCCAAACAGGAACTTTCATATCCGGCGCACCTTCCGACGTGTTTGGCAGTCTTCCTAAGGAAGCAGGTCTGTCTCCCGTTCCGCTGGCGCGCCGAGGAGCACAGCTTAGATGGCAGAGAAAATGCTTATCGATGCGTCTCATTCAGAAGAGACGCGCGTCGTTGTCGTTCGCGGGAACCGCATAGAAGAGTTCGACTTCGAGTCGGAACATAAGAAGCAGATCCGCGGCAATATCTATCTGGCGAAGGTCACCCGGGTGGAGCCCTCGCTCCAGGCCGCCTTCGTCGACTACGGCGGCAACCGCCACGGGTTCCTGGCTTTCGCCGAAATCCATCCCGACTACTACCAGATCCCGCTCGCCGATCGTCAGGCGCTCTTGAAGGCCGAAGCCGAAGAAGCGCGGCGTGACGACGACATCGAGCATGTCGAGACCGCCCCTGCCCCGGCAAGCGAACTTTCCGTTCCCGTAGACCTCGAAGTCGTCGCGGAAACTGAAGCCGAGCCGGTCGCAGCCGTCGCTGACGCCGCACCGGTCGTCGAAGAGGAAGCGCCGGCCGAAAAGCCGAAGGCGAAGCCGAAGCGCACCCGCAAGACCAAAGCCAAGGCCGCTGAAGAAGCGGCTGCTGCATCGACCGATGGCGACGAGAGCAATGGCGGCGAAATGGCTGCCATGGTCGATACCGACGCCATTTCCGAAGATGTCGACAGCCGCCGTCGCCATGACGACGACGATGATGACGACGACAGTCACGACGGCGAAAAGGAAATCATCGAATCCGTCGGCGCCGAAGACGCCATGGAAGAAGTTCCGGATCGCCAGGTTCGCAAGCCGCGCAAGCATTACCGCATCCAGGAAGTCATCAAGCGCCGCCAGATCCTGCTGGTTCAGGTCGCCAAGGAAGAGCGCGGCAACAAGGGCGCGGCACTGACGACCTACCTGTCGCTCGCCGGTCGCTACTCGGTGCTGATGCCGAACACCGCACGTGGCGGCGGCATCTCCCGCAAGATCACCAATCTGCAGGACCGCAAGCGCCTGAAGGAAATCGCCCGCGGCCTCGAAGTGCCGCAGGGCATGGGCGTGATCCTGCGCACCGCCGGTGCCAACCGCACCAAGGTCGAGATCAAACGCGACTTCGAATATCTGATGCGCCTGTGGGAAAACGTCCGCACGCTGACGCTGAATTCCACGGCCCCCTGCCTCGTCTATGAAGAAGGCAGCCTGATCAAGCGCTCGATCCGCGACCTCTACAACAAGGACATCAGCGAGATCATCGTTTCCGGTGAGGAAGGCTACAAGGAAGCCAAGGGCTTCATGAAGATGCTGATGCCCAGCCACGCCAAGGTGGTTCAGCCTTACCGCGACGTGCATCCGATCTTCTCGCGCTCCGGCATCGAAGCGCAGCTCGACCGCATGCTGCAGCCGCAGGTAACGCTGAAGTCCGGTGGCTACATCATCATCAACCAGACCGAAGCCCTGGTTTCGATCGACGTCAACTCCGGCCGTTCGACGCGCGAGCACTCGATCGAAGACACCGCTCTCCAGACGAACCTGGAAGCGGCGGAAGAAGTGGCACGCCAGCTCCGCCTGCGCGACCTTGCCGGCCTCGTCGTCATCGACTTCATCGACATGGAAGAAAAGCGGAACAACCGCTCGGTCGAGAAGCGTCTGAAGGATTGCCTGAAGAACGATCGCGCCCGCATCCAGGTCGGCCGTATCTCGCATTTCGGCCTGCTCGAAATGTCGCGCCAGCGCATTCGCGCCTCGGTGCTCGAATCGACGATGCAGACCTGCCCGCACTGCAACGGCACGGGTCACGTCCGCTCGCAGTCTTCGGTTGCACTGCACGTCTTGCGCGGCATCGAGGAACACCTGCTGAAGAACACGACGCACGACATCACCGTGCGCACCATCCCGGATATCGCGCTCTACCTGCTCAATCAGAAGCGCGGCACGATCATGGACTACGAAGGCCGCTTCGGCGTTTCGATCATCATCGAGGCTGATGCCCATGTCGGCGCACAGCACTTCGCGATCGATCGTGGCGAGCCGGTCGAAAACCCGGTCAAGATCGAACAGCTGCTGCACTTCGAGCCGGAAGAGGAAGAAGACGACGTCGTGATCGAAGAGGATCTCGACGAGGAAGAAGCAGAAGAAATTGCCGGCGAACAGCGGCAGGAACAGCCGAAGGCTGCTGCCCAGTCCGACGATCAGAACGGACGCAAGCGCAAGCGCCGTCGCCGCCGGCGCGGCAAGGGCGGCCAGCAGGCCGAAGGCAGCGCTCTCCAGGTCTCCGAATCGGCAGGCGATGCCGACGACGGTTCTGATGAGGACGAAGGCGATGACGAGGGCGTCGATGCAGACGCCGCGACCGCCGATGGCGATCAGAAGCGCAAGCGCCGCCGCCGCGGCAAGCGTGGCGGCCGCCGCAACCGTCCGGAAGGCGAAGGTGAAGGCGAAGGCCAGCTTGAAGCCGGTGCCGATGCGGAAGCCGGCGACGACGGCGCAGAAGAAGCCGAAACCGTAGAGGCACCTGCCGCTGCGGCCGAGGTCGAAGTGGCTGTCGCTGTTGAGGAAACGGCTGTGGTTGCCGAAGAAGCCGAGGTAGCGGACGTAAAGCCTGCCAAGCCGAAGCGCACCCGCAAGAAGGCCGTCAAGGCTGAAGAACCGGCAGTAAGCGTCGACGAAGTTGCTCAGGCAGTGATCGAAGACCAGTCTGCGGTTGCCGACCCGGCCGTCGAAGCGGTGGAAGAGGCTGCGGCCGACCTTGCCGAAACCAAGCCTGTGCGTGCGAACCGCGACCTCTCGAAAATCGCTTCCGAACCGGTGGTGACGTCGAGCGCGACGAAGCCCGAAGAGGAAGAGCCGGGCAAGCCCAAGAAGGGCGGCTGGTGGCAGCGCCGCGGCTTCTTCTAAGAAGCCGCGCGGCCAGCGCCAAACTCTGAAAACACGAAAGGCCCGGAGCGATCCGGGCCTTTTCCTTTGGGCGGATGGCAGAAGGGACTTGCCCCTGCCTACCTGTTCAGAGCGTCACGCCAGCCACCGCGCGATCCTGTCCATGGCCTCGACCATGTCGGCCTCGGCGCCGGCATAGGAGAAGCGCATTGTGCGGTGCCCTTCCAGCGGATCGAAGTCGAATCCCGGGGTTGCCGCGACGTTGATCTCGGCGAGCATCCGCTTGGCAAAGGCCATGCTGTCATTGGTAAAGCGGGTGACATCCGCATAGGCGTAGAAGGCACCGTCCATCGGCGAGGCGATCGAGAAGCCGATCTCCGGCAACCGCTTCATGAGCATGTCCCGGTTGGCGGCATAGGCGGCCTTGTAACGGTCGAGCTCCTCATGCGCGTTGAGTGCTGCTTCTGCCGCGATCTGCGAGAGCTCGGGCGGCGAGATGTAGAGGCTCTGGGCGATGCGCTCGAAGCCGCGCACCTTGTCAGCCGGCAGCACCATCCAGCCGATCCGCCAGCCGGTCATGCAATAGTATTTCGAGAAGGAGTTGATGACGATTACCTCGTCGGTCACCTCCAGCGCGCTTGCCTCTTCGCCGGCAAAGGTCAGTCCGTGATAGATCTCGTCGGAGATGAAGGCGATCGATTCGGCCCGGCAATAGTCAGCCAGCGCCTTGAGGCCCGCCCTGCCCGTCACCGTTCCGGTCGGGTTGGCTGGGCTCGCCAAGAGCACGCCCTTCAATGGACGGCCTATTTTCGCAGCGGCACGCGAAAGACTTTCAGGCGTCAGAGTGAAGCCGGTCTCGGCATTGGCCTCGACCTCGACGACCGTCAGGCCAAGCGCTGCGAGGATGTTGCGATAGGCCGGATAGCCGGGCCTCGCGATCGCGACGCAATCGCCAGGATCGAAGAGGGCCAGGAAAGCGAGATTGAAGCCTGCGGATGAGCCGGTGGTGACCGCGACCCGCTGCGGATCGAGCGCGATGCCGTGGCGCTTTTCATAGTGCCGGGCGATTGCTGTGCGCAGCGACAAGGTGCCGAGCGCGTCGGTATAGCCGAGCCGGCCATGTTCAAGCGCTTTGCGCGCCGCTTCAAGAGCTGCCTTCGGCGCCGGGTGGGCGGGCTGCCCGACGGCCATCGAGATCACCGGGTGGCCGGCATCCCGGCGACGGGTCGCCTCCGCCAGTACGTCCATCGCATGGAAAGGTTCGACGGCACTGCGTTTTGACAAATCTACCAACGGAAAATCCTCGATATGCGGCTGTTCTCCAGCCCTTTGCCCGATGAAAATGACCTTCACAAGTCCGCGAGTGCCGTATTTCCGCCGATTTTGCCGTTTCGTTTCCGCGGCACCCACCCTATGCTGCCGGCATATTGCGGATACGAGGAATCCTGTTGTCATTCAGAACAGCCGGTTGACCCGGCGACACGCGATGGACGACACACGGGATACGCAAGGACAACGAGGTAGAAATGAACTTCAGCACCAAGATGATTGCCGCCGGGACGCTCGCAGCGCTCGTGGCCGGGGTCAGCCTGCCCCAGAACGCATTCGCGCTCGACGCGAAGCAGAAGGAAGAGATCGGCGCCTTCATCAAGGAATACCTGATCGCCAATCCGGAGATCATGCTCGAGGTCCAGGAGGCGCTGACGACGAAACAGCGCGCCAAGCAGCAGGAAGCGGCGGAAAGCGCGATCACCGAGAACAACAAGGCGATCTTCAATTCCGACTACGACATGGTGCTCGGCAATCCCAAAGGCGACGTCACCGTTGTCGAATTCTACGACTACAACTGCGGCTACTGCAAACGCGCGCTTTCCGACATGGACGACATCCTCGCCAAGGACAAGAACGTGCGCTTCGTGCTGAAGGAACTGCCGATCCTCGGACCGGATTCGCTGGCCGCCCACAAGGTGAGCGCCGCCTTCCGCCTGGTCGCTCCGGAGAAATACGGCGACTTCCACCGGGCGCTGCTCGGCGGGGAAGACCGCGCCACGGAGGAGACAGCGCTTGCGGTTGCCGCCAAGCTCGGCGTCTCCGAAAAGGACCTGCGCGCGAAAATGGAAAAGGAGCCGCATGATGCGGCCGTGCGCGAGGCCTACAGCCTTGCCAACGACCTCGGCATCACCGGAACGCCCTCCTACGTCATCGGCAACGAAGCGGTCTTCGGGGCAGTCGGCGCCGAGGAGATCGAGGGCAAGGTCGCCAATATGCGCGAATGCGGCAAGACCGCCTGCTGACGAACCTTCCCATGACTGTGGACAAATCCCGCGGGGGCCCAAAGGGCTTTTCCTCGCGGGACCATCAGTCTATAGGTAACCCTCCATGACCGGACCGGAATCCCTTATGCCATCGACCATTTTCGTGCTGAACGGCCCCAACCTGAATGCGCTGGGCAAGCGCGAGCCGGGTATTTATGGCGGCCAGACCCTGGCCGACATCGAGGCCATGTGCAAGGCAGAAGGCAAGGCGCTCGGATTCGACGTCGATTTCCGCCAGTCGAACCATGAGGGAATGCTGGTCGATTGGCTGCACGAGGCCGGCAACGTCGCCGCGGGCGTGGCAATCAACCCGGCCGCCTATGGCCACACGTCGATCGCGCTTCACGATGCCATCCGCGCCATCGGCATTCCGGTCGTCGAACTGCACCTCTCGAACATCCATGCGCGTGAGGAGTTCCGCCACAAGTCGATGATCGCACCCGCCGTCAAGGGCGTCATCTGCGGCTTCGGCGCCCAGAGTTACATTCTTGCGCTGCATGCGCTAAAGAACCTGACAAATCCGTCGAAATAAAAAGAACACAAGAGGCTCATATTCCATGGCTGACAAGAAACCAGGTATCGACCAGGCGCTGATCCGCGATCTCGCCAACATTCTCAAGGACACCGATCTGACCGAGATCGAAGTCGAGCAGGACGACCTGCGCATTCGCGTTTCGCGCAACGGCACGCCGGTTGCCATGCCGATGGCCATGCCGCAGATGCCGGCTTACCAGATGCCCGCCGCAGTGGCCGCTCCTGCAAACGCCGTTGCTGCTCCTGCCGCCGAGAGCGCCCGTGCATCGAAGAATGCCGTGACCGCGCCGATGGTCGGCACTGCCTATCTGTCTCCCGCACCCGGAGCCCGCCCCTTCGTTGAGGTCGGCGCCACGGTCAAGGAAGGCCAGACGATCCTCATCATCGAAGCGATGAAGACAATGAACCAGATCCCGGCTCCGCGCTCGGGCAAGGTCACCGAAATCTTCGTCCAGGACGCAGCCCCCGTCGAATATGGCGAACCGCTGATCGTAATCGAATAAGGCGGCGCGGCGATGATCTCGAAAATTCTCATTGCCAATCGCGGCGAAATCGCCCTTCGCGTGCTTCGTGCCTGCAAGGAACTCGGCATCGCCACGGTCGCCGTTCATTCCACGGCCGACGCCGACGCCATGCATGTGCGCCTCGCCGACGAGAGCGTTTGCATCGGCCCGCCGCCCTCGCGCGATAGCTATCTGAACATTCACCAGATCGTCGCCGCCTGCGAAATCACCGGTGCCGACGCTGTGCATCCAGGCTACGGCTTCCTGTCGGAAAACGCCAAGTTCGCCGAAATCCTTGAAGCGCACGACATCACCTTCATCGGCCCGACGGCGGAACACATCCGCATCATGGGTGACAAGATCACCGCCAAGCAAACGGCGCAGGAACTTGGCATCCCGGTCGTTCCGGGTTCCGACGGCGAAGTAAAGCCGGAAAACGCCCTCGAAGTCGCCCGCAAGATCGGTTTCCCGGTCCTGATCAAGGCGACCGCCGGCGGCGGCGGCCGCGGCATGAAGGTCGCCCGCAGCGAGGCTGACCTCGAGGAAGCCGTTGCGACGGCCCGCACCGAAGCGCTTGCCGCTTTCGGCAACGACGCCGTCTACATGGAGAAGTACCTCTCCAAGCCGCGCCACATCGAAATCCAGATCGTCGGCGACGGCGCCGGCAATGCGGTGCATCTCGGTGAACGCGATTGCTCGCTGCAGCGTCGTCACCAGAAGGTCTGGGAAGAGGCAAACTCCCCGGCGCTCAACGTCGACCAGCGCATGAAGATCGGTCAGGTCTGCGCCGACGCCATGAAGAAGCTGAAGTATCGCGGCGCCGGCACGATCGAATTCCTCTACGAAAACGGCGAGTTCTATTTCATCGAAATGAACACCCGTCTTCAGGTCGAGCATCCGATCACCGAGGCGATCACCGGCATCGACCTGGTGCACGAGCAGATCCGCGTCGCCTCCGGCGGTGGCCTCTCGGTCCGGCAGGAAGACATCGTGTTCTCCGGCCACGCGATCGAGTGCCGCATCAATGCCGAAGACCCGCGCACCTTCGTCCCATCCCCGGGCACGATCACGCATTTCCATGCGCCGGGCGGTCTTGGCGTGCGCGTCGACTCGGGTGCCTATCAGGGCTACCGGATCCCGCCTTACTACGACAGCCTGATCGGCAAGCTGATCGTGCACGGCCGTACCCGCGTCGAATGCATGATGCGTCTGCGCCGCGTGCTTGACGAATTTGTCATCGACGGCATCAAGACGACGCTTCCGCTGTTCCAGGACCTGATCAATAATCAGGACATTGCCAACGGCGACTACGATATCCACTGGCTGGAGAAGCATCTGGCCGCCACGTCCGAGTAAGGACCAGACATTGAAGGGGACGCGCAGCAAGCAGCCCGATATTACGCCGGACATGCTGCTGCGCGCCTATTCGATCGGCCTCTTCCCGATGGCCGATTCGGCTGACGACCCGGAAATCTTCTGGGTCGAGCCGGAAATTCGCGGGGTGATCCCGCTCGCAGGCTTCCACACCTCTCGCAGCCTCGCCAAAACCATCCGCCGAAAGCCCTTCGACATCCGCTTCAACACCGCCTTCGAAGCGGTCATGGACGGCTGCGCTGCCCCTGCTCCCGACCGGCCAACCACCTGGATCAACAACAAGATCCGCACGCTCTACGCGACGCTGCATACGATGGGCTATGCCCACAGCGTCGAGGCGTGGGAAGGCGACCAACTGGTTGGCGGACTTTACGGCGTTTCGCTCGGCTCGGCCTTCTTCGGCGAAAGCATGTTTTCCAGACGCACCGACGCCTCGAAGATCTGCCTCGTCCATCTGGTCGAGCGACTGAAGGCGCGTGGCTTCGAACTGCTCGATACACAGTTCACCACCGAGCACCTGAAGTCGTTCGGTGCCATCGACGTGCCAAAGGCGGAATACGAAGTGCTTCTGGCGAACGCGATGTCGTCGCCCGACCTCGCCTTCTAACCAAGCCAAATCTCAAAGAATGGGAATACGCCGCCGCTCAGCGCTTCTGCGCGGTGTCCGGCGGCGGCAGGTCCGAGGTCGCCTTGCAGGACTGCAGCCAGACGTCATAGACCGGATGCTCGACGGCGTTCAGACCGGGGCTATCGGCAAACATCCAGCCGGTGAAGATGCGGCGGATCTTGCGGTCGAGTGTGATTTCCTCGACCTCGACGAAGGTCGTGATCTTCTGCGCTTCCGTGTCGTCACGGCTGTAGCAGACGCGCGGCGTGACCTGAAGGGCGCCGAACTGCACGGTCTCGCCGATGTAGACGTCGAAAGTGGTGATGCGGCCGGTGATCTTGTCGATACCGGAGAACACGGCGACGGCGTTGGAAAGGCGGGCTGCGTCAACCGCTTCCGCAGATGCGACCAGCGGCAAGGCGGCAAGCAGGGACAAGCCCAAACGCCGTGTTCCTTGGCCGATTGCCTTGCGCAGATCAGAACCTGCCATAGTCGCCTGTCTCCCGCGTATCCTGTTCGTCATCGATGGATTTCAGGCGCTAACCATCAATTGTGGCCGCGCCATGATCGAGGAACCCATTCCGCGGTCCGTCGTCGTCACTGAGAACAGATTATTCAGGAGCCGGGCGTCCAGGCGTCGTAGTCGCCGGTCACGCGGGGACGCTTGCCGGTGGCGGCAATCGAGCCCTGCGGGCGGTAGGCGTTGGCCGTTCCGGTCGGATTGGCGCGGTGCGCCTTCTGCCATTCGCGCGGCGTGTACTTTTCATCAGCCGGAGAAACGTCGGTCCGGTGATGCATCCAGCCGTGCCAGCCGGCCGGAATGGCGGAGGCTTCGGCGTAGCCGTTGTAGATCACCCAGCGGCGGGTGCGGCCTTCAGAATCCTTGCCGCCCTGGTAGTAGACATTACCGAGTTCGTCTTGACCGACCCGTTCACCGTGGCGCCAGGTGTGAAAGCGCGTTCCGATCGTCTGTTCGTTCCACCAGGTGAAAATCTGCAGCAGGAGCTTCATGGATGCCGTCCTTGACCGGCCGTTGGGAAGGCGGCCAGATACCAAAACAATGTTCCCGCTTATGCCCCGCCGCTCAGGGCTTGTCCAGTGATTCCGAGGCGGAGGCGGTCATTTCAACGGCAGGTGAAAGCCGAAGTGGCTGCGCACAAAGCCTAGACGCTCGTAGAAGCGATGCGCATCGGTGCGCACGGCGTTGGACGTGAGCCTTACCTTCTTTGCGCGCTTCTCCCGCGCCTCGCCAATCGCATGGCGCAACATGCGCTCGCCGATCCCACGGCCGCGCATGTCCGCACGCGTCTGGACCGCTTCGACGATCAGGCTGGAGCTTCCACGCCCAGACAGAGACGTGTGCAGCGCGGTTTGAAAAGTGCCGACGACCTGCCCTTCAAGAACCGCAACAAAGAGTGTCTGCAGCGTCGAAGCTTCAATCCGGTCGAAGGCAGCGGCGTAGTCCGCGAAGGCCTCGGGGTCGGTCGTGTCGCCGTGGCCGCCGAGCGGATCATTGGCGAAGAGCGCGACGATTGCTTCGAGGTCCTTACGCTCGGCCTTGCGGATCAAGAGTTCGGTCGCGTCCATGGTTTCCCCGCTCACATCGTTCATCGCCCGCGGATCAAACACCCGGAGGTAACGGCGCGATGACAGAGCCGCGCCTCTCAAGCTTATCCACAGGCATGCGAAACTTCAGGCAATCGGACGGATCGCCTAGCCGAGAAGCGGCTTTTCCAGAGCGATGGCCGGCAGACCGGACGGGTCGTCAACCGGGGTCTCGCCCACTTCGGCAAAGCCGTGCGCGCGATAGAAGGTGAGCGCGTGCAGGTTCTGCGGCTCGACCTCGACGCGCATGCGCTCGGCGTCCGGGAAGCAGGTTTCGAGTTCGGCGAAGATATCGCGGCCGACGCCCTGGCGCTGGAACTTCGGAAGGACATAGAGCTGGTGCAGCACCACCGTCTTGGCTTGCGTGTCGGACATCGCCGCATAGCCCATGCCGCCCAGCTGCCCTCCATCGTCGGCAACAAGAAACTCGGCGTTCTTGCGCGCGAGTCGGGCTTTGAGCGCCGGCAGCGAATGCCAGCGCTCCGTGAGTTCGTTGACCTTCTCGACACCGTAGAAAGTGTCATAGGTCGCGTGCCACGTTTCGATCAGCAGAGCGCGAACCTTCTCCAGGTCGCGCTCGCTTGCCGTGCGCACGAAGAACATCGTTATTCCTCGATGCCGAGCTTGGCCTTGACGAGCGCCTGTACGGCCTGCGGGTTGGCCTTGCCGCCGGTCGCCTTCATCACTTGGCCGACGAACCAGCCGGCGAGCGAAGGCTTGGCCTGCACCTTGGCGACCTGATCCGGGTTGGCGGCGATGATCTCGTCGACGGCCTTCTCGATGGCGCCGGTGTCGGTCACCTGCTTCATGCCGCGCGCTTCAACGATCTCGGCCGGGTCGCCGCCCTCGTTCCAGACGATCTCGAAGAGGTCCTTGGCGATCTTGCCGGAGATGGTCTCGGCCTTGATGAGATCGATGATGCCGCCGAGCTGTGCCGGGGAAACCGGAGTCTCTTCAATGGCTTTGCCGGCTTTGTTCAAGGCACCGAGCAGGTCGTTGATGACCCAGTTGGCGGCAATCTTGCCGTCGCGCCCTTCGGCAACCGCCTCGAAATAATCGGCGATCGACTTTTCGGAGACGAGCACCGAGGCGTCATAGACCGAGAGGCCGAGGTCGCGCACGAAGCGCTCCTTCTTGTCGTCGGGCAGTTCCGGCAGGTCGGCCTTCAGCGCCTCGACGAAAGCATCGTCGAACTCCAGCGGCAGCAGGTCCGGATCCGGGAAGTAGCGGTAGTCGTGCGCGTCTTCCTTGGAGCGCATCGAGCGGGTCTCGCCCTTGTTCGGGTCGAACAGGCGGGTCTCCTGGTCGATGCTGCCACCGTCCTCAAGAATGCCGATCTGGCGGCGTGCTTCGTATTCGATCGCCTGGCCGATGAAGCGGATCGAGTTGACGTTCTTGATTTCGCAGCGCGTGCCGAAACCCTCGCCCGGACGACGCACGGAAACGTTGACGTCGGCGCGCATCGAGCCTTCGTCCATGTTGCCGTCGCACGTGCCGAGATAGCGCACGATCGAGCGCAGCTTCGTCATGTAGGCCTTGGCCTCATCCGACGAGCGCATGTCCGGCTTGGAGACGATCTCCATCAGCGCCACGCCCGAGCGGTTGAGGTCGACATAGGACATCGACGGATGCTGGTCGTGCATCGACTTGCCGGCATCCTGTTCCAGATGCAGGCGCTCGATGCCGATCTCGACATCCTCGAACTGGCCCTGACGATCCGGGCCGACCGAAATGATGATCTTGCCCTCGCCGACGATCGGATCCTTGAACTGCGAGATCTGATAGCCCTGCGGCAGGTCCGGATAGAAATAGTTCTTGCGGTCGAAGATCGAGCGATTGTTGATCGCGGCCTTGAGGCCGAGACCGGTGCGCACCGCCTGCTTCACGCATTCCTCGTTGATCACGGGCAGCATGCCGGGCATAGCGGCATCGACCAGCGAGACGTTCGCATTCGGCGCATTGCCGAACTCCGTCGATGCGCCCGAGAACAGCTTCGAATTGGAAAGCACCTGGGCATGGACTTCCATGCCGATGATGACTTCCCAGTCGCCAGTGGCGCCGGGGATGAAGCGTTTCGGATCGGGGGTGCGGACGTCGACAATGCTCATATCATGCTCTTCTTTGAAGCCTGAATTCTTGGTTTCTCGGTAGAACAATTGGTCCGCCGGTGCAAGTTGTTCGGCTGGATCAGAAGCGCCATATGCAATCTCATGCGGACGGCGAGCCTCTCTTAACCACCGTTTAGCGCCTATCGGCAAGACTTCGCTCATGTCCATCGGCCCTGCCCTGCTCTCGTTCGCAATTCTCGTCAACTTGGCGGCCTTCGGGCTGTTCTGGTACGACAAGCGAGCGGCGCGCTCCGGCCGACGGCGGATCAGCGAGCGGACCCTGCTCACTCTCGCCTTTTTCGGCGGCAGCCCGGGAGCGATGACGGCGCGCCATATCTTCCGACACAAGACGCGTAAGGAACCCTTTCGCACGCGCCTCGCGTTGATCATCGTCTTGCAAGTGGCGCTGGCGGCCATTGGCACCCTGGCGTTGCAATGACACCTTGACGCGCGAACGACGGCCTTTTAGGAAGGCACCGTTCTATTGGAGTTTTTATGTTCCGTTCTTCGCCTGAGTCCCGGTAAAGCCCGTCCGCGTAATCCGCTTTGATTGCGCGCACGGGCCGGAAACGTCACCCCGCATCTTCAGTAATTTGCGGAACGTTTTCCTGCGTTCAAACGAACGCGATTCCGGAACATTCGGACAATGGACATCTCGCGCGCAGAACAGCGCATTCTTCATCATTTGGCCCAGGGCGGCCGCATCGAAATCACCCGCGACGACAAGGCGATCACCGAAATCCGGTGCTTCACCCGTGACGGCTGGGTCTATCCCGGCTTCGACCTCGAACTTTTCCGCAAATTGAAGCGGAAGAAGGCGATCTCATCGTCCGGCGGAAAACCCTACCGCATCACGGAACGCGGGCTGCAGCTCGTGCGCTCCGAACTTAACAACCGCTAGCGGCGAATACGAACGATACCGGGCATGCCAGCATGCCCGGTATCGTCAGATGCGTACTTTACTTTACGGAAAGCGACTTACGTTGCGTGAGCGCTCGACGGGGCAGCGCATTGCACGCGGTCGCGGCCCGCAGCCTTCGCCTGGTAGAGCGCGCGGTCGGCCGCAAGCAGCAAGCCGTCGAGACCGGTGTCGCGGGTCATGACTTCGGCAGCGCCGATGCTGATGGTGACGTCGATCCTTCCGCCCTGCTCCAGGTCGATATGGAGCGCGCGCACGGCCTCGAGCAGTCGCTCGGCGACCTTGAGCGCATCAGTCGGGGATTGCCGAACCAGCACAACGGCAAACTCTTCTCCGCCAAGCCGACCGACGAGATCCTCAAAACGCAGCGTCCCGCGAACGGCGCCTGCGACCGAGACCAGCACCTGATCGCCCACGGCGTGACCATAGGTGTCATTGATCGCCTTGAAGCGGTCGATGTCGAGCATCATCACCACCGTCCCGCCTTTTCGGGCGACCGGCGCTGCGATCAGCGCGGCCGCGCGCGCCATGAAGGTCGCGCGCGCCAGGCACTGGGTCAGAAAATCATAATCGACCGCATGGGACAGGCGCCCGATCAGCGCCCGTCGTGCGGCATCGACGCTGGCGACCGCCAGCGGGCAGAGCGCAAGAAGGGTCGTCCCCAGCCGGGTGGAGGTGAGCGTCTCCTCGGCCACGCCGCTGACGCCGAGATGCAGGGCGCCGGAGGCAACGGCAATCTGCGTCAACACACAGACGATCGCCGTCAGGATCGTCACCGGGAACAAGCCATAGCTGAGCGCGCACCACAAGAGTGCCGGCACCGGGAAAGCGAAAGCGCCTGGGCCGCCGATGACGAGCGCCGCAGCGCAGGACAAGACCAGGGAGACGAACGGCCAGACGGTTGCAGAAGCAGAGGCCGTTGAAACCGTCATTCTCGTGGCACGGGATCGCAAACCGTCTTCAGGAAGCGGCGCTGCCAGGAAAACCGGGAGCAGAACCACATAATTGACCAGCTCGGTGGTGAGCCAGGCGACGAATGCGTCCGCGACGGGTTTGCCGAAGGACAGGTGAACCGCGACCGCTCCGACGAGCGAGGCGCCCATCGCCGCCAGGGAGGAGGCAGCGAACATGTAAAGGACCGAGCGCGCCCGGCGCAGGTGCCGATGCTCCGGCGAAAAGCGGCGATAGAGCAGGAAGCCGATGACGACGCCGACCATGTTGGCCGCATTCAGCGCCGCAGCTTCATAGAGATCCGCGCCGGTCACCAGGTCCGCAAGAACGTAGGCCAATGCCGCCGTCAGCCATCCAGCCGGGCTGGCGAGCGACGGTTTTCTGATCAGCAGACCGAGCAGGATCGCATTTGCCGGCCAGATCGAAGCCAGCATGCCGACCGGGCGACTCAAGATGCCGAGCACGCAGGCGGTGAAGACGATCACGCACAGGCCGGCAAGCCAAAACGAATGGTGGAAAGGTCTCAGAACCAACGGTCGCGGAACCGTTTTATCCAGCATCTGCAACAAGCGCCCCCCTTGCGGTGCCCCACCACCACGTCATACCCCATAATATTTCATGGGCCTAATGAATGCGGTGTGAATAGGCCAGCCGGCTTTGCGCGTGGCTGCCATGCATGAGGTGGCGGGGTGTCAATGATCCGGGCTTTGCTCCAGAGATTTGCTCAGACCGATGAAGGCAACGTCGCTGTCGAGTTGCGGCGCATAGGCGGTCGACAGCCAACTCACGCCATAGCCGTGATTGCGGAAGAAGCGCACGGCGCGGTCGTTGCGCGCGTGCGTCTTGGTGGTGGCCGCGTCGAATCCGTCCGCAGCAATACGACGCTCGATCTCAGCAAGCAGCAGCCCGCCGAAGCCCCTGCCCTGGAGCTGCGGCTCGATCCACAGATCGGAGATCGCATTGTCGAAGTTCTCGCACGCCACCCAACCGCAGATGGCGCCCTCGCCTTCGACGAGCAAAACGGAAAGCCAGTGATCGAACAGAAAACGGAGAAATGCGGCCTCGGCCACGCGCCGCATCTTTTCGCCATCGGCGAGGCCCGCAATTGCCGACTGCCAGGATCTAAGGCCGATTTCGGCCAGCCGGTCGACGTCGCCGGCGCGGGCATGGCGGATGACGGGCATGACGCGGTCTCCTTCCGCGATGCAACCGAAGAAGAAAGGGCGGTACCTCGTCGGTACCGCCCCTCAAGAGTTTACCACCACTTGGTGGGTGTGAAGCGGCCGGCCGCCTGTTCGATCACATGCGCGGTCTTGAACAGCGTTTCTTCCTCGAACGGCTTGCCGATCAGCTGCAGGCCAAGCGGCAGGCCCTTGTGGTCGAGACCGCCGGGAACGGCGATACCGGGAAGGCCGGCCATGTTCACCGTCACCGTGAAGATGTCGTTGAGGTACATCTTGACCGGATCGGATGCCAGATCCTCGTCGGCGATGCCGAAGGCAGACGACGGCGTCGCCGGCGTCAGGATGGCGTCAACGCCGGCGTGGAACGCCAGTTCGAAGTCGCGCTTGATCAGCGTGCGCACCTTCTGTGCCTGCAGATAGTAGGCATCGTAGTAGCCGGCCGAAAGCACGTAGGTGCCGATCATGATGCGGCGCTTGACTTCGTGACCGAAGCCGGCTGCGCGCGTCTTTTCGTACATGTCGACGATGTCCTTGCCGTCTACGCGCAGGCCGTAGCGAACGCCGTCATAGCGGGCAAGGTTCGAGGAGGCCTCGGCCGGAGCGACGATGTAGTAGGCCGGCAGCGCGTATTTCGTGTGCGGCAGGGTGATGTCGACGATCTCGGCACCGGCTTCCTTCAGCCAGGCAATGCCCTGCTGCCAGAGCGTTTCGATCTCTTCCGGCATGCCATCGACGCGGTATTCGCGCGGAATGCCGATCTTCATGCCCTTGATCGACTTGCCGATCGCGGCTTCGTAATCCGGCACCGGCAGATCGACCGAGGTCGTGTCCTTGGCGTCGACGCTTGCCATCGACTTCAGGAGGATCGCGGCATCGCGCACGTCACGGGCGATCGGGCCTGCCTGGTCGAGCGACGAGGCGAAAGCAACGGTGCCCCAGCGCGAGCAGCGACCATAGGTCGGCTTGATGCCGACGGTGCCGGTGAAGGCTGCCGGCTGGCGGATGGAGCCGCCGGTATCGGTGGCGGTCGCGCCGGCGCAGAGATGCGCGGCAACGGCTGCGGCGGAACCACCGGAGGAGCCACCCGGCACGAGATCCAGATTGGAGCCCTTGGCGCGCCACGGGTTCTTGACCGCGCCGTAGTAGGAGGTCTCGTTCGACGAGCCCATGGCAAACTCGTCCATGTTCAGCTTGCCGAGCATGACGGCGCCGTCGTTCCAGAGGTTCTGGGTCACGGTCGATTCGTAGCGCGGCGCGAAACCGTCGAGGATGTGGCTGCAGGCCTGCGTGTGCACGCCTTCGGTAGCGAAGAGGTCCTTGATGCCGAGCGGGATGCCTTCGAGCGCACCGGCCTTGCCGGCGGCGATACGCGCATCCGAGGCCTTGGCCATCTCTCGTGCCTTTTCGGGCGTGACGGCGATGTAGGCGTTGATCGCCTCATTGGCGGCATCGATCGCGCCGAGATAGGCGTCGGTCAGTTCGACGGCGGTGATGTCCTTGGCGGCGAGCTTGGTGCGGGCTTCGGCAATCGTCAGGCTGGTAAGGTCGGTCATGGTAAAATCTGGCTTTCGCAATCAGAAACGTCGGGGCGGCTGGCGGGAGATTACTCGACCACCTTCGGAACGAGGAAGAAATTGCGATCGGAATTCGGCGCATTGGCGACGATGTCGTCGGCCTTGTTGCCGTCCGATACGGTGTCCGTCCGCTTCTTCATATCCATCGGCGTGACCGAGGTCATCGGCTCGACGCCATCGACATTCACTTCGGAGAGCTGCTCGACGAAACCGAGGATGCCATTGAGCTCACCCATCATCCGTTCGGCTTCTTCTTCGCTAACGGCGATACGGGCAAGGCGCGCGACGCGCTTCACGGTGGCAAGGTCTACGGACATGATCGTCTCCGGTAACTGGAACTTCCCCCGCTATAATGGCGCAGGGCGAGCCACGCAACGGGGGAATTGCCGGAGGACCGGGCCTCTTCTCAAAAGGCCCGGCGTAACATCAGATCTCGACGACGCCGCCGACGTGCGGCGTCGCCACCTTGGTCGACGCGCTTTCCATGCCGGCAACGAAGGTTTCCGGGGTCTGGTCGATGATCGGGAACGAGCCGTAATGGCAGGGGATGGCTGTCGAGAACTTGAAGAAGCGCTGGCAGGCCAGGGCCGCAACCGCCCCGCCCATGGTGAAACGATCGCCGATCGGCACGATGCCGATCTCCGGCTGATGCAGCTCGTTGATCAGCGCCATGTCGGAGAAGATGTCCGTATCACCCATGTGATAGAGCGTCGGCTCGTCCTCGAAATGCAGCACCAGGCCGTTGGCATTGCCGAGCGAGTGCGAGACGCCGTCCTCGGTCAGCTGCGCCGACGAATGCAGCGCGTTGACGAAGGTCGTCGAGAAACTACCGAGATTGATCGTGCCGCCGGTGTTCCCCATTTCCAGCGCCTTGACGCCATGCCGGCCGAGCCAGGCGGCAAGGTCGGCATTGGCAACGACCGTCGCGCCCGTCTCCTTGGCGATCGCAATGGTATCGCCGACATGGTCGCCGTGACCATGGGTCAGGAGAATGTGGGTGAGCCCGGCGGTCGCGTCCCGGCGCTCCTCGTCGCGGAACGCCGGATTGCCAGTAAAGAAGGGGTCGATCAGGATTTTGGACTTTGCCGTTTCGATGTGAAAGGCGGCATGGCCGAGCCATTTGATCTTCATGACGATCTCCCTGATGATTTGTCTGTCGCAACAGCATATGGATCAGACAACTCTCCGCGCAAAGATCGAATCGACAATCCCATGGCAATTCTCACCATCGAAGAACTCGCAGCCCAGCTACAGCCGAACCAGGCCATTGCAGGCCTCGACCTTGGCACGAAAACGATCGGCCTCTCGGTCTCCGATCTCGGTCGCCGCTTTGCGACCCCGCGCGAGGTGATCCGTCGGGTCAAGTTCGGCGTGGACGCGGAGGCGCTGCTGTCGGCAGCGACGAAAGAAAAGATCGCGGCCTTCGTCATCGGCCTGCCCGTCAATATGGACGGCAGCGAGGGGCCGCGCTGTCAGGCGACCCGCGCCTTCGTGCGCAACATGGAACAGAAAACGCCCCTGCCCTTCGCCTTCTGGGATGAACGGCTTTCGACCGTCGCGGCCGAGCGGGTGCTGATCGAGATGGACGTGTCACGACGCAAGCGGGCCGAACGCATCGATTCGGCCGCGGCCTCGTTCATTCTTCAGGGCGCGCTCGACAGGCTGGCGTCGCTGGCAAGAGACGGCCTCTCTGACTGAGGGGCCACGGCACCGAAGCGGCGACGATACCACGCCGCGATCTGGCGGCGCTTGCGAAAGCCGATGATGGCGAAAACGATCAGGCTGTCGACGACGATCGCGCGGGCTACGAGCGGCGGAATGGTTTCCGGCGGGATGCCGAGGACATTGCCGTAGATCTGGAACACCAGATCATGGGTTTGCCGCGTCAGCATGAAGAAGCCGAAGCTCATGTCGTAGTACGACAGGCCATACCAGGAGCCCAGCAGCAGGATCGGCCCGCCCCAAAGGATCAGAAACCACTTCATGCGGCCCCCCTTTCCGAGATCTGCCGAAAGACAACTGGGTAAATCGCGCGGTCAGCCAGCACGGCGGCCACAAGAACCATCGCGGGAACTGCGATATCTAGCGCCAGTCCGGCAAAAAACATCATCATGATGATCATAAGACCAGTTCTCACCGAACCGCTCCATTCCGGAATCCATTAAAATGCCGGATCAATCTCCGCCCTTGCGGCGACCCGCGCAACGTAAACCATTTGTTAAGGTTAATTTTCACAGGGCAGTCCGGTCGCGGATCCTTGAAGGCGGGACACTCCCGTTTGATCGCCGCCTCGTGCCACTAGCGCATTCCGGTCGGCGATGATTTGAGGTAGCGATAGACGTCCCGCACGCAGGCCCTCCCCCATGACCGTCGTCTTTGAAAGCATCCTTCCCGTCTTCCTGCTGGTCCTGCTCGGCGCCTGGCTCAAGCGTTCGACCTTGATCGATCAGAGTCTTTGGCTCGGGCTCGAGCAATTCGGCTACTTCATCCTTTTCCCGTCGCTGTTGTTTTCGACGCTCGCCCAGGCCGATTTTGCCGGATTGAAGGCCGATGCGACGGCGATCGCAACGATCGGAAGCGTCAGTTTGATGTCGGTCTTCGTGCTGCTGTTGTGGCCGATGCTGCGGAACCGCCAGGTATCAGGTGCATCCTTCACCTCGGTCTTCCAGACTGCGACACGCTGGAATGGGTTCATGGCGCTGGCGATCGCGCAGAAACTCTATGGCCCGATCGGCCTGACACTGACCGCCCTGGTGATGACGCTCGTGATCATCCCGATCAATCTCTACAATATCGGTGTTCTCGTCTGGTTTGGTGGTGGCAATCGCGACTTCCGCCGCTTCTTCGCCAAGATCGTCTCCAATCCGCTGATCGTCGCCTCGGTGCTCGGTATTCTCGTCAACATGAGCGGATTGAAGATCTACGGCCCAGTGATGGCCACGATCGATATGCTGGCAAGCGCCTCGCTCAGCCTCGGCCTGGTGATGGTCGGTGCGGGCCTGCGGGCATCCGATGCGCTCAAGCCCAGCAGGACGGCGTTGCTCGCGGTCTTCCTCAAGCTGATCGTGATGCCGGTCTTCATGGTGAGCGCGAGCTACCTGCTCGGCATTCGCGGCGATGCTCTGCTGGTCATCGCGCTCGGCGCGGCCGTGCCGACCGCGATGAACGGCTATCTACTGGCCAAGCAGATGGATGGCGACGCCGAACTCTATGCGGCGGTCGCGACCGTCCAGACGGTCGTTTCGTTCTTCACGATACCGCTCGTGCTCTGGCTGACGGCTTACGCCGCAGGGGGCTGACGGCTTACGCCGGACGTCCTGCGGCTCAGGCCGCAGGGGGATAGAGAAGGTCCAGGATGTAGGCGGAATCGAAGCGCGAATCGAGCATGCCGTAGGTCGAGCGCCACCCGGCAGCCAGGCGCGATTCGAGGAAGGCATCGGCAATGCGACCGGCACCGAGACGGTAGAGCTCGGCGGCAGCGGCGGCGAGCGCCAGTTGCTCGACCAGCATGCGGGCCGCACCCTCATCACGCTCGCACAGCGACATGGCCGCGCGCAGCACGTCGATCGTCTTGCGACCGGACGGGCCGAGATCGCGGGCCAGCACGACGAAGAGCTGCTCGAACAGATCCTTGCCCTTGGCGAGAACCCGCAGCACATCCAGCGCCATGACGTTGCCGGAGCCTTCCCAGATGGCATTCACAGGCGCTTCGCGGTAGTGGCGCGCCAGTGCTCGCTCTTCCACATAGCCGTTGCCGCCGAGGCACTCCATCGCCTCATAGATCAGAGCCGGCGCGATCTTGCAGGCCCAGTATTTCGCAACCGGCGTCATGATCCGCGCGTAAGCCGCGTCTTCCACGCTGCTGCGCGCCTTGTCGAAGGCTTCGGCCAGGCGGAACGAAAGTGCGCTTGCCGCGGCAACGTCGAGCGCCATGTCGGCGAGCACGCGCGTCATCATCGGCTGGCTGACGAGCGGCTTGCCGAAAACCTTGCGGCCGCGGGTATGATGTACGGCTTCGGCAAGCGAGGCGCGCATCATGCCGGCGGAAGCGAGCGCGCAGTCGAGCCGCGTCAGCGTCACCATGTCGAGGATCGTGCGGAGGCCTGCATCCGGCGCGCCGAGAATGAAGCCGAACGTGTCTGAGAACTCGACCTCGGAAGACGCATTGGAGCGGTTGCCGAGCTTGTCCTTCAGCCGCTGGAACCGCAGGCCGTTGGCGCTGCCGTCTTCCAGGAGCCTCGGTACCAGGAAGCAGGCAAGCCCTTCGCGGGTCTGCGCCAGCATGACGAAAGCGTCGCTCATCGGCGCCGACATGAACCACTTGTGGCCATTCAGCCGATAGATGCCCTCGCCCACCCGTTCGGCCGTCGAAGTGTTGGCGCGCACGTCGGTGCCGCCCTGCTTCTCGGTCATGCCCATGCCGACGGTGACGGCCGACTTCTGCATCCACGGACGGTTGGTGGAATCGTACTTTCGCGACAGGATCTTCGGCGCCCACTCCTTCTGCACCGCCGGCGACGCAGTGATCGCTGCAAGCGATGCACTGGTCATCGTCAGCGGGCAGAGATGACCGCATTCGAGCTGCGCCGTCAGATAGAAGCGGATCGCCCGCGTCTTGTGCGACTGGTTGCGCTCGTCCGGCAGATTTTCCCACGCGGACGCGTGCAGGCCCGAGGACATCGAGCGGCGCATCAGCGCATGCCAGGCCGGGTGGAACTCGACGACATCGAGACGCTCGCCGCGCGGCCCGTGGGTCTTCAGCTTCGGCGGACCTTCGTTCGCCATGCGCGCCAGTTCCTGGGCCTCCGGCGAGGTGACGTAGCGGCCGAGCACGTCGAACTCATCGCGCAGCGTCTTGCTCATGCCCGATGTGATGTCGACCACCAGCGGATCGGAGCGATAGGCGTTGACACCGGACCAGGGCTTGGGCTGGTTGAGCTCGGCGAGTTTCTGTTCAGTCCGGTTCATCTGATTCATGGGCCGGTTCTAGCGCAAGTTTCTCGACCACGGAACGGGGCGAAGAAAAGATAGGATCGCCGTTGCAAGTTTTCTGCGGACTGAACCGCGCAAGCCTTGCCGTGCCGGGGACCAGGTCTTATAGAGCGACCACATTTCCAGAGCGCAAGGGCGGCCCATGATCACTTTCCCGCATCGCCACCTGCTCGGCATCAAGGGGCTCACGGAGCAGGATATCACCTATCTGCTCGATCGCGCCGATGAAGCCGTCCAAATCTCCCGTCAAAGAGAAAAGAAGACGTCCACGCTTCGGGGTCTGACGCAGATCAACCTCTTCTTCGAGGCCTCGACCCGCACGCAATCTTCCTTCGAGCTTGCCGGCAAACGCCTTGGCGCCGACGTGATGAACATGTCGGTCGGCAATTCCTCGGTGAAGAAAGGCGAGACGTTGATCGACACGGCGATGACGCTGAACGCCATGCACCCGGACGTGCTGGTCGTGCGTCACTCCTCGGCCGGTGCCGCAGCCCTTCTCGCACAAAAGGTCTCCTGCTCCGTCGTCAATGCGGGCGACGGCCAGCACGAGCACCCAACGCAGGCGCTGCTCGACGCGCTGACGATCCGCCGCGCCAAGGGCAAGCTCTCGCGCATCATCGTGGCGATCTGCGGCGACGTGCTTCACTCGCGCGTTGCGCGCTCCAACATCCTGCTCCTGAACCAGATGGGCGCACGGGTTCGGGTCGTCGCACCGGCGACGCTGCTTCCCTCCGGGATCGCCGAAATGGGCGTCGAAGTCTACCACTCGATGGCCGAGGGCCTGAAGGATGCCGATGTCGTCATGATGCTGCGCCTGCAGCGCGAGCGCATGGCCGGGTCCTTCGTGCCGTCTGTACGCGAATACTTCCACTACTACGGGCTCGATGCGGAAAAGCTGAAGGCAGCCAAGGCGGATGCGCTTGTCATGCATCCCGGGCCGATGAACCGCGGCGTCGAGATCGCCTCGGAAATCGCCGACGGGCCGCAGAGCGTGATCGAACAGCAGGTCGAGATGGGCGTTGCCGTGCGCATGGCGGTTATGGAAACGCTGCTTCTCTCGCAGAACCAGGGGCCGCGCACATGACCAGACCACTCGTTCTGAAGAACCTTCGCATCGTCGATCCCTCGCGCAATCTCGATGAAGTCGGCACTGTTATCGTCGGCGACGACGGCCTTATCCTTGCTGCCGGTGCCGATGCCCAGAACCAGGGCGCGCCGGATGGCGCCTTCGTCAAGGACTGCGCCGGCCTCACCGCCGTTCCGGGCCTCGTCGATGCCCGCGTCTTTGTCGGCGAACCGGGAAGCGAACACCGCGAGACCTTCGAGTCCGCATCGCGGGCCGCCGCTGCCGGCGGCGTCACCACCTTCATCGCCATGCCGGAGACCGACCCTGTCATCGACGACATCGCGCTCGTCGAGTATGTGAAGAAGACGGCGCGCGACAAGGCGCTGGTCAACGTACACCCGGCCGCAGCGCTGACCAAGGGTCTTGCCGGCGAAGAGATGACCGAGTTCGGTCTGCTTCGCGAAGCGGGTGCTGTCTGCTTCACCAATGGTCGTCGCTCGATTCACGACACGCTGGTCCTGCGCCGCGCCATGACCTATGCGCGCGAATTCGGCGCCGTCATCTCCCTTGAGACGCGCGACAAGTATCTCGGTGCCAACGGCGTCATGCACGAGGGCCTGCTTGCAAGCTGGCTCGGCCTTTCCGGGATCCCGCGCGAAGCGGAGATCATTCCGCTCGAGCGCGACCTGCGCATCGCCGGACTGACGCGTGCCGCCTATCACGCCGCCCAGATCTCGGTTCCCGAATCGGCCGCCGCGATCCGTACCGCACGCGAGCGTGGCGCCAACGTCACCTGCGGCGTGTCGATCAACAATCTCGCGCTCAATGAGAACGACATCGGCGAATACCGGACATTCTTCAAGCTTTCGCCGCCGCTGCGCAGCGAGGACGACCGCGTCGGGATGGCCGAGGCACTGGCCGACGGCACGATCGATATCATCGTCTCCTCGCACGACCCGCAGGACGTCGACACCAAGCGGCTGCCCTTTGCCGATGCTGCCGATGGGGCGATCGGCCTGGAAACGCTGGCCGCGGCCGCGCTTCGCCTGCATCACAGCGGCCAGGTTCCGCTGATGCGCCTGATCGATGCGATGTCGACGCGGCCGGCGGCGATCTTCGGTCTCGACGCCGGTACGCTGAAACCCGGCGCCAAGGCCGATATCACCGTCCTCGATCTCGACGAGCCTTGGGTGCTTTACGAAGAGGCGATCGTTTCTCGCTCCAAGAATACGCCGTTTGAAAATGCGCGCTTTACCGGGCGGGTCGTGCAAACCTATGTTGCCGGCAAGCTGGTGCATTCGGCCTAAGCCGAAAGCGGTCGCGCGGGAGGGGAACCGGTGGATCTATTGTCCTGGCAGCTTGGGCTGCCCTTTACGCTCTTAAGCCTTGCCTTAGGCTATCTCCTTGGCTCGATCCCGTTCGGACTGATCCTGACGCGCATGGCCGGGCTCGGCGACGTGCGCAAGATCGGCTCCGGCAATATCGGCGCGACCAATGTGCTGCGAACCGGCAACAAGAAGCTTGCTGCCGCAACGCTGTTGCTCGATGCCCTGAAAGGCTCCGCCGCAGCGTTCATCGCATCCTACTGGGGCGTCGAGGCGGGAATCGCCGCGGGCTTTGCCGCCTTCATTGGCCATCTCTACCCGGTCTGGCTTGGCTTCAAGGGCGGCAAGGGTGTCGCCACCTATATCGGCGTCCTGCTCGGCCTTGCTCCCCTCATGGTGCTTGCCTTCGCGGTCATCTGGCTCGGCATGGCGAAAATCAGCCGCTACTCCTCATTGTCCGCCCTGGTTGCAACGGCTATCATTCCGGTTCTACTTTACGCGGCAGGCAACGAGAAGGTCGCCCTCCTCTTTACCGCCATGACGGTCATCACCTGGGTGAAGCACCGCGCCAACATTCGGCGGCTGCTCGCCGGCACGGAAAGCAAGATCGGAGACAAGGGATAATGTCTGAGGCCAGCGCAGGACGAAACGGAGTGGCGCTGACCGAACGACAGAAGATATCCTGGCTCCGGCTCATTCGCAGCGACAATGTCGGCCCCATCGCCTTCCGCGACCTGATCAACCATTTCGGCACCGCTGAAAACGCGCTGGATGCACTGCCTGAGCTGTCGAGGCGCGGCGGCACGAAGCAAAGCTATCGCGTGGCGTCCGTCGCCGAAGCCGAACGGGAACTGGAGGCCGCACGACGCCACGGCGCCGTTTTCGTCGGCATCGGCGAAGCGGCTTATCCCTCGGCGCTGCGGCAGATCGACGGTGCTCCCCCTCTGCTCGCGATGAAAGGCGATCTCAGCGCGGCTGGCCGCCCGTCGCTCGGCATTGTCGGCTCGCGCAACGCGTCGGTCAGCGGCGCAAAGTTTGCGGCGATGATTGCGCTCGACGCCGGCCGCGCCGGTTATGTCGTCACCTCGGGCCTCGCACGTGGTATCGACACGGCTGCCCACCGCGCCAGCCTTGATACCGGCACGATCGCTGCCCTTGCCGGCGGTCTCGACCGCCCCTATCCGCCCGAGAACGTGGGCCTGCTCGAAGAAATCACGGCCGGTCGGGGCCTCGCGATCAGCGAAATGCCTTTCGGCTGGGAGCCACGGGCGCGCGACTTTCCGCGCCGCAACCGGCTGATCGCCGGCATCAGCCTCGGCGTTGCGATCGTCGAGGCCGCGCACCGCTCCGGCTCGCTCATCACCGCGCGCTACGCCGCCGATTTCGGCCGGCTCGTTTTTACGGTTCCCGGCTCGCCGCTCGATCCGCGCTGCCATGGCACCAACGATCTCCTGAAACAGGGCGCGATCGTCACGACCGGCCCGGATGACGTGATCGAGGCGCTGGCGCCACTCAGCCAGCTGGAGCTGCCGCTGCCGGGCGTGCGGGAACCGGATGGTCAGGCGCGGGCTGGTGTTCCGGCGAGCGCGAGCGACGGCGACCGCGCCGCGGTCAGCACCGCGCTCGGCCCGACGCCGGTCGAGATCGACGATATCGTCCGCCACACCGGGCTTTCGCCGGCTCAGGTCTATCTGCTTCTGCTGGAACTTGATCTGGCCGGTCGGCTTGATCGCCATGCTGGCGGCCTCGTGTCGCTCGCGACGCCCGAATGATAACAAGCCACAGCCACAGGCGGGCACGCCAGCGGGACCAATCACGCGTTTCAGATCGCAGATTCAGCGTGTTTCCGCATGGTTCGCCCACTGGCCTCTCTTCGTTATTTTGGGCGAACCCCCTTGACCCCGTTCGAATCCCTGTCCATTTCGGGGCGTCGATATCAGGCGAAGTACGGCGCAAACGGCGCTGACGCCGAACCAGGACCGGTTGTCTCAGAAAATGACGATGAATGTTGTAGTGGTGGAATCGCCTTCCAAGGCAAAGACGATCAACAAGTACTTGGGCCCCGGCTACAAGGTACTGGCTTCGTTTGGTCACGTGCGCGACCTGCCGGCGAAGGACGGTTCGGTCCGTCCCGACGAAGACTTCGAGATGTCCTGGGAAGTCGACAGTGCCTCGGCGAAACGCATGAAGGACATCGCCGACGCGGTCAAATCCGCCGACGGCCTCATTCTCGCAACCGACCCGGATCGCGAAGGTGAAGCGATTTCCTGGCATGTGCTTGACCTTCTGAAGAAGAAGAAGGTGCTCGGCGACAAGCCGGTCAAGCGCGTGGCCTTCAACGCCATCACCAAAAAGGCCGTTCTCGAAGCAATCGCTCATCCGCGCGACATCGACACCTCGCTGGTCGACGCTTACCTGGCGCGCCGCGCACTCGACTATCTCGTCGGTTTCAACCTCTCGCCGGTGCTCTGGCGCAAGCTGCCGGGCGCCCGCTCGGCTGGCCGCGTGCAGTCGGTGACGCTGCGCCTCGTCTGCGATCGTGAAAACGAGATCGAGCGCTTCATCTCCGAGGAGTACTGGAACATCTCGGCGCTCTTGAAGACGCCGCGCGGGGACGAGTTCGAGGCGCGTCTCGTTTCGGCCGATGGCAAGCGTCTTGCGCCGAAGGCTGTCGGCAACGGCGAAGAAGCAAATCGTCTCAAGACCCTGCTCGATGGCGCCGCCTATGTGGTCGATAGCATCGAAGCAAAGCCGGTCAAGCGCAACCCGTCGCCGCCTTTCACCACCTCGACACTGCAGCAGGCCGCCTCCTCCAAGCTCGGCTTCTCCGCTTCGCGCACCATGCAGGTCGCGCAGAAGCTCTATGAAGGCGTCGACATCGGCGGCGAGACGGTCGGTTTGATCACCTATATGCGTACCGACGGCGTGCAGATGGCGCCGGAAGCGATCGAAGCCTCGCGCCTTGCGATCGCCAGCCAGTTCGGCGACCGCTATCTACCGGAAAAGCCGCGCTTCTATTCGACCAAGGCGAAGAATGCCCAGGAAGCGCACGAGGCCATCCGCCCGACCGATTTCAACCGGACGCCGGACCAGGTTCGCCGTTTCCTCGATGGCGACATGCTCAGGCTCTACGACCTCGTCTGGAAGCGCGGCATCGCCAGCCAGATGGCATCGGCCGAGATCGAGCGTACGACCGCGGAAATCACTGCGGACAATGGCGGCCAGAAGGCAGGTCTGCGCGCCACCGGCTCGGTCATCCGCTTCGACGGCTTCATCGCTGCCTATACGGATGCCAAGGAAGACGGCGAACAGACTGACGACGGCGACGAGGATGGCCGCCTGCCGGAGATCAATGCGCGCGAAAACCTCGCCAAGCAGAAGATCAACGCCTCGCAGCATTTCACTGAGCCGCCGCCGCGCTATTCCGAAGCAAGCCTGATCAAGAAGATGGAAGAGCTCGGCATCGGCCGTCCCTCCACTTATGCCGCCACCGTCACGACCCTGCTCGATCGCGACTACATCACCAACGACAAGCGCAAGCTCATCCCCCAGGCCAAAGGACGGCTGGTGACGGCGTTCCTGGAAAGCTTCTTCACACGCTATGTCGGCTACGACTTCACCGCGTCGCTCGAAGAAAAGCTCGACCAGGTCTCCGCCGGCGAGGTCAACTGGAAAGACGTGCTTCGCGACTTCTGGAAGGATTTCTTCGCCCAGATCGAGGAAACCAAGGAACTGCGCGTAACGAACGTGCTCGACGCGCTGAACGAGGAACTGGCGCCGCTGGTCTTCCCCAAGCGCGAGGACGGCGGCGATCCGCGCATCTGCCAGGTCTGCGGCACCGGCAAGCTGTCGCTGAAGCTCGGCAAGTACGGCGCCTTCGTCGGCTGCTCGAACTATCCGGAGTGCAACTTCACCCGCCAGCTTTCCTCCGACAGCAACGGCGAGGAGGCGGCGGTCTCGAACGAACCGCAGGCGCTCGGCAAGGATCCGCATACCGGCGAGGAAATCACGCTCAGGAGCGGCCGCTTCGGCCCCTATGTCCAGCGTGGCGACGGCAAGGAAGCCAAGCGCTCGAGCCTGCCGAAGGGCTGGACGCCGTCGACGATCGACCATGAGAAGGCGGTCGCGCTGCTGTCGCTGCCGCGCGATATCGGTGCCCATCCGGAATCCGGCAAGATGATCTCAACCGGGCTTGGCCGCTACGGACCGTTCGTGCTGCACGACGGCACTTATGCCAACCTCGAATCGATCGAGGACGTCTTCTCGATCGGCCTCAATCGCGCCGTCTCGGTTCTCGCCGACAAGCAGTCGAAGGCCGGGGCCGGCCGGGGCCGCACCGCTGCCGCGTCGCTCAAGGAACTCGGTGATCATCCCGACGGTGGCCCGATCACCGTTCGTGACGGCCGTTACGGCCCCTATGTCAACTGGGGCAAGGTCAACGCCACCCTGCCGAAGGGCAAGGATCCGCAGTCGGTGACGGTCGAGGAGGCACTTGTGCTGATCTCGGAGCGTGCTGCCAAGGGCGGAACGGCCAAGGGGAAGGCGACCAAGGCCAAGACGACCAAGGCAGCGGCGAAGTCCGAGGACGGCGCCAAGGCGACCAAGGCTAAGGCCAAGGCGCCCGCCAAGAGCAAAACAAAGACGGCCGCCAAGGCCAAGAAGGACTGATCTTGACCAGAATACCGCGCGACCCGACCGAACAGTCCGGCAAGAGAAGCCAGGGCAAGAAGCCTGCTCGCGCGGCAAAGGCCGGATCGGCCCAGCCAAGCGAACCGATCATCCACGGCGCGGTCCCGCCGCGTGACGTGCTGATGCGCTTCATCGCTGAAAACCCGGACCGCGCCTCCAAGCGCGAAATCGCCAAGGCTTTCGGCCTGAAGGGCGAAACCCGTGTCGAACTCAAGGCCCTGCTGAAGTCGCTGGAAGTCGACGGTCTGGTCGAAAAGAAGCGCAAGTCGCTGGTGCGTCCGGGCGCCCTGCCCCCGGTGACCGTGCTCGACATCACCATCCGCGATGTCGATGGCGAGCTGATCGGCCGCCCGGCCGAATGGCTCGACGACGACGGCGTCGCACCGGCGGTGCTGATCAAGCAATCCGCCGTCGCCAAGGGTAAGGGCAAGGCTCCGGTGGGCGGTCTCGGCGACCGCGTTCTCGCCAAGATCTTCCCGGCCAAGGAACGGGGCGGCCCGGCCTATACGGCGCGCATCATCAAGGTGCTGGACAAGCGCAAGGATGCCGTGCTCGGCGTCTTCCGCTCGACGCCCGGCGGCGGTGGCCGCCTGATGCCGATCGAAAAGCGCGGCGAGGAAATACTTGTTGATCCGGAGTTCACGGGCAACGCTGAGGACGGCGATCTGGTCGAGGTGCAGCTGTCACGTCTCGGCCGTTACGGTCTGCCGCGCGCGCAGGTGCAGACCGTCATAGGTTCGGTCGCCTCTGAGAAGGCGATCTCGATGATCGCCATCCATGCCCACGGCATTCCCCACGTTTTCCCGGAACGGGTGATCGAGGAGGCGAACGCCGCAGGCCCCGCCACCATGGCGCACCGCGAGGACTGGCGCACGCTGCCGCTGATCACCATCGATCCGGCCGACGCCAAGGACCATGACGACGCCGTTTATGCGGAGCCGGATCCGTCCGAGGCCAATCCCGGCGGCGTCATCGTCACGGTGGCGATTGCCGACGTCTCCTACTACGTGCGTCCGAAGTCCGCTCTGGACCTTGAAGCGCTGAAGCGCGGCAACTCGGTCTACTTTCCCGATCGGGTCGTGCCAATGCTGCCCGAGCGCATCTCCAACGACCTCTGCTCGCTCAAGGAAGGCGTCGATCGCCCGGCGCTTGCCGTGCGCATGCGCTTCTCCAAGGAAGGCCGGAAGGCCGGCCATACCTTCCATCGCATCATGATGAAGAGTGCGGCAAAGCTCTCCTACCAGCAGGCGCAGGCAGCGATCGACGGCAATCCGGACGACAAGACCGGGCCGATCCTCGAGACGATCCTGAAGCCACTCTGGGAAGGCTATCGCATCCTCACGCGCGGCCGCGACCGGCGCCAGCCGCTCGAGCTCAACATGCCCGAGCGCAAGATCATCCTGAAACCCGACGGTACGGTCGACCGTGTCTTCGTTCCCGAACGCCTCGACGCGCACAAGCTGATCGAGGAAATGATGATCCAGGCGAACGTTGCCGCCGCCGAGACGCTGGAGCAGAAGCGCCAGGTGCTGATCTACCGCATCCACGACCAGCCCTCGCTTGCCAAGCAGGAAAGCCTGCGTGAATTCCTGGCGACGCTCGACATCTCGCTCGTCAAGGGCGGGAACATGCGCTCGAACCACTTCAACGGCATCCTCGCCAAGGCCGAAGGCAAGCCCTTCGAGACCATGGTCAACGAGATGGTGCTGCGCTCGCAGAGCCAGGCGATCTACAGCCCCGAGAACATCGGGCACTTCGGCCTCAACCTTTTGAAGTACGCGCATTTCACGTCTCCGATCCGGCGCTATGCCGACCTGATCGTGCACCGGGCGCTGGTTGCCTCGCTCGGCCTTGGCGAAGGCGGGCTGACACCGCAGGAAGAGGCCGTACTCGACGACATCGCCGCCGAGATCTCGACTTTCGAGCGCCGTGCCATGGCCGCCGAGCGCGACACGGTCGACCGACTGATCGCGCATCATCTCAACGGTCGCGTCGGGGAGGAATTCGACGGCCGCGTTTCCGGTGTCACCAAGGCGGGACTCTTTGTCACCCTGCCGGCCTATGGCGCCGACGGCTTCGTTCCGATATCAACACTTGGACGCGACTACTTCATCTACGATGAGGCGCATCAGGCGCTTTCCGGCGAGAAGACCGGGCTCGGCTATCGCCTGGGCGATCCGGTACGCGTCAAGCTCGTCGAGGCCGTGCCGCTTGCCGGTGCGCTCCGCTTCGAGATGATCAGCGAAGGACGCAAGATGCCGACGGCAACGCGCTCCTTCCACAAGTCCGGTCGCAGGGATCGCACCGGCGCCCGGAAGAAGCCGGGAACACGGCCGCCGCGCGGCCGGCGATAGGGTCCCGATAGGACAGAGGAATGCACATGAAAGCGGCGTCAGGCGAAACACTTCATCTGGGCGGGTCCAAAAGCGACGAGCGCTCCGTTGGTCTTTCGATGAAGCGCGGCTTTCTCGGCCGCTGTCCAGCGTGCGGCAGCGGCAAGCTGTTTCGCAGCTACCTCAAGTCGGTTGAGACGTGCGCGGCCTGCGGCGAGCGCATGGACCACCACCGCGCCGACGACTTCCCGCCCTATATCGTCGTCACGATCGTCGGCCACCTCGTGCTTGCCGGCTACATGGCGACCGACCTCATCCTTCCGCTCAACAGCTGGCAGCATCTCGCCATCTGGGCACCGATCACCGTCATCAGTTCGCTGGCGCTGCTGCAGCCTGTAAAAGGCGCCGTCATCGGCCTGCAATGGGCGCTGAAGATGCATGGCTTCGGCGGACACGAAGATGCGCCTGAGGACGTGTTGCCCCCGAGAGACGAACGGGCATGAGGCCGGCGCGGGAGACGGGCAACGAACCCAAGCCTCCGCGTCCCGCGACCATGCGGCCCCGGGATGCCGCTTCGATCATGCTGCTCGATCGCGTTGGCGGCCGCGTGCGTGTGCTTATGGGGCGGCGCCACAGTGCGCACGCCTTCATGCCGGATCTCTATGTGTTCCCCGGCGGACGCCGCGATACCGGCGATCATCGAATTGGCTTCGGCTCCGATCTCCATCCCTCCGTCCTGCGAACGCTGAAGGTGGCCGGCGCGCGCGGACTGTCGGATGCCCGGGCGCGCGCGCTCGCGCTTGCCGCCCTGCGTGAACTTTACGAGGAAGCCGGCATCGCCATAGGCGCGCCGCTTCCTTCGGCCGAAGCTCCCGTTCCCTTTCTTCCCGATCTTGCAAAGTTGCGCTATATGGCTCGGGCCATCACCCCTCCAGGCAACACGAGGCGGTTCGATACGCGCTTCTTCGCCGTGTTCGCCGACGAGGCCGAAATCGATCCTACGCGGTTCCTGGACAGTCGGGAGCTTCAGGATTTGCAGTGGATCGATGTGAACGTTACTCCGTCGCTACAGATACCTGACATCACCGCGGTCATCCTCGCGGACCTCAGGAACGGACTGGACGCCGATCCTTCGCTGCCCTGCGAACGACCGGTTCCACTCTATACCTCGCGCCATGGGCGCTTCGTGCGCACATTGCTCTAAGGATCCGCGTCAGATGTCACAGCCATCGCCCGGTACGGCTGCACCGGTTGAGGAAATTCACTGGCGGTCGCTGATCGCGGCCGTTGCTGCCATCAGCGCGGTCGGCATCGCCATCGGCCTCGGCCTGCCGCTGCTTTCCATCATCATGGAGAAGCGCGGAATTTCCTCGACCCTCATCGGCTTGAATTCCGCCATGGCGGGCCTGGCATCGATGGTGGCTGCCCCCTTCACGACGAAGTTCGCCCACCGGCATGGCGTAGCGCCAACGATGCTCTGGGCCGTGCTAATCGCGGCCACCAGCGCGCTCGGCTTCTATTACATCACCAATTTCTGGCTCTGGTTCCCGCTCCGAATCGTCTTCCACGGAGCGATCACCGTCCTCTTCATTCTTTCCGAGTTCTGGATCAACGCGACGGCCCCGCCGAGCAAGCGCGGTTTCGTGCTGGGGATCTACGGCACATTCCTGTCGCTTGGGTTCCTGACCGGCCCGCTGCTGTTTTCGATCCTCGGCAGCGAAGGCCTCCTGCCCTTCCTCGTCGGCGCCGGCGTCATCCTCCTGGCATCCGTGCCGATTTTCCTCGCGCGCGACGAAAGCCCCGTCATCGACGAGAAGCCCGAGCGGCATTTCCTGCGCTACGTCTTCCTCGTGCCCACGGCAACGGCTGCCGTCTTCATCTTCGGCGCGGTCGAATCAGGCGGTCTCTCGCTGTTCCTCATCTTCGGGACGCGGTCCGGTTTCAGCGAATCGCAGGCAGCGCTTCTGCTAACGGTCATGGGGGTCGGCAATTTCATCTTCCAGATCCCGGTCGGCATGCTCTCCGACAGGGTCAAAGACCGGCGCACACTGCTCTCTGCGATGACGCTGATCGGTCTTATCGGCGCGCTGTTCCTGCCGCTGTTGGTCGAGAGCTGGTTCCTGATGGCAATCGTGCTGTTGTTCTGGGGCGGCTGTGTCTCCGGCCTCTACACGGTCGGCCTCAGCCACCTGGGCTCACGGCTTCAGGGCGCGGATCTCGCCGCCGCCAACGCGGCCTTCGTGTTTTCCTACGCCGTCGGTACCGTCGCTGGACCGCAGGCGATCGGCGCGGCAATGGACGCCACCGGCAACAACGGTTTTGCCTGGGCGATCGCCGGCTTTTTCGGTCTCTATGTCGCGCTTTCGGTGGTCAGGATCGTTTTGAAACCAAAACGGTCTTGACTTTTCGGCCGCGATTTGTAGTTTCGCGCCAACCTTGCCCGTGGCCCGCAACCGGTTGTCCACGGCTTTCATTGTTACAAAGGCAGGACGACCATGGCAAAAGCCACCACCATCAAGATCAAGCTGCTTTCGACAGCCGACACGGGTTTCTTCTACGTCACGACCAAGAACAGCCGTACGATGACGGAAAAGATGACGAAGACCAAGTACGACCCGGTCGTCAAGAAGCACGTCGAATTCAAGGAAACCAAGATCAAGTAAGATCGCCGGTTTTCGGGAATTGAAGGGCGCCGACCGCAAGGTCAGGCGCCCTTTCGTTTTTAGGCCAATGCCTTGAGCATCTCGCATAGGCGCTGAGTGAAACGGGTTCCACGCCAGGGGGAGGAAACGGCTCGCCCGCCCCTGCTCTTCCCCCAGAATCAAAACGCCGCCCCGAAGGCGGGACGGCGTGTCGGAAAGGGGGTCGGCTGGCCTCTGACTGCGGCACGAGGATTCCGCGGACGCCAAAAGCCAACCGACCGACCCCACGACCCAGGAGATGCGGCGGACCTGAGCATCATGGGGTAACGAATATCGCAGAAGGCTGGATGCCCCCTCTTTCATGAGCATCACCTGAAAATAAAAAAAAATCAACGAATTCTTAATGCGCGGAGCGGTGCCGCTCGGCGCATGGTTAATTCTGTATCAGACCTGGACAGGCACACTGCATGATCTCTGCTGCCACCCAAACTCCCCGGTAGCAACAGGTGACGCGAGAATACAACTTTGAATGCAGGCCGCAAGAGGCGGGCAAAGAAATTCCCTGGGGTGCTTTGAGGCCAGAAACGCAGGAGGCGCGGCTCAGGCGGCGGCTGCCACCACCCGATTTCGGCCTTCGTGCTTGGCCTGATAGAGCGCCGTATCGGCGCGCTTCAGCAGCGCTTCGGCCGTGTCGCTGCCGGGCCTGAGCGTGGCAATCCCCATGGACGCGGTGACCTTCAGGGGGCCGTCCGCCTGCGGGATCGCAAATGGCAGGCTTTCGATGATCGTGCGCAGACGCTCGGCGACACCGGCCGCCATTTCGGCTGACGTATCCGGCATCACCACGATGAACTCTTCACCGCCGAACCGGCAGGCAAGGTCGGCACCCCGCACCGTCGTGCGGATGCGATTGGCGAATTCCCGCAAGACTTCGTCGCCAACGTCATGGCCGTAGGTGTCGTTAACCTGCTTGAAGCGGTCGATATCGGTCATGCAGATGGACAGCGGCCGACCGCGCGCAGCAGCCCGATCCATCAGCAGTTTCAGGTGCGTGTCCAAATAGCGCCGGTTATGCAGCCCGGTGAGGCCGTCGGTGACGGCAAGCTCGATGGTTTGCTGCACGCTCGACCGCAGCCTGTCATTGCAGTGCTTGCGCCGGATCTGGGTCATCGACCGGGCAATCAGTTCATTGGGATCGACCGGCCGCATCAGATAGTCCGTCACGCCCAGATCGAGCGCGCGGACGACCAACTCGTCGCTGCCCTGCTCGGCGATCAGCAGGATAGGGATGAAACGGGTGCGCTCCAGCGAGCGCAACTGCGAGCAGAGCCGCAACGGATCGTAGTCGTCGAAATTCGCATTGACGATGACGAGGTCGAAATTGTTCTCCGCCGCCTCGAACAATGCCGCCTGCGGATCGGAGATGACCGAGACCTCGGCAATCGGCTTGAGGGCGCGCGGCAGCCGCTCCTGCGACGAGCCGCGGCCATCGACGAGCAGGACGTTGCCGGGCTCGTCAGGCCGGTCCGCCCGGCCAACATCTTCAAGCCCGATCGTCTGCGCCGTCTGGGCCCGCAGGCGCAGCTCATCGCTGACGTTCTTCAGCCGCACCAAGCTCTTCACCCGCGACATCAGCTGCAGATCGTTGACGGGCTTCGTCAGGAAATCGTCGGCGCCGGCCTTCAGGCCACGCACGCGGTCCGAAGGCTGGTCGAGCGCGGTGACCATGACAACCGGGATATGTGCCGTCTTCGGGTTCGCCTTCAGCCGCTCGCAGACTTCGAAACCATCGAGACCGGGCATCATGATATCGAGCAGCACCAGGTCGATGGGCGTCTTTTCGCAGAGCGCCAGGGCGGCATAACCGTCACTGGCCGTCAGCACGTCGAAGTACTCGGCAAGCAACCGGGCTTCGAGCAGCTTCACATTGGCCGGAACGTCATCGACAACAAGAATACGCGCAGTCATATCAATTTTCCCGCCGCTCAGGCATCGCCCAGGTAGGTTTTGATCGTCTCAATGAACTTCGGTACGGAGATCGGCTTGGAGACATAGGCTTCGCACCCGCCTTGGCGGATCCGCTCCTCGTCGCCCTTCATCGCAAAGGCGGTCACGGCGATGACCGGGATGACGTGCAGCTCATCGTCTTCCTTCAACCACTTCGTCACTTCCAGACCGGAAACCTCCGGCAGCTGAATGTCCATGAGAATGAGATCGGGCCGATGCTTGCGCGCGAGCTCGAGCGCCTCCATGCCGTTGCGAGTCTGGATCGTCGCATAGCCGGAGGCCTCAATCAGGTCGCGGAAGAGCTTCATGTTCAGCTCGTTGTCCTCAACAATCATCACCTGTTTGGGCATGTCGATCCCTTGCTGTCCATCGTCACCTTGCAAGTCTCCTCAGGACAATTAACGTGCGGAGCCGACGACTCGACCCATTTCCTCAACGTCAGAGATAGGCCTATTTGGTTGAAAAATAGGTAACTCCGCACGTAAAAACCATACGGGGACAAACCATTGAAGAGCGCCGACGAAATCGCCATCGACATTCTCTCCTGGCTTGCCGGCGAGCCTGAGCTTCTGTCCCGCTTTCTGGCGCTGACCGGCACGGACCCGACGGCGTTGCGCAACGCGATTGCCGAACCCGGCTTCATGGGCGGGCTCGTCGCCTTTCTGATGGACCATGAGCCGACCCTGATGGCATTCTGCACCGCGACCGGTACGGCGCCTGAAGACGTCGTGCGCGCCCATACGGTACTTTCCGGCCACGCAGGCTTCGAGGATTGAGGGTGGCAAACGCGCCGACAGTTCACAGCATCACGCTTGGAAACCGTCCGCTGATCGTCAGCGACATCGACGATGTCGTGCTTGAATTCATCAATCCGTTCAAAGCGTTCCTTGGGAGCTGCGGCCATGTCCTCCTGCCCCGATCGTTTCGCCTGACCGGCAACATCATCACCCACGCGGACGAGCAGCCGGTGACGGAGCCAGAGGTCAAGATCCTGCTCGACACCTTCTACGGCTCGCAGGATCGTTGGCAAACGCCCGCCGCCAAGGTCGTCGAGACCCTGGCCGCATTGTCGGAGGAAGCCGATATCGTCTTTCTGACTGCGATGCCGCCGCAGCACGCTGCGGTTCGTCGCGCTCTTCTTGACCGGCTCGGCCTGCCCTATCCGCTGCTTGCGTCCGAAGAGCCGAAGGGGCCGATCGTCCAAAAACTTCACGGCAGCCGTAACGTCCCCCTCGTCTTCATCGACGACATGCTTCGCAACCTGCGATCGGTGAAGGATCACGCGCCGACCTGCCTGCCGATAAACCTCATGGCCGACTCGGAGTTCAAGGCGCTCGCGCCGAAGCTCGACGCCGACATCCGCGCCGTCGCAGACTGGCCGGAGGCAGCCGCAGCCATTCGCGCGCACTTCCGCGGCTAGCCCGGATCGGCTGCCCGTCGGCGCAAATTCAGCCGCGCCGGCGCTGCGCAAGACGCGCCCGGTGATCCTTTTCAACGGCGACAATTGCATTGTGATTTCCAATCGCGCCTCCTTGAGACTCGCTAGAGTAGTGCTTAAGGTCGCAATGTTCAATATTTGTTCCCGATATGCTCGACAGCGCTGCTCACTCTCCAGGCTCCTGCCGCGACTGCCTCAAGGAACAGGCGGCGTCGGTGCGGCGCTGCCTCGCCTGCGGCAGCCCGCGCATTCTGCGGCATGCGGAGCTCTATGACCTGACGCTGGCGCACATCGACTGCGACGCCTTCTATGCCTCGATCGAGAAGCGCGACAACCCGGAGCTTGCGGACAAGCCGGTGATCATCGGCGGCGGCAAGCGCGGCGTGGTCTCCACCGCCTGCTACGTCGCCCGCATTCACGGCGTGCGCTCGGCCATGCCGATGTTCAAGGCGCTGGAAGCCTGCCCCCAGGCCATCGTCATCAAGCCCAATATGGAGAAATACGCCCGCGTCGGCCGCGAGGTGCGCACGCTGATGCAGGAACTGACCCCGCTGGTGCAGCCGCTGTCGATCGACGAAGCCTTCCTCGAACTCAGCGGCACGGAGCGGCTGCATCACGATCCGCCGGCACGCACGCTCGCGCGGCTCGCCCGCCGGATCGAGCAGGAAATCGGCATCACCGTCTCGGTCGGCCTCTCCTACTGCAAGTTTCTCGCCAAGGTGGCGTCCGACCTGCAAAAACCGCGCGGCTTTTCCGTCATCGGCCAAGCCGAGGCGCTGGAGTTCCTGCGCGAGAAGCCGGTGACCCTGATCTGGGGCGTCGGCAAGGCCTTTGCCGCCACGCTGGAGCGTGACGGCGTGCGCACGATCGGGCAACTGCAGACCATGGAGGAAGGCGACCTGATGCGGCGCTATGGCACCATGGGGCAGCGGCTCTTTCGCCTATCGCGCGGGCTCGACGAAAGAGCGGTCGAAATCGACGGCGAAGCCAAGAGCGTTTCCGCAGAGACGACGTTCAACGACGATATCGCGCGCTATGACGACCTGGTCACGCATCTGCGGCGCCTCAGCGAGCAAGTGGCCCACCGGCTGCGAAAGTCGGAACTCGCCGGCCAGACGGTCGTTCTCAAGCTCAAAACCGCCGACTTCAAGATCCGCACCCGCAACCGGCGCCTGGATAGCCCTACCCGCCTTGCCGACCGCATTTTCCGCATCGGCCTGCAACTTCTCGAAAAAGAGGCGGACGGAACGAAGTATCGGCTGATCGGCATCGGCGTCAGCGATCTCTCCGCCCCGGATCTCGCCGATCCGCCCGATCTCGTCGATCCCGCGGCCACCAGGCGCGCTGCGGCCGAGGACGCGATCAACAAGCTGCGCGACAAATTCGGCAAGGCGAGCGTCGAAACCGGCTACACTTTCGGCACCAGAAAACGCGATCCGTGAGACCGCAAGCGTGCTTGCCCGAGCAGGCACGCTTCGCAAAGCGATCACGCAACCTTGACCGACAGCCCACACAGCAGGATGAATTCCTTAAAGATTGAAGGCTAGGCTTGTTCGCCAAGTCACGTGTTGGGTTGAGTGTATGGTATCGCGTTTCGCTCTCACCGCCAGCGTCGTCGCACTGCTTTTGTCGCCGGCTACCGGCTTTGCAGGCAGTCGCGGGCCGCTGCAGATCATCGTCTCGAAAGATCAGCAATCGCTCGTCGTCTATGACGGCGACGCTGTCATTGCGACATCACCGGTCTCGACCGGCAAGGCGGGCCACACGACGCCATCGGGCATCTTTTCTATCCTGGAAAAGCGGCGTCATCACAAGTCGAACATCTATTCGAACGCTCCGATGCCGTTCATGCAGCGGCTCACCTGGTCGGGCATTGCTCTGCATGGCTCCAACCATGTGCCGGACTATCCGGCGTCCCATGGCTGCGTGCGGTTGCCGAGTGAATTTGCTGCCTCGCTCTACAAGTTGACCGAGCGCGGCGTGCACGTGCTGATCTCCGACCGGCAGATAACGCCCTTGGAGGTCAAGAGCGCCCTACTCTTCCGCCCGGCCCCGATCGATCTCCAGCCGCCGCTTTCCGACGTGCCGCTCAGACCGGCGATCAGCCAGGCCGGCGATGCGCCGGTGGAAGTGGCGATGCGGGAGCCGCCCGGCGGCGCCAATTCGGCGCGATCCACCGAGGAGCCGATCCGTATCCTGATCACCCGAAGCGATACCCGCGACACCATGCGCGAGGTTCAGACGTCCCTGGATTTCCTCGGCTACGCGCCGGGCGCGATCGACGGCCATGCAGGGCCGGCGACGATTGCGGCCCTGCGTGCCTTCCAGGCAAGCGAAGGCATTGACAGCGACGGCAAGCTGACACCGGACCTGACCGACAGGCTCCTTCGCAAGGCCGGACGTACGCCGCCGCAAAACGGCAAGATCCTCGTGCGACAAGGGTTCAAGCCGCTCTTTGAAGCCGGGCTTACGATCGACAAGCCGGAAGAGGCGCTCGGAACGCATTTCCTCCAGTTCCGGCACAATGAAGAAGAAGGTGCCGAAGGCAAATGGTTCGGCGTCTCGCTCGAGAATCACCTGCCCGCCTCGACGAAGAAGCGGCTCGGCATCTCCACGGAGGCCGAGCCCTTCGCCTATAACGGCATCCAGCGCACGCTGGCGCGCGTGACGATCTCCGACGATGTGCGCAAGCGCGTGGAAACGTTGCTCGCCGAGGGCTCATCGCTCTCGATTGCCGATGTGGAAAGCGGGTTGGAGACCGGTCAGGGCACCGACTTCATCACCATTACTCGGACACGTCCCGGCGACTGATCTGCGAGACCGGCAGACAAGCACCCGGCGAGCGTCCCGCCGCGGGTCGATAGGTTCCAAGCCGGCTCAATCGCCGCTCCACTGCAATTCAGTGGAGCCCCGCCTCGGATTACACCAGTTCGACGTCGATGACGCCCGGCGCCGAGCGCAATGCTGCAGCGATCTCCGGCGAAATCCGGAACTTCTCGTTCAGTTCAACCTCGATCTCGCGCTGGCCATTGTCCTTAATGACGACGAAGGAGACGAGCCCGTCGCCCTTCATGTTGAGGTGCGAGGCGATCGACTTCAGCGGCCCGGAATCGCGCACATAGACGCGCAGCGCCTTCTGCAGTTGCAGCGATTCTTCTTCGAGCGACCGCAGCGTCTGGATGCGCAGGCCGATGCCTTCCGGCCGCTCTTCCGCCGCCACGGTCATGACCAGCGACTTGCCGGGCTCTAGCAGGTCTCGATACTGGTGCAGCATCTCGGAGAACAGTACCGCCTCGAACTGGCCGGAGGAATCCGAGAAGGCGATGATTCCCATCTTGTTGCCGGTGCGCGTCTTGCGCTCCTGCTTCGAGGTTACGGTTCCGGCGAGCCTTCCGGCCGTCGCCCCCTTCTTCACAGCGCCGGCGAAATCGCCGAAGGTCTGCACGCGCATCTTGGCGAGCAGCGCATTGTAGGTGTCGAGCGGATGGGCAGACAGATAGAAGCCCAGAACCTGGAACTCGCGGTGCAGCTTTTCCGAGGCAAGCCACGGCGTGTAGGTCGGAAGCGCAATGCGCTCCGGCCCGGTGGCCGCCCCTGCGCCGAACATGTCGCTCTGCCCGCTCGTCTTGTTTTCCTGAGCCCGCTGGGCAAACCCGAGAATACGATCGAGCCCGCCGACCAGCTCCGCCCGGTCGTAGCCGAAGCAATCGAAGGCGCCGGCGGCAATCAGGCTTTCAAAAACGCGACGGTTGAGCAGCTTGGGGTCGATCCGGAGGCAGAAGTCTTCGAGGCTTGCGAAGGCCTTGTCGCCTCGAACCTCGACGATGTGCTCGACCGCTGACTCGCCCACGCCCTTGATCGCTGCAAGCGAGTAATAGATGCGGCTTTCGCCCGTCTGGAAGTGCCGGAACGAGGTCTGTACCGACGGGGCGATCACCTCGATGCCCAGACGCTTGGCATCCTGGCGGAAGTCGTTGACCTTTTCGGTGTTGGACATGTCGAGCGTCATCGACGCCGCCAGGAACTCCACCGGATAGTGCGCCTTCATGTAGGCGGTCTGATAGGACACGATCGCATAGGCCGCCGCGTGCGACTTGTTGAAGCCGTAGTTGGCGAACTTGGCGAGCAGGTCGAAAATGAGGTCGGCCTGCGGCTTCGACACCTCGTTCTTGACGGCGCCGTCGACGAAACGGGCGCGCTGCTTGTCCATCTCCTCCTTGATCTTCTTACCCATGGCGCGGCGCAGAAGATCGGCCTCGCCGAGCGAGTAGCCAGAGAGCACCTGGGCGATCTGCATCACCTGCTCCTGGTAAACGATAACGCCCTGCGTTTCCTTGAGCAGGTGGTCGATCTTCGGATGGATCGACTCGACCTCTTCCTCGCCATGCTTACGGGCGTTATAGACCGGGATGTTCTCCATCGGGCCTGGGCGATAGAGCGCCACGAGTGCGATGATGTCCTCGATGCAGTCGGGCCGCATGCCGATCAGCGCCTTGCGCATACCGGCACTTTCCACCTGGAACACGCCGACCGTTTCGCCGCGCGACAGCATCTCGTAGGTCTTCAGATCATCGAGTGGGATGCTCGCGAGATCGACCTCGATGCCGCGCTGCTTGACGAAATCGACCGCGACCTTCAACACCGTCAGCGTCTTCAGGCCGAGGAAGTCGAACTTGACGAGACCGGCCTGCTCGACCCACTTCATGTTGAACTGGGTGACCGGCATGTCGGAGCGCGGATCGCGATACATCGGCACCAGCTGCGACAACGGCCGGTCGCCGATCACGATACCGGCGGCGTGGGTCGAGGCGTGGCGGTAAAGGCCTTCGATCTTCTGGGCGATATCGAGAAGGCGGGCGACCACCGGCTCCTTCTCGGCCTCTTCCTGCAGGCGCGGCTCCTCCTCGATCGCCTTGGAAAGCGGCGTCGGGTTGGCGGGGTTGTTGGGCACCAGCTTGCAGATCTTGTCGACCTGACCATAGGGCATTTCGAGCACGCGACCGACGTCGCGCAAGGCGGCACGGGCCTGCAGCGAACCGAAGGTGATGATCTGCGCCACCTGTTCGCGACCGTACTTGCGCTGCACGTAGCGGATCACCTCTTCGCGCCGGTCCTGGCAGAAGTCGATGTCGAAGTCGGGCATCGAGACGCGCTCGGGATTGAGGAAGCGTTCGAACAGCAGCGAGAAGCGCATCGGATCGACGTCGGTGATCGTCAGCGCATAGGCGACAAGCGAGCCGGCGCCCGAGCCGCGGCCCGGCCCGACGGGGATGTCGTGCTGCTTGGCCCATTTGATGAAGTCGGCAACGATCAGGAAGTAGCCGGGGAACTTCATGCGCTCGATGACGCTCAATTCGAAGGCCAGGCGCTCGCGGTATTCCTCTTGGGTGTAGCCGGGCGCCATACCGAGTCTCGCGAGACGGTCTTCGAGGCCCTCCTCCGCCTGGCGACGCAGTTCGTCCGACTCGGCGCGCTCGGCCTCCTCCGGATCCGCCGTCGCGCCGGTAAAGCGCGGCAGGATCGGCCCACGGGTCTTCAGCATGAAGGAGCAGCGCCGGGCGATCTCGATCGTGTTTTCCAGTGCCTCGGGCAGATCGGCAAACAGCGCCGCCATTTCTTTGCGGCTCTTCAGATAGTGGTCCGGTGTCAGGCGGAACCGGCTGTCGTCCGACACCATGGCGTTGTGCGCTACCGCCATCAGGGCGTCATGCGCCTCATAGTCGGAGGGCGACGGGAAGAAGGCTTCGTTGGTGGCGACAAGCGGAATATCGAACTTGTAGGCAAGCTCGATCATCCGGCTCTCGTGCCGCCGGTCATGGCCACCGTGGCGCTGCAGCTCGATATAGAGCCGATCGCCAAAGAGATCATGCAAGGCTTCGAGACGCGCTTCGGCGAGCGCCGTGGAGCCCGCCTTCATGGCGATATCCACCGGGCCACCGGACGCGCCGGTCAGCGCAATCAAGCCCTCGGTGCCGCATTCGCCAAGCCAGGAGCGCGTAATGCGCGTCGCCTGGCTGCCCTCGCCGCTCAGATAGGCACGGCTGACGAGATCGACGAGGCGCGTATAGCCGTCATCGGTGGCGGCGATGAGCACGATCGATGGCAGCTTGGCGAGCTGATGCCCATGGCCGCGCCGATCCCCCTCGGTCTCGTCCTCCATGTCGATCGACAGCTGGCAGCCGGTGATCGGCTGCAGCCCGTCACCGGCTGCCTTCTGCGAGAATTCGAGGGCTGCGAAGAGATTGTTGGTGTCGGCGATCCCGATCGCCGGCTGGTTATCGGCGACCGCCTTGCCGATGACCTTCTTCAGCGGCAGAGCGCCTTCGAGCAAGGAGAAGGCAGAGTGGACGCGCAGATGCACGAACTGCGGATCCGTGCCGAGCGCCTCACTCGATGCTGCCTTGCTGTCGTCTGCCATTGTCGCACCCTGATTCCTGTCCAGTCGGAAGGATATCCCGTTTATCGCCCGTCATGTCCAGATTCCCCTGGCATGTCGTCCCCCTTATTCAACGGGGATGAGACGCTTTGCGGAGGTGCTTGAGAGAAGATGTTGACGCCCGCCTTCAGAGGCCGAGCGCAATGAAAGAGATGCTTGCGATGAACAGGCTCATCGACGCGAAGGCGGCGAGGTCACGAACAAAATCAGTCATAACATGGCTCCTTTTCCGTTATGTTTTTACTTTGTTCCATTTTTGTTCACGCGTCAAGCAGTGCACAGGCATTCTGTTCACGATGGTTAACATCGCGCCCGAATGCAGGTTAACTGACGACGAAGCCGCTTGAGGAAAGCGCGGCGCCCGCATATCAAGAGGAACGACCACGCGGAGCGCTCCGACATGCTTGCACGCCTGATTCTCCCCTTGCTGATCCTGCTTCCGACCACCGTCTCCGCAGCAGAGACGATAGACCCCGCCCGCATCGTCTCGGCGGCGACCGGCGACTGGAACAAGGACGGGAGCCAGGATCTCGCGCTCATCGTACGACCCGCCGAAGGCAGCGACGAGGACAACGGCATCTATCTCTACCTCACCGGCGACAACGGCGCGCTGGCATTAAAGTCGGCCATTCCGAACAAGGTCTGGGGTCAGTTCGAACTCGTCGGCCAAGCGCCGTCGATCGAGGCGCTGCCGAGCGGCTCGTTGCTCATCACCAGTCAGAACGATGCCATCGGGCGCGACCGCTGGGAACAGAAGCTGACGGTCGCCTATCGCAACTTCGACTTCGTCGTGGCGGGCTACACCTACTCGTCCTACGATACGCTCGATCCGGACAACACCGCGCAATGCGACCTCAACGTGCTGACGGGCAAGGGCAATTCGAACGACAAGCCAATCACCGCGAAAGGCGAGCTCATCCTTCTCAAGGACTGGAGCGACGATCGCGGGCAGAAGGCGTGCGGCCTGTAATAACCGGGTGATTGTTCTCTATTTGTTCTTTACAACTTCAGCGGATCGCGACATCCTCCGGCGCGAACGTATGAGGAACAATCATGGCCGCGCTCGAAGCACTCAGAGAATTCATCGTTGAAGCCAAATCAAAAACCTATGTCGGCGGCGGCGGGCAGCGACCGTCGTCACGCCCGGGTTCTCACGACATCGGCTACGAGCGGGATAGCTGGAGCTACCTCGACAGCTATTTCGGCGGGACCGATTTCGCAGGCCAGGAGACCGTGTGGCAGAATGACGAGCCGCACTGGGCGATGAACTACTTCGGGCGGATCATCCGTCCTGACCTCATAAACGGCGAAAAGGCAGGCGTCGTCATCAGGGCGGCGCTTCAGGCGATGTACCGCGACAAGCGGCATTTCCTCGGCGGCACGGAGTTCCGACACACCCATGGCTACTACATCGACAACAGCCGCGGCGACACCGCACATTTTTCCGGGCATGAGGTCATCTTCGTCGACGGCGAGGAAGCCTACGAGCTCGACTATCGCGGCGGTCTGATCAGGCGTTGAGGGCAAGGCCCGCGGCAAGTGACGCAAGAGGGCGCAGCGGTTCGCGAATCTGATGGATCGCGGCGCGCTTTGGACGCCAAACGCCGCGGATGGCCGGCGAAGGTGGTAATCGCTGTGTCAGACGCACGCATTCATTCAAGAAACGACGTTGCAAGTCACAGCGTGGGGTCAATCGTAACGCAAGGCTTGCACCGGATCGAGGCGCGAGGCGCGCCAGGCCGGAAAGATCGTGGCGAGGAAGGAAAGGGTCAGCGCCATGACGATGACGAGTGCAGTCTCGTCTGCGTTCATGTCGGCCGGAAGCTGGCTGAGGAAATAAAGCTCAGGGCTAAACAGCGTCGTTCCGGAGATCCAGGAGAAGAACTGTCGGATGGATTCGATGTTGAGGCAGACGACGACGCCGAGCGCCACGCCCGCGACCGTTCCGGCAACGCCGATTGCAGCCCCGGTCATGAAGAAGATGCGCATGACAGAGCCGGAGGTCGCGCCCATGGTCCGCAGGATCGCGATGTCGCTGCCCTTGTCCTTCACCAGCATGATCAGGCCGGAGATGATGTTGAGTGCCGCGACCAGCACGATCAGCGACAGGATCATGAACATCACGTTGCTCTGGACCTCGAGCGTCGAGAAGAAAGTCTTGTTGCGGTCGCGCCAGTCGGTGATGAAGATCTGCCGTCCGGCCGCATCCTCGATCGGCTGGCGCAATTCCTCAACGACATCAGGATGCTCGACGAAGATCTCGATCGACTGGACCAGTCCCTCGGCGTTAAAGAAGAGCTGCGCTTCTTCAAGCGGCATGAAGATGATCGTCGCGTCATACTCCGACATCCCGATCTCGTAGATTGCCGAGACGGTATAGGCTTTCACACGCGGGTTCATGCCGAGCGGCGTCACGTCGCCGTTGGGCGAGGTCAGCGTGATGGTACCGCCGACCGTTATGCCAAGCTGTTCGGCCATGCGCGAGCCGATCGCCACGCCAGAGCCGGAGGCAAAGCCGACGAGATCGCCGGACTGGATGTGGTCAGAAACCGACTTCATCTTGCTCAAGTCGTCGGCGCGGATGCCGCGCACCAGCGCGCCGGTCGAACTGTCACCGACCCCTTGCGCCAGAACCTGGCCTTCGACCATCGGGATCGCCATGGTGACGCCTTTGACGCCCGAGAATTTAGTCGCCAGTTCCGGATAGTTGTTGAGCGGACCGTCGATCGGCTGGACGATCATGTGGCCGTTGATGCCGAGAATGCGGGAGATGAGCTCGGTGCGAAAGCCGTTCATCACCGCCATGACGATGATCAGCGTCGCCACGCCGAGCATGATGCCGATGAAGGAGAAGCCGGCGATGACAGAGATGAAGGCTTCCTTGCGTCTGGAGCGAAGGTAGCGCCACGCCACCATACGCTCGAAGGCGGAAAAGGGTCGGCTGGAGGACTTTTCAGGCCGCTCTGCGGCCTGCACCCGATCTTCGGTCACGGCGGTCATCCTGCCTTCCCTCGCCTCATCACTTCGTTGCGACCAGCTTGTCGATCACCGCTTCGACGATCATCGAGGGCGGTCTAGATTTACGTCGAGAAACTTGTACGTGCGCCAGCGAAAGGCAGGCTGACGTGGCGGCGTCCGAGTGGTTGTCGCGTCCGCCCTCCGGCACACTCACTTCATCTCGACGACCTTGCCGTCTTCGATCGTCACCCGCCGATCCATCAGTCCGGCGAGCTCGTGATTGTGTGTCGCGATCAATGCCGCGAGGCCCGACTGCCGTGCCAGCGCTTCCAGCGCCTCGAAGACATAACCGGCGGTCTCCGGATCGAGATTGCCTGTCGGTTCGTCGGCAAGGAGAACGAGCGGCGCGTTGGCAACGGCGCGCGCAATCGCAACGCGCTGCTGCTCGCCGCCGGAAAGTTCCGCCGGGCGGTGATCGGCGCGGTGGCCGATGCGCATATAGTCGAGCAACGCCCCAGCCCGCTCCGCGGCTTCCGCCTTGGGCAGACCGGCGATCAACTGCGGCATCATGATGTTCTCGAGTGCCGAGAACTCAGGCAACAGGTGGTGGAACTGGTAGACGAATCCGATCTCGTTGCGACGGATCGCCGTGCGCCGATCATCGTTGAGCCCGCCGCAGGACACCCCGTTGACCAGCACCTCGCCGCTATCGGGGCGCTCCAGCAGACCCGCCACATGCAGCAGCGTCGATTTTCCGGTCCCTGACGGCGCGACCAGCGCCACGGTCTCGCCGCTTCTCAGCGTGAAGTCAGCACCCTTGAGGATGGAAAGGAACGTCTCGCCTTCCCCATAGTGTCGTTCGACGCCGGAAAGCTGCAGTGCCACGCGCGCATTCATTGAGGTGATGTCCTTGTCATTCGTAACGCAGGGCCTGCACCGGATCGAGGCGCGAGGCGCGCCAGGCCGGAAAGATCGTGGCGAGGAAGGAAAGGGTCAGCGCCATGACGATGACGAGTGCAGTCTCGTCTGCGTTCATGTCGGCCGGAAGCTGGCTGAGGAAATAAAGCTCTGGGCTAAACAGCGTCGTTCCGGAGATCCAGGAGAAGAACTGTCGGATGGATTCGATGTTGAGGCAGACGACGACGCCGAGCGCCACGCCCGCGACCGTTCCGGCAACGCCGATTGCAGCCCCGGTCATGAAGAAGATGCGCATGACAGAGCCGGAGGTCGCGCCCATGGTCCGCAGGATCGCGATGTCGCTGCCCTTGTCCTTCACCAGCATGATCAGGCCGGAGATGATGTTGAGTGCCGCGACCAGCACGATCAGCGTCAGGATCATGAACATCACGTTGCGCTCCACCTGGAGCGCGGAGAAGAAGGTCTTGTTGCGGTCGCGCCAGTCGGTGATGAAGATCTGCCGTCCGGCCGCGTCCTCGATCGGCTGGCGCAACTCCTCAACGACATCTGGATGTTCGACGAAGATCTCGATCGACTGGACCAGTCCCTCGGCGTTAAAGAACAGCTGTGCCTCTTCAAGCGGCATGAAGATGATTGTTGAATCATATTCCGACATGCCGATCTCATAGATCGCCGAGACGGTATAGGCCTTCACACGCGGGTTCATGCCGAGCGGTGTCACGTCGCCGTTGGGCGAGGTCAGCGTAATCGTTCCGCCGACCGTTATGCCAAGCTGCTCGGCCATGCGCGAACCGATAGCCACGCCAGAGCCGGAGGCAAAGCCGACGAGATCGCCGGACTGGATGTGGTCAGAAACCGACTTCATCTTGCTCAAGTCGTCGGCGCGGATGCCGCGCACCAGCGCGCCGGTCGAACTGTCACCGACCCCTTGCGCCAGAACCTGGCCTTCGACCATCGGGATCGCCATGGTGACGCCTTTGACGCCCGAAAATTTAGTCGCCAGTTCCGGATAGTTGTTGAGCGGACCATCGATCGGCTGGACGATCATGTGGCCGTTAATGCCGAGTATGCGGGAAATGAGTTCGGTGCGGAAGCCGTTCATCACCGCCATGACGATGATCAGCGTCGCCACACCGAGCATGATGCCGATGAAGGAGAAGCCGGCGATGACAGAGATGAAGGCTTCCTTGCGTCTGGAGCGCAGGTAGCGCCACGCCACCATGCGCTCGAAGGCGGAAAAGGGTCGGCTGGAGGACTTTTCAGGCCGCTCTGCGGCCTGCACCTGATTTTCAGTCACGGCGGTCATCCTGCCTTCCCTCGCCTCGTCACTTCGTTGCGATCAGCTTGTTGATCGCCGCTTCGACGGTCATCGTCTCGCGCTCGCCGGTCTTGCGGTCCTTGACCTCGACTTCGCCATTGGCGATCGAACGCGGTCCGACGATGATCTGGACCGGAACGCCGATCAGATCAGCCGTCGCGAACTTCGCACCGGCGCGGTCGTCCCTGTCGTCGAGCAGCGCCTCGAATCCAGCCTTGCCGAGTTCGGAATAGAGCGTCTCGCAGGCGCCGTCGCAAGCGGCATCGCCCGCTTTCATGTTGATGATGACGCCATCGAACGGCGCAATCGACTTTGGCCAGATGATGCCGTTGTCGTCATGCGAGGCTTCGATGATCGCCGGCACCAGACGGGTCGGACCGATGCCATAGGAGCCCATGTGCACTGCATGCTCCTTGCCGTCGGGGCCGAGAACCTTGGCGCCCATGGCTTCGGAGTACTTGGTGCCGAAATAGAAGATGTGGCCGACTTCGATGCCGCGGGCCGACAGTCGGTCGCCCTCGGCAACCGCGTTGAAGGCTGCCTCGTCGTGCATTTCCGACGTCGCCGCATAACGCGAGGTCCACTTGTCGAAGATCGTCTTCAGGCCGGCAACGTCATCGAAATTCGTGTCTTCGCCCGGAATGTCGAAGCCGAGGAAATCCTTATGGCAGAACACTTCGGACTCGCCGGTATCGGCAAGAATGATGAATTCGTGGCTGAGATTGCCGCCGATCGGGCCGGTATCGGCGCGCATCGGAATGGCGCGAAGGCCCATGCGTGCGAAGGTACGCAGGTAAGCGGCAAACATCCGGTTATAGGCGTGTTCGGCCCCTTCCCGGTCGAGATCGAAGGAATAGGCGTCCTTCATCAGGAATTCGCGCGAGCGCATGGTGCCGAAGCGCGGACGGATCTCGTCACGGAACTTCAGCTGGATGTGGTAGAGATTGAGCGGCAGGTCGCGGTAGGACTTCACGTAGGAACGGAAGACGTCCGTGATCATTTCCTCGTTCGTCGGACCGTAGAGCATCGGCCGGTCCTGCCGGTCCTTGATGCGCAGCATTTCCTTGCCGTAGGCGTCGTAGCGGCCGCTTTCCTGCCACAACTCGGCAGACTGGAGGGTCGGCATCAGAAGCTCGATCGCGCCGGAGCGGTTCTGCTCCTCGCGGATGACCGCGTTGACCTTGTCGAGAACCCGCTTGCCCAGTGGCAGCCAGGTATAGATGCCCGAAGACTGCTGCCGGACCATGCCCGTGCGCAGCATGAGGCGGTGGGAAACGATTTCCGCTTCCTTGGGATTTTCCTTCAGGATGGGCATAAAAAAGCGGGACAGGCGCATGACGGGTTCCAGAACTTGATGAACGTCGCACTATCGGCGGATTCGGGCGAAATGACGTTGAGCGAGATGCCGGCTTCACCTTTTGATTGGTAAAGGCGACCGCTGCTTCTCGGGTCGGGCTCTCCATTTTCCATCACCGGCAAAGCCGGCAGGAACCTTTAGGAGCCTTGCGTTCATAGCTGCTTCGCCGGCGGAAGAAAACCCTGCTCTCCGTTGTCACGGACAGAGAAAGCATCCACGGATTTTCAGGGGGAACTCGACGCCGCTCCTGCGTCAAAAGAGCACGCTAGTAACAAGATTACGACAGTAATTGTCAACGGGAATATTTTACCCGACTGTAGCAAAAATGCAAAAAAACAGGATGACAGAGCCCAATGTTTGGGCTAGTTTCGGCTCACAAAACAGGCATGAAGACTAAATTCTTGCCGACTTTCGCGGTCAAGTCTTGGGAGGATAAGATCTTAGGCGCGCTTCGTCGCTGCCGCCGGAAACGGATTAAAGATCACGCGAAACTTGAAAAACAAGGCTTTTAGCCTTGTTTTTTTTTGCTTTTCAGCAAGAGACAGACGCGCGAAGCACCTTACAAAATTGAACTATGTCAATTTCACGGCGGTCAATCCTGCAATTGCCCGGGTTCTGCCCACGGGCATGCGCGCAGGCTCCGTCAAGGCACAGATGTGCCCATCAAATTGCACAGAACATGTCGCATTGAGAGCGACCGGCTCACGCGGCGGCCGCGATGAACTTATCAATCAAATTTTGGGTAGAAACGCGGAATGGAATCTATGCCGTAGCCGAGCCTGACGGACAGGATATACCAGGCAAGTTGAATGACGGCCGCAATCACCGTCGTCAAAAGCACGACACGCTTGGCGTTGAACTTCGCCGGGGCGCTCTCGACACTCCCCGGAACGACGCTGTTTTCTTCAGCCTGAGTGCGCACGCCGAGGGGCAGCACGGCAAAGAGCGTGATCCACCAGATGATGAAGTAGATGGCAAAGGTCGAAAAAAGCGGCATTTCAAGCTCCCGGTGAAGGCGATCGGCAAGACAGCGAGCAACCCGCGTTTCGCCGCGACTTCCGCGACATTCCGTCCGCCTTATAGCGCTGACCGCCCGATCGCACAAACCGGCATCGCGCGATCTACTGTCACACCTCTTCGAGTTCGATCAGCGTACCCTGAAAATCCTTGGGATGCAGGAAGAGCACCGGCTTGCCATGGGCGCCGATCTTCGGCTCGCCATCGCCCAACACTCGCGCTCCGGCGGCGCGCAACGCGTCGCGCGCCGACAGGATGTTCTCTACCTCGTAGCAGATGTGATGCATCCCGCCCGAAGGGTTCTTCGCCAGGAAAGCGGCAATCGGTGAGCCCTCGCCGAGCGGCTCCAGCAGCTCGACCTTGGTGTTTGCAAGCGTGACGAACACGACGGTGACGCCGTGTTCGGGCAAAGCCTGTGGCTCGGTGACGGAGGCGCCGAGCGTCGAGCGATAGCTTTCGGCGGCGGAGTGAAGATCCGGCACTGCGATGGCGATGTGGTTCACTCTTCCAAGCATTGCGATCTCCCGCTTTGACGTCCGGTTCCGCTTACATGGTCACGGGCGACCGGCCAATCAGACTTTGGTGACAAACACCGTGACGATCGGCTTCTTGCCCCAGATCTGGTTGGCGGTGCTGCGCACGGCGCGGCGGACCGCCTCCTGCAGCATTGCCAGATCCTTGCGCTTTGCCCGCGGAATGCTCTCGACGGCGCCAAGAATGGCGTCATAGAGCGTGTCCTCCATGTCCTCGCCCTCGTCGTCGAACTCCGGCAAGCCGATCGCGACGATATCCGGGTCGCCCAGGAAATCGTAGCGGCTGTCGAGAACGACGTTGACGGCGACATGGCCGGCGAAGGAGAGCTTGCGGCGTTCGCCGATGCCCATCTCCTCGAAATCGCCGATGAGGCTGCCGTCCTTGTAGATGCGGCCATGGGGCGCTTCGTCGATCACTTCGGCGGGACCTGGCGCAAGACGCAGCATTTCGCCGTTCCTGAGACGCGGAACGCTGGCGATGCCGGACTGCCGGCCCAATTCGCCATGCGCCGTCAGATGCGCCGCCTCGCCATGAACAGGTACGAGGATCTGCGGCCGCAGCCACTGGTACATCTGCTGCAGCTCGGTGCGACGCGGGTGGCCGGATACGTGCACCAGCGCCTCGCTGTCGGTGATGATGTGGATGCCCTGTTCCACCAGGCCGTTCTTGATGTCGTTGATCGCCTTTTCGTTGCCCGGGATCGTGCGTGAGGAAAACACGACCGTGTCGCCAGCCGAGAAGGCGACATTTCGCATCTCGTCACGGGCGATCTTGGCAAGGGCTGCCCGCGGCTCGCCCTGGCTGCCAGTCAGGATGACCACGACCTTGTCGCGCGGCACGTAGCCGAACTCGTCTTCGGCGAGGAAAGGTTTGATGCCTTCCATCAGCCCAAGATCCGTAGCGACGGCGACGACCCGCTTCATCGAACTGCCGAGCAGAAGCACATCCCTGCCGGCCTCTTCCGCCGCTTCGGCGATCGAGCGGATGCGCCCGACATTCGAGGAGAACGTCGTGATCGCCACCCGACCCTCAGCGTTGGCGATGATCTTCGTCAGGCTTTCGGAAACCTCCTGCTCCGACGGCGAAACGCCGTCGCGCATCGCATTGGTGGAATCGCAGACGAGCGCAAGCACACCTTCATCGCCGATCTGGCGGAAGCGTGTCTCGTCGGTCAACGGTCCGAGCGACGGGTGAAGGTCGATCTTCCAGTCGCCGGTATGAACCACGGTGCCGACCGGCGTGCGAATGATCAGCGACATCGGCTCGGGGATCGAGTGGTTGACGCCGACGGCCTCAATCTCGAAGGGGCCGACATTGATGCGGTCGCCCTGCTTGAAGATCGTGATGGGGATCTCGCCCCGGCTCTTCTCGAAATCCCGCTTGGCTTCGAGCATGCCTGCCGTGAACGGCGAGGCATAGACCGGCACATTGAGACCGGGCCACAGGTCGTTCAGACCGCCATAGTGGTCCTCGTGCGCATGGGTAATGATGATCGCCTTGAGATTGCGGCGCTCTTCGGCGAGAAAGCCGATATCGGGGAGCACGAGGTCGACCCCAGGGAGCTCTGGCCCCGGGAACGTCACACCGCAATCGACCATGATCCACTGGCGGCTGCCCGGCCGTCCGTAGCCGTACAGGCCAAGATTCATGCCGATTTCGCCGACGCCGCCGAGCGGCAAGAACACCAATTCTTCTTCTTGCGCCATGTCGTGTTGCGCCCCTGTTCCAAATTTATCCGAAAAATACGTCGCCGGCGGCAATCGCCTGCGTCATGCCGTTGCCGGTGTCGAGCACCAGCCGTCCGGCCTCATCAATACCGGCAAAGCGTCCTGAAAGCGACCGGTCCGGCAGGTTCACGGTTATCGTTTCACCGATGCCGCGGGCTGCTGCCCGCCATTGTTCGATCGTCGTGGCGATACCGGCGCCCCGATCCCAAACCTGCAGGGTCTCCGCCATCGTCAGGAACAGGCGCGCAAACAGTTCGTCGGGCGAAACCGACGCACCTTCGTTGGCCAGCGACGTCACGGGATAGAGCCCTTCATCCGGCTGGACCGCGATGTTGATGCCGCAACCGATGACCAGCGCCCGGCGCCCGTCCGGGAGGCTTTCGCCTTCAAGCAGGATACCGCAGGTCTTCTTGCCGTCGATCAGGATGTCGTTCGGCCACTTGATCTCCACCGGCGCCGAACCCGGCGGCATCACCTGGCGGATCGCCCTGTGAACGGCGACGGCGACAGCAAGCGGCAAAGAGTGCAGGTGCTCGACCGGTGCCGGCTCGATGAGGAGAAGCGAAGCGTAGAGATTGCCCGGTTCGGAGAACCATGCCCGGCCGCGACGTCCGCGCCCGCCGGTCTGCCTGATGGCCGTGACCCAGAGATTGCCCGGGTCACCCTGGCGCGCACGCGCCAGGCATTCACTGTTGGTCGACCCGACCGCATCGAGAGCGACGTGCCGGAAATCGTCGAGCGAGATCCGGCCGCCGCTTTCAAAGGCGATCAAAAGAAGGTCCGCGCCGCGACTTCGGCGGCGTTTCCGAGCGGGCCGCCGATGAGCACGTATCCGAGAACGAACAGGCCCGAGAGACCGAACACCAGCCGCAGTTCGCCGGCGGTGCGGGCGAACTCGCCCTTGGCATCGTCGAACCACATCACCTTGATGACGCGCAGGTAGTAGTAGGCGCCGACGACGGATGCGAGAACGCCGATGATGGCGAGCGCATAGAGCTGGGCTTCAATGGCCGCCATGAAGACGAAGTACTTCCCGAAGAAGCCTGCCATCGGCGGGATGCCGGCGAGCGAGAACATCAGGACGGTCAGCACCGTCGCCATGAAGGGGTTGGTCTGCGAGAGACCGGCGAGATCGTCGACGTTCTCGACGTTTTCGCCTTCCTTGCGGCGCATCGCCAGGATGCAGGCGAAGGTGCCAAGCGTCATGACCATGTAGATGAGCATGTAGAGCAGCACGCCGCGAACACCAGCCATGGAGCCGGCGGCAAGGCCGACCAGCGCGTAGCCCATGTGGCCGATCGAGGAATAGGCCATCAGGCGCTTGATGTTCTTCTGGCCGATCGCCGCGAAGGCACCGAGCAGCATCGATGCGATCGAGATGAAGACGATGATCTGCTGCCAGTCTGCAACGACAGGCTCGAAGGCGTTGATGACGATGCGAACGAGGATCGCCATGGCGGCGACCTTCGGTGCCGCCGCGAAGAAGGCGGTGACCGGCGTCGGCGCGCCTTCATAAACGTCAGGCGTCCACATGTGGAACGGCACGGCCGAGATCTTGAAGGCTAGGCCGGCGAGTACGAAAACCAGCCCGAAGATCAGGCCGAGCGAGCGGCCTTCAGCCGTCAGCGCAGCCGCGATCTGGGTAAAGCCGGTGTGGCCGGTGAAGCCGTAGATCAGCGACATGCCGTAAAGCAGCATGCCCGAAGAAAGCGCACCGAGGACGAAGTACTTCAGGCCGGCTTCCGTCGAGCGGATGCTGTCGCGGTTGATGGCAGCGACGACATAAAGGGCCAGCGACTGCAGTTCCAGCGACAGGTAGAGCGAGATCAGGTCGTTGGCCGAGATCATCAAGAGCATGCCGAGCGTTGCCAGCACCAGAAGCACCGGGAACTCGAAACGGTCAATCTGGGCGGAGCGCGCATGGCCGACCGTCATCACCAGGGCGGTGATGGAGCCGATCAGGGCCAGAACCTTCATGAACTTGGCGAAGGGGTCCGACAGGAAGGCGCCGCCATAGGCTTCGCCTTCACCGGTCTTAAGCACGAGCCAGAGGCCAGCGATGATCAGGAGGGCAACCGCAAGACCGGTGACCGTCGACGCCGACTTCTCGCCGGAAAACACGCCAATCATCAGCAACGCCATCGCGCCGACCGCGAGGATCAGCTCGGGGATCGAGAGTTGCAGGCTTGCAAGGAGGGTTTCAGCAGTCATGTCCAATCACGTCCTGTGGTCATTGCACCGAAAGCGCAACGTTTTGCGCTGCCTGCAGGGCTGCGGAGTAGTTGTTGACGAGCAGATCCACGGAGGCCGCTGTCGCATCGAAGATCGGTGCCGGATAGACGCCGAAGAAGATCGTCAGGATCACCAGCGGATAAAGGATGGCCTTTTCGCGCGGCGACAGGTCGAGCAACGCCTTCAGGCTTTCCTTTTCCAGCGCGCCGAACACGACCCGGCGATAGAGCCAGAGCGCATAGGCGGCCGACAGGATCACGCCGGAGGTGGCAAAGAGCGCAACCCAGGTGTTGGCACGGAAGGCACCGACGAGGGTCAGGACTTCGCCGACGAAGCTGGACGTGCCCGGCAGGCCGACGTTCGCCATGGTGAACACCATGAAGGCGACGGCGTACTTCGGCATGTTGTTGACGAGGCCGCCATAGGCGGCGATTTCGCGGGTGTGCAGGCGGTCGTAGACAACGCCGACGCAAAGGAAGAGCGCGCCGGAGACAATGCCGTGCGACAGCATCTGGAAGATCGCACCCTGCACGCCCTGAACGTTGGCGGCAAAGATACCCATCGTCACGTAGCCCATGTGCGCAACGGACGAATAGGCGATCAGCTTCTTGATATCGGTCTGCATCAGCGCCACCAGCGAGGTGTAGATGATGGCGACGACCGAAAGCGTGAAGACGAACGGCGCGAAGTAATCTGAGGCCAGCGGGAACATCGGCAGCGAGAAGCGCAGGAAGCCGTAACCGCCGAGCTTTAGCAAGACGCCGGCCAGAATGACCGAGCCCGCCGTCGGCGCCTGAACGTGTGCGTCGGGAAGCCAGGTGTGGACCGGCCACATCGGCATCTTCACCGCAAAGGAGGCGAAGAAGGCGAGCCACAGCCAAGTCTGCATCTGGCGCGGGAAGTTATAGGCCAGTAGCTGCGTGATGTCGGTCGTACCGGCCTGCCAGTACATCGCCATGATCGCGAGCAGCATCAGCACTGAGCCGAGCAGCGTATAGAGGAAGAACTTGTAGCTGGCGTAAACGCGGTCCTTGCCGCCCCAGACACCGATGATGAGGAACATCGGGATGAGACCGGCTTCGAAGAACACGTAGAAGAGCACGATATCGAGCGACACGAAGACGCCGATCATGAACGTTTCCAGGACCAGGAACGCGATCATGTAGGCCTTCAGCCGCTTCTCGATCGACAGCCAGCTCGCCAGTACGCAGAACGGCATGAGGAAGGCCGAGAGCACCACGAACAGCATCGAGATACCATCGACACCGAGATGGTAGGAAATGCCGGTGCCGAGCCACTCGTGCTTCTCGATCATCTGGAAGCCCGGGTTCGAGGAATCGAACTGGTACCAGATGTAGACCGACACGGCGAAGGTGAAGATCGTCGTCAGCAGCGAAACGTTCAGGATATTCCGGCGGCCGTAGGCGCTGTCTTCCCTTGTGAGCAAGAGAAGCAGGACGCCGACGAGCGGCATGAAGGTGACCGCGGAAAGTACGGGCCAATCGGTCATCAGAAGGAACTCCTGAACATCATCCAAGTAACAAGCGCGGCGATGCCGATCAGCATCGCAAACGCGTAGTGATAGAGGTAACCAGTCTGCAGGCGGACAACGCGGTCAGTGACGTTGAGCACACGTGCGGCAATGCCGTTCGGGCCGTAGCCGTCGATCACGCGACCGTCGCCTTCCTTCCACAGGAAGGTGCCGAGCCACTTGGCCGAGCGTACGAACAGGAAGTCATAGAGCTCGTCGAAGTACCACTTATTGAGCAGGAACTGGTAGAGGCCACGGTGCTGCTCTGCCAGATACTTCGGCAGTTCCGGCCGGCGGATATACATGTACCAGGCCGTGAAGAGGCCAAGCGCCATGGCGACAAACGGGCTCCACTTAACCCACTTCGGCACGTGGTGGTACTCATGCAGGATTTCGTTTTCCGCCGAGGTGAACAGCGCACCCTTCCAGAATTCGGCATAGCCTTCGCCGAAGAAGTGATCGTGGAAGATGAAGCCGGCGACCAGCGCACCGACGCCAAGGATATAGAGCGGCACCAGCATGACCTGCGGCGATTCATGCACGTGATGCATGACATCCGAGGAAGCGCGCGGCTTGCCATGGAAGGTCATGAAGGTCAGGCGCCACGAATAGAAGCTGGTGAAGAGTGCCGCGACAACGAGCAGCGCATAGGCGAAACCGGAAACCGAGCTGTGGGCGGCATAGGCGGACTCGATGATCGCGTCCTTCGAGAAGAAGCCTGCGGTACCGATGATCGTGCCAGGGATGCCGACGCCGGTCAGTGCGATCGTGCCGATGAACATCATCCAGTAGGTAACCGGAATGTGCTTCCGGAGACCGCCCATGTAACGCATGTCCTGCTCGCCATCGACGGCGTGGATGACCGAACCGGCACCCAAGAACAGCAGAGCCTTGAAGAAGGCGTGCGTGAACAGGTGGAAGATCGCCGCGCCATAGGCACCGACGCCGAGGGCCACGAACATGTAGCCGAGCTGCGAGCAGGTCGAATAGGCGATGACGCGCTTGATGTCGTTCTGGACGAGGCCGACGGTCGCCGCGAAGAAGGCGGTGATCGCGCCGATGATGGTGACGACGGTCAGCGCATCCGGCGACAGCTCGAACACCGGCGACATGCGGGCGACGAGGAAGACGCCGGCGGTAACCATGGTTGCGGCATGGATAAGAGCCGAAACCGGGGTCGGGCCTTCCATGGCGTCCGGAAGCCAGGTGTGCAGCAGGAACTGCGCCGACTTGCCCATCGCGCCCATGAAGAGCAGCAGGGATGCGGCGGTGATGGCGTCAGCCTTGTCGAGGTGCATGCCGAACAGGGTGACGACGGCCTCCCCTGCTCCCGCACCTTCGGCCGGCAGATAGGTCTTGGCGGCAGCGAAGATCGTTTCCAGGTTGACCGAGCCGAACAGCACGAAGACCAGGAAGATACCGAGCGCGAACCCGAAGTCACCGACGCGGTTGACGATGAAGGCCTTCATCGCAGCAGCGTTGGCCGACGGCTTCTTGTACCAGAAGCCGATGAGCAGGTAGGACGCAAGACCCACGCCTTCCCAGCCGAAGAACATCTGCACCAGGTTGTCCGACGTGATGAGCATCAACATCGCGAAGGTGAAGAGCGACAGATAGGCAAAGAAGCGCGGACGATGCGGATCGTGGTGCATGTAGCCGATCGAATAGACATGCACGAGGGTCGACACCGTGTTGACGACCACGAACATGACCGAGGTCAGCGTATCGACGCGGAACGCCCATTCGACATCGAAGGTGCCGGACTGGATCCAGCGCAGCACCGACACCTTGATCATTTCCTGGTGGCCCATGGCGACGTCGAAGAAGACGTACCAGGAGAGCGCAGCGGCAATGATCATCAGACCGCTGGTGACATATTCCGATGCCTTGGCGCCGATCGAACTACCGAAGAGGCCGGCGATCAGAAAGCCGATCAAAGGCAGGAAGACGATAGCCTTGATGATGGTATCCATAGCCCAATCAGCCCTTCATCATGTTGACGTCTTCAACAGCGATCGAGCCGCGGTTGCGGTAGAAGACGACGAGAATTGCAAGTCCGATGGCCGCTTCCGCAGCCGCGACGGTCAGGATGAACAGGGCAAAGACCTGGCCAGTGATGTCATTCAGGAACGCCGAGAAGGCGACCATGTTGATATTGACCGCAAGAAGAATGAGTTCGACCGACATCAGGATGACGATGACGTTCTTCCGGTTCAGGAAGATGCCGAAGACGCCCAGCGTGAACAGGATGGCGCTGACGGTGAGATAGTGGGAAATTCCGATTTCCATTTTTTTGTTCCTCGATCTCGCGTCCGACTTAAATGCCCTGGCCGGGCTTGACCGTGACCACTTCGACGGCGGTCTCGGGCGTGCGGGCAACCTGCTGCGGGATGTTCTGGCGCTTGATGTTTTCGCGGTGGCGCAGGGTCAGCACGATCGCGCCGATCATGGCGACGAGCAGGACCAGGCCGGCGATCTGGAAGAAGTAGACGTAGTGCGTGTAGAGCACGTCGCCGAGCGCTGCCGTGTTCGTGCGGTCGGCGACCGCCGGGATCGGCATCGAAATCGACTTGGCGATCTCAGGCGAGAACGTCGCACCGCCAACCACGATGATGAGCTCGGCTGCAAGGATCAGACCGATCAGCGCGCCCACCGGCGCATATTCAAGCACGCCGGCCCGCAGTTCCGCGAAGTCGATGTCGAGCATCATGACCACGAACAGGAACAGCACCGCGACCGCGCCGACATAAACGACCAGCAGGATCATCGCGAGGAATTCGGCGCCAGTCAGCAGGAACAGACCTGCCGCGTTAAAAAAGGTCAGGATCAGGAACAGAACCGAATAAACCGGGTTCCTGGCCGCAATGACCATGAATGCCGACGCCACCGCGATGAAGGCAAAGAGATAGAAAAAAAGAACCTGCAGACCCATGATCGGTGCCTTCTTCGTCTTGCACGGCGTGAGGCGCTTCTGGCCCCACTCCACAGGCAAAGCCGGACACGCGTCCGGCCGTTGCCCAAACCTATGTCACATGCACCGCCCTCCCCGGGGCGGCGCTACGCTCTGGCCTCAGCGATAGGGCGAGTCCATTGCGATGTTGCGTGCGATTTCCCGTTCCCAACGGTCGCCGTTGGCGAGGAGCTTGTCCTTGTCGTAGTAAAGCTCTTCGCGCGTCTCGGTGGCGAACTCGAAGTTCGGGCCCTCGACGATGGCATCGACCGGACAGGCTTCCTGGCAGAAACCGCAATAGATGCACTTCACCATGTCTATGTCGTAGCGAACCGTACGGCGTGTGCCGTCGTTGCGGCGCGGGCCGGCTTCGATGGTGATGGCCTGTGCAGGACAGATCGCCTCGCACAGCTTGCAGGCGATGCAACGCTCTTCACCGTTCGGATAACGGCGCAGCGCATGCTCGCCGCGGAAGCGCGGGCTGACCGGTCCCTTTTCGAAGGGGTAGTTCAACGTCGCCTTCGGCTTGAAGAAATAGCGCATCGACAGAAAGAACGCGCCGACGAATTCCTTCAGGAACAGCGAGCTGACGGCTTGCGAAAGACCGGCCATCATTTACCTCCAGAGTTGCCGGCCTGGGAGCGACCGGCGGTATGCTGCCAAACGTGAGCCATCGTCATGCGGCTCCCGTCAGCTTGAGAACGAACGCAGTGATCACGACCATTGCGAGAGAGATCGGCAGGAAAACCTTCCAGCCAAGACGCATCAGCTGGTCGTAGCGGTAACGCGGCACGAAGGCCTTCACCATCGCGAACATGAAGAACACGAAGGATGCCTTCAGCACGAACCAGATGATGCCGGGTACCCAGTTGAGGAACCAGACGTCCACCGGAGGCAGCCAGCCACCGAGGAACAGGATCGTCGTCAGCGCGCACATCAGGCAGATGGCGGCATATTCGCCGAGCATGAACATCATGTAAGGCGTGGAGCCGTACTCGACCATGAAGCCGGCGACGAGTTCGGATTCCGCTTCGGGAAGGTCGAAAGGCGGGCGGTTCGTTTCGGCCAGCGCCGAAATGAAGAACACGATGAACATCGGGAACAGCGCCAGCCAATGCCAGTCGAGGAACGACGCCGGCAGGCCGAGGTTGGTGCCGATGCCGCTCGACTGCGCGTTGACGATGTCCGTCAGGTTCAGCGAGCCGACGCAGAGCAGGACGGTGACGATAACGAAGCCGATCGAGACTTCGTAGGAGACCATCTGAGCTGCGGAGCGAAGCGCGCCGAGGAAGGGATATTTGGAGTTCGACGCCCAGCCGCCCATGATGATGCCATAAACTTCGAGAGAAGATATGGCGAACACGAAGAGGATGCCGACGTTGATGTTCGCGATCACCCAGCCGGCGTTGAGCGGGATCACGGCCCAAGCGGCGAGCGCCAGCGTCACGGAGACGAGCGGGGCTAGCAGAAAGATCGCCTTGTTGGCGCCGGCCGGGATAACCGGCTCCTTGAAGACGAACTTCAAAAGGTCGGCGAAGGACTGGAAAAGTCCCCAGGGGCCCACCACATTCGGACCACGGCGGAGCTGAACTGCAGCCCAGATCTTACGGTCTGCGAGCAGGATGTAGGCGATGAAAAGCAGCAGCGCGACCAGGAGCAGCAGCGACTGGGCGACCATGATGATCGCGGGCCAGACATAGGTCGAAACGAAAGCGTCCATGATACTCTATTCCCTCGCGCTCATTCCGCCGCAGCTTTGAAATTGTTGCGTGCCAAAGCCGAGCATTCGGCCATGACGGCGGATGCGCGCGCTATCGGGTTCGTCAAATAGAAGTCTTTGACCGGAGACGCAAACACGGATTTGCCCATCTCACCGGCTTTTTGACCAAGTGCGGCAATTTCGTCGCCGTTGCCGTTCGCGATCGCGTCGATATCGGCGAAATGCGGGTGGGCCGCATAGAGCTTCGAGCGCAATTCGCCAAGCGAATCAAAGGGCAGCTTCTTGCCGAGCACGTCGGAGAGCGCGCGGATGATCGCCCAGTCCTCGCGTGCGTCGCCCGGTGCGAAGCCGGCGCGGTTGCCGACCTGAACGCGGCCTTCGGTGTTGACCCAGGTGCCGGACTTTTCGGTGTAGGTCGCGCCCGGCAGGATGACGTCGGCGGCATGTGCGCCGTTGTCGCCGTGCGAGCCGATATAAACCGTGAAGCCGGACTTGCGTTCCGCAAGGTCGATCTCGTCAGCGCCGAGCAGGAAGAGAACGTCGGAGGCGGTGACCATATCGGCCGCCGTCTTGCCGTTCGCGCCCGGAACGAAGCCGAGGTCGAGACCACCGACGCGGGAAGCGGCCGTGTGAAGAACGGCAAAACCGTTCCACTCGGCGGTAACCGCACCGACGGCGCCTGCGAGCTTGGCGGCGGCAGAAAGAACGGCAGCGCCGCCCTCCCCTGCAACAGCACCCTGGCCGATGAGGATCATCGGGCGCTGCGCCTTCTTCAAGGTCGCTGCAAACTTGCCCTTGCCCGAGACGAGCTCGGCGAGCGTTTCGGTGCCGGCGCCGAGATACTCGTATTCGTAACGCAGTTCGCCCGGCTCGCCGATCACGGCGATCGGGAAGTTGCCCATGCGGTAGCGCTTGCGGATGCGAGCGTTGAGAACCGAAGCCTCAAAGCGCGGATTGGAGCCGATGATCAGCAGCGCGTCAGCGCTTTCGATGCCAGCGATCGTGGGGTTGAAGAGGTAGCTGGCGCGACCGAGCGACGGGTCGAGTGCGGCGCCATCCTGGCGGCAGTCGACACTCTCGGAGCCGAGCGCTGCGATCAGCTGCTTCAGCGCGTACATTTCTTCGACCGAAGCGAGGTCGCCGGCAATGCCGCCGATCTTGTCGCCGGAAGTCTGGGCGACGGCAGCCTTGACCGCCTGGAATGCTTCGCCCCACGTTGCCGGCTGCAGACGGCCGTCCTTCTTGACGTATGGACGATCGAGGCGCTGCGTCTTCAGGCCGTCCCAGATGAAGCGGCTCTTGTCGGAGATCCACTCTTCGTTGATGTCCTCGTTGACGCGCGGCATGATGCGCATGACTTCGCGGCCACGGGTATCGACGCGGATCGCCGAACCGAGCGCGTCCATCACGTCGATGGATTCGGTCTTGTTCAGCTCCCACGGACGGGCGGTGAAGGCAAACGGCTTCGAGGTCAGCGCACCGACCGGGCAGAGGTCAACAACGTTGCCCTGCAGCTCGGAGGTCATCGCCTGCTCGAGATAGGTGGTGATCTCGGCGTCTTCGCCGCGGCCGATCAGGCCAAGTTCGGCAATGCCGGCAACTTCGGTCGTGAAGCGAACGCAGCGCGTGCAGTGAATGCAGCGGTTCATCACGGTCTTGACGAGCGGGCCGATATACTTGTCTTCGACGGCGCGCTTGTTTTCCTGGTAGCGCGAGCTGTCGATACCGAAGGCCATGGCCTGGTCCTGCAGGTCGCATTCGCCGCCCTGGTCACAGATCGGGCAGTCGAGCGGATGGTTGATCAGCAGGAATTCCATCACGCCTTCGCGCGCCTTCTTGACCATCGGCGTGGTCGTGAAGACTTCCGGCGCTTCGCCGTTCGGGCCCGGACGGAGGTCGCGCACGCCCATGGCGCAGGAAGCGGCGGGCTTGGGCGGCCCTCCCTTCACCTCGATCAGACACATGCGGCAGTTGCCGGCGACCGAAAGCCGCTCGTGGAAACAGAAGCGCGGAACTTCAGCCCCGGCCTCTTCGCACGCCTGAAGCAGCGTGAAATGATCCGGTACCTCGATCTCTTTTCCGTCGACTTTCAGCTTTGCCATCTTCGTACTCAATCCTGTCTTCCGTCCGTCGGCCCATCGGCGACGCACAATTCCAACACAGCCTTGCTGCTTGCGGGCGATGGCCGTCCCCGGTCCCCGCCCTGTTGTCTCAAGCGCCTTTCAGCGCCTTGGCCTGTCCAACCCAATCGTCCCGCTTGATCCGCCCGCCGAAACCGAGTTCGTCGTCGAAGCGGGCGACATCCGCCTCGCTCCAACCGGCGATGTCGGCAAAGCCGCTGATGCCCTTCGCGTTCAGCACCTGCTCGAGCTTCGGGCCGATGCCGGAGATCCGCTTGAGGTCGTCGGTGGCTTTCGCCTTGGCGCGCGTCGCGCGAACCTTGACCACCTTTTGAGCGGCAACCTTCTCGACCACCGGCTTTGCGGCTGCGCGCTTGGCAGGTGCGGACGGCTTGGCGACCGGTTCCGGCTTTGCGTCGGCCTGCACCGTCTTTGCGACAACGGCAGTCGTCGTGTCAGACGATGCGGGCTCTGCCCGCTTCTGCGCCGCCTCGACGGCCCCTTGCATCGCGCCGATCATGGCGCCTGCAATCTGGGTCGTGAGACCGAAGCCGATCGCGGTCGCTGCTGCAACTGCGGCTGCCGGGTGAACCATCAGCGGATGCAGCGGCACCTGTGAAAGGCCCTTCATCCATTCGCCCATGCCGAACGGGTCGGCCGGATCGCCGCCAAGCGGACGTGCGAACGGAATGGCTGCTTCGGCCTGTCCCTTCATCTGTCCCTCTTCGCGTGCGCCGGCCATCGTCGGGTTACTCCGCCGCTTCCAGAACCGCGCCATGCGACGACGCATTGCGCGTATATTCGTCGATGCGCTTTTCCATTTCCGGACGGAAATGCTTGATCAGACCCTGGATCGGCCAGGCAGCTGCGTCGCCGAGCGCGCAGATCGTGTGGCCTTCCACCTGCTTGGTGACGTCGAACAGCATGTCGATTTCGCGCTTCTGGGCGCGGCCCTGAACCATGCGTTCCATGACGCGCATCATCCAGCCGGTGCCTTCGCGGCACGGCGTGCACTGACCGCAGCTCTCGTGCTTGTAGAAGGCCGAGAGACGCCAGATCGCCTTGATGATGTCGGTCGACCTGTCCATCACGATGACGGCGGCGGTTCCAAGACTGGAACCGACCTCGCGCAGACCGTCGAAATCCATGATCGCGTCCTTCATCTGCGCGCCGGGCACGCAAGGAACGGACGAACCGCCGGGAATGACGGCGAGCAGGTTGTCCCAGCCGCCGCGAATGCCGCCACAGTGCTTTTCGATCAGCTCATGGAACGGGATCGACATCGCGTCTTCGACCGTGCACGGGCGGTTGACGTGACCGGATACCGAATAGAGCTTGGTGCCGTGGTTGTTCGGGCGACCGAAACTCGTGTACCAGCCGGCGCCGCGGCGCAGGATCGTCGGGGTTACCGCGATCGACTCGACGTTGTTGACGGTCGTCGGGCAGCCGTAGAGGCCCATGTTGGCCGGGAACGGTGGCTTCAGGCGCGGCTGGCCCTTCTTGCCTTCAAGGCTTTCGAGCAGCGCCGTCTCTTCGCCACAGATGTAGGCGCCGGCACCATGGTGCACGTAGATGTCGATGTCGTAGCCGAGCTTGTTGTTCTTGCCGAGCAGGCCATAGGCGTAGCACTCGTCGATCGCCGCCTGCAGCGCCTCGCGCTCGCGGACGAATTCGCCGCGGACGTAGATGTAGGCGACATGGGCACCCATGGCGAAGCTGGCGATGACGCAGCCTTCGATCAGCGTATGCGGATCGTGACGCATGATGTCACGGTCCTTGCAGGTGCCGGGCTCGGACTCGTCGGCATTGACGACGAGGTAATGCGGACGGCCGTCGCTTTCCTTCGGCATGAAGGACCACTTGAGGCCCGTCGGGAAGCCGGCGCCGCCACGACCGCGAAGGCCGGAAGCCTTCACTTCGTTGACGATCCAGTCACGGCCCTTTTCGAGCAGCTGCTTGGTGCCGTCCCAGTGGCCGCGCGCCATGGCGCCCTTCAGGGACTTGTCCTTGAGGCCGTAGATATTGGTAAAGATGCGGTCTTCATCTCTGAGCATAATTCACCTCTTTACCGCGGCTTCTTGCCGAAGACCTTGATGTATTCGGCTTCGCCGCCCTTGGCGAGCGCCTTGGCCTGCTTGACCCAGTCGTCGCGTTCGATGCGGCCCTTGAAATTCAGGTATCCGTCGACCCACTCGCGCTCCGCCTTCTTCCACGAAGCAACTTGCGCGTAGGTGTAGATGCCCAGTTCGTTGAGCGTACCCTCGATCTTCGGACCGACGCCCGAGATCAGCTTGAGGTCGTCGGTCGCTGCCGGCTTCTCGATGCCGGCCGGACGGTTCTTGTCCTCCAGCGACGGCTTGACGGAAACGGCAGCAGCCTTGGCCGGCTTCGACTTGTCGACAGTGTCGCCTTCGACCTTGGCGTTGGCAGCGGCTTCCGCCTTTGCCGTCGCCGGGGTCTTCAGCGATGCGTCGGTCACGGCCGACGCGGTCTTGGCGCGGCCGGCATTCGACGGCGGCACGGAGACGGCCGGAGCATCGCTCACCTTCTTGGCGGCGCTGGCCGCAGCCTTGGCCGGAGCAGCATCCCCAAGCATGAGGGTCGTCGGGCCGCCTTCCGGAGCCGAATAGATGCGATCGATCTGCGGACCGGGGGTGACTTCAGCACCCTTGCCTGCTTCGAAACGGTCGATGATCTGCTCGAGCTGCTCGGGCGTCAGGTCTTCGAAGGTGTCCTTGAAGATCATGACCATCGGCGCGTTGACGCAGGCGCCCTGACATTCGACTTCTTCCCAGGAAAGCGTGCCACTCTCGTTCAGGGTGAAGGGATCATGGGCAATCTTGCTCTTGCAAACCTTGATCAGGTCTTCGGCGCCACGCAGCATGCAGGGCGTCGTACCGCAAACCTGAATGTGGGCGCGCGTGCCGACCGGCTTCAACTGGAACTGGGTGTAGAAGGTCGCAACTTCGAGCGCGCGGATGTACGGCATGCCGAGCATGTCCGCGATCGACTCGATGGCGGCCTTCGTGACCCAGCCGTCCTGGTCCTGAGCGCGCATCAACAACGGGATGACGGCAGACTGCTCACGACCCTTGGGGTACTTATTGATCGTTTCCTTCGCCCAGGCGGCGTTCTCCTTGCTGAAGGCAAAGCTCGCTGGCTGGACGGTGTCTTCGGCTAGTCGACGAACGGACATTCTAGTGGACACCTTATCAGTTAATCGAACCGCACCGCGATTTCGTCACCGAGACGAACTCACAGGCATAGGCTGACTGGTCTTTCTGCAAAAATACGATGTAGCGCGTGCCATTGGCGACCGCGGCCTTGATCTCGTAGCCCTTGGCAACGAGATCGGCCATCGAGCCCCCGCGCATGCCGCCCGACGTCGCGCCGCTTTCGACCTGCTCCTGTGCAGAAACGGTCGATGCAAGCGCGAGAAGAGCGAGCGTGGCCAGGGGCGCGAGACGCATCAGCGGTCCACCTCACCGAACACGATATCGAGGGAGCCCAGCACGGCCGAAACGTCGGCAAGCTGGTGTCCCCGACAGAGGAAATCCATCGCCTGCAGATGCGCATAACCTGGGGCACGGATCTTGCAGCGATAGGGCTTGTTGGTGCCGTCGGAGACGAGATAGACGCCGAATTCGCCCTTCGGCGCTTCGACGGCGGCGTAAACTTCGCCGGCCGGCACGTGGTAGCCTTCGGTATAGAGCTTGAAGTGGTGGATGAGCGCTTCCATCGAACGCTTCATCTCGCCGCGCTTCGGCGGAACGATCTTGCCGTCGAGCGACGAAACCGGGCCGACCTTGGCATCGCCGAGCAGGCGATCGACGCACTGGCGCATGATGCGGGCCGACTGGCGCATTTCGATCATACGGATCAGATAACGGTCGAAGCAGTCGCCGTTCTTGCCGATCGGGATATCGAACTCGAGATCCGAATAGCACTCATAGGGCTGCGAACGACGCAGGTCCCAGGCAGCGCCCGAGCCACGCACCATCACGCCCGAGAAGCCCCAGGCCCAGGCATCGTCGAGCTTGACGACGCCGATGTCGACGTTGCGCTGCTTGAAGATGCGGTTGCCGGTCAAGAGTTCGTCGATGTCGTCGACGGTCTTCAGGAACGGATCGATCCACTTGCCGATGTCTTCGACGAGTTCGTGCGGGAGGTCCTGGTGGACGCCGCCCGGACGGAAGTAGGCCGAGTGCATGCGCGCGCCGCAGGCACGCTCGTAGAACACCATCAGCTTTTCGCGCTCTTCAAAGCCCCAGAGCGGCGGCGTCAGCGCGCCGACGTCCATGGCCTGCGTCGTGACGTTCAGAAGATGCGAGAGGATGCGGCCGATTTCCGAATAGAGGACGCGGATGAGCTGGCCGCGGATCGGAACTTCGGTCGCCGTCAGCTTCTCGATCGCCAGCGCGTAGGCATGCTCCTGGTTCATCGGCGCCACATAGTCGAGGCGGTCGAAATAGGGCACGGCCTGCAGGTAGGTCTTGGTCTCGATCAGCTTTTCGGTACCGCGATGCAGCAGGCCGATATGCGGATCGACGCGCTCGACGATTTCGCCATCAAGCTCGAGCACCAGACGAAGAACGCCGTGCGCCGCCGGATGCTGCGGACCAAAGTTGATGTTGAAGTTGCGGACGTTATGTTCGGTCATACCGATTGCTCCAGGTCGGACGGCAGCCGTTCACCGGCTACCGCGGACCACTTAGTCTCACCGTGCTTTCGCCTTCTCGTCGCCGGGCAGCACGTAGTCCGTGCCTTCCCAGGGAGAGAGGAAGTCGAAGTTGCGGAATTCCTGCTTCAGTTCGACGGGTTCGTAGACGACGCGCTTTGCTTCGTCATCGTAACGCACCTCGACAAAACCGGTGACCGGGAAGTCCTTGCGCAGCGGATGTCCTTCGAAACCGTAGTCCGTCAGGATGCGACGCAGGTCAGGATGGCCGGTAAACAGGATGCCGTACATATCGTAGGCTTCGCGCTCGAACCAGTCGGCACCGGGATAGACCGGCGTTGCCGACGGAACCGGCTCGTTCTCGCCGGTTGCGACCTTGACGCGCACGCGCAGGTTCTGGCGCGGCGACAAGAGATGATAGACAACGTCGAAACGGTCCGGCCGCTGCGGCCAGTCGACGCCGCAGACATCGACGAAATTGACGAAGGCGCACTGCACATCGTCACGAAGGAACGTAAGCAGCGCGATCAGGTTCGCCGACGTCGTCGTCAGCGTCAGCTCGCCATAGGCCAGCGATGCGTCGGAGATCAGCGCACCGCGCGTTTCGCGCAGGTAGGACGCAAGCTCATTCAGGGCTTCACTCATATCAAAGACCCCCTGCCCTTAGCGCTCGATCGTGCCGGTCCGGCGGATCTTCTTCTGCAGCAGGAGCACGCCATAAAGCAGCGCTTCTGCCGTGGGAGGACAGCCTGGCACGTAGATGTCGACGGGAACGACGCGGTCGCAACCGCGAACAACCGAATAGGAATAGTGGTAGTAGCCGCCGCCATTGGCGCACGAACCCATCGAGATGACGTAACGCGGCTCCGGCATCTGGTCATAGACCTTGCGGAGCGCAGGCGCCATCTTGTTGGTCAGCGTGCCAGCGACGATCATGACGTCGGACTGGCGCGGCGAGGCGCGCGGCGCAAAACCGAAGCGTTCGGCGTCGTAGCGCGGCATGGACATCTGCATCATTTCGACCGCGCAGCAGGCGAGACCGAAGGTCATCCACATCAGCGAACCGGTACGGGCCCAATTGATGAGCTCGTCGGTCGAGGTGACCAGAAAACCCTTGTCGGCGAGCTCATTGTTGATCTCGCCGAAGAATGCATCATTGCTGCCAATCGGCTTGCCGGTGGAGGGATCGATGATCCCTTTCGGCTTGGGCGCAACGAGCGTGGTGCCGGAGGTCAGTTCCATTCCAGCGCTCCCTTCTTCCATTCATAGATAAAGCCGATCGTCAGCACTCCGAGGAAGACCATCATTGACCAGAAGCCGAACCAGCCCAATTCATGGAACGAAACCGCCCAAGGAAAGAGGAAGGCAACTTCGAGGTCGAAGATGATGAAGAGGATCGACACGAGATAGAAGCGGATGTCGAACTTCATGCGGGCGTCATCGAACGCATTGAAGCCGCACTCGTAGGCCGACAGCTTTTCCGAATCAGGAGCCTTGAAGGCGACGGCGAAGGGAGCAATCAGAAGCGCCACACCGATCACCAATGCGATTCCAATGAAAATCGCGATCGGAACGTAGGAACCGAGAAGTTCAGTCATTGTTATCCGTCCCTGCCTGCGGGAGGGCGCATGGGAGAGCGCCAGAACAACAAATCTCGCAGGCCGAAAAATATGTTGCAACGCCGGAGTGGTTAGCGCAGCCCGCGCCGTCGCGCAAGCCTTGAGGGGCCATTTAAACCGCTTCGCAACACAGGATCGGACGGGTGATACCGACAAAGCGCGGATTCGCAGGCCGACGCGAACTTTACGGTAAAACAAAGCGAGACGAGACAGATTGCCGCAGCGCACAATCCGGCCCTAGGGCCGGCGCAATTCACAGGAAGGACGGAGAGAAGAAATGGCGCGAGTGACGGGGCTCGAACCCGCGACCTCCGGCGTGACAGGCCGGCACTCTAACCGACTGAGCTACACCCGCGCATGATGACCGCGAACGATCATTAGTATCACCATCGGCCCTCGTTGAGAACGCCTAGGCAAATCCAGATCAAGAGTGGCGCGAGTGACGGGGCTCGAACCCGCGACCTCCGGCGTGACAGGCCGGCACTCTAACCGACTGAGCTACACCCGCATCATCTTGACTTGGTTGAGGCGTTTCCGCCCCGCATCGAGCAGCAGCGCCGTTCGATGAGCGGCTAACTAAGCGGTTCGGATTGGGGTGTCAAGCGTGTTTGAAGACAAATCCGTGACGGAGTGAAAATTGATCCACAGGGCGATAAAAGGATCGAAATCGGAATGGACCAATAGCGCCTGCCGCCACCGGCCCGCCGTCACCTATCCCAACACGCACTCGTCGATGCGCGTACACGGAGGCTGATTCCGGATTGCCTCCCCTCCCTCCCCCGTTCGCCGTTACCGAGGCGCCGTCCGCGCATTTTGTCCACAAGCACGAAGCCCGCAGTTTCAGGGTGTCGCGCAAGCGCCAACAAAAAAAATCATAAAAACGATACAAATGCTCTTGCGGTTTTTTTCGGTTACGCCTAGATCACGGCCACCGACGCGGCGGACTGATCCGGTCCAAACGCGGAAGGGCGATTAGCTCAGTTGGTAGAGCGCCTCGTTTACACCGAGGATGTCGGGAGTTCGAGTCTCTCATCGCCCACCATTTTCTCCCACAGAAAATAATCACCAAATCTGCTCAAATTGCTGTTCGCGTTTGCGATAGGCCTGCCGCTTCGAATTGCTTTGGCTTTAGAGCTCAGCCGTCAACAGTCGGGAATCAGGGATTCGACGGCCTCGATCGCGATACCCGCACCGTCAGCCTCGCCGGAGCAGCAAACCCGCCAAATCCCAACGTATCGATAGGCCCACCGGCGCTACCCGCCGCGATACTGCTCGTCGCTGACATGCTCCAGCCAATCCACAGCCTTGCCGTCGAGCGCTTCCTGAATCGCAAGATGCACCATGGCCGTATCGGGTGCTGCACCGTGCCAGTGCTTTTCGCCCGGCGGGAACCAGACGACATCGCCCATACGAATCTCTTGCACAGGGCCACCCCAGCTTTGCACGAGACCACGGCCGGCGGTGACAACCAGGGTCTGGCCGAGCGGGTGCGTATGCCAGGCCGTCCGAGCGCCGGGTTCGAAGGTGACGCTGACAGCGCGGACGCGCGCCGGGTCTGCGGCCTCGATCACCGGGTCCTGGCGTACCGTGCCAGTGAAGTATTCCGCCGGGGCGCGCATCGAAGGTCTCGATCCACCGGGTATGATGTCCATATCTCGTTCCTCCGATTTTCGTGTGTGGCGCTCGTCGTCAGCGAAAGTGCGCTACGGCGGACAGGCCCAACCTCGCCCGCGAGCCTATCATAACCTGTGGATTGTCACAGTCGGACAGGCCTCACGGGCGATCTCGCAAAGATGCTCGTGGTGCGTCAGATAGATCACCTGGCCGACGCGGGCCATTTCTGCCATCTGCTCGAAGGCGCGGCCGGCGCGGCCGTCGTCGAAGGTCTCCATGATGTCGTCGGCGATGAAGGGCAGCGATTCGCGCGCGGCTGCGATTTCGTGATAGCCGGCGATTCTGAGCGCCAGATAGAGCTGAAAGCGCGTGCCCTTGGAGAGATCCTTGGCAAGCTTCGACCCGCCGGCCGACGCATTGGCGATCAGGAACTCCTGTCCCCGGTCGGACTGCGCCGACAGGCCGGAATATTCTCCGCCGCTGATCCGGCTGAAGGTCTCCGACGCGCGCCGCATCATTGCGCTGCGATGCCGCTCGCGGAAAAGCCGGAGCGCGGTCTCGGCGGCGATGACGCCGGCGCGAAGCCGCAGATAGGCAAGCGCCTTGTTTTCGATGTCGAGCAGCAACGTCCGCCGCTTCTGTTCGAGTTCTGCGACCGTGTCGCCGCCTTCGACAGCCGCGAGCGCCTTTTCTCTTTCCCGCATCTCCGTATGCAGTTCACTGACGTCGCGGTCGCTTTGTTCGAGTGCGGCATCCAGCCGTGCCAGCTCCAGCCGCACCGCCGTGTCATCGAGTTCCGCGAGCAAAGCCTCCGCCTGCGTGCTCTCGGCGACATCAAGGCGGGAGGCAAGATCCGCCTCCGATTCGGCGATGCGTTCACGCAGGCGCTGCTGTTCCCGGCCGGCCTCGAATAGCTGCGCGGCCTCATCGAGCGTTTCGCAGTCGAAGAATTCAAGCACCTGCCGCCTGCGCGCCACATGGAGCTCCCGCTTCGCACAGGCGACACGCCGCTCTTCCTCCAGGCGGGCGATTTCGGCGAGGAAGGTTGCGCGGCGATCCGAAAGCCGCTGCGCCTCGGCGGCGCGCGTCTTCAACGTCATGTAGGTCGTCAGTGTGTCATCAGCGGCCGTCCCGCAGGCAAGCTCGGCAATGGCGCGGTCGAATTCAACCTGGTCCTTGCGCATGCCGGCGATGCGATATTCGAGGTCGGCCTTGCGCTGCGTCAGCTTATCGAGCTCCTGCAGGATCGCCAGCATCGGACCGGTCTGCTCTGGCGTCAGCGGTTCGCTCCGCGCGGCCAGCCAGCTTTTGGCAAGAAGTTCCGACCATTGTTCTTGCCACGCGTCCATCGCGTCTTCAGCCAGATCGAGCGCCGACTGCCGGCTTTCCAGAAGCGTTCGCGCCCGCTTTGCCGCCTCACGGGCTGCGTTGCGGGCGCCCTCCAGCGCACGCGCCTGCGACACCGCCTGCTCGGCGGCAAGGAGAAGGTTGTCGAGCCGCTCCGGCAGGCGTCCGCCGATATCTATAGCCGCAAGCTCCTCGCGCAAGCTGGCAATCGCTTCGGCCTCCTCGGAATGGGCGCGATCGAAATCCTGGCGCGCCGCGCGCAAATGCGCGCGCAGGTCCAGCGCCGCAAGCCGTGTGGTCAGCCAAGGCTCCAGTTGCGTCAGACGCATCACGCTAGGTAAGCCGCAGGCCAAGACGGCTGTTGCCAACACCTGCGCTTGCGTCGTCGCGTCGGCCAGAAATTGCTCCTCCTGCCGACGCAGCGTCGCGATGCGGGCACGCCGCTCGGCGATCGACAGCGACAAGCCGCGCATGTCGGCAAGCTGCGCCGTGTCCGCAAGGCGTCGCGCGGAAACCTCGTCGTCTTCGCTCATCACCTGCTCGAAGGCAGTGGCCGTTTCCAGAGCAAGCTCCGCCTTGTGCTGGCGCCACGCTTCATTGCGGCGCTGACGCAGTGCTGAGGCCGAGAAATCGTCCATCGTGCCGCCAACGGCGGACAGCCCGGCCAGCCGCGCCTCGTCCCCCGCCAGCAACTCCTGCTCGGCAGCGATGCGGTCGACGACTCGCAAATGCCGCTCCTCCTGGCTGGCAGCCGCCCTGTGCCAGGTCTCCAGCGTTGCCGGCGACGGAACGTCGAGCGCGAGAAGATCATCGGCTGTTCCGGCAAAGGGCCTCAGCAGCACGAGCTTGTCGGCGAGTTCCGCATCCAGCCGGTCGATGGCCTGTTGCGCCGCCTGCTTGCGCAGGACGAAGTCACTGCGCCGCAACAGCGACAGCTTTTCGGCAAGCCCGGAGACGTCCGCTGCCCCCTGCTCTTCGAGCCGCAGCAAATCGCCTTCAGCGTCCCGATCCGCTTCGACGGCGCTCTGCAGCTCCAGGCGCGCCGAAGCGACACGCTCGACGAGGGCCGAGTGCCGGCGCGCCAAATCCTGAAGCTGCGCGCCGGTCCCGGCCGCAAGTAAAAGCGACGCGGGATCGCGGTCGGCCGGTTCGCCGAGCCGCAACAGGCAGCCAAGAATTTCTGCCCCGGTCCGCGCCAGATCCTCCAATCGAGACGGCATGTCGCGCGCCGCGGTGACATAACGCGCATCAAGCGCGGTTTCCTGAAGCGCGGTCAGGCGCTCGATCAGGCAGAGGCCTTCCTTGTCGAGCGGCATTTCCTCGAGCGCATCGCGGCGATGCTGCATCTCGCTGTCGATCTGTCGTAGCCTGATCTCGGTCTCCGCCTCCTGGCGCCGAAGCGCCGGCAGTTCACTCGCCCACTCCGCTGGCGGTACCGGCAGCGGCGGAGCGCCCGCCAGTTCCGCACGGAGGGCGCGAAGCCTGCCGAAATGGGGCAACGCTTCGACCTCGGCTTTCAGGCGGGCCCGCGCCAGCCGCAACTCGGCTCGACGCGTGATCGCTTCGTCGTGGCGTTCACGCGCCTGCGTCAGCGTCTTGCGCAGCGCCGCATATTCGCGTGCATTGATATCGAGCGCATTGCGTTCGACCCTCAGGGCCTCAAGCTCGCCTTTCAGTTCCGCAAGCTGATGCTTGCGCGCCTGTGGCCGGTAGAAGCCGTCGGCCTGCCCGCGCAGGGCCGCAAGGATCGCCGTGCTGTCCGGCAGGCCCGAGCTCGCCGAAAACAGCAGTGACCCGAGTTCGCCCTCGCTTTTCAGGATCGCCTCGCCGCCCTTCTCGATGCTCTCGTCGTCCAGCGAGAACATCATCTGGTAGGTGTCGCGATCGATCGCGCCGAGCGCTCCGGAAAACGTGTTGTCGGGCAAGGGCTGGTCGTCGAGGCCGACCAGTGAATTCGTCTTTCTCTTGATGCGGAAGACCCGATCGCTGCGGCCGGCCGCTTCGATCGTGCCGCCCACGCGCATCGTCTGGTAAGGGTGCAGGAAGCCGTAGGGGCTCGAATGCTCGATGCCGAAGAGTAGGTCGAGAAAACCGGAAAACAGAGTCGATTTTCCAGCCTCGTTCGGGCCGTAGACGATGTGGAGGTCGGGAGTGCCGGGCACGCCATCGCCGAAGTCAAGGCGACGATCGGTAAACTTGCCGTAGCGGACGAGATCGAGCGCGCTGATCCGCATCAGTGGCCACCCTCGCCGGCGCCACCGCCATGAAGATGGGCGAGCACCTCGGCGGTTCCCGACACACCGGCTTCAAACGCCAGCCGCGCGACCGCCTCTTCGTCCGGCGCCAGCGATTGGCGAAGCTCGGGCGGAAGCTGTTGCAGGACGTCTTCCACGGCCGCCAGCACGTCCTGGCGAAACCCGTGCGCCGGCAAGACGTCCGCTTCGACGAGCGCCGCCAGCTCTTCGACGGGATCGAGCATGGCGCCCGGTTTTTCGGTCCGGGCGTTGCCGCAGGTGAGTTCGACCTTCTCGATCCAGCAGCCGGCGATGCCGGCGGCAATGTTGTCGATCTCCGCCCGCAACAGGTCCGCGTCACGGCGAAGGCGCCAGGCCAAGGGCGTCGCGCCGGCGAGCGTCAGACGCAGGATGACGTTCTCTGCCGCCGCTTCACCACAGGTGCGCGAAAGCGCCTGCCTGACGGCATCGAGCATGTCGCGCCATTCCGTGATGCCCGTCAGATCGACACGAAGGCGTTCGAAGCTGGCGATGCCGATCGCCCGCTCGGCAAGACTGACATGGCCGTCGTCGTCGACCGTGACGAACGACACGCTCTTCACGCCGACTTCATTGATGTCGCGACCCTGCGGCATACCCGGCATGACGATGAAGGGCTCCGCCGCGTGGACCTGCCGCTGGTGGATGTGGCCGAGTGCCCAGTAATCGAAGCCATGGGCAACGAGATCGGCGACGCTGCAGGGGGCATAGAGATCGTGACCCGCGGCACCTGCGAGGCTCGTGTGCAGCATGCCGATGTTCACCGCGCCGGGCACCGGCGGCTGGAAGGCCGGAAGCAGGCTTTCGGGCGCATGCGGGCTGGCGAAGCTTACGCCGTGCACATAGACGTCGCGACCGCTTGCCAGCGTCTTGGCGACCACCGCCTTTGCCCTGCCCTTGAAGACGTGGGCGGATGGCGGCAGGGTCAGTTCATTGGTGACCTGCGACTGGGCGTCGTGGTTGCCGCGGATGATGAAGACGCGGATGCCGTGTTCATCCAGCCGGCGCAGTTCCCGCCCGAGAAACAGGGCCGTGTTCATCGACGTCTGGCTGCCGTCATATAGATCGCCGGCAATCAGCAGGGCATCGGCCTCTTCGGCGATGCAGAGATCGACGATCTTGACCATAGCCTGCCGCGACGCCCCGCGCACGATCTCTGCGAGGTCGGCATTTCTAAGGGCGAGGCTGCGGAGAGGCGAATCGAGATGCAGGTCTGCGGTATGGACGAAACGGAAGGGCATGGCCGACCATGGCCGTCCCGCCACCGCCCGTCAATCAGCCGTCACACGTCATCCACTTGCGAAATGCGCAGGCTACCGGCAAGCATATTTCAGCCTGCTGAAGTAAAGGCGGCGCTAATACAAATGCGGTTGGCGGCGCTTGTTAACATCGTCTGTTCAAGACATCGCGGCGCTACCTGCAAATATCAGATTATACTCACTTTAATCGATTAGGGCTTTTGTAACATCTTGTTCGATAGGTTTGCCCCGGCTGCGTTTCAAGCGCGTCCAGGCACCGGAATGATTCCTGCTTCGGCTATCCGCTCCGTCATGACGATCAAGAGCCGGAATGACTTAATTCAAGTACAGTTTTACGGACGGCCGTCCTTCCGGGGGTACCATGTCACGGCTCAAGATTTCCCACACGCTTATTGCCCTTTTCCTCGTGGTCGCCGTTATCGTCTCGGCGCTTGCCGTTTCATCTCTCGGCGGCATCAAGATGATGAACGAGCGCAACAACGAGATCGCCACCACCTGGCTACCGCGCGTCTCGCTTTCACGCGCGCTCGAAACGCAGCTTTCCGATACCCGCATGGCGTTTGCCCGCCATCTGATTTCCCTGACGCCGTTTGAAAAGAAGGCAGCGGAAAAGGTCATCGGTGAGACCGTCGCAGGCTTCAACAAGCTCGCCGACGAATATTCGAGCCTGATGGTCACCGATGCCGACAAGGCGGCGCTCGACAATGTCCGGACTGCCTATCAGGCCTATCTCTCCGTCGCCGAAGGCATGGTCAAGCTCTCCAACAACCTCGAGAACATGAAGGCGCAGAGCGTCTTCAAGGTCGAGATGCGCGAGACCGAAGGCAAGGTCGACGAGGCGATCAAGGAAATGCGGGCGCTGAACCTCGCCGGCGCGGATGCCGCCGTTGCCGCAAGCTCGGCCACGCATGACCAGATCCGCATGATCGAGATCGGCGTCATCGCCCTTGCCGCCGTCATCGTGCTCGGCGCCATCCTCTATGCCGTGCGCGGCATCGCTCGCCCGATCCAGATCATCACCCGCTCGATGGCACGCCTTGCCGAAGGTGACACCGACAGCAGCATCCCCTATGGCGCCCGCAAGGACGAAATCGGCGAGATGGCCCGTGCAGTCGAGGTCTTCCGCCAGGCGGCGATCGCCAATCAGCATCTCGAAGCCGACGCCCAGACACAGCGCGCCAAGGCGGAAGCCGAGCGTCTGCGCGTGACGGAAGAAGCGGAAGCAGCAGCCCAGCGCCGCCTTCAGGAAGCCACCGCCGGTCTTGCGAGCGGCCTGCGCCGCCTTGCTTCGGGCGATCTCGCCTTCCAGCTCAACGAACCCTTCTCGCCCGATTTCGAGCAACTGCGTCACGACCTGAACCAGGCTGTCGCCCAGCTCGCCGACACGCTTGCCGCCGTCTCGTCAGCATCGGGCAACATCGACAGCGGTGCCCGTGAAGTCAGCCAGAGCGCCGACGACCTGTCGCGCCGGACCGAGCAGCAGGCAGCGTCGCTGGAAGAAACGGCGGCAGCACTCGACCAGATCACCGTCAATGTCGGCAATTCGTCAAAGCGCACCCACGAGGCCCGCAGCGTTGCCGGCCAGGCCAACGAAAGTGCCCGCAAGTCTGGCGCGATCGTGTCGGGCGCAGTCGATGCGATGGGCCGCATCGAGCATTCGTCGAGCCAGATCTCCAACATCATCGGCGTCATCGACGAGATCGCTTTCCAGACCAACCTGCTGGCGCTCAACGCCGGCGTCGAAGCAGCGCGTGCCGGTGATGCCGGTAAGGGTTTCGCCGTCGTCGCCCAGGAAGTGCGCGAGCTTGCCCAGCGCTCGGCCAACGCGGCCAAGGAGATCAAGGATCTGATCCGCAACTCCGCCGTTGAAGTCGAAAGCGGCGTCCGTCTCGTGCGCGAAACCGGCGAGGCTCTGCGCACGATCGAAGGCTTCATCGTCACGATCAACCAGCATATGGACGCGATCGCCGTCTCGGCACAGGAACAGTCCGCCGGGCTCTCCGAGGTCAATACGGCAGTCAACCAGATGGACCAGGTCACCCAGCAGAACGCGGCGATGGTCGAGGAAGCCAATGCGGCAAGCGCGACGCTTGCCCAGGAAGCCGGCCGTCTGCGCGAACTGATCGCGCGCTTCACGCTCGCCGAGGCTGGCGGTCACGGCTACGCCCAGTCGACCAACGGCGCGCGCTGGGCCGCCTGATCGCGATCGGAGGCGACGCGCAAGTCGTGTGACGCGCAAACGGTCGCCTGTCGCGAGAATTTCTTGCCGCATCAAGTGAAACGGCCGCCAGAAATGGCGGCCGTTTCTTTGTCGGCGATGGAGTTACCGTGAAACGCCGGAGGTTTGTGTCGACAAATGCGGCAATTATAACTATCACTAATGTTACTGCCATTTCACATGGCACCTCATGAAATTCCAGCGACGATCATGAAGAAGACATTTGAAGTTTCCGATAGACTGTTCGAGCTTTACCACCGGGTTCACCGGCTGGTGAACGAATCGATGACCGAGGAAGGCGTGTCGCTGGCGCGCAGCAAGTTCCTCTTCTTCCTCAGCAAGCTCGGCCCCTGTCGTTCGACCGACATCGCCTGTGCGCTGAACTTCGCGCCGCGCACCGTCACCGAAGCGATCGACGGCCTGGAGCGTGACCGCCTGGTCATGCGCAAGCCCGATCCTGAAGACCGGCGCGCCAAGATCGTCTCGATCACCGAAACGGGCCGCGTCGTACTGGAAGCCGCAGAGCATCCGCGCAAGCAGCTGCTCGAGGAGATCTTCTCGGCCCTCGACGACGAAGAACTCGACGCGCTCTTTGATATCGTCGGCAAGCTGGTCGACCGGACGGACGAGATCCGTAAGCGCAAGGATGAGGCCGAAGAGGCAGCGCAGATCGCGATCGCCCGCTAGGAGCGTTCTCGCTCGTCGCAAATCACAAGTGCCGAAACAGAAAGAGGCCGGGACGTCATGTCCCGGCCTCTCCCGTTTTCTCCGGGCGGTAACGCTTACATCGCGTTGATGGCGCCAATGGAGAAGAACAGGGTTTCGCCAGAGGAGTCGTCGACGCCGTCATTGTCGGTGACGACATAGCCGTTGCCGGCGGCATCGACGGTGAAGCCTTCGACCTTGTCGACGACGTAGCCATTCAGCGCCTTCAGTTCCGGAATGAGGTCACGAACCTCTTCCTTCTTGACGACGGGCAGTTCACCGCCAAGGGCAGCTGGCTTCAGTTCCGAGAGCGCAACGCGATAGATCGTCTTCAGCTTGGCAGCCTGACCGATCAGGTTGTCGCGCTCGATGACATAGGCATAGTCGCCGTGGACGGAAATTTCCGACAGACCAACCCAGCCGTCACCGGCCTTTTCGAGTGGGTAGCGCACGGCGCCCCATTCTTCGCTCTTCAGGTTGTAGGAGACGAGCTTGACGAAGCCCTTCTCGTCATCCTTCCATTCGCGCTGAACCGCCATCCACAGCGTCTGCTCGTCGCCTTCGCCTACAACGGTGATGCCTTCGAAGCCAAAGCGGGTTTCGCCGGCACGCAGCGCTTCCGGCAGGGCGATTTCCTTCTTGATCTCGCCCTTCTTGTTCACGTGGAAGATCGCGTGGCTGTAGAGCTTGTCGGAGTTGCCTTCCGACGCAAGCCAGAAGCCCCCTTCCCCGTCATTGGCGATGCCTTCGATGTCGAGCTTCTGCGCCGGTGCGCCATCGCGGGTGATGGCGAGCGCTTCGGTGATCAGCGCCGGCTTCTGGGTGGCGTCGATGGTGAAGATCGTGGGCTGCGACGAGTAGACCGAATCGTTGACGGCGCGCAGGAAGCCGGGCTTGTCGGCGACGGCAGCGAGACCGGAGAGTGCGCCGAAGCCGATCGGCAGGCCATCCTTCTCGGCGGAGCGGATCTGCGGATAGACCGCTTCGCCCTCGGCACGCTCATAGATCATCACGTGCGAGCGCGCGCCGCCGTCCTCGACGAGATCGACTTCGTTTGCGGTCGCAAAGAGATTGCGCGCGGGGATCGCGACGGCGCCTTCCGGCGAGATGCCCGACGGCAGGAGCTGCAGCAGCTCAGGCTCGGCGCCCGTATCCTTGTAGACGCCGACGATCGAGGCACGCTCGGACAGAACGAAGAACAGGTTGTCGTCACCGAACTTCGCCGCTTCCAGGCCCTCGGGCTCAACGCCCTTGGCCGAAGAGCGCTTCTCCGGATAGTGGCCGATGGCGGCAATCGCATGCTCCAAGCTCGCGCCCGATTCGAAGAGCACCTTGCCGGTGGTGTCGAAGATCGTGAAACCGCGCGAACCGCCTTCATAGTCGCCTTCGTTGGCAACAACGATGCGGTTGTCGTCGAGCCACTTCACCGCGTCGGGCTCGCGCTTGCGGCCCGGCTGCTCGTCCTTGAAGGCAATCGCGCCGTTGCGCTTGGTGTCGATGTTCTTGAGGTCGACCGTGCCGGCAGAGAAATGCGTCTTCACCGTTCCTGTCTTGCCGTCGATGATGACGATGTGGTTGTTCTCCTGCAGCGTCAGCGCGATCTCGTCCTTGCCGTTGAAGGAAACGAATTCCGGCTCCGGGTCTTCACCGGCGATTTCGGCAAGACCGGTCAGCGTCACGCGCTTCAGCGAACCGCAATCGGCAACACCATCCTTCAAAGACAAGATGACGAGGTCGCCGGCCGGCATCTGCGGGATCTTGCCGTCGTTCAGCTCTTCATCGCGCTCGTTCTCGATGGCGATGGCCGCCAGCGTGCGGTCCTTGTTGACGGCGATCGAATCCGGCTGGCCGCCGAGATCGCAGGTCGCATCGACTTTCTTCGAGGCCAGATCGACGATCGCAAGAAGCCCCGAAGGCTTGACGTAGCTTTCGCGCGTGTTGACCGCGACGAGTGCCTTTGCACCGGCGATGGTGACCGAGGTCGGCTCGCCGTCAAAAGAGACCGTGCCGGCTGCCTTCGGCGCCTTGGCATCGGTGATGTCGATCAGGCCGACGCGCTTGCCGGGGCTGTCGGAATAGACAAGCGTGTTGCCGTCTTCGCTGGCCGTGATGATTTCGGCAGATGTCGGCGCCTTGCGCGCATCGCCTTCCGGCAGGTTATCGGCAACAGCAAAGGATGCAATGCGGTTGAAGACGGGCTCGGCCGCCGCAGGAAATGCTGCGGATGCAAGAAGAACGGCCGCAAGCGCGGTCACGCGCGAAGTGATGGTCATGAAATCCCCCATGTGCGAACACTGAAAACATGGGGGTTCTGCGCGATGCCGATGACAGCCGAATGACAACGCTTGGGTTTTACACCGTTCCGGTTGCAGGCGCGGCGCGCTCGCGCCGCATCTCGTTGCGCATGATGAACAGCGAGGCGCCAAGGATCAGCACTGCGCCGACCCAAAGATATCCTGTCGGCGCGTAACCGAAGACCAGCCAGCCCGCAAAGACGTTAAGCGGCAGCTTCAGATCGTCGAAGGGCTGCACGTAGGCAGCGTCGGCAACAGTATAGGCGAGCGTCAGCAGATATTGTGCGACTACGGTCAGTATCCCGGCGAGAAGCAGGAAGCCGAGTGCTGTCCCATCCGGCATGGTGAAGCCGGCCGAAAGCGCGATGGCGCCGTTGATCGGCGTCAGAAGCACAAGCAGCCATACGGTGATCGTTTCGGGGCGCTCGATACTTGTGAGGCTCTTGGTGATGAGCGACGAAGCGCCCCACAACAGCGCCGATAGGATCGGCAAAAGGGCGGCCCAGCTGAAGCTGTCCGACCACGGTTCGAGAATGATCATCGCCCCGGCGAAACCGACCGCGGTCGCGGCCCAACGCGCCGCGCCGACGCGTTCGCCGAGAAACAGGCGGGCGCCGAGGATGATGAAGAACGGCGAGGTCATGACCAGCGCGATCGCCTGCCAGATCGGCACGTGCGCCAGACCGGAGACCCAGGCCCCCACACCGAAGGCGGCCAACACCACGCGCGCGACGTGACGCCAGGGATAGTCGGTGCGCATGGCCGACAGCCCGACGCGTCGCAGAAACGGCAGTGAGAAGAGGAAGGCGAAGGCATATTGCCAGAACGCCATGGCGGTGGCTGGAAAACCGAGCTTCATCGTCAGCCATTGGGTGACGACATTGAGGCCGGCGAAAGCGATCCCGGCCAACACCATGAAGCCGGCTCCGGCCATGGCGCGCGAGGAGGAAAAGCCGAGGGAAGTCTGATTCATGTCATGCACCCTGAAAGCGGACCAAACACAAATCAGGACGCATGAGCGCACGGCACGACGCCGGGCATCCCTGCCCTTCGTGCCAGCGACCATTCTCTTTCATCCGGACTATGACCGTCGGCTCCGGAGTTGCACCGGATCTGCTGACCCTCTCCCCAAAAATCGAGGAAAGGCGCTCGCGGGCTTGGGCCACCTTCGCGCGTCTCCAAGACGCCGCGCTGTCATGCCCTTACCGCCGGTGGGGACTTTCACCCCGCCCTGAGAATGGGCAAGCCCTAGAGCAAATGACGGACACCCGCAAGGGCTGCCCCCAAAATGCGAAAGGGTCCGGCTTGCGCCGAACCCTCGAATACCTGGACTGCCGGCCTCGTGTCCGGCCGCCAAGCAAATCTCATCAGCCGTTGACGGCATCCTTCAGGCCCTTGCCGGCCGTGAACTTCGGCACGTTGCGTGCCGGGATGTCAACTTCCGCACCCGTGGACGGGTTACGGCCCTTCGAGGCTTCGCGGCGCGAAACCGAGAAGTTGCCGAAGCCGACCAGGCGAATGTCGCCGCCGTTCTTCAGCTCAGCCTGGATGGTCTCGAAAACTGCATCAACTGCAGAAGATGCGTCGGTCTTGGAAAGTCCGGCCTTCTCAGCAACGGCAGACACGAGCTCATTTTTGTTCATGTTTCCACCCCTTTCAGATTGGTTCGAAACGACTGTGTTTTAAGGCGCGGCGGCTTGCGCTTCGCCCGCGTCTTGCCTTTCCCAATTGCGCCTAATCCCTTGGAATGCAAGGCTTGCAGGGCGCTTTTACAACAAAAAAGACCGGCCAATGGCCGGTCTTCCCAATTTTTCTGCAAAATGAGCGCCGCGCGAGCCGGCTGCACCCATTTTCAAGCCCCCGTCAGTGGGCGACGGAGGAGCCTGCTTCGTCCTGCGAATCAACCGGTGCTACGGTTGCCGGCTCGTTTGCCGGGTCCCAATCGATCGGTTCCGGCATGCGCACCAGAGCGTGTTCGAGCACTTCGCCCACCCGCGAAACCGGGATGATTTCGAGCGCGTTCTTCACGTTGTCCGGGATCTCGGCGAGATCCTTGGCGTTCTCTTCCGGGATCAGCACCTTCTTGATGCCGCCCCGCAGCGCTGCCAGGAGCTTCTCTTTCAGACCGCCGATCGGCAGCACGCGGCCGCGCAGCGTGATCTCGCCTGTCATTGCAACATCCTTGGAGATCGGGATGCCGGTCATGATCGACACGATCGTGGTTGCCATGGCGACGCCGGCCGAAGGGCCATCCTTCGGCGTCGCACCTTCCGGTACGTGCACGTGGATGTCACGCTTGTCGAACAGCGGCGGTTCGATGCCGAAGTCGATTGCGCGCGAGCGGACATAAGAAGCCGCCGCGGAAATCGATTCCTTCATCACGTCGCGCAGGTTGCCGGTGACGGTCATGCGGCCCTTGCCGGGCATCATGACGCCTTCGATCGTCAGAAGCTCGCCGCCGACCTCAGTCCATGCGAGACCGGTGACAACACCGATCTGATCGTCACGTTCGGCTTCGCCGTGGCGGAAGCGCGGAACGCCCAGATAGTCGTTGATGTTGGCAGCGTTCACTTCGACCTTCTTGGCCTTGCCCTTGATGATCTCGGTCACGGCCTTGCGGGCGAGCTTCATCAACTCGCGTTCGAAGTTACGCACACCGGCTTCGCGGGTGTAGGTCTGGATGACCGCCATCAGCGCGCCGTCTGTGACCGAGAATTCCTTCGGCTGCAGCGCGTGGTCGCGGATCGCCTTCGGCAGCAGATGCCGCTTGGCGATTTCCAGCTTTTCCTCTTCCGTGTAGCCGGCGATGCGGATCACTTCCATGCGGTCCATCAACGGCGCCGGGATATTCAGCGTGTTGGCGGTGGTGATGAACATCACGTTGGACAGGTCGTATTCGACCTCCAGGTAGTGGTCCATGAAGGTCGAGTTCTGTTCCGGATCCAGCACCTCGAGCAGCGCCGACGACGGATCGCCGCGGAAGTCCTGGCCCATCTTGTCGATTTCGTCGAGCAGGAACAGCGGATTGGACCGCTTCGCCTTCTTCATCGACTGAACGACCTTGCCCGGCATCGAGCCGATATAGGTGCGGCGGTGGCCACGGATCTCGGCTTCGTCACGAACGCCGCCCAGCGCCATGCGCACATATTCGCGGCCGGTCGCCTTGGCGATCGACTTGGCGAGCGAGGTCTTGCCGACGCCCGGAGGGCCGACGAGGCACAGGATGGGGCCCTTGATCTTGGTCGAACGCGCCTGCACGGCGAGATACTCGACGATGCGCTCCTTGACCTTGTCGAGGCCGAAATGATCGACGTTGAGCACTTCCTCGGCATGGTTCAGGTCGGTCTTGATCTTCGACTTCTTGCCCCAGGGCAGGCCGAGCAGCCAATCCAGGTAGTTGCGAACGACGGTGGCTTCCGCCGACATCGGGCTCATCTGGCGCAGCTTCTTCAGCTCTGCATCAGCCTTTTCGCGCGCTTCCTTGGAAAGCTTGGTCTTGGCGATACGCTCTTCGAGCTCGGCCATCTCGTCGCGGCCGTCTTCGCCGTCGCCGAGTTCCTTCTGGATCGCCTTCATCTGTTCGTTGAGGTAGTACTCGCGCTGGGTCTTCTCCATCTGGCGCTTGACGCGCGAGCGGATGCGCTTTTCCACCTGCAGGACGGAGATCTCGCCTTCCATGAAGCCGAGCGCCTTTTCCAGGCGCATCTTCACGCTGGTGGTCTCCAGCATTTCCTGCTTTTCGACGATCTTGATCGACAGGTGCGAAGCAACCGTGTCGGCCAGCTTCGAATAGTCCTCGATCTGGCTGGCAACGCCGACGACCTCGGGAGAGATTTTCTTGTTGAGCTTTACGTAGCTTTCGAATTCGGAGACGACCGAGCGGCTGAGCGCCTCGATCTCGACCGGATCTTCCTCCGGCTCGCTCAGGCTATGCGCCGCAGCCTCATAGAATTCCTCGCGCGGCGTGTAGCCGTCGATTTTGGCGCGCGCGCGGCCCTCGACCAGTACCTTGACGGTGCCGTCGGGCAGCTTCAGCAGTTGCAGAACGTTGGCGATTGTGCCGACTTCGTAGATCGCGGACGGTTCCGGATCGTCGTCGGTGGCGTTGATCTGGGTGGCAAGCATGATCTGCTTGTCGGTGCCCATGACTTCCTCAAGCGCACGGATCGATTTTTCGCGGCCGACGAAAAGCGGCACGATCATATGCGGGAAGACTACGATGTCGCGGAGCGGCAGGACCGGGTAGGTCGCGCTTTCAGTCGCCGGTGACGTTTTGTTCGTCATGTCATTTCCTTTCCGTCCCGATTTCGGGCCCGTATCCGGGAGCCCTACAGGCACTCCCGGCTGTCATATTTTCCACATGAAAGTGGAGTGCGACCGCGTCCATTTCAAGGCTCGACGCAGACATCCACAAACAGTGGCCGGGTCCTTCTGACTACGCATCAATGCTGTTGCGGACCTTGCGACGGACTACAAGCTCATGGACCGCAACCATTAAGGTCCTTCATTGAATCGTCACATCATTGCGTTGTTTGCGGCACTTTAGCAACAATCGAATTGTGAAATCTGCGCCCCGGCGCAGGTGTCTCAACAGCTAAGTGTGAACACATGAAGCAGACATGAAAAAGCCCGCACGAGGCGGGCTTCTCAAAGGATAATTCAGGACGCTCAGGCCGAAACGTTGGTCTTTTCGTCCGACCGTTCCGAGTAGATGTAGAGCGGCCGAGCAGCGCCCTTGACCACCTCGTCCGAGATGACCACTTCGCGCACGCCTTCGAGCGTCGGCAGCTCGAACATGGTGTCGAGCAGGATCTTCTCCATGATGGAGCGAAGGCCACGGGCACCGGTCTTGCGCACGATCGCCCGACGCGCGATCTCGCGAAGCGCGTCCTCGTGGAAGGTCAGTTCGACGTCTTCCATCTCGAACAGGCGCTGGTACTGCTTGATCAGAGCGTTCTTCGGTTCGGACAGGATCTGGATCAGCGCATCTTCATCGAGATCTTCGAGCGTCGCCAGAACCGGCAGACGACCGATGAATTCCGGGATCAGGCCGAACTTGACGAGATCTTCCGGCTCCAGTTCGCGCAGAACTTCGCCGACACGGCGATCCTCCGGCGAGCGGACCGTTGCGCCGAAACCGATCGAGGTCTTCTCGCCACGGGCGGAGATGATCTTGTCGAGGCCGGCGAAGGCACCGCCGCAGATGAACAGGATGTTGGTCGTATCCACCTGCAGGAATTCCTGCTGCGGATGCTTGCGGCCGCCCTGCGGCGGTACCGAGGCAACCGTGCCTTCCATGATCTTCAGAAGCGCCTGCTGCACGCCCTCGCCCGATACGTCGCGGGTTATCGACGGGTTGTCGGACTTGCGCGAAATCTTGTCGACTTCGTCGATGTAGACGATGCCGCGCTGGGCGCGCTCGACGTTGTAGTCGGCAGCCTGAAGCAGCTTCAGGATAATGTTCTCGACGTCTTCACCGACATAACCGGCTTCGGTCAGCGTCGTTGCGTCGGCCATGGTGAACGGCACGTCGATGATGCGGGCGAGCGTCTGGGCGAGATAGGTCTTGCCGCAGCCGGTCGGGCCGACCAGCATGATGTTCGACTTCGCAAGCTCGACGTCGCTTCCCTTGGCGGCGTGCGCCAGGCGCTTGTAATGGTTGTGAACGGCGACCGACAGGATGCGCTTCGCCTGCTGCTGGCCGATGACGTATTCGTCCAGAACCTTGATGATTTCCTGAGGGGTCGGAACACCGTCGCGGGACTTGACCATCGAGGTCTTGTTCTCTTCGCGGATGATATCCATGCACAGTTCGACGCATTCATCGCAGATGAACACGGTCGGTCCGGCAATCAGTTTTCGGACTTCGTGCTGGCTCTTGCCGCAGAACGAACAATAAAGTGTATTCTTCGAGTCACCGCCGTTGCTTCCGCTGACCTTGCTCATTTCCACTTCCTTCCAGCACGCCGGACACTTTCAAGATAAGTATCGCGGACCACTCAATTTGCCCTGAGCCTCAACCTCAAACAGGGCTTCCGGGAGTACTCACCGCCCCAGGCGTAAACGCCCGACGCAGTCGCAACGACTCTCCCAACTCCGAACGAACACTACGCTGACAGATTCCAACATAGCATTAATGGTTCATATTACCGGCTTTACCCTGTCGATAAAGCCCTTGAGCCATTACAATTGTGTCACAATTACATCTATCCCGACACAAATGCGCGTTATCAGGCCTGCTCGCCGCCCTCGATCTCTTCGCGCGAGGTCAGAACCTTGTCGACAAGGCCCCAGCTCAGAGCTTCGTCCGCATTCATGAAATGATCGCGATCGAGCGTCTGCTCAACCTCTTCATAGGTCCGTCCGCAGTGCTTGACGTAGACCTCGTTGAGGCGGCGCTTCATCTTCAGGATGTCCTTGGCGTGGCGCTCGATATCCGAGGCCTGGCCCTGGAAACCGCCCGAGGGCTGGTGAACCATGATGCGCGCGTTCGGCGTCGCGAAACGCATGTCCTTGTGGCCGGCGGCCAGGAGCAGCGAACCCATCGAGGCGGCCTGACCGACGCAGAGCGTCGAAACGGCCGGCTTGATGAACTGCATCGTGTCGTAGATCGCCATGCCCGACGTGACGACGCCGCCCGGCGAATTGATGTAGAGCGCGATTTCCTTCTTCGGGTTTTCCGCTTCAAGGAAAAGAAGCTGGGCGCAGACGAGCGTTGCCATCTGGTCTTCGACCGGGCCGGTCACGAAGATGATGCGCTCCTTCAGAAGGCGCGAAAAGATATCGTAGGAACGTTCACCGCGGTTGGTCTGTTCAACAACCATCGGCACCAGTGCCAGGGCGGTATCAACGGGATTTCTCATATCGAACCTTCATCAATCGGGTTCGCAAAACCTTTGCGAACCGGGAATCACGGGATTTACCTTCTGCTCCTACATAGAGTGTCAACACCCTTCACTTCAAGTCGCGAAGCTTCGATAAGCTTAATCGAAGGTCCGCTTTGCTTCGAAGTTCGGCCGTCCTCCACACATGGTTGGCGATAGAACATTTTTCCATCGATATCCTCGGTTGAGGCCATGGACGCAAACTCTGCACACAGGCTTCGGTGATATCGGTAAACGAAGGGGAAATCCGCGAACCTGGGCGCTGTTCACAGCTGCGACTCGATCGGCAGCACACGGATTACCCCGGCGATCATGCGCCTTGCCAGGCTGGCGTCCGGCTCGTGGCGCACCAGCCGCTCGGAGCCATTGGCGCGATCACGCCAGACAAGACGCGATCCTTCGATGTCGACCCGGTAGCTGATCGACGGCGAAGTTTCCTCCTCGAACATGGAAGCCAGTTCGCCGGCGAGTGCCGCATCCTGAAAGACGACGCCCATTTCCGTGTTGAGTGAAGCGGAGCGCGGATCGAAGTTCATCGAGCCGACAAAACCGTTCAGGCCATCGACCACGAACGCCTTGCTGTGCAGGCTCGCGTTGCGGCGTCCGAACAATGTCATGCGGTGTCCCTCGGCGACATCGCCCTGCTCCTTCAACTCGAAGAGCGCGACGCCGGCCCGGATGAGCTTCCGGCGATATTTGACATAACCGCCGTGAACGGCGGCAACGTCGGTCGCTGCAAGCGAATTGGTCAGGACCGCCACGCGAGCGCCGCGCGAAACAATGGCGGCGAGTTCCCGCGTGCCGGCAACGCCGGGAATGAAATAGGGCGAGATTATCCGCAAGTCCCGCGTGGCTGCCTCGATCAGCGGAAAGAGTTCGCGCAACAGCCAGTTCTGGCGCCGCTGCATCAGCGCCTTTTCCGGCGGATCGGATGCCAGACGGATCTCGGAACTCCAGTGAAGCCGCCGTGTGCCTTGGTAGATCTCCGCCTCTTCAACCGCCTTGTCGACGCGCTCGAGATAGAACCGGCCTGCCGGCGTGCGCGCCAATCCTTCGACGGAATCGCGCAGTGCCGGCAGATACTGCTTGCGCGGCGTGCGCAGCGCCGCGATCGGGAGCACGGATGTGCTGTTCCAGTAGCGGTCGAACATGGCAGACGCCTGCTCCAGCACGGGTCCGACCATCCAGACATCGAGGTCACGGAAATTGGAGAGCTCGGCGGCATCGAAATAGGCGTCTCCGATGTTGCGGCCGCCGGCTATCGCAACGCGGCCGTCGGCTACCCAGAGCTTGTTGTGCATGCGGCGCGTGGCGCTGAAGGCGCGGATCGCCATTTCGAAGCCGCGGCGAAAGCGGTCGGTGCGCGCCCGGCTCGGATTGAAGAGCCGTACGTCGATATGGGGATGGGCGTCGAGCGCGATGCACATTCGGTCATGGATGCCCGCATTGATGTCGTCGAGCAGCAGCCGGACGCGCACGCCACGGTCCGCGGCGGCCAGGATCTCGCGGGCGAGAAGAAGACCGGTCAGGTCGCCCTTCCAGTAGTAGTACTGCAGGTCGAGGCTGCGTCCGGCGCGCCGTGCTGCGTGCGCTCTGACCACCAGGGCCTCGATATTATCGGAAACAAGCGCCACCCCATTGGCACCCGCCTGCCCCGCAACGAGCGGCGCCACATATCGGTCGAGCTCCGTGCCGGCATCGGCCAGCGGGAGTGCGCTTGACGGCGGCCCGTGCGGGCGGCGGCCGAACCGGCCGTAGACATAGAGAACCGTCGCCACAACCAGTCCGAGGATGGCGGCAACGGTGAACAGGATAGAGGATCCCATCGAAAACTCGCCCGTGCCTTTAGGCCGCCCCCGTACGCCCGGCTTCGACCCGTCGGCCGTCTCTTTGTTCCGGCTGCGCCGCCTTCAGGTCGATCGAGGCCTTTACCGGCAGATGATCCGAGGCGATCCGCGCCAACGGCGAATCGTGCACGGCGACCGACGTCACCAGGCTATGCGGGTTTCCGAGCACACGGTCGAGCGGCAACAGGGGAAAGCGTGAGGGAAAACTGGCGACCGTCGCGTGGGACGGATCGAATACCGGGCTGAGGAAGGACAGCGATGAACGCCGCCCCATCCGCCATTCATTAAGGTCGCCGATGAGCAGCGTCGGCCGCCCGTTCGCGTCGGACGCTGCCTCGAGGATCGCCTCGGCCTGCTGGGCACGCGAATGCCGCAGAAGTCCTAGATGGGCGGCGATGATGCGCAGCGGCCCCACTTTCAGATCGAGATCGACGACCAGCGCACCGCGCGGTTCCACGCCGGGCAGCTTGAGCTGCCGCACGTCGGAAACGGCGCCCTCACGCAGCAGCAGGACATTGCCGTGCCAGCCATGCCCCTTGGTCGAAAAGCCGGAAATCGGCACCGAAACAAGGTGTGCCTCGCGGCGCAAATGCTCGAGATCGAGCAGACCGGCACGCTCACCGAACCGCTGGTCGGCCTCCTGAAGCGCGACGATATCTGCGCCCAACTCACCGATGACATTGGCGGTACGACCGGGGTCGAAGCGCCCGTCGGTGCCGACGCATTTGTGGATGTTGTAGGAGGCGATGACGATATCGCCACGGCTGACCGCGGCTTCGCGATGAACGACGGTGGGGCGTCTCTTGCGGATCGCAGCGACGATCCCCGCCGATAGACTGGACTGGTTTTTTCCCATGCCGCTCCCTGCTTGCTGGCCGCATCATGCGCAAATAGGTCGCCTGGTGCCACAGAAAAAGGGAGGAAAGCGGAAGTTTGTTCCCCGCGGATAGCACGCCTGGAGATACGGACGCCGGCAGCAAACGCGCGCTACCGGCGCCCCTTCCCGCGCTTTCGTTCAATCGGCCGGCCCTGCAAACAGGATCAGATTTCCGTCGGGATCGAGCACGATAAACGTCCGTGCGCCCCAGGGTTCCGTGCGCAACGTTTGGTGAAAAAAGACCCCGGCCGACTGGTAGCTCAGGAACAATTGCTTGATGTCATTGGCGGTATCGAGGGCGATGGAGGCGGAAAGCAGGTGCTCGCGCTCCCGGATGTCGCCGACGAAGACGGGTTCGCAGACGAGACGCAGAGCGAGCCGAGCATTGTCCCGGATCACCTGCCCGTAGAAGGGCGGATCGCCGTAGACGAAATCGACCGCAAAGCCGAGCTTCTCGGTGAAGAAGTCGCACGCGGCGCTGATATCGGCAACGAACAACTGCGCGGCTGTCGATTGCAGCACCGGCTGCGGTGTGGCGGGTTTGGATTGCATGGTCATTGTCAGGGCTCCTGATTTGAGCGCCTGCCAACTGTCGAACCCCGATTGACGCGCGATCAGTTCCTGCGCGTCGGCGAGCTTGAACTCCGACTTGAGAATGGTCTCGTCGTCAAGATCGCGGAAGCGCGGCAAGGCAGCCCTGATCTCGGCTGCGACCGGATAGTATTGGTCGCGATGCCATCTGAGGTATTGCTTCGCCTGCTTCTTCAGGTTTTCAAGGTTTGGCATGGGCGCAACTACGGTCTGTGTTCCGTAGGCGGGCGTTGCCCTTTCAGCCCTCTGCCGATGCGCCCTACGCAGCCAGCAGAGATTGGCCGCCATGGCACGTGCTGTCAACGCCCCGATGGCCGCGGCTGCCGATATCCGCCCTTGCCGGCCGAACCGCGGTTCCCTTAGACATAGGGACCATTGAAGTCCGCGAAGAGCCGCTGCCATGCCTGCCATTTCCATCGACCGCACGCTGAGGCGCGTTTCCATCAACGCGCGCGATCCAGCCTTCTACCGTGATCCGCTCGCAGCCTATGCCGAGATCCATGCGCAGTGCCCGGCCTTCTTCTGGGAGGAACGTCAGCAATGGTATTTCGCCGGCTACGACCTGGTGAACGCGCTTTTGCGCGACCGACGCTTCGGCCGGCAGATACTGCATGTGGCGACACGCGACGAACTCGGCCTGCCGCTGCCGAAGCCGCATCTGAAGAATTTCGACGCGCTCGAAGAGCATTCGCTGCTGGAACTCGAACCACCGGCGCACACGCGGCTGCGCACGCTCGTCAACCGGGCCTTCGTCTCGCGGCAGATCGAACAGCTGCGGCCGGACATCGAGCAACTGTCGCATGCCCTCATCGACGGCTTTGCCGATGACGGCGAGGTCGAACTGCTGAAAAGCTTTGCCGAAACGCTTCCCGTGACCATCATCGCCCGCATGCTCGGCATTCCCGTCGAAGCGGCGCCCGATCTGCTCGACTGGTCGCATCGCATGGTCCGGATGTATGTCTTCAACCCGAGCTACGAGACCGAACTCGACGCTAACCAAGCCTCCGCAGATTTTGCCTACTATCTGCGCGGCATCATCGCCGAGAAGCGCCGCACCCCCGCAGACGACCTGCTGACGCACATGATTACCTCGGAAAAGGATGGCGAGCGGCTGTCGGAGGCGGAGCTGGTCTCGACCACCGCCCTCCTCCTCAATGCAGGTCACGAGGCGACCGTGCACCAGATCGGCAACGCGGTGAAGACAATCCTGCAATCCGGGCTTTCGGCGAAAGACCTGTTTGCTACGGAGACGGCAACCGCGCTGACGGTGGAGGAGTGTCTGCGCTTTGCGGCACCGCTGCATATTTTCCAGCGTTATGCGCTCTCGGATATCGAACTCGATGAAGGCGTCACTCTGCGAAAGGGCGACAAGATCGGCCTGCTGCTCGGAGCGGCGAATGTGGACCCGAAGAAGTTCACCGGACCGAACGCGTTCCGGCCGACGCGCGACGAAGGCGCCAATGTCTCTTTCGGAGCGGGCCTGCATTTCTGTATCGGCGCGCCGCTTGCCCGGCTGGAGCTCAATCTGGCGCTGCCTATCCTGTTTCAGCGCCTGCCGAACATGCGGCTGAAGAACGAGCCCGAGGTTAAGGACGCGTTCCATTTTCACGGCCTGGAACGCCTCGACCTCGTCTGGTGACGAGCACCGAAGACTGATCTCCGGTGCCCCGGCGATCACAGACGGATGACATAGTCCTTGCGGGTCGTCTCCACGACCTCCCAGGTGCCCTCAAAGCCGGGCCGCAGGATCATGCTGTCGCCGGCGCGCAGATACGCCGCTTCGCCGCCATCCTGCGTGACGATCGAATAGCCTGAGAGGATGTGGAAGTATTCCCACTCCTCGTAGACGATCCGCCACTTGCCGGGCGTCGATTCCCAGACCCCGGCATAGAGACCGCCTTCGGCCTCCTCAAGGTTCCAGGTCTTGAACTGCGGCGCGCCTGAGATGAGCCGGTCGGCCGCCGGCGTACCGATTTCCGCCTCGACGGTGGACAAGTCAAACTTCTGCATATTCGTCATCTTGGCACCTTTGCGAAGAGCGCGCTGACGCGCCCTTCGCGGCTAGTGTTTCAAAGCTTTGCCAACGACTGTTCGAGATCGGCGATGATGTCCGAGACATCCTCAATGCCGACCGACAGGCGCACGACGTCAGGGCCGGCACCGGCCGCCACCTGCTGCTCGGGCGTCAGCTGGCGGTGCGTGGTCGAGGCTGGGTGAATGACGAGCGAGCGCGTGTCGCCGATATTGGCGAGGTGCGAGAACATTTCCAGCCCCTCGACGAAACGCTTGCCCGCCTCGTAGCCACCCTTGAGCCCGAAGGTGAAGACGGCACCGGCGCCCTTCGGCGAATAGCGCTGCTGCAGGGCGTGGTTCGGGTCGTCCTCCAGCCCGGCATAGTTGACCCAGGAAATCTTGTCGTGCGTCTTCAGCCACTTGGCGACCGCAAGTGCGTTGTCGCAATGGCGCTGCATGCGCAGCGGCAGCGTTTCAGAGCCGGTCACCAGCATGAAGGCATTGAACGGCGAGATCGCCGGACCGAAGTCGCGCAGGCCGAGGACGCGCGCGGCGATGGCGAAGGCGATGTTACCGAAGGTCTGATGCAGCACGACGCCGGCATACTCCGGACGCGGTTCGGACAGCATCGGATACTTGCCGGACTTCGACCAGTCGAAGGTACCGCCATCGACGATGACGCCGCCCATGGAGTTGCCGTGGCCGCCGATGAACTTCGTCAGCGAATGCACGACGATATCGGCGCCATGCTCCAGCGGCCGCAACAGGTAAGGTGTGGCCATGGTGTTGTCGACGATCAGCGGCAAGTCGTGCTTGCGCGCAACCTCGGCGATGGCGGCAATATCAACGAAGGTGCCGCCGGGATTGGCGAGGCTCTCGATGAAGATCGCCTTGGTGCGCCGATCGATCTTCGCCTCAAAGGAAGCCGGATCGGCAGGGTCGGCCCAGCGGACCTGCCAGTCGAAGGACTTGAAGGCGTGGCCGAACTGGTTGACCGAGCCACCATAAAGACGGTTGGCGGCAATGAAATTGTCGCCCGGGCTCATGATCGTGTGGAAGACGAGGAGCTGTGCGGCGTGGCCGGAGGCGACGGCGAGCGCCGCCGTGCCGCCTTCGAGCGCGGCAATACGCTCTTCGAGCACTGCCTGCGTCGGGTTCATGATGCGGGTATAGATGTTGCCGAACTGCTGGAGACCGAAGAGTGCCGCCGCATGGTCGGTGTCGTTGAAGACGAAGCTCGTCGTCTGGTAGATCGGCGTTGCCCGTGCACCCGTGGTTGGGTCAGGTTGCGCCCCCGCATGGATTGCGAGCGTGTTGAAACCAGGATTGTCTTTCGTCATTTCGTCCCTCCCGTGACCAGAGCGCGGCCGCCAACCGGCGCGCCGGAGACGCTCTATCACCTTGAATCTACGCGTGAACCGCTATCGAACCTGCGCAGTTGCACGCGCAAGCCGCGGCACTATTCCAGAGCCTTCGCATGCGGTCAAAGAGGATTTTTCAAGAACTGACGGTTGTATGGTCCGCCGGCGATGTGCCGCCCGAGATCAGCCGATCAGGCGTGGGTACTCGATCGCCGGACAGCGGTCCATGACCACCTTGATGCCGGCGGCTTCCGCTTTCGCCGCAGCGCCGTCATGGCGCACGGAGAGCTGGCCCCAGATCGCCTTCGGCAGCGTCTCCAACGCGAGAATCTCGTCGACGAGCGCCGGCAGGGCGTCGGCAGCGCGGAAGACGTCGACCATATCGATCGGCTCCTTGATATCGGCGAGCCGGCCGACCACGGCCTGGCCCTGGATGCTCTTGCCGACATGCCCGGGATTGATCGGGACCACCCGATAGCCCTTGCGCAGCAGAAACGCCATGACCCGATGGCTCGGACGCTCAGGATTGGGCGAAGCGCCGACAAGGGCGATCGTCTTGGTCTCGCGCAGGATGTCTGCGAGATAATAGTCCGGGTAAGCGTCGTGGTTCATCTGCAGCTTCGGATCCGTTCGTGTTAAACGGTCGTATAATGATGGCGAGGCCGGCCAAGTCAACCGTGCGGCCCGCTCGTCCCCCGCCAAAGATTGCCGCTTCCGCAAGACTTTCCGGTTGCTTTTGCGCCCGTGCGGCGCGACAAGCGTCTCAACGCCCGCTACACCGTTTCCGAGGTTTCAATCTTGCCGCTTGATGTCATTGCGCTCGTCCTGTTCGGGGCGTTGTTGCACGCGACCTGGAATGCGTTGGTCAAGGCGGGAACGGAAAAGTCGCTCGACGCTGCGATGATCGCGCTCGGGGCCGCAGCCGTCGCCATCCCCTTCCTGCCGTTCATGCCGTTGCCCAAACCGGAAGCGTGGCCATACATCCTGGTTTCGGCACTGTTCCAGTTCGCCTATTTCCAGCTCGTCGCCGCATCCTATCGCGCCGGCGACATCGGCCTTGTCTATCCGCTGATGCGCGGAGCGGCGCCGTTGATCGTCGCGATGACCAGTGGGGCGTTGATCGGCGAAAAGCTCACCTTCGGAACGATGATCGGTATCCTAACGATCTCTGCCGGGGTACTGACGCTCGCCTTCGAGTCGCGCAAGGGCGGCAAGAACGCGATCGTGCTTGCGCTGCTCAATGCCTGCGTCATCGCAAGTTACACCTTTGTCGACGGCATCGGCGCGCGCGTCTCGGGCAATGCGATCTCCTACACGCTGTGGATGGCGCTGCTGCCGCCGGTTCTGCTTTTCACCTGGGCCTTTGCCCGGCGCGGCATCAAGCCGGTCGCCCGCCACGTCTACAAGAACTGGTGGCGGGGCCTCATCGGCGGCGCCGGCTCGATCGGCGCCTATGGCCTGGCGCTCTGGGCGATGACCAAGGCGCCGGTTGCAACCGTCGCGGCACTCCGCGAGACCTCGATCCTCTTTGCCGTGGTGATCTCGGTCGTGTTCCTCAAGGAACCGGTCAGCGTCTGGCGCATCGCAGCGGCCTGCGTCATCGCGCTCGGCGCCCTGCTCCTGAAGCTTGCCTGAGCGTCAGTCTTCCTTCCATTCCGGCATGCGCTTGCCGAGGAATGCGCCGATACCGTCCTCGGCATCACGCGCGAGCATGTTCTCGACCATGACGCCGACGGCATAATCGTAGGCCTCTGGCAGGTCCATCTCCGCCTGGCGATAGAAGGCCTCCTTGCCGATCTTCAGCGCCTGTGGCGACTTCGAGGCAATGACTGCTGCGTATTTGTCGACCACCTGGCGCAGGTACTGCTGCGGTACGATGCGGTTGACGAGACCGAAATCCTTGGCGGTCGAAGCGTCGATGGTCTCGCCGGTGAGCAGCATTTCCATCGCCTGCTTGCGATGTGCCGCACGCGTGAGCGCGACCATCGGCGTCGAGCAGAAGAGGCCGATATTGACACCGGGCGTGCAGAAGGTGGAGCTGTCGGTGCAGATCGCGAGGTCACAGCTTGCGACGAGCTGGCAGCCAGCTGCCGTTGCCAAACCATCGATCTCGGCGATGACGGCCTGCGGCAGCCGGGTGATTTTCAGCATGAGATCGCCGCAGAGGCGGATCGTCCGTTCGAAGAAGGCCCTGCCCCGGTCGTCGTCTTCGCGGTGCGCAGTCATTTCTTTCAGATCGTGACCGGCGGAAAACAGCTTGCCCGTGGCGGCGAGCACGACGACCCTGATGTCCTTGGAGGTGGCGACCGCATCGAACTCGGCGTGCAGCGCCTCCATCATGGCGATCGACAGCACGTTGGCCGGCGGGTTGTTGAGCGTCAACCGCAAGACGGATCCAGACTGTTCACGCAGCAGCAGGCCGTTCGGCTCTTCCTTCTTGAACGACACAACGTCGGCCATCTTCTTCTCCTGAAACTTGAATTTGGTTGGTGGTACGCCGGCCACGCGTGCCGTGCAAGCCGACAGGCACACCCCGGTGACGCATTCCGCCTACGACCATTTTCCGCCTTGCGTCCGGCCACCAGCCGGTTTCAGGTGACGGACAGACATGTTGAAGGATAGAATGCATGACCATCGAGCCGATCATGACCGTCGACGACCTCAACCGATTTCTCGACACGGATTTCCCGCAGGTCCATACCGACGGCAAGGTCTTCCATGTCACGGCTGTTGGACCCGGCTTTGCCACCATGCGGCTCGATCCGAACGAACGGCATATCCGGCCAGGCGGCACGGTTTCCGGCCCTACGCTTTTCGCGCTCGCGGACGTCTCGGCCTATGTCGCATTGATCGCCCATATCGGACCGGTTGCGCTTGCCGTCACCACCAATCTCAACATCAACTTCCTGCGCAAGCCCGAGCCGGAACCGCTCGAATGCACCTGCCGCATCCTCAAACTCGGCAAGCGGCTCGCCGTTCTCGACGCGTCGATCGTCAAGGTTGGCGACGACGACCTCGTTGCGCATGCCACAGCGACCTATTCGATTCCGCCGCGATAATTTGTGGTATCAAAATACCATACATATAACATATTGTTTTTGCTTATCTTTATTTCCATGTCGCAGATTTCGCGTTCTTGACGCTTGTTTCGCACTTGCGTATAAGCTGCCGCAGATCGCGGTCCTCTGAGGGCCGCTTTCTCTTTTGCCCGGGAAACTGGACAAAACCAAGCAACAAGAAACGCCCAGCGGTTCGCCGCTCGGGTCCAAAGAAAGATTTTTGATATGGCAACCTTCGTTCAGAAGCCTGCAGAGGTGGAGAAGAAGTGGATCATCATCGACGCCGAAGGCCTCGTTGTTGGTCGCCTCGCTTCCCTCATCGCAAACCGCCTGCGCGGCAAGCACAAAGCTACCTTCACCCCGCATGTTGACGACGGCGACAACGTCATCGTCATCAACGCCGAGAAGGCAGTTCTGACGGGCAAGAAGTACACCGACAAGAAGTACTACTGGCACACCGGCTACCCCGGCGGCATCAAGGAGCGCACCGCGCGCCAGATCATCGAAGGCCGCTTTCCGGAGCGCGTCATCGAGAAGGCCGTCGAGCGCATGGTTCCGCGCGGTCCGCTTGGCCGTCGCCAGATGAAGAACCTGCGCGTATACGCAGGCGCCAACCACCCGCATGAAGCACAGCAGCCGGCCGTCCTCGACGTCGCCAAGCTGAACAGCAAGAACACAAGGAGCGCCTGATAATGGCTGACCTTTCCGCTCTCAAGGAAATCGCCACGACCGCGGAACCGGCTGCTCCGGTTCACGTCAAGAAGGTCGACGCCCAGGGTCGCTCCTACGCGACCGGCAAGCGTAAGGACGCTGTCGCCCGCGTATGGGTCAAGCCGGGCACCGGCAAGATCACCATCAACGGCAAGCCCTACGCGGCTTACTTCGCCCGTCCGGTTCTGCAGATGATCCTGCAGCAGCCGATCGTCGCTGCTGCCCGTGACGGCCAGTTCGACATCGACGCGACCGTTGCTGGCGGTGGTCTTTCCGGCCAGGCCGGTGCCGTTCGTCACGGCATCTCCAAGGCACTCACCTACTTCGAACCGGGCCTGCGTTCGGTCCTGAAGCGCGGTGGCTTCCTCACCCGCGACAGCCGCGTGGTCGAGCGTAAGAAGTACGGCCGTGCGAAGGCACGTCGTTCGTTCCAGTTCTCGAAGCGTTAATCGCTTCAACTGCGACACTTGGAAAGGCGGGGCTTTGCTCCGCCTTTTTTTGTTATCATCCGCCGCACCGTTTCCCGCAACGTCGACCCCTCGAGGCACAGCATGACAAGCTCCCCCGTCGCCAAGACCCCAGAGCCGCCCTATTACATCGTCACGTTCGCCTCGCGGCGCACGGCAGGCGACCACGGCTACGACAACATGGGAGACGAAATGGAGCGACTTGCGCGCGAGCAGCCGGGTTTTCTCGGTCTCGAAAGCGTGCGCGGCGCCGACGGCTTCGGCCTAACCAATTCCTACTGGGCGGATGAGGAGAGCATCGCGGCCTGGAAAAACAATGTCCGCCACCTGACGGCCCAGCGCCTCGGCCGCGAGCGCTGGTACGAGGATTATCAGGTTCGTGTGGGCAAGATCGAGCGCCAATACGGTTTCGAACGCCCCTAGTTCTGCGGCTGCGCACGGTCGCCGCCGGCAAGCGGGCTAAATCGGCAACTCCGTCGTCGACTTGAGTTCGCGCAGGACGAAGCTCGACACCACGGTGCGCACATGGGGATTGCGCATCAGATAGCGCGTCATGAAGGTATCGTAGCTTTCGACGTCATTGGCGCGGATCTTCAGCATGTAGTCGAATGTGCCAGATAGAGCGTAGCACTCCATGATCTCCGGCCGGTCGCGCACGACGGCGGAAAAGGCGGCAATCGCCTCGTCGTGATGATCTTCGAGCGTCACATGGGCGATGATGCAGAGTTTCAGGTCGAGCTTTGCCGGATCGAGCAGCGCCACGCGCTTGCGAATGACGCCATCCGTCTCCAGTTCCTGCAGCCGCCGCCAGGCCGAGCTTTGCGACATGCCGGCTTTCTCCGCGAGATCGGAGAGCGACTGGCCGCTATCGGCCTGAATGAGCCGCAGCAGCTTTCGCACGGGCTGAAGACTTTCTTTCACATCAGCAGGCATTTCGAATTTTCCTCCCGCGATCAGGCGTCCACCTGGCAACTGTGGAACAAATACTCGCTCCATCCGCGATACAATTGCAACAGGAGAGTTCATCTGACGAATGAGGAGACGTCATGACGAAGGAAAGCAGCTACACGGCCAAACTGCCGGAACCGGACGGCACCTATCACTATACCCCGGAAGAAGATGCGATCTGGGGCGAGCTGTACCAGCGGCAGATGAAGCTTCTGGCCGACAAGGCGTGCGACGAATACCTCGAGGGAGCCAAGACGCTCGATCTCGGCCCTGACCACGTGCCGCAGTTGAAGGACGTGAACCGCCGCCTTGCCGAAACCACCGGCTTCGGTGTCGAAGGTGTTCCCGCCCTCATTCCGCCGTCCCACTTCTACGAACTGCTGTCCCAAGGCAAGTTTCCGCTGGCGACCTTCATTCGCCGCCGCGAGCATATCGATTACATCGAAGAACCCGACATCTTCCACGAGGTCTTCGGTCACTGCCCGCTACTGACCAACCAGAGCTACGCCAACTTCGTCCGTCGCTTCGGCGAAAAGGCGGTTTCGCTAGGCAAGGGCTATTCCTGGCACATGTTCCGGATCTTCTGGTTCACCGTCGAGTTCGGGCTGATCAACACGTCGAAGGGCCGCCGCTGCTATGGCGCCGGCATCGTGTCTTCGCCCAACGAGACACGCAACGCGATGGGGACCCCAGGCGTCGAGTTCCGCCCGTTCGACTTGATGACCGTGCTGCGCACGCCCTATCGCATCGATATCGTCCAGCCGATCTATTACGTGATCGACAGTTTCGCCCAGCTGGAAACGATCATCGAAGAGGATATCGCCGCGCGCATCACCGAAGCCAAGGCGCTTGGCGATTTCGCCCCGACCTACGAAGCCAAGGCCTCGTAATCGCCCAAGAAACGGCCGGCAGGGCCTTGCCTTGCCGGCAACGATTGTCCAACCTTCCGCCACCACAGGTTTGAGCGGGATGCGCGCAGAGGATGCGCGCTTTCCGGCTCCGAGGCAGAGGCGGGATATGGCGAACAGGACGATCGATCATGCGCTGACGGCGCGCTCACTCACATCGGCGGCGTCCGATCCGACCCATGCCGGCATTCTCTCCTTCATGCGCCGCAAATATTCGAAGCAGTTGAAGGGTGTCGATGCCGTCGTCTGGGGCATTCCCTTCGACGCCGCCACTTCGAACCGCCCCGGCGCGCGCTTCGGGCCGCAGGCGATCCGCCGCGCCTCGGCAATCTTCGACAACGATCCGCAGTACCCGTTCGACCGCGATCTCTTCGCGGAGATGGCGACGGTCGACTATGGCGACTGCCTCCTCGACTATGGCAATCATTCGAAGACGCCGGCAACGATCGAACGCGAAGCGACTAAGATCATCAGGAGTGGCGCCTATCTGCAGACGCTCGGCGGCGACCACTTCGTCACCTACCCGATCCTGAAGGCGCAGGCGGCTCTGCACGGCCCCCTCGCCCTCGTACAGTTCGACGCCCACCAGGATACCTGGCCGGATGAACGCGGTCGCATCGACCATGGCTCCTTTGTCGGCCGTGCGGCGCGCGAGGGCCTGATCGATACAGATGCCTCGATCCAGATCGGCATCCGCACGCGCGCGCCTGAGGATTGCGGCATCCGCATTCTCTATGGCTACGACGTCGAAGAGATGAGCGCTGCCGAGATCGCCGAGACGATCATAAGGCAGGTTGGCGAGCGCAAGGCCTATCTGACCTTTGATATCGACTGCCTCGACCCGGCCTATGCGCCCGGCACCGGCACCCCGGTCGCCGGCGGCCCGTCGAGCGCCAAGATCCTTTCGGTGCTGCGCAAGCTCGGGGCGCTGACGGTGGTCGGCAGCGACGTCGTCGAAGTGGCGCCAGCCTACGACCATGCCGACGTCACCGCAATCGCCGGTGCGACGGTCGCGATGTATATGCTGGGCCTGCATGCGGAGAAGCTTGCCGAGCGTGCGCCGCTTCGCTGAGCGCTGCCGTTGCGAGGATTGGCCGCTGCTTATATAGGAACAGGTGGGTTTGGCGGCGTTCCGCCGGCCCGTTGAGAAATTGATTCAATTCTATGCCAGAATGATTCCGGAACGGCTTCTAACTGTCTGGCAGAACGGGAAAATCATGAAACCGAAGATCTTCATCGATGGCGAACACGGCACCACGGGCCTGCAGATCCGCACGCGCATGGCCGGCCGTAGCGATCTCGAACTGCTTTCCATTCCGGAAGCGGAACGACGCAACGCCGCGATGCGAGAAGATCTTCTGAACGAAGCAGACATCGCCATCCTCTGCCTGCCGGACGACGCCTCGCGCGAGGCGGTTTCGATGGTCTCGGGCAACAACAAGGTCCGCATCATCGACACGTCGACCGCGCATCGCATTGCGCCCGACTGGGCCTATGGCTTTGCCGAAATGGACAAGGCGCAACCGGAGAAGATCCGCAGCGCCCGTTGCGTCGCCAATCCCGGTTGCTATCCGACCGGCGCGATCGGCGTGATCCGGCCGCTGCGCCAGGCCGGCATCCTGCCGGACGGCTATCCGGTGACGGTCAACGCGGTCTCCGGCTACACGGGCGGCGGCAAGCAGATGATCGCGCAGATGGAAGACGAGACCAATGCGGATCACATCAGCGCACCGCACTTCCTCTACGGCCTGACGCTCAAGCACAAGCATGTGCCCGAGATGAAGATGCACGGGCTGCTCGACCGCGCACCGGTCTTTGCGCCCTCGGTCGGCAAGTTCGCACAGGGCATGATCGTCCAGGTGCCGCTCTATCTCGAAGACCTCGCCGCCGGCACGACGCTGGAGACGATCCATGCTGCAATCGTCGCGCATTATGCCGGCCAGTCGATCGTCGAGGTCGTGCCGCTCCAGGAGAGTGAAAAGCTCGGCCGCATCGACGCCACCGAGCTTGCCGGCAAGGACACGATGAAGCTTTTCGTCTTCGGCACCCCTGGCGGCAACCATGTGAACCTCGTCGCCCTGCTCGACAATCTCGGCAAGGGCGCTTCGGGCGCGGCGGTCCAGAACATGGACCTGATGCTGTCGGCCTGATCAGCACGGAGCTCAAAACAAAAGACCCCGGCGAGCCGCTCGCCGGGGTCTTTCTTTTTCCGGAGCTCGTCCGGCGTCAGTCGCGTAGTTCGATCGCCGTCGGCCGCGGGTACTCGCCGTAGAAACCGCGCCAGTGGGCGATGGCAAAGCCAAGCACCACAAGCGCGCCACCCTGGTGCGCCACGCCCCAGCCGACCGGCACCTGCAGCACCAGCGTGGTAATGCCGATCACCGCCTGCACCGAGACGAGCAGGAACAGGAGCACGGCGCGGCGCGCATGGGTGGTTTCGGGTGCGGCCCGCAGCGAGGCAATCATGTGCATCACTGCGAAGGCAAAGAGCACATAGGCGCCAATGCGGTGGACGAACTGGACCGTCTTCGGGTTCTCGAACAGGTTGATCCACCAGGGCTGCTGCAGGAACAGGTCCTGCGGGATGATCGCGCCATCCATCAGCGGCCAGGTGTTGTAGCTGAAGCCCGCATCGAGACCGGCGACGAGCGCGCCGAGATAGATCTGGAACAGACTGAAGATGGCGATGATCGCCGCCATCTTGCGCGAACGGTCGGTGGGCGCCGTGTCATTTGAATGCGCGCTCAGCCCGCGGAAGATCCACATACAGGCGGCAAAGATCAGACAGGCGATGACGAGATGCGTCGCAAGCCGGTACTGGCTGACCTCGGTGCGCTCCACGAGGCCCGATGAAACCATCCACCACCCGATGAACCCCTGGAAACCGCCAAGCGCAAGGATACCGAGCAGCGGCATGCGCAGCTTGCGCTCGACCTTTCCGGTGAACCAGAAATAGGCAAGCGGCAACGCGAAGATCAGGCCGATGGTGCGGGCAAGCAGACGGTGCGCCCATTCCCACCAGAAGATCGTCTTGAACTCGTCGACCGTCATGCTGCTGTTCATCTGCTGATACTGCGGAATGCGCTGGTAAAGCTGGAATTCCTCTTCCCACTCGGCGACCGTCAGCGGCGGGATCACGCCATGGATCGGCTTCCACTCGGTGATGGAGAGGCCCGATTCGGTAAGCCGCGTCGCGCCGCCGACGAGCACCAGGGCAAAGAGGGTGAACAGCACGACTGCCAGCCAGCCGCGGATCTGCCGGCGGTTGCGGTCGGTCCTGCCGATCTCGTTTCGAAGCATTTGTTCAGTCGCCATTTCGACGCCGGCCATCATGTTCCCTCTGGTGTCGCAGGGTTGTCGGCGGTGCAACCGGACGGATCAACGGTCGCACCTTCAGGAAAGCCGTTGATTTGCACCAGAGCGGCATGCAAAACAAGGCCGAAACCTTTGCGGCATGCGGTCGCGGCCGCTCCGCGCGCATTTGCCCATGTGAAAGATATGAAATGCCCGTACGCCTCAGAAAGCTGATCGGCACGATCCTGATCATCATCCTCGTCGTCGTCTATGCGCTGGCCGCCGTCACCTTCGCCTCGCTGCTGCTCGGCGCTGCCCCCTGGTACGTGCATCTGGCCTACTTCTTCTTCACCGGCCTGCTCTGGATATTGCCGGCCATGCTGATCATCAAATGGATGGAAAAGCCCGCGAAGGATCGTTGATCCTCAATCCGGTAGCCATTCGGAGGGACGCCCATGCGACTTGCAGTTATCGCTGACATCCACGGCAACGATCTTGCGCTCGAAGCGGTGCTCGCCGACATCGATGCGCAAGGGATCACCGATATCGTCAATCTTGGCGACCATCTGAGCGGCCCCCTCAATGCCGCACGCACGGCCGACATCCTCATCAAACGGGCGATCCTTTCGATCCGAGGCAATCACGATCGCTATCTTTTGACCATGGATCCGCATGAAATGGGGCAATCTGATCGCGCGGCCTATGATCAATTGCAGCCGCAGCACCGCGAATGGCTGGCGACCCTGCCCGTCGCACACGTCCACGAGGAAGCGTTCTTCCTGTGCCATGCGACGCCGACCGATGACGAGACCTACTGGCTGGAGGCCCTGACGGCCGATGGCACCGTCCACATGGCGCAGCATTCGGCCATCGAAGCGAAAGCAGCCGGCGTCGACTATCCGGTTATCCTGTGCGGCCACACCCATATCCAGCGCGCCGTGCGGCTTTCCGACGGCCGCCTCGTCGTCAATCCCGGCAGCGTCGGCTGCCCCGGGTATGACGACGACCAACCGGTGCCGCACAAGGTCGAAGCGGGCTCCCCGGACGCCCGCTACGCGATCATCGAGAAATCGGCCTCGGGGTGGCACGTCACCTTCCGCAATGTCCCCTATGACTGGATGGCAATGTCCCAGCTTGCGGCCAGCCGCAACCGCATGGAATGGGCAAAGGCGTTGGCCACCGGCTTTCTCGATTGAAATTTGCGCGCGCTTCACATTCCTCGCTTCACGCTTTGCTAACCGCGTTCGCCGGTTATTCCCAATCGGCTTCATAAGTATTCCCGAATTAAAGCGATCGTAGCGGGCTTGAGGTTCAATCTCTCCGCAACAAGGACCGGACGGCACCTGCGATGACGAACTCGGAACTCACCATGGACGGCTCCGGCGACCGCCGCGCGCACGCGTCCTTGCGTGCAGATCCGACCGATGCCGCCGGCCGCTTCGAAATCTCGCTTCACCGCAATATGGAGGCGCTCGAATCCGAGTGGCGCCTGCTCGACGGTCTTCCTGAGAACTCGCTGCATCATGCCTATCAATGGTGCAGCGCCTGGGCTGCGACCCATGTCAGCGACCTGGCCCTTCTGCGCGTTACCTTCGATGGCGAACTCCTGCTCGTCCTGCCGCTGGAAGTGGCGCGCGGACGCTTGTTTCGAACGGCAAAGCTGATCGGAACCGAGCATAGCAACCTCAACACCGGGCTCTTTGCCCCCAACGCCGCGGCGATCATCAGCACGCCCGCGCTTGCCGACGCGCTTGCCCGCGCCATCTGTGGCGCACTGCGCGGCCTTGCCGACATCGTCATGCTCGATCGTCTACCGAGCGACTGGCGCGGCGCCCCCAGCCCCTTCGCCCTGCTTTCGGGCGTTGCCAATCCCAACCCGTCGTTTCAGCTTCCCCTTCTCGGTGGCATTCAACCGACACTGGCCCAGCTCAACGCCAAGCGGCGGCGCAAGAAGATGCGCATTTCCGAGCGACGGCTGGCTGAAATGGGCGGCTACGACTATGTGGTCGCGCGTACGGGTGACGAGGCCCACGCGCTGCTTGATACCTTCTTTCGGCAGAAGGCGACGCGTTTTGCTGCGCTCGGCCTTCCCGATGTCTTCCAGGACAAGGAAACGCAGGCGTTTTTCCATGCGCTCGCCGCCCGTATGGGCGACGACGTTCAACTCATGGAACTCAATGCCATCCGCCTGCGGGGCGAAAACGACGGCCGCATCGTCGCCGTCGCCGGACTTTCCCGCAAGGCAGATCACGTGATCTGCCAGTTCGGGTCGATCGACGAAGGTTTGGCCGGCGATGCCAGCCCGGGTGAATTGCTGTTTTACCGCATGATCGAGCGCCTATCGGGGGAAGGCGTGCGCCTGTTCGATTTCGGCGTCGGCGACCAGCCCTACAAACGCTCCTGGTGCACGATCGAGACACCGCTGCGCGACATCGTGTTGCCGGTGACGTTCGCCGGCCGGCTCGCAGGCCTGCGGCATCACCTCGTCGTGAGGGCAAAAAGGGCGATCAAGGCGAACCGGGCCGTTTATGCCCGCATCCAGCGCACGCGACGGCACAGGCAAGACAAGACCTTCGACAGCAGCGCCGACTGATAACCGAGATAAGAGGACGGGGCCCAGGCGCGTTGTCGCCGGTGGCCGGCGAGACCATTATGCCGCGTCGCGGTCCGGGTATTCGGGGTCCGATTGTACCTGGCCGGTCATCAGCACGATGTCGCGATAGCCCGCTGCGCCGAATCCGGTCAGCACCTCGACGATCCGCTCATCGCTCACCGACGGTGCCGACAGGATGATTTCCGCGCCATCGCGGCCAGCGATCTTCTCAACAGCCATTTCATCGGCAGGGCCGCATTCGAGCAGGACGAGATCATAGGCGTTGGTCAAGGCGTCGATGATCATCTTCAGCCGGTCGATGCCGCGCATCGCCTGACGCGGATCGGCATCGCCCTGAGGAATGATGTGCGCGTCGGAAAAACGGTCGGCGTGGATCGTGTCCGTGAAGGGCACCTCCCCCGCCAGCAGGTTGGTGATACCAGGAAGCTGCTGCGAGCGCGCCATCAGGCGTGTCGGGCAGGCAGAACCCGTCAGGTCGATCAATACGACCTTCAGCTCCTCTTCGGCCAGCAACCGGGCGAGCATCACGGTGGCGGTAGAACCCTCGTCTCCGCCGGGCGAAACCGAAATCGCAACGCGCACGTTGGTGGCGCGCAGATGCTCGGCGACGGCCTCGATCGAGAAATCCGCCTCGGCTGCCTCTTCCTCCATGTCCGGTGCAAGCGACACGTCCATAGCAGGCAGCAAGTCGACGGCGTCATCTGCTGCGGGCGCAATTGCAGGCGAAGCCTGAGCCATCTCGCCCGGCGGCAAATCGGCGACGCTTGCGGCCAGCGCCGGACGCGGGTGGACCGGTGCCCGTTCGCCCGTAGCTGCGACCGGCCGCAAGGCTCGTCCGCTGAAAAGCTCGCCGAGCATGATGCCAATGCAGGTCAGGAGGAACGTGGCAAGCGCTGCGACGATCGTGATCGGCAGCACTTTCGGGAAACTCGCGCCGGTCGGAACCACGGCACTCGAAATGACCCGTGCATCGGCCGGCGTCGCATTCTCCACCGTGCGCGATGTCGCTTCGCGGTAGCGCGCGAGATAGGTCTCCAGCAATTGCCGCTGCGCCGTTGCCTCGCGCTCGAGCGCGCGCAGCCCCACCTCTTCTTCGCCCGCCCGAGCCGACTGCGCCTTCAGCGCATTCAGCTGCTGGGTCAACTGCTGTTCGCGCAGTTCACCGACCTTCGCCTCGTTTTCAAGGCTCGTCAGGATCTTGCGGGTCTCGGAGCTGATCTGGCCGCGGATGCCTTCGAGCTGCGACTTCAGCGCCTTCAGGCGCGGATGACCGTCGAGCAGGGTCGTCGAAAGATCGGCGACCTGCGCCTGGAGATTGGCCTCGGTTTCCTTCAGCCGCTGGATCATCTGTGAACCGACGACGTCGGCGATGGTGTCCGGCGCGCGGCCGCTCGCAAGCGCCGAACGCACGCCGGCGGCACGCGCCTCCGCATTGGCACGCTCGCCGCGCACCCGGGTCAGCTCCGTCGAGATGTCCGTGAGCTGCCGCGTCGCGAAGTTGGTGGTTTCGCCGGTTGGTAGCAGGTCCGACGAGGCGCGATAGGCCGCCACCTTCGCCTCGGCGTCGCGCACCTTCTCGCGCAGATTGGCGATCTCCGGTTCGAGCCAGCGTGTCGCCTCGGAATTGGTGTCGAGTTTCGCACCGCTCTGGAGCGCCAGGAAGACCTTCGCCATCTCATTGGGCACGGCGGCCGCAAGCTGGCGGTCCTTCGAGGTGAAGCCAATCGCAATCACCCGCGACTTCTCCACCTGGTAGACCTGGAGCTTGTCGGAGAATTCCTTGAGCACCCTCTCCTCGGGCGGCATCTCCAGCGGGTTCTTCTTCAGCCCGAGCATGACGAGAAGATCCGAAAGCGCCGAGGGCGCCGACGACGGGTCGAATTCCTTGAGCTCATAGAGCTTCATGTTGCGGGCGACCTGCTTGATGAGGTCGGCCGACTTGAGCACCTGTACCTGGCTGAGGATGCCGGATTCGTCGAAGACGCGGTCGGCGCCCGCCTGGGAAGCCTGGTTGGGGCCGCTGAACTCCGGCTCGCGCGATTCGATGAGCACACGGGTTTCGCTCTGGTAATCCGGCGCGATCATCTTTGCTGCGCCGAAGGCAAGCGCCGCCACAGCGACGGTGGCGAGCAAAACCTTGACGCGCCGATCCCAGACGGCGCGAAACAGGCCGCCGAGGTCGATATCCACATCCTGTTGTGCGCTGCCGCTTCCCGACATGCTAGTCGCTCCGAACCTTCAAATCTCGCCGGACCGTAAAGGAACATGGTAACGCAAGGGTTAATGCGATCAACCTGCGGATGATAAAGACGGGGCGGTATCGCCAGGTCTCCGCGAAAATTCTACCGCGAGTTTACCTGCTATTAACCCTAACGGACCGATAACGTCACAAAAGCTGGTCGTTTCCGGAGCCTATGAACCGCATGTCCACCGCAGCTATCAAGACGGGTCTCGCGATCACGGCGGCAGCGCTGTCGATGTTGCTCGGCGGCTGCACGAGCTACCAGCCCGCGCCCAAGGCCTTCAGTGAAGCCACGATCCAGCCCTATCGGCTCGACAGCGGCGACCGCCTGCGCATCAACGTCTTCGAACAGGCCGGTCTCAGCGGCACTTACACGGTCGATCAGGCCGGCTACGTCGCCTTCCCCCTGATCGGCACCGTCGCCTCGCGCGGCAGGACCCTACCTGAACTCGAGGGCATGATCGCCGCCAAGCTGAAGCAGGGCTATCTGCGCGATCCAGACGTCACGATCGAGGTCGATCGCTACCGTTCCGTCTTCATCATGGGCGAAGTCGGCCAGGCTGGCCAATATGCCTATGTGCCCGGCATGACCGTGCAGAACGCGATCGCTGTCGCCGGAGGCTTCTCTCCGCGCGCCAATCAGTCCAACGCCGACATCACGCGCAAGATCAATGGCCGCATCATCACCGGCCGGGTGCCGATCACCGACGCGGTTCTTGCCGGCGACACGATCTATGTTCGCGAACGCCTGTTCTGATCTCGATGCAACAAGAGCGGCCTTTGCGCATCATCCACTGCTTCAGGTCGCCTGTCGGCGGGATATTCCGCCACGTGCGCGACCTGGCCGAGGCGCATGCCAAGGCCGGCCACGAGGTCGGGATCCTCTGCGACAGCACGACGGGTGGCAGTCACGAGGATCGGTTGTTCGACGAAATCCGCCCCTATCTGGCGCTCGGCCTCATACGGATGCCGATCCATCGCTCGGTCGGGCCGTCGGATTTTGCCGCGTTGTGGCGCGGCTATAAGGAAATCAGAAGTTTGCGACCGGATGTGTTGCATGGGCACGGCGCCAAAGGCGGCGTCATTGCCCGGCTCATCGGTTCAGCCTTGCGGGTCAACAGGTATCGCGTAGCCCGCCTCTATTCGCCGCATGGCGGCAGCCTGCACTACCGTCCAGGCTCTATGACAGGCCGGCTGGTCTTCCCGGCGGAGCGGATCCAGCAGCGGATTACCGACGCCCTCGTCTTCGTCTGCGATTTCGAGCGGCAGACCTATTTCGCAAAGGTCGGCGCGCCGCGTGAGCGCAACGAATTGATCTACAACGGCATCGACGACCGGGAGTTCGAGACCGTCCCGCCTGGGCCGGATGCGGTCGACTTTCTCTATATCGGCATGATGCGGGACCTGAAGGGTCCCGATCTGTTTGTGGAAGCTTTCGCCCAGACCGAAAGGCTTGTCGGCAGGCCGCTGTCGGCGCTGATGATCGGCGACGGCCCGCAGCAGCACGAATACAGCGATCTGGTGCTGCAGCAGGGCCTCGCCCGCCGCATCCGCATGCAGCCGGCGATGAAGACGCGCGAGGCCTTCGCGCTGACGCGCAACATCGTCGTTCCCTCGCGCGCCGAGTCCATGCCCTATATCGTGCTCGAGGCGCTTGCCGCGCGGAAGCCGGTCATCGCCAGCCGTGTCGGCGGCATCCCGGAAATTCTCGGACGCGACAGCACCGCACTTGCCGAACCCGCCAATGCCCGGTCGCTCGCCGACATCATGGCCCGCGCAATCACCGAGAAGGACTGGGCGGCACGTGTGATGCCCGATCCGAGCACGTTCAAGTCGCAATTTGCAGCTTCGGTAATGTCGGCGGATATGCTAAGCCTCTATCGGGAATTGTGCCGTTACCAGCCGCCCGCCGATAGCGTGTTGCCCACAACGTAAGCGTTTCTTAGTGGCTTTCTGCTATCCCGGCTGAGGGACTTCAGCGCCGGAAGACAGCCATGAACAAGTTTGACCGCCCGGGTTCGTTCGATCCCGAAGCGCTTCGCAAGAAGATTTCGGAAATCCGCGCCCGCGCGCCCGGCGAAATGCCGGGCGAAACAACGACCACGGATCTCAATCCGCTGGCGCGGCAGATCGCCGAGCAGTTCAGCGCCGATACCTATTCGCCTGCGATGATCATGGGGCTGATGCGCCTGTTCGAATTCAGCGCGCTCTTTACGATCGGCTATGCCATCAACGCGCTCTATGTCCAGCCGGGCTTCGAACAACTGCCGCTGTACCTGGCAATTCTCGTCGGTGGTTCCGCATTGGCGGTCGCCGCTATGCAGATCGCCGACACCTATCAGATCCCGGCGCTGCGCGCCTGGCTGCGGGTGATGCCGCGCATCCTCGCCTCCTGGGCCATCGCGTTTGGCGGCATCGCCATCGCGCTGTTCTTTCTGAAATCCGGTCACCAGTATTCGCGCGTCTGGTTCGGCGGCTGGTTCATCGGCGGCGCAATCTTTCTGATCGCCGAGCGCGCCTTCATCGCCTATTCCATCCGCCATTGGGCCCGGAACGGTACGATGGAACGCCGCGCGGTCGTCGTCGGCGGCGGCCAGCCGGCCAAGGACCTGATCCGCACGCTCGAGGACCAGCCCGACAACGACATCCGCATCTGCGGTATTTTCGACGACCGCGACGAGCGCCGCTCGCCCAATGTGATCGCTGGCTATCCGAAGCTCGGGACGGTCGACGAACTGGTGGAATTCGCCCGCCTGGCGCGCATCGACATGCTGATCATCTCGCTGCCGCTGACGGCGGAGAAGCGCATTCTCCAGCTTCTGAAGAAGCTCTGGATCCTGCCGGTCGACATCCGGCTCGCCGCCCACGCCAACAACCTGCGGTTCCGCCCGCGCAGCTACTCCCATGTCGGCGATGTCCCCATGCTCGACATCTTCGACAAGCCGATCGCCGATTGGGACTCGGTCGCCAAGCGCGGCTTCGACATCTTCTTCAGCCTGGTCGCCCTCGTGCTTCTGTGGCCGATCATGCTCGGCGCGGCGATCGCCGTCAAAGCGACGTCCCCGGGCCCGATCATCTTCAAGCAGAAGCGGCACGGCTTCAACAACGAGACCATCGAGGTCTACAAGTTCCGCTCGATGTATACGCATATGAGCGACCCGACGGCCCGCAACGCCGTGACCAAGCGCGACCCGCGCGTTACCCCCGTCGGCCGTTTCATCCGCAAGTCCTCGATCGACGAACTGCCGCAGATCTTCAACGTGCTGAAGGGCGAGCTGTCGCTCGTTGGGCCGCGGCCGCACGCCGTGCTCGCCCAGACCCAGAACCGGACCTACTCCGACGTCGTCGAAGGCTATTTCGCCCGCCACCGCGTCAAGCCCGGCGTCACCGGCTGGGCGCAGATCAACGGCTGGCGCGGCGAGATCGACAATGACGACAAGATCCGCCTGCGCACCGCCTTCGACCTGCACTACATCGAAAACTGGTCGTTGCTCTTCGATCTCAAGATCCTGTTCCTGACGCCGTTCCGGCTTCTCAATACCGAGAACGCCTATTGAGCACCGTCGATTCAGGTCGGCTCCCGATCGCTCGCCCCCAGCTCGCGGCGCTCTCGCTGCTCGGCTCCGGGCTCGTCGCCTTTGCCGTGTTTCTCTCCGGTTTCGTCATTTTCGAGCCGGCGCCCTATGAGCTGTTCCTGGTCGCGCTCATCGGCCTTTGGGCGCTCGTGGGCCTCAAGATCTCGCGCAGCGTCGCCCCGCTGCTGACGCTTCTGACCCTGTTCATGGTCGGCGGCATCCTGTCCCTGACGGTCATGACAGACCTGACGAAGGGGCCGATGTACATGGCGGTCTCCGGCTTCCTCGCGCTCTCCTCGGTCTTCTTCGCAGCCATCATCGAGGATCGCCACGAACGCCTGCGGCTGATCTTCAATGCCTGGACGGCGGCGGCCATCATCACCGCCCTGCTCGGCATCCTCGGCTATTTCGGCGCCGTGCCGGGCGCGGAAAGCTTCACGCTCTATGGCCGCGCCAAAGGCGCGTTCCAGGATCCGAACGTCTTCGGCCCGTTCCTCTCGGTGCCGGCCATGTACCTCATCCACTGCATCCTCACGCAGCCCATCCAGAAAGCCCCCCCCGAAGATCGCCGCGCTGATGGTGCTGGCGCTCGGCGTCTTTCTTTCGTTCTCCCGCGCAGCCTGGGCCCTCAACCTCTTCTGTGTCGTCGCCTTCGTCTTCGTCATGCTGCTCAAGGAGCGAAACGGCCTCTTCCGCCTGCGGATTCTGGTGTTGGCTCTCGTCGGCGGGATCATGATCGTCGGCGCCCTCCTCGTCGCGCTGCAGTCCGAGCAGGTCGCGACACTCTTTTCCAGCCGCTCGCAGCTGGTGCAGGATTATGACGGCGGCCACCTCGGCCGCTTCGATCGCCATCGCCTCGGCTTCCTGATGTCGATGGAAAAGCCGCTCGGCATCGGCCCGATGGTTTTCAGCACGATCTTCCCGGAGGATGAGCACAACGTCTGGCTGAAGTCGCTGACGTCCTACGGCTGGCTCGGCTTTGTCAGTTACGTGACGCTGATCGTCTGGACGCTCTCGCTCGGCTTTCGCTTTCTGCTGCTCAACCGCCCTTGGCAGACCTATCTGATGATCGCCTGGGTCGCCGTTCTCGGCCATGTCGGGGTCGGCAATGTCATCGACACGGACCATTGGCGCCACTTCTATCTGCTCATCGGAATCATCTGGGGATGCGCCGCCCTTGAATATCGCCATCGCCGGCAGGCGCGCGCCGGCCGGAGCTCCTGACCATGGAACATGTGGTTCCGCGCCGGTCGCCGGCCCCTCCCCTCAAGCTCCTGCAGGTGCTGGAGCCGAGTGGCGGCGGCTCGGGCCGGCACTTTCTCGATCTGTGCCGCGGCATGCACAAGCGCGGGCATCACGTCGAGGCCGTCTATTCGCCAGTGCGCGCCGAGGAAGGTTTCGTTCGTGAACTGAAGGCAATCGGCCTGCCGGCCGTACACGCCGTCAACATGAAGCGCGCACCCGGACCGTCTGACTTCGGCTACTTTCTCGAACTCCGCCGCATCATGCGGGCCAACGTTTTCGACATCATCCATGGCCACAGTTCCAAGGCCGGTGCGTTGACACGCCTGCGGCTGCCTGGTTCTCATGTTCCGCGGATCTACACGCCCCACGCCTTTCGCACACTGGACCCGACGCTCGGCCGTGGTGGACGGTTGATCTACGGCACGATCGAATGGGCGCTGGCCCGTTTCTTTACCGATCAACTGATCTGCGTTTCCGACGACGAGTTCCACCATGCGCTCTCGCTGCATATGCCCGAGAAGCGCATGTCGGTGATCGTCAACGGCGTGGCACCGCCCTCATGCGAAATGGCGCAGACGCTGCGCGCGAGCTTCGGGATCGCGCCGGACGCTTTCGTCTTCGGCTTCGTTGGACGACTTTCCGTACAGAAGGCGCCGGAACGGCTGATCGCAGCGTTCAAGAGTGTCGCCGCTTCCGTCAGAAACAGCCACCTGGTCATGGTCGGCAGCGGCGAGCTCGAAGGTGACCTTCGCAAGGCGATCGCCGAAAGCGGACTGCAGAACCGCATGCATCTCACCTCTGCCTTTACCGGCCCGCAAGCCGTTCCCGCTTTCGACCTCCTGGTGATGCCAAGCCGCTACGAGGCCATGTCCTATGTCATGCTCGAAGGGGCCGCCGCCGGCAAGGCGATCATCGCAACCGACATCGGTGGCGCGCGCACGGTGATCGAGGACGGGCGGAACGGTTACATCCTGCCCAATAGCGACGACACGTCCGCGCTCGCCAAGACCATGATCCAGGCGGCGGATCCCGAACGCTTCAAGGCCCTGTCGGCTAGCGCCGAAAACCTGAAGGACCGCTTTACGCTCGCCGTCATGCTCGATCGCACAGAGGCCCTCTACCAGAAGGCGGCCTCAAAGCGGCAGACGGTCGACCTGCTCCAGTCAACCAGGTAGCGCAGAAAGAACGGCGTGATTGCCGCGCTGTATTCTCGGGAAACAAAAAAGAGGCCCTGCTGAAGGACCTCTTTTGCTGCGTTTGCAGGATCGCTTAAGGCGTCGACCCTTCTGCGCCCGAACCGCCACCGGTATCGGGATTTGAACTCGGCGCCCCGGTATCACCGTTGGCGTTTGCGGTGCCGGTATCAGGGTTGGAGCTCGGAGCACCGGTGTCCGGGTTGGAACTCGCTGTACCCGTATCGCCCGGCGAGCCGGTGGGCTGGCCCGGAACGAGGATGACGGCGTCGTCTGCACGGGCAGTGCCGGACGCCGAGATGAGCGGCATCGCCGTCAGGGCCGAAAGCCCGAGCAACGACGCGGCAAAAATCTTCGAAAACGTCTTCATTACATTTCCTCCTTTGGCAGACAGACGCCCGCCATGAGGCCATTCCATCACTTTCGCGAGGACGGCGATCGACCCCAGCCGCGTGGACCATCGCACCGGAACGAGGCATTTTAGCGATTTCCGATGGGCGATAAATTTTGTCAGGCGCAAGCGACAAAACCGCATCCGATCTCGGAGCAGACACGGTGGGCCAAAGCGAAACAATCAGCAGGCGTTTGAGATTTTTGCCGGGGCAATGGGTGCCCGAATGCGCGATTTTACGCGTGGAACTGCTGGCTACCGCCAGCCGCCAATTGCGGTAGCGCTGCTGTATGACTGAAATCAAAGAGGAAAATGGTCGGAGCGGCGGGATTCGAACCCACGACCCCTTGACCCCCAGGAGAGGTGTCTACTTTCCGCAAAGCCTTGTAGTGCAGGCGATTGCGCCGTGTCTAGATGCTGACTTCGGGATTTATTTCGGGACTCTGCGTCACGGCTTTGCATCCGCATCAATGCTAAAGTGCGGTAGCATGTCGTCGTATTACCTTCATCCCAGGCGGCTGCCGCCCAAGCTATTTAGTCACAATGGTCCACGGCGATCGTAGTCACTTCTTCAATGATCGTTGTAGTCTTAAGAGATAAAGCCGCTTTTAACTTCAACCCTAAACTGCCGACGTGCGGCTCCGATCCATGGCTGGCAGACTGTGCCTTATTCCTGGGACGCTGCATCACAGAGCTATGAGTAGCTACGCTGTGAACGCGTCGCCAATAGTACTTCTCGTAATCGGAATAAGCAGCAAAATCCAAAGGGTCTAATCTGTGATTCCAAAGTCGACCGACGATTGTCGCGATCCAGTCAGCCGCCTGCATATTCTGGTTGAGATAGCTCTCTACCTCGAAGGGCGGGCTCAGGAGCCGGCGAACCGGTTCAGCGCCGAACATCGTTTTTGCGGCAGTTTCAAGGAGCTCCTTGCGCGCCGAATGCTCGTCGACGATCAGCACAAAATTCTCGCCAATGCTTTCGCAGTATGAATTTATCTGCCTAATAGCATTAGCAAAAACGGTTGTGTATAAGCCGTTAGCCCGGACATCTTCAGTTCCGCGTATTTTTTCCCGACCATAGTAGAAAATCTTGCCTTGCGAATTTCTGACTTCATTAATCAGGCGCAACATCGCGTTCCGCACGGCGGGGTACTTACTGATAGAATTGGCGGTAAAGAGGTTTGTCCCCTTTTTCTCCCATTCATATCCGTTCTTGTTCGACCGCTGAATTTCGACGTCTAGAAGCTCTTTCTTTCGCTTCAAAAAAACAGTCGCGAATGGTCGAACTGCTGTTTCGGGCAACAAGATGCCAGCCAACCCGAATACAGGACTGGCGTTATGACGTAGATGGCTGCGGCCAAAATATGGCCCAGCGTGTCCAAACTCATCAAGATAAGCGAAGATCATAAACGCGGAAGCCCGCACTTAAAAAAGCACGGGCCCCTGAATGAGCGCGGCACGGTGTCCGCTTCTCCAAGAGCTAAATACGTCACTTCCGAAAATGTTTCAATGCCCATTTGGAATTTTTGCGCCCAATCTACGTCCTAATGGCATCTAATACCACACAATACAGAGTTGCGGTCAATGTCGATGTTTCCAGAAATTGTGCGGTAAAGGCGCGGCTAATGGGCCTCCTGAACACCCTTGAACGACGGGTGCCGCAGTTTGCCATCTTGTGTCCAAGCTCGGTACTCTACTTCGGCAACGAGCAGCGGCTCGGCGAAGATCGCGCCCTTTCGCTTCAGCGCCACCGGCGGTCGTTTGGCTGGGATCGCGTCGAGCAGTTCTCGAAGCTTCACCGATTCCTTGGCGCTCCATCCGGTACCGCACCCGCCAACGTAGACGAGGCCGTCGCTCTTTTTGGCAGCCAGCAGCAGCCGACCGATCGCGCCAGGCATGGTCGACGGCTCGTATCCGACGATGACGAACCAATCGCGCCGCGCGCATTTGATCTTCAGCCATTCCGGCCGGCGGCCCGACCGATAGGGCTTATCCCGCCGCTTCGCGATGATGCCTTCGAGCCCCATCTCGCAAGCGATCTTGAAGAACTCGGCGCCGTCGGCGTCCACCTCCTCGGAAAAGCGGATCGCGCCCGTCCGGCCGGCGACGATTGGTTCGAGCAGACGGCGGCGCTCGGACAGCGGATGCATTCGAAGGTCTTGGCCATCGAGATAGAGGAGATCGAAGGCATAAAAGATTATCTCGCCGGTATCGTGCAGGCTCGGACGCCTGCCGACGGCGCGCTGCAGCAGCCCGAAATCCGAGCGGCCCTGGTCGTCGAGCACCACCGCCTCGCCATCCAGGATCATCGAGGCGGGCCCCAGCTCGCGCGCCTCGGCGACGATCAAACCGAACTTCTTGGTCCAGTCGTACCCGCCGCGCGTAATCGCCCTCACCCCGCCTGGCTCGACGTGGACCGCGAGCCGGTATCCGTCCCACTTCACCTCAAATGCCCACTCCGGACCCTTCGGCGGCTTGTCGACGAGGGTTGCGACGCAGGGATCGACGCGCCGTGGCATGGGTTCGGGCAACGTTGCGGAAACAGATTTCTTTCTGAGCGTTTTAGCCATGACGCATTAACGCACGAAAAGCGAAAACGCCTAAGTCCCGAAGCGCAAGGACCGCCAGACCGCCGACGTTCTCGCCACCAACGCGCGCCGGCGCCTAAGGAAAAATCTCAATCGCCAGCTTCGCGCGAGGCTCTCAGTGTAGGCATCCGATGGACTTCCGATTTGGCCAGAGGGTTCCGCACATGACTTCGATAGATGACCGAATTTCCTTTGAGAGCCGCAAGCAGGTGCCGTCAAGGCCTCAGTTAGTCGAGCCACCGTCAATTTCGTTGCGAAGCCCAACAACCGACGATTTCGCGACGCTTGCTGAAATGCGACGAGATCGAGAGTTGCAGGCGATGCTCCTTGTCGTGCCGGAAACCACAGACGACGAGGCGATCGCGGCATGGATACAGCGGCGCTCCGAAGATCCTGGCGGAGCTTTCAAGGTAATCGCGAACAACACGGACGAAACGGCGCTCGGTTTCGTCCAGGTAAGCCAAGTCCATCGCCGCAATCGCTACGGATTCGGTGGCATAGCATTGCTTCCCGGTGCTCGCGGTAAAGGGGCTGGGCGCGCGGCAATGAACGAGTTGCTCGTGCTAGCAGGCGGGGAACTCGGGCTGGAAAAATTACTACTGGAAGTTCGGGCCGATAACACCGTCGCCCTGCGGCTTTATTTGAGCATGGGATTCCAAATCGTGGGGAATATGAAGGAACATTTTCGCGCCGAGTCTGGCCGGCGCTACGATGTGATGTTGCTTGAAAAAGCAACGCCTCGGCCTTGAGCAAAAGCGAAGGCACCCCCGCTCCATTGTCTATTCGCCCTGCATCGGTCGCAGGCACCAATCCCAATAGGTTTCGACCATCTCCGTCGCCTCGCGCGCGGTGTCGCAATAGCCTTGGTTCGGCGTCGGCGGAGACCCTCTGAAGGTGCGGGGGACGGACCCGGCCCAGTTCCAGCGTCCAGCTGTCGGGCCGCCGGTCTCTTTCCTGATGCGTCCGATGTAGCCGATGCCATCAAACCCTAGCCAATCGAAATCGGTCGGCGGGTCGTTGGCGTCCAGCTCGGTGCGGCGCCACTGGTATTTCGGCTGATAGGGCTCGGTCACGGATTAAACCGTTCACGCCCGGCTGCTTTGCATATCCTTCGCCAAACAAGTCCGCCCAGATTGGGGATCGTGAGCAGTTCGGCGCAAGGGATGTTCCTCAACTCCTCCGCAGTCTCATATCCGCGGATATTCAGTTCATGCAGAACAAAAAGGGGCAAGTTCAAGTCTGAGAGTTTCGTGACCATCCCAGCATCAAACCATGCTTCCGCGCGTCGCGCAATTTGAAGGATTCTCATGAAGGCCGGAACCAGTCACCGCGCTGGTCGTTTTAAACAGTGAGCCCGAGCATCCCTTCCCTCCGCGAGGGCTCACGTGGACAGTAACCTCTGTTGGCCCCGTTGTTTGCTTCGGGGCCATTTTTTTCGCGCAGGCGGGAACTCAAGTCGGGCCTCGGCGTTTCTCGGCTATGGCAGCCTGAGACCCCCGATCAGGATGACGCCTTCACGATCCCTCCGGATGTGAAGCTGCACAATGGCCTCGCTCTCCCCGGCGAGGCCATACTTTTTGAAGGGGAGCAGCGAAGCTGTCTTTTCCTACCACCCACAATCTGGCATTGTGCGCGGCCGAGAGGGGGAAGCTCATGTCCTACGGTTGGGAACGCGCCCGGCATCGACGGTACAGGCACGCGCGGCTCTGGCTTTTGATTGCCTTCGCAGCATGGCTGGTCGCTCTCGCTTCAGCGCAATAGCCGAGCGGATCTCCCGAATCCGCCCACCCTTCCTGCTCGATCAAAGGAGGATTGATATGGCCCAAAGCAAGCGGCGAAAGATGAAGCCGAGCGAAATACCGGATTTCGTAGCTGAGATTATCAAGACCGGATGCGATATCACCGCCATAGGGCATGACAAGTACGTACTTGGTGACATCGAGGAGCAGGATGCAGCGATTGATGAGCTTGACCGGATCGGTGAGAGATACGGCGACCGCGATCACCTTAAGCTGCAGATCGTCTCCTACCTCTGGTCGATCGGGCGCTTTATAGAGGTTTCCTCAGAAGGCGCGCGGCACTAACGCGGCCGAAGAGCCTTCGAACGGAGTGAGCCCATCGATTGAACCTTTTGTCCCAGTGCGACTTGAGGGGCTTGTTCGCCCATGGCGTCGCTTGCCGGTACTGCAAATACAAGGGCTGCGCAGGGTGCTGGCAAAGAACGGAATTGGGCTTGGCGTGCGTAAAATGGAAGACCGCAGGATCGTCGGCGTGCGAATGCAGGACCACATTCCAACGTCGGTCGATAGAAACGAACTGCCCGACGAGAGCGATGTTCAAAGCGTCCTGATCAAAAAAGCGTAGGCTTTCACCCTGTGTCCGCACAACCGCAAGGCAACTCTTCGACAAATCCCTGGACAACCATTCCCGGACATCGATCGCCAGAACGCCGGAGTTCATGGTCTTCGTTCCGTCGGGAAGCCTTAGACGCGAGATGCCCTGCTGGGAAATGCCGCCGACAGCGGCTACCGGCAAGCCGGCCATATCCAACTGCAGCAACGGGCGCAGGCTGTCGACGACGATCGTATCGGCGTCGAGATAGATTATCCGCCCCTCTTTGCAGCCAAGGAGGTCTGGCAAGATCAACCGGGTGTAAATCGACCGGCTCCAGTTGCTGTTGGTCTTCAACCCGTCAAACTGTCGAAGTGCCTTCTCCGACAAGTCGAACAGGGTTAAGCGGAGGTCTCCGCCGCACATTTGGAGATGGGATTTGTCCTTCGAGGTCAATCCGTCGCAGAAGACGACGACATTGGCATCATCGATGTCGCCATTCAGGGCGAGCGTATGCAGCATCACTCCGGCAAACTCGACGAACCTGCGATCGATGGAAGTCACAACAAAACACTGGCTCAAAGACAGAGCCGGTACCTCAATTTTTGCAAGCATGATGTCCCCTAAAATCCCACTGGGGCCATACCACACCCACTACAGATTGCAATCACCTCCGCAGCGCCCCTCCGCGCTGCCCGGCTTCTTCTCACACCTTTCCGAGAATGACGAACACGATGCGGCGGATAGCTTCCGCAAAGCTCACGCCGAGTGCCATCGCCGCGATACCGGTCACCCCGAGCGCGCCTATCCCCATCAGCTTCCACCGTTTCACGTCATCGGTGACTGGCTTCATCTCCGACACATCCTCGCCGATCGTGGCAACTGATGCCTCGACGTGCCCTACACGGTCGACAAGCTGATCCATGCGCTGATGCACCGCGGCGCGGCTCGTCGCCGCCTTGTCCTCTGAACGCACTGCCCCTTCTTCTAAACGTCTGAAGGATTCCTGTAGTGCTCGCATCCCTGCCACCAACTCGCCGAGCTGGCGGTGCACTGCCGCATCAATTTCCGTTGGTGCCATCAGCCCCGTTCCCCGTGTTTCGCGCATTCCGCCCTCGTCCAGACCGCCGCGGCGCAGATGCCGACGACGGTCCGGTCGATCATCCGCTGGTCTTCCGGCGTCGCACCGCGCGCGCCGATGAGGTCAGTTCCAACGACCCGCCTGAGACCGTCGACACTCGCCGGCGCGGAAATCCCACAGCCCTGGAGGGCAAAGGTCAAAGCGAGAGCGGACATCGTCCGCAGTGCGACCAGCTTCATTGTTTTGCCTTTCGATAGAGGTTCTGACATCGTCGCCGCCACGCCAGTAGAGCCAGAGCAGGAAGCTGGCGACGATCGCGAGCGCGGCCACGGCCGCGATAGTGCGAGGGGTGGCGAGCATCAGGCCGTCTCCCAATCGGGAAGATCGACCGTCTGGCCGGCAAGGGCGTGCGTGCAGTCCGATAGGAACTGGATGCGGCCGTCCGTCACAAAAGAATGACAAATGGCGGGTGGTGCACCGTCAATGCCGGCGTCGGGGCCGTTGTAGGTAACGAGCACGGACGGCGTGAAAGTGGGTGCAGCCGGGTTGCCGTTGTATCCCCAGCAGCCCGGACTCTGACCTTCGATGCGGATCATGTGGGCGCCGTCGCAGCCCGGGCACCAGAACATGAGCCGGCCGCCTTCGACGCTTCGGAGTTTATTTGACAGAGCAGCCATCACGCCATCCTCTCGACCTGTTTCGCCACAGCCTTCCGGTCGGCGTTCTTGCGCCAGTACAGGAAGCCGGCGATACCGCCGAGCGCGACGAGGAGGATCAGCAGGTTCTGCCAGGGGATGCCCGCGAGCGCGGTCAGGATCGAGGCACCGCCGCCGCTGACGGCTGGAACGAGAACCTCTTTCGACTTCCACCAAGGCGCATCGAGGCTTGGCGGCGTCACAGGAACGGGGACCGGCACAGGCTTCTCTTCGGTCACCGGCGCGACCTTCACCTCCGGCCTGGCCGCTTCGCCCGGCGTGAGTGCGACGAGAGCCTTGTGCATTGCGGATCGCGTCTTCGGCCCGACGTCACCGTCGACGTCGAGACGCTGGTCAGCCTGGAACTGCCGGACGTTATCGGCTCGGTAGCCGAGGAGCACGAGCGAGATCCGCGCCAGCCGGTCGAAGCGGTCGGCCAGACCGTTCTTTCCGCCGTTGATCTTCTTCGTGATGGTCTCGGCGTCGCCCTCATCTGCCCAGCGATTCAGCCCGCGAGTGTCCCAGTAGAAAAGGGGCACGAGGCCTTCCCAAGGGTCGGTGTTGACCGCGTCCGGATCCTTGACGAAGTCCGGGCAAGCCAAGCCTGCGGCGCGGCACCAATCGCGGAACTGGCGATAGTTATCCTTGCCGGTCAACTGCATGCCGGTTCGGCCGCGGTAAAGGTAGCCGTCGCCGTCCTTCTCCGGTGTGTTGCCGAGGTCGGTGCGGGTGTCGTAGCGCTGCTGCGCCGGCGTCGGGCCCCAGATCTCGCGATCGTACCGGAAGTCGCCGCTTTCGTGCATCAGCTGCGAAAAGTACTGGGCGAGCCGGTGTGGCCGATCCATGCCGAACTCGCTGCCGTATTTGTCCAGGGCCACTAGCACGGACGCGAGGTTGCTCTCGTTCACTTTGCCCTTCGAGGCATCGCGAACCTGCTGAGCGGTGATGGCGCTCATTGGTTACTCCTGATTGTTTGACGGGAAAAGATTTCGCTTAGGTAGCGTTCAATCGATGGTGGATTTTCCGGCGATGCGGAATTATTAGACAGCTGACTTTCCGACCGAAGGAGGCAAGATGTTGGACAAGCAGGAGCAACGCGACGCCGAAGAAGAACGCGAGCCGCCGAATCGACTGCGCGAGGAACGTCCCTTTGACCCGTGGGAGCAGGCCTTCAACCGGGATTTCCAGAAGAAGGAACACGATTTTGAGTTCCAGTGGCGTGTGGGTGATGGGCTATGACTGGAATGGCGCTCGCGGGCGCCGCATGAAGATCGCGCGATATGGAACGGCCGTCGCGCTAGCGGCTTTACTCGTATCGGTCGCGGCCCAAGTTGTGAGCAAAGCGATCTGAAGTCTCAGCGCACGCTTCGGAAAAGCGAGAGCAAATACGCTCAGTTGATGGATCAACCGAGACGAATCATGATTCCAGACGAAATTGCCCAAGAAGCATGGAGCCTCTCGGCCCGTCACCTTGCCCGCGGACAACGCGACCCGACGAAAATGGTTGCTGAGGCTATTGCCCAGGAGAGGCAACGGTGTTTGGAAATCGCCACCGAGTGTTGCGGCGAAAACAGCGACGTCGTCAGGAAGATCGCCGACCGTCGATGGCGCTGATTGGTCACTCCTGATTGTTGTTGTGGATAGTTGAAAGATCGGCGGCGTGCTGTTAGCAAATGCCGGCACGAATGAGCGGGCGACAATCCAATGGAGGCTATGCAGATGGACAAGATTGAGAAGGTCGCCAGGGCGCTTGCCAAGGTCGACGGGTATGATGCGGACGAAATTATTCAGGGTGAATGGGAAGTCGAGGACAACGACCCCGAACAGCATTTCAAGGGCAAGCCGCGTTGGACGATGTATGAGCGCGATGCTCGGAGACTCTCGGCAGCTTTCGCGGTTCTTGTTTCTGAATAGCCTACTCTGATCGGGTTTTCACGGCGACGATTGCCGCACAGAGGGCAAGTGCCGACGTGCTACCATGGACGTAGCCGCTGCTTCCAACCGTGGCCGTGAAGACGCCAGCAACGAAGCTCACACCGATGGCGTCTTCAGGTGCGACTTCTCTCGCCAGTTCGTAAGCGGCATCGAGGGACGTTGTGAAAAACGGAACCTTCCCGACGTCATTGCTCGAAGGAACGATCCAGATGGAGCGCTTGACGGGCTGACCTGTCTTCCTGTCAATCCTTGTAGTGTCCACTTGGCGCTTCCAGCCCACCAGGAGAGCAATAGCAGCGTCAAGCTTTCTGGTGCCCTCAGTTGCTTCCTGTAGCTCTTGGATAAGATCGTTAGCCATGAAAAACCTCTTTTTCTTCTTCATAGGCGATGCTGGACAGGCTGAACACCCCTTTCATCAAGTTCCAAGATGAATGCAAACATGCGCAAAAATGCCACTCGGCTCCTCGCCACCATCTGCGTGGCATGGTCGTTTTGTGGGAATGCGTCGGCAGAAGATTCGACGCTCCCCGTCGAGCGCTCCGATACTCGGGCCTTAGCCCGACACGACAAGCTCAAGACGGCCCTTCGAACCATCCGCGATCCTGATGTTTTGCTGATCGGCGATTCCATCGCCCAGCAATGGCGGAAGTCCGACGCCGCCAAAGCGTTTGGAACTCGGCTGATTTTCAATCTCGGCGTAGGCGGGGACAAGACAGAGAACGTGATCTGGCGCATGAACAACATGCCGCTGAATGAGATCGCCCCGAAGTTCGTGATTATCCTCGCCGGCACCAACAACTTAGGCGCTGGGGACACACCGAATGATATCGCCGCAGGCGTCGAAGAGATCGCTAGAAAATCACGGCAGGCCTGGCCTGGCGCTCATATCCGTGTCGTCAACCTACTGCCGCGCGGCGAACAATACAGATTCCGCGAAGCCGATCGGGAAGAGGTCAATCGCGAGCTTGCGGCCTCATCTGCGGTTATCGGCTACAGATTCGTGGAGACCGATGACAACGCCTTGACCTGCCAATGGAAACAGCCATGTCTAAACTATTCCCCTGACAGACTTCATCTTTCTCCTGAAGGCTACAATCTGCTCGCAAAACAGATCACGGCGTCCCCTTAGAATCTTTCTTCTCGGATTTCCCTTGACGACAGAGTGAATAGGACCAACCCAACGATCAGGTAAACTGCGGCGAACTCCCCAGCATATCCGATATCAAGGCCGGTCGCTCTGTATTCCGGATAGACCCCGGTGCGAAACCACATGATCACATGCACTATGGGGTTATAAAGCATATAATCCGCAAACGGCTTCGGCATTGAATCCGGCAGGAAGAAAACACCGGAAAGCATGAAAAGCGGACGCATCATCAAGCTGAATGCTTGTTCGTATAATGGCCACCTCGTAAACATCGAAATGTTCGCGAGCCCGACCCCAAATCCGAGCAGAGAGCCGAGAGAGGCAGCGCCGACAATTTTGCTGTAGTCCACAGAGACCGATAGATGGTTCTCCAAAGAAACCGCCTCGAAAACGAGCAAGGAGACCAGAAAGGACGTCATGAACTGCACAAGATAACGCGAGACGACTGCATCGAAAGGACTGACGATCGGATAGGACAAAAGCGACTTATTCGCCTTTATTGTGCCAGCGACGAACGACTGCATGCTGGTGTAGGACATATAGGGCAAGTATCCCGTAGCGAAGAATAGGGGGAAACTTGATCCAAGGGCCGGCACTCTAGACACGGCCTGGAAGATCACCGTCATGATCATCACATGAGCGACGGGATCAACGAAAGCCCAGAGATAGCCGCCAGGGCGCTTGCCGTACCTAGTCGAGATCTCTCGTATCATTAGCGAAAATGTGACGCGAACATGCAGTTTCAAGAGCTCCACTGATCGGCCGTCCTTTATGACCCATGCAATTAACGCGCTCCCTAGCACCGCCGCAACCATTAGGCCAGCCTAATTGTCCGGTTGCATCGCTGCGGCATCTATCCGATAACACACGCTCTATTGGGGAGCATTCGATGGCAGACACACTCAAACGGCGACTAGGTGACCTTCGTATTTCCATGGACGGCGGGTCGATCTCCCGAGGCGCCAAGCTCGTGATAGAGGCCCCGGTCGGGATCGGGTGCCACCTCGACATGTCAGGCTTCATCGGCGCCTATACCTACATTAGAGGGCCGGCGAAAATCGGCCGCGGACTGAGCAGGATCGGGCGCTATTGCTCGATTTCACATGGGCTCACCGCAGGGGATGGCAACCACCCGATGGGATGGCTTTCCACCCACCCCTTTCAATACGCGGGCGCTTCAGCAAAGAGATGGGTCAAAGATCCAAGCCAATTCCTCGCTTTCGAGCCGGGGAAGAAGAACGTCGTCATCGGCAACGATGTCTGGATCGCCAGCAACGTGACGATCGTACCAGGTGTTACCATTGGTGACGGCGCGGTCATCGCTGCTGGAGCCGTCGTTACCTCCGACGTTCCTCCTTATGCCATAGTCGCTGGCGTGCCTGCCAAAGTGAAGCGCTTCCGGTTTGATGAAGTCACCATCGAAAGGCTTCTGCGACTGCAATGGTGGCGCTTCGACGTCAACGATCTGGCCGGCGTACCGTTCGACAACCCTCTGGAAGCAATCAATGAGATTGAATCCAGAGAGCAGTCTAGGGCCATCAAGCCCAAAACGTTCCACCGTGCGCTAGTGGAAGGCGACAAGATCACCTACCCCTACAGGCCATGGTTGGAGAAGAAGGCGACAGGCGCCGCCGCCGACTGACGATCAAAAACCTAGCGCCACCAGCCTTTCCTCAATGCGATCCACCCTTCGACGCTGGTAAGCCGCCTCGAGAACCAAGGCTTCCTCGTAACGGATGCCATATCTATTGCCTGCGGCTTGATATGGCTGCACTAGGACATTCTCGATTCGAAGGACTTGGTTGCCATAGTTATCAAGAACAGTCTTTCCATCCTCATCAATCAGAGGTTTGGAGACTTCCTCGTATACCGCCTGCTGCTCTTCCCATTCATCCCAACAGAGAACACCGAGCTCGAACGGGTCGAGGCCGTGGGCGCGGAAAGCCGCTTCGACCCTTTGGGCAAGCACACCGCAGTGCAGTCGCGCTGCGTCGCCCTTCCGCTCAACTGCATCGTTGAACTTGAACTGGACGAAGTCTACATCCCCCCACGCATCCAGGAAGACATCCCTTACCGCCTCGATCTGCTGCTTCTCCCGCTCGTCTGATGTTCCGATCGTTGCAGTTGCCGCGAAAAGCTGCGTCCACCGGAAACCGGTGGAGCCGCAAGCGACTGCATTGTCTACTGTGGGGCGGAAGAAGCCAGCGAGAAGATTGACCGCAGAACCGCCACCGTTAACGGTCGTGGTCGCGCCATCATTGGTGACCGTGATCCTCGATGTCCCGCCGGCATCACGCAGCAGTATTGAGCCTCCGGAGCGGGCCTGCAAGATCACGTTCGTTCGGTCCAGTCGCATGGCTTGATCGAGCCAGCGCATGCTTTGAGGCTCAAAGAAACCAGCGTCGCCGCCGCCAGCAAACCTCGCCGGGGCTGAGAGCGATGTCCTCGGCCTCAGATCAACCGCAGCGTTAGTCTGACTGGTAATGAAATCCATACGCAGGCTATCAGTCTGCCCCATGGGGTTGGTGACGCGAGTATTCACCGAAGGGGTTGGTGAAGCGATGCATCGGGCACCGACAGTGCTTGTCAGACTGTCCACCTTGGGCTCAACAACCGTCTGGCTATCCATTGTTACGTCGGCGATGTTGTGGAAATGCCAAAGCACATCCTCGAGACCGATTAGCTTCGACCCACGAAGCGTCAAGCCTCTGATGAATGCTCCCGAGCCTTCGAGAGCGGCGGACGGCTTGTTGAACGGCGTGTTCAATTGGGTGGCGCGCTTGCCAGTGGCGTGGCTCAATCCGGACAGTTCACAGTCCTGTAATACGGTGTTTGATATCCCAAAGCCGTAGACGTTTGCGACAACGACGCCGCCAACGCTGATGCCCCCCAAGCTTTCCGTGATCGTGAGCCTTAGATTGCCACCTACGACGGTTACCGCAGTATAGGTGAATGCAGAGGAACTTGTCTCAGACGAACCAAGTCGGACCCTGCCATTGGACGCTGCTTTAAATGGAAGGTTCGGGGCGTCTTCGATTCCGACATAGTTGGCGCCGACCTCGGTAATCTTATAGCTGTCGCCACCGCGGATCCCCCACCCTACCGCACCTTGGAAGTTGCAGTAAAGGTAACGGCTATACTCCGACCCAGTCTTGCCCGCACCGCTCGTTGCATCGTCGTTATCGATGACAGCGGTCTGTAGGCCTCCGTACATACGCCAGTATCCGACGACGTGAACGTCCTCCGCAATCAGGGCTTGGCCGCTTTCATTCCAGAAGCCGACATCCCAATCACTGCCGAGGGCCTGATTAGCGTTGTCGTTATACCCCTGGATGCCGTACGTTTCGCCGACGCCCGGATGATTCAGAACTATTCGCATACCGCGGACGGAGATCCCTCGCCCGCTGCGCTCTGTCTTCACCGCGCAAGAGAACTGACGCGGCGTACCGGCGTCATTCATAAATGAGGTAAGCCGGTAGTGTGTGTCCTTCGTGTCACCACTGATCGGAGACGGGTTCGCGATAACGCCCCCGCTCGTTCGCATGTCGGTGACCAGCGGTAGAGAAAACGACTTCGGACCAGTGCCAATAAAGATTAGCTCCGTCAAAGCAGGCACCTTCGGCAGCGTAGAGGACCATGCCAGCCACTCTCCCGCCCCAGCGCCAATCTGCGGAACGCCCGCCGGAAACTCAATCGTACCGGAAAGAACAAAGCGACCGCGCCCCCACACTACGGGTAGGCGAAACTCCTTTGCATAAGCCTGCGCACTTTGTGCCGCGGCAGTATCGTCGGTGACCGAATCTCCTCTCGCGCCAAATATTTGCGGGCGAGATTCAATCTCCGAAACCTCCCACCATGCGCCGTCCGCGCTCTGTTTGTGCCAGGATTTGATAAGTGAAGGCGTGGAGATACGCTTTTTCAGATGGCCACCGCCATCGCCAGGGGCATGATAGCCCGACGTCTGGATGAACAGTAATGACACCGGAACGTTCGCGGACTCAAAATCCGACTCTGTGTCGAATACGAAACCGGCATTCGCCGCGGCAGCTGCGGCGTTTGCGTAGGACTGCGCTTGCGCAACGATAGCGGCGCTGGCGTGATCGCTCAGAAGCCGGAACGTCGCACCGCTTACAATACCCAGCACTATCATCCCGGCAAGAAGTTCGCCAGCAAGCACATCACTGCCGCTGTTGGTCTTGATTGTCAGCGGCGCCTCTCCGTTGAACGCAACTGTTACGGGGCTCGATGTGTTCACCTCGAACACATTCAGCCACACGAGCGCCGAACAACTAACGGGAATGCTCGTCGTCGCCTGGATGGCGTTCGGGGTGCCAGCCCCGGCATCGCTCGCAATGATGAAGGAGAACGGCAGATCCGAGACGCGCACCCAAGATCCAGCGCCGGAAGCGCCGACCTTCATACAGACGCCATTGTTCGCTGCTGTCGCATCGCCGATCACCCAGGCAGAGGCATGAGCGCCATGCGCCAGGTCAGCGTCGAGGGAAGCCTTGCTCGTGTAGATCAGGCCGCCATCAGATATGAAGGCGTTAATGATGGTCTCATAGCCGGTAAGCAGGGCGCGGATCTCGCGTTTCTTCGGCTTATTGTTGCCCGAGGCTGGCACGCCATCGGTGACGAAATCTCGGTAAACGGTATTTGCGGTATCGGCCATGCCTATCCCCATGCGAAGGCGCTCTGGCGCGGCGCCAGAGCAAAGATTTCAGGAAAATGAAGGGTGTCTCAGGTGACGATTGCGGAACCGGTCGCGACCGCGGCAGCCGGGACGCCTGATGCATTGATCGAGACGATGAAGCCGTAATAGGTACCGGCAGCTAGGCCGGATATCGTTCTCGCGTCGATAGCAGCTGGTGATCCGTATTCTGTCGCGACCAGCGTCGCGCCAGTCATGCTGTTGGTGGTGTTCAGGTTGAGCCTTGCAGCAAAGTAGTTCGCGCTGTTTGGTGCCGTCCACCCGAAGCTCACCTGCGCTACACCGCCTGTCAGAGACGGGCTAGTAACGACGCCAGGCGCGACTGGATCCGCCGTCGCCGTGCGGTTCTCGTAGGAGGTGAACTCCGAGCTATTGCCATTCGACCAAGCACGAAGCCGGAAGCGATACTGCACACCGTCGGAGAGATAGCCGGAGCGTACCTGCGTTTCGCCGGGTTTCGATGTCACCGATCGCGGCGGTTCGCTTCCTGAGGTCGGCTGCCACTCCAATTCGTAGATCAGCGAATCCGAGACGAAATCCCAGGTCGCCGAACCATAGGCCGCGGTCGCGCCACCGCTGACAACCTCCGTCGCGATCGTCACGTCGAAATTTGTCGGGAGCGGTACGCCTTGCGGCGGGAGCGGCGTTACGCTCGCGCCTGGGGCGCCTTCTTCCGTTGCAGCATTGAAGGCGTATAGGTTGGCCGGCACGACGATGCCGGAAAACTCGATCGTCAGGTTCTTTAGCGAGAGCTTCGGAGTGGCAGTGATTTCGATCACGACCTCCGTCAGCCGTGGCGGCAAATGGACCCGCACGAAGCGGCGGTAGGCTATGTTCTTCGCCGCCTCGTAGTGGGCGACGATCGTCACGCGCGGCGCATTGCGGCGAGTGAACTTCAATTTCTGCAGTCGGGCGACGTGGTTGTGACTTTGGATCGCCTGGTTGTCGACGGTCACGGTGCGCTCGGTGTCCTCGCCGGCATAGGGATCGCCGTAGATCGCCGCATCGACCGTGTTGTAGCGGCTGGCCGGATCGGTGAACCGCCCGCGAACGGCTAGGACTGTCGAGGCGCGGCGCTGGTTGACGTCGTGGGTGCATCGGATGATATCGGCGGCGGTCAATCGTATGTCCGGCTCGACATACTGGCCGGCATGCACGCCGATCAGACCATCCGGACGCTCGAACACGACGAGGTCGGCCGCCTCGTCCATCAAACGGCCCACCTGCACTGGGTCGTTGTTAGCCCGGAACCAAAAGCCGCCGTTGTAGCGCTTCTCTGTCCCTCCGGTGCGGTTCGTCACGTTCTGGTCGGCCACATTGGCAGCATTGATCCAATCCGGCAGGTACATGTCGGTATAGCTCAGCTTTCCGCCGACCGGATGGCAGAGGTGCCAAAGACGCATCAGCGGCAGGTTCTGGCTGAAGCCCCACGTGTTGTCATCGCCCGAGTTGTGGCTCGGGTTGCGAGGGTCGAACAGCAATGCGCCATCGATCACCGCCGAGTGCTGCGGCATCTGGTTCGGGAACACTTTCAGGTAGTTCTGGCTGTTCGCGGTCACGCAGCGCATCAGCACCGTGGCGAGGCCATCGCCGCGATGGTTGCTGCTCCATATCGTCGGGAAAGCCGTGACCATTGCCGGATAGGCGGTTTCGGCATCCAAGCCGAGGCGAGTATCGATCTTGACGTAGTCGTTGCCGTTGTAGTGGTAATTCGAGGGCGAGGTCACGACGTCACCGGTGAGCGTCACCGCGTCATCGTGCAGATAGTGCTGCACATAGCCCTGGATGCGGTGCGCAGCCATGATCAGGACGTGGTAAGCGACGCCGCCTGCCTCCTCGAGCGTGGCATAGTCGCTGCCCTTCTTAACCCGGCCGAGGGCAAAGGTGAGCGGCGGAACCGGTTGCTTCAGGTTGTAGCTGCCGTCCTCCGGCTTCGGAACGGAAGGCTTCTGAACGAACAGCCCCTGCAAAGCCTGCGCGCCGAATGCCAAACCAGCATATGCGAGCGCATAGGTGCCGAGATAAAGCAGGTTCGCGCCGACGACAGACGTTGCGACCGACGAGATGATGAGCGCGGTCAGTTCGATCACACCAGGCATCAGATAATCCAGATAGCGAGAGGTGTCGCAACCATCGGGCCGACACTGTTTCTGAAGCGCACCAGCCAGCGCTCTCCGTCATGGATCGCGCCGAACTGGCGGTGAATGTTAGAAGGCGAGCCGATGACGCCGATCGCGCCACAAACGGGCCGTTGCACCCGCCGACCGTCGATCCGTGCGGCGCAATCCCCGACCAACGGCACCACGCCGCCTGCTTGGTCGACGATCAGACGAAACCCATCATCGCTGTCATAGGTCCGGCGCAGATGCGCCGCCGGATCCGAGTGCCCGAGCCACATCGCCCAGGACGCGAGGAAGAGGCAGCAATCAACGTCGACACCCGGTTGCCACGGCTTCTCGCCGTAGGCGCGGAGGAATTCGCGAAGGGTCTGCTCCATGTCACCAGTTCGGCCAACGTATAGTGTTGTCGATCTGAAGCGGGATGCGCTCGCAGAACCGATCCGGAGAGGCGCTTGGATTGAGAACCTTCGATCGGGCCTTCTGGTCGACGTCGGATAGTACAGCGCCATTCGTCAGGGTACGCAGCGTGAAGCGGTTCGTGATCTCGACGGTGATCGTCGATAAAATCTGATCGTTGGCCGCCGCATCGTCGAAGATGATGTCGTCGATGGTCCCGGTGAACTTGATATCGGGCGGGCCGACCGGCTGGTCGAACTCGTCGCAATCCTGGATGAGGATTCTGACCCGCGTGCCGATCACTTCCCCGGCCTGATAGTCGGACCAGATAACGTTCGAAAGCTCCTGGTCGATGCCGGAGAGCGCCAGTGCCAGCGTGAAGGCTTCCGCATTGATCGCCAGTTCGATCTGGTCCAGCGCCGATTCTGTCAGCACGCAAGGTCGCCAGATGTTCCCGTCGAGGTCGATGAATAGACCGCCCGACCCGTCCCACAGCCGAATGGTCTTCGACGGGAAGTCGAGTTGAGCGAGGACGCGAAGAGACTTGATCATCACGCCACCAACGAGGCCCAGTAGTCGGTTGCCTCGACGAAGCTTAACGAGCGCTGCTCGAACTCGATCGAGTTCACGCCGGCATCCATGCCGCGATCGTCGACGAGATGGCAGAGACATGTCGGCTCATCGAATTCCAGATCGCTGCCGGCGGGGATCAATGCGCGCACCGCGGGTGAAATCGGGAGCGTCCAGATGTCACCATCGATCGATATCGCCGGGCCCGTCTTGTAGAGGGCATGCTCATAGGAGAAGCGAACGCCGACCAGATCAGACGCCGCGTTGATGATGCGCAGCCGGATCATGGTCGCGCCGATCGGCGTAACGCCGTCGGTGACGACCGAGATCGCGCCTTGCTGATACTCGGTGTCGTCGTCGAGCGGTGCGTTGTCATCATGCGGCACGAGCCCGACCGGCTCATATTCGCCTGAAACGTACGGGGCGGTGTCTCGCGACCATGCAGGGACAGCGATCAGACCGGAACGGCCGCCGAGCTTCTGGCTAATGGCCTCCCAGGTTCGGCGCTGCGCCATATCAAAGGTCGCGATGTCGACGAGATCGATCGCCCAATAACCGAGATCGGTCCTGATCGCCGGTTCAACGCCACCGAGAGAACGCCCTCCGGAGCGGGTATACGGGACAATATTCGGCCGGCACTCCTCCGGGGTGAGGAGTTGGGCCGGCCACACAAGAATGTCAGCCATGCTCAACTGGTCCTGTAATCGCCGCCGGCGGTATCGCGCTGATACTTAGCCATCGCTGCGGGGGCAGTTTCATTTGCCCTGGTGACGGACGCCGCGACGATCTGCGGCGATGCTTCCTTGATCTTCTGACCGGATACTTCGCCCGCCACCTCTGTCATGACCGGCACGAGGTTGCCGTTCCGGACCTCATTGATGGTGCGAACGACAATGACGCCGCCGTTCTGGGGCGCCGGCTGCATCGGAGTGACGTAGCCGCCGGACTGGTAGCCGTTGCCATTGGCGGCGCTGTGGATGCGCTCAAGGTTGCCGATGCCGATCTTCTTCGTGGCCCGGGCGTTGAAGACATATTCCTGGCCATGAACAATGCCGGCCGCCCTGCCCGTCGCGCCGCTACCGGTATAACCGCCCGATCGGAAGCCGAAGATCTTGCCGATACCGCCGAGCAGACCGCCAAGGAGCCCACCTCCGCCGCCGCCCGAAGAAGCATTGCCGGCGGAGAACAGCGCGTTGACGAGCTCGTCCTCCACCTTGCTGATGATCTTGTCGAGAACGTTCAGCGCGGCCTTGCCGAAGGACTGCCACAGCCCCTCGCCGTTAGCGAGACCGGAGCGGAGATCGGAAAGGAAGCCCTTCGTCGCATCTTTCACGAAATCGAGCGCTTCCTTTGCCTGCTTCGTCGCGATCTCAGTCGCTGCCATCTGCTGAGCAAGCCCGGACAGTTCCGCTTTCTGCGCAGCCGTAAGCTCGATGCCCTTCTGCTGCGCCTGATTGAGGAGATCGGTCTCGTACTTCAGCGCGGCGGCCGACTGCTCGGTCATGCCGAGCGCTTCTTGCTCCGCCTTGAGAGATGCGATGCGACGGTTCGCGCCGTCTACGATATCCGAATATTTTTCGGCTTCGGTCTTGCCGCCTCCGCCCTTTTTCTTCGACTTGTCGTCAACCGTGGTCAGGTCCTTGGCGAGTTCCTTCAGTTTGGTCGAGGCAGCTGATGCGCCCTTGGTGACGGCGGTCCCGATAGTACCGAGGTAATCGGCGGTCAGGTCATCCTGCAGCGTCTTGTTGCGCTGGCGGACGGCGCCGGCTAGCCGACCTGCTGCCTCATTGGCGATCTCATCCAGCTGCGGCGCTTCGATGAAGTTGCTAAGGCCGCTCGTGTTGCCGAGGATCTTCTCGACGTCCATCCCGGTGCCAACTGCCGCGCCGGTCTTGAATACGGTCTGCACACTGCGGATCAGCCCGTTGATCGCGTTCACGCTCGCCGAGACGATCGCGTTGACTGCTTTAATCGCCATGTTCGCTGCGCCGATGGCAGCTGCGCCGATCACATCGGGGAACTGGGCCCAGAGGAATTCGAGGTCATGGAACGCCGCGACGAAAGCACCGATGACGAGGTTCGCCCCATCCTTCGCCGAGCCGACGATGTCGACGCCGAAGATCTGGGTGAGCTCATCCCGGAAGACGTTCGCTGCGGCAACTGCCGCTACCATACCCAGCACGAGCGCGCCGGCGGGGTTCGCTGCTGCCATGGATGCAGCAGCACCGATCGCTGCGACGGACAGGCGCCCGAGAAGTGCGATCAGGCCGATGACGCCTCCTATGATCGCCGGAGCATAGAGCAGCGCTAGCCCGGCTGCTGCCGCGGCGGCATAGGGTGCGATCACGACGAGCCCATTGGCAAGCATGGTCAGCGCCGACGCCGCGAGCTTGCTCCAGTTCACCATCTGAAGGCCAGCAGCAGCCAGCGCCACGATGGCGATCGTTGCCAAGCTCACAGGCGAGATCACGGAAAGGAAAGCCTCCCCGAGAGCCCGCACTGCGCCAGACGCGCCCATTGGACCGAGAACGGCGCTGATCTGCGTACCCTGCTGCAACGCGATCTGTAGCGGGTTCATCGACATCGCAGCGGAAACCCCGATGTCCTGGAACTGGGCAGCGAGGTTGCCGACGTTCATCGACGCCGCGCTCATGTGCCTTTTGTTGTCGTTGGCGGCCCCATTGAGCTTGTTCACGGCACCAGCCGCCTTCAGAGCAGCGGCCGATTCAGCATCCAATGCCCCGGCCGCCGCCAGCGCTGCGGCAGCCGCCTTCTCCTGGGCGGAAGCGAACTGCCCCATTGCATTGCGTAGACGACCGGCCTTGTCGGTCCAAAGACCCATAGAGGCCGCGGCCTTTTCAGTTGCGCCGGTCAGCGAACCAGCCGCTGTCTCAACACGCTTCGCCGCGCCGGTGAGCTTGTCGAGTTTGCTGGTGGCCTGATCGACGCCGGTAGTTTTGGCCTCGATACCGAGGGAAGCTAGTTCCATGTCAGTCCCCCGAGCGCTTAACAACGCGGCGATTCCTCGCCGCCCCGCGTATCCGTAGCTTCGCCTCGGCGACATCAGCCTCCGTCGTCTGACGGTGCTGAACGTCTGGCTTGCCGGTCTTGTTGATGATGGACAGGACCACCTGATCCATTCGGCGGATCACGGACAGTTCCCAAGGGCTGATGGCCGCTCCGGTGAGGCGGCAGAAGGATTCTACCTCACCGAAGCTGATGGGGTTGGCTGCGAAGCCGGATTGCCGGCTGTTGTGCAGTTCAACGAACCAATCCCAGATGTGGATGCCGAAGACGGGTTCTTCGGGCGGGGGATCATTCTTGCGCCGTGGCGCGAAAAGCGCAGCCGCAAAGGCGATTAAGTCCTCTGCGACCGCTTCGTAAAATTCGCGTCCTCGTCGGCGGCCTTATCGACCTGCTCGGCAATGAAGAAATACCGGGGATCCGAGATGATCTGCATGATGTTCTCGGGCGTGCATTCGACAGGAATTTTATCCCGGGTCATGTTCCATGAGACGATAGAGGCCGCGACGATTTCGTTCGTGCGCTCCTCGACCTCCTCGACGGTCCCGACCTTCTTCGGGTTCTTCTTGTTCTCGCGGATGGCAGCGTTCCCGAGGCGACGCTGTACCCGCTTCACCCGTTCCGATCGGTACGAGACAATCTCGACGACGAGACCGGTCTTTTCGCCGTTGATCGGATGAAGGATTTCGAGCGGGAACGCCTGCTCGAAATCGAACGCGATGTCCTTGTCGAACTTGGCAAGATCGAACATGAGTACTCCTTAGATGACAGCCGGGTCGACGGTGAGGATCTCGGTGTTAATACCGACGTTGAACGTGCGGCGGAGCACGTTGTCGCCTGCGCCTACCTGCTTGCGGGCCGACATGACGAGACCGCGGAAGTAGTCGACGCTGTTCGAATAGGTGGCGTCCGGCGCGTCCTCGTACTCGACCTTGAAGTTGTAGAGGAACTTCGTTTGCTCAGCCGCACGCAGCGCCTGCTGGCCCGCGTCGAGCGGATCATCGCCGACGACGAGCGCCAGCGTCCCGGCATCACGTGCGCCCTTCAGGTGGCGGACACGGCTATCGGACAGAGACTGGAAGGTCACGTCGGCGGATTCATCGCCGATCTCGCCGCCGTCCTCGACTTCCTTGATCTCCACCCATGGCAGGGCTTCGAAGGCAGCGATGGCGGCTGCATCGCCGCTGGCATACGGAATTGCGGTGGTGCCGCCGATGAAATAGCGAGCCCCAGTGGCCGTGGTGATCGTCATGGGAATGGTTCCTTGCTGTTAGGCTGCGAAGGTTTCGTAGGAGATGGTCACAGGGACCATGAGGGAGCCGTTGGCTGGCGGGAGCGGGATTGCATAGGGTTTGCGATTGACCTTCACCTTCACGCCGCTCTCGTAGAGGATCAGGTCTTTCGGGAAGTGGGCGACGATCTGGTCGGCGCGCTGCAACGGCACGATGATGCCGGTACCGCTGCTGAAATGGACGTTTACCTGCATGATGCCGCGGTGCTGCTGGCGACCAGGCCCGACTGTGCGGGTCCTGGTCGGGCTCGGCAGAAACACCACCTCGAGATAGTCCTTCGGCTTCGTCTGCCCCGGGGGCGGAAACGGGACGAACGGCCCCGCAATCGCCTGGGCCGGGGTGAAGATCAGCGCCTGCAAACGAGTGATGAGCGCGAGCCAGATGTTGGCTTCCACACCTGTTGGCATTCGTGTAATCCTTCCCGGCGATGGCCGATAAGCTTTCCGACGATCAGGTCTACGAACGTCTGCACGCTGCCTACCTCGCCTTAGGCCGGGAGGACGGCGAGACTGTGCGGGGCGACACCGCCCTGAAAGCGGCGCGAAGGGCCTTGCTGCTGCTTCAGATGGGCCATGTAGCTGCCCAAGACAGCGGTTCAGATGAGAACCGGGCGATCAAAGCCCGAGACGACGCTTCAACTCCGACGCCTTCTGATTGACGATGCCCTGCCACTGCTGCGCAGCGCTGCGGACGAACGCATCCGGCGCCTGGCCGTTCGCGCCGAACTCGCGGTGAACTGCGTATCCGGCCGTAAAGCCCACATAGATGGTGTCGTTGACGTCAGCGCCGAGAATTACGGCCTCGATCTGGCCGAAGTCGAAAGCGTAGTTTTGGCCCGCGACGGGGCCAGACTGGCTCTTGATCGTCGGCATCGCCGTCGTAGAAGCGAGCGCTGATGCCCGAAGGAAGCCGGTATCAACCCGCATCCGCCCGCCTGCCCCTGTCGGCTTCAACATCTCCTCGGTGACGTCGTGCACCGATTCCTTGAAGACGGCTTCGACCGCGCCCGGGACCTTCTCTGCAAAGGCCGCAACCGTTGCGGCGAACGACAGCTTTGCCATCAGACAGCCTCGGCACGGAAACGGCGGACGACGGCGCCAATGTGGTCGATCTTGTATTCAAGCCGGCAACGGCAGCCGGAAATCTCACTGATCGGCGCGCGCGGGTCGCCCGGGTAGCGGAGGAGCGCTCCTGATGGGCTCTGAAAGACCTCGTCGATGCCTACGGCCTGGCCATTTAACACGCGGTGCGTGTGACGAACGCGGCTGTCCCTTGCATCACGCCAAGTCTTGGTGACGTCTTGCGCCTGGACCTTCCCGCCCTCGATCTGCTGGCGGATAGCCTCATCCCGGGCCGAGCCGAGCGCCATCATGGTTTCGGTGCGCGCCAGCATCTCGCCGCGGAGGAGCAGGTTCTTGTCTCGCAGCCGACCGATGACCTTCGCGAGCCCGTCGCCGGTGATCGGCTTGCCTTCGCGCATGGCCGCCGCGATGGTGCGGTCGAAACGCTTGTCGCGGGTCTTGAGTTCGAAATACTGCTTCATCAACTCCGGATCGCCGGAGGCCAGATTGACGCGAGCTCGCTCGATAAAGGCGATCTGGTGCCGCGTTAGGCCGATGACGCCGCCTTCACGCTGCTTGCTCACCCTGTTGACGCGGCCGACGACGTCGAGCGCCGTCGATCGAGGATTGGCGCCTCGGGCGAGGCCGGCTTCTAACGCCTGCCGAATGCCCTGCCGCTGATCATCGGTTATGTGGGTGACCATCGTCGACGACAGTTCCCGCAAGATCGCCTCGGCGGCCGGGTTGCGAACACCGAAACGCCAGATGACGCGATTGCCTTGCGGATCCGTTACCTTTGGCAATTCAGCGACGGCATTCGTACCGCCAGCGTTGAATGCCTCCTGCAGGGCGATTTCGAGAGCCGAGAAAGCCTCGGGCTCGATCTGCATGGCCTCGATTGCTCCGCTGATGTCGCCACGCTCAAGCCGTTCGATGACTCGGGCGAGGACGATGGACGAGCGGATCTCGTCGAAGGCCTCACGGAACGCGCCAGCAAGGCTCGGCTCGAAGGTGGCGAGAAGCGTGTCGAAGTTCATCAGGCGGAGCGGCCCAGGATCGCGATCATGTACTTGTTCGAGGCGCCGGCCGAGTTGGTGATGCGCAGGATATCGCCCGTGCCCGCCGTGACTGCTGCAATTCCGGAGGCATCAGGGTTCATCATCAGGTAAATGCCGCCAGGCTTAACGACCTCGCCGGCGGCCGTGTAACCTGGCACGCCACTCGTGCTACCTCCAATGGTTAGATTGGTGGTGTTCGGAGTGCCGTCCTTCGCCTTGTTGATCACGAGGATTGCAACGATTTCGACAGCAGTGATCGTGGCACCGAGCGCGTCGGCCAAAACACCTGCAAGATCAATATCGTCATTCGCGCCGGTAGCGACGATGCGCTCCGCCACATATGCGCGGTCAACCTTGTTCGCCGTAGTGCCGTCGGAAAAGGCTTGGGCGAAGTCGATGCCGGCTGACCAGAACGGGCCAGACGAAAAGGCATTGCTCCCGGCCTGAGACACGGACAGGGACACGTCGAGTTTGGTGCTGACGGTCATTGCGGAATCCTTCCTTGGACGATGAAGACGACGTTGGTTTGCCCGTCGTATTTGTTCGGGTCACCCGCCACGATGGCGTAGTCGGTACCATTGGCGCTGACGATGTCGCCGACGGTCGGTTCGATCACCAGCCCGACGGATGAGATGTAGATCTGCACGTCGCCTGTGCGGATGTTCGTTCCGTCGATGTAGCGGGCCTCGTAGGCCATCGGGACCAGCGCGGCCGGGTGTGGCGTAGACACCGGCTCGCCGCCGAGGATCGGGTCAGGAGGCGTCAGGCGGGTTACGACGCCGACTTGGCCGAACTCCTCGATGAGCTCGTGCGCCGTGGCCTGCATTTCGATGTAGAACGACATCAGAAACGATCCAGAGTGAAGGTGCCGCCCTTGCTGGTATCAGGCGTGAGAATGCAGCGAAGCGCGTCCTCAACCGCCGTCAGCACCGGGCGAAGACTCTCAAGAGTGATCGGTACACCCTCTTCCGGGCTGAAGAACTCGCGCTCGATGTTTCCGACCTTCTGCCGCTTGACGGACTTGCCGAGCGTGAGTGTCGGCGTCGACGAGCCCGGGGACTGTAGTTCGGCGAGAGCCAGCGCATAGGCGGCTGTCTCGATCTCGGCTGGGGTATCACCCTCCGGGATTGGTTCATCAGCGCAGTGGTCGACTGCGCCAACGCGCGGCCATGCCCGCTCCTGCGTGCGGGTTGCCTTCTTGCCGGGGAAGCGCGGGCCGTAGATGCCGTCCAACGCTTCCGAGGCCCGGAGGAGCGCGGCCTCGCGCTGCGGGTCGGTGACCGTGCCGGCAGACCACGCCACGTTGCCCCGGTCTTCATGATAAGCCAGCGCGCCGGCCAGGGTGCCGTAGAACATCACTTGTTCCGCTCTTCGCGGGCCAGGTCGCGCAATGCGGCCAGGTCTTCGAGGCTATCGTTCGGATCGAACTCGACCTGCATAGCTTCGAGGTCCGCGGTGATCTCGCGGCGGGTCAGGCCATTGCCTGCCTTCTCTTCCGAAGTGGCTTCGGCGATCTTCGCGTTCAGCGTCTCGAGATCCCAGCCGTTGAACGGACGCTTGCCGACGACTTCGAGGTATCGGGCGCGGGCGGTGCTAAGGTCGTCGCCGTCAGCCGGCTTGGAGCCGCCGTCCTGGCTGCCCTCACCCTCGTCACCTGCCGCCTCTTGCCGATCTGGTTCGAACCGGGCGTCGATGATCTTGAAGCCGGACGCAAGCAGTTCGCGCTTCCGCTCGATCGAGACCGGGTGCGGCTCATAAATGACTTCACGTTGTTTCGTCATGTCTCTGTTCCTAAACGGAGAATGGAGACGGGGCGGGCATGTATCCCGCCCCGCTTCGGTTACTTGGTCGCGTCGCCGATGGTGATGACACCAGCGGTGTGCTTGATGTCGGTCGCGACCTTGTCCCAGTTCGAGCCGGTGGCGAGTTCCGCGTCGGTCGGCGACTTGCCGCCGTTGCCTTCGTCCCAAGTGTAGCCCTTGAGACCGAGGCCGAACGAATAGTCGACCTGCAGGGTGGTCTCGATGCGGGTCTGACCGTTCTTCGTCTCGATGTTCGAGATGATGTCGCGGCTGTCCGAGACGGTGGCGGCGTTGGCCACCAGCGAGAGCACCTTGAGCTTGTTCGGCGTGCCAGCCTCGTACAGAGCCGGCGCGTCGGTGACGACGACCATCTTGCCGAGGATGTCGACAACACGAACGTTGGCAGCCTGGAAAAGCTGCTGGGCGTTGCCGAGGTTGAGGCCGATCAGCTTGTGATAGGCCGTGCCGTTCATCACCTGCGTGATGAGGTTGCCGGAATGGTCGCCGAACTTTGCGTGACCGTCGTTCATGGTGACGTAGCTGACGCCTAGGGTGGCTGATACGTCATTGGTGGCGCCGGCCTGGTTGCTGATCGCGGCTACAAGCGCCGAAACAGCGGTGTTGAGCTGGTCGCGAAGCAGCGCCTCGGCGAAATTGCGGGACGCAACTTCGATGCCTTCGGCGGTCGGCTTGTCGAGCCAGGTCATCTGCGACGGCTCGTAGCGAACCGGCCCGAAGCCGCCGGCGACCTTGACGGACGAATGCTTGAGCTGCGTCAGGTCGGTGGCCGAGGCGCTGGCCTGGGCCGCGTAGCGATCGACGCGACGCTGTGCGGAGTGGATAGCCGCGTAGAACGATTCCTGAAGGAAGTCGCCTTCGAAGCCTTCCGTGGTCAGACGGATAGCGCCGCCGGAAGCCGCGTTGAACTTCTCGACCATCTGCGCGAGCGTCTCGATGGTGGCGGGCATGAAGTACTTATTGAAGACCTGCATCTGCGCGAGAGACATGGCCTGATCCTTTCTGTTTCCGTGATTTTGGTTGGGAGGTGGATGCGGGCATTGCCCAGATGCCCGTCACCTCGTTGAGATCACGGGTTTGCGCCGGGGTGGCGCGAATTGCTCAGAAGTAGCTAGGCCTCAAGCTCCGGGAACTTCGCCGCGATTGCCGCGGTGCGCGCCTTGGTATCGCCGCCGAAATCGCCCTTGGTCGTCTGCTGCTGATGGCCGCCGTCGTTGCCCTTTGCGTTGTCACCCTTGGCAGGCGCCACGAAAGATTTGCCTTCGTCGCCGGCCGCCCAGCGCTTGACCGCTTCGGCGATGCCCATCGGGCCGAGGCCGATATCCATCGAGGCGTCGTCGGTATCCATGGCGACACGCGGCTCCAGAAGCGCACGGGCTGCCTTGACGAACGACGGATTGGTGATGCCGGAGGCTGAGAGCGCGTCAGTGAGTTCGGCGTTGATCTTCGCCTTCTTGCCCTTCGTGACTTCGCCCTCGTACTTGCCCTTCCAGTCGTCGCGCTCGCCCTCAAGGGTCTTGCGCAGTTCGACGAGCTGGCGCTGGTGCGCGGCGTCGTCGGTCTTGCCGTCCTTCAGCTTCTTCCACGTTTCCGGGTCGAAATCGTCGGGGGCCGCCTTCTTCTTCGCGTCGGCGAGCTCGCCCTTGACGGTGGCAAGATCGGTCTTCGTGCGGTCGTAGGCGTTGGCGAGGGGAAGAACGTCGCGATGGCCGCGGACGCTGTCGGCGTCGGTATCAAGATGGAACTTGCCATCAGAATGCTCGACATAAAGGGCCTTCAGGGCCTCGTCGACGTTGTCGAGCGAGTCCAGAACGAGTTTCAGGGCCATTGGCCTTATCTCCTGTGGGTGGTGGTTGTGGCCGGGTTCCGGCCTGAACTAGACGAGGGCAGCGCGCCGCTCGTCTTCGGTGCCCTCAGGTTCGATGAGGGCGTACTCTTCGTCCGCGTCCCGCTCTGGCGAGAAGATCCCGCCCGCCTGGCCGCGTTCGTAGAAGGTCTCCCAGGACATGCCACCCTGAGTGTAGACGGTGAACAGCTGCGCGAAGTCTGCCGCCGACATGGTGCTGTCGAGCAGGTCCTTGGGAGGCGTGACGACGATATCGCTGTCGTCGAGCCCCTTCATACGCGCTGCGGCCTTCAAGCCGCGCTCGAGGAGAGCCGCCGATACCTGAGATATGCTCTGGAGGTTGGCAGTCTCGCTAGCGAAGCGGAGCCGCCTCGCCTCGCCGCTCTCCTGCGTGGATTTCTCCTGCTCGAACATGCGGGCGCCCGCCATCACGGCAGCTTCGACCTGCTTCTCGATCGCAGCTTCATGCGCCTCGATGCCGGAGCACGACGGCGACACGTATTTGAGGTCCGGGGTCACGGTATCGTTGCCCATCATCTGGTGCACGACACCGGCGCCGACGGTCTTCGGTGCCTCACCGTTGATCGCGACAAGGGTCTCCTGCCCGGACATGAACAACTGCCAGCGCCAATCAGCGGACAGCTGGTAGGCGTTAATGATGGCGTTCGCGATGCCTATCAGCGGCGGTGTCTCAACAGGCGGAACGACATCGCGGGCATTGCCGACATAGAACGGAACGAAATCGAGCCGCTGGCCACCGAGGGCGACAGGCTCGCTGACGGTGACCGTGTCCAAGCTCTCGCCCTCGTAGACCGTCGAGACATAGAGGCCGTCGACCAGTTCAAGAACGCGGAACTTCGGGTTGTCCTTCCATTCGAAGCCGGAGCGCTTCTTACCGGTCTCGTCCAGGACGAAGAAATCCCGGTCCCAATTGATGATGCTGTCGCCGGCGTATCCGGCAAGGAAAGGCTCGCCGCCGTCCACCGGCGCAGTCGTCAGCACTCCATAGCGACCGAGCCACAGCAGATATCGGGTAATCCGACGATGGAAGGCCTCAAGGCTCATGCCCTCGCCATCCGCATTCTCCCAGATCGACGACAGGCCGTCGGGGACGGTGATCTGCGTTTCCTTCGCATGGATGATGCCAATCATGGCCGCGACCGACGGCGCCAGCAGTTCCGGCACGATAGCGCGCAGCTTGTAGGCCTTTTCGTACGCCTCGACCCCGCCATCGGGCATCGACTTGAAGCCGGAAGGCATGGGCAGGTAGCGAACGCCCTCGCGTTTCACCGCGCGTTGGCCCTGCATCGTGTTCCGCATAAGGCACCAATCGGCGATCCGATCCGGGGTGATGTCAGGGTGCGTTGTCTTCACATCTTGCATCAGAAAAGCCCCTGGACCGCCGTTGTGGTGCTGCTTGGCTGACGTTTCGTCGTCAGTTCCGTGAACGCGCGAGAGGCCGCGTCGATCTGGTCTTTCCATTTCCCGGTCGGGAAGCTCTCTGCCTCAGTCAAAAACGCCTCATTCCATGCTCCCTGCATAAGGAAGACATTCCCCGCCTCGGCTTGCGCCGCGAGCGGAAGAGCGCGTGTTTCCTTGTCACCCGTCTCCGGGCTGGCGTGGTAGTCGTGCCCGACGAGGACGTGACGCAGCATGTGCTGCGCCTGTGCCTTGCCCGCTTGCCCGGGGTCCTGAGGGATCGATCCGCGCACCTGGCCGTGTTCTGCCCGGTCTTGGTCGGCGGTGTTGCGGAGAAGCTTCTCCACCGCCATCGGTCCGAATTGCTCGCGCACCATGTTGGCGATGATGAACCGCCCATCTGGCGCCAGCGCCATCAAGCAGCCTGCCGTTGCCGCTGCTTCCTCATCTTCCGTCGCCGCCAAGTCCCAACCACGCACGAAACGACAGCCGGTCGGGAGCGCCTTCACCGTGCCGAACCATGACCGCTTGAACAGACCGCCGCCGCGCGGGACGGGCCGCTGCTGCAACTGGCCGGCCGACGCGTAGCTTCCGAGTGTCCGCTCGAGCAGGTCAACCTGCTCTTTTGGGAAGCGCTCGGGGAAGAGCAATTCCCCTGCCTTCGTTCGCGGGTCCGCGAAGTATGGCGTGACGCACTGCCGATCAGGCTCAAACCGCATCGGAAGCATGAGGTGGATGTACGGCAATCCCTTCGAGAGGATCAGACCGGACGTGTCCCGCTCATGGAGGCGTTGCATAATGACGACGATCGCGGATTCGTCGTTGTTGACGCGCGTTGGCAGCGCTTCAAGGAATGTCCGCTCCGCCGCGAGCAATTCGGCATCACTATTCGCATCGTCAGCCGAGAGCGGGTCGTCGAGGATCACTCGATCGCCACGAGAGCCGGTCATGCTCTGGAAAGCCATCGCCTCGCGAAAGCCGGTCCGATCGTTCTCGAACTTCGTCTTGGCGTTCTGGTCGGTGGTCAGGGCGATGGGCCAACGATCCTGGTACCATTCCGACTGGATGAGCCGGCGGCATTTCAGGTTGTCGCGGATCGCCAGATCCTGCTTATGCGCCGTCGATAGGAAGCGCTTTTCAGGTTGACCGAGTGGCCCCCACTCCCAGGCCGGCCAGATAACCCCGGTGAGGAGCGACTTCATTGTGCCAGGCGGCACGTTCATGAGGAGGAGTTTTACTTCCCCTCGGCTGACTGCTTCCAGGTGGGCGCAGATCGCGTCCAGCGCCCAGCCCCATTTCAGCGGGGTTGCCGGCTCAAGGATATGCCACGCCCGTCTGGCGAATTCGGCGAGCGACCGCGCGCAGGACCGTCGCTCAATCTCCCTTTCGATTTCTGTCAGCGGCGGCAGCGAGAGTTCGATACGCTTCAAGCTCTTCGTCCGTCATTGTGGCAAGATCGAAGGATGCCGGCTTCGGGCTCATGCTCCCATCGCTTGAAGTGTAATCGTGCTTTTGGCGATTGGTGTAGCTGTCGCCCACCTCTTTCGCGGCCTGCTCAAGCAGGTCGGCGGCCAACACCATGTTGCCCTGGGTTTCTGCCTTGTCTGCCATGCGCTGAAGAGCGCGGAGACGAACGGCGCGATGGCTGATCGCGATCGAGGCGGTGTCCTCAAGGAAGGTCTTGCGGGTCTCTTCGAAGAGCATCCGCCACTTCTCTGCGAGGTTGCTGCCGGCCTTCTTCGTCGGGTCGTAACCTTCAACCGACTGACGCGTGATCGTGGCGCCGTATTCCTTCCTGACTGCCTCGACGACAACAGAGGGCGTGTCGAAGCAGGCGAGGCTTTGGACGATGAAGGTTTTCACCTCGTCCCTCAGTGTGCCTTTTGCCATTGGTCTGTCAGGCTCCGGTCAGTTCCACGCAACGTAGGTGGTTGAGTATCTCCTCAATCAACGGGTGAACCGCGCGTCGGGAGATAATGATGCCCATTCAGAAAAAGCTTGTGGTGCTAACAGCTGACGCCGACGTCACTATTGAGGGATTGAAGATCCCGTCGGGCAGCTACACAGCCACCGAGCGTAATGCCTACACTTCCAGGCGGGGCAAGAAGTCTTTCCTACCCCCAACCTACGAACTTCATCTAACTGCACGCGACCTTCGGACAGTTCGAGGCTCGATCGAACAAACTCTCGGTGCAAGCCTGGACGCGACCCGGCAAGTCCAAGGGGGATGCTTCATTGTCGCGTCACGCAACCTTTAGCTGGCAGGTGCCGCATGCATGGGCGATCTGCACTCTGGCAATCTCGGGTTTCTGGTAGGCTGCATCGACCATGGCCCGGACGCCGGCAGCATCTGCACCGTAACGTCTGACCACTCCGACGAATTCTTCGACGTCGTGACCGCGGATGACGAACACCGGGCGTCCGGTCGACTTGCTGAACTTCGGGGCGCCGAAAGCATCGACGTCCTGGGCGGCGTGATAGAGCTCGTGCTCGACCAAAGCCATAAACTCGGCATCCCCACACTCTCGGCAGTAGTCGGCGTCCAGCGTGATGATGAAGTGCGGGACGTGACCGAACCACTGCTTTACCTGCATCTCTGCCCGAGCGCGTGACCACTTGCCCATCGTGCCCTGTGGAGATCCTGTCTCGCACTGGCCGATGACGCGGCGACCCTTCTTGCTGTTGCCGACTGTGGTCCAGAGGTAGCCGATATCGGCGAAGCTGAGGTGCAGATGATCCACATTGTGAACCGGCGACGCCGGGTCCAGGAACATCGCGTCTACCCAGTCTGGCAGGTCTTCGGCCGGAGCGAAGGCTGGCGAGGTAATGTCGCCAAACATTGACGGAGGCGGTTGCGGGCGCATCAAATCACCACTTGCTATAGACCGACTGATCGCCCAACCTGAGCCCTCGGTGACAGGGGAACTATATGAACGACGAAGAACTGCTGCTTGCTCAGATCGAAGCTCACGCTACCTACGCGGAACAGGCTAAACCGCGAGAGGTAGATTTACCGACGATAGCTGCAGTGCTGTCTCATCTTTTCCAACACCGTTCCGAGAAGGAAATACTCGAGCAATTGAGGACGGTATTCCGGGCGCGAGGACTATCGTGGCGTGAGTAAGGTGGGCATGTTCCAACCTCTACCCTCTCCTGGGGGCACAAGTTGAGACATCGGGGAACCGGGCCAGAGGTTCGGCTCCCTATTCAGGCAGGCGGGATCAGCAACGCATTCGGCCGGCATCGAGACTCAGTCCGTGGGTGGCGTAGCTCTCACGGTATACCGGCTTGAGAGAGCCGACGACGCGATAGGCGGTGAGGCCGAGGCCCTGCAGGGAATAGGTGACGCTGGCGCCGTATCGAACGACGGCAAGTGCGAGAGATGCGACGACAACCGCGACCGCGGAGATGATGTCGGCGATGACGAACAGGCGGCTGTAGGCATATACGTAACCATGCGAACGCATGCGGCTTCCTTTCGCGTTAAGGGAGACTTATCGTATAATGCTAATAAACGTCGAGGGGAGACGACGATGAGCAACGCGTGGGCCTCGCTTGAGGCGGAATATCAAGGCAATGGCGTAGAAGTGGTATCCACGGATCCACTCATTGGTCGGCTTGAGCTTATGGCCGAGCAAGAAGAAGTCGTCGAGGTGACGATCGACCGCGCAACAGCGGAGCAACTTATCTCAGCGCTTATGGCGTTCCTTGCGCACGGCGAAGGCGACGACGCGCCGAACTTCGCCTGATTGGTTGCGGAGACAGGATTCGAACCTGCGACCTCCAGCTTATGAGGCTGACGAGCTACCGGGCTGCTCTACTCCGACATGATGTTTATGATAGCAATTGCAACAGCAGCGACGGTGAACTGAGGAAACAGCCGGCTACGAAGCCCACGAAACCTAACGCTAACGCTCCGACGACTCCGTGGTTATCCCAACCATAGTGGGCGCCGATAGCAGTCGCCGCCAGGACGATCGATACCGACCACACGACCTTAAGCGCCGATACTGGCCGGCCACTCTTTGTTGGCTTCTCGTCCGCCATCGCGACCCCTGCATATACGTCTACCTCCATGCTTTAATTGAGCGGTGTCAACAGTTCAATCAAGGCGGCGGGGGTGAAGGTCGCTACTACCAATACCCCAGGGATGAAGGCGACCACCCTGCGCATCGACGTACTGTGGTCGTCGCGGCTTCCAGGGGCACAACTCGCATTTGTTGCGACATTGAGTGAACGTTGTGCCTGGGGGAACTTCGAGGGGCAACTGTGAAAACAACGTTGACTGCTACAGTGCTAATAGCCGGGGCGCTCTCGCTTTATAGCGCGGACGCGATCGCCGCGAAGAACGGCATTTTTGTCTACGGTTGCACTTCCGACGGGAAACCCGCGCGCATGCGCGTGATTGCCCCGCTGAAGGACAAGGGCGCCGTCGAGGCAGGATTTCGCAATATGATACGGCAGAAAACCTCAGCTTGGTTTCTTGCGCAGAAGAAGACTGTCGATCTGACAGAAATCGAAAAAGCCCTCGAAGTCATGGTGCAATCAAGCGGCGGTAAGCTCCCACCGCAAAACCCTTCCGCTGTTGCGAGATCTGTTGAGATTGGCAAGCGCGCCGCCTCACTGAAACTCTATTGCGGCGCCTAGCATTGTGCTTGATACCGGGTGCTCTACTCCGACGAAAACCCTGACTTTCTACTGAAAGTTTAATTTCTAATGCTCTGCGAACGATCCAAGAACACCAAGGATACGGAAGCGGATTTCTAATCTCTTCGGATCGGCAGAATTTGAGTGCGACCACCCTGCGCATAGACGGCGGTCCTTGGGTGGGCGCGCTTGCCTGCAAGAGTATATTTATTTTAGCCATCACTTAACTTATAGTTGGCGCTATCACTTGGCACGGGGGGGCTGGATGGACGAAACACGGTCCGCGATCTTGGCTGAACTACGAGCTGAATTCGACGACAGCGAGAATGTCTTCACACTTTCGCATGTCCTCCTCTCGCCGGGGGGCCGTGAACAAATAGAGGACAGCCTTCGCAAGCAATATGAAGCCCTCGGCAGAGAGCTTTACCTCGACGACGCCGAGAGGTTCGGTTACTGGGATGGCCAGTTTTCCAAGGAACTTGCAGAATTCCTGGCACTGGCAATCACTGCCAACGTCCAGGAAATCATCGTGCCAGTGGCGCCCATGATCTGCCCTCTGTACTGCAAGTTGAAGGCTGAGGGAACACTAGCGAGCGAGGGCTTCAACCTCACCGTGGCAATAGCGGACGTGTTGCTTGCCTGCGGTACGCAAATACCCTTCCCGATAGTTCAAGTGGCAGTATACGCCACCAAGAACCATATTCTTGATCGCTGTTGCCTTTGTGAGGGATAGCTCCCCTACCTTGCGGGGAGACCCAATGGCGTTCGCGCTTGCCCGGTCGGGGTCTACCGCATTTTCCAGCAACACTACCGGGCAATCAGAAATGGAAAGGGCGGTCAACGCCGCCCTGAAATTTGGGTGCATTTCCCCAACGCGAGACTTGCATAGGAGCCTCCTGGGTGGCCGGGACGAATCCCCGTCGCCTGTGATCCAAATCACCTAAACAGAACTAACCGAGAACGCTCACAATTGCAAGTCTAGGCGACAGCTTCGCGCAAGCTGTGAACACCATTGGTGATTGCATACAACTGAGGGTGCATGATGAGTCTATACGGCAGCATGAGAACCGGCGTTTCTGGCATGAACGCCCAGTCGAACCGCTTGGGCACTGTCGCCGAGAACATCGCAAACGCCAATACGACGGGCTACAAGCGCGCCTCGACCGAGTTTTCGTCGATGATCCTGCCTTCGGGCGGCGGCAACTACAACTCGGGCGGTGTCGAGACGCAGGTGCGCTACAGCATCTCGCAGCAGGGCGCGACGACCTATACCACCTCGGATAGCGACCTCGCGATCGACGGCGGCGGCTTTTTCATTGTCCAGGGCGCTAGTGGCGAGAATTTCCTGACGCGCGCCGGATCATTCGTTCAGGACAAAGACGGAAAACTCATCAATACCAGCGGCTTCAAGCTCATGGGGTACGAGTATTCCTCAAACCAGGACCCTACGGTTGTCGTCAACGGCTACGATGGCTTGCGCGACATCAACATTGAGGGCGGCGGCCTTTCTGCGACTGGATCGACAGCCGGGGCTCTAGACGTGAACCTGCCATCGGGTGCGTCGGTCGGTTTTTCCAAGTCCACATCCTTGGTTGCATACGACACACAGGGGAATACCTGCCTTATAGATTTCAAGTACACGAAGACGTCTGCCAACGAGTGGGTGGTCGACGCCACATACAACGGTACATCGGTGCTGGCGCATCCGGCCCAACCGTCGACGAATGCTGTCTTGAGCGGAAATCTTGACGCATCCGCTGCAGTCGGCACGACCCATCTTACCCATTCGGATTTCTACGCTTCAGACGGATCGCTGCAAACCGTCGACATCCTGTATGAGATGACCCCTGCGGGATGGGAGTTCACCGTCAGCCATGCGGGAACCCCCCTCTTCTCCGACCAACTGCACGCCAACGAGTTCGATGCGAGCGGGAATTATCTCGACCCCGAGCCTATGGACATACCCGAAATAGATCTCGGCGGCGGCGTCATGTTGGGGCCAGGCACTCTTGTCTTGAATGGGCTGACGTCCGTTTCAGGGCCGTCGACGATCGATCTGGAGTTTGACGGCAGCGCGGCGGGAAGCACAATCGAGCTGAAATTCGATGCTAAAGGCCAGTTGCTGTGGCCGAAGTCCCTGACGACGGGGAGTGTCGCCACCAATGGAGCTTTGCTCAACTCCCTGCATATCGACATCGACGGCACGACCCAGGTGGGAGCCGATTTCACGGTCGCGAATGGCGATGTCAACGGTAACTCCGTCAGCAAAGTGTCTGGGTTTGAAATCAGCGACGAAGGCATCGTGTCACTGAGGTATGATAACGGTGATCTTGACCCGAGGTACCGCATCGCGCTGGCCAACGTTCAAAGCCCCGATAAGCTTCGCCCGGAAACCGGAAACGTCTATTCACAGGGCACGGACTCTGGGGTGGTCGTCATGGGCTATCCGAAATCGGGCGAGATGGGCAGGATCATCTCACGTGCGCTCGAAGGCTCGAACGTCGATATCGCCAACGAGTTGACGTCCATGATCGAATCTCAGCGCAACTACACTGCCAACTCTAAGGTCTTCCAGACCGCCTCGGACTTGCTTGACGTTCTCGTCAACCTCAAGCGCTAAGACCCGCCGGCGGCCATTGTAGGCCGCCGGCCTTTCGGCGGTCACGCGGCGATGAAATTGTAGTCCATCGGAACCGTCAGAGTGCCTGCAATATCGAGCTTGCCGATCAGCATTTTCAAGCGTGGATCGGTCTTTGCGTTCTTACGCAGGACTTGGCGCGCAAGGCGTTGTCTGCGGTCGAACTCGACTTCGGCGTCAGCCTCGGCCGCCCTGACAGCCAGAACATCCATAACATCGATCGGAAGCGGACGACCGTCAGCCCCCTTTACGATGCCCGCAACTCCTGGCGTCGCTTCAAGCAACCGCCAATCGTGCGGCTCGCGGACGAAGACGTAGCCAACGAGAAGTGCAAACCGACGGACCTTCCAAAGATCGGTGTGCTTGCGGTCGCGGATCAGTCGCTTTTCCGACGGCATGTAGCAGTTGAAGCCGTTTTCTGTCAGCGAACGCTCAATGGCCGAGATCCGGTGATCGAGGGCTGGAACGATCCGGTACCCCTTCCCTCGTGGCTTGCCATCCTTGTCGAGCGTCGTCTGCTCGACGGCATACTCGCGCCTCGGCTTCTGGGATCCTGGGACTGTTCGAACTGCATACCACGCCGGTTGGCGGTTAGTGTTGGCGTAGTTCATAGGGCGTTCTCCATTTCGATCTTGTTCAAGGCGTAGGCGACGGTCGTGTGGTCCCGCGAGAAGACTCGGGCGATAGCGTGCAGCGACATGCGTCTCTGCTCGCGAAGCTCCCACATGATGCGATGACGGTGTGTCGTGACGCTCCGGCGTTGCGACGGGCCCAGCATAATCTTTGACGGGATACGGAGCTCGAGGCTGCGAAGCCGGACGTAATCGGTTGGCGTGAGGTGCCCGAGCGTCCGTAACTGGTGGACGCGGAAGGCGATGACGTGATCGTTGGCGTCTGGGCGGAGGCGGAGTTTACGCAGCATCGGCCTGCACCTCCGTTATGGCCTGCTTTGCGACGCCAGGCGCCCATACCTGGTTGATTGCCCAGAGGTGCCTGGCGCCCACCGGCCACCGGCGGCGCTTGCAGCCATTGGTGAACTCGTCATGCGACTGGCATTCGGCGTGGTAGACGTACCCTTGGCGCGCTAGGTCCCTCGCCTGCTCTTCCTGGGTCACGCGCAGATCCTTGAGGCCGTATCGCGTCATACGCGGGCCGGTGATGGCGGCGTTGTCGCGCGCCGCCTTGCTCATCTCCGAGGCGCGCATACGCTCTTCGCGGAGGCTTCGGCATTCGAGGTTGGCCATAGCCGCCATCTCGGAAGGGATCGGCAGGAAGGAACGGTTCGGCATATCGTATTCGCCACGCTTCAGCCGGACGAAGACGGTGCGCAGGCCGTGGAGCGGGACGCCCTTCAGCGCAATCCGATATTCCTCGATCGGATCTTCCGACTGGATAGAACCCGGGATCATCATGCCGGCATCCATCAGCGAGGCAATGCACTTGCCGACCTCGTCGACGCCGCACGGCGAAAGCTTTTCAGTGAGAGCGGAAATCCCCTGCTCCAAGGTCGACAGTCTGGTCGGCAAATTTGTCATCTGGCTCACCGTAGAGGTCTCGTTTCAGTTTCTGGTGGATGTCGTGTTGGCGCTGCATGTGAGGGCTCATCGGCCGGGGCGGCGCCTGGGCTTGAGCCCGTGGCTTGGCGACGTTGCGCATCCAGTTGCGCCATGTGGCCTCCCAATCGAGCTTTGCGGCGTCCTTGCCGCTCTTGCCGACCCAGAAATCGCGGAACTTGTCGGCCTCGAGGCGGATAGTTGCTTCGGAATGGCCCTGACCGACGGCCCACTGCCCCCATGCTGCCGGCAGAGCCCAATCGGCGGGCAAGCGCGCCCCGCGTTTGTTTTCCGAGCGAAGCGAGGATGGGGTGGGGTTAATTTCTTTAGGGGGTGTGGGGGACCTTTCTTTATCAGGGGTGGGGTTGTCCCGTTCGGTCACGTCCTGTCCCGCGACGTCACGTGACGTCACGTGACGTTGGCGCTGCTTGCGCTCGCGGTCCGACTTGCGCCGAGCCTCAATCGATGCCCCTGCTTCGTCCTTCGTTGCGGTCTCGACGGCCGCGAGCATGTCGGCAACCTCAGCCGCCTGCTCCGCGGTAAGGCCAAGCATCGCCATCTTCACCAGCACAGATGTCGGGATCATCTCGGCATGCCTCCCCCAAATTGAGTAGCGAGGGGCGATTGCCGGAGGCAACGAAACCAGTTGCAATAAGCCGTGGCACGCCAATCGCGCGAGAAGGGGAAAGAATGAGGTGGCGATCGCTGGCACTTATCGTTGCGATCTGCGCTGCCGTGGTGGCCGCAGTGACAATTGCGCTCTTGTACTTTGTGCAGTCTCCATGCGGAGAAAACGAGCAAGGCTGTATCCGTGAATGGTTCTCTGCGGTTGGCAGTTGGGTGGGCTCGATCGCAACGATCGCGACCCTCTTCTTCTTGGTCGACCAACATCGTCAGCTCACCAAGGCGAGCCAGAGACAAAGCGAAATACTTTGCGATACCGTGGAGGGGAGCTGTGATGAGATGACCAAGCCGCTCATTGCTGGTTTGGCTGCGTCGCTCAGTTTCAACAAAGGACCAGCAGCGGTTAGGCATCTCGATATTGAGGAATGCAGACAATCGCTGCTGCGGCTTCAAATGCTGTTGTCCAGAGAGACCCATGACGACTTCAGCCACACAATTGGCGACACGGGTGAGGCACTTGCCAAGGGACGAGACACGCTTGCGGACGCCATAGCAGCAATCAAGGATTATGGCGGCAACGATGTCCAAAACCTTGCTATGCAAGCGGTGCAGGCGGCCTTCGTTGAAATGACGGAAGCCTTTTCTGCCGTCACCAAATACCGGGACCGGATAGAAAAAGCGGTACGAGTGTACAGAACTGCAAATCGCTGAAGACCTCGAGTTAGAGGGAGTACTCGGCCGCCATCGACCGTCGGCCCGAGCGAAATCGCTTCTCATGCCGCCATCCCCTCTTCGCATACCTGGACGATGACCACGCACTCAGCCGGAAGCTCGCTGTCCCAGCACATGGTCAGCCGCTCGCAGAGATTGTCGTTCTTGATGACGCCATAGTGCTGCAGGCAGTCGAGGATTGCCTTGGACCGGTTGTCGAGGTCCTGGCGCATGTTCTGCCGGCGCAACGCGACGTGGAGCGCGAACGGCTTGTCGATCGGTGTAGCAGGCGCCTTGATGAAGTAGCCCGCGTCAGTCCGCCATTTCTTGTAGGTCGGCGACAGCCGGCGCTTCGCGCCCCAGCCGTCGTATAGGTCCCAGCCTGACGGCGGGTATGGGAGGTGCAGCTTAATCACGTCCGACCTCCCCACTCACGGCTAGCAGCGAACGGGCCGAACTCCTGGAACAAACACCCCTCGGTCGCGGTTGCACCACCAAAGAGGAGGCCTCCATGCCAAGGACCCCGATACCGGACATCCCAGACCCAGATTTCACGCCGGACCTGCCGCCGGATGTTCCGCCAGACGTGCCCAAACCACCGGACAGAGAGCCCGACATCCTTCCGGAAAAGGTTCCCAACCAGAACCCAGACGAGAATGACAAGCCGCCGAAACTGAGAGCCTGACGCCCGCTGAACGAGCGAAAAGAAAGGAGGCTGGCGATGATCGAGAACTGGAACGAATGCGTGATCATCCAGCTTCCGAAGCTCGACGGAGTGCAGATCGTTTGGACGCCCGGCCGGGCGGCCACCCTGCTCAGCGGGAGCTGGCCTGTCGATCATGGTGTCGGCTACTCGGATGCCCTCAGCAAGTGCACAGACGCGATGCTCGGCACCTACCCATGGGAACCAGCGCGAGACGCGTTTCTGGAGGCCATTGCCGACGCCAGTGTAACGAAGTTGCACTGACGAGCTCACGCTGCCGCCCCTTCCTGATTTCTCCGCTCAAGCGCCTTCAGGTACGCGGCCTTGATCTCCTCGAACCGGGCGATGTCGTATTCCTTGGTGGTGATCTCGTTTTCTGGGCGCGGCTTCTTCGAGCCGTGGCCGTGGTCTTCGAGCCAGGTCATGGCGCTGGCGATGCGGCGATCCAGCCAAGCGATCATTTCGGCGGGATCGGTCATCGGCGCGTCCTCCAGACTTCGTCCGGGTCGATGCCGTTTGCCGCCATCTGCTCAAGCGCGGCAGCTTGACGCATCTCATGCTCGGCCAGCCGCTCTTCCGACCATCCGTCTATGCGGGCGTACTTTTCAGCAAAAGCTCGAGCGTCTCGCCACGACCGAGCGTACGACGGCCAAGCGCGTGTCAGCTGGACCTTCCTCTTGCCGCCTTCGGTAAGCTGTCCCAGGCAGACACGCTCAAGCCAGCCCTTGCAATCGAGCTTGGCCGCGGCGATGACGTAGTCGTCTGGGCAGACTTGGAATGATCGATAGCCCGTCTCGGAGAAGAACGGCTTGTCCTGGTCGATGACACGAGCATCGCCACCGCAAAGGCCGAAGATCCCGGCATAGGCGAAGTCAACTCGGCAGCCGGCAACCTCGATCTCAAAGCGGCCTTTCTGGCCGAACATCGGGGTCTCGCCGTCATTCGCGGCAAGTGAGGCGGACAACCAGTCCCATGCATCGTAAAGGCAGAAGAACCGTTCATTGCCGTCTGGCGGACCACCTTTTGCAGCTTCGGCTGGCGTCAAACCGAACGCATGCTCACCAATCGCCTTCAAGCGGTTCCCGGACGTGACCATACCGTCGTAGTCGGCATTCCGAACCGCGGCGTCATAGGTGCGCAGTTCTGCCCATGCTTGATTGAGCATTCCGGCATCGTCGCTCGGCAAGGTCTCGCGGTATGCGAAGCGTGCGAGCCGATTGTCCCGCTGCTCGATCTGCCAAGGCGACAGATTCACCTTGGTTGGCCGTGGCGCAGCAACCGGAACCGGAGGCGCCGTCATCATGTCGAAGAACGAAAGCTGCTGCATCACCGGTCACTCCCGTCCGTAAGTTCCGGGCAGATCCATTCCGCGAGAGACGAGCCGATACCGCGCAGCTTCTCAGCGATGATCAGCCGTTGCTTCAAGCTGAGCCAGCGCACGAATACGGGCGGTCTTTTCGATGAATCGGCATGGTCCCTCTTTGCTGCGCGCAGCAGTTCGCGTTCGTTCTTTGCGGCTTCCGCAGCCGCGTAGAGTTCCATCATCTGCCAGTGGCGAACGACGTCGGTTTCGTTGTTCCACCAAGCTTTGAGACGGCGCTCCGTCCATTGCTTCTTGGGTTCTCCCTTGTGCGGGAAGAGTTTTCGGAGGATTGCCGCAGCCTCGAAAAACATATCGCTGATACGGCCGCCGCCGCCGATCGATTTAATGAGGTAATTTGCAGTCGCAACGTCGCTCATGTGCTTGCATTTTCCCTGCTTCGTCTTGTCCAGAATTCTGGATTTCTTTTCCATGTTTTAGGTTCCCGCCTATGACACAGTGTCCTTGCTTAGAGAGGACCTGCAGCACATGAGCAGAAACCTTACCGACCATTCCGAAGAGAGCCTGACCGCGCCAACGGTCGGCGCTCATTCGGTGGTCGAAAACCTCATTCCTTTCCGCAAGACCGCCGCCGCACTCGATGGTCTTGCCGCCGGTGACGATCCCCTGTCGTCACCGGCCATTGCCTTGGGTTCTGCTGTTCAAGCCGTCGTTATGCGACTGGCGAACAAGCGGATCCGGTTGAGAGTTTCCGGTCCAGACCGGGAGGACAGCCTGGACCGGAGTTGATCGCGAGAGAGGGAGGAGGAGACCCCGCGATCAATCCGTGGTGACCGAGCGGCGGTGATCGGACAGGATCACCGTCGCGATTTCGTCGTCGGTCATGGCGTGGAAATTCTTCTGGGCCTTCTCCCGCCTGAACTGCGCTTCGCAGAACCAGGCCACACCAGCGAGAAGCGGAAAGGCGGAGGCCAATGTCGCGGCGAACAAGATCTGAATGGCAATCATGCTGCTCTCCTTCTGGAATTGACGCGCGGTGGCCGGCGCTCGACGTCGAGCATCACGGCTCGGTCGAACTGCTCGTCGGGAAGCTGCACGCCTGTCGCGATCTCGACCGCGTAGACCTCTGCCCTGCTAATCTCGATGTCGTGCTGATGCTCGACGGCGTGGAGGTTCATGCGAACTCCTCCTGCTCGCGCATCGCCTTGGTGCAGGTGTGGCAATGAGTTCTTCCGACACCCGCGCACATCTCGGGACGCTGGCAATGTGGGCGCAGCGGAGATGGCGGCTTGGTGAGGAAAGCGGGTGCCGGGCTTTCACCGGCTTCGGCATGGGTCAGGTCAACGCCTTCCGGTCCAACCGGGATTGCCTCGCGCCCCTTTTCCGCTGGCACGGAATGGACGGCTTCGCCGCCTCGCATCTCGTCGCGGTCCATCTCGTTTGCCTCTTCAGGCGAATTCTGGTGCCCATTCACGTCCGGGCCAGACGGTTCGAGGTCGGGAGTGCTCCCTTGAGCCAGTTCTTCCTCTTGGTTGGCGCCTCCTTCGTTCGTTGCGATCTCGGTGTGTTTGGTGACGATGTCGAGGCCAGCGTCGGAGCGCGGGGCGTCGTCGAGGAACTCGCCGGTCAGCGGATCGAAGCGCTCGGAATTCTTCTCATGCGTGTGCGTAGCAACCGCCGTGCCAGATGCGCGGTGATAGGCCTGCAGGTACGTGTCGAAGTTCATTTCCTGTTCGGAAACGGCATCTTCGCCCGACTTCGCAACCTTGCGCAGATGGGCAACGAGCTTGCCCATGATCGTCTTGTCATAGCCTTCCGACTTTGCCTCGGCATAGACCTCGCGGATATCGTCGCCGAGCGTGTCTTGTTCTTCCTTCAAGCGGAGAACGCGATCGATGTAGGCCTTGAGTTGCTTATCAGCGCTCATGTGCGGACCTCCGCCGGGAAGAAGTCCTCAGCCGAAACCGGGAGCCCCATGTCTTGAGCAGCCTGCAAAATCTTGGAGATATGCCAGTGAGGGATATGCCCCCCAGTACCGCCCTTTTCCTTTGGGGTGCGCCAGCGGCCTACGGCGTGTATCGACACGTCGGCCGCTTTCGCCAGTTCCTTGACGCTGGAAAACTTGGCAATCACCGATGCGGCCGGCTCGCAACCTTTCGGCTCGACGGTCTTCGACATAGGGACCACGTGCGCCGAGACAAACACGAGGAGATCGGTGGTCGCGGCGAACCACTCGCCATGGACCCTCACGGCATTGAACTTGGCGTGAATGTCCAATTCGTCGGCGACGGTACCGGGCCAGTAACCCAGCAATGTGCAAGGAAACGGAGCGTCGGACGCGATCTTGTGAAAACGCCGGTCAGGCTTTTCCGAGAAGCCGATCTTCACGCGGCCGCCGCTCTCGACGGCATAGATGAAACCGCTCATCGGACCGCCTCCGGCGCTTCGAAGAAAAACCGGTCGTTCCATTTGATGCGCCGCTCGCGCGCCGCCTCACGTATCGCTTTCATTTCTTCGAGCGATGGAGGGACGCCGTGCTTTTCCCACCGGGATACCGAAGCCTGCGTCACGCCAGCAATCTCCGAAAACTCGGCCTGGGTGACCTTGAAGATGTTTTTGCGGATGTGTTTGATCGCGTTCATGTTGCGCATATTATACGCATACACATTATGCGCAAGAGTAAAAATATACGCGCTCGCATTTTGGTTTTGCCGCAGGCGGTCCTAGGGTGTGAGCATGATCACTATCGAGCAGAAATTGCGGGCAATCATGAAGGCGACGGGCTGGCGGCAAACGCAGTTGGCCGAACGCCTGAACGTCACTCAGGCGACCGTCAGCCGCTGGTTCTCTGGATCTGAACCCGAGGGCGCCCGCCGAGACGCCATCCTTGCGCTATATGACGAGTTTGTCGAAGCAGGCCCGAAGGCGCTCGATCACGGCGATATCGTCAAGATCGTAGGCTACATCGGTGCGGGGGCGGAGATCTTGCCAGAGTTCGAACAAGTGCCACCTGAAGGGCTCGACCAGGTCCACGTGCCCTTCCCGCTCCCGGACGACATGATCGCACTAGAAGTTCGCGGCGACAGCATGCTGCCCGTCTACAAGGACGGGCACGTCGTGATCGTCTATCGCGAGCAGAAAAAGCCCGTCCAGTCCTTCTATGGAGAAGATGCCGCGGTGCGCACCGCCGATGGCCGGCGCTTTCTGAAGACCATCATGAAGGGCTCCCCGATTACCCTGACGTCATTCAATGCGGCCCCTATCGAGAACGTAGCCCTTGAGTGGATTGGGGAGATTTTCGCCGTCCTGCCACGGGCGCAACTACGCCATGTCGAAAGGGCGGGAGGCCTTCAAGGGAGGCTTAAGCTGGCATGAGTGATAAACTAGAAAACCCATACGGCGACCAATTTCTCCATGACGCGCTGGAGTATGTGGCGAAGAAGACATCGAAGGCAAAATGCCCTTTCTGCGGCAATCCGAACTGGACTTACGAGAATGGCGGAGGTTTGTTGATGCCAGTGCCAAAGATGGCCTACATACCTATGCGCTACCAACCGCAAACGGGCCAAGCCGCTTCGATTCCTGTGTTTACGCTGACATGCACTGAATGCGGGTTTGTCCGCCATCACAACTTACCGATGATCATGACGAAACTGGATGGAAATGATGGCTGAGCCACCCTATTCTCGTTTTGACTCAGAGCGCGTATTTGATTTAACGCCACATCATAAAAGCGGCGGGTCATCTGGAGATGGCGGCATGGAAGCTCGCATCGCGAAGCTTGAAGCAGACCTTGAGCACGTCAAACGCGATGTCACCGAGCTTCGGACGGACATGCGCGACGTGCGCGATCGCGCAGTCAAGATTGAAGCCGACATCAGGCACCTTCCGAGCAAGGCATTCGTTTTCGGCGTGTATGGCGTCGTCGGGGCTATTTTGGCCGCGATTATGCTTTTCCAGACCCAAATTCAAACCCTGCTCGGCGTAACCCCCTCACCTTAGGCCGCCAGCCCTTGAGTTGACGCTGGGTTGAAACGCTCGCAGGCCGCGCGAATTTCGCGAATGAGCATTGGGCTCGGATATGCGGCGAGCACGCCGCCATTATCTCCGATTGCGCCCATGATCGGGATGATCTGAAAACTCTCGTCATCGAACGGCGCGACCGGCTGCAAAGCGAATTTGCGGCCAGGGAACTCTGACGCCAGATAAGCCTTGAATCGCTCGGCGCTGTTCACAATGACTTCTACTTTGTGGTCCGGCGGCACAACGACGAATTCCGTCACTTCGCGAGTACTCATTTAAACCTCCTATACAGAACATATAGAGAACAAAACACACGATGGACCGAGAGTCCAGCGCGTCCTTCCTCATATGCGCCGTATACGCCCATGCGCGGAGATTTATACGAGTGCGTATTTTTTCTCTTGACGTATATAATTATACGCATACTATACGTCTCATCAGCAAGGCGCTGACGAGAGGACGAAGCAAATGCGCATCAAGCTCATCAGGGACATCGACGGCTTCGCCTACAAGGCTTGCCTCACGATGAAGGCAGCAGAACTGGCGGTTCTGGACTCCATCAAGCGTGTCTTCGGTGCTGGCGGCTTCACCATCTCGACTGGCGCGACAGGTATCGCTCTCGTCGGCCCGTCGTGCATCCGCAATCCTGAAGCGCTCCTGAAAGACGCTTTGGAGGACCTGAAGCGGTCGCTCGCTGCTGTCCACGATGACGACGCTGAGTACGAACAGCGTGGATACGAAGATTTCCCCGGCGGCCGCTTCGCCGACGCCATGCGCGGCACGAAGTCTTTCCCGTCTCCGGTCCGCAATCCTTACCGCAACGAGAAGCATCACGCCGCTTGGGCTCGTGGCTACAGCCGCGCTCATCGGGAACTCGTCGCCGATTTCGCCACCTGAACAATCCTCATCTTGGAGGTTTTCGACATGCCGACCACCAGACCAGCGGGAACACCTTTCATCCATCGCCGGGAAACGCTCTTGGTCACCAATGGATCGCCCAAAGGGTTCTATTTCAACGAGACCGACGGCTTCTTCGGAGAGATCGTCAGCACACCGCGGGATGCGCTCTACAACGAAGACCGTGCGCTCTTCAGCGACGACACCACGAAGTACATTCGCTTCGATCTCGACGCCATGCACGGCGAGGACGTCACGGAGACAATGGCCGAAGCCTTCCTTTCGGATTGGGGCGGACGGGTCTGCGACGAGGGCCTTTTGCCAGACTTCGTGCGGCAGTCGGACGCCTGGGAGAATTGGTGCGAGCGCCGCACCGTTCGCGATGGTCTCGCCTTCACGCAGCGCGGTCACGGCACCTTGAACCACCGCCAGATGGGGATCGCACGATGAGCTACAAGCCACGCCGCGTGAAGCTGCACGAACTGTACCGAGAGGTCGAAGCCCTTGGCGGCGCCTCGCACACGTCCGAGGACGAGGCCTACAACCGAGCTATCCTCGATGCCTGCGCGATCCTTCGCGCCTCTGGCTTCGGCGAAGGTTCGTACGTCGATCAGCCGGAATACGACAACCGCGCCAGCCTCGCCAGCCGCGAGTTTGCGCCCAGCGTTGGAGCGACGCTGTGACCCGCACCTATTACAAGAGCTTCGAGCGCGAAAACGGCCAAGAGGTAACGGTCGAATACTCGATCTCGCCTTACGACCCGGGCGTTTCCTATGGCCCGGCCGAAAGCTGCTATCCGCCCGAGGGCGGTGAGGTCGAGATCGTCAAGGTTTTCAGCGATGACGCGCCCGACTTGGCGTGGACGGACAAGGAAGACGACGACTGGTGCGCTCGCATCGCTGAAACCCACGACCACAGCGATTACGCAGACGACCCCGACGATTGGAGGGATGAGCGATGAACCGCACCGTCTCCTACCATTGCGACCCGGCATCCGGTTACTGCGAATGCCCCGACAACTGCGCTCTCCCGGCCCGAGATGCCGATTTGGGTGGGCTCAAGAAGTTCAACAGAGCCGCAACCGGCTTCGGCCTCTCACTCCTCCTCGTCTTCGCCATCGCGATCATTCTCGCGGCCGGGTTCGTCAGGACTGAGAGCATTCACCGCGACATCGTTTTTAAGAGGAGCGTTTAGCATGACGCAGCAGGACAGCATTTGGACTTGGTGGCAGAACGCGCTGGCGGGCAACGTCGGCCCGATGCACGAAGGGCAGCCTGAACAGGGCTACTACCGCACGCGATTCAAGGGCGGCCAGTGGGAGCCGGTGGCTATCTGGCTCGACGAAGCCGGCGCCTGGCTGGCGATGCGCGGCGAGCGCATGGTCGACGCTGGCGACGCTTGGAACTTCTGCCGCACGCACCCGGTCAGCTACGAAGCCTATCAAAAGGCGATCGAGGGCGCCGGCTGGGATGACGAGCCGCCGGCGCCCGCCGCCGGCCACAATCTTCCGGCTGATCCGTTCGAAGCACTGAAGCTCGAATTTCTGTCCGAAAAAGAGCAAGCCGAGGCGTTCATGAAGACGCCGATCAAGACCCAGGACCAAGCCGACAAGGCGGCGATCTGGTCGAAGCGGCTGACCGCCATCAAAACGAAGGCCGAGAGCCTGCACAAGGTCGAGAAGCAACCGCACCTCGACGCTGGCCGCTCGGTCGACAACAAGTGGCGCTCTCTCAAGGAAGATCCGGACACGCTCGCCAAGAAGCTGAAGGCGCACGTCACGCCGTTCCTGCAGGAGCAGCAGCGCCTTGAATACGAGCGCCAGCAGCGCGAGCGCGACGAAGCCGAACGGAAGCGCCGCGAGGCTGAAGCACTCGCCGCCCAGGCCGATGTGAGCGACACCGCCGCGCAGGCCGAGGCAGAGCGCTTGCAGCAGGAAGCCGCGAGGCAGGAGCAGGCGGCACAGCCGAAGAACGCCAAGGCTGGCCGCACCGGCGCGAGTGTCTCGCTCCGGACCTTCGTCTCGGCTCGCATCGTCGACTACGACAAGGCGCTGAAGGCCTTGGGAAACCATCCCGAAATGAAAGCACTCGTCGAAGCTCTTGCCAACCGTGCCGTTCGCGCAGGTCACGAGCTTGACGGTGTTGAGCGCATCGAAGAACAGCGCGCAGCTTGAGGACTTGAGCCATGAACGCCCGCACCCAGACCCGCCCGCAATCGCCTGAGGTCGACCAGAAGTCGGCGGCGAACAATGTTCTCGCCCTCGCCCCGTCGCGCCTTCCCCTAGCCCCGTCTGTGGCTAGGGAATTCGAGATCAACGCTCCGCAGTGGCGCGTCCTCGTCGACCAGATATTCCCGACCGCGAAGACGACAGAAGCTATCATGATGGCCCTGTCCTATTGCCGGTCCCGAAACCTCGACATCTTCAAGAAGCCGGTTCACATCGTGCCGATGTGGTCGAGCGCACTTGGCAAGATGGTCGAGACTGTCTGGCCAGGCATTGCGGAAATACGCACCACGGCGGCGCGCACTGGCGAATATGCCGGCATCGACGAGGTAGCCTTCGGCGACATGATCGAGCGCACATTTAAGGGCCGGGTGAAGAACGACGGGAAATGGGAGGAAATCAGCAAGACGGTCCGGTTCCCTGAATGGGCCAGCGTCGTCGTCTACCGCTGGGTGAAAGGCCATAAGGCCGCCTTCCATACGAAAATCTTCTGGGAGGAAACCTACGCCAGCATGGGGAAGACTGACGTTCCCAATGACATGTGGGCACGTCGCCCGCGCGGGCAGTTCGACAAGTGCGTTGAAGCTGCTGCCCTACGCAAGGCATTCCCCGAGGAAGTCGGCAGCATGTATGCGGCCGAAGAGATGGAAGGTCGCGTGATTGATCACGAGGCGAGTGAGCGCGTTTCCCCGCAGCCGCCGCCCAAGCCTCCCGCCCCGCCAGCGCCGCCTACGATGGCCGCTGCACCGATCGAGTCCGAGCCAGTCGGCGAAACGACCGAGGCTCAATTCGTCCTCGGTGACTTCCTTGAGCAGATCGAAACCGGCTTGGCGGGCGCCAAGGACGAAACCCAGGTCGAAGAGATCTGGAACGACTTCGACGCGCCGGCCGTGCTCGAAACGAACGGCCACGCCGACATGATCGATACGGCCTTCGCTATCCGCGATCGTCGCCTTTCACAGTTGTCGACCGTCGCGGCCGGGTGACCTCATGATCAAGAAGGCACCCGAGCACCCGCCTTTCTATCTCATCCGAGACGGCGACCGCCTTATCGGTGAGATGGAAATGGATCGCGAGATGATCCGAGAATTCCCGATTGGCCAGCGGATCCAGGCTGACCTTCGCACCGGTCGCGTGCCCAGCCGTCTCCGCTTCTATTTCAAGTTCCTGCGGGAAGTCGTGAAGGCGACCGAGTGCGCACCTCATCCGAAGGCGCTTCATCAGATGGTGAAGCTGCGCACCGGCTACACCGACGACGTGATCATCAGCGGCTTCATCGTGAAGGTGCCGTCCTCGATCTCGTTCGAAAGCATGGACGAGCCGACCTTCGAAGGCTTCCTGAAAAACGCCGTCAGATTTATCGCCGAAGAATTCGGCGTCACGCCGGAAGACGTGATGCCAGAACGCCCAGAGCAGCACCGGAGAGCATCATGAGCCACGAAGCACGCCTATTGCCCGGCAGCCTGTCAGAAATGGACGCGCTGACGTGCGATGATCCGATCACCGCCCTGATCGCGCGCCTGTCGGTCTCCACAGTTCATGAGAGTTTGGTCAAGTTCGTGAACTCGGAAATCCAGCGTCCGGGCGCGAACGTCGATCACATGCTCATCGGCATTGCCGCCTACACGATGCAGATGCATGCGAGCTTCGCCGCGACCTTTGTCGATGCTGACCGCGCCGACGATGTCGTTGCTCAGTTTCAGGCGGTCTTTGACCGGACGTACCGCGAGCACTTCGTCGACAGCGCGAAGGAGCTGGCAGCATGACCGGCCCGTTCCTTATCTGCGACCTGCGCACCGAATGGAACTGGCGCCCGTACGTGACGTTCTGGCGGCCGAATAACGCCAACTATGCCTACCCGCTTGTCTGGGCCGGCGATTATACTGAAGCCGACGTCATGAAGGGCGGTGCCTATTACACCACCGTCGAGAGCGGGATTCTGATCCGCTTCCCCATCTTGCGCTCGCTCGTCGAGCCGATGACAGTCGCGCCGGAGCCGGGCCACATCGATGGCGATACCGGTCCGGTCGTTCGCAACGATCCGAAGACCTGCGCAAGGTTGAGAGAGCTTGCCTATCAGCCTGCGCTCTTGGCATTCGCCAGTGCGGAGTTGTGCGGTCAGGCGGTGCCAGCATGAAAGCCCTCCTCCGCTCCCTCCGCACCTGGTGGTTCCTAAGAACCATCGACCGGACCTTCGACCGGGCACACCCGGAGCTCAAGAAGCGCCGCGAGGCGATCAAGGCCGCCCAAGGCCAGCACCGGAAGACGAAACACCTTCAAGACGAACTGCAGCAGGAGATGACCCGGCTGCTGAAAGCGGGGCTGTGATGGCGCTGAAAGCTTATGCCGTCCTTGAGAAGGACGAATACACCGGCGATATCTTCTTCGCCAAACATTCGATCGTCGCCGCGAAAACGGGAGCGAACGAGTATGGCGACGGCGAGCTATCCTATGTGCAGTGCCGTCGCGCGCCGTGGGCCGACGTGTTCGCCGGGAAAGGCGTACCGGCAAAGGTTGCCGTTGATCACGGCTGGCGCTTTGAATGCAGCGGCTGCGCGATCACCATCGATGAGGACATGGAATCCGAGCACCACCTGCCGGTCTCTGGCGTCATCGGCTCGATGCACGGCACTGTCTACTGCTGCGCCCGCTGCAAGTGGCGGCGCATGAAGAAGGAAGCCCGACGCCAGGAGGAGGAAGCGGCCGCCATCGACGATTTCAAAGCGATCGTCCGCACGCGGTTCCCCGATGTCGAATTCTGCGACGACGAAGACCAGTTCCGAGGTAACCACGCCTACCTGACGCGATCCTGGGGCTCGCGCTTCTGGCACAGGGCGGAAATCATGGTCGCCTTCCGCTTTCCCGGCATGGCGATCGGACCTGCGCACTTCCGCATGGATAGCCATCACAAGATCGGCCCGACGAATGCCTACTACACCTGCTGCAACGGCGACCGTGAAGCCTTCGAAGCCTATGCCAAGGCTACCCGGAAGGTGGTGCACTGATGTCGAACAGACAGCAACGCCTATCAGCTGCTCTTGGGAACCTCTTCGTCAAAGCGGGTCTTTTCTCGCCCCGGGTCGTCTTCGAGGATCTCCTCCTCGGTGTCGTCCGGCAGGGCTTCATCCGGTTCAATGTTGGCCTCGTCGCTGCTTGGAACCGGCGGCACGAGTCCCGCGTCGGCCTGCCGTTCGCTGGCATCCGCTCCAGATCGGTCTGGCAACGGAATCGGCTCAAGATCCATCTCCGGCGGGCGTGGCTTTGCAATGGGCTCCGGCATCGTCTTGTTGGTTTCGGTCTGGTTGACCTTGGCGGCTTTCATGTTTCGGCTCCTTTCCAACTGGAAGACGAACTGTATGCCGTCGGTAAAGTTCCGTACGGGGAGGCATTCTGATGCGCAGCCTCCCCGAATGGATTGCCAAGCACGACGACCAGAAGGTTCCCGACCGGGTGCGCCAGCGCGTCTTCGACCGTGAGGCCGGCATCTGCCACCTGACCGGCGAGAAGATCGACCCGGTGCGCGACGAGTGGGACCTCGACCATAAGATTGCCCTGATCCTCGGCGGCGAACACCGCGAGACCAACCTATTCCCGGCCAAACGGGAACCTCACCGCCGGAAGACGGCGGTCGAGATGAAGGTCAAATCCAAGATCGCTCGCACCCGCAAGAAGCACCTGGGGATCGCCAAACCGAAATCAAGTCTGTCCCACCCGCGTTTCAAGCGCTGCATGGACGGCACGGTCGTTGACCGCAGAACCGGAGAAGTCATCCGATGAGCCTGCCTTACTCGAATTCGACGTCAGGCCGATCGGCAATGGACGATATCCGCAAGACCATCCAGGCTTTCGGCTGCTCGAAATTCGCGCCTATGGAGGACTTTGCCGAGGGCAAGGTCATAATCCAGTTCGAATACCGCGGGCGGACGGTGCAGGTAGAGGCCAGCGCAAAAGGGTATGCCGCAGTCTGGCTACGCGTGAACCCATGGACCAACCGGATGCGCCGAACGCAGAAGGAGCACGAGAAACGTGCGCTCGAGCAAGGGCAAATCGCTGTCTGGTCCATCTTGCGCGACTGGATCAAAGGGCAGCTGACCGCAGTGGAAACCGGCATCCTATCATTCGAGGCCGCCTTCCTCGGTCAGATCATGCTGTCGACTGGCGAGACCGTCATCGAGCGCGTCACGTCTCAGGGGCTTCTCGCGGCGCCAAAGGAGGACCGGCCATGAGCGCACCCATGCTCCTCGACAGCGAGCAAGCTGCCGAGCTCCTCAACGTCTCCACCCGGACCTTGCGTGAATTCGTGAAGGCTGGCGATATAGCCTATGTGCCGCTCGGCGCCGGCAGGTCGAAACCGCGTCTCGGCTTCACCATGGACGACATCAACGAATTCATAAAAAGCCGGAGAACACGCGAGTGTCCGTCTACAAGCCAAAGAACACCCCGTACTACCACTTCGACTTCCAGGTCGCAGGGGTACGATATTATGGCTCTACGGAAACAGCGAACCGACGCGAAGCAGAAGCCCGCGAGAAGGTAGAGAAGGATAAGGCCAAGGCGGCTGCGAAGGCCGCCAAGCACGCCAACGGCGCCGGCCCCCTCACCCTCGGCATTGCGACCGCAAGATACTGGACCGAGATCGGCCAGCACCACGCCAACAGCGAAACCACCTGGACCGACATCAACCGCCTCGTCGACTACTTCGGCGCGGCGAAGCTCATGTCAGCGATCGGCGACGACGATATCGCCAAGCTCGTCCAGTGGCGACGAGCCCAGACCGCATGGGGCAAGGCTGAGACGAAGGACGGCGAGCCTATGCGGCTCGTGTCGGCCGCGACCGTGAACCGGTCGACCACGCTCGTGATCAAGAAGATTTTCACCCGGGCGAAACGCACCTGGCGCTACGACTTCCCGCTCGAACCGAACTGGCGCGACCATTGGCTCAAGGAGCCGGTCGAGCGCGTCCGCGAATTGAAGCAGACGGAAAGCGCGTCGCTCTATCTCGCAACCAGGAGTGACTATCAGCCGATCTTCGATTTCGTGCGCGCCACAGGCCTGCGCCTGCAAGAGTGCATCCTAAGATGGTCCGAGGTGGACTGGCAGACTGGATGGATTACGAAGCCCGGAAAGAACGACCGACCGGTGAGAACCGCGATCACGTCCGAGGTGCGGGAGATCCTGCTCCCGCTGCGCGGCCACCATCCTGAATTCGTCTTCACGTATCAGGCGGCGCGCACGCGCACCGGCGAGGCTTCATACAAGGGAGATGGGGAAGGAAGGAAGAAAGGCGACCGGTATCCAATCACCTACAGCGGGCTAAAAACCCAGTGGAAGCGGATCCGCGGCAAGGCCGGCGTCGAAGACTTCCGCTTCCATGACTTCCGACATGATCTGGCGACCAAGCTTTTGCGCGAGACCGGGAACCTGAAGACGGTCCAAAAGGCACTCAGCCACCGCGATATCAAGACGACGACACGCTACGCACACGTGCTCGACGAGGAAGTCGCAGGGGCCCTTGAATCGCTTTCGAAGCAGCGACGCAAACAAAGGAAGAACAAATGACCTGGGCGCTTCGGGACTTTTTCGGGACTATCCGTTCCCGAACCCGCGTTTTGAGCGCGATATGTTCCGGTTTTCTCTACACGACGAGTGGCGGTAGCGAGCCAACATCGTTGAAAACAAAGGAGAAAATGGTCGGAGCGGCGGGATTCGAACCCACGACCCCTTGACCCCCAGTCAAGTGCGCTACCGGGCTGCGCTACGCTCCGAACCGAGGAAACCCCTATATAACCAACGCTTAGAGCGCAAGCGGGAAAATGCGGCCTGGATCGAAAAAGGAACAAACGGCGTGGAAAAGTATGTTTGGGAACCGAAAGTCCAACGGGACTTTCCGGAAACTCACAGCATGGCGTCGCGCCTGTGATGCGACCGTGGAGCGCCACTGGGTGTCTGCAAGTTCCGATGCTGCTTGACGAGGAAATCACCGACCGCTCGTCCGTCTACCGAACCTTCACCAAAACGAGATCCCGTCGCTCGAAACTTGCTGCCTAACGCAACGTGAGCTTGCCATCATGGATGATTTGAGGGACAGTTTGATACTGGCCCTTGAGGCCTGGAGCGTCTCCCCTTCTAGGAGAAAACCATGCCTCTTAAGTCCCTTATGGCCCTCACCGCGCTTGCGCTTCTCACGCTCTCCGGCTGTGCGACCTCCGGTTCGACCAACACGACCTATGCGCAGTGGACCGGCCCCTACCCGGAGCCCGACGTCTCCGCGGCGAGCCCCGGCGGCTTCCGGATCTCCTACTGACGCCTTTCAATCCTTGCTGGAATAGTCGCGCGGGCGCCCTGCGGACGGACGCGCATATGCCCCCCGTCGGCGGGCACCCCGCCGACGGCACCATCTTGGCAATCGTGTAAAAGGTGTCTGTGGAGGCAACCGCATTCGGCAGACGTTCGGCCGTGCGGAACCGGTCTTGATAATCGCCTGAAATGGCTTTCTCAGCGCACCTGGTCGAGAAGCCGCTTGCATTCCAGGAGGTCGTAGAGCGCCTCCTGAAGCAGGGCGCGATCTTCCTTGCCAACGGACGAGGATTTTCCGAGCGAGATCTCCGGCACGTCGTCGCTGTTGCCGCCGAAGGAGAAGAAACGGCGGCTCGCCGGCGCCTTGGCGCGGCCGACGATCTGATCCTCCTCGGAAAGACCAGCCTTCGGCGGTGCCGGCTCCTCGTTGCTGGAGGCTGCCAGCGCCTCGACGGTCGCGAGATCGCCGCTTGCAATCGCCGCGACGAACTTGTTGCCGTTGGTCTTCAGGAGCTTCTGCACGCCCTTGATCGTATAGCCGTGATCATAGAGCAGATGCCGGATACCCTTCAGAAGGTCGACATCCTCCGGCCGGTAGTACCGCCGGCCCCCGCCGCGCTTCATCGGCTTGATTTGCTGGAAGCGGGTTTCCCAGAAACGCAGGACATGCTGCGGCAGATCGAGATCGTCAGCGACCTCGCTGATGGTGCGAAAAGCGTCCGGGCTCTTTTCCATATCGTTCCCAATCCATGCCGTGCGACTCAGGCTCGAAAGCCGTAGTGAGCCGATACCGCGCCAATGATGGCACGAATCGGCTCCATTTCAACGGCTTATGGATGGGTTTTCAACCACATTTGTGGCTGTCGTCAGGCGTTCACGAAACGGGAGATACCGGTTTCTGCTTGGCCCTGCGGCCCAGATGCGCCTTCAGGACGCGCTGCTTCAAGACATTCGACGCCTTGAAGGTCATCACGCGCCGGGGCGAAATCGGCACTTCCTCGCCGGTTTTCGGGTTTCGCCCGATGCGTTCGTTCTTGTCGCGGACCTGGAAGGTCGCGAAAGAGGACAGCTTCACACTCTCGCCACGCACGATTGCGTTGCATATTTCGTCAATGACGGTTTCCACCAATTCGGCAGACTCTGTCCTCGACAGACCCACCTTGCGAAAAACCGACTCAGCCAAGTCCGCCCGTGTTACTGTTTTTCCGCTCATCTTCCCCCACCAACGTCTGGTACGCCGATCAGCGTCCGAAGACTATTGCCCTTGCCTTTTGCGGTCAAGCGTCTGTTGCTTAAGCAATTTCTTTACCAGCGGAGAAGCACGGAGCCCCAGGTGAAGCCGCCGCCCATGGCCTCGAGCAGGACGAGGTCGCCCTTCTTGATCCGGCCGTCGCCCGCCGCCGCATTCAACGCCAGCGGAATGGAGGCTGCGGAGGTGTTGCCATGGAGATCGACCGTGACCACAACCTTATCGAGAGGGATGCCGAGCTTCTTGGCGGAGCCGTCGATGATGCGCCGGTTGGCCTGGTGCGGCACCAGCCAATCCAGATCTTCGGCCGTCGTCCCGGTCGCCTCGAAGGCAGCCTCGATCACATCGGTGATCATGCCGACCGCGTGCTTGAAGACTTCGCGGCCTTCCATCTTCAGATGGCCGACCGTCCCAGTGGTCGAAGGGCCGCCATCCACATAGAGCTTGTCGCGATGTGCGCCGTCGGAGCGAAGCTTCGCCGTCAGCACGCCCCGGTCGGCAATGGTGCCCTCGCCTTCCTGGGCTTCCAGGATGATGGCGCCGGCGCCGTCACCGAAGAGCACGCAGGTCGTGCGGTCGTTCCAGTCGAGGATACGCGAGAAGGTCTCCGCGCCGATCACCAGCACGCGCTTGGCAAGCCCACCGCGGATATAGGCATCCGCCGTGGTAACCGCGTAGACGAAGCCCGAGCAGACCGCCTGCATGTCGAAGGCCGCGCCATGGCGCATACCGAGGCGGTCCTGGATGTTGACAGCTGTTGCCGGAAACGTGTTGTCGGGAGTGGAGGTCGCCAGGATGATCAGGTCGATATCATCAGGGGTAAGCCCAGCATTGGCGAGCGCAGCACGCGCGGCACCTTCGCCGAGCGAAGCTGTGGTTTCGCCCTCGCCGGCGATGTAGCGCTGCCGGATGCCGGTGCGCTGCACGATCCACTCATCGGACGTATCGACCTTGGATTCCAGCTCCTGATTGGTGACCACGCGCTTCGGCAAAGCTGCGCCGAAACCGCGAACGACGGAACGGATCATCTATTCAAACCTCATCATTCATGCCGGCGGAAAGGGCCTTGGGCGGTTCGCCGCCATGGTACTTCGCCAGATCGAGCTCGATCTTCGACTTCAGGCCATTCTTCACCATGTCGTAGCCGACATCGATCGCGGCTGCAAAACCCTCGGCATCTGCACCACCATGGCTCTTGATCACGACGCCATTGAGGCCGAGGAACACGCCGCCATTGACCTTCCTCGGGTCCATCTTCTCCCGCAGGCGGTCGAATGCGCCCTTGGCCAGGATGTAGCCGATCTTGGCAAGAAGCGTGCGCGACATCGCCGCGCGCAGATATTCGGCGATCTGGCGCGCGGTGCCTTCGGCGGCCTTGAGTGCGATGTTGCCGGAAAAACCTTCCGTGACGACGACGTCGACGGTCCCGCGACCGATGTCGTCGCCCTCGACGAAGCCGTAATAGTCGAAGCCGTCGATGTTGGCCTCACGGATCAGGCGGCCGGCTTCCTTGACCTCTTCCTGTCCCTTGATTTCCTCGACGCCGACATTCAGCAGCCCGACCATCGGCCGCTCGATCTCGAACAGCGCCCGTGCCATGGCGCCGCCCATCAGCGCGAAATCCATCAATTGCTGCGCGTCCGCGCCGATCGTCGCGCCGACATCAAGCACGATGCTCTCGCCTTTCAGCGTCGGCCAGATGGCGGCGATCGCCGGCCGTTGAATTCCCTGCATGGTGCGCAGACAGAAGACCGACATGGCCATCAGCGCGCCGGTATTGCCGGCGGAAACGACGACATCTGCCTCGCCGGCATTGATCGCGTCGATCGCTTTCCACATGCTCGACTTGCCGCGGCCGCGGCGAAGCGCCTGGGTCGGCTTCTCGTCCATGGCGACTGCAATCTCGCAGTCGTAAAAGGTGCTGTTGGCCTTCAGCTTCGGATGTTTTTCAAGGAGGCCCGCGCACTGCGCTTCGATGCCGAACAAAACGAACTTGATGTCCGGATGACGTTCAAGCGCCCTTGCGGCGCCGGGGATGACGACTTCAGGACCATAGTCGCCCCCCATCACGTCAAGTGAAATTCTGACCACGCGTGTCTTATCCTTCATTTCTGCCACACAACACGTGCCGCCGCGGCGTACTCAACGGAAACGCATTGACGAAACATATTGCTTCTGACGCTTGAGCCAAGCACGCGGCAGATCGCTTTAGCGGCTCTTCTGGCCGGTTTGGGGCCAAAATACTGCTTTTCCTTTGCGTGACAACCGAATTGTAGATGACGCTTTCGCGACCTCAGTCCTTTTTCCAGTCCTTCAGGACCGCAAAGGGGTTCGGCTTCTTGTCATCGGCAGATGTGCTCTCGATGCGCTCGCCGAACGTCACGCCGGGCTTACGGGGATAAGGCTCGATCGCGAGTGCAACCTGCTCGCTGACGACGACGCCGGCGTCGATGGTGTCGCCGATAAAGGTATCGGGAATATCGGGGCCGTCAGGGTCGAGAATCATCTCGCCGCCGTCATTGCTCGCCTGGCGGGCAAGCCGCGAGCCCTCGGGCACGAAGATCGCTTCGACCGGTTCGTCGATATCGGCTTCGACCGGCTCAAGAGTGACAACACAGCTCTGCACGACGCGGGCCCTGACGTCGCCCTTGATCTTCACGCCATCCTTCTTCCAGCGCGCGATCTGCAGGTCGGCTTCGAGCGACAGAACCTCGTTGATGTTCCAAAGCGCGGCAAGCGCCTTGCGCTCGCGCTCGTTGGCGGAGAGATGCACGCTGACCGCGTTCGCCGAAATGTGCCCTACTTTCACCGGATAAGAAAAGGCCGCCTGACTTTCGTCTTTCATGATTGGATCCTTCCTCGCGCGGGCTACCTGGCACCCATCGCGAACGCAGCCGCCAACCGGCTGCCGGTGGCGACGCTCTTGTTTTCTATTACGCCCCAGCCGGCGGAATGTGCAACTGGCCGATTTCGACGGCGTCTTCCGCGACGTCGACGAGCTGGGCCTCAACCGCCAGCAGATAGCCAGCGAGCGCAACCATCGAAGGCGCCGCGTCGCCGCCATCAGGGTGGAAGTTGCGCCTGAGCGCTGCCGCCAGGGCCTCGACGTCCCTTGCTTCCAGCGCCGCCGCATAGGATTCGAGTCGACCGTAATACATGCCGGCCAACTTCTTCATCTTCTTCGGCACGCCGGCATCGCCGACACCGAGCTCGCGGATCGAGTGATCCACATCCTCGAAGAAGGCATCGATGATCTCCTGGGCGATTTCCTGGCCAGGCCTTGCCGAAGCACGTGTGCGGCGGAAATAGAGGATCAGCGTCGCCGATAGCATCTCGAACCGGCCCATGACCGTGTCCGGAACATCGAGGTCGGTGTAAAGGTAGGGCTGGCGTGCCGCCGCCGTCAGCAATGCATATTGCCGCTCGACAATCGCGGTGTTGCCACTTTTTCTTTTAAACAGTCCAAAAATCATCACAAAGCTCGGGCTTGGCTTTCTCGAAATGCGCGCAAGCGCCCATGACGTTGTTGCATGACAGCCGAAGCTGGTTTACCGAAGCAGGCACGAATTGCAATGGCGGATCTGCCATCGTTTCTCCAAGGGGAGCTGTCGTTGACGAAGCGGTATTTGAGAAAAAACTTTAAGACCCTCGGCCGCGTGGCGGTCGTAGCCACCATCGCCGGTTTTACCCTTTCCGCCTGCCAGTCCGCCAATGTCGGTGAAGTTCTCCATCAGGGCTATGTGGTTGATCAGGAAACGCTAAACCTCGTTCCGGTCGGTTCCAGCCGCGAGCAGGTGCTGCTCTCGCTCGGCACGCCGTCGACGACCGCGACCTTCGACAACGAAGTGTTCTACTACATCTCGCAGACGCGCAAGCGCCCTGTCGCCTTCATGAAGCCCAAGCTGATCGACCAATCGATCCTGGCCGTCTATTTCGACAAGGAAGGCACCGTCAGCCAGCTGGCTCACTATACGCTGAAGGACGGCAAGGTCTTCGACATGCTGACACGCACGACGCCGACAGGTGGCAAGGAAACGAGCTTCCTCGGCCAGCTGCTGACGGGCCCCGGCGCCGGTCAGGCCGCGGCGCGCAGCCTGTTCAAGGACTTCGGCAACTAAGCCTCCCCATTCCAAACAAAAGGCCCGCGGAACGATGTTCCGCGGGCCTTTTGTTTGCGCATCGATGCGATCAGGCGAGGACGGCCAGAAGCAAGAGCGCCACGATGTTGGTGATCTTGATCGCCGGGTTCACAGCCGGCCCGGCCGTGTCCTTATAGGGGTCGCCGACGGTGTCGCCGGTTACCGACGCCTTGTGGGCCTCGGAGCCCTTCAGATGGCGTTCGCCATTCTTGTCGACAAACCCGTCCTCGAAGCTCTTCTTGGCGTTGTCCCAGGCACCGCCGCCCGAGGTCATCGAGATCGCCACGAAGAGGCCGTTGACGATGACACCGAGCAGAGAGGCACCGAGAGCCGCGAAAGCCGAAGCCTTCGAGCCCGAGAGCAGCAGCACGCCGAAATAGACGACAATCGGCGCCAACACCGGGAGCAGCGAAGGAATGACCATTTCGCGGATCGCCGCTTTTGTCAGAAGGTCGACGGCGCGGCCATAGTCCGGCCGTTCGGTCCCCTGCATGATGCCGGGCTTCTCGCGGAACTGGCGGCGAACCTCCTCGACGATCGACCCGGCCGCACGGCCGACCGCAGTCATCGCGATACCGCCGAAGAGGTAGGGAATGAGACCGCCGAAGATCAGCCCCGCGACCACGTAAGGGTTGGAGAGATCGAAGGAGATCTGCCCGACATCGGCGAAGTACGGATACTTGTCGCCGTTGGCGACAAAGTAGCTGAGGTCGTTCGAGTAGGCGGCAAAGAGCACCAGCGCACCGAGACCGGCCGAGCCGATCGCGTAGCCCTTGGTGACGGCCTTGGTGGTGTTGCCGACGGCGTCGAGCGCGTCGGTGGATTTACGCACTTCCGGCGGCAGATGCGACATTTCCGCGATGCCGCCGGCATTGTCGGTGACCGGACCGAAGGCGTCGAGCGCCACGATCATGCCGGCAAGGCCAAGCATGGCGGTGACGGCGATGCCAGTGCCGAAGAGGCCGGCAAGCTGGTAGGTCGCTATGATGCCGCCGACGATGACTATCGCCGGCAAAGCCGTCGATTCCAGCGAGACGGCCAGGCCCTGGATCACGTTGGTGCCGTGACCGGTCACCGACGCCTGGGCGATCGAGTTGACCGGCCGCTTGTTGGTGCCGGTATAGTATTCCGTGATCACCACGATCAGGGCCGTTACGATCAGGCCGAGAATACCGCAGAGGAACAGATTCCAGCCGGTGATCTCCTTGCCGGCGACGGTGCCGATCGTGCCCCAGCCGATGGTGAAGGACGTGGCGGCGCCGAGACCGAGGATCGACAGGACACCGGTCACGATCAAGCCCCTGTAGAGCGCACCCATGATCGAGTTGTTGGACCCGAGCTTCACGAAGAAGGTGCCGACGATCGAGGTGATGATGCAAGCCGCGCAGATGGCGAGCGGATAGACCATGACGGTCGCAAGCACAGGCGTGCCGGCAAAGAAGATCGCCGCCAGAACCATGGTCGCCACGACCGAGACCGCATAGGTCTCGAACAGGTCGGCTGCCATGCCGGCGCAGTCGCCGACATTGTCGCCGACGTTGTCGGCGATGGTTGCCGGGTTGCGCGGATCATCCTCGGGAATGCCGGCTTCGACCTTGCCGACGAGGTCGCCGCCGACGTCGGCACCCTTGGTAAAGATGCCACCGCCGAGACGGGCGAAGATCGAAATCAGCGATGCGCCGAAGCCGAGCGACACCAGTGCGTCGATGACTTCGCGCGAGGCGGGCTCATGACCCAGGCCGGCCGTGAGGACGACGTAGTAGACCGAGACGCCAAGGAGTGCGAGGCCGGCCACAAGAAGGCCGGTGATCGCGCCGGATTTGAATGCGATATCGAGACCGGAGGCGAGGCTCACGGACGCCGCCTGGGCAGTGCGGACGTTTGCCCGGACCGAAACATGCATGCCGATGAAACCCGCGGCACCCGAAAGGATCGCACCAATCAGAAAGCCGAAAGCGGCGGCGGGAGAAAGAAGAACCCAAGCGGCGATGAATACGACGACGCCGACAATGGCAATGGTCTTGTATTGACGCGTGAGATAGGCCTGCGCCCCTTCACGAATGTAGCCTGCGATTTCTTGCATGCGGGCGTTCCCCTGGTCGGCGGCAAGCACCGACTGTGTTGCCCAGATGGCATAAGCCACCGCGAGCAACCCGCATGCGATAACGCCCAATAAAATGGTCATTTCGCATTACCCTCCGTTACAACCCGCGGACTCACTCCCGGCCGCAGGCCCCTCAAAACCGCGAATCACGCACCACCTCCTCAAGCAGCACCCCTCACGGCGCGGCCAGAGTGCGGTTGCAACAGGAGATCGTCAAGCCCCGAGAAACGCCACTGGCGGCGCCTCGTTCGCTTTAGATTTCAGGGGAATGGAGCGTTAGGCGGCGGCCTTGCGCGGCGCCCGCTTCAGAAGCAGCAGGAGGATAAGGCAGACGATCGTTACCGGCCACACGACCGCGTTCAGCATGTCCCAGCCATAGGCGGTTAGCACCTTGCCCGAGGCAAACGACGACAGTGCCACCGTGGTGAACAGGATGATGTCGTGGAAGGCCTGAACCTTGTCGGCCTCCTGTGGGCGATAGCTGCTGGCAACGATCGCCGTCGAGCCGATGAAGCCGAAATTCCAGCCAAGGCCGAGCAATACGAGCGCGCCCCAGAAGTTCCAGAGCTCGATACCCATATGCGCAACCGCCGCGCAGGCCATCAGCAGAAGGAGGCCGCAGCCGACAATGCGCTCGGCGCCAAAGCGGCTGATTAGCATGCCGGTGACGAAGCTTGGCGCGAACATCGCCAGCACGTGCCACTGGATGCCGAGCGTGGCGAGTTCGGTCGAGAAGCCGCAGCCGATCACCATGGCGACCGGCGCCCCGGTCATCATGAAGGTCATCAGCGCGTAGCTGGAAATGCCGCAGATCATGCCGGTGGCGAAGCGTTGGCTGCGGACAATCTCGCCGAGGGGACGGACAGACTGATCGTGGTGGGCACTCACCATTGCGCCCGGCTCGGGCAGCCGCAGCGGCGCGAAAAACAGGGCTGCAACCAGGCAAATCGGCATCAGGACGACGAAAGCCCCGGCAAAGGAAACCGGCGCGAACAGGTCGCCAGCAAAAATGACGATCTGCGGACCGAGAACGGCCGAAACGATGCCGCCACCAAGGATCAGCGAGATTGCCTTGGGCTTGTAGAACGACGGCGAGGCGTCGGCGGCGGCGAACCGCAACTTCTGCGTAAAGCCGTTCGACGAGCCGAGCATCGCAAGGGCGAAGGCGAAAAGCCAGAAATTCTCGCGGAAGAGCGCGACGGCGGCGAGTGCTGCCCCGGCGGCCGCGATTGCGGTCCCGCTCATGAAGGCGAAGCGGCGGCCGATCAGGCGCGACAACACCGCAACCAGCACGACGCCGAGCGCCATGCCGACGTTAAAGGCGGTGAGCGGCGCGGTGGCCAGCGACTTGTCCTCCGCCAGCATCTGGTAGCCGGCGACACCGCCGACCGAAAAGCAGATGGGGCCGACGACGCCAAGAACGGCCTGTGCGGCTGTCAGGAGGTAAACGTTGCGGCGTGTTTCGCGAAGGGTGTTCCCCATGTCCTCAGCAGCAGCCGCAACCATCGACTTTACTTCCTCGGTTCGCCGCGGACCTGCTTGGCAATGCGGTCGAGAACGGCATTGACCAGCTTGGGCTCATCATCCGAGAAGAAAGCCTTGGCGATCTCGACATACTCCGTGACGATCACCGGAACCGGCACGTCCTTGCGCTCGAGCATCTCGAATGTGCCCGCGCGCAAGATGGCACGCACGGTGGAATCGAGGCGCGACAGAGCCCAGTCGTCCTGGAGGGCCGAGCCGATCAGCGGATCAAGCTTGCGCTGGTCGCGCACGACACCGGCGACAATCGACCGGAACCAGGAGGCGTCAGCCTTCAGGTAGGTGTCGCCGTCGACATCCTGTCCGAGGCGATGCGCTTCGTATTCAGCAACCACTTCGAGGACACCGGTGCCGCCGATGTCCATCTGATAGAGCGCCTGCACCGCAGCGAGGCGTGCTGCACCGCGCTGGTTGACCTGCTTCAGCGGTTGATCCGAGGGGGTTTTCGTCACTTTTCCGTGCCCAATTTCTTCTTAAGTTCAATCATGGTCAGTGCCGCACGCGCAGCAAAGCCACCCTTGTCGCCTTCCGACCGGCGGGCGCGCGCCCAGGCCTGATCGTCGTTCTCCACCGTCAGGATACCATTGCCGATCGCAAGGCTCTCGCTGACGGCGAGGTCCATGATCGCGCGCGAAGACTCGTTCGCGACGATGTCAAAATGGTAGGTTTCGCCGCGAATGACCATGCCAAGGGCCACGAAACCATCATATTCGGTGCCGCCCTCGTCGGCGCCGTCGAGTGCCATGGCAATCGCCGGCGGGATTTCGAGCGCACCCGGAACCGTCACGATATCATAGGTGGCCCCGGCTGCGTCCAGCGCATGCTTGGCGCCGTCGAGCAATGCATCGGCCATATCGTCATAGAAACGCGCTTCCACAATCAGGATGTGGGCTGCCGTGGTCTCTGCCATGGATCACCTGTCTTTGAGAGTTCCGCGCCGGATGCGACCGGCTGAGGCGGCGGTAAAACCACGCCCGGCGCCGAATGGCAAGCAAATTCCGCCGCAGACGGCCTTTTGCCGCGTTTACAGGGCCGCAACATGCGGCCGTTGCCGCTGCAAAAAGCCAGTGCCGTGGGTCTTGCGCGGCCGCGTTGCTGGTTCCAAGTTCGAAGCCGTCGATATCAAGCTGGATTTTTCGTATGCCCGAAATCGGTTCGACCAACATCGTCCTGCCCATGAAACCTCTTGGCGTCGTCTTCGACATGGACGGATTGCTCTTCGACACCGAAGCGCTCTACCGCGACGCGATGATCCAGACGGCGGCAGCGCTCGGTCACAACATGCCTGTCTCCCTTTATCTCGATACGATCGGGCTTTCGGCCGAGGCGACACGCGTGTCGCTGCGCGGTCGTTTCGGCGATGCCTTCGACCTCGCTCAGTTCTGGGAGCGTGCCTCGGCGCAATTTGCGACAATGGCAACGACCGAGCTGCGGCTGAAGCCTGGCGTCGTCGATCTCCTCGACCTGCTTGACGGCATGGGCCTGCCGTTTGCGATTGCCACCTCGTCACAACATCACGACGTCCAGCGCAATCTCGACCGGCACGGATTGCGCGACCGCTTCCCGACGGTCGTTGCCTTTGGCGACTACGATCATGGCAAGCCGCACCCGGCCCCTTCCTGACGGCTGCAAGTCGGCTCGGTATCGCGCCGCAGTATTGCCTCGCTCTCGAAGACAGCCACAACGGCGTGCGTTCGGCTTCGTCTGCCGGCATGATGACGGTCATGGTGCCCGATCTCCTGCCACCGACCGAAGAAATGAAAACCCTTTGCGTTGGGATCGCCAGGTGTCTTCACGAGGTCGCCACGGCGCTGATCGGCAGACGAACGTGACCGCGCAGCTCGGCGTTAAACCAACGCGCGATAGCGCCCATATGCTTTCGCCAATGGATTGCAACACTAGGATGTATTCCTGTAACCATCGTCGCTAATTTTAGCGATCGCAGGTTGACGACGGGACGAACGCGCGACACGGATAGAACGTATTAGCGTTGCCGCGACAACGGTACGCAAGGGAGGAACATGTGACCGATACGAAAAAGCCGATCGTTAATCCCAAAAACCTAGAACTCGACTACTGGACGCAAGGCACCTTTTTCGAATCCCGCGACGCCGCCTTCGGCGCGCTACTCGGCCTCAAGGATCTGGGCATCGGCTACGGTGAAGTACCGCCGGGCAAGTCCGGCTGCCCGTTCCACAATCATCACGTCGAAGAAGAACTTTTCATCATCATCGAAGGCGAAGGCACGTATCGCTTCGGCAGCGAGCGATATCCGGTCGGCCCCGGCGACATTCTGGGCGCCCCTGCGGGTGGACCGGAAACGGCCCACCACCTGATCAACACCGGCTCGGTGCCGCTCAAGTACCTTTCCATCTCGACCAAGGCGGCCACGGAAATCTGCGAGTATCCGGACTCCGGCAAATTCCTTGCCAGGACGCGTGGTTCTGATGGCCAAAGACGCTTCCTTTTCACCGGCCGTCCGGAAAGCGATGTCGACTACTGGGACGGCGAGCCCGGCGCCTGATTTCATCACAGCTTAGGATCGAATATGCATAGCGTTCCCATTATCGAGACCGACCGCCTCATCCTGCGCCCCTACCGCCGTGACGATTTCCCCGCCTATTCCGCGCTGTTCGGCGATGCCGAGGTGATCCGCTATGTCGGCGGGGTGCCGTTTACGCGCGAACAGTCCTGGACGCGATTCCTGCGCCAGGTCGGCATGTGGCACTATTTCGGCTTTGGCTTCTTTGCCATCCAGGACCGGGAGACCGGGGGTTTTCTCGGCGAGGCCGGCTTCCACGACGTGCACCGCGCCATCACGCCTTCGCTCGAAGGGACGATGGAAACCGGATGGGCATTGTCACCGAAAGCGCACGGCAAGGGGCTGGCGACGGAAGCCGTCAGTGCGGCGCTCAAGTGGGCCGACCACCAGTTTCCGAAGCTACGCAAGACCTGCATCATCGACGTCGGAAACCGCGCCTCGATCCGGGTCGCGGAGAAGCACGGCTTCAAGGAATTCTGGCGAACGACCTATCACGGCAACCACGTGATCATGTTCGAGCGCCAGCAGAAGGCAGCAGCTGCGACAGGCGACCCAAGGGCTCGCGCGCACGCCGAAACATGAACAATTTTTAATTGTTTTCCTGATGCCAGCGCCATGGAAAGGGCCACATTCCGGCCCAGTTTCCTAGTCGTTGGCACGACGCGCCCTCCCCAAGAAGGGAGCAAACGCCGACCAATCAGTCGAAACAGTCCAGCGCCTTTGCTTGCGGGTGACAACGCCCGCAAACGAACCCTGCTGGCCGCCGCAAAGGGCGGTCCTCACCGGCCCGGAAACCCGCAAGGTTCCGCGTTCCCGTAACGGGTCGGTTTGCGCCTTGTTGCCGGCAAACAAAGGAGCATGACCATGAACCGCATAGCCAAGCTTTCCGTCATCGCTGCTCTCTCCGCCTTTTCCTTCGGCGGCGTCTCCTATGCTGCGAGCGCAGCCATGAACTGGCCGGCCGAAATCGACCACACCGTTCGCGATTTCAAGGGCGATCATTTCAACGTCGTCGACGTGGATACGCTGAAGGAATCGAGCCAGACGCGCATGTGGATCAACGAAGCGACGCCGCAACAGATTTCGTCCCTGCACGCGGCCGTCGAAGGCAACAAGCCGCTTGCAGCCAAGCTCAAGGCGCAGAATGTCGAGATGAACAACATTGCCGGCGCCGAACAGGCAGCCGATGGCAGCCTGACCCTCTACGTGCGTTGAGTGTCAACACCTCCCGAAACCAGAACCGCCCCCCAATTGGGGGCGGTTTGCATTCGGCAAAAGAGGAAGTCGGCTTACTCCGGCTTTGGTGCCGGTAATTCGGCGAGGCGCGCCGCATAACGCGCCATGGTGTCCACCTCGAAGTTCACGAAATCGCCGGCCTTGCGCTCACCCCAGGTCGTGACCTCCAGCGAATGGCGGATCAGGAGCACGTCGAACTCGGCGCCGGCGACCTTGTTGACCGTCAGCGACGTGCCGTCGAGCGCGACCGATCCCTTCGGCGCGACGAATTTCGCCAGATGCTCAGGCGCCCGCAGACGAAAGCGCACAGCGTCGCCTTCCGCTTCCACCGACAGAATTTCCGCCTTGTCGTCGACATGGCCGGAAACCAGGTGGCCGCCGAGCTCGTCGCCGATCTTCAGCGAGCGCTCGAGATTGATGCGCGTTCCCTTGGTCCAGCCGGCGATCGTCGTCAGGCGGAGCGCCTCTTCCCAGGCCTCGACCTCGAACCAGCGCTCGTTGCTGCCGGCTTCAGGCAAAGCCGTCACCGTCAGGCAGACGCCGGAATGGGCGATCGAGGCACCCATGTCGATGGTCTTCGGGTCGTAGCTCGTGGCGACACGCAGCTTGATACCTTCTTTCAGCGGGGTGACGGCGTCGACGGTGCCGATATCGGTAACAATGCCTGTGAACATCAGTTTTCTCTTTCGTATTCCTCGAACAGATCGCCGCCATACCGTGCCTGGGCGACGCGCCGGAAGCCTGCCGGCACGGACTTACGGTCAAATGGGGATGCAATGCCGTTTTCGCCAATGGTCCCCGGTCCGGTGTAGAGCTGGATACGGTCGACCAGATCAGCATCGAGAAAGGCGCGTGCAGCCACAGCACCGCCTTCGACCATCAGCGAGGAGATACCGCGGGAAGCGAGTGCCGCAAGAAGGTCGGCGATCGAGCCGGCTTCGAGCACCTCGACACCGGCGGCCTCGAGGGCCGCCTTGCGTGCTGCTCGGCCGTCATCAACGTCCGCATCCGCATCGCCGGATCCGTCGCTGGAGACCACGATGACGGGGACCTCCCGCGCCGTTAACACCAGTTTGGAGGAAAGCGGCAGGTCGAGCCGGCGGTCGAGAACGATGCGCAACGGCGAGCGATGTTCGAGCCCCGGCAAGCGTACGGTCAGTTCCGGATCGTCAGCCGCAGCCGTGCCGATCCCGACCAGGATCGCGTCGGTCTCCGCGCGCAGCATCTGTACCTGCCCGCGCGAAATCGGACCGGTGATGCGCACTTGCCCCTCGCCCTTGCGGCCGATCATGCCATCGGCCGAAACCGCAAGCTTGAGAGTCACATAAGGTCTCTTGCTGACCTGGCGCATGAGGTAGGCTTCAAGCGCGTGATGCCCTTCCTCGGGGAGCACACCGATATCGACGGTGATGCCAGCATCGCGCAGGCGCACGACGCCACGCCCGGCAACCCGCACGTCCGGATCGAGGATCGAAATCACCACGCGGGATATGCCGGAGGCGACAAGTGCATCGGCGCAAGGCGGCGTCTTGCCGTGATGGGAGCAAGGCTCCAGCGTCACATAGGCCGTAGCACCCCTCGCCTTCGCACCGGCCTCCGTCAGTGCCTGGGTTTCGGCATGCGGGCGGCCGCTCCGCGCGGTTACGGCCCGGCCGACGATAACGCCGTCCTTGACGATCAGGCAGGCGACGGAGGGATTGGTGGATGTCTGTCCGAGATGGTGGCGAGCCAGCCTCAGCGCCGCGGCCATGAACCTCTCGTCTTCACGGTTGGGCGCTGTCATGGCTCTATCCAGCGTAATCTACTCGCCGGGATCGCGCGCGATCTTGGCGCTGATCTCGGTGATGACCTTCTCAAAATCCTCCGCATGGGAGAAATCGCGATAGACCGAAGCGTAGCGCACGAAGGCCACGTCATCGAGGCTCTTCAGCGCTTCGAGCACCTGCAGGCCGATTTCTTCCGAAGGGATCTCGGTCTCGCCGGAGCTTTCGAGGCGACGGACGATGCCGGAAACAGCCCGCTCGATGCGGTCGCGATCGACCGGGCGCTTGCGCAGCGCAATCTCGAAGGACCGGAGAAGCTTGTCCCGGTCGAAAGGAACCTTCCGACCGGTTTTCTTGATGATCATCAGTTCACGCAACTGCACCCGTTCGAAGGTCGTGAAACGACCTCCGCAATCCGGACAAATCCGGCGGCGGCGAATGGCATTCCCGTCCTCTGCCGGACGGGAATCCTTCACCTGACTGTCTTCAGAACCGCAATAGGGGCAGCGCATGGGCGACCGATCACATGTAGCCGTACATCGGGAAGCGGTCGGTCAGCTTGATGACCTTGTCGCGAACACCGGCTTCGACGGCGGCATTGCCCTCGTCGGAGTTGGCGACCTTCAGGCCGTCAAGAACCTCGACGATCCGCTCGCCGATTTCCTTGAACTCGGCTTCCTTGAAGCCACGGGTCGTGCCGGCGGGCGTGCCGAGACGGACACCCGAGGTGACGAAGGGCTTTTCAGGATCGAACGGAATGCCGTTCTTGTTGCAGGTGATGAAGGCACGGCCAAGGGCGGCTTCCGCGCGCTTGCCGGTTGCGTTCTTCTTGCGCAGGTCGACGAGCATCAGGTGGTTGTCCGTGCCGCCCGATACGATGTCGAGGCCGTTGGCCTTCAGCGTTTCGGCGAGCGTGCGGGCGTTCTTGACGACCTGAGCCGCATAGTCCTTGAACGACGGCTGCAGCGCTTCGCCGAGTGCCACGGCCTTGGCGGCGATGACGTGCATCAGCGGACCGCCCTGGAGACCCGGGAAGACGGCCGAGTTGATCTTCTTGGCGATATCTTCGTCGTTGGTCAGAATCATGCCGCCGCGCGGGCCGCGGAGCGACTTGTGCGTCGTCGTCGTTGCAACGTGGCAATGCGGGAACGGCGACGGATGCTGGCCACCGGCAACGAGACCGGCGATGTGCGCCATGTCGACCATCAGCCAGGCGCCGACTTCGTCTGCGATCTCGCGGAAGCGCTTCCAGTCCCAGATGCGCGAGTAAGCGGTGCCGCCGGCGATGATCAGCTTCGGCTTGTGCTTGCGCGCCTGCTCGGCGACGTTGTCCATGTCGAGCAGGTGATCGTCTTCACGCACGCCGTAGGAGACGACGTTGAACCACTTGCCGGACATGTTGACCGGCGAACCGTGCGTCAGGTGACCGCCCGAGTTGAGGTCGAGGCCCATGAAGGTGTCACCCGGCTGCAGGAGCGCCAGGAACACGGCCTGGTTCATCTGCGAACCGGAGTTCGGCTGAACGTTGGCGAAGTTGACGCCGAAGAGCTTCTTGGCGCGCTCGATCGCCAACTCCTCGGCGATGTCGACGAACTGGCAGCCGCCGTAGTAGCGCTTGCCCGGGTAGCCCTCGGCATATTTGTTGGTCATGATCGAGCCCTGGGCTTCGAGCACGGCGCGGGAAACGATGTTCTCGGAGGCGATCAGCTCGATCTCGTGGCGCTGGCGACCCAGCTCCTTTTCGATCGCACCGAAGATGTCCGGATCGCTGTCGGCCAGAGAGCGGGTGAAGAAGGCGTCATTCGTCTGTGCAGTCATCGGCGCGAGGCTCCTCTCAAGGGTGGCAGTTCTTTAGCTTCCTCGCACGGCGAGAGCAATATCCGCTGTGCGGTTTGCGTCATTTCCCCCATCTGCCGCGCCGAAATATCGCGGCGCTCAACCCATGAAAAAGCCGCGCTCCCAAGGGAAGCGCGGCTCGAAGAATTCCGTGTCGCAAATTCGCTTATTGCGGCAAGGCGTCCTGGTCGACCGAGCCGGGCGACTGCTCGACGCCATAGGGGGTCTGCAGCGCCAGTTCGGTGGCACCGTCGCGCTGATAGATATCGTCGCGGAACTGCACGACGCCGTCCTTGGCAGACCAGGCGGTGATGTAGGTGAAGAAAACAGGGACTTCCTCGGCGAGCGTGATCGGCGTGTTGACGCCGGTCTTGATGGTCGCCTCGATCTGCTGGCGCGACCAGCCGGGCGTTTCCTTCAGAAGCCAGGTCGAAAGGTCGCGCACGTTCTGTACGCGCACGCAGCCCGACGATTCGAAGCGCATCAGCTTGTTGAACAGGCCCTGCTGCGGCGTGTCGTGCATGTAGACCTGATGCTCGTTGTGGAAGTTGATCTTCGTCGACGACATCGCGTTGATCTTGCCCGGGTCTTGGCGGAACATCAGGTTCGGCGCTTTTTCGGCGTTCCAGTCGACCGTCTCCGGCGACACTTCGCCGCCGCTGCCATCAAACAGGCGGATCGAGTTGCGCGCCAGATAGGTCGGATCCTTACGCATCAGCGGCATGATATCCTTCTGGATGATCGAGCGCGGCGCGGTCCAGTAGGGGTTGAGGATGACCTCGTAAATCTTCGAGTTCAGGATCGGCGACTGGCGGTCGATCTTGCCGACGATCGCCGTGTGGCGCAGCGCCACGCGGCCGTTCTCGACCGCTTCGATGTAGGCCGCAGGGATGTTGACCATCACGTAGCGGCGGCCGAGGTCGCCGGACATCGACTGCAGGCGCACGAGGTTGGTCTGGAGCTGGCCGAGGCGGGTGTTGGCGTCGACGTTGATCGCCTTCAGCGTGTATTCGCCGATGACGCCGTCCGCCGGCAGGCCGTGGCGGGCCTGGAAGCGCTTGACCGCGCCTTCGACGTAGCTGTCGAAGGACGAGGAGATGCCGGCCGAACGCGGCAGGTCGCCGGAAACCATCAGGCGCTGGCGGAGCTGCTGCACGGACGGATCGGTGACGCCGAGTTCAAGCTTGACGCTGGTCTGGACCGACGGCCAGCCGCCCTGGGACACGATGTTCTGATAGTCGAAGATCGCCTGCTGCACATGGGCGATCGTTTCCGGGCCGAAAACCGGCGTGTTCGAAACGACCGTCGTCGCGGTGCGCGATGCCCCTTTCGCGTCAAACTGGTCGTCCCAGGAGCCACGGCGAGGCGAATTGATGATCTCGTTCAGGGCGTCCTGTGCGCTTGCCGCGCCGGCGACTGCCACGGCGCCGAAGGTCGCTGCCGAGCGCAAGAAGGCGCGGCGCGAGAATGCATCAATTCCATTCTTTTTCGACATAATCCTACCATCCCAATGCGTCGGCACGCGCCCTATGCGCTGACACGCACGTTGCCGGAGCCCTAACACGATCGTGGTTAACAAAGGTCAACCAACGAGCCACCCTGCCCTCACATGTCTTCACGATGCCGCGAGTGAGGACCCTCATCCGGCAGGCGAAACGCGAAACGAATCCACATGCAAGAAAACACGTGGGCGCACCTACCGCATGCCGTCGTCGCTGTCATAGCAATATGGCCAATTCGTGTCTCGGCGCGAGCGAACGGCGACATGGCATGCCTTTTGCTTTTCGCTGGACGCGACTGGGTTGCGGCCGAACCGGAAACGGCAACATTCTGATTTACTAATGTTTTTGGTTTGAAAAATCACGCGAACGCGAGGAAAGCGTGCCGCAGCGGTGCAGCTTTTCGGCAACAGAACGGGGTGCCGCAAATGGCAAAGGTCGGACACGCAGGGATTGCGCCCGACCCTTGAACTGGAGGTTTTGGCCTGATTACAGGCGATACATGATCGAGTCGTTCCAGAAGCGATCGAGGCGCTGCAAGAGCTTGTTCATCTGGGTGAACTCGTCCGAGCCGATGCCGCCGACCTTCTGGATCGAGCCGACGTGGCGCTCGTAGAGTTTGGCAACGGTTTCGGCGATTTCCTGGCCGTCTTCCGTCAGGCTGATGCGGACCGAGCGGCGGTCGACGCGGGAGCGCTGGTGGTTGATCAGGCCGAGATCGACGAGCTTCTTGACGTTGTAGGAGACGTTCGAGCCGAGGTAGTAGCCGCGGGAGCGAAGTTCGCCGGCGGTCAGTTCCGAGTTGCCGATGTTGAAGAGCAACAGGGCCTGAACGGCGTTGACGTCGCTGCGACCTTCGCGGTCGAACTCGTCCTTGATGACGTCGAGCAGGCGGCGGTGCAGACGCTCGACGAGGTGAAGGGATTCCATATAGAGACCGCGGATGGTTTCTTCCTGGGGGTCTCGGGGCTGAACTGCCTGCGGCTTCATCTTGGTGTTCATTTGACTGCCTCACTGTTTTGTTTGGCGGTGTCTGTTTGTCTTCCCGCCTTGAGTGAGACCCTATCGAATACGTCTAAAATTCTACTTAAACCGCAGCCTTAACAAGAGCTTGCCATTTGGCGACCCTGTCTCAGGGTGAATCAACCCTTACCTGCCTGGCGAGCCGCCAGCGCTGGTAGAAGATCGCCGCGCGGAAAAGAACGAAGGTAACGGCAACCGCCGCATGCAGCACGACCAGCAGCGGACGGCCGCCGAAACTGGCCGGATAGAACTCGCACATCACGATCTCGATGGCTGCCGCAACCACCCAGACGACCGGCCCCCAGGAGACCAGCAGCCACAGGCCGAGGGCGGCGACCGGATAGATGACGGCAAGTGCGGTTGCGGCCGCCCGCCACTCCGGCGTCAGGAGATCGAAGCGTCCGGCGCCGCCATGGGAAAAGCCGATCAGCATGGCCCAGTAGTTCAGCGCGAACCAGATGCATGAGGCGGAGACCAGACGCAGAAAGAGACCGAAGAGGATCTCGGTCAGCGACGGTTTCGGCACATGGGCAGAATCATGAAGCATGGCCGGCAAGATAGGGCGGGTCTTTGCCATCCGCCAGCGGCATCGCGCCGTCCCCTCCCCCATGGCTCCTCTTAAAGAGAAGAAATGCCGCAGCCCGTTCGCCGGCCGCGCGGTTCCCAATGGCGGCCAGCCCATGATAAAGCGCTTGGCTATCGACGATTTTCACGGGAAAGGCGCGGCGCGATGAACGACAGGACAAATCTTGTGGACAGGGTCACCGGCCACCGCCGCATGCGCCGCAACCGCAAGGCCGACTGGACGCGCCGGCTGGTGCAGGAAAACCGCCTGACCGTCGACGACCTGATCTGGCCGATCTTCATCGTGCCGGGCGAGAACATCATCCAGCCGATCGACGCGATGCCGGGCGTCAACCGCATGAGCATCGACAAGGCGGTCGAAGCGGTGAAGGAAGCGGCCGATCTCGGCATCCCGGCGATCGCCACCTTCCCCAACATCGACCTGTCGCTGCGCGACGATACCGGCTCCAACAGTCTTGCCGCCGACAACCTGATCAACCAGGCGACGCGCGCCTTCAAGAAAGCCGTGCCTGAGATCGGCATCATCACCGACGTCGCGCTCGACCCCTTCACGAGCCACGGCCATGACGGCATCCTGCGCAATGGCGAGATCGTCAACGACGAGACGGTCGAGACGATCGCAAGGGCGGCCGTCGCCCAGGCGGACGCCGGCTCCGATATCATCGCCCCCTCCGACATGATGGACGGACGCATCGGCGCCATCCGCCAGGCGCTCGACGCTCACGGCCACCAGAATGTCGGCATCATGTCCTATGCGACGAAGTTCGCCTCCGGCTTCTACGGTCCCTATCGCGAGGCGATCGGCACCGGCGGCCTTCTGAAAGGCGACAAGAAGACCTATTACATCGACCCGGCCAACGGCACCGAAGCGATCCGCGACGCAGCCCTCGACGTCGAGGAAGGCGCCGACATGCTGATGGTGAAGCCAGGCCTTCCCTATCTCGACATCTGCTGGCGGATGAAGGAAGCCTTTGGCCTGCCGGTCTTTGCCTATCAGGTGTCCGGCGAGTATTCGCAGGTGAAGGCGGCGGCTGCCAACGGCTGGATCGATGGCGAGAAGGTGATGCTCGAAACGCTGCTCGCCTTCAAGCGCGCCGGCTGCGACGGCATCCTCAGCTACTTCGCGGTCGAAGTGGCCCGCATTCTCGCCAAAGGCCGCTGAAACGTACCGCTTGATCCCGGCTCCGATCCTTGTTTTGCAGGGAATGCCATCCCATATCCTTGCTGCAACCAAACGAGGCTTTTGACCGATGACCATGCACAACGAAGAACTGAGGCTGCCGAGCAATGACTGGCGCGCCTATCAGGGCGTGCTGTCGCGACGCGTCTTTGCCTTTCTGCTCGATTACGCGATCATCGCGCTCCTCTGGATCCCCGCGGCGGTCGTCGTCTTCTTCCTCGGCATCCTGACGCTCGGCCTCGGCTTCATGCTTTATCCGGCGCTCTTTGCGATCGTCGCCATGCTCTATTTCGGACTGACGGTCGGTGGCCGCGAACAGGCCTCTCCCGGTATGCGCTTGATGGGCCTGGCGATCGCTCGAACTGATGGACGCCCGATGGACTTCCTGACGGCGATCGTCCACCTCGTCATCTTCTGGATCGCCAACGCGCTGCTGACGCCGCTGATCCTGCTGATCGGCCTTTTCACCGACCGCAGCCGCCTGCTGCACGACCTGCTGATCGGTACCGTCACGGTGCGCCGCGACATGTATTGAAACCGGCGCAGGCATAGAGCTGAAAGCGTAAGGCGGTGTTTTCCGCCTCACCGCCGCCACCTATTGTGGTCACCACTAAAATATCGGCCGGCGCAGGCGGAAGCGGCAAACGAGTGAGTTGACGTTTTCCATTCTTGCGCCATGCTACTGTCATGAACCACAGCGCGAAGAGTGACCTCCGCACTCGATGAACACACAGACCGCACCGTCTCCGCAATTTTATCTGACTGCGCCGGCAGCCTGCCCTTATCTGCCGAACGAGATGGAGCGGAAGGTTTTCACCCACATGGTGGGCGAGCGCGCGCCCGAGCTCAATGATCTCCTGACGCAAGGCGGCTTCCGACGCTCGCAGAACATCGCCTATCGCCCGGCTTGCGAGACCTGCCGCGCCTGTATTTCGGTGCGCATCCTCGCCAACGAGTTCAAGCCCACCCGTTCCATGCGCCGGGTGCTTGCCGCCAATCACGACGTGATCTCGGCGGAATATCCGGCCGAGCCGTCGAGCGAGCAGTACAACCTCTTCCGTCGATACCTCGACCGACGTCACCAGAAGGGCGGCATGTCGGACATGTCGGTGCTCGACTATGCGATGATGGTCGAGGACACCCATGTGCACACCAAGATTATCGAGTATCGCCTGAGGGTCGAAGGCGACGGCGTCAGCGAGAAGGCACGCGGGCCGCTGATCGCTGCGGCGCTCACCGACCGCATGGGCGACGGACTGTCGATGGTCTACTCCTTCTTCGACCCGACGCAGGAAGAGCGGTCGCTCGGCACCTTCATGATTCTCGATCACATTCGCCGCGCCCGGGAGCGCGGCCTTCCCCACGTCTATCTCGGCTACTGGGTGAAAGGCTCGCGCAAGATGGGGTATAAAACAAAGTTTTTGCCGCAAGAGCACCTCATGGCCCGTGGCTGGGAGCGCTATGAAGGCGGAGACACCACCCTGGAAGCCGCTCCTACGAAAACGGGTTAGAAATTGAGTTCATCTTCCGATGCCGCGATGCACCGGCGCGGCCTTGCCATCACCGGCCTCGGCGGCCTTGCCCTCTCCTTCGACATTCCGCTCATCCGATCCGCCGGCGGCGACGTCTGGTCGCTGCTCGCCGTGCGCAGCCTGTCGACTTTCGTGATCGCGCTCGGCGCCTGGTTCGTGCTTAACCGGGTGCTCGGCCGGAAGATTTCGCTGCTGCCGGGCAAGACCGGCCTTTTGGTCGGCGTCTTCTACGGAATCAATTCCTGCACGTTCCTGCTCGCCGTCTTCAACACCTCGACGGCGAATGTGGTCTTCATCCTCGCCTTCACCTCGATGTTTGCCGCCATCCTCTCCTGGATCTTTCTGAAGGAGAGACCATCGAACGCGACGCTCGTGACCATGCTGGTCATGGTGCTCGGCGTCGGGCTGATCGTCCAGGACGGACTGGAAAGCGGTCACCTCTTCGGCGACGCCATGGCGGCATCCTCCGCCTTTCTGCTGGCAAGCGCGATTACGATCAGCCGTGCGAGCAAGCGCGACATGGCGCTGGTGCCGCTGGTGACGGCGATCTTCCCGGCGGCCGTCGCTCTCCTGATGCTGCCGGCCGGCGGCTTCACGATCGCCGCCCCCGGCTACATCCTCTTCAACGGCCTGGTGATGATCCCGCTCGCCTTCTTCTGCCTTGCGACCGGGCCGCGTTATCTCTCAGCCCCGGAAGTGGGCATGTTCTATCTGCTAGAGACTATTCTCGCGCCGATCTGGGTCTGGATGGTCTTCGCTGAAACGCCGACAACGCAGACGCTGATCGGTGGCTCGATTCTCGTCTTCGCGCTGATCGGCCATTCGCTTTGGCAGTTGCGCAGCCGGTCGCTGAGAGCGGCCGTTGCCTGCGCCGAGTAACGGTGTTCAAGACTTGTCGTCGCGCTGACCGCTGGGCCGCGGACGACGCTGCTTGTGGTCGACGCCCCGATCGCGCACCGGCAGCGGCTCCTGCGGCTGTCCCAGCGAAGCCGGGCGGACGCCGGGCATCTCTACGCGCATGACCCACAGTTCGCGGTTGGTGTTGATCCAGGTGGCCGCGACGCTCAACGGCGCCGGATTGCCGATCAAGGCGTCGCCGTCGCGCCGTTTGAGGCGGGTGACGAGGCCTGCAGCCTCCAGGAGCGCGATGTGCGTCTCCAGCTCTTCGCGGGCTACCGCGACGGCTACGGCAATATCGGCGACGCGCGCCTCGCCGGCAAAAAGGATCTCGAACATCCGGCGGCGGACCGGGTGGGCAAGGGCCAGCAGGACGTCATCAAGGGCTGTGGCATTCGGCATCGCTGTCATCCCTGTTGGACGCGCAGTGATCCATTATAGCCTTCCGGCTTACAAGCGCCAGTTGCGCCTGCGTTTCATTTGGATTTCCAATGATTTAAGAGATTGCGCCAAACTGCGCCAAAACGAAACAGGAGCCACGCGGCCTCTCGACCGCATGGCTCTCCTTATCCCGGTCAGCCGCTGAACTTGCCGCTGCGCGGGAAGCCCTTCGGAACGACGCGGCCGGCAGAAGCGCGGTCGCCCTGCCATTCGATCAGTTCGTCCTTGGTCTTGGTAAAGACCCGGCCGGCGCTGTCTTCCCAGACGAGACCGTCAGCGATCGTGAAGCAGCGAATGTCGGAGATGCCGCCATCCTTGTAACGCTGCAGCCGCACGCCCTTGCCGCGTGCCATCTCGGGGATCTGGACGAGCGGGAAGACGACCAGCTTGCGGTTTTCGCCGACGACGGCCACGTGATCGCCCTTGACCGGAACGACCAGCTTCGCTTCGTCGCTGGCCGAGACGTTCATCACCTGCTTGCCCTTGCGGGTATTGGCGACGATATCGCTTTCGGTGACGACGAAGCCGTTGCCGGCAACCGAGGCGACGATGAGCTTGCGCGCCGGGTCGTGAACGAAGGCCGTCAGGACGTCCTGGTCGGTCTCCATGTCGACGATGATGCGCAGCGGCTCGCCATGGCCGCGACCGCCGGGCAGCTTGTCGCCGCCGAGCGTATAGACCTTGCCGCCTGTCGTGAAGACGAGGATCTTGTCGGTCGTCTGCGCCGGGAACGCCACCTTCAGCGCGTCACCCTCCTTGAACTGGAGCGAAGACGTGTCGGAGATGTGGCCCTTCAGCGCGCGGATCCAGCCCTTCTCAGAGATGACGACGGTGATCGGTTCCTTCTCGATCATCGCCTGCTGGATCGCCTCTACGTCGGCTTCCGGCGCATCGGCAAAGGTGCTGCGGCGCTTGCCGATCTCGGTCGCCTTGGCAAACTTCTTTTTGACTTCGCCGATTTCCCAGGCGACGGTCTGCCATTGCTTTTCGTCGGAGGCGAGCAGCGCCTCGATCTCGGCCTTCTCCTTCGAGAGCGCATCGAACTCGGTGCGGATCTCGAATTCCTCGAGCTTGCGCAAGGAGCGCAGGCGCATGTTGAGGATCGACTCGGCCTGGAGATCGGTGAGCGAGAACCGCTCCATCATCACCGTCTTCGGCTCATCCTCTTCGCGGATGATGCGAATGACTTCGTCGATGTTCAGATAGGCGACGAGGTAGCCGCCGAGGATTTCGAGCCGGCGGTCGATCGCGGCCAGCCGGTGGCGCGATCGGCGCTGCAGCACTTCGCGGCGATGCGCCAGCCATTCCGACAGCACTTCGTTCAGCGCCATGACGCGCGGCACGCGTCCGAGCGACAGCACGTTCATGTTGAGTGGGATGCGGCTTTCGAGCTCGGTCAGCTTGAACAGCGATTCCATCAGAATGCCGGCATCGACCGAACGGGTCTTCGGCACGAGGACGATGCGGATGTCTTCGGCCGATTCGTCGCGGATGTCTTCGAGCAGCGGCAGTTTGCGGGCGACCAGGAGCTCGGCAATCTTTTCGATCAGGCGGGACTTCTGCACCTGATAGGGGATTTCGGTGACGACGATCTGGTAGCCGCCGCGCCCAAGGTCTTCCTGCGCCCAGCGGGCACGAACACGGAAACCGCCACGGCCGGTGCGGTAGGATTCGGCCATGCTTTCCCGGCCCTCGACGATCACGCCGCCGGTCGGGAAGTCGGGCCCTTCGATGCCGCCCTTTTGCGGGTTGGCGGGATCGTAAAGCAGATCCTCGACGGTCGCGTCGGGATGGCGGATGAGATGCAGCGCCGCGTCGCAGAGTTCATGCGCGTTGTGCGGCGGGATCGAGGTGGCCATGCCGACGGCGATGCCGGTCGCGCCGTTTGCGAGCAGGTTCGGGAAAGCGCCGGGGAGCACGGTCGGCTCCTGGTCTTCCTCGTTGTAGGTCGGGCGGAAATCCACCGCGTCCTGGTCGATGCCTTCCAGGAGCAGAGAGCAGACGTCCGTCATCTTCGCTTCGGTGTAGCGCATCGCCGCGGCGTTATCGCCGTCGATGTTGCCGAAGTTGCCCTGGCCGTCGACCAGCGGATAGCGGATCGCGAATTCCTGCGACAGGCGCACCAGCGCGTCATAGATCGACGCGTCGCCGTGCGGATGGAACTTACCCATCACGTCGCCGACGATACGCGCGCATTTCTTGAACGAAGAGTTGGGCCTCAGCCCCATCTCGCTCATCGCATGCACGATACGACGATGCACGGGCTTCAACCCGTCGCGAACGTCCGGAAGCGCGCGGTGCATGATGGTCGACAAGGCATAGGCGAGGTAACGCTCTTCCAGCGCCGCCTTGAGGTCAACCGGCTGAATGTGATCGTCCCCGCCTGACGGGGGATTGAGGCTTTGTCCCATAGGTTCTTGCTAGCGCAACAAACCCGGAACGGCAAGGTTTTCAGGGCTTGCGCTTGTGGAGAACCCCCTCGCCCCAAATAACCGGCTCTCGCACCGATCCGCTTGCCCCGGCGCAATGTTCGTGCAACGGTCGCGCCGCTATGCGTCGGAGGCTGCCGCCAGGTAACGTCCCGGAAAGCATGCCCGAGCAGGAACATGTGCGGTTCGCCCAAGCGAATATAATTTCGCCCTGTTTCGTAATAGCTTCGGCTGGAGTTGATTTGGACGATTTGCAAGGGGGATCGCAGGACGCGCATTGGCAGACGGAACTGGCGGCCGCGCGCCGCCGACAAAGACGAATGCTGCCATGTGCCTACAGTTGACGCCCTCGCCAAGGGAACCAGATCAGCGACGCCTTATCTTCTTAAACAGCTACACAATCAAAGATTTTCACGAAGGAACTCGAAATGATGCACACGCGCAAGATCCGCCTGATGATGGCGAGCGCCGCGCTTCTCACGCTGACCGGCCCGGCCTTCGCGCTCGATGGCGCCGATTTGATGAAGAAGCTCGACGCAGCGACGAACGCGAACGGCACCTCGATCACCTATGACAAGGCCGAAGTCGACGGCGACAAGGTGACGGTGACCGGCGTGAAGCTGAAGGTCGCGAGCCAGCCGGGCGACGCTGTGGACCTGAATATCGGGGACCTGACCTTTGAGGGCGTCGAGGAGACCGAAGGCGGCGGCTATTACGCCGAAACCGTTTCGTTCCCCGACGTCAATGTCAGCCAGGACGAAGGCGCCATTTCCGTCAAGGATATCCTGCTCTCCGGCCTGACGATCCCGGCCAATGCGACCGGCGGAACGATCAACGACATCATTCTCTATGAAAGCGCCAGCACCGGCCCGATCGCCGTCAGCTCCAAGGGCAAGGAAGTCTTCTCGCTCGAAAGCACCGAAGCCAACCTCGCGCGCCAGGAAAATGACGCCGGCTTCGACTTCGACGCGACCGCTTCCGGCATCAAGGCCGACCTGTCGTCGGTCGAGGACGCCAAGACCAAGGAGGCGATCGAAAAGCTCGGCCTCACCACTATCGACGGCGCCCTGACGATGAAGGGCAGCTGGGAAGTCGAAAGCGGCAATGTCGCGCTCGAAGAATATGCGCTCGACTTCAAGAATGTCGGCCGGTTGAACTTCGCTCTCGACATCTCCGGCTACACGCTTGCCTTCGTCAAATCGATGCAGGAAGCGATGAAGGCTGCCGAAGCCAATCCGAACAAGGAAGAGGCCAACCAGGCCATGGGTCTCGCCATGATGGGCCTCATGCAACAGCTGACCTTCAACAGCGCCGAAATCCGCTTCGACGACGCCTCGATCACCAAGAAGGCGCTCGACTATGCCGGCTCGCAGCAGGGCGTGACCGGTGAGCAGATGGCACAGTCGCTGAAGGGCCTGGTGCCGATCATGATGGCGCAGCTCAACGTGCCGGAACTGCAGAACCAGGTGTCGGCTGCCGTCAATGCCTATCTCGATGGCCCGAAGAGCCTGACGATCAGCGCGGCACCGGAAAAGCCGGTTCCGTTCCCGATGATCATGGGTGCCGCCATGGGCGCGCCGAACACCATCCCGTCGGTGCTCGGCGTCAAGGTAACGGCGAACGACTAATCGTTCAGGTCTCTCCCGGCCTCAGCCGAGCCCGGGAGAAACCGACATGACGACAGCCTTGCGCGCCGAGACAGGCACGCAAGGCTTGATGGCGCCGCACCGGCTTCCCATGTGGCCCACGGCATTCACTCGGCGGACCTCGCCGGCCGAAAGCTGCGCCGCCGCCCTCCCGTGAAAGAACAAGCATCGCCCTTACTTGCGAACCGCATAGTCGGATCACGTTGCACGCCCTTGTGGAGCACGCATCGGCTGCGGGGCTCTTTTCTTCCCGGTGAGCTATTGCTTGCACCAAGAAATTTTCACCGTAAGGCGATAGCGTTTTTCATCGAAATCGTGCATGCCACCCTCAGGCAATTCAGAATCCGACTTCCAACGAACTTGAGAGCATCTAGGCCTCGAAGGGGACGTCTCGGACTTTGTGCAAATATACAAATACATGCCCGAATATCGTCTCCACGTTACGGCAGATCGGACGTAAATGCTCGCCTGGCTCCAGCAGTCTGTAAATTTCACTGAAGAATTGTTGGAGGGGAAATTCGCCCCCGTCCGAGCTGACTACTATACGGGCCCGCCCGGTAAGCCGTTGCGGCTGCTGCTCCAGGCGCGAACGGATTTCCTGTCGATCTGGCGGGCGAGCGACTATACCGAAACGATCTCGCAGACCCGGATCCTTGGGCGGCAGATCATCGTCGTCAACTCGCCCGACCTGATCCGGCAGGTCGTCGTCAAGCGTCATGAAAACTTCGAGCGCAAGAGCCCGCAGATGCGCCGGGCACTCGAATTCCTGCTGGGCGACGGGCTGTTTATTTCGGACGGGGACACCTGGAAGCAACGCCGGCCGCTAGTGGCGGACATCGTCCACGCCAAGCGGGTCCCCTCTTTCGGGCCCGTCATGGAAAATACGACCAGCGAACTGGTCGAGCGCTGGAACCGCATGCCCGATGGCGCCGAGGTCAACGCGTTGCACGAAATGGCGGGGCTGACCGCCGAAATCATCGCGCGCAGCGTCTTCGGTAACCAGCTCGGCGACGGTAGCGCGGCGGCGGTGACCGAGGGCTTCACCAGCTACCAGTCGCTGGTCGATTCCATCAACATCGGTTACTTCCTCGGCTTTGACGACGGCCTGCCGGTGCTGCGCACGCCGAGCCTGCGTCGTTCGGTCAAGCGCATCCACGCAACCATCGACAAGGTGGTTGAGGATCACCTTGCCGGACGCGGCGACCACAATTCGATGGTCGAGCTGCTGATCCGGCGCCAGCAACGAAACCCGGAACTGAAACTCGACCTCGTCGCCTTGCGTAACGAGGCCGCGACCATCTTCATGGCCGGGCACGAGACGACGGCGGCGACGCTGACCTGGACCTGGTATCTGCTTTCGAAGGCAGGCTGGGTCGAGAAGGCCGTTCACGACGAAATCGCCAGGGTCTGCGGCGACCGGACACCGACGATCGACGACGTGCCTCAGCTCGAATGGTGCCGGGCAGTTATCGAGGAGACGCTTCGCCTCTATCCACCGGTTCCGATCCTGGCGCGGCAGACCCGCGAGGCGGATATGATCGGCGACGTTGCCGCAGAGCCGGGCTCGCTCGTGCTGATCGTGCCGTGGCTCCTTCACCGGACTGAAAGCCTCTTCCAGGATCCACACCACTTCCATCCGGAACGGTTTACCGAAGGCCGGCGCCCGACGCCCTACAGCTTCATCCCCTTTGCCAGCGGACCGCGCGTCTGCCCCGGCCTGCATTTCGGGCTGACCGAAGCGATCCTGTGCCTGGCGATCATCGCGCAGCGCTACCGGGTTCGTGTGAGCCAGCGCCACGCGGTCGAACCGATCTGCCGCCTGACCCTCAGGCCGAAGAATGGCCTGCCGGTCACCTTGCACAAGCGAGAGGCCCCGTCGCATGGCGCCGGATGATCCGCACGCGGCGCAGCCGATCGGCAAGCGCAGGGCCTGGATCTTCGCCGAGGAAAGCGCCCCGCGGCTCGCCGATGCACTGGCGGGTGGCGACAGGGCGCGGGCCTTCCGGCGCTATTGGATCACCGACAACATCTGGAACGTCGCCAACATCGCCGCCCATTTCGGCATGAAGCTGCTGCCGATGGACGCCTGCTCCAGGCTTGGGGCGGCGCTCGGTCTCTTCATGGTTCCGCGCTTCCACAAGGTGGCAACCCGCCGCGCCCGTGAAACCATCGAACAGTTGCGGCCGGACCTTGACGCCCCGCAACGCGAGGCACTGTTTCTCGAAAACTGTCGCGCTCAGGGACGGTTGATGACGGAGTTCTCCGTCGTCAACCGATTGCAGCAGCGGCCGGAGCGGCTGAAGACCGAGGGCCTTGCACCCATCCGTGAGGCGGCAAACCGTGGCCCAGTCATTCTCGTCGGCCTGCATCTCGGCAACTGGGAAGTGGGCACGATCGCATTCCGCAAGCTCGGCCTCCAGCCGCATGCCTTCTATGTGCCGCCCAAGGGCCGGGCCAAGGCGTGGATCGCCGATCGGGTGCGCAGCAAGGCTGGCTTGCAGTTTCTGCCTCCGGGAATGGACGGGATCCGGCCGGCACTGAAGGTTCTGAAAGGCGGCGGCGTTGTCAGCATCTTCTGCGACGAGGGGTTCGGCGGCATGATCCGCGGGCCGTTCTTCGGCCGCCGGCCGCATCAGGAAGGCAACATCGCCATCGCCATACGGCTGGCGCGCATGACGGGCGCTACGATCTGCCCCTGGTACGGCCTTCGCACCGACGACTTCCGCTTCGAATGCACGGCCTTGCCGCCGATACGTTTGCCGGCGGAGGAGCGCCCCAATGCCCGGCTGCTGGATGACATGCAGTTGCTGAACGACACGATCGAGCCGGTCGTCCGCGCCCATCTCGACCAATGGTATTTCCTCGATAACGCGCTACGGCCGCAGTGAGCTTACTCACGCCTTTTTAACGCCTGCACGTCGCGGCTTTGCGATCGGCGCTTGATGCCGGCCGGGTCTGGCCTATTTATTCCACCAAGGACCGAAATCCATGTTCCTGACCGATAAAACGGAAGGAGAAACCCATGGGACTGAAGCAGGCGGACATTACAGCCATCCTTGGCCCGGTTGACGAGACGCTGATGGCCGAACTGCTTGCGACCGGCGCGACGGCCGGCGAGCTTGCGGAGGCGATCGCCTGGGTCAACAACGATGAAGCGCTGATCGGGGAAGGCCGCCATCTGCCGGCCGGCCGCGTTGCGGCGCTGATCGATATCTTGACCCCGGACAACGAAGAAGAGCGGAATTTGGGACTGTAGTCGCGAAAGCCGGTTGCCGGGTACGTCCGATTGCAAGCCGCCTTCCGGGCGGCTGGGTGCGTGAGGCCATATGTTCGTGTTGAGGGAGGTCCACAATGGCTGCCAAGGAAGTCAGGTTCAGTAGCGATGCCCGCGATCGGATGTTGCGCGGCGTCGACATTCTCGCCGATGCGGTCAAGGTCACGCTCGGCCCGAAGGGACGCAACGTCGTCATCGAACGCGCCTTCGGCGCGCCGCGCATCACCAAGGACGGCGTGTCGGTCGCCAAGGAAATCGAGCTCGACGACAAGTTCGAGAACATGGGCGCGCAGATGCTGCGGGAGGTCGCGTCGCGCACCAGCGACGTGGCCGGCGACGGCACAACGACGGCCACCGTGCTCGCACAGGCCATCGTCAAGGAGGGTGTGAAGGCAATCGCGTCCGGCATGAACCCGATGGATCTGAAACGCGGCATCGATCTCGCCGTCGATGCGATCGTCGCAAAACTGAAGACCCATGCGCGCAAGATTTCCAACAATGAGGAGATCGCGCAGGTCGGCACGATCTCGGCCAACGGCGACGCCGAAATCGGAAGCTATCTGGCAAAGGCAATGGAGCGTGTCGGCAACGAAGGCGTGATTACGGTCGAGGAGGCGAAGACGGCCGAAATAGAGCTGGAGATCGTCGAAGGCATGCAATTCGACCGCGGCTATCTCTCCCCCTATTTCGTCACCGACCAGGAGAAGATGCGGGTTGAATTCGAAGACCCCTACATTCTCATTCACGAAAAGAAGCTTTCCAACCTGCAGGCGATGATCCCGATTCTCGAAGCAGTGATCCAGGCAAGCCGGCCGCTGTTGATCATCGCCGAAGATGTGGAAGGCGAAGCGCTGGCGACGCTGGTCGTCAACAAGCTGCGCGGCGGGCTGAAGATCGCCGCCGTCAAGGCGCCGGGCTTCGGCGACCGGCGCAAGGCGATGCTCGAGGACATCGCCATCCTGACGGGCGGGACCGTCATCTCCGAAGATCTCGGCATCAAGCTTGAAACCGTGACGCTCGCCAATCTCGGGCGGGCCAAGCGGGTGATGGTCGAGAAGGAAGACACCACCATCGTCGATGGCGCCGGCACCAAGGCGGACATCGACGGGCGTGTCGGCCAGATCAAGGCGCAGATCGAGGAAACGACCTCCGACTACGATCGCGAGAAGCTGCAGGAACGGCTGGCCAAGCTTGCCGGCGGCGTCGCGGTGATCCGGGTGGGCGGCTCGACGGAAGTGGAAGTGAAGGAAAAGAAGGACCGGGTCGACGATGCGCTGCATGCGACGCGGGCCGCGGTGGAGGAAGGCATTCTACCTGGCGGCGGCGTCGCGCTGCTCCGCGTCGTCCACGCGCTCGATGGGCTCAAGCCCGAAAATGACGACCAACGCGTCGGCGTCGAGATCGTCCGGCGGGCGCTGGAGGCGCCGGTGCGCCAGATCGCCGAAAACGCCGGCGCCGAAGGCTCGGTCATCGTCGGCAAACTTCGGGAGATGAGCGACTTCGCCCAGGGTTGGAACGCGCAGACCGGTGAATATGGCGATCTCTACCGCATGGGCGTCATCGATCCGGCGAAAGTCGTGCGGGCGGCGCTGCAGGATGCGGCGTCGGTCGCCGGCCTGCTTGTAACCACCGAAGCGATGGTCGCCGAAAAACCGAAGAAGAACCCACCCACGCCACCGCCCGGCCCCGGCATGGATTTCTGACCCGCGCCAGGCGGTCGGTCGCCTAACCGGACGGCTGCCGGTGCGCCCGACCTCGGCGATCGCAAGTTCAGCGATCGGCAGGAGGTCCGCATCGCCGGCACCGTCCTGCGTCTGCACGGTCATGCCCTGGAGAATGGCGCCGACGAAGCGCGCGAGGCCGCCGGCATCGGTATCCGCACGTAGTTCTCCGTCCGCTATGCCCTGCCGGAAGCGCGCCTCCAGCAAGGCCAGCGTCTCACTGCGCAGGGCAGAAGATCACCGTCGTAGCCATGACGAACACGACCTTCGAGGGCATGTGGGGTCCGTTCACCCGCGAGGTTCGCGACGCCATCTACGGCAGGCACTGAACAGACATCTGGCGCAGACAAAGAAAAAGCCCGGCGAGACGATCGCCGGGCTTTCCTTTTGGGGTCAGGTCCGTTCGACCTCAGTCCTTCTTCTGCGGAATCGGGCGGATCGCCAGTTCGCGCAGCTGGGCCGGCGTCGCTTCCGACGGTGCGCCCATCAGGAGGTCGACGGCCTGCTGGTTCATCGGGAAGATCGAAATCTCGCGCAGGTTCTTGGCGCCGACGAGCAGCATGACGATACGGTCGATGCCGAATGCCATGCCGCCATGCGGCGGTGCACCGTACTGGAAGGCGCGGTAGAGGCCGCCGAACTGATCTTCGACCTCCTGCTGCGACTTGCCGGTCAGCTCGAACGCCTTGACCATGACTTCCGGAAGCTGGTTACGGATCGAGCCGGAGGCGATTTCGAAGCCGTTGCAGACCATGTCGTACTGGTAGGCCTTGATCGACAGCGGATCTTCGCCGTTCAGCGCTTCCAGACCACCCTGCGGCATCGAGAAGGGGTTGTGGGCGAAGTCGATCTTCTTTTCGTCTTCCAGCCATTCGTAGAACGGGAAGTCGACGATCCAGCAGAATTCGTAGCGGTCGCGGTCGACGAGGTTCAGTTCCTCGCCGGCGCGGGTGCGGGCTTCGCCAGCAAACTTGTAGAACTTGGCGGGGTCACCGGCGACGAAGAAGCAGGCGTCGCCGTCGTCGAGGCCGAGCTGGGTGCGGATCGCATCCGTGCGCTCTTCGCCGATGTTCTTGGCGAGCGGGCCGGCGCCTTCGAGCTTTTCGCCCTCCTTGCGCCAGAAGATGTAGCCGAGGCCGGGCTGACCCTGGCTCTGCGCCCAGGCGTTCATGCGGTCGCAGAAGGCGCGCGAGCCACCGGTCTTGGCCGGGATCGCCCAGACTTCGACCTTCGGGTTAGACGCGATCATGTTCGCGAAGACCTTGAAGCCGGAACCGGCGAAGTGTTCGGTAACCGCCTGCATCTCGATCGGGTTGCGCAGGTCCGGCTTGTCGGAGCCGTATTTGCGGATCGCCGTGTCGTAAGGAATGCGCGGGAACTTTTCCGTCACCGGCTTGCCGTCGGCAAACTCCACGAAGATGTCGCGGATCACCGGTTCCATCGTCGACCAGACGTCTTCCTGCTCGACGAAGCTCATTTCCAGGTCGAGCTGGTAGAACTCGCCCGGCAGGCGGTCGGCGCGCGGGTCTTCGTCGCGGAAGCACGGGGCGATCTGGAAGTAGCGGTCGAAGCCGGCGACCATCAGCAACTGCTTGTACTGCTGCGGCGCCTGCGGCAGGGCATAGAAGCTGCCGGGATGAATGCGCGAAGGCACGAGGAAGTCGCGCGCGCCTTCCGGCGACGAGGCCGTCAGGATCGGGGTCGTGTATTCGGTGAAACCGACGTCGCCCATGTGGCGGCGCATCGACGAGATGATCTGGGTGCGCTTGACGATGTTCTTGTGCAGCGTGTCGCGACGCAGGTCGAGGAAGCGGTACTTGAGGCGCACGTCTTCCGGATAGTCCGGCTCGCCAAAGACCGGCAACGGCAGTTCCTTGGCGGCCGAGAGAACCTCGATCTCCTGCGCATAGAGTTCGATTTCGCCGGTTGGCATGCCCTTGTTGACGGTGTCATCCATGCGCGCCTTGACGAGGCCGTCAATGCGCACGACCCATTCGCCGCGAACGGTCTCGGCCGCCTTGAAGGCGGGGCTGTCGGGATCGGCAACGACCTGGGTGATGCCGTAGTGGTCGCGCAGGTCGATGAAGAGCAGGCCGCCATGGTCGCGGACGCGGTGGACCCAGCCCGAAAGGCGAACGGTGGAACCGACGTCCGACTTGCGGAGGGCGGCACAGGTGTGGCTGCGGTAACGGTGCATCGTCTTATCCCGGAATTGCAAAGAGCCGCGCAAGCTCGTGGGACACAGCGCGCGGCAACATGGTCAAAATCGGGCGGAAAAGCGCATGATGCGCAGCCTTTGTCAAGCTGCAGCGCCCGCTGCCGCCCCCGATGGAGGTGCGTTGTAAACGAAGGCAAGAGCCAGTCCAAGACCGCTTGTGACAGAAGGCGGCCGAAATGCCGCGAAAAGAACGGCAATCGTCACAATTCGGGACTGTCCGGCGGCAGAATGCGGGGCTACACATGAGCAAGGCCCGATAGTGATCCCACCCGAGTCGTGGCCGCCTGCCCGGATGTCGCCTGCCCCATGTCCCAGATTCGCCCGCTTATCCCCCTCCTCGTCACCGCAGGCATCCTCATCGGCGGCAACGGCCTGCAGGGCACTTTCATCTCGCTGCGTGCACTCGAAGAAGGTTTCTCGACATCGCTGATCGGCGTTATCGGCGCCGGCTACAATATCGGCTTCGCGCTTGGCTGCGTCTACGTCACCCGCATCCTGCGCTCGATAGGTCACATCCGCACCTTCTCGGCGATGGCGGCGATCGCTTCGGCCGCAGCCATCTCGATGGTGCTCGTCATCAATCCGCTGATGTGGTTCCTGATGCGGCTTCTTGCCGGCATCTGTTTCGCCTGCCTGTTTGCGACAGTCGAGAGCTGGCTCAATGCCAGCGTCACCAATAAAAACCGGGCCCGCACGCTTTCGGTCTATCGCCTCGTCGACCTCGGCTCGGTCACGGCCGCACAATATGTCATTCCTGGCATCGGGCTTGGCGGCTTCGAGCTTTTTGCCATCATCTCCATGGCGCTGACGCTGTCGCTGGTGCCGATCTCCTTTGCCGACCGCTCGAGCCCTGTGGCCCCGGAGGCGATCCGCTTCGACGTCAAAGCGCTCTGGAACATCTCGCCGCTTGCGACCGTCGGCTGCATCGTCGTCGGTCTGACCAACGCCGCCTTCCGCTCGCTCGGGCCGATCTATGCGCAGGGCATCGGCCTGTCGGTGACGGCAATCGCCACCTTCATGAGCGCCGGCATCATCGGCGGCGTCGTGCTGCAGTATCCGCTCGGCCACTATTCCGATCGGTTCGACCGCCGCCTGATCATCCTGATCGCCACCTTCGGGTCGCTGCTCGCAGGCTTGTTTCTCGCCTTCGGCGCCGGCAACGACGAATGGCTGAACTTTGCCGGCATCTTCCTGTTCGGCGCCTTTGCCATGCCGCTCTATTCGCTCTGTTCGGCCCATGCGAACGACCACGCGGCCGAGGGGCAGCATGCGCTCGTCTCCGCCGGCATGCTGTTCTTCTGGTCGCTCGGCGCGATCATCGGGCCGCTGTTTGCCTCCTTCCTGCTCGAGATCTTCGGGCCGCAGGCGCTGTTCATCTACACGGCAGCGATCCTCTTCCTGTTCATGCTCTACACCCTGCAGCGCATGACGGCGCGCGGGCCGGTGCCCGCCGGGGAGCGCGCCTTGCCGTTCCGCAATCTCCTGCGCACCTCGTCCTTTTTCAACAAGCTCGCCGCCGGCAACAACCACAAGCGCAAGGATCGCTGACCTGCGGCAAGATGCGCGCGATCCGGATAATTGCTGAACGCAATAATCAGGTTTAGAACCGGGGCACCTCAAACAGCAGCCGAGATTGCCGAAATGCCCGTCATCAGCCGTCGCACCTTCCTCCAAGGCTCCGCTGCTCTCGGAGGCGCCTTCGCGCTCGGCGCCGGCATGGCGGCGCGCGCCGGCACCGCACCCGATCCGCAGATCCTGATGGCACAGCTTGCCGAAGCCCAGATCGCCAAGGATGGGCTTACGCCCAAGGTCATGACCTACGGCTTGGGTGAGGCTCCAAGTACCGGCATGCCGCCCGTCCTGCGCATGCGCAAGGGCGAGCCCTATGCGGCCCGCCTCTTCAACCGGCTGGACGAGCCGACGACGGTACATTGGCACGGACTGCGCATTGCCAACGCCATGGATGGCGTGCCGGAACTGACGCAGCCCTATGTCTATCCGGGCGACCGTTTCGACTATGTGTTCACCCCGCCGGATGCCGGCACCTTCTGGTATCATCCACATTGCAACACGCTGACCCAGATGGGCGCCGGCCTGACCGGCATGATCGTCGTCGAGAACCCGGACGATCCGACGTTCGATGCCGAGATCGTGCTCAACCTGCGCGATTGGCGGCTCGGCACCGGCGGCGCGTTCATCGACGCATTCAAGCCGCGGGATGCGGCCCGCGGCGGCACTTACGGCACGGTGCGCACCGCCAACTGGCAGCAGGAGCCAACTTACGACGCACCGGCCGGCGGCCTGGTGCGCGTGCGCATCGCCGCAACCGACGTCACCCGCATCTATACGATCGGCCTTGAGGGCGCTGAGGCGATGGTCATCGCGCTCGACGGCAATCCGGTCGACAAGCCCTTTGCACTTGATCGCTACGATTTTGGGCCCGGCCAGCGCGTCGATCTTGTCGTGCGCATGCCCGACAGCGAGGGTCAGACGGTTGCGCTCGGCAACCTGCGTGGATCGCATCCCTGGACGATCGCGCGCTTCCGGTCAGCCGGAGCGTCGCTCGAGCGCGATCTTCGGGATGTCAGCCCCCTGCCCGCCAACCCGATCGCGGAAGCCGACCTCTCCACCGCCACCCGCGTGCCGCTCGAACTGACGGCGACGGCGGAGCACAAGGCGACGCCTTCGATCTGCGGTTCGCTTGGCTACACCTTCTGGGCGATCAACAAGGTTCCGTGGCCGGGCGACACGCCCGATCCGATCGCGCCGATCGAGGAGATGAAGCTCGGCAAGAGCTATGTGCTGGAGGTCGCCAACCGGACGCCGCATGCGCACCCGATCCATCTGCACGGCCTGAGCTTCCGCATTCTCAATTCCAACAAGCGGACTTTCCTGCCGCCGCCGACCGATACGATCCTGCTTTTGCCCGATGAACAGGCGGAAGTGGCGCTTGTGGCGGACAATCCGGGCGATTGGGTCGTGCATTGCCATATCATCGAGCACCAGAAGACCGGCATGACGGGTTATTTCAAAGTCGTCTGAGATTTCGATTGTGACAGATGCCGCGAAGAGTTACACGAAATTCCAAGCCGCATTTTCGCCACAGTGATTTAAATCTGATGATTGAAACAACAGCAGACCTTGAGGCCGCCTGCCAGCAGCTGGCCCTATCAAATTATATTACGATCGATACCGAATTTCTTCGCGAGACGACTTTCTGGCCGGAGCTTTGCCTGATCCAGATGGCGAGCCCGGACCTTGCCGTCATCGTCGACCCGATGGCGAAGGGCATCGATCTTGCGCCCTTCTTCGCGTTGATGGCAAACCCTGAGGTCATCAAGGTGTTCCATGCCGCGCGTCAGGACATCGAGATCATCTTCCATCTCGGAAACCTTATTCCGCATCCGATCTTCGATACGCAGGTCGCAGCGATGGTTTGTGGCTTTGGCGACAGCGTCTCCTATGACCAGCTGGTCAACCGCGTCACCGGCACGCAGATCGACAAGTCCTCGCGCTTTACCGACTGGAGCCGCCGTCCGCTGACCGAAAAGCAGCTCGACTATGCGCTGGCCGACGTCACGCATCTGCGCGACATCTACAAATACCTGGCGGCAGAACTCGAACGCGAAGGCCGTTCGCTCTGGCTGACCGAAGAGATGGCCATTCTCGAAGCCCGCGACACCTACGACCTGCACCCTGACGACGCCTGGCAGCGGCTGAAGATGCGGGTAAAGAAGCCGATCGAGCTCGCCGTGCTGAAGACGGTCGCCGCCTGGCGCGAGCGCGAGGCACGCGCCCGCAACGTGCCGCGCGGCCGCATCCTCAAGGATGACGCCATTTACGAGATCGCCCAGCAGCAGCCGAAGGATGCGGAAGCACTGGCACGGCTCCGGACCATCCCCAAGGGCTGGGAACGCTCCACCGCTGGAACGGCGGTCGTCGAGGCCGTCAACGAGGCGCTGGCGATCCCGAAGACCGATCTGCCGAAGCTTCCGCGCCAAAGCCATGCGCCGGAAGGTGCTGCGGCCGCTGGCGAGATGCTGAAGGTGCTTTTGAAGCTGATCGCCGAGAAGCAGGGTGTCGCCGCGAAGATCATCGCCAACAGCGAAGATCTCGACAAAATAGCTGCCGAGGGCGAGAAGGCGGATGTCGCCGCGCTCAAGGGCTGGCGGCGCGAACTCTTCGGCGAAACGGCACTGAAGCTGATCAACGGCGACGTTGCCCTGCGCTTCGTCGACAAGAAGATCGAAGCAGTGGAAATCAGCGCCGAGATCACGTCCGCGTCAGCTTGAAAAAGGGATTGGGCGGAGACAAGTTTCCGCCTGAATCCAGCTCTAGCGAAGGGCCGGGCGGAACAGAATCACCATCGTATCAAACGATGTGACGTGAGCCGGCGCCTTGGGCAACGCCGACCGACACGGATGCCGCCTTTCCGGTACCGGAGCTTTCTGCATGCGTTGGCGCTTTTCGACTTTCGAAGGACTTCTCTTGCTGCTGGTCGTCGCAGGCGCCGGCGCGGTCTACGCATGGGTTTTCTACGGCAAGGGCGCCCTGATCGGCGCGACCTATGCGCTCTTCATGTGCCTGCCGATCATCGCCTTCGAGCGACGCATCATTTTCCGGCGCCTGCATCGACGGATCCACGCCTTTTCCACGCCGGTCTTTTTCGTCGCGTCGCTGGTGATCTACTTCGTGCTTCTCGACATCGGATATGCCGCCGCTGGCCTGCTCATGCAGTCGGGCGGCGTCATGGAGGACCATTGGATGGACGCGATGATGCCGTCCAAGACGGTCCTAATCTTCGCGCTCGGCGTATCAGGTTCGCTCGTCTTCATCCTCAGGGTTCGCGAACTCCTCGGGCGCGACGTCTTTTTGAGCCTGCTCACCGGCCGCTATCGCAGACCGGTCGAGGAAGAACGCGTCTTCCTCTTCATCGACCTGGCCGGCTCGACCGCCTATGCCGAGAAACACGGCGACCTGCGGATGCAGGAGTATCTCGGCAGGCTGTTTGCGACGATCGCCGACCCGGTCATGCGCTACCGCGGCTCGATCGACGACTATATCGGTGACGCCGCCGTCATTACCTGGCCTTTCGATCGCGCCACCAACAATGCGGCCTGCATTCATTGCGTCTTCGACATTCTGGAAATGATCGATGCGGATGCGCGCCGTTGGCAAAAGGAGTTCGGCGAGGTTCCGCGGCTGCGCGCGGCGCTTCATGGCGGCACCATCGTTGCGGCGGAAATCGGGCTCGACCGGCACAAGATCACCTATTTCGGCGATACGGTGAACACCACCGCCCGGCTCGAAGGTTTCTGCAAGACGCTCGGCCACCAGGTACTGATCTCCACCGATCTCGCCCGCAAGATGCGTCTGCCGCATTATGTGCGGGTCGAGGATCTCGGCGAGCACGCCGTCAGAGGACGCGGGCAGAAGCTTGGCGTTCTGTCGTTGCGCGCAGGCAGCGCGGCTCCTCAGCTGGCATCGACCGCGGCCGAGTGATCCCGGCCGGCGCGCAGGGCATCGATCGGCCGGATCGCGATCGCCGTCAGCCGTGCAGCTTGGCACCCTTGGTGATCTTGTCGACCAGCTTCTTGTCCGCATGAATGGCAATGCCGGCGACTGCCGCGTCGTCCGGCCTGGTCTCGGCGAAAACCGCACGGTTGGCGTGGTCGTGACCGGTGGCAAACATGCCGTCGACATAGATCGAAGCTTTGACCTCTCTTTCGATCGCGCGCCGTTGAATGTTGCCGAGCGTCTTCCCATCTGCGGCAAGGACGATGATCGGCTGGATGCTCAAGGCGTTGTAGACGTTGCCGGCGCCATCGCGATAATCTTCGCCGATGATCCCGGGCTTCTGTCCGGCGATCCCGGTGGCGAGGAAGGCGGTGACGTTGAGCTTCTGCCAGGTTGCCCAGTCCTCGCGCAAGACGATTGCAAATTTGGTATCGAACATGACGGCCATCTCCATTTCAGCCCGACAGGGCGTGCCGGAAGACGCATTATCGGACGGCGCTGCGATCGATCTTGAACGATTGTGCGGCGCGCCCGGCGACGGCATTCGGGTTGCGCCTGCGGTCGATGGCATCGAGCGCATCGAGGCGCGCCTGCATGGAAAATTTTTCGAGCCGCACCGCCACGACACCTATGCCATCGGCGTAACGCTCGGCGGCGTCCAGACGTTTCAGTATCGCGGCGAAAGCCGCTTCAGCAATCCTGGAAGCATCATCATCCTCCACCCGGACGAGATCCATGATGGCGGCGCGGGAACGGAGATCGGGCTGCGCTACCGGATGATGTATCTGCAGCCGGAACGGCTACTCGCAGCCCTTGATGAAACCGACCGCTCCCTGCCCTTCGTCTCAGCCCCTGTCGTGGGCGACGAGGCGCTGCGGCAGGCGGTCGGCGAAGCCGTGATGGATCTCGACAATGGCATCGACGAACTGGCGCTCGACGACATTCTCGTGCGGATCGCCGAGGGGCTCTACCGTCACGCCGGCACCAAGGACGCCAAGCCCGCAAAGGCCGACAAGCGTGCCGTTCTACAGGCGAGCGAATTCCTTCGCGCCAATCTCGAACGGCCCGTCGGCTCGCAGGAACTTGAGGCGGTGAGCGGGCTCGATCGCTTCACGCTCGCCCGGCAATTCCGCCGGGTTCTCGGCACCAGCCCCCATCGCTACCTGCTGATGCGCCGGCTGGAGCGGGCACGGCAGATGATCGCCCGGGGCGAAAGCCTTGCCGGTGCTGCGCTCGAAACCGGCTTTGCCGACCAGGCGCATTTCACCCGTCATTTCAAGCGCGCCTACGGCCTGACGCCCGGCCGCTGGGCAAGCCTCGCCGTCGCCGGCTAATCCTGTCACCAAAGCTTCATCGGGTTGTAAAGCAAGCATCACCCAACCGTCATCATAGCCGCCTATCGGGTTGCGGACTGCAGCGCCGCGCGTCCTGGGACGCGCAAGGGTCGCTGCAGCACATCGAATTTGCTGCACGTCTGCCTCCTTGGATCTAGGGCGACCCAAGGAGACATGCAGAAGGCTCCAACCCAAGGTGAACCTCATGACGAAAACGCTTCTCGCCACCGCGGCTCTTTCTCTTTTGATGACGATGGCCGCCTCGGCCGAGGAAAAGTCCTTTACCGCGACGCTGAAGGGCCACGCGATCCTGCCGGCCAACACGATCATCGTCGCCCCCTCGGACGCACCGGAATACCTCAAGACCTCCGGCAAGTTCACCACCGCGGACCGCAAGCGTGCCGAAGCGCTCGGCACCGTTCCGGGCAAGGACGGCGTTCGCCTGACCGGCCTGTCGCTGCCCTTCGACGGCCAGCCGATGCAGGGCTTTTCCGGCATCAAGGCGATGGAAGACGGCACCTTCTGGAGCCTCTCCGACAACGGTTTCGGCAGCAAGATGAACTCCAGCGACGCCATGCTGATGCTGCACCACGTGAAGATGGACTGGGACGCCGGCAAGGTCGAAGCACTGAAGACGTTGTTCCTGACCGACCCGGACAAGAAGGCCCCCTTTCCGATCGTCATGGAAGGCTCGGACAAGCGTTATCTCACCGGCGCCGACTTCGACGTCGAATCGATCCAGCCGGTTGCGGACGGCTTCTGGGTCGGTGAAGAGTTCGGCCCCTACATCCTCAAGTTCGATCTCGACGGCAAGCTGACCGATGTGATCGCGACCACGGTCGACGGCAAGCCGGTGCTTTCGCCCGACAATCCGACGCTGACGCTGCAGGGCGATCCCTCGAAGAAGACGCCCGCCTTCAACCTGAAGCGCTCCGGCGGCTATGAAGGCATGGCGCTTTCCAAGGACGGCAGCAAGCTTTACGGCCTGCTCGAAGGCCCGCTCTGGACCGACAGCGAAACGGTCGAGCAGGCCGATGGCCGCCCGGCGCTGCGCATCATCGAACTCGATGTTGCGAGCAAAGCCTGGACCGGCCGCAGCTGGCTCTATCCGCTGGCCGAAGGCGGCGAGGCGATCGGCGACTTCAACATGCTCGACGACAAGACCGCACTGGTGATCGAGCGCGACAATGGCGCCGGCACGGTGGACAAGGCCTGCGCCGATCCGAAGGACCCGAAGCCGGACTGCTTCGCAACGGGCTCCAAGGTCAAGCGCATCTACAAGATCGCCTTTGACGACAACAATGCCGGCAAGGCCGTGCGCAAGATCGGCTACATCGACCTCTTGAAGATCGCCGATCCGGACAACAGGAAGCGCCAGGGCGGCGGCGAAGGCTTTTACGATATGCCCTTCGTCACCATCGAGAACGTCGACCGCGTCGATGAGACCCACATCATCGTCGGCAACGACAACAACCTACCGTTCTCGGCCGGCCGCGCGCTCGACAAGGCCGACGACAACGAGTTCGTGCTGCTCGAAGTTGGCGACTTCCTCAAGGCCGATTAATCAAAAGGGCGCGCGAACATCTGTTCGCGCGCCCTTCCCGTTTGACCGGTTGACTTTTCGGCGTCAGCTTTCGAAGTGGAAAGCGAGACGCTTGCCAGTGAGCTTTCCAAGCTGCTGCAGGCGTCCGTCCAGGCGCTCGCCCTGGAATTCCGAATAGTCCGCAGGCACGACGATTTCGAGGTCCACGTCCGGCAGAGACGACTTGCGGAACGTCAGGTTACGGGCAATCCCCGGCATCGATGCGGAGAAAAGATAGGCGACACGCAAGAGGCCGCCGAGCAGCTTTGCCAGTTCCAGCAGGCGCGGCGTGGTGATGCCGGCAAGTGCGTTCGTGGCGCCGTCGTCGTTGAGCCCCTCGAAGCGGTAATAATTGGAAAGCGCAATATAGGCGCGGCCGGCATGGGTAATGCCGGAGAAGGTCGAGTGGGCGATGATGTTCAGCGCCTGGAGACCGCGATAGTCGGGGTGCGCCCGCCAGCTGATATCCGCAAGCAGGCAGGCCGCCTGGCGATACCGGCCTTCCTCTTCCGTCTCCTCGATCCCGAAGAACGGCACCATGCGACCGGTCCAGTCAGCCAGTTCGCGGGCGTGCTCGGGCGAGCGGGCACGCAGGATGGCGATCTCGTTGGCCGCCGTCAGCAGCGGATCCTGAGCACGTTCCTCGTCCCTCAAGAGCGAGAAAAGATAACCTTCGCGAACGCCGAGCGCCGAGAAGGAAATCCGCTCCGGCCTCATGATCGAAAGCGCTTCCTGCATGGCGATCGCGCCGAAGGGCAGAAGGCTGCGGCGGCTCTTCGAAATCGTCGAATAGGCAGACGGCTTGATGTTCTTCGGCTCGATCACTTCCGGCAAAAGCGCCATCGCCTCGTCAAAGGAAATCTCGTAGCCCTGCATCATGTGCAGCGGATAGTCGCGGATCTCCATGTGCAGCTTGGCGATCGAGCGCCAAGTGCCACCGACCGCATAGAACGTCCGTCCCGTGCCGGTCTTCAGCACCGCCGAGTTCTTCATGAACTTGCGCACCCAGGTGCGCGCCTTGGTGAGCGAGCCGTTGCTGTGTTCGAACAAACGGATACCGCCGAGCGGGAGGGTGATGCCCTTGCCGATCTTCGTGCCGGAGACCTCGACGAGTTCCAGCGAGCCACCGCCAAGGTCGCCGACGACACCGTCGGGATCGTGATAGCCGCTGACGATGCCCATCGCGGAATAATAGGCCTCTTCCTCGCCGGTAAGGATGCGGACCTTGTGACCGAGGATCGCCTCCGCCTTCTCGATGAAGGCGGGGCCGTTGCTCGCTTCGCGTGCGGCGGCCGTCGCCAGCACATACATCGAGGTCGCACGCGCCTGCTTGGAGAGCGCGTGAAAGCGGTGCAGCGCTTTCAGCGCGCGCTCGACGCTGTCTTCATCCATGCGTCCGGTCGCATCGATGCCCTTGCCGAGACCGCACATCACCTTTTCGTTGAACAGCATGGCCGGCGAGCGGCTCAGGCCTTCATAGACGACAAGGCGGATGGAGTTCGAACCGATATCGATAACGGAAACCGGGCGGATGCCGGGCAGACGCCCCTGCGCTTCAGATTCGACCATGCAATTCCAGTTTATTTGTGCCAGCCGCTCTTCCAGCCGGCTATGAGCTTCGGTGCGCTGGACTTCAGGGCCTCGCCCCGGCCGGAGAGGCTGGGATTGGTCATGAAATAGTGCTGTGCGTTGAAAGGCTCGGCATCCTTGCCGACTTCCATCCGGCGAGAGGTGCCATCGGGAAGAATTTCGTAGCTCTGCTGGTTGTCGATGAGATTACCCAGCATGATCTGCGACAGAACCTGTTCGTGCACAGTCCGGTTGATGAGAGGCACGAGCGTCTCGACCCGCCGATCCAGATTGCGCGGCATCATATCCGCCGAGCCGATATAGACAAGGGCATTCTCCGACGGAAGCCCGTGACCGTTGCCGAAGCAGAATATCCGGGAATGTTCGAGGAATCGGCCGACGATGGACTTGACACGGATATTGTCCGAGAGCCCCGGGACCTGCGGGCGCAGGCAGCAGATGCCGCGCACCACCAGGTCGATTTCGACGCCGGCACGGCTCGCCTTATAGAGCGCGTCGATGATCTCCGGATCGACGAGCGAGTTCATCTTCATCCAGATCGCCGCCGGGCGCCCGGCCTTGGCATGCTCGATTTCTTCGTCGACGTGCCTGAGAATGCGCGGGCGCAGCGTGTGCGGCGAGACGGCCAGCTTCATGCCCGCCTCCGGCTCGCCGTAGCCGGTGATGAAGTTGAAGATGTTCGCCATGTCGTGGGCGATGACCGGGTTGCAGGTGAAGAACGACAGGTCGGTGTAGATCTTCGCGGTGACCGGGTGATAGTTGCCGGTGCCGAGATGGCAATAGGTCCGAAGCTTGCCCTCTTCGCGCCGCACCACCATCGACATTTTGGCGTGGGTCTTCAGTTCGATGAAGCCGAAGACGACCTGGACGCCGGCGCGTTCGAGGTCGCGCGCCCAGCGGATATTGGCCTCCTCGTCGAAGCGGGCCTTGAGCTCGACCAGCGCCGTCACCGACTTGCCGGCCTCGGCGGCGTCGATCAGGGCGCGCACGATCGGGCTGTCGTTCGACGTGCGGTAAAGCGTCTGCTTGATGGCGACGACTTCAGGATCGCGCGCTGCCTGCAACAGGAACTGCACGACCACGTCGAAGGACTCGTAGGGGTGATGCACCACCATGTCCTTCTCGCGGATCGCCGCCAGGCAGTCGCCGGCATGCTCGCGCACGCGCTCGGGGAAACGCGGATTGTACGGCTCGAAGCGCAGATCGTCGCGTGGAGCCTTGGTGATTTCGGACAAAGTGTTGAGTGCCAGCAGTCCCGGCAGGACGGCGATCCGGTTTTCCGGGACGCCCAGTTCCTGCACGACGAACTGGCGCAGCGACGCCGGCATCTCCGAATCGGTCTCGATGCGGATCACCGAACCGCGGCGACGGCGCTTCAGCGCGGTCTCGAAAAAGCGAACGAGGTCTTCCGCCTCTTCTTCCACCTCGATATCGCTGTCGCGAATGATGCGGAAGGTACCGGAGCCTTTGACCTCATAGCCCGGAAACAGCCGGTCGATGAACTGGCTGACCATGTCTTCGAGGGTGATGTAGCGGATGACGTTCTTGACGTCGGGCAGCCGGATGAAGCGGTCGAGTGCCACCGGCAGACGCAGGAGCGCCGTCATTGGCTCGCGGCCGGTCTTGCTGACGAGCTGCAGGCCCATCGAAAAGCCGAGGTTCGGAATGAAGGGGAACGGATGCGCCGGGTCGATGGAGAGCGGTGTCAGCACTGGGAAGATCGACTGATCGAACTCGTTGGCAAGCCAGCTCCTGTCCTGCACCGAAAGCGAGGCCGGGCGAACGATCAGGATGTCTTCCTTGGCGAGATACTGCTGAAGCACGGCGAGCGAGGCCTGCTGCTCCATCTGCAGATTGTCGATTTCCTTCAGGATGTCTTCGAGCTGCTCGACCGGGGTCTTGCCGTCGGGCGAACGCATCGAGAGGCCCTGGCGCACCTGGCCTTCGAGGCCGGCGACGCGCACCATGAAGAACTCGTCGAGGTTGGCGGCAGAGATCGACAGAAAGCGAACACGCTCCAGCAGAGGATGCGCCGTGTTCAGCGTTTCCTCGAGCACGCGGCGATTGAACTGCAGCCAGGAAAATTCGCGGTTGATGAAGCGCTGCGGGCTCGTCAGCAGGTCGACGTCCTCCGCCGATGCCTGGTTTTCGTTCACCGCAGATAGCGCGTTATCCATGCTTTTCAGATCCCATTGCTCCGGCTGCACCGGCTATCTCAGTTTGACGACGGTTCTGTGACAGTCAATCGGACCGACGCTGATTTCCCAGTTCTTCGAGAACTTCAGAAGCGAGCGCGCGTGAAAGCTTCGTGCCGCGGGCCAGCGCCAGATGGTCGATGCGCTCGACGATCGTCTGCGCCGCCTCCAACGAGCGCTCCATGCGCTGGACGATGTAGCCCACCAGCCGCTCGTCGACGAAAAGCTGGCGATCGGCAAAGAGCTTGATCAGCACCTGCGTCAGCAATTCGTCGTCCGGCTCACCGATCTCGACCACGGTCGCCGCCTTCAGGCGCGAGCGCAGGTCCGGCAGCGTCACTGGCCAGGACATCGGCCAGAGCCGCGTCGTCATCAGCAGGCTGGTGCCGTGCTGGCGCACGTTGTTGATGACGTGGAACAGCGTCGTGTCGTCGAAGCCGCTGCGATCGGCATCCTCGAATAGAACAGGTCTTTCGGCCGCGATCAACGCGGCATCGGAACCGGCGAGCGGGTGGATCACTTCCGCTCTTGCCCGCTCCTTCCAGATGCTGGCGAGATGCGATTTTCCCGAGCCGACCGGGCCGGCGATGATGACCACGGGCGCCGGCCAGTCCGGCCAGTGATCGACGATGGCGATGGCCGCGCTCAGCCTGTCGGAGACGAGCAGGTCCTCACGACCCGTCGCCGGGTCGTGGCCGAAAGCCAGGGGGATTTGTTCAAATGGGCGTTTTGTCATGCTGTACTCGGGACAATCGTCGGAAATCAGGCGGCCTTGTCGCTCTTCGCCTTCTTTTCCACGGCCTTGCCGTGCCCGTGATAGAGGTCGCTATCAAGGTAGCGCTGGATGCCGAAGCGGACAAGCACGCCGATGGCGGCTGCTGCGGGCACCGCGACCAGAAGACCGACGAAACCGAACAGTGCACCGAAGGCAAGCAGCGCAAACATCAGCCAGACCGGATGCAGGCCGACGCTTTTGCCCACCAGCTTCGGCTGGAGGATATTGCCCTCCATGAACTGGCCGCTGAAAAAGACGGCAAGCACGAGGCCGAGCCACAGATAGTCCGGCCAGAACTGGACCAGTGCGACGCCAACGGCAAGCACCAGGCCGACCATGGATCCGACATAGGGAATGAAACTGATCATGCCGGCGAAGAGACCGATCAGCAGGCCGAAATTGAGACCGACCAGCGACAGGCCGATCCCGTAATAAAGACCAAGGATGAGGCAGAGCGAGCCCTGCCCGCGCACAAAGCCGGCGATCGTCGCGTTCATGTCGCGGGCGATCTGGCGCACATCCGAGACGTAGTCGCGCGGAACCCAGCTATCGACCTTCTCGACCATCCGGTCCCAGTCGAGCAGGATATAGAAGGCGACGACAGGGGTGACGACCAGCAGCGAGATGACGTCGAGCAACGCCACGCCGGAGTTCCAGATCTGCTGGAAGAGCGTGCCGACGAAGGCCGCGCCCTGTTCGAGCAGCTTGCCGGAGCTTTGCTTCAGCGATGGCATCTGGCTCGCGAGCCAATCGGGAATCAGCCGCGTCTGCGCTTCGTTGACGAGCACCTGCAGTTTGGCGGCATAGCCGGGGATGTTCGCAATGAAATCGGCCGCCTGGCTGACGACGACAGGAATGATGACCATGAGGGCCAGCACGAAGACGACGACGAAGCCGATCAGGATCACGACCGTCGCCATCAACCGGCTCAAGCCGAACCGCTCCAGGCGGTCTGCGACCGGGTCGAGGAAATAGGCAAGCGCCATGCCGGCCAGGAATGGCAGCAGGATCGAGCTGAAAACCATGAGGAAAGCAATGAAGGCGGCAAGCACCAGTAGCCAGAAAATGACCTGGCGCTGCAATCCGGAACCGCTGACCTTGATATCCATGACACTCCTCGTGAGGCGCCGCTCGCCACTGTTGCGTATCACAACCCTGTCAAGGAGATAGGGGGCGGTGCGCGTAACGGTCAAGTCCGACCGGTGCAGTCATCCAGTTTATAGCCAAGCTGACTGGCTTGCGCCGTGGGATATGGGCAAAATGGTGAAAAAACGCCGCCAAGGCCTGCTCTCGGCTTGCACTCCCTTGCCTGCCGTGCCAATCGCATCCGCAAAATACCTGTCGCACGACGAGCCTTGGAGAACGAGCATGAGCCAGTCGGGAAAGAACGGTCTCACCTATAGCGACGCGGGCGTTGATATCGACGCCGGGAACCTGATGGTCGAGAAGATCAAGCCGCATGTGCGCTCGACCCGGCGGCCCGGCGCCGACGGCGAAATCGGCGGCTTCGGCGGTCTTTTCGATCTCAAGGCCGCGGGCTTCACCGACCCGGTTCTGGTGGCCGCCAATGACGGCGTCGGCACCAAGCTGAAGATCGCCATCGACGCCAACAAGCACGACACCGTCGGCATCGACCTCGTCGCCATGTGCGTCAACGACCTCGTCGTCCAGGGCGCCGAACCGCTCTTCTTCCTCGACTATTTCGCGACCGGCAAGCTTGACCCGGACCAGGGTGCCGCGATCGTCGCCGGCATCGCTGCGGGCTGCCGCGAATCTGGTTGCGCGCTGATCGGCGGCGAGACGGCCGAAATGCCCGGCATGTATTCGGGCGGCGACTACGATCTCGCGGGCTTTGCCGTCGGCGCTGCCGAACGCGGTCAGCTGCTGCCGGCCGGTGACATCTCCGAAGGCGACGTCATCCTCGGCCTCGCCTCTTCCGGCGTGCATTCCAACGGCTATTCGCTGGTGCGCAAGATCGTCACGCTCTCGGGCCTTGCCTGGGATGCTCCTGCTCCGTTCGGCGAAGGTACGCTTGCCGATCTCCTGATGACGCCGACGCGCATCTATGTGAAGCCGCTCCTGAAGGCGATCCGCGAGACCGGTTCGATCAAGGCGCTCGCTCACATCACCGGCGGCGGTTTCCCTGAGAACATTCCGCGCGTGCTGCCAAAGCACCTCGCTGCCGAGATCGACCTCGACGCGATCAAGGCGCCGAAGGTGTTCTCCTGGCTCGCCCAGACCGGCGGCGTTGCCGCCAATGAAATGCTGCGCACCTTCAACTGCGGCGTCGGCATGATCGCCGTCGTCCCGGCCGACAAGGCTGCGGAGGTCACGTCTGTGCTGACCGGCGAAGGCGAAACCGTCTTTACGCTGGGCCGCATGGTCGCCCGCGACGAAGGTGCAGCCGGCACGATCTACAAGGGCAACCTGGCCCTATGACGACGGAAGTCTCGACGGGCAAGAAGCGGGTCGTCGTCTTCATCTCTGGTGGCGGCTCCAACATGCTGGCGCTCGCAAAGGCAACGGCCGAGCCGGATTTCCCGGCCGAGATCGTCGCCGTCATCGCCGACAAGGCGGATGCCGGCGGCCTCGCCAAAGCCGAGGCGCTTGGCATCCCCACGCGCGCTTTCCTGCGCAAGGACTACGACAGCAAGGACGCCCACGAAGCGGCAATCCTTGCCGAGCTCGACCGGCTGTCGCCGGACATCATCTGCCTCGCCGGCTATATGCGTCTGCTGTCGGCGACGTTCATCCAGCGCCACGAGGGACGCATCCTCAACATCCATCCGTCCTTGCTGCCGCTTTTCCCCGGCCTGCACACCCATCAGCGGGCTATCGACGCCGGCATGAAGGTCGCCGGCTGCACCGTGCACTTCGTCACCGAAGGCATGGACGAAGGCCCGATCCTGGCGCAGGCGGTGGTTCCAGTCGTGCCCGGAGACACGTCCGACAGCCTTGCTGCCCGAGTGCTGACCGTCGAGCACCGCACCTATCCGATGGCGCTTCGGCTGATGGCCGAGGGCAAGATACGCATGGAAGGCGGTCGCGCTGTGAGCAAGAGCCTAGGCGAGGCGACGGGTACGCTGATTTCGCCGGCTGCGTAATCACGCCGGGTTGCTTTGTCCCGACCGCAGCGCATCTCACGCGGTTAACGCCCCTCTGTCATGCCGGGTATCTCCCGCGCAAGGGGGAGATCAGCAGATGGCGACCACTCGGCGGTCATTACCGGTTCGCCGGTGGCAACTCTATCTGGCGCAGAAGGATACCCCCATCGTCAACATCGAGCCGGCGGGCAATCTCGTTCAGTTGTAGCGGGTGGCCGCGTCTAGCCGATCTCCCCTTTGTGGGGGGAGATCCCCGGCGGGGCAGAGGGGGGTAAGCCCCACGCCCCCACACACCGACCGTTCACTTCGCCGAAGCCAGCCGGCGATCGAGGGCATCAAGCACGCGCCGTGTCAGCGCCGGATAATCCTCGTCGAAGTGGTGGCCGCCGTCGATGCCGATGACGTCGACGCCGGTGCCCTTCAGTTGCGGGCAGGCATCGTCCTCTTCGTCGGTGCCGTAGATGCATTGCACCAGCGCCGGGTCGATGCGCTTGATATCGTCGAGCGGATCACCACCCTTGCCGTCGCCCGAAGCCCCTAGCCAACCCAGCACAGAGACCTTGTAATCGACCATGTGCGAGAGGGCCATCAAGGTCACCTGACGAACATGGGCCTTTTCGCCGGCCGGCAGCAGGTTGAAGGTTCGCGGCAGCACGTCGGCACCGAAGGAATAGCCGATGAGGAGCACGTTTCGCACGTTCCAGTGCTTGCGGTAGTAGCTCATCACCTTGGCAAGGTCGTCCGCCGTCACCTGCGGATCGCGCTCGGACCAGAAGTAGTGCAGGGAATCGAAGCCGACGACCGGTACGCCCTGCTGCTGCAGCACGTCGCCGACTTCCTTGTCGATGTCGCGCCAGCCACCGTCGCCCGAATAGATCACCGCCATCGTGTCACGGGTCGGCTTTGCGTCAAGGATGGTCAGGGGCAAGCCGAACGGATTGCCGGCGTCGCGCTCGCTGTCGATGATATCGGTGAGGTGATCGGACAGCGTCGTATAGGCGTCGTCGTCACTGTCCTCCTGCTCGACGTCCGGATGCTTGGCGATCAATGCCGCCACATGGGCGCGCCCGTCGGCCGATGCCGCAGGTGAAAAGACGACGGAAACCGGATCCGGCAATGCGCCGTCGGTCAGGCCGTAGACCATGCGGTCGCCCTTCTTCACCTTTTCGGCCGGGGTGCAGAGTTGCTTTTCAAGCGCGATCCCCTCCTCCGGATCAATCGCAAGTGTTTGGCCGATGGTGGCAGGCGGTGTCTGGGCAGCGATGGCGAGTGCCAGCGCACCACCGGCACCGACGCCTGCGACGACGGGCAATTGGTAAGCGTCGGTGCCGACGGCACGCTGCACCTGCTGGCTCAGCGATTCGATGTCGGAGACCATGTAGATGCAGTCGCCATCATCCTTGGCGAGTGAAGCGAGATAGGCCTTGAGGTCGATGCCGACAACGACTGTCTTGTCATCGGTGAGCGTATCGGCGATCGCCTGCTCCCTGTCCGTCCAGCCGGCGGCGTCCGACAGCAGCACAACAAGTGCGGCCGCCTTTTCCTTCGGCAGCATGATGCGCGGCGACGGGATCATCCCGGTATCGTAGCTCTTCGGCGCGTCTTCTGCGAGAGCGGGGAACATCGATGCGGAGAGCAGCAGCGCCGCCGAAGTCAGGCATTTCCAGGCGTTCGCGACAGGGATCATTTCTTCACCACTCCCTTGAGACCGCCGCCGATCAGGAATGTCGCATCCATCAGGGCGAGGATCGGATTGATGCCGCCACTGGCGACAAGATAGCGCGGTTGCCACTGCGGATGAAACTTCGACTTGAAGGCGCGCAAGCCCTTGAAGTTGTAGAAACGTTCGCCGTGTTCGAAGAAGGTGCGCCCGGCCCGGTCCCAGACCGGCGCGATCTGGCGCGTGGACATGCCCGACAGGGGCGCCATGCCAAGGTTGAAGGTACGGTATCCCTCGGCCTTCAGATACTCCATCACCTGAGCGAAGAGAAAATCCATCGCGCCCTTCGGCGCATCCGGCGAAAAGCGCATGAGGTCAACGGTCCCCTCCTCCTTGGTCGCCGTCACCAGAATATTGGCAAATGCGACCGTACGCCCACCACAGGTGAGGATCGCCACCGGCTGCTCGCGAAGATACTCGGGATCGAAGGCACCGAGCGAGAAGCCTTTCTCCTTGGCATTGTGATGCGCGAGCCAGGCATCGGAGACCGCGGTCAGGTCAGGCATGACGTCCGGAACGTTTTCGGGCGCTACGACACGGAACTCTAGCCCGTCCCGCTGAGCGCGGCTCACCTGCTGGCGCAGGTTCGCCCATTTGCCCCCCTTCAGCTCGAAGCGGGCGAGGTCGACGCGCGCGAGTTCGCCGAGCCGGAAGGCGCGCAGCCCGGCATCGGCATAGTATGCAAGCCCCAGGGGCGAGACCTGGTAGAAAACCGCCCGGCAGCCGGCCGCGCGCGCCTTTTCGATGAAGTGCCAGATCAGCTCCGGCCAGGCATCGATCGGGCCGACGGGATCGAAAAGCGCGATCCAGGAACGAGCACGCTGGCCATACATGATGAAGGCTCGGCCGTCGGCGGAAAACAACAGGCTCTTGTCGCCCATGCGCACCAGATTGGCATCGGACATATCCTGCGCCTCGACGATCGAAAGCGCCCGCTCCATCGCGTCGTCGGAGGCAGGCTCGGCGGATCCGGTTGCCGGGCGCATCAGGCTCCAGATCGCAAGCATGCTCGCGCCGATCGTCACGCCGAGAAGCGCGCGCAGACCGCGGGGGGCTTCGGCGGAGAATTCGAACTGCCACCAGAGCTCATGGCTGTATTCGACATCGCGATAGACGAAGAGCAGCACGACCAGCGCGCCCAGGCAGATGACCCCGAGCGCCGTCAGCCATGGCACCGTCAGCGCCTGCCCGAACAGCGAGGCCGGCCGCACGAACAGGCGGCGGCTGACGATGAGCCCCACCAGGAAGAAGGCCAGCATGCCCGCTTCCACCACGGCGATCGCCTTGATCAACGACAGCAGCAGCGCGGCGATCGCGATCACGATCGAGGCCCACCAGGCGCCGTCAAGCCTCAGCGCCAGTCCGCGCGAGACGACCACGAGGGCAAGGCCGAGCAGGCTGGCGAGGAAGTGGGCGCCCTCAACGATCGGCAAGGGCAGCAGTCCTTCGAGGAATGCCAGGTTCTCGTCGGGCGTCGGGGTCACGCTGGAAAGAACCAGCATGATCGCCAGCACGATGCCGAGCGTTGCCAAAAGCAGCGGCGTCATGCGGCCGCCGATGCGCCGCACGCTGGAGGCAACCGGATGACCGGACAGCTGGCGGAGTTCGATGCCGATGACGACGGCGATCGCGATCACGAGCGGCAGCACGTGATAGATCACGCGGTAGAGCACCAGCGCACCAAGAATGGTGTCGACATCGGCATTGTGGCCGAGCGTCGCGATGATGATCGTCTCGAAGACGCCAAGACCGGCCGGCACATGGCTCAAGACGCCAACGCCGACGGCCAGCGAATAGACCGCAAGGAAGGCCGGCCAGCCGATCGTGCCGGCGGGTAGAAGAACATAGAGAACGGTCGCCGAGGCGGCGAGATCGAGCGCCGTCACCAGGAACTGGCGCGAAACGGTGCGCGAATCCGGGAGCCGAAGCGTCAGACGCCCGATGCTGACCTCGCGCCCGTCACGGGCAAGAAAGAACACTGTGAACAGACCGCCGAGGATCACGGCCGCGATTACGCGCAATATCAGAGGATCCATCCCGGTCATCGGTGCCACATACTCGCCGACGGCAAGCAGGCTGAGGCAAGTCACCGCCAGCAGCCCGAGCCCGAAGGCGAGCGTCACGAAGGCGATGATGCGGGCGATGTTCTCAGGCTCGATGCCAAGGCGCGAATAGGAGCGGTAGCGGATGGCGCCGCCACTGAGCGCCCCGAACCCCGCGGTATTGCCGACCGCATAGGCCGAGGCCGCCGTCAGCGCCACATCGGCATAGGGCAGCTTTCGCTTGACGTAATCAAGCGCGCTGACGTCATAGAAGGTGAGCGCGAGGAAACTCAATGCGGTGAAGAATACCGCCGCCGCGACGGAGATCCAACTGGTATCCGCCAATGCCTGGACGACCTCGTCGTACTGGACTTCGGACGTCAGGTGAAAGATCGCAAAGCCGAAAAGGGCGATTACGAAGAGCGTACCCGCAGCCGATAGATAACGGCGATTGCGACGCAGGAAGGAGAACCAGCCTCCCTCCGCCTGTTGCTCGTCGTCGGTTGCACGTTCCGGTAGGGAGGATGTCATGAAGCGCCCATGTCGATAATGAGGACATCAGCGCTTTAGCTTACCCGATACGGATCAAAAAGTGAAATATCGGTAATAAATTATACTCTTATAAAACAATCCCTTAGGCAAACAGCTGCTGTCGGTTGAGCTGCGCCCACTGCAGGAGCATGATTGTCTTGGCATCGCAGATCTCTCCGGTCGCGATCATTGCAACGGCTTCGTCGAATGGGATTTCCAGCACTTCTATGTCCTCGCCCTCATGCGCAAGCCCGCCGCCGTCGCCGCGTTTCTCGGTGGCATCGATGTGGCCGGCAAAGAAGCTCGTGCGCTCGGTCAGCGCCCCCGGGCTCATATAGACATCGAAGAGGTGGATAACGTCCTGGACGTGGTAGCCGGTCTCCTCCAGCGCCTCGCGGCAGATCGCCTCTTCCGGAGTGTCGCCGTCGAGGAGCCCGGCGGCCGCCTCGATCAGATAAGCCGGGTCGCCCTGGAGCAGAACGGGAACGCGAAGCTGCCGCACCAGGATGACGCTCTGGCGCCTGGCATCGACGAGCAGGATGGTCGCCGCATTGCCATGGTCGTGGATCTCCCGCTTCAGCGTCACGGTCGCGCCATCGGACATCTGCTGTTCGAACGTCACCTCTTCCAGGTGCGCAAAGCCCTTCCACAGCGTGCGGCGGCCGACGATCCTGACGCGTGGGTCATGCTGGGTGCTCATGCAACTTCCTTCTCCGGCGAGTGCAATCCCGCCCTTTCAGCCATCAGTGGATATGTTCCGCTGCCGCGCGATCTTCCCGCTCCATCTGCAGCGTCGTGTGGTGCAGGTCGAACGTCGCGCGCAACTGCTCCTCGATTGCGCGGCGCACGGTCTCGGCATCGGCACCGTCGGCAAGTACCGCATGGGCGGTCAGCGACGGCTGGCTCTGGGTGATCGCCCAGAGGTGCAGGTCATGCACGGAGGCAACACCGGGAACGGCGGCAATCGTCGCGTGGACATCGGCGAGGCGCATGCCCGGCGGCACGCCTTCGAGCAGGATGTTGACGCACTCCTTCAGCAGCACCCAGGTGCGCGGAAAGACCATGAAGCCGATGCCGACAGCGAGCAGCGAATCCACCCACTGCCAGCCGGTCAACCAGATGACCACCGCGCCGACGATGACGGCGAGCGAGCCCAGCATGTCCGACCAGACTTCGAGATAGGCGCCCTTGACGTTGAGGCTTTCGTCCTTGTGGCTGGTGAGCAGCCGCATCGAGGCGAGATTGACGAGAAGGCCGACGACGGCAATCACCAGCATGCCGCCGGACTGGATCTCCTGCGGCTCGGACAACCGCTTCCAGGCCTCATAGAGGATGTAGAAGGCGACACCGAGCAGGAGCAGCGCGTTGAAGGCGGCAGCCAGGATCTCGAAGCGGGCGTAGCCATAGGTGCGCAAGAGGTCTGACGGGCGACGGCCGACATGGATCGCGACGAGCGCGATCGCAAGGGCCGCCGTGTCGGTCAGCATGTGCATGGCGTCGGATATCAGCGCCAGGCTGCCGGTCAGGATGCCGCCGACGACTTCGGCCAGCATGAAGCCGCCGGTCAGGCCAAGCGAGGCCCAGAGCCTTGAAACCGGCGTGCTCGTGACATCTGCATGGTGGTGGTCGCCGCTCATGGGAGGTTCCGTCTGCCGTTCTACAACCTGACTTAGCGCGCCAACCTTACCCAGACCCTGTTGTCGTGAAAGGCGGCACCACCATAGGGCGCCACCGCATCGGCGCCGGTGAGCACGTTGATGCCCTCCCCGTCGAGATGCGCGCCATTCGGCCACAGGCCCTCGGCGATGACGACGCCGCGACGGGCGCCGCCACCGATCTTCGCATGCAGACGCACCTCGCCGCGGACGTTGCCGAGTTGGACGACATCGCCATCGGCAATGCCGAGTTCTGCGGCATCTTCCGCATGAACCATCACTTCCGGGCGCACTTCCTTCTGGATCGAAGACGGTGTCTCGGCAAAGGTCGAATTCAGGAAGGATCGAGCCGGAGAGGTCGCCAGCCGGAACGGGTGCCCGGCGTCGGCAACCTCGATGAGGTCGACATGGTCAGGAAACTCTGGCAGCGACTGGTGCGGCCCCTGAATGCCCATCGACTTCGGCGGCCGGTTCGGCGCCGGCGTCCCCGTCCAATCCGCCTTGAAGCGGAACTTGCCGTCCGGGTGGCCAAAGCCGTTGAGATAGTGCGCCTCCTCGAAGGCGGGCTGACAGTCGAGCCACTTCTGGCCCTTCATCTCTTCGTAGCCGATGCCGTAGTTGGCGAGCAGCCGATCAATGTGCTCACGCTCGGTCAGGCCGAAGCCGGCATGATCGGCAACGCCAAGGCGCTTGGCCAGTTCCTCGATGACGAACAGATTGGTGCGCACGGTCGAGGGTGGTTCTACCACCTTAGGGCCGATCAGGATGTGCTGATGGCCGCCGCCGCGATAGAGATCGTCATGCTCCAGGAACATGGTGGCCGGAAGCACGATATCGGCAACAGCAGCCGTATCGGTCATGAACTGCTCGTGCACGGCAACAAAGAGGTCGTCGCGCAGGAAGCCGCGCTTCACCAGCCGCTGCTCCGGCGCGACGTTCACGGGATTGGTGTTCTGGATCAGCATCGCCGTCACCGGCCCGCGGTGGCGCAGCGCCTCGGCGTCGCCGGTCAGCACCCGGCCGATCTGCGACTGGTCGAGCATGCGCACATCCGGATCGTGAAAGGCCGAGCCGATCAACTCGCGCTTGTCGAGCTTGAAGATATCGTTGTTGGAGTGGAAGGCACCGCCGCCTTCGTGTTTCCAGGAGCCGAGCACGGTCGCCACGGATGCCGCCGCGTGTATGGCGACGGCACCGTTGCGCTGGCGCGTGAAACCGTAGCCGAGCCGGAAATAGGTCCGCGGCGTCGTGCCGACCAACTTTGCAAAGGCCTCGATTTCCTCGACCGAAAGGCCGGTGATCGCCGACGCCCATTCCGGCCCACGCGACTTCAGATGCGCTTCAAGGCCGGCCGGATCGTCGGCGAATTTCGCCATGTAGGCCCGGTCGGCGTAGCCGTCGCGAAACGCGATGTGCATCACGGCGCAGGCAAGTGCTGCGTCGGTGCCCGGCTTAAGCACCAGGCCCATGTCCGCTTGCTTGACCGTCGGGTTGTCGTAAATGTCGATGACGACGATCTTCGCGCCGCGATCCTTACGGGCTTTCACCGCATGGGTCATCACGTTGACCTGGGTCGCAACCGCATTCGTGCCCCAGATCACCACGCAATCGGCCTTGGCCATTTCGCGCGGGTCGGGGCCGCGCAAGGCGCCGGTCGCCATGCTCAAGCCGGTCCAGGCCATGTTGGTGCAGATCGAGCCGAAAAAGCCGGAATAGCGCTTGGCGTGACGCAGCCGGTCGATCGAGTCGCGCTGCACCTGGCCCATGGTGCCCGCATAGAAGTATGGCCACACGGTCTCGGCGCCATATTTCTGCTCGGCGCGAATGAACTGATCGGCGATCTCGTCGAGCGCGGCCTCCCAGCTCACCTCCTGCCAGCCGCCCTCGCCCTTGGCTCCCTTGCGGCGCTTCGGCACCATCAGACGGTCGGGATGATAGATGCGCTCGGAATACCGCGCCACCTTGGCGCAGATCACGCCGGCGGTGTAGGTATTGGCGGCTGCACCGCGCACACGGCCGATCCGCCCTTCGGCGGTCAGGTCGACTTCCAGGGCACAGGCCGAGGGACAATCGTGCGGACAGACCGAGTGGCCGATGGTTTTTTCTGCTTTGATGGGGGTCGCAACGTTCATGGCTTTTCTATATGGCATCGGCATTTCGGCTCAAAGAGCCAATCGCCCACCCATCGCAACTATTGATCACAGCCATCGGCGGCGCTCATGAACTATCGGCACATCTATCACGCAGGCAATTTTGCCGACGTCCTGAAGCACGCAGTGCTGGCGCGGCTCGTCACCTATCTCCAGCAGAAGGAGAAAGCGTTCCGCGTTCTCGATACCCATGCGGGCATCGGGCTCTACGATCTCTCCAGCGAGGAAGCGCAGAAGACCGGTGAATGGCGCGACGGCGTCGGCCGGCTGCTCGAGGGCGAACTGCCACCGGAGATCGCGGTGATCCTCACCCCCTACCTGTCCTCCATCCGCGCGCTGAACCCCGGCTCCGAGCTGACGCTTTACCCCGGCTCGCCGAAGCTCGCGCGCATGCTCTTCCGACCCCAGGACCGGCTTTCGGCGATGGAGCTGCATCCGGACGACTACGAAACGCTGCACCGGCTGTTCGACGCCGATTTCCAGAGCCGCGTCACCGAGCTCGACGGCTGGCTGGCGCTGGGCGCGCACCTGCCGCCGAAGGAAAAGCGCGGATTGATTCTCGTCGACCCACCCTTCGAAAAGGAGGGCGAATACGAACGGCTGGTGGATGGCCTTGCGCGCGGCTACCGCCGCTTTACCGGCGGCGTCTATTGCCTGTGGTATCCCCTGAAGCAGGGGGCGCCGATCAAAGCGTTTCATGAGGCGCTGAAGGCGCTGGACATCCCGAAGATGCTCTGCGCCGAACTGTCCGTCAGAAGCGACCGGGAAACCACAGGGCTTTCCGGTTCCGGCCTCATCATCGTAAACCCGCCCTTCACGCTGAAGAGCGAGCTCGACCTGCTGCTGCCGTTCCTGAAAAGCCGGTTGGGGCAGGATCGTTTCGCGTCCAGTCGCTGCTTCTGGCTGCGCGGGGAAGAACAGACAACCCGAGGGGCTTGACGGACGGGCGCGACGCACCGCAATCTCATGCGACGACATAGGGAGACGCCCATGACTCGCACGCTCGCCGCCACGCTTCTCATTTCGCTTTCCCTCGCCGGCGCTACGGCGCCGGGCGCCATTGCCGCCGACTACATCGGCAGCAGCCAGGCGCAATCCTACAACGCCGGGGTCTGCAGCGAATCCTCGGTTCTCGGCTTCATCACATCCCGTTTCGAGTATCGGGATGCAAATTACCTGCACGCCAATCTCTCGATCGCCGAGATCCGCGACATGGGGCAGAATCGGCAGGAGTTCCGCGACGAGACGCATCTCGTCGAGCGTGAATATTGCTACGGAACCGCTGTGATGACCAACGGCGAACAGCGTGCGCTCTATTACCTCATCGAACGCCCGTGGGGCTTTGCCGGCGTCGGCAGAAGCATCGAGTTCTGCGTCGGCGGCCTCGATCCCTGGTATGTCTACGGCGCCTATTGCGCTTCGCTCCGTTAATCATGAGATCATTCCGGAAAACGCGCCGGCTTCTGCCGGCGCTTTTCGTTGCAGCAGCCCTCATTGGCTGCAGCGATCAGAACACTGAAAAGGCGCCGACGGCGACGGGAACGCAAGCCACGAAGGCGGCCGTTACGGTGCCGGTCGGCAGCGTCTTCGATTTCTATGTGCTCTCGCTTTCCTGGTCGCCGACCTGGTGCGGCGACAATGACCCCAAGGGAAAATCCAGCCAGTGCGAAGTCGGCGGCAATCGCGGCCTGATCGTGCATGGCCTGTGGCCGCAGAACGAACGGGGTTATCCGGACTTCTGCCCGACACGCCAGTCCGATCGCGTGCCGTCGTCGCTCGGCAAGCAATATCTCGACCTCATTCCATCGATGGGCCTGATCGGCCACCAATGGCGCAAGCACGGGACCTGCTCCGGCCTCAGTCAGGAGGAATACTTCGCCGTCACGCGCGCGGCGTGGGACCGGCTGACGCTGCCATCGGAGCTCGCACCTCCCCCGCAAGAAAAGGGCCTGCGCGTCGCCGCCATCGAAGATGCGCTCGTTGCCAAGAATCCCGGCATGACGAAGGACGCGGTCGCCGTGACCTGCGAGGGTAGTCGGCTCGAGGAAATCCGGATCTGCTTCGACAAGTCGCTCAATTTCCGCGCCTGCCCGGCGGTCGATCGCCAGGCCTGCCGAAAGGAAAGCGTGTCGCTGCCCCCGGCGCTTTGACCAGCCGCAGAAGGCGCCTGTCAGAAACCCATCTCGCAATCCCTGGAAGGAAAGACGCCCGATGAAGATCTTGTACTCGCCCGCCTCGCCCTATTCGAACAAGGTGCGCATGGCGGCGCATTATGCGGGCTATGCGGCCGAAAGTGTCTTGACCGACACCAATGCCAACCCGCCGGAGCTGATCGACAACAATCCGCTCGGCAAGATCCCGACGCTGATTCTCGACGACGGACGGGCGCTCTACGACAGCCGTACCATCATGCATTTCATCGACCGGGAGACCAAGGGCAAGCTCTATCCCAGGAACGCCGAAAAGCGCACCGACGTCGAGTTGCTGGAAGCGCTATGCGACGGCGTCTGTGACAGCCTGCTGTCGATCGTCTACGAGAAACGCTCCCATCCGCCGGAAAAGGTGCACCAGCCCTGGATCGACCGGCAATGGGAAAAGGTCGAGCGCAGCCTCGACCATCTGAATGCCAACCTGCCGAAGACCGGGGCCAAGCTCAATGCAGGCCATTTCGCACTCGCGGCGATGCTGCGCTACATCGAGTTGCGGTTTGCCGGCGAATGGCAGAAGGGGCGTGCCAAGCTGAAGAACTGGCCGGCGAAGTTCGAAAAACACTTCCCGGATTACCCCAAGTTCAAGGCCTAACGTGCAGACACAAAAAAGGCCGGGTCTCCCCGGCCTTTTCTTTGATCCGGCAGAAGCCGATCAGAACTTCACGCCCATACCGACTTTAACAGCATGCTCGTCGTAGCCGGACGAGACCTTGGTGCTGCCCATGCGGAAGTCCTTCGAACCGTAGTCCGTGTAACGGTACTCGACGCGTGCGGTGATGTTGTCGGTGACGAAGGTTTCAGCACCGACACCTGCGGTCCAGCCGACCATGGTGTTCTTGTCGGAAGCGCCGCCGACGGTGCCCTTGGTCTGGCCGACGGCAAGACCTGCGGTACCGTAGACGAGGACCGGGTTCAGATCGACACCGACGCGGCCGCGGAGCGAGCCGTTGACGCCCTGCTTCATGCGCAGGTTGCCCTTAGTCGAATCCTGGCCGGAGTAACCGATATCGGCTTCGCCGCCGTATACCATCTGGCCGTCCTGAACGTTGTAGCCACCATAGAGGCCGCCGCCGAAGCCGGCTGCGGTGTTGCTGCCGGTCGCATCGTGCTGGCCATGCTTCCAATCGGCGGTGCCACCGACATAGGCGCCGGACCAGTTCTTGACTGCCGGCTCGCTGTATTCGGCCTGCGGAGCTGCCGGAACTTCGTCGATCGCGTCTGCAGCCTGGGCGGCCTGGAAGGCGATGAGGGACACAGCCGAAGCCATGAGGGTGGTGGTGAGCGTACGCATAAACATTCTCCTTTTCGTCCCGATGCGCCGAGGGCTTGGGGTCCCACAGTGAAACATCAGGCAACTCTTAATTTAACCCGCCCGGTTGAGCTGAAATTGGCCAGCAAATGCGGATTCACAAGAGCCAAAATGTGAAATTTTGGTGGCACAAACGCGCCCGAAGTTTGATGTTGCTTTGGCGCCACAGGAGATTTGTTAACCATAAATCAAGATTAACGAAAGCTATACTATGAGTACGCAAAATAATACAATTTACGCCAATTCCATTAATTTTTGGGCAAGGAATCGTCAGGGAGTGTTTCAGCCCCGCGTTTCTTCCCTATATCTTCGTCCGCTGACGCGAAGATTCGAAAAAGCGGGATAAAACGTTGAAGAAAGCACTGAAGGCGGCTCTCGTAACCGGGGGCGCCAAGAGGATCGGTAAAGCTATAGTGGAGGACCTGGCCGCCCACGGCTTTGCGGTCGCCATTCATGCCGATGCCTCGTTTGACGAAGCGCGGGCCCTGGCCGAAACCCTGAAGAAGACGGGAACGAATGCCGTCGCGATTCGAGCCGACCTTACGGATACGGGCGCGACATCGACACTGATCGAGCGCGCGACAGCAGCACTCGGGCCGATCGATCTGCTCGTCAACAATGCGTCGCTGTTCAAGAAGGATAGCCTCGATGCCTTCGACGAAGGGGTCTGGGACCAGCATTTCGCGCTGCATGTGAAAGCCCCTTCCCTGTTGGCACGCGATTTCGCCGCGCAACTGCCGGCCAACGCCAGCGGGCTTATCATCAATGTGATCGACCAGCGCGTCTGGGCTCCCAATCCGCGCTTTTATTCCTATATGTTGTCCAAGTCGGCGCTTTGGACGGCCACCCGGACGATGGCGCAGGCACTCGCCCCGCGCATCCGCGTCAACGGCATCGGCCCCGGACCGACGCTGCCGAACGAACGGCAGGACCCGAAGGATTTTGAGGCGCAGGTCGATGCGCTGATCTTGAAGCGCGGGCCGACGCTCGACGAATTTGGACGGACGATCCGCTTCCTGTTCGACACGCCGTCGATTACCGGACAGATGATTGCGCTGGACGGGGGCCAGCACCTCGCCTGGGAAACGCCCGACATCAGGGAGATAGTGGAATGAATGGACGCGTGCCGGCCGACGGCGGCATCCTTTATGATGGCAGCGAAGCGGAAGACGACGACGACCTGATCGAAGTGTCTGACGTGAGCGGCGTTGCGCCCGTCGTCGAGTGGCACGAGAATCACTCGGAGACCGAGGGACTGAAGGGTGCGGAGCTGATCCAGGCCTTCGTCAAGCTGCTGCCGAATGGCCCCGGCGTCTATCGCATGTTCAACGAGGCCGGCGACGTTCTCTATGTCGGCAAGGCGCGCAGCCTGAAGAAGCGCGTCAGCAATTATGCCCAGGGGCGCGGTCATTCCAACCGCATCGCCCGCATGGTGCGCGAGACCGCGAACATGGAGTTCGTGACGACGCGCACCGAGATCGAGGCGCTGCTGCTCGAAGCGAACCTGATCAAGCGCCTGAGGCCCCGCTTCAACGTGCTTTTGCGCGACGACAAGTCGTTTCCCTATATTCTGGTGACCGGCGACAGCCGCGCGCCGGCACTCTACAAGCATCGCGGCGCACGCAGCCGCAAGGGCGACTTTTTCGGTCCCTTCGCGTCCGCCGGCGCGGTCGGCCGCACGATCAATTCGTTGCAGCGCGCCTTTTTGCTTCGGACCTGCACCGACAGCGTCTTCGAGACGCGCACGCGCCCCTGCCTGCTCTACCAGATCAAGCGCTGTTCGGCGCCCTGCACCGGCGAAATAAGCGATCAAGGCTATGCGGAACTCGTTCAGGAGGCCAAGGACTTCCTCTCGGGCAAGAGCCAAGCGGTGAAGGCGACGATCGCTGCCGCCATGGGCGAGGCAGCCGAGAACCTCGACTTCGAAAGGGCAGCGCTTTACCGCGACCGCCTCGCCGCACTCAGCCACGTCCAGAGCCACCAGGGCATCAACCCCTCTGGCGTCGAGGAAGCCGACGTCTTTGCGATCCACCACGAGGGTGGCATCTCCTGCATCCAGGTGTTCTTCTTCCGCACCGGGCAGAACTGGGGCAACCGCGCCTATTTCCCGAAGGCCGACCCGTCGCTGCCGACGGCCGAGGTGCTCTCGCAATTCCTCGCACAGTTCTACGACGACAAGCCCTGTCCGCGGCAGATCCTGCTTTGCGAAGCGGTGGAAGAGCAGGAACTGCTCGGCCAGGCGCTCAGCGAAAAATCCGGATACAAGGTCGCGATCCAGGTGCCGCAGCGCGGCGAAAAGAAGGATCTCGTCGATCACGCGCTCGCCAATGCGCGCGAGGCGCACGGCCGCAAGCTGGCGGAAACAGCCTCCCAGTCACGCCTGCTCGAAGGCTTCTCGGAAACCTTCAAGCTGGAGCGCACGCCGCGCCGCATCGAGATCTACGACAACTCGCACATCATGGGCACCAATGCCGTCGGCGGCATGGTGGTGGCGGGGCCAGAAGGCTTCGTCAAAGGCCAGTACCGCAAGTTCAACATCAAATCGACCGACATCACCCCGGGCGACGACTTCGGTATGATGCGCGAAGTGATGACGCGGCGGTTCTCGCGGCTGCTGAAGGAAGAGGGCAAACCGGACCGGAGCGTGGAGGTCGGTGACGATGCCGCTTTCCCCGCCTGGCCGGACGTCATTCTCATCGACGGCGGCCAGGGACAGATGACCGCAGTGCGCGCCATCCTCAAGGAGCTCGATGTCGAGGACTGCGTGACGGCGATCGGCGTCGCCAAGGGCGTCGATCGCGACGCCGGCCGCGAACGCTTCTTCGCGCTCGGTCGCGACAGCTTCACGCTGCCGCCGCGCGATCCGGTGCTCTATTTCATCCAGCGGCTGCGCGACGAGGCGCACCGTTTCGCGATCGGCTCGCATCGGGCTCGCCGCAAAAAGGAGATGGTCAAGAACCCGCTCGACGAGATCGCCGGCATCGGGCCGACGCGCAAGCGCGCGCTGCTCACGCATTTCGGCACCGCCAAAGCCGTCTCGCGCGCCGGCATCAACGACCTGATGGCCGTCGCCGGGATTTCCGAAACGGTGGCGCGGCTGGTCTACGAACATTTCCACGACGATGCCGGGAAATGAAAACCTGATGTCACAATTCACCCGGCGTTCACATGCGATAGGGCAAATATGACAGTTGACGACGATGACCTGTTGACCTCCGGCCAGCAAAGTCATTTCTGTACCTGACGAACCAGAGAACACGAATCCATGCCCACGCCCGTCGCCTACAGCATCCCGAACCTGCTCACCTATTTCCGCATCCTGATCGTGCCGCTGATCGTCCTTTGCTTCTTCGTCGAAGGACGGCTGCACAGTTCGGACTTCGCGCGCTGGACGGCAGTGGCGCTTTTTGCCGTTGCCTCAATCACCGATTTCTTCGACGGCTATCTCGCACGCATCTGGAAGCAGACATCGAACATCGGCAAGATGCTCGATCCGATCGCCGACAAGCTGCTGGTCGCCTCCATCCTGCTGCTGGTCGCCGCCGACGGCACGATCGCCGGCTGGTCGATCTGGGCTGCGATCATCATTCTGTGCCGTGAAATCCTGGTCTCGGGCCTGCGCGAATATCTGGCGGCGCTGAAGGTCAGCGTTCCCGTTACCCGCATCGCCAAGTGGAAGACGACGATCCAGATGGTCGCCATCGCCTTCCTGCTTGCCGGCCCGGCCGGCGACAAGATTTTGCCCTATACGACGGAAGCCGGTATCGTGCTCCTGTGGATTGCCGCCGCGATCACGCTCTATTCGGGCTACGATTACTTCCGCGCCGGCCTCAAGCACGTGGTCAACGAATGAGCACCGTCAACCTGGTCTATTTCTCATGGGTGCGCGAGCGTATCGGCAAGGGCGAGGAAACCCTCGACCTTCCCGCCGGTGTCGTCACCATTGCCGATCTGCTTCAGCACCTGAAGACGCTCGGCGAGGAATACGAGGCGGCGCTCGAACATGAAAACGTCATCCGCGCGGCCATCAACCAGGAACATGTCGACCACAAGGAGCCGATCGCCGGCGCCCGGGAGATCGCCCTGTTTCCGCCGATGACGGGTGGCTGAGGCCATGCGCGCGCCGGTGACCGTGCGCGTCCAGCGCGAGGATTTCGACCTCAATAGCGAGGTCGCCAAGCTTTCGGCCGGGCGTGCCGACATCGGCGCCATCACCACCTTTTCCGGGCTTTGCCGCGACGAGGCAGGCACGCTTGCCGCCCTCGAACTGGAACACTACCCCGGCATGGCCGAGGCGGAGATCGAACGCATCTGCCAGGAGGCGGTCGAGCGCTTCTCGCTCCAGGCGGCCACCGCCATCCACCGCTACGGCAAGATCCTTCCCGGCGAGAACATCGTGCTTGTCGTTGCCGCCTCGCGGCACCGGCAGGCCGCCTTCGACGGCGCTAACTTCATCATGGATTTCCTGAAGACATCGGCTCCCTTCTGGAAGAAGGAACATTTGGGCGACGGCACGACCGGCGGCTGGGTCAGCGCCAAGGATGCCGACGACACCGCACGGGACCGCTGGTCGAAGTAGCCGCCGTTCCTTGAGGTCAGGGAATGACCTTCTCCTTGCGCGTCACCGCCAGCACGATCACCAGAAATCCGAAGATCGCAAAGTCGCGCCAGAGGATCGGCCCATAGGCGCTCCATAGTGTTTCGAGCAGGCCGACCGCGGCAGCGCCGAGGGCTGCATAGAGCGGCGAGGCCTGGCCGCCGATGGCGGCGATGAACAGTACCTTGACGCCGAAAGTAAGCCCTGTGCCGAAATCCATGTTGCCGTAGTAGGACGCGGCGAGGATGCCGCAAAAGGCGGCAATCAGGGACGCCGCGCCATAGGCGGCGATGTAGACAGTGGCCGCGTCGACCCCGCAAAGCGCTGCAGCCCCCCGGTCTTCGGAGACGGCCCGCCAGAACCGCCCTGCCCGCGAATGGGTCAGGAACCAGTGCCCGGCCGCCACCAACGCCGCCATCAGCGCGGTATTGCCGAGTTGGATGACGGTCAACGTGACCGGGAAACGCGGATCATCCCAGAAGACGATGTTGGCATTGAGGAACGGCGGCAGCCACAGGCTGCGGGTCTCCGAGGCAAGCCGTGCCGTCTCCATCAGCACCAGCAGGCAGCCGAGCGAGGCGACGACGACGGTGTTGGCCGACGAGAAGGCCAACGGCCGCATGACATACCGCCCGGCGACGAGCCCGGCACCAACACTGAAAGTCAGGGCAGCCGCCGTACCGAGACCAAGGGCGGCCGGAAGCACCAGCCACAGCCGGTCCCAGCCGAAAGCAGCAAACAGCACAAAGATCTGGCCCGAGAAGGCAAAGAGCGCACCATAGGTGAGATCGGCCCGGCGGGTCACGGCAAAGGCGATCGCGTAGCCAAAGGCCAGCGCCGCGTAGAGCGCTGCGACGGGAACGGCATTGGCGAGCTGCTGCAGAAAATAGAGCATGGCGCATCCGGAGCGTGACAAGATCAATATAACTGGTAAAATCGATTTTGCCAGTTAGGATTTTTGCATGACCTTCACCTGGACAGCCCATCGATTTGCCGGCGGCGCCCTGGCACTGGATGTCGCCAATTCCATCGTCCTGCGTTTCGATCCCGAACGCCGGATCGACCGCTTCGCCGATGTCGTCGCACTCCATTCCTTTGCAGAAGCCGCCAACCGCTACAGCGCGGAGAGTGTACGCTTCGGCGCGCTTGCGCCTGTCGCCGCGGAGAACCGTGACCGGCTCTTGCAGTTGCGCGAAGCGACCGACCGGCATTTTCGCGCAGAGATCTCGGACACAGGCCGGCCGGAACTGTTGGCGGATCTGCTGGAAGCCATCGCCGGCGTCTTGCGCGGCTCGACGCACCAGGGCGGCCTGCTTTCGCTCGACACCGCAACGGCGCAATCGGCGCTCACGCTTGCCGCCAACCCCGAGCCCGATCGGCTGAAGATCTGCCCGAATTGCGGCTGGCTGTTTCTCGACCGCAGCCGCAACCGCAGCCGCACCTGGTGCGACATGGCCGTCTGCGGCAACCGCACCAAAGCCAAGCGCCACTATCACCGCAACAGGGAAGAAGCAGGCCCATGACAAGGACATTCGGGATCTTGGCCACACTTGCCATCGCACTTGCCGCTGCGGCATGTCAGCGCGAGAGCGGCCCGGATCCGCTGAAGCTGACGGGCAAGATGTTCGTCTTCAACTACCGCCTCGCCTATGCGACCTACATGGTCACGCTGACCAAGGCCGAGGCGGTGCCCGACGGCAGCATCGTGGTGGCGCGCTTCGAAAATCCGGCCGGCGGCGACGCGCTGACACTGGAGCGCAAGCTCTTTCCGAAGTTGGAGAAGGTGGTGCTGGAAAGCCCCGATGTCACCTGCGTGAAGAAGGATCGCCCCTATACGGTGTCGATCGAGGTCAAAGGCCCCGAAGGCCAGTCACTGCAGAAGCTTGAGACCACCGTCGTCTCCGATGTCGATCAGGACATCATGCCGGCCAAACCGCTGGTCGAGGGCCCGGCCTACGACAAGAACCCGGCGGTCTTCAGCGGCGGCAAGGCACCAGCCCATTTCGAGACCGCGAAGTGCCCCGTCTGAGAGACCGGGCAACAAAAAACCGGAGCGTTTCCGCTCCGGCTCAAATCCTGAGTCAATTCAAGCCGCTATGGCTCGAACCGAAGATTTTGAATCAGCCAACGATCTCGGTGCCCGAGAACCAGTAGGCGATTTCTTCAGCAGCGGTTTCCGGAGCATCCGAACCGTGAACCGAGTTTTCGCCGATCGAGAGAGCGTGAACCTTGCGGATCGTGCCTTCGTCAGCGTTTGCCGGGTTGGTGGCGCCCATGACTTCGCGGTTCTTGGCGATTGCGTTTTCGCCTTCGAGAACCTGAACGATGGTCGGGCCGGAGGACATGAACTCGACCAGTTCGCCGAAGAACGGACGCTCCTTGTGAACGGCGTAGAAGCCTTCGGCTTCGCGACGGCTCATCCAGACGCGCTTGGAAGCGACGACGCGCAGGCCGGCATCTTCGAGCATCTTGGTGATGGCGCCGGTCAGGTTGCGCTTGGTCGCGTCCGGCTTGATCATCGAGAAGGTACGTTCAATAGCCATTGGCTCAATCCCTTGTTTCTTGAGAAGTGGCGGTTCATTAGCCGCCAATTCCGCGCAAAACAAGGGGGTTCACCGATGATTCGGCTTAGGCCAGGCGGGTTTCACGCAGCCGTCACACTGCGCCCGAGCCCGCCATGCAGATCGAGGCAGCGCTCAAACCAGGCGGTGACGGGATCACCCGGCTGAAGCAGGCGCTGCGGCGAGACGATGCGCGCCCATTGAAACGCGCCGAAGACGATGTAGTCGGCGAAAAGCGGCGTTGCACCACCCAGAAAATCCTGAATCTTCAGCAGATGGCGCAAAGGCTCGAGCTTTTCCGAGAAGGTTGCGAGAGAGGATCCGCCACTTTCGGCCACGGCCTCGAGCGACGTGCCGAAGCGCTTTTCCCGGCTCTCGCGGAAATAGGCCTGATCGACGGGGTCCAGCCGGTCGTGAATGTCCCGGATAATGATGCGGGTGACGGCCGGGTGCAGCGTCGTCTGCGACCAACCCTCGACGAAGCGGGAGATCGCCATCGCCCCCTCGCCGGCAAAGAGCGCCGGACGGTCCGGATAGGTCCGTTCGAGATAAAGGGCGATCTCGAAGCTGTCCTTCACGAGCTTTTCTCCATCCCGCAGCAACGGCACCAGGTTCGTCGCCCCGTCCTCGATCGCTCGGATTTCGGTGAAACCGGTCGGCACGGTGTCAAAGTCGAGCCCCTTGTGGGCCAGCGACATCGCGGTCTTCCACACATGCGGCGAGAAGGGACGCCCCCTGTCGGATCCACACAGCGAATAGAGCTTTCTAGTCATGCAAACTCTCCGGGACGATTGGCGTCCTCTTGAACGACATATCCGCCGCGTCATCAAATCAGTAAATTTCATGAATGATATCAGACACAGGAATGCGGTTCCGGGTTAGCGTCGCCATCCGCAACCGCAGCCATCAGGAAGGTAGCCGATGCTTGATCATTTTCGCATGTTCGCCGATTATAACCGCTGGGCGAACCGCCTCGTCTATGCTGCTGCTGCGGAGCTGACCGATGCCGAATTGCGGGAAAACCGCGGCGCCTTTTTCGGCTCACTGCTTTCAACCCTCAATCATATCCTCGTTGCCGACCGCATCTGGATGAAGCGCTTCACAGGCGAGGGCAATACCCCTGCTTCACTCGACACGACCCTGCACGAGGACCTCGCCGGGCTTACCGCCGCGCGGGCGGCCGAGGACGAACGCATCATCGCCTGGATCGACAACCTCAGCGACGAGCGCCTTGGCGCTTTGCTTAGCTACAGAACGCTCACCAATCCGGCGGCCGTCGCGCAGAGGCTGGCGCCGACGCTCGGCCACTTCTTCAACCACCAGACCCACCATCGCGGTCAGGCGCACGCGACGCTCACCGCGCTCGGGCGCCCGTCCCTGATACTGGACCTGGCCCAGTTTCTGAGGACCCAAGGATCACAGTGGGCGTAACGGCGAGCGTAACGCCTCGAAGCCGAACAGCCGCAGTGGCCGGATCTCACGCCCGCGCCATGCGGTAAGCTTCTTCAAGAGCTGACGCTGGCCGAGCCATGCGACGAGGCCGAGCGCCACGCCGCCGACGATCGACAGCAGCGAAAAAGCCGCCGGCGGCAAGGCCGGCTGCATCGGCACCATCAGCAATTCCGGCACGAAGCGGTGCAGGATGTAGATGTGGAAACCCGCCGCCGACAGGGGCAGGATGAGCTGAGCCGACCAGCGCGGCAGACTGACGCGTGGAAGGTAAAGCAGCGCTGCCAGGACGGCGATCTGCAGCAGATATTTGATCTTCGTGCCGATCCAGACTCCTTCGTAGAGGCCGAAGAACAGGAAGGCCCCCGTGCCGGCCAGCATCAACAGCAGCCGCTGCCTGGCCGTTTCCGCAACGGCGGCGCACCAGCCAATGACGGCGAGATAGAAGATCCATGGCAGCGTAAAGATCTGGCGATTGCCGATCGGCCAGACGAGTGGCAGCGCCAGACGGGTAACAAGCGCGGCCAGAAGCAAGGCCATCCCGGCGGCGAAGGGTTTTGCCGACACGAAACGGCGAAACTGCGGGACGGCAAAGAGCCCGACGAAGACCACCATCATCTGGCAATAGGCCTCGATGAACCAGTAGAGATAGGGCACCATGCCGTGCGTTTCCGGCAGGGCCACGCCGAAGTTGCCGACGAGAAAGACCGAGGCCCAGGGCACCTCACCCCAGGCGACCGCATAGGCCGCAACGATCAGATAATAGGGGATCAGCACCTGCGCGAGCGGCCGCAGGATCGCCCAGCCGTCGCCTGCAAGCAGCGGTCCCATCTGAAAGCGCGCAAGGCTGAAGCCGGCGAGAACGACCATGGCCGCCGACCCGCCGGGGATCGGCCACAGGACCTCGTGGTGCAGGACGACCAGAAGAATGGCAAGCGCACGGATCAAGAGGTCCGTGCCGATCCGTCGCGTGGCAGTTTCGCGCCGTTCCTGGAGCGATAGCTCGGCGATCGGCAAGGTCTCCCAGGCATCCGGAACTTGCCCCAGCGCCTTTTCCAGCCCGATCGACAGCTGAACGAAGCGCAACGAATCGCCGCCGAGCGAGACAAAGCTGTCGGACCGCTTCACCCGCTTTGGATAGAAGACCTGGGCAAAGAGCCCTTCGATACCGCCGTTATCATCATCGCCACTGGCCGCCGCCTGGCGGGCTGCCATGTTCAGTGCGTTGTAATCGATCTTGCCGCTGGCAAGCCGCGGCATCTCAGCAAGGGGCGTCGCCTTCAGGTGGGCCAATGTCAGCCCGCTTGCCTGCGCCAAGAGCCGCCTGATCTCTTCGACATCGCGGCTGCCGGCGTAAAAGGCGTGAAGGCCGGCATCGTCGCCGACAACGGCAGCGGTGATACCGCGCGCCTCGAGCCCCGCTTCCAGCACATCGTGCGCGATCCTGAGCCCGGCGATCTTGGAGATCCGCTTCATGCGGCCGACGATCTGGAACAGGCCGTCGGCATGGCGCATGGCCAGGTCGCCGGTCCGCAATTCGGCAAGGTCGGCGCCGCGGCAGAGGTCATCCCGTGAAATGGCATAGCCCATCATGACGTTCGGGCCGCGATAGACGAGTTCGCCAGCCACGCCGTCGCTTTCGATCGGCACGCCGCTCTCGCTCACGATCAGAAGGCGTCCACCTGGAATGGCGACGCCGATCCTGTCCTCGTTGCCGGAAAGCTGAGCCGGCGGCACATAGGCGATGCGGGCGGTGGCCTCGGTCTGGCCGTACATGGCGAAGAAAGCCACACCCTGGGTGCCGAGATGGTCGTTGTAGAGTCGGATGACATCAGCGCTCAAGCGGCCACCGGCGACAGTCATGAAACGCAGCTTGGCGAAGCGACGGTCGCGGAAGCCCACTTTTTCCAGCAGCTCGTAGGAGTAGGGCACGCCCGAGAGGTTCGTGCTTCCGCTTTCCGCGAGACCATCGAGAAAACCGGCATCGAGGATGGAGCCGCCGGGAATATAGAGGCTGGCGCCGACGGCCAGGTGAGAATTCAGCACCGACAGGCCGTAGGAATAATGGAGCGGCAGGATCAAGCAGCCGCGATCTTCCGCCGTCAGGCCGAGATAGTCCGCGATCGCCACAGCGTTGGCGGAAATGTTTTCCCGCGAGAGACGCACGGCCTTGCCGCAACCGGTGCTGCCCGATGTCGAGAGCATGAGGGCCAGTTCGTCATGGGGCGTCCGATCGCCTTGTCGCAGATGCTCCGTGCGCCAGCGGCCATCGATGCGACGGAAGCCGAAGTCTGGCTCGAAGGCATCGACCCAGGAGCCGGCAGCGCCGTTCTTCGGGGCTTGCATGGCGACGGCATGCCCGGCGGCGAGCGCTGCCAGATAGGCGACAATCGCATGCTCGCAAAGCTCGGCCTCGATCGTTACCAGCCCGCGCGGACCGCGAAAGGCAAGTGCCTGGCGGGTGACCCGCTCATGGAGTTCGCGATAGGTGACGATCCGTTGCCCGGAAAAGACCAGCGCCGGCCGGTCGCCCCATTTCGCCAGATCCGCAATGAACGAGAGGGACATGCTTGACCGTCGCTGTTTGCCCGGGCTCGATGCCCGATTTAGCAGCGCCGAATATAATTGGTGACTAAAGGCGTCAAGTATAAAGATGGCGACAGTTGACGACCGTCCATTCCCCCGCGACATGCGGTTGCGGTGGACGGAGGGCCGATGGAATTTAGCAACCATACCGGGCGGGAATCGCCCAGAGCCCGAAATCTTCAGACTCCCTTAAATGCGGCCTTCTCATAGTGGCGGCTTATCAATCCAGAGATCGAGAAGCGACCGGGGGCCACGACAGAATGAACAGGCAAGTTCCAGCGGATGCCAGCCGATCGCAGGCGAGGCAGGCGGCGATCATTCTGAAGGTGGCGCATGCGATGTCGGCGCACGGGATCGCGGCCCTGCCCCGCAATTACGAGCTTGTCTACGAGGCGCTATCCGGTCGCCTGCCGGAGCTTTCCCGCGAACTCGCCGCACTCGGGCACAACCCGCAGCAGGATGCGCTGGATGCCCTGGGTCTCAGGCATCACCTCATCTCCCATGCAGCACTTGCCGCGGACCGCGCGAGAGCCGCTGGCCAGGAAGCGCTTGTCGAGATTGCCGGAAAGCTCAGGCTCGCCTTGCTGCAGAAACAGAGCTTCAAGGATGAACTGGACCATTTCGCCGGCCGCCTGGCCACGGACCCCGTTGCAGGCATGTCCGAATTCGCCGACGACGCCGCGCGACTGCGGGAAGCGGCTGGCCGTTTGACGAATGAAGAAGGCGCTCTCCAGCAGGCGCTGGAAACCAGCATGACACGTCTCGCCGAACTCGAGGGCGAGCTTGCCGAAAGCCGGCGATCCCTGACCCGCGACCCGGCCACGGGCCTGCCGAACCGCCTGGCGCTGACGGCAAAACTCGACTCGATCCTCGAAGCGGAACAGGCAGACCAGCCGGTTGCCCTGCTTCTTGCCTCGGTGGAAGGGCTGCGCGAAATGGCGGAGCACCACGGCGGCACGGTCGCCGCGAAGGCGCTTGCCAAGCTCTCGACGCTGTTTCGCAAGTCGATCAAGAAGGACGATTTCGTCGCCCGCGTGGGCCAGCAGGAGTTTGCCTTCGTGTGCCGGGATGTCAGCACCGAAAATGCCGAGGCCATTGCCCGGCGTCTGCGGCAGTCGGTGAAGGAACTGACGGTCACCCTCCCCGGACGGGCGCACACAGCCGAGACGCTTTCGCTTGCGGCCGGCATCACCCTTGCGCAACCGGCATCGACGAGCGCCGATCTGCTGACCCAGGCGGAGCAGGCCCTCGCCGGCGCACGCGATGGCGCCGGCATCCTGTGCTATTCGGCGGCCCTCGGCCGCGGCAGGGGCTACGGCCAGAGCGCCGCTTGACGCTTGCAAATCAGGCGGCGACCGGGTGACGGCTTTCGTCGATTTCCGACGCCCTTTCACGCAGACAGCCGAGCAGCCGGAAGAATTCGGTGCGTTCACAATCGTCGAGCGCTGAGAACAGCTCATCGATCGTGCGATGGCGCGGCTGCAGTGCCGCCTCCAGCGCCAGCCGACCGCGGTCGGTGATCGAGATGATCTTCGCGCGACGGTCTTCCGGATCCGGTTCGCGCAGGACCATGCCGTCCCGCTCCAGGCCATCGATCGCTTCGGTGACGGTTCTGGCCGCAAAGCCGAGCGCCGAGGCGATATCCGCGCAGCGACAGGGGCCGAGCGTGTTCAGATAAAACAGGAATTTGCTGCGCGCGAGCGAAACGCCTTCCTCCGACATCGATGCGTTCACCAGGCGATGAACGCAGTGGTAGAGCTCGAAGAGCCGCTCGGCGACTTCGACTTTTTCTGTCATGGCAATGTACCTCATTTGGCAACGCCAAAACGAAACAACCCGGCCCCGCGTGGGCGGGACCGGGTTGTTCGGTCAACCGTCTGGCGTGACTTACTGCTTGTTTTGGTCGGCCTCGCCGAAAGCCCTGGCGCCGCCATTGGCGATCGCGCCGGTTGCCGTCTTGTCGACGGATCTGTCTTCGATGCCCGCATAGTAGTCGCCGCGGCTTGCGGTCGCGGACACGCCGGTGCCGGCGGAGGCTTCGGCGCGGCCGGTAAAGAGCGGCGTGGAGCTCACACCCTCGTAGTAGCTTCCGCCTGCGACAGCGGCGGACGCGCCGCCGAGCATGGCCGCCGCAACGAGGATTGCGGCAAAGGACTTCTTCATCAATCTGTTCCTTGGTGGAGGTAGAAGGTCGGGGACTAGGCCCCGCATAGGCGCTTGGGGTCGCCTCATAGGATCATCACGGTGATCCATCAAATCCCTTGAAATGGGGTGCGGGCCAAAACCCGCGCCCCCTCATTCATCGCCGTTAGCGCGAAATGCCCTGGTAGTATTCGCCTTCGCCGCCGATCACGCTCTTCGGCGCGACGCTGAAGTTTGCGACCGAGCCGGTGTTGGTGCGATCGACATAGCCGGCTTCGGAGCTGCCGATGGTGAAGGACGACTTGCCGGTGACGGCCGGCGTGCGCTCGGTATAGAGCGGCGTCGGGCTGACGCCTTCATAGTAGCTGCCGCCGGCAAAGGCAGCAGAAGCGCCACCGAGGATAGCGGTTGCAACGAGAGCGGCGGAAAGAGCGGTCTGGATTGCGGTTTTCATGGTCTTCACTCCTGGGAGGCTCGTTCGGCTGAACGAGGTTTCATCAAAAATGTCCTTGGCCGGATCGGTCGTCCCTCGGAACGCGGGGCCTCTGCCACTGGCGTTCGGTCGATCGAGGCGGTCAGAAGAGCGTTCCCCGCCCTTCCGTTATTGAGATGGTCCCTCACGATGAGGATGTGTAGTATCGATTGTCGGAACGCCTTGTTCAAAAATCGATAACAATGACCTCTTGAATTCCCGCCCCGCCACAGCGGTGGCAACAGCACGCCGACGCCTCTTGCCTTCCCGGCCAAGTCCGGGCAAAAGGCCGCAATGATCCAGATTTCCGGCCTTTCCGCCCGCATCGCGGGACGTCTCCTCATCGAAAACGCATCCGTGACGCTTCCGGCGGGCACGAAGGCGGGGCTCGTGGGCCGAAACGGCGCTGGCAAGTCCACGCTGTTTCGCATCATAACCGGCGAATTCGCGTCGGAAGCCGGCACGATCGCGCTACCCAAAAACGCGCGCATCGGCCAGGTCGCGCAGGAAGCGCCCGGCACAGAAGAACCGCTGATCGAGATCGTGCTCAAGGCGGACAAGGAGCGCACGGCGCTGGTCGCCGAAGCCGAGACCGCGACCGATCCGCACCGGATTGCCGAGATCCAGACGCGGCTTGCCGACATCGGCGCCCATTCGGCCGAAGCGCGTGCTGCAAGCATTCTCGCCGGCCTCGGCTTCGACCATGAAGCACAGCTGCGTCCCGCCTCGTCGTTTTCCGGTGGCTGGCGGATGCGGGTGGCGCTTGCGGGCGTACTCTTTTCCGAGCCGGATTTACTGCTGCTCGACGAGCCGACCAACTATCTCGACCTTGAAGGCACGCTGTGGCTCGAGGATTACATCCGCCGTTATCCGCACACGGTCATCATCATCAGCCACGACCGGGACCTCTTGAACACCGCGGTCAACGCCATCGTGCATCTCGACCAGAAGAAGCTCACCTTCTATCGTGGGCCCTACGACCAGTTCGAGCGGCAGAAGGCGGAAGCCGACGAGCTGCAGATGAAGGCGAAAGCCAAGAACGACGCAGCACGAAAGCACCTCCAGAGCTTCATCGACCGCTTCAAGGCCAAGGCCACCAAGGCGCGCCAGGCGCAAAGCCGCGTCAAGGCACTGGAGCGCATGGGCACGATTGCGGCCGTGATCGAAGATCATGTCCAGGGCTTCTCCTTCCCGGACCCGGAGAAGGAAGCGGCTTCGCCGATCATCGCCGTCACCGGCGGTACCGTCGGCTACGAGCCCGGCAAGCCCATCCTCAAGCGCTTGAACCTCCGGATCGACACGGACGACCGGATCGCGCTGCTCGGCTCGAACGGCAACGGCAAGTCCACTTTCGCCAAGTTCATCTCGGGTCGCCTCGCGCCTGAGGCGGGCGAACTGAAGATCGCTCCCAATCTCAAGGTCGGCTTCTTTGCCCAGCATCAGCTCGACGACCTGATCCCGACGCAAAGTGCGGTCGAGCATGTGCGCCGGCGCATGCCGGAAGCGCCTGAAGCCAAGGTGCGCTCACGCGTGGCGCAGATGGGGCTTGCGACGGAAAAGATGGAAACGCCCGCCAAGGATCTTTCCGGCGGCGAAAAGGCGCGGTTGCTGATGGGCCTTGCCGCCTTCGACGCGCCGAACCTTCTGATCCTCGACGAGCCGACCAACCACCTCGACATCGACAGCCGCAACGCGCTGATCACCGCGCTCAACGACTATTCCGGCGCCGTGATCCTGATTTCACACGACCGGCACCTGATCGAAGCGACGGCCGACCGGCTGTGGCTGGTGCGCGACGGTACCGTGACGAGCTATGACGGCGACCTCGAAGACTACCGCAGCCTGATCGTCGGTGGCCCCAAGGCGAAGGACGAGAAGCCGAGGCCGACCGGCGTCGACGACAGCCTTTCGAAGGCGGACCAGCGCAAGGTCAATGCCGACAAGCGCGCCTCGCTGGCGCCGCTGCGCAAGAAGATCAACGAAATCGAATCCTTGACCGGAAAGCTGGAGAAACTGATTCAGGCACTTGATGTGGAACTTGCCGATCCGGCGCTCTACGAAAAGTCGCCGGCCAAGGCTGCACAAAAGGCCAAGGAACGCTCCGACGCGGCAGCGAAACTCACGCAAGCCGAAGAGCAATGGCTCGAACTTTCCGCCGAATATGAAGACGCGATGGCCGGCTGACAGAAGCCGGCCCCGCCGTCGCCTCCCCTCCGTCAGCCCAGCTCGAAAGTGGTAATTCCGTAGATTCGCGCCAGCGGCAGCCCCGGATCCGGCCCACGATACATGCGCGCGGTCTCAAACACGGGCTTGAGATTGTAGCGATCGCAAAGTGCCTTGGCCGAGGCGTTCGGTTCAGGGATGTCGAGGTATACTTCGCTGCCGTTGACGCCGGCGGCAAGCTTGCGAAAGACCAGATCGGCGCCGGTCTCGGTGTCGGAAAAGAGCGGCCCGATTTTGAAGCCGTTGCGGCAGGCCCGGATCGTCCCATAGGCCGCCACCGCGCCATCGCGCAGCAGCAAGATGCTGCGCCGCCCGTCGCTCGCCTTCAGCCACTCGCGCAGAAACACCTCGCGACGCGTCGGGACGAAGCGGCGATCATAGTCGATGAGGAGCGGCATGTGCACCGGCGCGACCTCCAGCAGATCCGCGCCCGGCGGCTCGACCACGTCGATGATGCCGCCGTAGCGGATGTTCGCGTGGGCGTAGACGAAGCCGGACCGGCTATAGTTCTCCTGCTGCGCGACCACGCCGTCCAGACCGACGATGCGCCGATCGGCAACCGACATCGCCTGTTGCCACAGCTGTCGGCCAATGCCCCTGCCACGATGATCCGGCCGGGTGATGAAGAAGCCGAGAAAGCCGAAGCTTTCGTTGTACCGCGCCAGTGAGATCGCGGCGACCGGCGCCCCCTCTCCATCCGCCACCCAATAGCCCTCAGGGTCGGCTGCCCAGAAAGGCCCCGCGTCGCCGAGGCCGGGGTTCCACCCCTCTTCCGCGGCCCACTCGATCATGATGTCGAGGTCGGCTCGGCTTGCCCGACGGATCTGCTGCTGCATCGTTCACTCCTCGTTCGGGTGGTCAGACCGCCCATGTCAGTCCAGTTGACGGGACGGCACCGCACGTCCACCGGTAGAGTTAGTGCGGCGACGTTGAGAGGGAATGACAATCTGTCGATTCCATCGACATCGATGTCATAGTCCCGGGCGGAGCGGCGGCTTGCTCCCGGTGTGCAATCTGCTACAAGAGCCGACAATAAGTCATACAAATCGAGCGGAACACCATGGCCCCCATCAAAATTGCGCTTGTCGGCATCGGCAAGATCGTTCGCGACCAGCACCTGCCGGCGATCGCCAAGAACAGCGACTATCAGCTGATTGCCGCCGCGAGCCGACATGGGACGGTCGATGGCATCGACAATTTCAAATCGATCGAGGCGATGCTCGACGCGGTTCCTGCGATCGAAGCCGTGTCGCTCTGCATGCCGCCGCAGTATCGCTACGAGGCAGCTCGCGTCGCGCTCGACGCCGGCAAGCACGTGTTCCTGGAAAAGCCGCCGGGCGCGACGCTCAGCGAGGTCGCGGACCTCGAGGCGCTGGCAGCATCGAAGGGGCTGTCGCTGTTTGCAAGCTGGCACTCCCGCTACGCGCCGGCCGTGGAAGCTGCAAAGTCCTTCCTGGCAACGACGCCGATCAAGGATGTCCAGGTCATCTGGAAGGAAGACGTGCGGCACTGGCACCCGAACCAGGATTGGATCTGGGCGGCCGGGGGCCTCGGGATCTTCGATCCGGGCATCAACGCGTTGTCGATCGTCACCCACATCCTGCCACGCCCGCTGTTCGTAACGTCGGCCGTGCTCGAATTCCCGGAAAATCGTGACGCGCCGATCGCCGCCAACATCACTTTCACCGACGGCCAAAAATTGCCGGTCGCGGCGGAATTCGACTGGCGCCAGACCGGCAAGCAGAGCTGGGACATCGTTGCCCGCACGGCGGCGGGCGAGATGGTGCTGTCGGAAGGCGGCGCCAAGCTCTCCGTCGATGGCAAGCTCGTGCACGAGGAGCCGGAGCAGGAATATCCGATGCTCTACCGGCGCTTCGCCGAAATCGTCAAAGCCGGGAAGTCGGACGTCGATCTGGCGCCGTTGCGCCACGTCGCAGATGCCTTCATGCTCGGCAAGCGCAAGTTCGTCGAGGCCTTCCACGACTGATCTTCCGGACATGCCGGAAACAAAAAGCCCGCGGTCTCGTCCGCGGGCTTTTTTGTCGTAACGCTTGTAAACTCAGGCCTTCTTTTCCCAGCGGCCATCGCGGTTCTGCTGCCAGTAGGTCAAGGTGTGGCCCTCGCCCTTCAGCCGCTTCCAATGGCCGCGCGCGCCTTCCAGCTGTTCCTGGTCATAGCCGTCGAACATGAAGACGATGCGCTCATAGGCCGAAACGTCAGGCGGGCTCGCGCCATCGATCACGAAACGCACCGTCGCCGCATTGGCATTGCCGTCGTCGGCGACGAGCAACACCGGCTGATCCGCCGCAAAGTCCCCGGCATCAGTGCCATGCGGGAGGAAACTCTCGTCACGATAGACCCAGAGATGCGTATCGAGCGCATCGCGGCGGTCTGCATCGACCGTCTGTACGACCACTCGCCAGCCGCGCTCGACACTCTTGTCGAGCAGCGGCGGCAGAGCGTCTTCCAGCTTCGATTCCGTCAGGTGGTAGAACAGGATCTCGGTCATGCCGATTGCCTCCCGCCTTTCATCATGTCCGGCATTCAGGCCTCGTAGCTCGCCCGCACCAGCTCATCGAGCAACCGCACGCCGAAGCCCGAACCCCAGGACTGGTTGACCTCGTCGGTCGGCGCGCCCATGGCGGTGCCGGCGATGTCGAGATGCGCCCAGGGGGTATCCTTGACGAAGCGCTTGAGGAACTGCGCCGCGGTCACCGCGCCACCGTGGCGGCCGCCGGTGTTCTTCATGTCGGCGAACTTGCTGTCGATCATCTTGTCGTATTCCCGGCCGAGCGGCATGCGCCACAGGGGCTCGTGCGTCGCGATGCCAGCGGCAAGAAGCTGCCCCGCCAGACGGTCGTCGTTGGAGAACAGGCCGGCATGATGCGTTGCAAGTGCGACCATGATCGCGCCGGTCAGGGTCGCGAGATCGATGATCGCCTGCGGCTTGAAGCGATCGTTGCAGTACCAGAGCGCATCACAAAGCACGAGACGGCCTTCGGCGTCGGTGTTGATCACCTCGATCGTCTGGCCGGACATGGAGGTCACGATATCACCCGGGCGCTGCGCACTGCCGTCGGGCATGTTTTCCACAAGGCCGATGATGCCGATGGCGTTGACCTTGGCTTCGCGGGCAGCGAGCACGTGCATGAGGCCGGTGACGGCGGCCGCACCACCCATGTCGCCCTTCATTTCCTCCATGCCGGCAGCCGGCTTGATCGAGATGCCGCCGCTGTCGAAGACGACGCCCTTGCCGACGAAGGCGAGCGGACGGTCCTTGGACTTGCCGCCCTTCCACTGCATGATGACGAGGCGCGGTGGACGGCTCGACCCTTGCGCGACGCCGAGCAGCGCGCCCATGCCGAGCTTCTTCATTTCCTTTTCGGTGAGGATCTCCACCTCGACGCCGAGCTTTTCCAGCTCCTTCGCCTTGGCGGCAAACTCGACCGGGCCCAGCACGTTGGCCGGTTCGTTCACCAGATCGCGGGCGAGGAACACGCCTTCGGCAACGGCCTGCGCCGCCGTGAACGCCTTTTTCGCCGCGATGACCGTGCCGGTGACGATCGTCACCTTGGTCGGCTTGCCGGATGGCTTCGCGTCGTCGTCGGCCTTCTTGGTCTTGTAGCTGTCGAAGGCGTAGGCATTCATCTCCATGCCGAGTGCAAAGTCCGCTGCCGCCTTTCCGGTCACGTTGGCGTCGGGCGCGTCGATGAAGACCGTCACCTTGTCGACCGAACCAAGCTTCGCAGCGACGGCTCCGCCCGCCTTCAGCCAGTCATGGTCCGTCAGCGCATCCGCGTCTCCAAGACCGAGCACGACGATTCGATCGGCGGGCGAGCCATGCGGCGCGACGATGTCGAGGGAGGAGAACGCCTTGCCGGTAAACTTCTTGATCTTCGCCGCCCTTGCGACGACGTTCTCGGGGTCGGCGACATCGGCGCCGGCAGCCGCCGACGCGCCCGCGCTCTTCAGCAGAACGGCGACGCCACCGCTCGGCTTATGGGACTTGGCAAAGGTGAACTCAAACTTCATCGACATTGAAAACTCCGGGTATTTCCTGTCTGGACGCAACCCTTTGGATCGAATGGATCTTTCCGGGAGATCGAGCGCCAGCCCAAGGGGATCTAGGCCGCACAACGCAACCGGACGACACGGCAAGGCTTATGGCAAGCCGGCCTGTTACCGGGCGGTTACAGTGGCAAATATTCGCATCATTCGCCACCGTCAAAGCTGTGGCCGGCACCCTTCTCGCTTTTCAACCGCTTGGCAAGATGCCCGCAGATGTTTACATGCGGTTAACCGAGGTTCTTCGCCTTAAATTATCCCTGTTGCTGCACAATTCGAGCAGCACGGGTGGCTGGCAAAGAACCGGGCTTCGGTTTACGGACATGGGCGAAATCCGGTTCGATAACCGCCGCCGGAACAGAAACATGAGCAGGATTTTGGACCGGACACGGGCATGAAGCTGATCGAACGCTACATATTCCGGCGTGCCGTGATCATGTTCCTCGCGACGCTCCTGCCGTTGCTTGGCATCACCTGGACGACTCAGGCGCTGACCAACGTCAACCTCGTCACCGACAACGGCCAATCCGTGCTCGCCTTCGCCAAAGTGGCGACCCTCATCCTGCCTTCCGTCATCACGATCATCCTGCCGTTTGCGCTGGTGATCGGCGTCACACAAACGCTGACGACGATGAACACCGATTCGGAGCTGACGGTGCTCAACGCCGCCGGCAGCTCGCGCATGGCGATCATCCGGCCGGTGGTCTACCTGGCATTGGGCCTCAGCGTGCTTTCCTTCGTGGTCGACAATTTCGTCGAGCCCTATTCGCGTATGGCCTTGCGCAAGATGCTTGCGACCGCCAACGCCGATCTGCTGTCGTCCGTCGTGCAGGAGAACACCTTCCGCAAGGTCGCAGACAATCTATACGTCCAGGTTGGCGCGCGGCGGGGCGGCGGCGTGCTGCAGGGCATCTTCGTCGCCGATTCGCGCAATCCGAGCTTCGAGCTCGTCTACTATGCCCGCGAAGGCGCCATCGACGACAAGAGCTCGGCGCTGGTGATGAAAGACGGGGAAGTGCAGCGCAAGCTCCCCGACGGTAGCGTGTCGATCATCAAGTTCGACTCATATGCCTTCGATCTCGCCGACATGACCAAGACGACGCGCGAGGCGACCATTCGAGCGAAGGACCGCGACCTTCCCGGCCTGATCAATCCGGACCCGGAAGATCACGTCTACAAGAACAATCCGCTCGCCTTTACCGCCGAACTCAACCGTCGCTTCACGGAATGGACCTTCCCGCTGCTCTTCGGCCTGATTGCGCTGGTCTTCAGCAGTGACGCACGCTCCCATCGCGAAGCGCGGCTTCATCCGATGGTCAGCGCGCTCGGCACGGCCCTGCTCATCCGCTGGATGACGTTCTATGCCGGCAACAGCGCCGAGGACTCCGTGTGGTTCGTGCCGTTGATGTATGCCGTGCCGCTGATGGCGGGCGCCCTCTGCATTCACCAGCTCGTCAGCAACAGGCGACTGGACATTCCGATGACCGGGCAGGAAAAGCTGCAGGAACTCCTGGTTCGCCTGCGCCTGATGCGGCCTGACGCCGAGAAAGGGCAGCCGTCATGATGGGCACGCTCGGCCGCTACTTCTTCATGCGCTACGTTATCACGACGTTCTGGTTCCTCGTCGGGATCTTCTCGCTGGTCTTCATCATCGACTTCAGCGAACAGGCAAGCCGGCTGGCAAACCTGCCGCGCTACAGCATCTCCGGCGCCCTGTTGATGACCGCGCTCCGAATCCCGCTGATCCTGCAGCAGACGATACCCTTCGTCGCGCTGTTTTCGGCCATGGCGGCGCTGATTTCGCTCAACCGCCGCTACGAGCTGGTCGTGACCCGCGCAGCCGGCATCTCCGTCTGGCAGTTCCTGCGGCCCTTCATCCTCGGCTCCTTCCTCTTCGGCGTGCTGGCGGTCGTGGCGCTCAACCCGCTTGCTGCCTGGGGAACGAAGCGCGGCGAGGCGCTTTTGGCCGAATGGGGCTCCACGCGGAACGCCGATGCCGGCTCGATCCCGTGGCTGCGGCAGATCTATAACGGCACGGACACGATCATTGGCGCGCGCTCGGTTCAGGACAACGGCACGACGCTTCTCAACGTCACCGTCATCCACTTTGATCCACAGGGCACGATCATTCTGAGACAGGATGCGGCGTCGGCGAAACTCGAAGATGGTTACTGGCTTCTTAACGACGTCACGGAAACGCGCAACGGACAGCTTCCGCAACGTTTGAAAACAGCACAGCTGGCCACCAATCTTAAGCCGGAGTTTGTTCAGGAACGTCTTGCAAAGGCTGATTCCATTCAGTTTTTCGACCTGCCGCGCAAGATCGAAGTGGCCCGCTCCTTCGGTTTTTCGACCAACGGCATGGAAACTCAATTCCACTCAATGTTGTCGTTGCCGCTGCTGCTCGTCGCCATGACGCTGATCGCCGCTTGTGTGTCGCTGAAATTTAGCCGGTTTAACCAATCGCGCTCCGTAATTCTCGGTGGCATCCTTTCAGGCTTCGTGCTTTATGTCGTCACCGTGCTTGTCAAAGCATTCGGGAGCAGCGGCATTGTGCCTCCTTTCGTTGCAGCCTGGTTGCCAGTTGTTGTAGCGATGGCGCTGGGCTCGACGATTCTTTTAAATCAGGAGGATGGCTAGTGGCGGTAGTGAACCGCAAACGTATAAGGCTGATCAACGCTGCCCTGCTTGCAGGCGTGGCGCTGCAGACACTTGCCATGGGAATGAGTGCGCCTGCAATGGCGCAGCAGGCTTCGGACCGCCTCGATTCGTTGCGCCCGAACATGCCGGAAGACGCCAAGCTGCTTCTGTCCGCCAATGAGCTCGTCTACAACAAGGACGCCGAAAAAGTGATCGTGCGCGGCAACGTGCAGATCGATTACGGCGGCTACAAGATGGTGGCCCGTCAGGTCGAGTACGACCAGAAGAATGGCCGCATCTATGCATCCGGGGAAATCCAGTTCATTGAGCCGGGCGGCAATGTCGTCTATGCCGACAAGATGGATGTCACCGACGATTTCGGGGACGGTTTCCTCGAGCAGATGCGCATCGAAACCACCGATCTGACGCGGCTTGCTGCCACGAGCGGCGAGCGCCGGAACGGCGAAGAATTCATCCTGAACGAGGCCGTCTATACGGCTTGCACGCCGTGCTCGACCAAGCCGGAACATCGCTCGCTGTGGCACATCAAGGCCCAGCGCGTCATCCAGAACGGCCGCACGCGGACCATCCGTCTGGAGAACGCGCGCTTTGAGCTGTTCGGCAAGCCGATCGCCTATATTCCGGTCATGGAGCTGCCTGACCATACGGTCAAGCGCAAGAGCGGCTTCCTGTTTCCGACGTTCCGCTCGGCCCAGAAACTCGGAGTTGGCGTCGGCGTCCCCTACTACTGGGCGATCTCGCCCTATATGGACGCGACGGCGACGCTTACCGGCCTGACGCGACAGGGCTTCCTGCTGGAGGGAGAATTCCGCCAGCGGTTCCACAACGGCTTCCATACGCTGAACTTCGCCGGCATCAGCCAGCTCGATAAGGGCAAGTTCACGCCCGGCACCGTCGACGCGATGCATACCAATCGCGGCATGATCGCGTCGAAGGCTGAGTTCGAGATCAATCCGCGCTGGACCTTCGGCTGGAACGTACTCGTCCAGTCCGACGCCAACTTCGCCAAAACCTACGAGCTGTCGACGTTCGACGGCACCACCTATACCAACCAGGCCTACCTGACGGGGCTCGGCAAGCGGAACTACTTCGATCTGCGCGCCTTCTACTTCGACATTCAGGACGCCGACGCCAACAGCATCGAGGAAAACCAGCAGCCGGCGGCGCAGGTCCTCGACTATTCCTACAAGGCGCCTGATCCCGTGTTGGGCGGCGAGCTTTCCGCGACGTTCAACTTCACGAACGTGAAGCGCAACCGGCTCGACGCGTTTACCCAACCGGGCGTGGTCCGCTTCCGCGGCCTAGAAGGCACCTCGCACCGCCTGACCGGCGAACTCGAGTGGAAGCGCACCTTCATCGCCCCGGGCGGCCTGGTCCTCACGCCGCTGCTGGCAGCGCGCGGCGATGCCATCGGGCTGAACATGGACAATCCCGGTCCGGCCTATACCGGCGACTTCAACACGAGCGATGCGGCAACGCGGCGCATGTTGACCGCGGGCCTCGAAGCCCGCTACCCGATCCTGTTCGTCGGTGAGGACAGCAGTCACGTCGTCGAGCCGATCGCACAGCTCTACGCGCGCCCGAACGAGCAATATGCCGGCGGCCTGCCGAACGAAGACGCGCAGAGCTTCGTGTTCGACGCAACGAACCTCTTTGACCGTGACAAGTTCTCCGGTTTCGACCGGATCGAGGGCGGCACGCGCGCCAATGTCGGCTTCCGCTACACGGGGACCTTCGACAGCGGCTACGGCCTGCGTGGCATCGTTGGCCAGTCGTTCCATCTGGGTGGCCTGAACTCGTTTGCGACGGACGACCTGGTCAAGGCCGGGGCGAATTCCGGTCTTGAGACCAAGAGCTCTGACTACGTTGCCATGTTCGGCATCGACGCACCGTCCGGTCTGATGGCGAGCGTTTCCGGCCGCCTCGACGAAAAGGACCTGTCGCTGCGCCGTGCCGATACCACCGTCGGCTATCTCGGCACGACCTGGCAGGCCGCGATGACCTATACGCGCATCGAAGCGCAGCCGCTCTACGGATCTCTGTCCAACCAGGACGAAATCCAGACCGCCGCCGCCTACCGGTTCCACGACTATTGGTCGGTGTTCGGCGCGATCACCTATGACATCAACAAGGATGTCATCTCACGCAACGGTTTCGGCATCACCTACGACGATCAGGACACGCTGTTCTCGATCGTCTACAAGCAGGAACGCGATACCGATGCCAATGTCGCGAACGATTGGTCGATCGGCGCGAGAATCAGCTTCCGTACACTCGGCGACGTGAACGTCGGCGACACCAAGTTCGAAGAGCTCGACTATTATTGATATCGTCAAGCGAGTGGGCGGGTCAAAAGTTCGCCCATTCGTCGATATCGGCACCGTCAAACGGTCTTGTCATCGTTTGGCCGCATGTATTATGCATTCCCTCCGACAAGATAAGGCAACGGCGCAAGGCCGGCAGGCGGACAAAGCCTGTCGACGGTGATAGTCCGGGATATAGGAAAAGAGAATGGGCGGGAAAATGTCGATCTTGAGGACACTGTCGGTACTGGCTTTGGCCGGCACCTTGAGCGTTGCAATATGCTCCGGAGCTCAGGCAGCAGCGAGCACGGTCAAGGTAACGGTCAACAACACGGTGATTACCTCCGGCGACATCGCCAAGCGCGTGGCCTTCCTTCGCCTGCAGCGCCAGAAGGGCGGCAACGACGAAGCCAAGAAGCAACTCGTCGACGAAGTTCTCAAGCGTGCCGAGATCGCACGCATCGGCCAGTCCGTCAGCACGCAGGAAGTCGATGCCGCCTATGCGCGCTTCGCCTCGGGCAACAAGCTTTCGACCGAGCAGCTCGGCAAGATTCTCGATCAGGCCGGCGTCGGCTCCGAACATTTCAAGCAATTCATCGCCGTGCAGATGAGCTGGCCGCGTGCGGTCAACTTCCGTTACGGCAGCTCTAACCGCCTCCAGGGCGCCGACCTCGTCAAGCGCATGATGGAAGGCGGCGGACAGAAGCCGGTGACCACCGAGTATTTCCTGCAGCAGGTGATCTTCGTCATTCCCGAGAAGAAGCGCGGCGCGATCACCGCGAAGCGGCAGGCGGAAGCCAACGCCTCGCGCGCTCAGTTCCCGGGCTGCGAAACCTCGAAGGTGTTTGCCGCCAACTATCGCGACGTGTCGATCCGCAGCCTCGGCCGCATGCTTGCCCAGCAGCTGCCTGACGAATGGAAGCCGCTGATCGAGAAGGCCGGCGAGAATGGCACCACCGGAACCCGCGTGACAGAAAAGGGCGTCGAGTACCTGGCGATCTGCAAGAAGCGTGAGGTCAACGACGACACCGCCGCCGAAATCGTCTTCCGCGCCGAGGATATCGGCAAGAAGAAGGCCGGTGGCGAAGACCCGAACAGCGAGAAGTACCTCGAGGAGCTGCGCAAGAAGGCGCAAATCGTCAACAAGTAATCACGACGGAAACATGCGCGAAACTACCGGCGGGCCTCTCGCCCTGACCATGGGCGACCCGGCCGGTATCGGGCCGGACATCAGCCTCTCGACCTGGCTCGGCCGCCGCGACCATGCGACGGCCCCCTTCCTTTTCATCGGCGACCCCGCAGTCCTTGCCGCGCGCGCCTCGATGCTCGGCTACACGGTGTCCATCCGCGAGACGGATTGCGCCGGCGCCCTCTCCCTCTTCGACACGGCGCTGCCGGTCCTGCCGCTTGCCTGCCCTGCCCCGGTCAAGGCCGGCGAGCCCGACACCGTCAATGCCAGCGCCGTGATCGGGGCGATCGACACGGCCGTGCGACTGGTGACCGCCGGACAGGCCTCGGCCGTGGTCACGAACCCGATCGCCAAGGCGGTTCTCTATGACGCCGGCTTCCGCTTCCCGGGCCATACCGAATATCTCGCCGATCTTGCCGAAAAGGCGACGGGACAGCCGGTGCTGCCGGTGATGATGCTGGCCGGACCGAAGCTGCGCGCCGTTCCCGTCACCATCCATATCCCCTTGAAGGACGTGCCGGAGCAACTGACGCCGGACCTCATCTACCGCACCTGCGCGATTACTGCGGCCGACCTTCGCAATCGTTTCGGACTTCGACAGCCACGGCTCGCGATCGCCGGGCTGAACCCGCATGCGGGCGAAAACGGTGCGCTCGGTCTCGAGGACGACGCCGTCATCCGGCCCGTCATCGACAGGCTGCGTGCGGAGGGTATCGATGCGGTCGGCCCGCTGCCGGCAGATACGATGTTCCATGATCGCGCACGCGCCACCTACGACGTGGCCATCTGCATGTATCACGACCAGGCGCTGATCCCGGCCAAGGCGCTCGGCTTCGACGATAGCGTCAACGTCACGCTCGGTCTTCCCTTCATCCGCACGTCGCCCGACCACGGCACGGCCTTCGGCCTTGCCGGCAAGGGCGTCGCCCGCGACGACAGCCTTCGGGCCGCGCTCGACCTTGCCGCATCGCTTGCGGCCAATATGCCAGGAGATACCCGCTGATGGCCGCCCTTGACGGTCTTCCTCCGCTACGCGACGTCATCCAGCGTCACGGCCTCGATGCCAAGAAGGCGCTCGGCCAGAACTTCCTGCTCGATCTCAACCTGACGCAGAAGATCGCGCGGACCGCCGGTTCGCTCGAAGGGGCAACGGTCATCGAGGTCGGCCCCGGACCGGGAGGCCTCACCCGCGCCATCCTCGCGCTCGGTGCCAAGAAGGTCATTGCGATTGAGCGGGACGCGCGCTGCCTGCCGGCACTTGCCGAAATCGGCGCGCATTATCCCGATCGGCTACAGGTCATCGAAGGCGATGCTTTGAAGACGTCGTTCGAGACGCTTGCCGACGATGGGCCGGTCAAGATCATCGCCAACCTGCCCTACAATGTCGGCACTCAGTTACTCGTTAACTGGCTGCTGCCCGAGCGCTGGCCGCCCTTCTGGCAGTCGCTGACGCTGATGTTCCAGCGCGAAGTGGGCCTGAGGATCGTCGCCGACGCGGATGACGACCACTATGGCCGCCTCGGCGTGCTCTGTGGTTGGCGCACAAAGGCGCGGATGGCATTCGACGTGCCGCCGCAGGCCTTTACGCCACCACCGAAGGTGACGTCGTCCGTGGTCCATCTGGAGCCGGTGGAAAACCCGATCCCCTGCTCGGTCGCGGCGCTCGAGAAAGTGACGCATGCAGCCTTCGGCCAGCGCCGCAAGATGCTGCGGCAGAGCCTGAAGCCACTCGGTGGCGAGGCGCTGCTTGCCAAGGCCGATATCGACCCGCAGCGACGCGCCGAAACACTTTCGGTGGAAGAGTTCTGTCGCCTGGCCAACTGCCTCTGAGCGGGCATATGGATCGCAAGGCGCGCGCTACAAATAGCGTGAATCAAAAATGGCTCCTCACGGAGCCATTTCTTTTGAAGCCTTAGAACGGGTTTTCGGTCAGCAGCCCGTTGACGAAATCGAACAGGCCGGGGCGCCGGTCGCGGCGCAGGCGTTCGGCCTCGACGATCGCACGCACGGATGCAAAGGCGCGGTCGAGGTCGTCGTTGAGCACGATGTAATCATACTCCCGCCAGTGCTCGATCTCGGCGCGCGAGTTGGCAAGGCGCGTGGCGATCACCTCTTCGCTGTCTTCGGCGCGACGATGCAGGCGTGACTGCAGTTCAGCCATTGACGGCGGCAGGATGAAGATCGAGACGACGTCGCCCGCCATCTTCTCCTGGAGCTGCTGAGCGCCCTGCCAGTCGATATCGAACAGCATGTCCCGGCCCGCGGCCATGGCCGCCTCGACCGCATCTCGCGGCGTGCCGTAGAAGTTGCCGTGCACCTCCGCCCATTCGAGCAGCGAGTCGGTGGACCTCAGCGCCTCGAACTCGCGGATCGACTTGAAGTGATAGTGCCGTCCATCGATCTCGCTTGGTCGCCGCTGACGCGTCGTCACGCTGACCGAAATGCTCATCTCCGGATCGGCTTCCAGGAGGTTGCGCGCAATGGTCGACTTGCCTGCGCCCGACGGCGAGGAAATGACGAGCATCAGCCCACGACGGGCGATCTTGATGGGCGAAGGGGTCGCCGGGTTCATACCTTACTCCAGATTCTGGACCTGTTCGCGGAACTGGTCGATGACGACCTTCAGCTCGATGCCGGCGGCAGACACAGCGGCCGCGTTGGACTTGGAACAGATCGTATTCGATTCTCGGTTAAATTCCTGTGCGAGGAAATCGAGCTTGCGCCCGACGGGACCGCCCTTCGACAGAAGCTCCCGGGCGGCAACGATGTGGGAACCAAGCCGGTCGATCTCCTCGCGAAGATCCGCCTTGGTGGCGAGCAAAGCGACTTCGGCGTGGAGCCGGTCCCGGTCGAGCGACGAGCCGTTGTCCATCACCAGAGCTACCTGTTGCGCCAGCCGATCGGCAATCGCAGCGGCGCTACGTGACGGGTCGGACTCGACCGTCGCCGTCAGCCGCTCGATCGTCTCGACCTGTCCCAGCAGGATCTGACAGAGTGCCGCGCCCTCGTCTGCTCGCATCGCGCGCAAATCGGCGAGCGCACCCGCCAGACCTGCCAGGATACCGGCATCGAGCGCCGCACGCTCTTCTTCGCTTTCTTCCGGCTCGCGGAAGTCGACGATGCCGCGGATCGAGAGAAGCGTGTCGAACCGGAGCGGCGCGGGATCGACGAGATCACCGAGCTGGCCGCGCAGGTTCAGCACCGCCGTCAAGGCTGCCTGGTTGACCACGGCCTCGACGGCCGCCTCGCCGCCGCTGACGGAGAGGCCGATCTGAAGATTGCCGCGGGAAAAATACTCCGCTGCGAGCTTGCGCACCTCGGGCTCGAAGCGCTCGAGCCCCTGCGGCAGGCGCAGCCTGAGGTCCAGGCCCTTGCCGTTGACGGAGCGCAGCTCCCAGGCCCAACGACGGCGGCCGCTGCTGCCTTCTCTCCGGGCAAAGCCGGTCATCGATTGGAGCGGCATCATCACCTCCGTTGCGGTTTCAGCAGAAGCAATAAGGCGACGGCGCGGCATCCCGCAAGGGATATCCGCGCCGTGATTCGTCCGTCCACAATGCAAGCACCGCTGCGCGGCTATGCGCCGCCAGCAGCCGGCGTTATTGCGGCTGCGTGGCTGCCGGCTCGGCGGTGCCCGCGTCAGCCGCAGCCTTCGCCGCTTCTGCCGCCCGCTCTGCCTCGACCTTGCGCCAGCGGCGGACATTGGCATTGTGCTCGTCGAGCGTCTCGGCAAAGACGTGGCCGCCCGTGCCATCGGCAACGAAGTAAAGCTCAGGCGTGCGCGACGGATTGGCGACCGCTTCCAGCGCTGCACGACCAGGATTGGCGATCGGCGTCGGCGGCAGCCCCTTGATGATATAGGTGTTGTAAGGCGTCTGCTTGTCGATGTCCGACTTCAGGATCGGCCGGTCGGCCGGCTTACCGTCACCGCCGAAGATGCCATAGATGATCGTCGGGTCGGATTGCAGCCGCATGCCCTTGTCGAGCCGGTTGATGAAGACGGAGGCGACGCGCGGACGCTCGTCGGCGCGACCGGTTTCCTTCTCCACGATCGAGGCAAGCGTCACGAGCTCCTCAACCGTCGACACCGGCAGGTTGGGATCGCGCTTTTCCCATATCTGGCCGACCAGCACCTTCTGGGCTGCGGCCATCTGCTGAACGATCTCGCCGCGCTTGGTGCCGCGCGTGAACTTGTAGGTGTCCGGCATCAGGGTGCCTTCCGGCGGCAGCTCCGTCGGCAGGTCGCCGACGAGCACTGGATCGTCGGCCAGCCTGTGGAACATCTGCTTGACGGTCAGGCCTTCCGGCAGGGAGACGGAGTAGAGGATCGACTTGCCCGACTTCAGGAGCTGCATGACCTCCTGCATCGACGAGCCGGCCTTGATCTCATATTCGCCGGCCTTCAGCGTCTCGTTGTCGAGGTAGGCTTCGGAAACGAAACGGAAAACGCGCGCATCGGTGATGATGTTGCCGCGCTCGAGCCCGCTGGCGATCTCGCTCATGCCGGCGCCGCCCCGGACGATGAAGTTCTGGTTCGCCTGCAGCGGACCCGGCTTTTCGTACTGGTGCATCGCATAATAGACCGTGCCGGCAGCGGCGAGCGCTGCAAAGACAATGACGGTCATGACAAAGTTCAGGAAGATCACGACCTGGCTGCGGGCCTTGCGCGATCGTTTCGGCGGTTGCGGCACTTTTTCCGGACGCAGGGCCTCGTTTGCCGATTTCGGAATGATCGGTCCGTTGCTCGCGTTTTCACTGCGGCCAAATTGCGCCGCGCCGTTATCGTTTGAGTCGCTCACGATTATCCCGAACCCGAAATTCGCGGCCTCATTCTCTTCCTGCTTCCGGTGCGAATTTCGGACTGGACCGTGGCAGGCATAGGTCAAATTTATAAAACGGTGCCGCCCAGAAGGCCGACGTCCGCAGTTACTCAAAAATCCGCAGTCGGTGCAATCTCACCGAAGAACCACAGAAATGTGTCGAATCACCGTCCGTTCAAGAGAACGCGGCGGACGACCGACACTTTAATCCGGAACCACGGCCCGCGGCAAAAACCCGGCAAACCGCAATTCCAGGCAATGACTGAAGGGCAATCTGACAGATTTGCCTTGCGCGAACATCGCGGTCGGCGAGCGCCGTCTTCCGCGACGACGCCTCCTCCCACCACATGCTTGTAGCGAGCAATACGGCAAAAGCTGGATCATCGCGCCGCCTTTGACGGTCGGCGCGACAATTGGCTCAAGCGACGCTCCAGGCGCGCGATCAGGCGCCGGTGTAGCGGCGCAGGACCAACGAGGCGTTGGTGCCGCCGAAGCCGAAGGAATTCGAGAGCGCCACGTTGATTTCGCGCTTGCGCGCGACATGCGGCACGAGGTCGATCTTCGTCTCGATCGACGGATTGTCGAGGTTCAGCGTCGGCGGCGCAATGTTGTCGCGGATCGCCAGCGCCGAGAAGATCGCTTCCACCGCGCCGGCAGCGCCGAGCAGGTGGCCGATGGCCGACTTGGTCGAGGACATCGAGATCTTCGACGCGTGTTCGCCGACCAGGCGCTCGACGGCGCCAAGCTCGATCGTGTCGGCCATGGTGGAGGTGCCGTGGGCGTTGATGTAGTCGATATCGGCAGCCGTCAGGCCGGCTCGCTTCAGCGCCATCTGCATGCAGCGATAGGCACCGTCGCCATCTTCCGACGGAGCGGTGATGTGAAACGCATCGCCCGAAAGGCCGTAGCCGACGACTTCCGCATAGATCTTGGCGCCACGGGCCTTGGCATGCTCGAGCTCTTCGAGGATGACGACGCCAGCGCCCTCGCCCATGACGAAACCATCACGGTCGATATCGTAGGGGCGCGAGGCCTTCTGCGGATCGTCATTGTGCTGGGTCGATAGCGCCTTGCAGGCGGCAAAGCCGGCGAGCGAAATCCGGCAGATCGGCGATTCCGCACCACCGGCCACCATGACGTCGGCATCGCCGAGCGCGATCAGGCGGCTCGCGTCGCCGATCGCATGCGCGCCGGTCGAACAGGCGGTGACGACAGAGTGGTTCGGACCGCGCAGCTTGTGGCGGATCGACACCTGGCCCGAGGCAAGATTGATGAGCCGGCCGGGAATGAAGAACGGTGAGATGCGGCGGGGGCCCTTGTCGCGCAGCGTGTAGCCGCCTTCGACGATGCCTTCGAGACCGCCGATGCCCGAACCGATCAGCACGCCGGTCGCGATCTGGTCTTCATCGTTCTCCGGCTTCCAGCCGGCATCGGCCAGCGCCATGTCGGCCGCTGCCATCGCGTAGACGATGAACGGATCGACCTTGCGCTGCTCCTTCGGCTCCATCCAGTCGTCGGCATTGAAGGTAGCATCGGTGCCGTCGCCGAAGGGAATGCGGCAGGCAATCTTGGCAGGAAGGTCCTCGACCTCGAATTCGGTCACCTTGCGCGCGGCATTGTGCCCGGCAAGCAGGCGCGCCCACGTCGCCTCAGTTCCGCAACCCAAGGGAGATACCATGCCGGTACCGGTGATAACGACACGTCTCATAGTCCGCGACCCACCCTGACTTTTCCATTTCAGAGCCGGATCGGACCACGTGTAACGAACCCGATCCGGGCATCCATTTTAAGGTTCTTATTCACGATCAGAGGGATATGCGGGAAACGCTTGCTGATCGAAATCCCCGCTCAGCGCGGGATAGCCCACTTCCCTGGGCTGAAACGGGCCGCTTTAGGCGGCCCGTCCACGGCCGAAGCCGCTTTAAGGTATTAGGCCTGAGCCTTTTCGATGAACTTGACGGCGTCGCCGACAGTCAGGATCGAGTCAGCAGCGTCGTCCGGGATTTCAACGCCGAATTCTTCTTCGAAAGCCATGACCAGTTCGACGGTGTCGAGCGAGTCCGCGCCGAGGTCGTCGATGAAGCTTGCGCCTTCGCTGACCTTTTCGGCGTCGACGCCAAGATGATCAATAACAATTTTCTTTACGCGTTCTGCGATATCGCTCATGTCGGAGTTCCTCGACCTTCGTTTCTGTAGGCGCCTATTCCGGCACCGGTACTCTTCTGTAAGCCTGATAGACCAAGACGGCCCACCCGGCAATCCATCCAACCGGAACTGCGGCAAACCCAAGGCAGCCAAGGCTGCCGGGCACCTGGCGGGACCGGTCGACTGCTAACAGTCATGGCCCGATTAACACGGTTTAACGCTGTCGCAAAGTCCGAAAATGCCTGTCATTCGCTTGCTCAACATTGAATTTCAGGCATTTGGCAGGCGGCGTCCCGGGACGTTGAAGATCGCCCACCGCACAATCTCGGCGGGCGGCCCATCCCGGAAACCGGATCAGATCATGGCCATGCCGCCATTGACGTGAATTGTCTGGCCGGTGACGTAGCCCGCTTCGTTGGAAGCGAGGTAAACGACCGCCGAAGCGATTTCAGCGCCGGTGCCCATCCGCTTCATCGGGATCGCGCCCATGATCGCGTCCTTCTGCTTGTCGTTGAGCTTGCCGGTCATCGCGCTTTCGATGAAGCCCGGAGCCACGCAGTTGACCGTGACGTTGCGCGTCGCGATTTCCTGGGCCAGCGACTTGGAGAAGCCGATCATGCCGGCCTTGGAGGCGCAGTAGTTCGCCTGGCCGGGGTTGCCGGTGACGCCGACGATGGAGGTGATGTTGACGATGCGGCCGAAACGGCGACGCATCATCGGATGGGTGAGTTCGCGCGTCAGGCGGAACACGGCCGTCAGGTTCACTTCGAGAACGGCATCCCAGTCCTCGTCGCTCATGCGCACGAAGAGACCGTCCTTGGTGATGCCGGCATTGTTGACGAGGATGTCGACGCCGCCAAGCTCGGCTTCGGCCTTCTCGCCGAGCGCCTTGACTTCGGCGCGGTCGGAAAGGTTTGCCGGGAAGAGTTGCACGCGATCGCCAAGTTCGTTGGCAAGCGCTTCCAGCTTTTCGACGCGGGTGCCGTGCAGACCGACGGTCGCGCCCTGGGCGTGCAGCATGCGGGCGATTTCTTCGCCGATACCACCGGATGCACCGGTAACGAGAGCCTTGCGGCCGGAAAGATCAAACATCTCTTTGATTCCTTATAACTGGAGCGCCTAGGCGTTCGCTCAGGCGAGCAAGGCGGCGAGTGCTGCGTCGATATCGGCGGGCGTATTGACGGCGATACCGTTGACGGTCTTGTCGATGCGGCGGGCAAGCCCGGTCAGGACCTTGCCGGAGCCGAGTTCATAAAGCGTCGTGACATTGTTGGCGGCAAACCATTCGACCGTCTCGCGCCAGCGGACCTGGCCGGTGACCTGCTCGACCAGCAGCCGGGCGATCTCGTCGGAATCGCTGACCGGGGCGGCGAGCACGTTGGCGATGACAGGCACCACCGGATTACGCTTCTCGACCTTGGCCAGCGCCTCGCGCATCGCGTCGGCAGCCGGCGCCATCAGCGCGGAATGGAAGGGGGCAGAGACCGGCAGCATCAGAGCGCGCTTGGCGCCCTTTTCGGAAGCGAGTGCTGCGGCCTTCTCGACGGCAGCCTTCTCGCCGGAAATCACCAGCTGGCCGCCACCATTGTCGTTGGCGATCTGGCAGGAACCGAGCGCGGAGGCTTCGCGGCAGACGGCTTCGACATCCGCATGTTCAAGGCCGATGATCGCCGCCATTGCGCCCTTGCCGACGGGAACCGCCGCCTGCATGGCGTTGCCGCGGATGCGCAGGAGACGCGCCGTGTCGGCAATGGAGAAGGTACCGGCGGCACAGAGCGCCGAGTATTCGCCGAGCGAATGGCCGGCGACGAAGGAAACCTTGGACTTGAGGTCGAGGCCCTTGGCTTCGAGCACGCGAATGACGGCCATAGATACGGCCATCAGCGCCGGCTGGGCGTTCGCAGTCAGCGTCAGTGTTTCCTCGGGGCCGTTCCACATGATCTCGGACAGCTTCTGGCCGAGTGCTTCATCGACTTCGGCAAAGACGGCTGCCGCTTCCGGAAAAGCGTCGGCCAGATCCTTGCCCATGCCGACAGCCTGGCTGCCCTGGCCTGGAAACGTGAATGCAATGCTCATGGGATCGTCCCTTCCCTAGATCACTAGGATTTCGGGTCGGCGCGACACGAAATCCTAGTGATCGGTTCTTATGAGTTAGAGCGGGATGCAGGCAGAAACCATACATCTCCGGCTTCCTCTCCATTCACATTCCTTACCGACGAGTCAAGCTTGGAGGCCGGCACGGACACGGCCGACGAGGCCTTTTGCCCTTGATCTTCAACAATCAAGGCGTAAGTTTGCCGCCCGATGTCGCTCTGCCCTACCCGATCACCAGGGTCGAGGCGACCGCTCCATTCCCGGTGCCAGCGCCCCTTCCCTCCCAGGTCGGCGCCGCCCTTCACAAGGATACTTATCTAGATGCGCTACAACACGCTTGGCCGCACCGGCATCAAGGTCTCGGAAATCTGCCTGGGCACCATGACCTGGGGTTCACAGAACTCCATCGCCGAGGCGCACGAGCAACTGGATTACGCCTTCGAAAAGGGCGTCAACCTCATCGACACGGCCGAACTCTACCCCACGACCCCGCTTTCGCCGGAGACCTATGGCGACACGGAACGCTTCATCGGCGAATGGCTGGCCAGGCGCGGCCGGCGCGATGAGGTCGTCGTTGCGACCAAGGTCGCCGGCCCCGGCCGCCCCTATATCCGCAACGGCAACCCGACGACACCCGAGGGCATCGACCAGGCGATCGACGCCAGCCTCAAGCGGCTGAAGACAGATTATGTGGACCTTTATCAGCTTCATTGGCCGAACCGCGGCCACTACCATTTCCGCAACGCCTGGTCCTATGACCCGTCCAAGCAGGACAAGGATCATGTCGCGAGTGACCTCCGGGCAATCCTCGACAAGCTCGGCGACCTCGTGAAGGCCGGCAAGGTCCGCGCCATCGGCCTCTCCAACGAAACGGCCTGGGGCGCGATGAAGTTCATCGACATGGCAGAGCGTCATAGCCTGCCGCGCGTCGCCTCGATCCAGAACGAATACAACCTGCTTTACCGCGCCTACGACCTCGACCTGTCGGAGCTGTCGCACCACGAAGACGTGGGCCTGCTCGCCTATTCGCCGCTCGCCGCCGGCCTCTTAAGCGGCAAGTACCTCGATGGCGCGAAGCCGAAGGGCTCGCGACTTTCGATCAACGGCGATCTCGGCGGCCGCTTCACGCCGCACCAGGAACCGGCCGTCGAAGGCTATGTCAAACTGGCACGCGAGCACGGCCTCGATCCGGCGCAGATGGCCATCGCCTTCTGCCTGGCGCGGCCGTTCATGGCTTCCGTCATCATCGGCGCGACCTCGATGGAGCAGTTGAAGACCAACCTTGGCGCCGTCGACCTTACGCTGTCGCAGGACATCGTGAACGGGATCCGGCGGCTGCACCGGATCTACCCGATGCCGATCTGAGCGTGAGACCAGATCGCCGATGCCGGTACCCCAGACGAAAGCGGAACTGCTTGCGGCGATCGACGTCCAGTTCGCCAGGCTGATGCGCGAGCTGGAACGGGTTCCTGACGAGCGCTACCGCGAACCGTCGCTAGAAGGCCACGCCAAGGGCACGATGATGAGCGTCGGCGACCTCGTCGCCTACCTCATCGGCTGGGGCGAACTGGTGATCAAATGGATCGATCGCGATCAGCGCGGCGAGCTGGTCGACTTCCCCGAGACGGGCTATCAATGGAACGAACTCGGACGGCTTGCGCAGAAATTCTATGCGGACTTCCACGCTCTTTCGCCGGGCGAGCTTGTCGCCAGACTGAGGCGCAGCAAGGAGACGCTCGAGGTACTCATCAGGGATCGCGACGAGCAGACGCTTTACGGGCGGCCATGGTACGGAAAATTCACGCTCGGACGCATGATCCAGTTCAACACTTCCTCTCCCTATGCCAACGCCCACGGCCGCCTGCGCAAATGGAAAAAGGTGAACGGGCTGGCGTAGAAAGCGGAAAAGACGCGGCAAGCCTTGCCTTCCGCGGAAAAATGCGTATAAGCGCGCTGTTCGAAATGCCCGGTCTTCTGGCTGGTGGCTGAACGGAGGGCCGGCTTCCTCGAGGGGAGCCGTTAGGATTGCACGTCTTTCCGGCCTCCCGTGTCTCCGCTCTCGACCGTCTCGATACAACACTTTCTTGCCGGCTGCCTGCAGCCACTAAGAACAGTCGTTGAGGCTTAGCCGCCGAGGTCCGGGCTGATTAACGCAAGAAAGGCAAGCCACAATGGCTCTTTATGAACACGTATTCCTGGCCCGCCAGGACATCACGCCGCAGCAGGTCGACGGTCTCGTCGAGCAGTACAAGGGCGTGCTCGAAGCAAACGGCGGTAAGGTCGGTCGCGTCGAGAACTGGGGCCTGAAGTCCCTCACCTACCGCATCAAGAAGAACCGCAAGGCTCACTACGTTCTCATGGACATCGATGCTCCGGCAGCGGCTGTTCACGAAATCGAGCGCCAGATGCGCATCAACGAAGACATCCTGCGCTACATGACGATCGCCGTCGAGAAGCACGAGGAAGGCGCGTCTGCCATGATGCAGAAGCGCGACCGCGACGACCGTCCGCGCCGCGATGGCGACCGTCCGGAGCGTGGCTTCGGCGACCGTGGTCCGCGTCCGGACCGTGGCGACCGCGAAGACCGCCCGCGCCGTCCGCGCGAAGACCGTGCGTAATCAAGAAGCTTTAGGAGATTAAGACAATGGCTGAAGTTTCTTCCGCTCCGGTTCGTCGCCCGTTCCACCGCCGCCGCAAGACCTGCCCCTTCTCGGGCGCAAACGCTCCGCGGATCGACTACAAGGACATCCGTCTTCTGCAGCGCTACATTTCCGAGCGCGGCAAGATCGTTCCTTCCCGCATCACGGCCGTTTCCCAGAAGAAGCAGCGCGAACTCGCCCAGGCGATCAAGCGTGCACGCTTCCTCGGCCTGCTGCCCTACGTCGTTTCCTAAGAACGGCTGACTCTCCGTCAGTCTTCTGACTCGACGGAACCCGACTTGTTGGGAGAGGCGCTCCCCTAAGGTGAGCGCCTCTTTCTCTCCCTTCCGCGATGGGCGCGGATCGGAACCGGCGCGATGCGCCAAAATCCCATGCTGGGGCTGCGCTTTGGCCATCCCCTAACTGCACGAAGCAGGACAGCGAACGTGACGAATGTGAACAGGACATCGCTGCTGACCGGCGTTCTCGCCGGCTTTACCGCCGCCCTCTTGTCGATGGGCGCGAATACGCAGTCGTCTCTTGCGATCGTCCTTTATGCCGCTTCGGCACTTCCAATCCTGATTGCCGGCCTCGGCTGGGGCAATGCCGCAGCGATCACCGCGATCGTCACGGCCGGCGCCACCGGTGCCGTTCTCGTTTCGCCCTACTTCGCGCTGCTGATCCTCGTTGTCACGCTGATCCCGGCCGGTTGGCTGAGCCATCTCGCCAATCTCGCCCGCCCGGCGTCCGAACTCGGCGGCCCGGACGAGGCGCTTGCCTGGTATCCGCTCTCCGATATCCTCAGCCATCTCGCCGGTCTGGTGACCGTCGGCATGATCATCGTCGGCGTGATCGTCGGTTATGGAGCCGATATCTCCGATCGCATGGTCGATATCGTCATTCAGGCCGTGAAGGCGCAGGACAGCGCCTACAACCCGGATGCGGCTGCCATCGCCCAGATCAAGTCGCTTTTCACCCTCGCTTTGCCGCTCGTCCAGGGCGCGATCTGGGTGCTGATGCTGTTTACCGCCTACTACCTCGCCACCCGCATCGTGCAGATGTCCGGCCGGTCGTTGCGCCCGCGCGAGGACATTCCGTCGACGCTGCGCATGCACCGCAACGCGATCTTCATCTTTCTCGGCGGCCTGGTCCTCACCTTCCTCGGCGGCGCACCCGCAACGATCGGCGCGCTGATCTGCGGAACCTTCGGCGCGGGCTTCCTGCTTGCCGGTTTCGCCTCCTTCCATTTCCGCACACGCGGCAAGTCCTGGCGGCTTCCCGTGCTGTGGATTGCATACCTGTCGGTGCTCGTGTTCACGATCCCGGCATTCTTCTTCCTCCTGTCCGGCCTGATCGATACGCGACGCACCATCGCGGTCACGCCGGTTGGAAAAAACTGACCAACGAACTGGAACTCTGAAAGGAAACCAACATGGAAGTCATTCTTCTCGAACGTATCGCCAAGCTCGGCCAGATGGGCGAAACCGTAAAGGTTCGCGACGGCTTTGCCCGTAACTACCTCCTGCCGCTCGGCAAGGCGCTGCGCGCCAACGCTGCCAACAAGGCCCGTTTCGAAGCTGAGCGTTCGACGCTCGAAGCCCGCAACCTCGAGCGCAAGTCGGAAGCCCAGGCTGTTGCCGAGAAGCTCGACGGCAAGTCGTTCATCATCGTCCGCTCGGCTGGCGAAACCGGCCAGCTCTACGGTTCGGTTGCTGCCCGCGACATCATCGAAGTGCTCGCTGCCGAAGGCTTCAACGTCGGCCGCAACCAGGTCGACCTCAACCAGCCGATCAAGTCGATCGGCCTGCACAAGGTCACGCTGCACCTGCACTCGGAAGTCGAGATCTCGGTTGAAGTCAACGTTGCCCGTTCGGCCGAAGAAGCCGGTCGCCAGGCAAAGGGCGAAAGCCTGACCTCGGCCGACGCCATCTACGGTGTTGACGAAGACGCCCTCAAGCCGGAAGACTTCTTCAACCCGGAAGCCGAATTCGAAGGCGAAGAAGAATAAGCCTTAAAGGCCATTCAACACGCGAAAGCCCGGATCATCGATCCGGGCTTTTTTCTTGGTTGCGCGGCCGTTTCTGGCAATGGCTCTGTGGGCCTCGGCCGTCTTATCCGTGGGCGGCAACAGGCGCGACACCGATGTTCGCCTGGTCCGGCGCAACGCGCACCGGCGCGTCCTTGTCGACGCGTACGACGACCGAAAGGCCGGGCGACAGCATTTCCGCCAGCGGCTGGCCGGGATCGACGACGATGCGCACGCCGACGCGCTGGGCCACCTTGGTGAAGTTGCCGGTGGCGTTGTCCGGACGGATGATGCTGAACTCCGAACCGGCGGCGGGCGAGAACCGCTCGATATGCCCCGTCAGCTCGTTCCGCTGCAGCGCGTCGACCGCGATGGCGACGGGTTGGCCCGCCTTCATGCCGTCGAGCTGCGTTTCCTTGAAATTGGCGACGACCCAGACGTCGTTCGGCACCAGCGCCAGGAGTTGCGAGCCGGCCGTCACATATTGACCGATCCGCGCGCCGATCTCACCGAGACGGCCGTCCCGCGGCGCGACGATGCGGGTGTTGTCGAGATCGATTCGCGCGAGTTCGACGGCCGCTTCCGCCCCGCTCACCGCGGCTTGCAATCCGGCACGCGCGCCAAGCGTCGTCGCCAGCGCCTGCTTCGACACTTCCAGCCCGGCCTCTGCCTGGCTCACGGCAGCGTCGGCCTGCTCAAAGCCTGCACGCGCCTGGTCGGCATCACTGCGGGTCGAAACACCCTTTTCCGCGAGCGGGCGGATGCGGTCCCAGGTCGCCCGGGCCCGATTGAAGGCAGCCTTGGCACCATCGAGCTGCGCCTGGCTGGCGGCGATGCCCGCCTTGGCGGAAAGCTCCTGCTGAAAGGAATTGGCAAGTGCGGCTTTCTGCCCGGCAAGCGTGGCTTCCGCCTGCGCCACCCTCTGCGCATAGATGCGGTCGTCGATCTTGACCAGCAGTTGCCCGGCCTTGACCGTCTCGTAGTCGTGCACCGGAACGTCGGCGACATAGCCCGCAAGCTGCGGGCTCATGATCGTTACAAAGCCGCGCACATAGGCATTCTCCGTCGATTCCACCGAACTGTGGAACGGCGGCAGCCGCCAGGCGTAGAGCACAAGGGCGATACCGGCGATGCCGGCGAGAAGAACGATGATGCTCGTGGGAGAGCGCAAGGATTTCAACATGGTCGTCAACTCTGTCAATCAGGTGGCCGGCATCGGCGCAGGAGCGGACAATCTCTGCCTGAGCCAGTTGTAGAAGATGTGCAGCAGCAGCCCGGCGAGCGCGAAAAGCGCGACCGCCGAGGCAAGCAGGAAGGCGTCGTTGTAGGCGAGGATGTAAGCTTCGCGGGTCACCTGTTGTGACAACAACACGGTGCCCTCGCCGCCGAGCAGGGTCTTGTCGCCCATCACCTTGGCGTAAGCGGCGGAAAGCTGGTTGACGCGCTGGGCAACCAGAGGGTTCGAGAGCACGATCTGTTCCGCGAGAAGGTTGGAATGAAACTTTTCACGGATCGTGACGAAGGTACCGAAGGCGGCGGAGCCGATCAGGCTGCCGATGCTCTGGGTAAAGAGGAAGATCACAATGAAGCTGAGGATATAGCTCGGCCCCTTGGCGAGCGCCGCCTTGAAGCCGCGCGCCATGGCCGGCGGCAGGAAGAGCGCCGTTCCGGACGCGATCATCGCCTGGCTCAGATACATCTGCTCCGGCCGTGTCAGGCTGGTCGCCTGGCTGTCCATGTAGGCGCCGGCCGCCAGGAGGCCGAGTGCCAGAATATGCACGCGCTCCGCATGTTCAGGATTCATCAGCGCGGCGCAAAGCAGACCGCCGCCGATGGCCGCAGCAAGGATGATCCAATAGAGGGTTGCGACCTGCTCGAACTGGAGACCGAGCTGCTGGTAGAAGTTCGCAGCAACAGTCGATTGTTCGGAGGCGACCAGCCGGAAAATCAAGAGAACGGCGGCAAAGTGCACGATCTCCTTTGAAGCGATCCAGCGCACGTCGATCAACGGCACCGGGCGATAAAGCTCGATCAGCACCGCGGTCGTCAGCGTCGCTATCGAGACGACCAGCAGGACGCCGAGCCAAGGAGCCTCGAACCACCAGTAGAGGCGCCCCATGGTCAGGACCACGGCGAGGCAGCCGAAGGCGACGGCGACGAGGAGGTAACTCAGGATATCCATGCGCTGGATAACCTTGGCATGCGGGACCGGCGTCAGCGGCAGCAGGTAGATGATCGGCAGCGCGATCAGCGCCAGCGCCATTTCCAGCGTGTAGAGCGCATGCCACTGGCCATATTCGATCAAGGTCGGCGAGATCAGGCGGGTGACCGGCGCGGAAATCGTCGTGCAGGTGAGCGCCAGCGCCAGCCCGACGGTCAGTTTGCGCGCCGGCGGAAAGGCTTCGAGCATGTAGAGGAAGCCGAGCGTCGACATCGGTGCGGCGGCAATGCCGCTGATGAAGCGCACGACGATCGCCGAATGCAGATCGGAAACGAAGACGTTCATCAACGAGACGACGACGAAACCGGCGATGCTGATTTCGGCAAAACGGCGCAGCCCGTATTGGGCGCGGATCTTCACCAGCGCGATCGACAGGCTGACATTCGGCGCCATGTAGGCCGCCGAGAGCCAGCCGGCTTCGATGGAGGTCGCCGAAAGCGAGCCCTGGACCTGCGTAAGGTTGGCGAGCGCCAGGTTCATGCCGAGCCCCTGCGTCAGGAACAGGAGCACGGAGCCCAGGACATAGACCGCCGAAAGCAACAGACCTTTCTCGACGGGGGCCGGCACGGGGGTTGGCGCCGGTTCCGGCGCAATAACGGTTTCTCCGTGTTGGTCCTCGTCGACGGCCTCCGCGGCCTCAAGCTCGGAGGCAAGGCGATTGTCGTTTGCGGCGGCCGTCGCGACTGCGCCCATCGCCGTCACTCCCGCGCCAGCGACTGAACATTGTCGGCGATCGCACGAACCACCCGCTTTGTCACGGCAAGCTCGGCTGCGTCGATGCCTTGCAGCACTTCGGCCCGGATTTCGTCGGCAAGCCTGAGGATCTCGTCGGCAACGGTGCGGCCGAGTTCGGTCATATGGATTTGCTTGGCGCGTCGGTCGGAGACCTCGACCCGCCGCTCGATGAAGCCCTGCTTCTCCATGCCGTCGAGCAGGCGCACCAGTGTCGGGGTCTCGATGTCGAGTTCGTCGGCGAGCTCCCGCTGGTTCAGGCCATCCTTCTTCGTCAAGGCGAAGAGCGCGCGGGCGCGCGACAGCGTCAGCCCCTTCTCCTTCACCCGCGCATCGAACACGGCGCGCAGCTTGCGATTGAGCAGCGACAGGGCATCGAACAGTTCGCGGTTCACGGTGGGTTGATACATTGGTATCTTTTCCATATTACTAGCATGCTAATTATTCTGCCTCTATCTAATCCAAATGCGGTGGATTTTCAAGATGCGGATTTGAGGCAGAGGAGGACGGCGCTACACTTCGTTTCGTCGGGAAGGTTCGGGTGATTCGCGGCGTCAACGACCAAATTTGTGACGACGGCATAATCCGCACATTTGCGAGCCCCCGCCTGTGGATCAGTCGAACAACGGGAACAGCGCCGGGCGCGGTGACGTCGCTTCGCGACTGTGTCCCTCGTGCACTTGACCCGGCCCGCGCTAAAACGCAAACCGGTGCCACACCAGACAGAGGCAGAGATAAACGAATGAACGAAGCGTCGCGAAAGCTATCCCCTATCGGCAAAGATCAGGCGGACCAGCACTACCGCGAGGCCCCGAACAACCTCGAGGCCGAGCAGGCGCTGCTTGGCGCGATCCTCGTCAACAACGACGCGTACTACCGCGTGTCGGACTTCCTGAAGCCGGTGCATCTGCACGAGCCGCTGCACCGCAAGATCTACGAAGTCGCCGGCGACATCATCCGCATGGGCAAGATGGCGAACCCGGTCACCATCAAGACCTTCCTCAAGGCCGACGAGAAGGTCGGCGACGTGACCGTCGCGACCTATCTTGCGCGCCTTGCCGGCGCTGCCGTCTCGATCATCAACGCCGAAGACTATGGCCGGGCGATCTATGACCTGGCGCTGCGCCGTTCGCTGATCACCATCGGCGAGGACATGGTCAACATCGCCTATGACGCGCCGCTCGACATGCCTCCGCAGGGCCAGATCGAAGACGCCGAGCGCCGTCTGTTCGAACTTGCCGAGACCGGTCGATACGACGGCGGTTTCCAGTCGTTTAACGACGCCGTGGCGCTCGCCATCGACATGGCCGGCCAGGCCTTCGAGCGCGACGGCAGCCTTTCGGGCATTTCAACCGGCATCCTGTCGCTTGATGGCCGGATGGGCGGCCTGCAGCGTTCCGACTTGATCGTGCTTGCCGGACGCCCCGGCATGGGCAAGACCTCGCTTGCCACCAACATCGCCTACAACATTGCTGCGGCCTACGAGCCGGAAGTCCAGGCTGACGGCTCGTTCAAGGCCAAGAACGGCGGCGTCGTCGGCTTCTACTCGCTCGAAATGTCGTCCGAACAGCTCGCCACCCGTATCATCTCCGAGCAGACCGAAGTCTCCTCCTCGAAGATCCGCCGCGGTGACATCTCCGAGGCCGACTTCGAAAAGCTCGTCGCCTGCTCGCAGATGATGCAGAAGGTGCCGCTCTATATCGACCAGACCGGTGGTATCTCGATCGCCCAGCTTTCCGCCCGCGCGCGGCGCCTGAAGCGCCAGCGCGGCCTCGACTGCCTAGTGGTGGACTACATCCAGCTCATGACCGGCTCGGGCAAATCCAGCGACAACCGCGTGCAGGAAATCACCCAGATCACCACCGGCCTCAAGGCGCTCGGCAAGGAACTGAACGTTCCGATCATCGCGCTCTCGCAGCTCTCCCGTGGCGTCGAAAGCCGCGAAGACAAGCGGCCGCAGCTGTCCGACCTTCGTGAATCGGGCTCGATCGAGCAGGACGCCGACGTCGTGCTCTTCGTGTTCCGTGAGGAATACTACGTGAAGAACCTGGAGCCGCGCGACGAGTTCGACCCGAAGTACGAAGAATGGAAGATGAAGATGGAGCAGGTGAAGGGCACGGCCGACGTGATCATCGCCAAGCAGCGTCACGGACCGACCGGTACCGTGAAACTCGCCTTCCAGTCGGAATTCACGCGCTTCACCGATCTCGCCGATCCATCCTTCACCCAGTACGAAGAACACTAGGGTTCCGTGGGGGCGGCCGGAGCGGGCTGGGAAAAATGTTTGCGGTTTCCCAGCCCGCTCTCAATCTCAAATGGCACGTGCCTTTTGGCTGAAGCGCGCCGCGCCAGCACAAACCTCTCAGAACACGAGGCGCAGCAGCGCTACCGAGACGACACCGACGGCGACCGATACCAGGAGCGGCAGCCGTATGGCGCCCACGGCCGTCGCGGCAGCGGCGATCGTTTCCGCCGGGCCGGTCACGAAGGCCGTCGGCGCGATAACCGCCATCAGCACGGCCGGCGGTATCGCCTCCAGTGCGCGCTTCTGGCTTTCCCCGATCGTCACATACCGGATCAGCACGAGACCGCCGATGCGGGTCGCGATCGTCGCAGCCGCCATGGCGACGATGGCAAGCAGTGTATTTGGATCGACGGTCATGCATGGGCCTCCTTGCGTGCACCGGAGAGAAGCGCGACCACGACCCCGGCCGCAGCCCCGGCAGCGATGTACCAGACACCTGGCAGCAACTGATGCGTGAGCACGGCAGCACAAGCGCTAGCCGCCAGAACGGCACCCGTCTCCCGTCCTTTCCAGAACCCCATGACCAGCACGATGAAGACGGCGGGGAACGCAAAGTCGAGGCCGGTAACCTTCGGATCGCCCAGGAATGCCCCAAGCAACGCGCCCGCAAGGCTCGTCAGCACCCAAAGGCAGTAGAAAGGCACCGCAAGGCCCGCATACCAGGCAGGCGTCAGCTTGCCGTTGCTCGCCCGCATCTCGGCCATGGCCCAGATCTCGTCGGCCAGAAGCAGCATCGAGGCATAGCGCGCCGGGCCGGAGAAACTGTCGAGCTTGCCGCCGATCGAAGCGCTCATCAGCACATGGCGGATGTTGACGAGCAGTGCCGAAAAGCCAAGCGCCGCCCAGGACGCCGGATGCGTCCAGATATCCATCGCGACGAACTGGGACCCGCCGGCAAAGACCAGCGCGCTCATCAGCGCCACCTCGGCCGGCGCAAGTCCCTTGCTCGCCGCCACCGCACCGAACACGAGGCCGACCGGCATGACCGCGACGATCAGCGGCGTCATAGCAACGGCCGCGGCCCGAAATTCCTGGAACGCACTTCTTTCCTGCAACGTCCACGTCTCCATTCGCGCGATGCGCCGCCCTTCCACACAGGCGCGCGATCGCAATTGCCCGAGTGTTCTAGGACTCGGGCTGCGGATCGTCTTGAACGAAAGTGATCAGCCGGCGCGGAAGGCCCCAGGGGTGACGCCGGTGCGCGCCTTGAAATGACGGCTGAAATGCGCCTGGTCGGCAAAACCGCATTGATAGGCTGCGTCCACCGCCGACCAGCCGTGCCGCAGCAGTGTCTTTGCCGCCCGCACGCGCTTGTCGGTCAGGAACGCATGCGGGGTGATGTGGAACTCCTTGCGGAACGCGCGGATGAGGTGGGCGCGGCTGAGGCCGGCGACCTTCGCCAGTTCCTCGAGCCCGATGTCCTCGGCATAGTTTTCCGCCAGGAAGTCGCGCGCCCGGTGAACGGCCGATTGCTCGCGCGTTTCGATCGGCGTGATGATCGTGCTGCCGTGGCGCTCGAACATCGCGGCAAGCACCGCGAACATTTTTTCCTCCGCCTCGAGCGTCGCCCCCGACACTTCGAGCGTGCGGTGGGCCTGATGGAAGGAAAGAGCCAGGTCCGGCGCCTGCAAAACACGCTTGGAGAAGGATGGCGTGCCCTTGAAAGCGCGTCCGGTGACATCCTCGATGATGCTCACCAGCAGTTCGGCGCTCGGATAGACCATGCGATAGCGATAGCCGCTGCCGCCCGGATGACCGTCGTGAATTTCGTCGGGATTGATCAGATAAAAGTATCCGGGGCCGGCCTCCGAACGCTCGCCCTTGATCTTGCTGATCTGCGAGCCGGCCTCGATGGCGCCGATGCTGAAGGTTTCGTGCGCGTGCGGCGCAAATTCATGGGTGATGAAGGTCGCCGTCAGACATTCCATGCCCATGAAGCGGGAATCCCGCCAGAAGCGCGTGCGCTCGGCGCCCTCTATCGGCATGACATCGATGGCTTCTTCCTGCGAAATTGTCTGCATGGCAAAACCATAGTGCGCCTGCGCGGCTGCGTCTTGCACAAAAGTGCTCGTTTGCCTGGTCCATCCGCGAGGGCGCTACGACAGGGGAATATTTGCGACGCTCTGCGCTTGGCTGTATTGATCCTGGATCATCCACGCAGAGTGCCCGGCATGCTTCCTCCAGACTTCCTTTCCGCTTCCAACCGGCTCACGATCGATCTTGGCGCGCTTGTCGACAACTGGCGGGCCATGAACAAGCGCTCCGGCAAGGCGCGTGCCGCAGCCGTCCTCAAGGCGGATGCCTATGGCATCGGCATCGCGCAGGCGGCCCCTGCCCTCTATGCGGCCGGCGCCCGCGATTTCTTTGTCGCCAATGCCGAGGAAGGCGCAGCACTCCGTCCGCTTGCACCGGACGGCCGGATCTACATTCTCGCCGGGATGTGGCCGGGCAACGAGGCGCTGTTCTTCGACAACGATCTGGTGCCGGTCATCAACTCGGACGAGCAGCTGGCGGTGTTCATGGCCGCCCTTTCCGAGCGTGGCGACCACCCTTGCGTGCTGCATGTGGATACCGGCATGAACCGGCTCGGCCTTACGGTCGAGCAGGCCGTTGCGCTTGCGACAGACCCGGCGCGGCCGGCAAGCTTTTCGCCGGTGCTGATCATGAGCCATCTCGTCAGCGCCGACGATCCGGACCATCGGCTGAATGGCCTTCAACTCCGTCGCTTCCATGAGGTGTCGACTGCCTATGAAGGGGTCGATGCGAGCCTTGCCAACTCCGGCGGCGTCTTCCTCGGGCCCGACTATCATTTCGACCTGACCCGGCCGGGCATCGCCGTCTATGGCGGCGAGGCGGTGAACGACATCCCCAACCCGATGAAGCCGGTGGTGACCGCCGAAGCACGGATCATCCAGGTGCGCGACGTGGCCGCCGGCGGCACCGCGAGCTATGGCGCCTCTGCCCGCTTCGACCGCGACAGTCGCATCGCCACGGTGGCTGTGGGATATGCCGATGGCTATCACCGTTCCGTGTCCGGCGGCGGCGTCACGCTCAGGCAGGCAACGCCATCAGGGGCCTTCGGTTTCCTGCACGGCCAGAAGGTCCCGCATGTCGGGCGCGTCACCATGGACCTCAGTCTCTTCGACGTCACGGACCTTCCTGAAAGCGCGGTACGACCGGGTGATTACATCGAGCTCTTCGGCCGGCACATCGCCATCGACGATGTCGCGCGCGCCGGAGGGACGATCGGCTACGAGATGCTGACCAGCCTCGGCCGCCGCTATATCAGGCACTATATCGACAGCGTCTGACGCGCTCCTTCAGCTCATTTTTCGGTCATTCTTGCAGAAATTCACCTTTTGTTCCGCACTTTGCGGCATTATGTGACGATACAGGTGATTCTTTGCCGCCGACGTCCCCTCGCGACGTAGGCGGTCTCACATTCCGAAAGTCGATGCCGATGGCGAAAGCGCGTACCCAATTCATCTGCCAGAACTGCGGCACGATCCACACTCGCTGGGTGGGAAAATGCGAAGGCTGCGGCGAGTGGAACACGATCATCGAGGACGACCCGACGGCGGGCATCGGCGGCGGTCCGTCGCGCGCGCCGAAGAAGGGACGCCCGGTGGCGCTCACCACGCTCTCGGGCGAGATCGAAGACGCGCCACGCATCCAGACAGGCATCTCGGAACTCGACCGGGTGACCGGAGGCGGCTTCGTGCGCGGATCGGCGCTGCTCGTCGGCGGCGATCCCGGTATCGGCAAGTCGACGGTGCTGATGCAGGCAGCGGCAGCGCTCTCGCGCCGCAAGCATCGCGTCATCTATGTCTCGGGCGAAGAGGCTGTGGCGCAGGTGCGTCTTCGCGCCCAGCGGCTGGGGGCTGCCGACAGCGATGTGCTGCTCGCTGCTGAGACCAACGTCGAGGACATTCTGGCGACGCTGTCGGAAGGCAAGCGCCCGGATCTCGTGATCATCGATTCGATCCAGACGCTCTGGAGCGACATCGTCGATTCCGCGCCGGGCACGGTGACCCAGGTTCGCACCGGCGTGCAGGCGATGATCCGCTTTGCCAAGCAGACGGGAACCGCCGTCGTGCTCGTCGGCCATGTGACCAAGGAGGGCCAGATCGCCGGTCCGCGCGTCGTCGAGCATATGGTCGACGCCGTGCTCTATTTCGAAGGCGACCGCGGCCATCACTATCGTATCCTGCGCACCGTCAAGAACCGCTTCGGCCCGACGGACGAGATCGGCGTGTTCGAAATGTCGGACAAGGGCCTGCGCGAGGTCGCCAACCCGTCGGAACTGTTTCTCGGCGAACGCAACGAGAAATCGCCGGGCGCCGCCGTCTTTGCCGGCATGGAAGGCACCCGCCCGGTTCTCGTCGAAGTGCAGGCGCTGGTCGCCCCGACTTCGCTCGGCACGCCGAGACGCGCCATCGTCGGCTGGGATTCCGCACGGCTCTCGATGATCCTTGCCGTGCTGGAAGCCCATTGCGGCGTGCGGCTCGGCCAGCACGACGTCTATCTCAACATCGCCGGTGGCTACCGCATTTCCGAGCCGGCGGCCGATCTAGCTGTGGCTTCCGCACTGGTTTCATCGCTTGCCGGGCTTGCCCTTCCGGCGGATTGCGTCTATTTCGGCGAAGTCAGCTTGTCGGGTGCCATCCGGCCGGTTGCGCATACCGCACAACGCCTTAAGGAAGCCGAGAAGCTCGGGTTCTCCCAGGCGGTCCTGCCGTCCGCTTCGACCGAACTGCCGAAAAACGGCAATGGCCGCTGGAGCGAGATGGAAAGCCTGCCCGATCTGGTGGCGCGCATCGCGGGGTCGCGAAACGCGCTGAGACCGGTGGAGGACGAAGACTGAAAGATGCGGATGCCGCAGGCCGCCCTTTAAGGGCCGCAAACAGGCTGCAAATGCCCTGAACTCAGGGCCGATGGCGGATAGGCTTGAGGAGACCCGGACGAACCGGGTCCGGAGTAAGGACAAAATGCCCATTACAATTCTCGACGGTATCGTTCTCGGCGTCGCCCTGTTTTCCGCAATCCTGGCCATGGTTCGAGGCTTCTCGCGCGAGGTGCTTTCGGTCGCGAGCTGGGTGGGTGCGGCGGCTGCCGCCTACTTCCTCTACCCGCATCTCCTGCCCTACGCGAAGCAGTATACCAACAGCGACACGGTCGCGATGATCGGATCGGCGGCGGTGATCTTCCTGATCGCGCTGATCATCATCTCCTTCATCACCATGCGGATCGCCGATTTCATCATCGACAGCCGCATCGGCGCGCTCGACCGCACGCTCGGCTTCCTGTTCGGCGCTGCCCGCGGCATCCTTTTGGTCGTCGTCGCCATGCTGTTCTTCAACTGGCTCGTCGCTCCGCAGCAGCAGCCGACTTGGGTCACCCAGGCCAAGTCGAAGCCGCTGCTCGACAATCTCGGCAACAAGCTGATCGCGCTTTTGCCCGAAGAAGCCGACGCCACCATTCTCGATCGCCTGCGCGGCAAGGACACAACCGGCGAAGGCGAAGGCGAAGCGCCGGCAACGACGCCCGGCCAGGCACCTGCGACGACGCCGGACCAGGCGCCCGCCGACGACGCCCCGGCCACCAACGGCTGAGACAGGAACGATTTGCCGACAAAGCCCGCCCCGCGGGCTTTGTCCTTTTGGGGAATAACGCTTGCAGCCGTTTTCAGCTAAGATTGCTTGAAGACGGCGGGCCTGATCACGATATGCGCACCGGTACGGAGCAAAGGCGACTGTGATGACCGATAGATCCATCGAAATCCACGATGAACTCGAAGGCGATGAGCTGCACGAAGAGTGCGGCGTCTTCGGCATACTGGGGCACTCGGACGCGGCGGCGCTGACGGCGCTGGGCCTTCATGCGCTCCAGCATCGCGGCCAGGAAGCAGCCGGCATCGTCACCTTTGACGGCAAGCAGTTCTGCACCGAGAAGCGCATGGGCCTCGTCGGCGACCACTACACGGATCCGGCGACGCTGGCGAAACTGCCGGGCTTCATGTCGATCGGCCACACCCGCTACTCGACGACGGGCGAAGTGGCGCTGCGCAACGTGCAGCCGCTCTTTGCCGAACTCGAAGTCGGTGGCATTGCGGTCGCCCATAACGGCAATTTCACCAACGGCCTCACGCTTCGCCGGCAGCTGATCGCCGACGGCGCCATCTGTCAGTCGACGTCCGACACCGAAGTCGTGCTGCACCTGATCGCCCGTTCCAAGCAGGCGTCCTCTTCCGACCGCTTCATCGATGCCATCCGCCAGATGGAAGGCGGCTATTCGATGCTGGCGATGACGCGCACGAAGCTGATCGCCGCACGTGATCCGATCGGCATCCGTCCGCTCGTGATGGGCGAACTCGACGGCAAGCCGATCTTCTGCTCCGAGACCTGCGCACTCGACATCATCGGCGCGACCTATGTCCGCGACGTCGAGAACGGCGAAGTCATCATCTGCGAGATCCAGCCCGACGGTTCGATCACCATCGACGCGCGCAAGCCGGAGGTTTCGCAGCCCGAGCGTCTTTGCCTGTTCGAGTATGTCTACTTCGCCCGGCCGGACTCGGTCGTCGGCGGCCGCAGCATCTATGTGTCGCGCAAGAACATGGGCATCAACCTCGCCAAGGAAGCGCCGGTCGAGGCCGACGTCGTGGTTCCCGTGCCGGACGGCGGCACGCCGGCCGCCCTCGGCTATGCCCAGCAGAGTGGCATCCCCTTCGAATACGGTATCATCCGCAACCACTATGTCGGCCGCACCTTCATCGAGCCGACGCAGCAGATCCGCGCCTTCGGCGTCAAGCTCAAGCATTCCGCCAATCGCGCGATGATCGAGGGCAAACGCATCATCCTCGTCGATGATTCGATCGTGCGCGGCACGACGTCGGTAAAGATCGTGCAGATGATGCGCGAGGCCGGTGCGCGCGAAGTGCATGTGCGCGTCGCGAGCCCGATGATCTTCCATCCGGACTTCTACGGCATCGACACGCCGGACCGCGACAAGCTGCTCGCCAACCAGCATGCGGACCTCGCCTCCATGTGCCGCTACATCGGCGCGGACTCGCTCGAGTTCCTGTCGATCGACGGTCTTTATGAGGCGGTCGGCGGCGAAAAGCGCGATCCGAAGTCGCCGCAGTTCACCGACCACTATTTCACCGGGGACTATCCGACCCGCCTTCTCGACCAGGAAGGCGCCAGCAATGTCCGCAAACTCTCGGTTCTCGCCAGCAACGGATAATCAGACAGAAAAATGACGATCGATCTCAAAGGCCGGGTGGCCGTGGTCACCGGCGCATCGCGCGGTATCGGCTATTTCACCGCTCTCGAACTGGCCAAGGCCGGTGCCCATGTGGTTGCCTGCGCCCGCACCGTCGGCGGTCTCGAAGAACTCGACGACGCGATCAAGGCGGCGGGCGGCTCGGCGACGCTGGTGCCCTTCGACCTTGCCGACATGCCGGCGATCGACAAGCTCGGTGGCGCGATCAACGAACGCTGGGGTAAGCTCGACATCCTCGTTGCCAATGCCGGCGTGCTTGGCACGATCTCGCCGATCGGGCATGTCGAGGCGAAGGTGTTCGACAAGGTGATGAACATCAACGTCAACGCCACCTGGCGGCTGATCCGTTCGCTCGAGCCGCTGCTGATCAAGTCGGATGCCGGCCGTGCGCTGATCCTGTCGTCGAGCGCTGCACACAAGTGCAAGCCCTTCTGGGGGCCCTACTCCGCTTCGAAGGCTGCCGTCGAGGCTCTGGCCCGTACCTGGGCCGGCGAGACGCAGCGCCTGCCGCTGCGCATCCTCTCGGTCGACCCCGGCGCCACCCGTACGGCGATGCGCGCTCAGGCGATGCCGGGCGAGGATCCGGAAACCGTGCCGCATCCTTCGGAAGTCGCAGCCAAGCTGCTGCCGCTGGTTGGCCCCAACCAGACCGAGACCGGCAAGCTCTACATCGTGCGCGAAGACAAGATCGTCGACTACCGGCTGCCGGAATAAGCTTCGTCACACCGCTCAAATGAGAAAGGCCACCGTGTCGTCACGGTGGCCTTTTCATTTTGGGCATTGCCGGTCGGAAAGCCGATTCACGCCTCTCGCGGACTTGCGTTAGTCCTTGTCGCCCGGCAGGCCGTCACCGCCGGTCGAAGGATGGGCCGGCCAGTCGCCGCCATATTTGCGCTGCCAGGATCGCGCGCCGAAGGGCAGCGTGATCAGGTAGCCAAGCGCCGTCACCGCCATCGTTTCCCATGTGTAGGTCATCAGCGTCGCGACGTAGAAGACGACGCCGAGGATGGCCGGCAGCACGAGGTCGCGGCGCACGCGGCTGTTTTCCGACTTGCCGGACCAGACCGGCAGACGGCTGACGAGCAGGAAGGCGATCAGCACCGTGTAGGCGGATGCGATGAGCGCGAAGGTGCGTTCTGGCGCCAGGCCCAGGAGGCCGAGATAGACCGGCAACAGCACCAGCATGGCGCCCGCGGGCGCTGGCACGCCGACGAAATATTCCGACTGCCAGGACGCCTTGACCTGGCGCTCCGCCATCACGTTGAAGCGGGCGAGCCTCAGGCCCATCGCGATCGCGTAGATCAGTGCCGCGATCCAGCCGATCGAACGCGCCTGGTCGAGGATGAAGACATAGAGCACGAGGGCCGGCGCGACACCGAAGTTGATGATGTCGGCGAGCGAATCCATCTGGCCGCCAAAGTTCGACGTCGCCTTCAGGGCGCGCGCGACGCGGCCGTCGATGCCGTCGAGAAAGGCGGCGAGCAACACCATGGCAACGGCAAGCTCGATGCGGTTTTCAAAGGCGAGCCGGATACCCGAGAGGCCGGCGCAGATCGCGAGCACGGTGATCAGATTGGGGATCATCAACCGCAGCGGGATTTCGCGCAGCCGTGGGCCGCGCGCGGTATCGCTCGAGCCGCTGGCGTCCTCGGACGCCTGCCGCGTGTCGATCGGTTTTTCCTGTTCAGAGCCTTCCATAGACACTCCTTATGCGCGGCGGCTGATGACCGGGCCCTTGGCCGAGCCAAACTCGGCGAGCACGGTTTCGCCCGCAACGGCAGTCTGCCCGACGCTGACGCGCGGCTCGGAGCCGGCCGGCAGGAACACGTCGAGACGCGAGCCGAAGCGGATCAGGCCGAAGCGTTCACCGGCCTCCAGCGAGCCGTTCTCATACTTCCAGCACAGGATGCGGCGGGCAACGAGACCGGCGATCTGAACGACGCCGATGGCGCCGTGTTTTGTATCGATCACCAGACCGTTGCGCTCGTTCTCCTGGCTCGCCTTGTCGAGCTCGGCATTGACGAACTTGCCGGCGCGATAGGCGACGCGGGTGATGGTGCCGGCCATCGGCGCGCGGTTCACGTGGCAGTTGAACACATTCATGAAAACGGAGATGCGCAGCATCGGTTCCGAACCGAGGTTCAGTTCTTCCGGTGGCAGGACCGTCGCGATCGACGAGACGCGGCCGTCGGCCGGGCTGATCACCAGATCGTCGTCGAGCGGCGTCATGCGCTCGGGGTCGCGGAAGAAGTAAGCGCACCACGCGGTCAGCACGAAGCCGATCCACATCAACGGCTCCCACAGGAAGCCAAGCACCAGCGACACGACGAAGAAGATCGCAACAAAGCGGTAGCCTTCCTTGTGCACCGGGACGAGCGTGTTGCGGATCGTATTGACCAGGCTCATGAACTCTACTCCAGATTTTCCGTGGAACGTGATCGTTTTCTATAAGTTAGCGCGGGATGCGGACGGAAAACCGCAAACGCTTTTCCTGCCCCCCGCTCTAGCGCGAAATGTCCCGGCGGGCAACGTTGCCCGCCCGGTAGCGACAAAACGCGTCGCGCGCAGCAAAGAAAAAGACGCCATCAAACCGCCGGCTCGCCGCGGGTGACGATGCCGAGATCGTCGCTCTCGCGCACGCGCTTCAGTTGCTCTTCGGCCTGCGTCGCTTCGCGCTGGCGGCTCCACATCGAGGCATAGAGGCCGTCGCGATCGATCAGCTCGCCATGGGTGCCGCGCTCGGCGATGACGCCGTCCTTCAGCACGATGATCTCGTCGGCGTTGATGACGGTCGAGAGCCGGTGCGCGATGACAAGCGTCGTGCGGTTGCGCGAAACGACGTCGAGTGCCGACTGAATCTCCTGCTCCGTGCGCGTATCCAGTGCCGAGGTCGCCTCGTCGAGGATCAGGATCGGCGGCGCCTTGAGAATGGTGCGGGCGATCGCAACGCGCTGCTTCTCGCCGCCCGAAAGCTTCAGGCCCCGTTCGCCGACCATGGCCTGGAAGCCCTCCGGCAGGGTGCGGATGAACTCGGCGATCTGCGCGGCTTCGGCCGCCGCCTCGACTTCGGCTTCGCTCGCCGAAACACGGCCATAGCGGATGTTGTAGGCGATGGTGTCGTTGAAGAGCACCGTATCCTGCGGCACCATGCCTATCACCGAGCGCAGGCTCTTCTGCGTCACTGTGCGCACGTCCTGGCCATCGATGGTGATCGCCCCTTCCTGCACGTCGTAGAAGCGATAGAGCAGCCGCGAGAGCGTAGACTTGCCGGCACCGGAGGGGCCAACGACGGCGACCGTCTTGCCGGCGGGCACTTCGAAAGTGATGCCCTTCAGGATCGGACGCGCCGCGTCATAGGCGAAATGCACATCCTTGAAGGCGATGGCGCCCTTGCCGATGACAAGTTCGCTCGCATTCGGGCGATCCACCACTTCGGCACGCACGTCGAGCAGGTCGAACATATGCTCGATGTCGGTGAGCCCCTGACGGATTTCGCGGTAGACGAAGCCGATGAAGTTGAGCGGGATCGCAAGCTGGATCAGCATGGCGTTGATGAAGACGAAGTCACCCAGCGTCTGCTCGCCACGCTGCACGGCAAGCGCTGACATGATCATCATCACGGCCGTACCGGCGCCGAAGATCAACGCCTGGCCGAAGTTGAGCCAGCCGAGCGACGTCCAGACCTGGGTCGCCGCCGCCTCGTAGCGTTCCATCGACTTGTCGAAGCGACGGGCTTCCATCTCCTCGTTGCCGAAATACTTGACCGTCTCGAAGTTCAGCAGCGAGTCGATCGCCTTGGTGTTGGCGTCGGTGTCGCTGTCGTTCATCGAACGGCGGATGGCGATGCGCCAGTCGCTCGCGCGCACGGTGAACCAGATGTAGAGCCAGACGGTGACAGCGGTGACGAGGAGATAGCTGAAGCCGTAGCCCCACCAGAAGATCACGGCCGTCAGCAGGAATTCGATCAGGGTCGGCACGCTGTTGAGGATGGTGAAACGGACGATCGTTTCGATGCCCTTGGTGCCGCGCTCGATGACGCGAGAAAGCCCACCGGTGCGCCGCTCCAGATGGAAGCGCAGCGACAGCTGGTGCATGTGCACAAAGGTCTTGTAGGCCAGTTGCCGGACCGCGTGCTGACCGACGCTTGCAAACAGCGCATCGCGCAGCTGGTTCAAGCCGGCCTGCAAAAGACGCGCGAGGTTGTAGGCAAGCACCAGCATGACCGCGCCGGTCATGAACACGGGCAGAAAGCCCAGGACATCCGGCTTGCCGTTCAGCGCATCGGTTGCCCATTTGAAGGAATAGGGAACGAGGATCAGCACGACCTTGGCGATGATCAGAATGACCGTCGCCCAGATCACCCGAAGCTTGAGATCGGCCCTGTCCGACGGCCACATGTAGGGCCAGAGATTGGCGATCGTATGCAAGGGATTGCTGGTATCGGCCGAAACGGTTTTCTTCTGGGGTGCCACGTTCTGATCCGCTCTTACGTTTGCGCGCTTGGAGGCAGATTGTTGCGCATCCAAGCTCTGCGCCGAGCCTTCCCTGTAAACGAAGACCTGCGGCGCCGTCATCACCGTTCAATGAAAAGCGGCGCCCTGTCGAAGGCGCCGCCCTTGGTCTGGAGATAAGCATCCGTCGCAGCCGCCGCAATGTCGGCGGCCGCCGATCGGCTGCTTATTGTTCTTGTTTCATGTGCTTCTTGTGAATTTCCCGCGATTCTTCGTCCGGCAGCGCCTTGTCCGGCACGCCGAAGACCTGACCCGGGCGAATGCGGTCCGGATCCTCGATCTGGTCCTGGTTGGCGAGATAGATCGTGGTGTAGCGCAGGCCCGCGCCGTAGACGCGACGCGAGATCTGCCACAGCGTATCGCCGCGACGGATGATCACCGAACTCTTGCTCTCCTTGAGCGGAGCCTGCTCGAGCGTCTGGGGCTGGTCGGGCGAGGCTGCAACGGCCGCGGTTTCGGTCGCCGGCTGCGCCGGTGCAGCGTCGTTTACAACTGCGCTTCCAGCACCCATTGCCTTTGCCAGTTCGCCCGGAGCCGGGGCATTGTCCTTCGGTTGGGCCCTCTCGGGCGACGCCGGCGTGGCGCTGCCCTGCTCGGCAAGGACCGCACCAACCGTTTCATCAACCTTGGCAAGTGCCGTCGCCACGCTCGATGCGTCCTGAGGTGCAGCCTTCAGCGCCGCGAGCGCACTTGCGGAGGCCTTTGCGGCCCGCGTCGCGGAAGCGACGAGCGTCTGGTCGGAACTGTCGGCGACGCGGAAATCGGCAAGCGACTTCAACGCAATCTCGGTCGCCGAACGGGCGGCGGCCAGTTGCTCGCCGTTCGGCACCTTGCCATTGGCATAGAGACCCTTCAACAGTGCGAGCGCCTTTCCAGCTTCCGCACGCAGGCCATCGAGACCCGCGGTTGCGGACGGCGTGCCCGAAGGTGCCACGGCCGCGACCTGCGATCCGGCGGGCCGGTCGAAGGGAACCGAAGCGCGCATCACGACCTTGGTGCCATCCTCGTTCAGCATGTCGGCCCGAATGATGTGGCTGCCCACCGTCAACTCGATCTGGCCGTCGACGACGAAGTGGCCCTTGTCGTCGGCTTTCATTTCGCCGACGAGCCTGTCGTCGGCATAGACGCGAACCAAGGCGCCTGCCTTGGCGCTGCCGGCAACGAACATCTTGCTGCCTTCGATCTCGACGGCGCTCACCTGCAGGCCCGGCACGCCAGAAAGCTTGGCCGGCGCAGTAGCGGTATCGACCGCCTGCGGCGTTGCGGAAGCAACCTCGGCCGGCTTGGCGTCCACAGCCGCTGTCCCCTCCACCGTATCCGGCGTCGTGATCAGCCGGCTCGCCATGCCGGGCTTCGAGACCATGGCAAGCAGTTGACCGGACGGATCCTTGGGAACAGAAACGGTCGCGACCTCCTCGGAGCTCTTCACCGCACCGTTTTCGCCGGTGCTGCGCAGCGTGAGCTGATGGTCACCCGCCGGAAGCGGATCGTCGAAGACCGCGGCAAAGTCGCCGGTCGCGCCGACATCAGCGGTGCCGACCACCGTATCGCCGCTCAGGATCTCAAGCTTCGAATTCGGCTGGGCATGGCCGGCGATCACCGTCGAGCCATCGGGCTCCACGCGCAACACATCGAAACCGGGAATGGCGGGATCGGTTGCAGGCGCATTGGCGGCAGTCGCCGCGTCGGCCTTCGACTGTTCCTGCTGCGGCGCAGCATCCGTCTTTGCTGTCTCGGCAGAGGCGCCAGCCGCCTGCGGGCCACTGGTCGCAGGCGTCGCCTCGGTCGACTGTGTCGCGGTGCCTGCCGCCTGCTCCGCCGTTGGCTTCTGGCCGTCGTCGCGCAAGTTCGGTTGAATTACGAATACCATCAACGCTGTTGCTGCCACGAGGACAGAAATGGCCACCCAGCCGGCCTTATTTTTGATCATGCCACTCTCCACACGGAGCGGAGCAACGCTCCGCGCATGCCCTCTCATCGGCCTGCGGTGCGGGCTTGCGCCGTCATTATAGCGCAACAGCAAGCAACTCGTCCGATTTCTTCAATCAATCACTGAAATTGCTAGCGATTCGCGATTCGGCATACAAGCAGCCGAAGGCACGGCAACCCACAGAAAGCCGGGTTTCCCCTCATTTTTCTTGACCCATGCTGCGCTGCAATGTTTTTTGGGGGGCATGAGCACCGAGAACAGCACGATTCGATCCATCTGCGTCTATTGCGGTTCACAGCCGGGACGCGACAATGCCTACATGGAGGCCGGCCGCGCGCTCGGCCGCTCCATCGCCGATCACGGGCTTCGCCTGGTCTATGGCGGCGGCACACGCGGCATCATGGGAGCGGTTGCCAGCGGCGTGCTTTCCAACGGCGGCGAAGTTACCGGGATCATCCCTGAATTCCTGATGGACAAGGAAGCGACCCGCCATTCGCTCGGCCAACTGAACGAACTGATCGTCACGGCCGACATGCACGAGCGCAAGCACACGATGTTCGAACGCGCCGACGCCTTCGTGGCTCTGCCGGGCGGCATCGGCACGCTTGAAGAGATCGTCGAGATCATGACCTGGGCGCAGCTCGGCCGTCACCGCAAGCCGATGGTCTTCGGCAACATCAACAATTTCTGGAGGCCGATGATGGACCTCCTGCAGCACATGCGCGAAGAGGGCTTCGTCCACACGGCGCATCTGGTGCAGCCGCTCGTCGTCAATGACGCCGCCGACATCGTGCCGACCATCCTGGCGGCCGCCAACGGCGGCAACGGCCGCGACGGCGAAGCCGAGATCATCTCCAAGCTTTGAGAAACCTGTTCAGCCAACAAAAAAGGCGCGCCCCCGGCGCGCCTTTTTTGTTTCTATTGCAACCGACATTATTCGGCGGGGCTTGCCTGCAGGGCGCGGCGCGCCCTGCTTTCAGCCAGCATCGCGCCGGTATAGATCACCAGCGCCGCCCAGATCAGGCCGAAGGCGATGAGCTTTGCCGTACCGAAGGGCTCATGGAAGACGAAGACGGCGATCACGAAAATCATCGTCGGCGCGATGTACTGCATGATGCCGATGGTCGAGAGGCGCAGGAGCTTGGCGCCATTGGCATAGATCATCAGCGGCACGGCCGTGACGATGCCGCAGGACAGCAGCCACAGGACGTCGGCCATGCCGGTGTCGCCGAAATGGCCCTGCCCCGTCGTCTCCAGCCAGATAATGTAGCCGATGGCCGGAACGCTCAGCAGCAGGACTTCCAGGAAGAAGCCCTGGTTGGGGCCAACCGGCAGGGTCTTGCGGAAGAAGGCGTAGAAACCCCAGGACAGGCAGAGGCCGATCGACACCCACGGCAGACCGCCGGCATCAAAGGCGAGCACGGCGACGGCGGAAGCAGCGAGCGCGATTGCGACCATCTGCGCCGGGTTCGGCCTCTCCTTCAAAAGCACGGCGCCGAGGAAGATCGAGAAGAGCGGATTGATGTAGTAGCCGAGCGCGGTTTCGATGGCGCGGCCCGCCCCGATTGCCCAGACATAGATGCCCCAGTTGATGGTGATGAGCACGGCAGTCAGTGCGGCCATGCACAGCATGCGCGGCGAGCGCAGTGCCGTCTTGATATCGTCGGTGCGCCCGAGCCAGAGCAGCACGAGACCTGCGAGCGGCACCGACCACACGATCCGGTGCGCCACCACTTCCGGCGCCGGGATATGGGCGACAGCCTTCATGAAGAACGGCAGGAAGCCCCAAAGCAGATAGGCGGTCAGCGCGAAGGCAAAGCCTTGTGCGGAATCGGTATTTTCGGCGGGTGCTTTCGGCTCGGCCATATCATCTTTTCCTGGTGTTTTGCCGGAGAGCCCTGGCGGCAATGGCCGCTCACCGGTCAGAAGGGAGGGCACAGCCAGTCGGCCGGCACGATCTCCCATTGGTGCGTCCTACCCCAATGGCCGGTGATGCACCAATTCATTTCCGTGAAGGGAGAATGAGTTTTGCTCACCCTCCCCCGGCCAGTTCATCAGCGTTACCGGGTCGATCGCCGAAATTACTCGGCGGCGATCAGCCCGACGTGGTCGCGGTTCTTGAGCAGCTTGAAGACGATACTGTCCATCAGCGCCTGGAAAGACGCATCGATGATGTTGTCGGAGACCCCCACGGTCCACCAGCGTGCGCCCGTGCCATCGGTCGATTCGATCAGAACGCGGGTGATCGCCTCGGTCCCGCCATTGAGGATACGGACCTTGTAGTCCGCGAGCTCCAGGTCTTCGATTTCCGACTGGTACTTGCCGAGATCCTTGCGCAGCGCCAGGTCGAGCGCGTTGACCGGGCCGTGGCCTTCGGCGACCGACATCATCGTCTCGCCGTCGACGACCACCTTCACCACCGCTTCCGACACCGTCTTCAGATGGCCGTTGGCGTCGAAGCGGCGCTCGACCATCACCCGGAAGCTTTCCACGTGGAAGAAATCCGGCACCGTGCCGAGAATGCGGCTGGCGAGCAGCGCGAAGCTCGCATCCGCCCCTTCGTAGGCATAGCCGGTCGCTTCGCGTTCCTTGACGATGGCGATCAGCTTGTCGAGCTTCGGGTCGTCCTTGCTGACGACGATGCCGCGGCGCTTCAGCGCGTTGATGAAATTGGCCTTTCCGCCCTGGTCGGACACCATGACCTTGCGCAGGTTGCCGATGCTTTCCGGCGCCACGTGCTCATAGGTGCGCGGATCCTTGAGCAATGCCGAAGCGTGGATGCCGGCCTTGGTTGCAAAGGCCGACGCGCCGACGTAAGGCGCCTGCTGGTCTGGCGAGCGGTTCAACAGCTCGTCGAAGGAATGGGCGAGCTTCGTCAGCTCCAGCAAGCGGTCGGCATCGATCGCCGTTTCGAAGCGACTGGAATAGGCCTCTTTCAAAGCAAGCGTCGGGATCAGCGTGACGAGATTGGCGTTTCCGCAGCGTTCGCCAATGCCGTTCAGCGTGCCCTGGATCTGGCGTACGCCGGCCTCGACCGCCGCAAGCGAATTGGCGACCGCCTGGCCGGTATCGTTATGGGCGTGGATGCCGAGATTGGCGCCGGGCACGCCGGCAGCGATCACGGCCGCAACGATCTCGCGCACCTCCGGAGGCTGCGTGCCGCCATTGGTGTCGCAGAGGACCACCCAGCGCGCGCCGGCGTCAAAGGCCGTCTTCGCGCAGGCGAGCGCATAGGCGGGGTTGGCCTTGTAGCCATCGAAGAAATGCTCGCAATCGACCATCGCCTCGCGACCGGAGGCGACCACCGCCTCGACCGAGGCCCGGATGTTGTCGAGGTTTTCCTCGTTGGTGCAGCCGAGCGCCACTTCGACGTGATAGTCCCAGCTCTTGGCGACAAGACAGATGGCGTCGCTCTTGGCCGCGAGCAGCGCCGCGAGGCCCGGATCGTTCGACGCGGAAACCCCGGCGCGCTTGGTCATGCCGAAGGCGACGAAGGAGGCCTTCTGGGTACGCTTGCGCCCGAAGAATTCCGTGTCGGTCGGGTTCGCGCCGGGATAGCCGCCTTCGATATAGTCCATGCCGAACTGATCGAGCAGGCCGGCAATCGCAATCTTGTCCTCGACGGAAAAGTCGATGCCGGGCGTCTGTTGCCCGTCTCTCAGCGTCGTGTCGAAGAGGTAGATGCGTTCCCTGGTCATGGCTCTCGTCCAAATATGCTCGGTTTACTTTTGCTCGGTCTTGCCTGCGAACTGGTCCGTGGCGCGGATCAGCCGGTCGAGGATGCCCGGCTCGGAATATGCATGGCCTGCTCCCTCGACCAGATGCAGCTCTGATCCCGGCCAGGCCTTGTGCAGCTGCCAAGCGTACTTCGCCGGGCACGGCATGTCGTACCGCCCGTGGATGATGACGCCGGGAATGCCGTGCAGCCGGTGGGCGTCGCGCAGCAATTGGCCCTCTTCCATCCAGCCGGCATTGACGAAGAAGTGGTTCTCGATCCGCGCGAAGGCGTCAGCATAATCGTCGTCGGCGAAGGGCTCGCTGGTTGCGAGCTCCGGCAACAGCGTGATCGTCTCACCCTCCCAGATGCTCCAGGCCTTGGCGGCCGCAAGGCGTGTCGCCTTGTCCTCGCTCATCAGGCGGCGATGATAGGCGTGCATCATCTCGTGGCGCTCGTTCTCGGGAATGGGCGCGATGAAACGCTCCCACTTGTCCGGGAACATCTCCGAGACGCCGAACTGGTAGTACCAGTCGAGCTCGGCCTTGGTCAGCGTGTAGATGCCACGCAGCACCAGTTCGGAAACCCGTTCCGGGTGCTTCTCGGCATAGGCAAGCCCCAGCGTCGATCCCCAGGAACCGCCGAAGACCAGCCACTTGTCGGCGCCGGCCATCTCGCGCAGCCGCTCGATATCGGCGACGAGATGCCAGGTGGTGTTGGCTTCGATCCTGGCATTCGGCGTCGACTTACCGCAGCCGCGCTGGTCGAACAGCGTTACGTCGTAGAGCGTCGGATCGAACAGGCGGCGGTGGTTCGGCGAGATCGTGCCGCCTGGCCCGCCATGCAGGAAGACGGCAGGCTTAGCGCCCGGCGTGCCGGCCTTTTCCCAATAGATGGTGTGACCGTCGCCGACCTCGAGGTGGCCCGACGCATAGGGTTCGATTTCCGGATAAAGCGTACGCAGAACAGTCGTCATTTTCAGTCTTTCGTGAGCGGCCAGTGCACGGTGTCGTAGTCGGGATGCTGGCGGTTGGTTTCGAGAACGATCAGATGGCGGGTCGCCGAGACCTCGCTACCGTCATCCGTCTCCCTTGGTGGCAAGCCCGCGAGCCGTGAGAACCATATGACGCGGGATTCGACGCCGGACTGGTAAACGGGCTGTACGTCATCGGGGTCGTCGAGCGAGCCGAGCGCGATGTTGATGAAGTTCTCGTCGGGCATATCGTAGAACAGCGGCGTGCCGCAATCGCTGCAAAAACCGCGGCGCACCAGATGCGACGAGCGGAACCAGGACGGCTGGCCCCGGGTAATGTCGAACGTGTCTCGGGACGCATTGGCGAGCGGCATGAAATAGTTCCCGGTCGCCTTCTGGCACATGCGGCAATGACAGATATGCGGGTCCGCAAGCACGCCCTCGGCGCGGTAGCGCACGGCGCCGCATTGGCATCCGCCCGTATAGATGCGCGCGATGGTCACCGGAATGCTCCCGAGGGATGCCATTGATCGGTCTCGTGGTCGGGATGCTGGAACGAGATGATGCTTTCCTGCCTGGCGTAAAAATCCTGATCCTCAAGCACCGGCTGCTCGAAGATCGTATCGACCCAGGGCAGCCGCGAGGCGTGATTGACCTGGATTTTCGGCGCCAGATCGGTGCGATCGTCAAAGGTGCCGATGGCGATCTCAAGGCCACCCGGATGCCGATAGGTCATCGGCGTTCCGCATTTCGGGCAGAAGCCACGGTCGATGTTGACCGAGGACTGGAAATAGCTCGGTTCGTCCCGCACCCATTCGACGCCATCCTTCGGCGCCGTCACCAGCGCCGAGAAGAACGAGCCGAACTGTTTCTGGCACATGCGGCAATGACAGATCGACGCGCGTCCGAGTTCACCCTTGATCCGGAAGCGGACCGCGCCGCATTGGCATCCACCTGTTCGAACGTTTTCGGTCATCGCTTCTCCTCCGGGGGCCAGGTCTCGGTGTCGTGGTCGGGATGCTGATAGGAAACGAGATTGGTCAGGAACTCGATTGCGTCCGGATCTTCCAGCGTATGAACGCCAGGCAGATCGGCAACGTGATCGACATAGGGCAGCTTACCCTCGACTCCCCATTGGATGGTCGGCACGATGCCTTGCGGCTCGTCGAAGGCAGCGATCGCCAGCGCCATGCCATCCGGTGCCTCGTAGGTCAGCGGCGTGCCGCAATCGGCGCAGAAGCCGCGTCGCGCGGCGTTTGACGACTGGAAGCGCTTGGGCTCTCCGCGGGTCCAGGTCACATGCGCGCCGCGAACCGAAACCAAGGGCATGTAGAAATTGCCGCTCGCCTTCTGGCACATGCGGCAATGACAGACGGATGCGTCACCGAGCTTGCCCTCGACGCGGAACCGGACCGCGCCGCATTGGCAGCCGCCGGCATAATGGGGCCTGTTGTCGAGACTCATCGCAACTCCTCCTTAGCCCGGCGCGTGGCAGACGGCTTCGATATTGTTGCCGTCGGGATCGAATACGAAGGCCCCGTAATAGTCCGGGTGGTAGTGCGGTCTCAGCCCCGGCTTGCCGTTGTCAAGTCCGCCGGCGGCAATCGCCGCTTCATAGAAGGCATCGACCTCGGCGCGGCTGCGCGCCGAAAAGGCGTAGTGGCGGCCCGGGCCTGCCTCGGCCGTTTCATGCAGCCAGAAAACCGGCCGCTCGCGGCCACAACCACCGACCTTCACGCCGCCGGTGTGCTCCAACGGCACCATCATCAGCAAGGAGGCGCCAAGCGGAGCAAAGGCCTTGTCGTAGAACGACTGCGCCCGGTCGAAATCCGCGACGGGAATGCCCGTATGGTCGATCATCGCACGAACTCCTCTTTCATGCATGCGCTCCGCTTTCCGCTGCCCTTTCAGATGCCCTGTCCGAACCGATCAGAGCGATCGGACAGGGCTCTGGGGGCGGCCCACCGTCACCGTTTGATATCCCAGGTCGTCACCCGCTCGCCGGTTGCCGGATCCTTGCCGTCCTTCAGCTGAACACCGCGCGCCAGCAGATCATCGCGGATCTTGTCGGCTTCCGCGAAGTTCTTCGCCTTCAGCAGTTCCAGACGGGCTCGCACGCGGCTGTCGATGTCGCGGACCAGCCCCTCGTCGAGTTCGACCGCCTGCGGCACCACGCCGATCAGCGCAGCACTTGCGGCGAAGGTGCCGAGCAGTTTCGGATCGGTCGCCGCCTTCTGGGCGAGCGCATGGACCGCCTGGACGGCCGCGACCGTGTTGAGGTCGTCGGCAAGTGCGGCGACCACGGCCGGGTCGGCCTCACCCGTGGCGTCACCCGGCACCGGCCACTTGGAGAGCAGATGCTCTGCCTCTTCCAGCCGCTTCACCGAAAAATCGATCGGCTCGCGATAGTGCGTCATCAGCATCGCGAGCCTCAGCACGTCGCCCGGCCACTGGCGGCCGGCGAACTTTTCCGTGTGCAGCAGTTCGTAGATGGTGACGAAGTTGCCTTCGGACTTCGACATCTTGCGGCCTTCGACCTGCAGGAAGCCGTTGTGCATCCAGACATTCGCCATCACCTCGGTGCCATGGGCGCAACGGGATTGGGCAATCTCGTTTTCGTGGTGCGGGAAGATGAGATCCAACCCGCCGCCGTGGATGTCGAAAACCTCGCCGAGATAGCGGCTGCTCATGGCCGAGCACTCGATGTGCCAGCCGGGACGGCCCCTGCCCCACGGGCTTTCCCAACCCGGTTCGTTGTCGCCGGAGAGCTTCCACAGCACGAAATCGCCGGGGCTTTTCTTATGCGCCTCGACGGCGACGCGGGCGCCGGCCTGCTGTTCGTCGAGGTTGCGCTTCGAGAGCTGACCGTAATCGGCCATCGACTTGGTATCGAACAGCACCTCGCCGCCCGCCTGGTAGGCGTGGCCCTTGACGATGAGCTTTTCGATGATGTCGATCATCTGGGCGATGTTGTCGGTCGCCCGCGGCTGGACATCAGGATCGAGGCAGCCGAGCGCCCTGGCATCGTCGAGAAACTGCGTTTCGGTCTTCTCCGTCACCCGGCGGATCGCGTCGTTGAGCGGCAGGGTCGGATAGTCCCGCAGCGCCCGCGCGTTGATCTTGTCGTCGACGTCGGTGATGTTGCGCGCATAGGTGACGTGATCCGCGCCATAGACATGGCGCAGCAGCCGGAACAGGACGTCGAAGACGATGACCGGCCGGGCATTGCCGATATGGGCATAGTCATAGACCGTCGGGCCGCAGACATACATGCGAACGTTGTCGGGATCGATCGGCTTGAACTCGATCTTCTCCCGCGTCAGCGTGTTGTACAGCTTCAGTGTCGGCGTTCCGCCCATTGCCATTCTCCAAGATGCATACGACCGTAAAATACCGCGCCCGGGAGGCCCGCGCGTTTGTCATCTTGGATTTTAGGAGACGAAAACGGCCAGGCCAGCGGAGCGCTAGCGAATAATGTTCCGGCAGATAATGCAGATAACCGTTTTCATGGCCTCACTTATCGCGCGTCACCCGATTTCGGTCAAGAGGTCAGCCGCGTGCAAGCACAGCCGACTATCGAAAGGATTCCGCGGTCATGGATTTGTCATGATTAGGCTTATCTGAGATCGCCATGCGGAAAACAGATTCGCGGTGTAGTTGGTAGCACACCACGAAATCCTGTCTCCGGAGAGCGAGGAGGAGCGTCGCTTTCGTGAAGACGTACGAAAGCGACAGTGTATCCGGTTCGGGAAAGCATCAAGGAGTGAGTGCAAGTGAAAGCCGCAAAGACCAAAGACATCACCAAATCCGCCAACCTCGTCGAACAGTATCGCCCGCTCGGCCTGAAGGCCGTACTTGCCGCAGCGTTGCAGGTGAAGGCGAAGCCGGCTGGCAAGCTGACCAAGCGGCCAGCCTGACGGTTCCGACGCTCTTTTCCTTAAAAGAGAGACATCTGCCCGCCATCGGGCTCGGTCGGCTTGCCCTTGCCTTTTAGCTGGGCATCCGCAACCGACCTGGGCGTGACGGCATCCTGGATTTCGGGACCGGTGTTGACGACCTTGTTGACCTTGTCCGAGACAGGGATCGCCTCGAAGTAGTCCTCCGCGACGGGGCCGAAGAGATCGGCAACCTCGCGCGGCTCCTGCGTCTTGCAATCCAGCCAGCGGCCAAAATCCTCGGGCTGGATGACGACCGGCATACGGTCATGGATCTGCCGGATCGAGGCGTTGGCGGCCGTCGTCAGGATGGCCGCTGTGTCGACCTCGGAGCCGTCGGCCGAGGACCAGGTTTCCATCAGCCCGGCGAAAGCGACGATGCCGCCCTTCCGCGGGCGCACCCAATAGGCCTGCGACGGCTCGCGGCTGCCTTTCGGCGGCCGGCGCCATTCGTAAAAACCGGAGGCCGGCACGAGAACACGCCGGTGGCGCATGGCGGCGCGAAACGAGGCCTTGTCGATTGCAGATTCGGCCCGCGCATTGATCAGCAGCGGAAAGTCACGCGGGTCTTTCACCCAGCCCGGCACAAAGCCCCAGCGCACGAGCACCGCCTTGCGCTCCGGCAGGTTGCTGCCGGGTGCCGCGCGCTCGCCGGCCACGACAACCATGATCGGCTGGGTTGGCGCGATATTGAAGCGCGCCGGAAAGTCGTCGCTTTCCAGCAGGCTGAACAATTCCATCATTTCGTCGGGGGTCGCCGTCAGCGCAAAACGTCCGCACATGACATCGATGTGGCACTTCACGTAGGATGGGTCAACGCTACCGAGACGATTTGATTCCCTGATGCCGACCAAGCCCGAACTTGCTTCCTCCGTCATTCTAGAACGCGACAGCCGCTATCTGCTCGTTCGCCGGGCCAACCCACCGTCGGCCGACATGTACGCCTTTCCGGGCGGCCGTGCCGAGCCCGGCGAGACGCCAGAGGAGACAGCGCTTCGCGAATTGTTCGAAGAAACCGGCATCAAGGCGCGCGATCCGGTGCTGTTTGAAATCTACGATCTGCCGGGCAGGGAGTCCGAAGGGCGACACTTCCTGCTTTCGGTGTTCAGGGCCGAGGCGGATGCCGACGCGGTGGCCGTCGCCAGCGACGACGCGGCAGGGCTCGGCTGGTTCACCCCTGAGGAGATCTTCGCCCTGCCGATCCCCGACAGCGTGCGCGAATGTGTGGAAAGGCTCTCCGGCACCGGCGCGAACGCCGCGACATCAGGCGACGGCCTTGAAACCGCCGACAATTCGGGCTTGATGAAATCATGATCCCTGTCCCGATCCTCGCAAGGCTTACGCTCGCTGCAATCGCCCTGACGGTCGCCACTGGTGCGGCGGCGCAAAAAACACCGACGAAAGAGCCGGCCAAGACCGAGACCGCAGCCCCTGCCCCGGCCGCTGTGGAAGAAAAGCCGACGCCCTATGACCAGCGGCTGATTCGACTCTCCGAGATCCTCGGCTCCGTGCACTACCTCAGGAATCTCTGCGTCAAGGAACCGGAAGACGTCTGGCGCCGCTCGATGCAGGATCTGATCGACAAGGAAACCGCCACCGAAGTCAAACGACGCGAGCGGATGACTGCCGCCTTCAACCGCGGGTACCGCACCTTCGCATCGGTCTATACGAACTGCACAGGCCCTGCGATCGTCGCCGAACAGCGATATCGTGCCGAAGGGGCAACACTTGCGTCAGAAATCGTCGCCCGCTTTGGAAATTAGCAATAAATTAACCTCTTTTCTCACGACCCCGTGTCGTTTCGGGAAAAGGCTGCTAAGTTCGTTAAGAGAGTGGTAAGAAGTGGCGAGTCCGTCACGGTCGTTCAGTCGGAGTTCAGCCGAACGGCCATAATATGAACCGCTTGCACAATGGAAGTCGCATGGAACGAATGATGGAACCAAGCCTGACCGACATCGATGACATGATCGTCCACGAGAAGATGCAGGCTGCGCTGGAACACCAGAGCGAGGCCTGGGCGGACGGAATGGCCGACGGTATCGAGCCGGAAATCATCGCCGATGCGGCCATTGCTCTTGCCATGCGGGAAACCGTTCGGCTTCATGGCGAAGACGGCGCCGAAGCAATGCTCAATTCGCTTCGCGAGCGCGTGCTCGCCGGCGAATTCTCGCCCCAGCGCACGATTCAGTAATATCAGGACTGCCCGATGCATCGGAATCTTGCAAACCGGACCCTTCCGGTTCGCCTCGCCACACTGCTGTTGGCCGGTGTCGCCTTGACCACCCCGGCAGCGGTTTCCCCCGCCTTCGCTCTCAGCGAATTGCAGGGCGCGCCGCAACCCGTTCCGGCCGAGCAACAGCCTGCCGCCGGCGATCAGAAGGCGACGCCGCCTGCCGCCGAACCCGTTGCCGAAGAGCCGGATGAGGAAGAGACGCTTCCGCTCGAAATCCCGATGCCCGACCCGCTGATCAACAAGTCGGCGACAGCCACGAAGGAAGACGCTCCCGAAGCCGAAGAACCGGAGCCGACCGGGCCTGTCGAAGTCCTGACCGACGTTTCCAAGATTCCGGCGCCGGTCGCCCGCATGCGCGAGCTGATCGTCGAGGCGGCGGCTTCCGGCGACATCGAGCGGTTGCGCCCGTTGCTCGGCAAGGGCCCGAACCAGACCCAGGTCACCGGCGTCACCGGCGATGAAGACCCGGTGTCGATCCTGAAGAGCCTTTCGGGCGACCAGGAAGGCGTCGAAATTCTCGCGATCCTGCTCGACGTGCTGTCGACCGGCTTCGTGCTGGTCGACAAGGGCACGCCGCAGGAGGCCTATGTCTGGCCCTATTTTGCAGAAAAGAAGCTTTCGACGCTGACGGCACCGGAAAAGGTCGACCTGTTCCGCCTGGTCACCGCCGGCGACTTTGCCGACATGGAAGAATTCGGCAGTTACAACTTCTATCGCGTCGGCATCATGCCGGACGGCAAGTGGAAATTCTTCATCGCCGGCGACTGAGCGCCGGCGACCTGCTTGCCGATGACAGCCGAACATCCTACCTCTTCGCCAAGAGATCGCCGGTGAGACCGGGGCCTGAGTCGGCCACGGCTACCAGGTGATCGTTTGCTAGGTTAGCGCGGGATTCTCCCCTCCCGTCGAACAGGATTCGAACGATGCCCAGAGTTCGCCTCGACGATCGTGCGATCGTCTCCATTTCCGGCAAGGACGCCGAAGATCTTCTTCAGGGACTGATCACCACCGACCTCGACGCGCTTGCGCCCGACGAGGCGCGTCCTGGCGCGCTTCTGACGCCACAGGGCAAGATCCTGTTCGAGTTCCTGATCTCCCGCGACGGCGATGGCCTACGGCTGGAAACGGCACGCGACCAGGCCGAAGCGCTGCTGAAGCGCATGACAATGTACAAGCTTCGCTCGGCAGTCGAGCTTTCGATCAGGGCTTCCGACGCCGTCACCGTGATATTCGACGAAGCAGCACCGACGGGTGCCTATAGGGACCACCGTTTCGAGAAGGCGGGCGTTGCGCTCTTTCGCGCCTATGGGGAAGCCACCGGCGACACGGCCGGCGCAGAAGACCTCGAACGGCTGCGGATCGCGGCGGGCATTGCGAATGCCGGTGCCGATTATGCGGTGCAGGACGCATTCCCCCATGACGTGCTCCTGGACAAAAACGGCGGCCTCTCCTTCAAGAAGGGCTGCTACGTCGGTCAGGAAGTGGTGTCGCGCATGCAGCACCGCAGCACACCGCGCCGCCGGGTCGTGATCGTTTCGGCGGACGCCGCCCTTCCTCCCACGGGAACGACGATTACGGCGAACGACAAGGCGATCGGCGCGCTGGGCACGGTGCAGGGCAAGTCGGCGCTCGCGATCGTGCGCATCGACAAGGCCGGTGAAGCCATGGCGAATGGGATCCCGCTGCTCGCCGGCGACGTGCCGGTGACAATGGTTCTGCCCGAATGGACCGGCCTCACCTTCCCGACCAGCACGGACGAGGCAAGCGCGTGACGGCGGCCCGCGCCTGGCAGCGCATGCTTTCCGGCCGAAGGCTGGACCTGCTCGATCCCTCGCCGCTCGATGTCGAGATCGGCGACATCGCCCATGGCCTCGCCCGTGTTGCCCGGTGGAACGGCCAGACCGCCGGCGATCATGCCTTCTCTGTCGCCCAGCACAGCCTGATGGTCGAAGATATTTTTCGCCGCAGCAACAAGTGCAGCACCGACGATTGCCTGCTGGCGCTTTTGCACGACGCGCCGGAATATGTGATCGGCGACATGATCTCGCCGTTCAAGGCGGTGGTCGGCGGCGGCTACAAATCGGTCGAGAAGCGGCTGGAAAGCGCCATCCACCTTCGTTTCGGCCTGCCGCCGCATTGCTCCAAGGAATTGAAGGACCGCATCAAGAAGGCCGATCATGTCGCGGCCTATTTCGAAGCAACGGTGCTTGCCGGCTTCTCCGTCGAAGAGGCGCGCAAGTTCTTCGGCCAGCCGCGCGGCATCACCCGCGAGACGCTGCTGATCGATCCCTTGCCGGCGGTCGAGGCGCAGCGCCTGTTCACCGAACGGTTCCTCACGCTGGAAGCGCAGCGCGTGCCCGCGCGCGCGGAAATCTGACATGCCCGGCATCATCGTTTCTCCGCTTTCCCGCATTGCCGAAATGGCCGTCCGCCATGGCTGCACCGAGATGATCAGCCTCGTCGCCAAGGGCCAGGATTTCCATCGCCCCGGCGTCATCGCCAAGGCGCGACATCTGACGCTCGGCATGAACGACATCACCTTTGCCGGCACCGGCGACCTCATTGCGCCGCAGGAAGACCATGTCCGGCAGATCGTCGCCTTTGCGCGCGAATGGGACCGTGCACGGCCGCTCCTCGTTCATTGCTGGATGGGCGTCTCCCGTTCGCCGGCAGCCGCCCTCATCGCCGCGCTCGCGGCCGAGCCGGACCAGGACGACGCGGAGCTGGTGCAGCGGCTGCGCCGCGCCTCGCCCTATGCGACCCCCAACAGCCGGCTCGTCGAGATTGGCGACGGCGTGCTTGCGCGCAATGGAAGGCTGATCGCCGCCGTTCGCGCGATCGGTCGCGGCGCGGATGCCGACGGCAATGCGCCGTTCCTTCTGCCGCTTGCTTCCGAAGGAGCAGCCGTTGCCGATTGAGACGCAGCCGACAACGGTCGAGATCGGCCTCAATGCGGCGATCGTCGCCGTCGTCAACCGCAGCCCGCGCATCCTCGCCGTCAGCGAAAGTGACGGCGATGCGCGTGACAGCCTGCCCTTCGGCCCCTTCGATCCGGCGCTCCACCGGACCTTTGAGACGAGCCTGCGCGATCGCGTCGAAAAGCGTACGGCGCTGAAGCTCGGCTATATCGAACAGCTTTACACCTTCGGCGATCGCGGCCGTCAGCGGCTGCCGGGCGAAGAAGGCAAGCACATGGTCTCGGTCGGCTATCTGGCCCTGACGAGAACCGATGCCGAAAACACCGAGCGGCTGGCCGAAGCCGGCGCGCATTGGCGCGACTGGTACGGCTACCTGCCCTGGGAGGACTGGCGGCAGGGTCGCCCGGCGGTGCTGGACCAGGCGCTCCTGCCGGCACTTGCCCGCTGGGAAACAGGTGTGTCCGGTGACGACCGAGCCGCCCGGATTGCCGGGCGCCGGGCGCGCATTCGCCTGGCCTTCGGCCTCGGCGATTTTCCCTGGGACGAGGAACGCGTGCTGGAGCGCTATGAGCTCCTTTACGAGGCAGGGCTCGTGCCCGAGGCGGCCATCGACGGCCACGGTAATGGCAACGACGTTCTGACCGCCGGGCTGGCGATGCGCCATGACCATCGCCGCATCGTCGCCACGGCAATGGCGAGGCTGCGCGGCAAGATCAAGTACCGGCCGGTCGTCTTCGAACTGATGCCGCCCGAGTTCACGCTGACCGATCTGCAGGCAACCGTCGAAGCGATCTCCGGGCGCCACCTGCACAAGCAGAACTTCCGCCGCCTGGTCGAAGGGGCCGAACTGGTGGAGCCGACGGGGATGACGCTGTCTTCCACCGGTGGGCGGCCGGCCGCCCTCTTCCGCTTCCGCCGCCAGATCCTCGACGAGCGCCCTGCCCCGGGGCTCAAGGTCGGTGGGCGATGAGGGCAGTACCGCCCACCAAACGGTGGATCGGCACCTAAAAACATCCGACAGAACGCCCTACATGTGCGGGGATGATGCTATAATCGGTGCAGTGGGACGCGGCCGAACTTTCGCTGCCCGCAAACCATGCGGCGTTTACGACCGAGGTGACAACCATGCTGCTCGTCCTGACCCTGCTTACGTCGCTGCTCGGCACCTCGCCCCAATCGGGAACCGACGAAAAGCCGAAGATGCCCGACTACTTCAAGAACCAACAGGGCGGCGGCATGCAGCCGCAGACAACCATCTGCAATCTCAACAGCCAGGACCTGAACGGGCAGTTCCGGACCTGCCGCTACGACTGCGGCACGCAGATCACCGTCGGCGAACGTTTCTCCTGCCCGTTCATCATGCAGCGTTGACGTTCAAAACCTCGGTTAGCTTCTGAAAAGACGCAACTCCGGACGGAAAACCGCTTCGCACTTTTCCTGGAGTTGGCCTCTTTTGGGCGCAACTCCGGACGGAAAACCGCTTCGCACTTTTCCTGGAGTTGCTTACCTTTCGATCACCACATCAAGGCCGATGTCGAGCGTCGGGGCGGCCATGGTGATCTTCGAGGTCGAGATGTAGTCGACGCCGCTCTCGGCGATTGCCCGCACCGTATCGATCTTGACGTTGCCTGAAGCCTCCAACCGCGTCCGGCGGGCATCGACCGCATAGGCGTCGGCGGAGAGCTGCCAAAACGCGCGGTTGACCGCAACGGCCTCGCGGAGCAAGTCCGGCCCCATGTTGTCGAGCAGGATGACGTCGGGTTGGGCCGTCAGCGCCTCGCGCATCTGATCGAGGCCATCGACCTCGATCTCGATCTTGACGAGATGGCCGCAATAGGCACGCGCCGCATGGACGGCGCTGGCGACACCACCAGATACGGCAATGTGATTGTCCTTGATCAGCACGGCATCGTCGAGGCCGTAGCGATGATTGGAGCCACCGCCCAGACGCACCGCGTATTTTTCCAGCGCCCGCAGCCCAGGAATGGTCTTGCGGGTGCAACAGACCTTCGCACGCGTGTGGGCGATCTCGTCGGCGAATTTCGCCGTATAGCTTGCGATGCCCGAAAGGTGCATCAGGAAGTTCAGGCCGACACGTTCGGCCGACAGCAGCCCGCGGGCGCGACCGGAGATCCGGGCGATCGCCGTGCCCGGCGCGACCCGGTCACCATCCGCCACCAATGCCTCGAAGTGGATCGACGGATCGACCAGACGGAAGGCGGCACGCGCAAGCTCCAGCCCGGCAACAACACCCGCATCGCGCACGTTCATGCCGGCCTTTGCGGTCAGCTCCGGCCCGATGGTCGAGAGCGTGGTAATGTCGCCGGCGCGGCCGAGATCCTCGTTAAGTGCGGCACGCACCTGGTCCTCGATCATCAGTGCGGGAAGTTCGGGGCGGAGGGCTGCGGTCATCTGCTTTTTCGTCCTTGAGTGTCGGTCCATGCAAGCGGCGCGCGTGAAATCACGCCGCTTCCGTCTCCGCCAGTTCGCTCGCCAGGCGGTTGGCGTCGGCGAGCGTCAGATAGGTGCGGCGGCGCCATTCCGGCTGTTCCTGTGGGCAATCGGCGCGGAAGTGACCGCCGCGGCTTTCCGTGCGCCGCAGCGCGCCGACGGCGATCAACTTGGCCGTGGTAATAATGTTGGTGAAGCGCATGCGGGTGTTGTCGCGCTCGAGCTGTGCGATCTCGCGGATCGCCTTTACCAGGCTCTCGCGGGTTCGGATCACGCCGACGCAATCGCTCATCACCTGGCGCAGGATCTTCAGTTGCGGGCTGTCTTCGACGGTCACCGGATCGTCGTTCTCGCCGGCATTATCGCCCCATTCGGTAAGCTGCGGCGTCGGCAGCGTGCCCTTGATGTTTTCGGCGATGCGGGCGGCAAAGACGACGGCTTCGAGCAGCGAGTTGGAGGCGAGCCGGTTGGCGCCGTGCACGCCGGTGGAGGTCACTTCTCCAGCAGCCCAGAGACCATCGATCGAGGTGCGACCTTCGGCATCGGTGAGCACGCCACCCATGTGATAGTGAACCGCCGGCACGACCGGGATGGCTTGCGTCACCGGATCGATGCCGGCCGCCATGCAAGAGGCATAGACCGTCGGGAACATCTCGGGGAAATGCTTGCCCACAGCCTTGGTGCAATCGAGGAACGCGCCGCGGCCGGCCTGGACCTCGGCAAAGACACCACGCGAAACGATGTCGCGCGGCGCAAGCTCGCCGTCCGGGTGGATATCGAGCATGAAGCGATGGCCGGCGGCGTTCAGAAGCTGGGCGCCATCACCGCGCAGCGCCTCGGTCGCGAGCGGCGCCGGATCCTTGCCGATGTTGATCGCCGTCGGGTGGAACTGCACGAATTCCGGATCGGCGATGATCGCGCCGGCGCGGGCGGCCATGCCGAGCCCCTGCCCGCACGCTTCCCACGGGTTGGTCGTGACAGCATAGAGATGACCGATTCCACCGGAGCAGAGCACGACGGCACGGGCCGGGAAAGCCACACGCTTCTTCGACTGGCCGGCATCGGGCCGGGCGATGACGCCGGAGATGAACCGGCCTTCGCGCACGAGTTCCTCGACTACATAGCCTTCGATCACGCGGATCGAAGGCGTCCGGCGGACGGCGGCAATCAGCGCTTCCATGATCGCCTTGCCGGCCATGTCGCCCTTGACGCGGACGATGCGTCGCTCGGAATGGGCCGCCTCACGCGAGAGCAGCAGCTTGCCTTCGAGATCGCGATCGAAGGGCACGCCGTATTCGAGCAGATCGTGAATGCGCGCCGGGCCTTCGGCCACCATCATGCGCGTCATCTTCTCGTCGACGATGCCGGCACCGGCGGCCAACGTGTCAGCGACATGTTTCTCGAAGGTGTCGCCGGGGCTCATGGCTGCGGCGATGCCGCCTTGAGCCCAGGCCGACGAGGCGCCGTGGCCGATCGGGGCTGCGGCAAGGATCGTCACCGGTCTCGGGCTCAGTTTCAGCGCGCAGAAGAGGCCGGCCAGGCCGCCACCGACGATGACGATATCGTCAATCCCGTTGAAGGATTGCGGGCGGAAATGGTCGGTCAGCATGATTCATTCTCCTCCAATGCGCATGCCTGCATCCGGTATGACCCGGCGGAAATTGTTACTGCTTGAGGTTCACCATGCGCTCGACCGCAAGGCGGGCGCGATCGGCGATATCAGGATCGACGAGAACCTCCTCCGTCATGGTCAGCAGGCTGTCGAGGATCTTCGGCAGCGTGATGCGCTTCATGTGCGGACAGAGGTTGCACGGCTTGACGAACTCGACGCCTTCGATCTCGGCCTGGATGTTCGACGCCATCGAGCACTCGGTAACGAGCAGCACCTTCGACGGGCGATTGTCCTTGACGTAGTTGATCATGCCGGAGGTCGAGCCGGCGAAGTCGCAGACGGCGATTACGTCCGGGTGGCATTCCGGATGACCGATGATCTCGATACCCGGATTGGCTTCCTTGTAGGCGAGCAACTCGGCGGCGGTGAAGCGCTCGTGCACCTCGCAGTGGCCCTTCCAGGTCAGGATCTTCTTGTTGGTCTGGCGCGCGACGTTCATCGCCAGGTATTCGTCGGGAATGCAGAGAACCGTGTCGGATTCCAGGCTCTCGACGACATCGAGCACGTTCGACGAGGTGCAGCAGATGTCGGTCTCGGCTTTCACGTCGGCAGACGTGTTGACGTAGGTGACGACGGGAACGCCGGGGTAGCGCTGCTTCAGCAGGCGGACATCGGCGCCGGTGATCGATTCCGACAGCGAGCAGCCTGCCTTGGCGTCGGGGATCAGCACGGTCTTTTCCGGACTCAGCAACTTCGACGTTTCGGCCATGAAGTGCACGCCGCACTGGATGATGATTTCCGCATCGACTTTGGCAGCATCGCGCGCGAGCTGCAGCGAGTCGCCGACGATGTCGGCGACACAGTGGAAGATGTCCGGCGTCTGATAGTTATGCGCGAGGATGACCGCGTTACGCTCCTTCTTCAGCCGGTTGATGGCGTGCACATAGGGCGCGTAGACCGGCCACTCGATCGCCGGGATGAAATCCTTGACCTTCTCGTAGAGATGCTCGGTTTCGCGCGCGATCGCCGGCGTAAAGGCGAGCTCGGGCCTTTCGATGATGCCGAAGCGCTCAGCGGCGCTGACAAAAACCGGTTTCGCCACGGCCGCGGTGCGGGGTGCAAGGCGCGTCATCGACATCTCCTCTCCGCCCCTCTTCCTGGGCGGGTTTTCAATTATGCTCACTCTGAGCATAATTGAACCAAAACAAAAGCGGCAAAGCCGCATGGGTTGATTTAGAAAGTTTTGTGACAGAATTCAAGAATAGAAGCGCCGCTTTTCGCGGCGCTTCTGATTTTGGTTCGCGATCAGGCCATCGCCGGCCGTGCCACGCCCTTCTCCTCGATCGGCCAGTGGACGATTGCAGCGAAGACGCCGAGGGCTACACCGAGCCACCACACCGGATCGTAGGAACCGAAGTGGTCGTAGAGGTAGCCGCCCATCCACACACCCAGGAATGAGCCGACCTGGTGCGACAGGAAGACGATGCCGCCGAGCAGGCCGAGGTGGCGCGTACCGAACATGATCGCGACCAGCGCATTGGTCGGCGGCACGGTCGAAAGCCAGAGCAGGCCCATAACGATGGCAAAGACGATGACCGAGGTCGGCGTCTGCGGCAGCAGCAGGAAGGCCGTCACCGCCACCGACCGCGCGATATAGATCAGCGCCAGGAAATAGGGTTTCGAGTAGCGCTGGGCGATGAAGCCCGCCGACAGAGAACCGATGATGTTGAAGAAGCCGATGAGTGCCAGCGCGATCACCGCATAGCGCGCGTCGATGCCGATATCGCCTATGTAAGCCGGGAAGTGCGCGGTGATGAAGGCAACCTGGTAGCCGCAAACGAAGAAGCCGGAAACCAGCAGCAGGTAGCTCTTGTGGCCAAGTGCCTCCTTCAGCGCCTCGCCGATCGACTGCTTGAATTGCGCCTCGCTCTGGCGGCCGGAGGACGCGTTGCCGCGCAGCGGGATCGCGAAGAACGGCACCACCAGCATGAGGACACCGAGATAGACCAGGCTGTCCGACCAGCCATAGGCCGAGATCAGCCCCTGGCTCAGGGGCGCGAACAGGAACATGCCGGCCGAGCCCGCCGCCGTGCAGATGCCGAAGGCGAGCGACCGTTGATGCGGCGTGACGTTGCGGGCAAAGGCGGAGAGCAGGATGCCGAAGGAGCCGGAGCCCACCGCCATGCCGACGAGCACGCCGCCGCCGATGTGCAGCCAGATCGGCGCGTTGGCGAAGGCCATGATGAAGAGCCCTGCAGCGTAGAGAAGGCCCGACATGGCGAGCACGCGCCACGTTCCGAACTTGTCCGCGATCGCGCCGAAGAAGGGCTGGCTCAGGCCCCAGCAGAGGTTCTGCAATGCCATGGCAAGGCCGAAGGTCGTCCTGTCCCAGCCCGTATCGGCGAGCATCGGCAGCTGGAAGAAGCCCATCGCCGAGCGCGGGCCGAAGGTGAGCATCGCAACGACCGAGCCGGCCGCAATGATCAGCCAGGGCATCTCCTGACGGGCACTGGACGGCGCGGATGCTCCGGAAACAGCGGACATGGAATCTCTCCGATTGATGGAGCGCGATCCTAGGCGGCTGCTAAAACAGATAAAAGCCAATTAAATTGACGCCGCAATCACCGGAATTGATGCCTTGATCAAGCGGCGCTGCGGAACCGGTCGCGAAACGCTCTCGGCGTCATGCCCTTGGCCGCCTTGAACTGGCGATTGAAGTTGGCAAGCGAACGATAGCCGACGGCATCGGCGACATGAGCGATCGAACGCGCCGAACCACTGAGCAGCGCGCAGGCCTCGCCGATCCGCAGGCGCATCAGATATTCCGAGACCGGCATGTTGAGGTGGCGCAGGAACAGGCGGTGCAGGCCGGAAAGGCTGAGCGCGGCCAGATCCGCGAGTTCGTCCATCGACGGGTTTTCGGCGTAATGCAGGTGGATATGGTCGAGCACCCGGTCGAGGCGGCCGCGGTCGACCGATCGGCCTGATGGCGTGACGACCCGGCTCGACAGTGGTGTTACCGCCTGCTCGCGCGCCAGGATCGTCAGCATCGACAGGACGTCCGGCAGGCGCTCCTCCGGCGCCAACCGGCGCAACCCTTCGAACAGCGGCCGCACGCGGGTGGCCACTTCCGGCGTGAACTGCAACCCTGGAGCCGAACGCTCGAACATCGCCTTGACGCCGGCGAGTTCGACGAAGCCTTCCTCCACGCGCTCCACCCATTCCGGATGGAACCAGAGCACCAGCGCCACGTGCGGTTCGGCCTCGTCGACCTTGCCGGCGGAGTGCCAGGTGTGCGGCAAGTTGGAGCCGACCAGCACGAGATCGCCGTCCTCATAGGCACCGATATGGTCTCCGATGAAGCGCTGGCCGCGCGAGTTGAGCGTCAGCGTCAGTTCGAACTCGGGATGATGGTGCCATTGGAACGGGATGGCATCGTCGAGCCGGCGGTCTAGCAAGATTGATGAGGCATTGGTCGGCCTCGAGATCTTCTGCAAAACAGCCTTCATGTTGCACCATTCTATCCTCAGAAGCCAGAATAGTATCAATGTAGGCAGGCTGCGTGCAACAGCGGCACCGTTGAAAGGGCTAGGTTTTCTCCATCACCAATCAAACCTGCCAGGCGAGGAGATCCACATGCAGCCACTCAGAGACAGTCACCCGACGGCGGCCCATCTCGATATTCAACTGAAGGACATCCGGAAGCGGCTGCCTCTGCGCGTGCTTTCGGAAGCGGACTGGCAGCACTGGATCACCAAGGGCTACGTCATCGTCCGTCAGGCGGTACCGGCGACCAATGTCGAGCGGCTCGTCGAGTTGCTCTGGCGCTTCGACGAAAAGGATCCGGTCGACCCTTCGACCTGGTATGCGCCGCAGCGACGCGAGCACAAGATGAAGGAACTCAACAACACCGGCATGCTGGAGATCTACAATCACCAGTATCTCTGGGACAACCGCCAGGAGCCGCGCATCTACGGCGCCTTCGTCGACATCTGGGACCGCGAAGACCTGTGGGTGACGATCGACCGCGCCAACCTCAACCCACCGAAGAAGGTCAAGGGCAATCCCAACGGCTTCATACATTGGGACGTCGACACCTCAATCCGGCCGCTGCCGATCGGCGTTCAGGGCGTGCTCAGCCTCAAGAAGCAGGACGGCGACGTCGGCGGCTTCCAATGCGTGCCGGAACTGTTCGAAAACTTCGAAAGCTGGGAGAAGACTCAAAGCGCCGACCGCGACCCGATGCACCCCGACATGACCGGTCTTTCGACCGTCAACATCGAGATGGAGGCCGGCGACCTGATGATCTTCAACAGCCTGCTGGCCCACGGCGTGCGGCCCAATCATTCCGATGGCCGCGTGCGCATGGCGCAGTACATTTCGATGCATCCGGCAGAATGGGGCAATGTCGCCGAGCGCGAGGAACGGGTGCGCCTGTGGCGCGAGCTCGACCATCCGAAGCGCGACGCCTTTCCCGGCGACCCGCGCGAATGGGAAAAGCACAACGCCTCCCCCGCCAGCCTTTCGGATCTGGGCGCCAAGCTTCTCGGTATCACGCCCTGGGCTTGATACCGAGAAACGCGTGAGATCGTTTCCGTCCGGAATTGCTTCTGAACTAAGCCGAAGCACGCACCTTCATCGGCCAGCGCTCGCCGCGTCGGCCGATGATCTTGACCTCATCGCCGAGCTTCACGGTGCCTTCGCTGCGCGGCACCGCATTCCAGCCGAAGAGCACGCCGGTCACGCGGCGGTCGGCCGACATGCGCTTCTCCGCCAACCCCTGGATCGGATTGCCGCCGATGCGCTCGCCGGTGATCTGGTCCTGGGTCGTCATGATGCAGCGCGAGCAGGGTTTGACGAGATCGAAGCGGATGCCGCCGATCTCGACGCTCTCCCAGAAATCCTCCTCCCAGGCTTCATCGCAGTCGACGAGGATGTTGGTGCGGAACCGTTCCATGCCGACCGGTTCCTGGCCCTTTTCGGCGAGCGTCCGGTTGAGATCGGCAAGCGAACCCGTGGTCGTGATCAGGATCGGAAAGCCATCGGCAAAGCCGACGGGTGCGGCCGCTCCTGCCCATTCGGCGCCGACGAGCCGTTCGGCCGAGGCGTCCATATGGGCGAGCCTGACCGGGCGGCCGAACCATGAAGAGAGAACCTCGTCCGTCGTTTCATCCGACACGGCGGCATCGACCTCGCTGCCCCAAACGACGACGTTCAGACGACGGTCCGGATCGAAGCGGACGGAGATCTCCCGCTCACCCATCCTCAGGTGCACGCCGCCATCGATGTGGCTCGCCTCAACCTGCGCCAATGTCTGCAGTTCGCGCTGGGTGATAAAGCGCCCATCCGGCTGGATCAGCATGAAACGCCGGTCACCCTCGACGCCGTCGAGATTGACCGAGACCGTCTCGCGGGCAATCGCGCGACCGCTCTTCAGCGGATGAATATTGAGGCCGGTCACCTTCATGGACAGTTCCTTCCATCTTCAAAAACTGATTCAAGCGCCTGACGATCCGATTCACCGGGCGGCTGCAATCCGTTGAAAGGCCTAGATCATTTCTCGGTTTGATGGAAACGGAGAAATGTTCCGGTGCAATCGGCGCGGCACAATCGCTCGCAGAAAAGCGCCCCACGCCCTTCCCGGCAACTAGATTTCATCCAGCATCATGGCGAGCACGTCGCGTAGCCGCTGCTCACGCTCGTGAGCCAGACGGCGGCCGGCCTCGGTCTTGAACCCGTCAGCGAGCCGGAAGAGCTTGGTCTCGAAATGATCGATGGCGAAGGCCTTGTCATCGAGCGCCCGCGCCTCAGCCAACGGATCGAGCGGGTCGTAAAGGCCGCTGCCCATGCGCCCGGCGATGTAGAAGCAGCGGGCAGCGCCGACCATGCCGATCGCATCCAGCCGATCGGCATCCTGAAGGATCTTCGCCTCCAGGGTTTCCGGCGGGATGTTCGCCGAGAAGCTGTGCGTCAGGATGGCGTGCGCCACCGCGGCAATCTCATCCGTGCCCCAACCGAGATCTTTCAGAATGCCCGTCGCCTTTTCGGCCGCCAGTCGTGATGCCTGCGTGCGCAGGGGCGAGTTCTTCTCGACCGAGACGCAGTCATGCAGCAGCACCGCGGCGGCGAGCAAACGCGCCTCACTGCCCTCCTCCGCCTGGATGCGGGCGGCATTCTTCCAGACACGGATCAGATGTGCGGCATCGTGCGAGCCGTCATCGGCGGCGAAGGCATGCGGCAGCAACGCCGCCGCAAGTTCCTCATGCGGCGCGAAGGCGGCCGCGAGTTTCGAAATCTCTGTCATGATGTCCTATTGCTGTTCGGCAGGCTTTGCCGGCGCCGTCGGTGCAGCGCCGACGCCGGACAAGATCTTCTGGTAGAAGAGCCCTATCCCGATCAATACCCCGCCAAGGCCGATGAAGGACAGAGCCCGCAGGAAACCTTCGAGGTTGGACATGTCGATCAGGAACACCTTCAGCACGGCAACGAAGACCAGAACGGCCGACGCGATGCGGATGCTCTTGGCATGGAAGCGCGAGCCGAGCACCAGCAGCAGCACGCCGAGCAGCAGCCAGACGACCGAATAGGTGTAGGTCTCGCCCTGCAGAAAACCCTTCCAGTCCGCGATGTTTTCCCCCTGCCAGACACGGCGGACCGTGAGGCTCGCCCAGGCGAAAGCAAGCACCGCGCCGCTGACCGCAAGTGCCATGACATAGGGCAAGGGCCGCTTGTCGCGTGCATACCAGGCGAGCCCCGCATAGCCGAGCCCCGGTAACAGATAACCGATCAACAGCAGGTCGAAGAACGGGATACGCCCCAGCAGTTCGCCGCTGAAATAGGGGTTGAGGCCGAGGAGATGCGCCGAAAGCACCGACAGCATCGAGAGCACGCCGAGGCCCATGCCGCCGTAGCGGAAGACCGGGCTCGGTGATTTCATGTCGAGGCTCATGAAGATCGCCGAGGCGCCGATTGCCAGCAGCGTGTAGATCGACTGCTCGCCGAGGGTCGGCACCGCGCTGTCGAGCACGCCGCCGTTCATCGCATGGCGCACCAGGATCGCGAGCGTCAACAGCACGAAAAGGCTGGCAAGCGCCTGCAGCAGGTTGCGCACGCGCGTGCCTGGCCAGGATCTCAGGAAATAGGCGGAGCCTGCAAGCAGCACGGCGGGAATGCCGTAGCCCGGCAGCAGCGCATTGAAGACGGGCGTAGTGCCGAGATTGCCGGCACCGACGATCGTCGGCTCCCAGGCGATGCGCCCGAGTACGACGACGGCCGCTGCACCAGTCATCCACGGAAGAATCGGCCAGGTGCGGATCCGCGTGGCGAGCGCATAGGCCGTTCCAAGCACGGCGATCGCAAGCGTCGTGACCAGCCCATCCGTCCAGGCGTGGAGGGCAAGCACGAGAAAGGTGAAGGAGCCGGCCACCAGCAAGCCGGCCGCCGTATCGCGCGCCATCGCCTCGCTTTCGCGGCGGTAGAGCCAGTCCGCAAGTGCCAGCAGCGCCGCCCCGGCGACGAGTGAGAACAGGCCGTGCGGCAGGTCGAAGGAATAGTTGCCGGTCATCAGGAACGACATCGCGACGAGCGCGACCGGAACGACCGCGGCGATGCCCGCCCAGAGTGTCGAATATTGCGGATGGGCGACGAGCCGGCGCGACAGCACGAAACCGCCGAGTGCGACGAACAGCGCCGCAAGCAGCATTGCGGTGATCATCGCGGTGCGCCCGGGCAGGACGACTGCCGGAAGAGCGTCGGCCAGCGAGGGATCGAGATAGGCGAGCACGCCGCTCAGCGCCGTCAGGCTCCAGACGCCAGCAACAGCGCCGACCGCTGAAAGCACGGCGGGATAGACTGCCGTTGTCCGCCAGGCGCCCAACGCCGCCAGCGCCGCAACGACAACCGCAAACTCCGCCACCGGAAAGCGGACCGCATAGACTGCTGGGCTGATGAGGAGGAGCGCAAGCATGGTGACGACGATCGCGGCCGAAATGGAGATTGCCGCGTGCGGTGGAACGAACAGGCGTTCCCATGGCCCGACGACGGCCCGGGGTCGGGTTGTCGCTTCGGTCGACTCCGGCATTTCGGACCCTTCAGTCGCATCACGCATTTCGCGCGCTTCTGCCACTGGCTCCCGTTCGATGGCGGCCGGCCAGATAAGCCCGATGCCGGCGATCATCACGAGTAGGATGAAAGCGACCGGCCGTGCTTCGAAGGGCGATGCCGCAGCGACATAGGCAAGGCCCCAGAGCCCTATGCCAACATTGGCAAGCGTCGGCACTACGGTCCATTGGCGCAGCCGCGATGCAAGCAGGGTCGCGAGCCAAACGATCGTGAGGAAGCCGAAAAGAACCCAGGGGCGCGGTTCGTTGCTCGAAACCAGCGCCGGCGTGATCAGCGAGGCAAGCAGGCCGAGGCCAGCGAGCGCCTGCCCATGCAGCAGCGACAGGCCGACGGTGGCGAGCGAAATCGCCGCCAGGAGAACGAAGGCCGTGCCCGTGCCGATATATTCGTAGATGCCATAGGCGGCATAGGCGACCCCGAAGAGGGTGACGGCACCGGCCGCCGTCAGGATGCCGGGGATCATGGCGTTCTGGAATTCGTTGGCGATCACGGGCACCGCGCGCCGACGGATGACCTCGCCCGCCGCCATCAGCAGGAGGCCGAACAAGGCAGCAAGCGTCAGGCGAACCGCCGGGCTCAACAGCCCCGCATCGATTGAATACTTGACCATGAAGACGCCGCCGAGCGCCAACGCGATGCCGCCAACCCAGACGGCCCAACGGGCGCCGAGGCGGCTTTCCAGGCTTTCGGTCTGACGGGGTACGGTTGCGACCGGCTGCGGTGCTTCCGTGCCGGCAGCGATCGTCTCCTCGCCCTCGATTTTGGCCGCGGCTCCTTCCGCATCGCCGAAAATCCGCGCGCCCTCGCGCGCACTGGCCGAGAAGGCGGCAGCGGCATCGTCCAGCGTCTCTGGCTCCGGCGTCTCCGACATGGCCGGCAACTCGTCCGCAGCCGCAATCGCCTCGGTCGCCGTTTCAGCCGGGGCGCCTCCCCCCGGAGCGGCCTTCAGCGCCACGACCTCCGCCTTGAGGGCGGCCAGTTCGGTACCAAGACGCTCGGTCGTCCTGCGGTTGCCGAGATAGGCGGACAGGGCCAGAATAAAGGCAGCTAAAGCAATAAGTTCGAACATACTTTCCCCTGGCAGTCGCAATCGCCGGCGCGCGCAACCATACAGACTTTTATGCAAGCGCCAAATCTATAGACGGCCGAGCGCTGTAATCTCTTCACGGAAATGTCGCAGAACTGTCATGGGGCAGCTGGTACAGGCGGATGAACACCGCTGCCTCGCGCGGTGGTTTCCATCGTTCAACCAGGAGACCCGATCATGGACAAGCATCTCGCCCAGACGGAAGAGACCGAATTCAAGACGCTGACGGAACGCAGGGAAGAGCTGGAAGATGTCGGCCACAACTGTTCCGCCAATCCGACGATGGGCGACATCATCCACCGCCGCTTCTCGCGCCGGTCGTTCATCGGCGGCTCGCTGGCAGTTGCCGCGATCTCGACCACCGTCAGCCCGCTCGCTCTCCTGACCGCCGAAGAGGCACGCGCCGAGGACGGTTCGCGCTTCGACTTTACCGAGATCGAAGCCGGCGTCGACGAAAAGCACCATGTGGCCGAAGGTTACGATGCCGACGTCCTGCTTCGCTGGGGCGACAAGATCTTCGCCGACAGCCCGGAGTTCGACCCGAAGAACCAGACGGCCGCTGCCCAGGAAAAGCTGTTCGGCTACAACAACGACTATGTTGGCTTCATCCCGCTCGACGGCAGCGCCGACCACGGCCTGCTCGTCATCAACCACGAATACACCAATGCCGAACTGATGTTCCCCGCCTTCGCCAGCGTCGTGAAGGAAAAGGTGACGAAGGACGGCAAGGAAGTCGAGGAAGAGAAGGTCGTTCTCGGCGAATACAGCAAGGAGCTGGTCGACATCGAGATGGCCGCACATGGCGGCACGATCATCGAGATCCGCAAGGTCGACGGCAAGTGGCAGCCGATTCTCGACGGCAAGAACAACCGTCGCATCACCGTCAACACCGAGATGCAGATCACCGGCCCGGCCGCCGGTCACGACCGCCTGAAGACGCCGTCCGACCCGACCGGCAAAAAGGTGTTCGGCACGCTCAACAACTGCGCCGGCGGCGTCACCGCGTGGGGCACCTACATGATGGCCGAAGAAAACTTCAACGGCTATTTCGGCGGCGAGATTGCCGAGGACCATCCGGAATACAAGCAGCTGAAGCGGCTGGGCGCACCGGGCGGCCAGTATGAATGGGCGTCCTTCTACGACCGTTTCGACGTCTCCAAGGAGCCGAACGAAGCCAATCGCTTCGGCTGGATCGTCGAGGTCGACGCGCTTGATCCGACGTCGGTGCCGAAGAAGCGCACAGCCCTCGGCCGTTTCAAGCACGAAGGCTGCGAATCGATCGTCAACAAGGACGGCCGCGTCGTGCTCTATTCCGGCGACGACGAGCGCTACGACTATGTCTACAAGTTCGTGACCAAGGGCACCTTCAAACCTGACGATCGCGCCGCCAACATGGACCTCTTCGACGAGGGCACACTCTATGTCGCCAAGTTCGACGAAGACGGCACCGTCACCTGGATGCCGCTGACGCATGGCGAAGGCCCGCTGACCGAAGCCAACGGCTTTGCCTCGCAGGCGGACGTGCTGATCAACACCCGTCTTGCCTCCGACGCGCTCGGTGCCACCAAGATGGACCGTCCGGAAGACGTTCAGCCGAACCCGAAGACGGGCAAGGTCTACGTGATGCTGACCAACAACACCAAGCGCAAGGCCGAAGAAGTCGACGCGGCCAACCCGCGCGCCAAGAACGCCTTCGGCCACATCGTCGAGATCACCGAGACCGACGGCGACTTCGCGTCGCTGAAGAGCCGCTGGGACGTTCTTTTGAAGTGCGGCGATCCGAGCGTTGCCGAGGTCGGCGCTTCGTTCTCGACCGCCACCACCAAGAACGGCTGGTTCGGCATGCCCGACAATTGCGCCATCGACACCGATGGCCGCCTCTGGGTATCGACCGACGGCAACAACGAGAAGGACACCGGCCGCACCGACGGTATCTGGGCGATCGACACGGACGGCGCCGCCCGCGGCACGTCGAAGCTCTTCTTCCGCGTGCCGGTCGGCGCCGAAATGTGCGGCCCCTGCTTCAACCCGACCTCGGACACATTCTTCCTCGCCGTCCAGCACCCGGGCGACGCCGGCCTTGCAACTTACGAGACGCCGGCCACCCGCTGGCCGGACTTCCAGGACGACATGCCGGTACGCCCGGCTGTCGTCGCCGTAACGAAGCAGGGCGGCGGCCGCATCGGCTGATCAGGACTGCGATTACAAAGAGGAACGCCGCGCCATTCTGCGCGGCGTTTCTTGCTTCCGACATTGCTTGAGCGACGCAATTCCGAGCAGAAAACCGCTTCGCACTTTTCCTGGAATTGCTCAGCTTGAAGTGACGCAATTCCGAGCGGAAGACCGCTTCGCACTTTTCCTGGAATTGCTTTAACGCCTGAGATTGTCGATCGGGAAGATGGCGCAGGTTTCGGTGCCGTGGGCGAGCAACTTGCCGTTACGGTCGCGCAGCCAGGCTTCGGAGGTCGCGATGGTGCGGCCACGATGCACGATGCGCCCCTCGCAGAAGACCTCGCCCATATCGGGCAGTAGCGGCCGCACGAGGTTCACCTTGAACTCGACCGTCGTATAGGCCTCCCCAGGTTTGACGGTGGTGAAGACAGCGCAGCCGAGGGCCGAATCCATGATCGTTGCCGTCCATCCGCCATGCACTGTGCCAAGCGGATTGAGGTGTTCCTCGGTCGGCAGCCCCTTGAAGACCACCCGACCCTCCTCGACTTCGCTCAACCCGAACTTCAGCGTCTTCGACATCGGCGGCGCCGGCAGCTCGCCGCTCAAAAGATCCTGCATTGCCTTGAGACCGCCATCGCGGGCGACGCGGTCGAGCGACAGCACGCCGACGCCGGATACGGACATGCCGGGATAAAGCTCTTGGTACATCGATAACTCCTGGGAATCAGGCGGCTGAGGATTGCGCTTTCAGCGCCTTCAGCGCCGCATGGACGAAACCGTCGCGGGCGGAAGAAACGTCGAGACCGCGCGGCTCATAGACATGGCGGTGGAGGAAGAAGGCGGTCAGGCGGAAGGCGGCGGCGAGGCTGTCGTGATCCGCAGCCCTTCGCGCTTCGGCCGAAAGGAAGTCCGGCAACGCCAACATGCGGTCGGCATAACGCTCTCCGGCCTCCCGGCAGACCGCCCTGCCCGATTTCGGCGAGACATAGACGAGTTCGGTACGAGCGCCGGTTGCAACGCATTCGGTGAGATCGAGCCCGAAGCCGAGGTCGTTGAGGACTGCGAGTTCGAAGCGCACGAACAATTCTCCGGCGTCGGCGGGATCGGCGAGATGGTCGACGATGACGGTCAGCGCCTCGTAGAGATGCGGATGCGGGTCGCGCTCGGGAAGCAGCCTAAGAAGAGCGCCGAGCGCCTGGATACCATAGACCGAGGTTGCCGTTTCCATCAGCCGGGCGGCCCGCAGCTCCACCGGTTCGATCCGGAATTCGCCCATGTGCTCGTCGAGCCGGGCGCGCCAGGTGACCTCCACCGAGTTGCCCGGCTGCAGCACCGGCTGCATCGTGCGCGAACGCCCCGAGCGCACCATGCCGAGATGCCGGCCGTGGGTAGCGCTCATGACCTCGACGATGGCCGAGCTTTCGCCGTGCCGCCGGATCCCGAGAATGATGGCCTGATCGCTCCATTGCATGGCTATGGCATACACCCGCGGTCGAAAGCGGATCAAGCTGTCTTGCGGAAGCAAAATGCCATTGCCGACTGTAGCCTTTCGGCCACACCTAATGGTTGCCTCATTTGCGACATGCTGTCGCCGCCCCGACGCCGTCTTTGACATTAGAACGGAAGGGCGGCAAAAGCCGTGTCTCCCGCCCGAAAATGACAATCAGCAGGATCAGAACTTTATTATGTGTGTGTCCCGGAACAGCGCCGGCCGCCTGGCGCAGCTCTTCGCCCTTCTTCTCGCCACCTCGACGCTCGCAAGCTGCGTCACCACGTCGGGGCCAGCCAAGCCGAAGGGACCGGATCCATACTATGTGGCAATGTACGGCCCGCTGCCGAACGAAAAATTCCCGCTGGATGCCATCGACATCAGCAAGGTCGACAAGCGCTATCTGCGCCAGCAGGTCGCCTATCAGACGCATGAGCCGCCGGGCACGATCGTGATCGATACCCAGAACCGCTTCCTCTACCTCGTGCAGGATGGCGGCATGGCGATGCGCTACGGCATCGGCGTCGGCAAGGCCGGCCTTGAGTTCGAAGGTGAAGCGCGGATCGCGCGCAAGGCCGAATGGCCGCGCTGGACGCCTACGCAAGAGATGGTGGCGCGCGAGCCGGAACGTTACGGCCCGCTTGCCGGCGGCATGGAGCCGGGCGTGCGCAACCCGCTTGGCCCCCGCGCGCTCTATCTATTCCAGGGCAACCGCGACACGCTGTTCCGCATCCACGGCACGACCGAGGCCTGGTCGATCGGCAAGGCCGTGTCCAGCGGCTGCATCCGTCTCTTCAATCCCGATATCATCGACCTCTACAGCCGCGTACCGGTCGATTCGCGCGTCGTCGTGCTGCAGGCCGAACCGCCGATGACGGAGCCGGCCGGCGGCATTCCCATGGCGAGCGCCGCCAATGGCGGCCTTCCTCCGATGTATTGAGACGCCGAATGCTCAGCCGGGCGCGCCTCAGTGACGCCCGGCGCATTCAGGTACATTAACGCCCGTCGCTCAAGTCGGCGCCGCACTGCAGACGACCGGCCGGCTAGGCCTGCGGCTCGAGCGCCGGCTTGCCTGAGAGTTCGCTGAGGTAATAGCCGTCGCGCAGGTTGATGCCGTATTCGAGCCAGGCCTTCATACAGGCGAGCATCTGCGACCAGCCCTCGCAGTTGACGTAGGAGCTCTTCTGCCCCTGCGCGTTCTCGCGCCAGCCGGTTTCGGCGATCGTCACCATCGTGGCGCCATCCTCCAGCGGCTGGAAGCGCATCTCCACACGGGTCTGGTAGGCATCCTCGCCCTCGGCGACCATGGCGCCCCAGCAAAAGACGATACGCTCGTTGGGCTCGACCACCTCCACCTGAATCGGCACCTCGCCCCACCAGGTCACGGTTGCGCCGGCCACCAGCGGCCCGCTGATGCCGCCGAGCGTCACGAAGTAGCGGCTGAGCTGGTCCGGATTGACGACCGCATCAAAAACCTGGGCGACAGGGCGGCCGATCCGTCCGTTCACACGAAATTCAAAGGGCATGGCGTATTCCTCCTGTCGGGGCCAACAAGAGTATGTTATAGAAACATAACATGTCAACCGATTCGAAAGATGACCTGGTATTCAAGGCGCTCGCCAACGGGCTGCGCCGGCAGATGCTCGACGCCATGCGCCAGGAGCCGCAGACCACCGGCATGCTCTGCGAGCGCTTCAGCAATCTCGACCGCTGTACGGTCATGCAGCACCTGAAAGTCCTTGAGCAGGCCGAGCTCGTACTCGTCCGCCGCGAGGGGCGTGAACGCTGGAACCATCTGAACGCATTGCCGATCCAGGCGATCCATGATCGCTGGATCAGCCAGTATGCCGGCCATGCGATGTCGGTGCTGTCCGCCCTGCAACAGGACCTCGACCGGTAACCAGACCGATGGTTTCGGCTTTCAATCGATCGGCTTTCTTCGTATGAACGGCCGATACGTAAATTGGGGACATCGTCGTGCGCTACCTCATCACCGGCACCGCAGGCTTCATCGGCTTTCACCTCGCCAAGCGGCTGATCGACGAAGGGCATTTCGTTGTCGGCTTCGACGGGATGACCCCCTATTACGACGTGACGCTGAAAGAGAATCGGCACGCGATCCTCGCCCGCTCGAACGGCTTCAAGCCCGTCGTCGGCATGCTTGAGGACAGAGACGCGCTGCGCCGGGCGGCCGAGCTCGCCGAACCCGAAGTCATCATCCACCTCGCCGCCCAGGCGGGTGTGCGCTACAGCCTCGAAAACCCGAAGGCCTATGTGGATTCCAACCTGGTCGGCTCCTGGAACATGCTGGAACTGGCGCGGGAGCTTAACCCTAAGCACCTGATGCTGGCCTCGACTTCCTCGATCTACGGCGCCAACGAAAAAATCCCGTTTGCCGAAACCGACCGTGCCGACGAGCCGATGACGCTCTATGCCGCCACCAAGAAGTCGATGGAGCTGATGGCGCACAGCTATGCCCATCTCTACAAGGTGCCGACCACTGCCTTCCGCTTCTTCACGGTCTACGGCCCCTGGGGGCGGCCCGACATGGCGTTGTTCAAGTTCGTCGATGCCATCCACAAGGGACAGCCGATCGATATCTATGGCGAAGGCCGCATGAGCCGCGACTTCACCTATATCGACGACCTGGTCGAGAGCATTCTCCGGCTTTCCCATGTGGCGCCGGCGGAAGAAAACCGCGTGCCGGAGGAAAAGGCCGAGGACACGCTCTCGCGCCAGGGGCCTTTCCGCGTGGTCAATATCGGCGGCGGGCAGCCGGTCGAACTGATGACCTTCGTCGAAACGGTCGAGAAGGCGGTCGGCAAGCCGGCGGTGCGCAACATGCTGCCGATGCAGCAGGGCGATGTGCCCCGCACCTACGCCTCCCCCGACCTTCTCGAAGCGCTGACCAATTTCAAGCCCTCGCTTTCTGTCGAAGAGGGCGTGGCGCGCTTCGCTGCCTGGTACAAGGATTACTACAACGCGAACCGGTGAGCCGCTCACCCGCTACTCCCCACGGATTATTCTGCTGGCGGGACGGCTTGCTTTAAGCGCAATCGAGCATAAATGGGTGTGAACCTGAGCGCATAAGCAATTGCAAAAATACGCAATTGCACGTTCTATGAACTGAGTTCGCTGTGGAACACAACAAGGGAAAGAGCCTATGAAAATCACGATGATCGGCGCCGGCTATGTTGGCCTTGTTTCCGGCGTGTGTTTTGCGGACTTCGGTCACGACGTCGTTTGTCTCGACAAGGATGAGAGCAAGATCGACGCCTTGATGCAGGGGCGCATTCCGATCTTCGAACCCGGCCTCGACCAGTTGGTGGCCAGCAACGTCGCTTCGGGCCGCCTTACCTTCACGACTGATCTCGTTGCCGCCGTCGCCGACAGCGATGTCATCTTCATTGCGGTCGGCACGCCGTCACGGCGCGGTGACGGTCATGCCGACCTTTCCTATGTGCATGCGGCTGCGCGCGAGATTGCCGAGAACCTCAAGGGGTTCACCGTGATCGTGACGAAATCGACCGTTCCGGTCGGCACCGGCGACGAGGTAGAGCGCATCATCCGCGAAACCAATCCGGACGCCGATTTCGCCGTCGTTTCCAACCCGGAATTCCTGCGCGAGGGTGCCGCGATCGAGGACTTCAAGCGGCCCGACCGCATCGTCATCGGCCTTTCGGGCGACGACGCGCGGGCGCGGGACGTGATGACCGAGGTCTATCGTCCGCTCTATCTCAACCAGTCGCCGCTGGTCTTCACCTCGCGCCGTACGTCCGAGCTGATCAAATATGCCGGCAATGCGTTCCTCGCGATGAAGATCACCTTCATCAACGAGATGGCGGATCTCTGCGAGCGGGTCGGTGCCAATGTCCAGGATGTCGCCCGCGGCATCGGCCTCGATGGCCGAATCGGCTCGAAATTCCTGCATGCCGGTCCAGGTTACGGCGGATCGTGCTTCCCGAAGGACACCCTGGCGCTGGTGAAGACCGCGCAGGATTATGACAGCCCGGTGCGGCTGGTCGAGACGACGGTGGCCGTCAACGACAACCGCAAGCGGGCCATGGGCCGCAAGGTCATCGCAGCGGCCGGCGGGGACGTGCGCGGCCGCAAGATCGCGATCCTCGGCCTCACTTTCAAGCCCAACACCGACGACATGCGCGACAGCCCGGCGATCGTGGTCGTCCAGACGCTGCAGGACGCTGGCGCCCATGTCATCGGCTATGATCCGGAGGGCATGGAAAACGCGAAGAAGGTGATCGACGGGATCGACTACGCCAGCGACCCCTACGAGGCCGCCAACGAAGCCGATGCGCTGGTGATCGTTACCGAATGGAACGAGTTCCGGGCGCTTGATTTCCGCCGGCTCAAGACCGTGATGAAGACGCCCATTCTCGTCGACCTCAGGAACATTTACCGCGAGGACGAGGTGGTGAAGCACGGCTTCAGCTATTCGAGCGTCGGCCGGTCGCTCTGACAGGAGCGGCTGCGCCCGCTCAGCCCCAAGAAGCTAGGCTTTCGGTATCGGCAAGGGTGGCAGGGTTTCCCAGCTCTTGCCGGCAAGGATGACGCAGCTTCGCCCATTGACGTCGGTGACGATCAGCGTCCAGCTGCCGTTGTCGGCAGCGTAGATCTCCATGATCGCCTGCTGGTTGATCAGCGCGGTTGCCGCCTGCTTCTCTTGATATTGCCGCGTCAGAAACGCGATCACTTCGGACCGGTCGGCACAATTGACCGGAGCCTGGGAGATCGCGGGAACGGGACGCGCCGCCACGCCCGCCGCCAAGAGGGCGACCAATGCCAGGCCGCGGATCGCACTGCCCACCATCACCGAACTCCTTTCACCGGACGCCCGGCGAAGGAGTTTGCGTTGACCTTTCCGTCGCCGGCCGGCTGCGGCATGGGCACAATATGTCCGCGCCGCCCTGCAGTCAGTATGGTGGAAAGGCCGGATTATTACAATTAGCTAATTTATAGAGCATGCGGCCGGGGACGCCGGATGCGCCCGCGGCGAAGGCCTGCCCTATTTGCGCTTCATCGCTTCCATCAGCGCCGCACCGAAGGCGCCCTGAGCCGGTTGCTGCGGCTTCTGCTGGCGCGGGGCGGGACCACGATTGTTGTTGCCGCCCGGCGCGCCCGACCGCGGCTCGCGGCCCGTCTCGGCGCCACCATCCTTGCGCATGGTGAGGCCGATCCGCTTGCGCGGAACATCGACCTCCGTGACACGAACGGTCACCACATCGCCGGCCTTTACCACCTCATGCGGATCCTTGACGAAGCGGTCCGCGAGCTGGGACACGTGCACGAGGCCGTCCTGGTGCACGCCGATGTCGACGAAGGCGCCGAAGGCGGCGACATTGGTCACGGTGCCCTCGAGCTGCATGCCGACCTTCAGGTCCTTGATGTCGTCGATACCGTCGGCGAAGGTCGCGGTCTTGAAGCTCGGGCGCGGGTCGCGACCGGGCTTTTCCAGTTCCGCAAGGATGTCCTTGACCGTTGGCAAGCCGAAGCGCTCGTCGACGAAAACCTTCGGATCGAGGCTCTTCAGCGCGACGCTGTCGCCCATCAGCGCACGTACGTCGCGACCACAGGCAGCAACGATCTTCTTGGCGACCCCATAGGCCTCCGGGTGGACCGAGGAGGCGTCGAGCGGCTCTTTGCCGTTGGGAATGCGCAGGAAGCCCGCGCACTGCTCGAAGGTGCGCGCGCCGAGCCGTGGCACGTTCAACAGTTCCTTGCGGCTCGCAAACGGGCCGGTCGCATCGCGATGAGCGACGATCGCCTCGGCGGAAGATTTGCCGAGGCCTGAAACGCGCGCCAGCAGCGGCGCAGAAGCCGTGTTGACATCGACACCGACGGCATTCACCGCGTCTTCCACCACCGCATCCAGCGAACGGCTGAGCTTCGACTGGTCGACATCGTGCTGGTACTGGCCGACGCCGATCGACTTCGGCTCGATCTTCACGAGTTCGGCCAACGGATCCTGCAGGCGGCGGGCGATCGAGACCGCACCGCGCAGCGAAACGTCGAGACCCGGGAATTCCAGGGCGGCGGTTTCGGAAGCCGAGTAAACCGAGGCGCCGGCCTCGGAAACGATGACCTTGGTCGGCTTCGGCGCCGGGAGCTGCGAGAGCATGTCGGTCACGAGCTTTTCGGTTTCGCGGCTGCCGGTGCCGTTGCCGATGGCGATCAGCTCCACCTTGTGCTTGCGAATGAGCGAAGCGAGTTCCGCCTGGGTGCCACGGACATCGTTCTTCGGCGGAAACGGGTAGACGGTTGTGGTTTCGAGCAACTTGCCGGTGCCGTCGACGATGGCGACCTTGACGCCGGTGCGGATGCCCGGATCAAGCCCCATGGTCGCCCGCGATCCCGCAGGTGCGGCCAGCAGCAGATCCTTGAGGTTGCGGGCAAAGACGTGGATCGCCTCTTCCTCGGCGCGCTCACGCAGTTCGCGCATGAGATCGAGCGACAGCGACATGGAGAGCTTCACGCGCCAGGTCCAGCCGATCATCTCGGCAAGCCACTTGTCGCCCGGCAGGTGGCCACCGACATTGTAGGCGGCGGCGATCATGCGCTCGACCGGCTTGACCGGCGAGGTATCGTCCTGGTCGACGACGATATCGACGGACAGCACCTCTTCGTTCCAGCCGCGCAGCATGGCCAGGGCGCGATGGCCTGGCGTCGTCGCCCAGCGCTCGGAATGATCGAAGTAGTCGGAGAACTTGGCACCGGCCTCCTGCTTGCCGTCGACGACCTTGGCGCGCAGGAAGGCGGCCCCCTTCATGTGGTTGCGCAGGCGGCCGAGCAGATCGGCATTCTCCGTCATGCCTTCGGCGATGATATCGCGCGCACCATCGAGCGCCGTCTTCACATCGGCCACCTCTGCAGTCAGGAAGGCCGCGGCGCGGTCGGCAGGTGCTATGGAGCGATCAGCAAGGATCGCTTCTGCCAGAGGCCCGAGGCCACGCTCGCGGGCGATTTCCGCCTTGGTGCGGCGCTTTGGCTTATAGGGCAGATAGATGTCCTCGAGTTCGGCCTTGGTTTCGACGGCGGCGATCTTGGCTTCGAGTTCGGCGGTCAGCTTGTCCTGGCCGCGGATCGATTCGAGGATCGATGCACGGCGCGCCTCGAGTTCGCGCAGATAGGTCAGCCGTTCCGAAAGCATACGCAGCTGCGTATCGTCGAGCCCGCCCGTCACTTCCTTGCGGTAACGCGCGATGAACGGCACCGTGGCGCCCTCGTCGAGCAGCTCGACCGCCGCGACGACCTGCGAAGGTGTCGCCTTGATTTCGCTGGCGATGATGGCGGCGATGGGTTTTGCAGGGCTGGCCATATGGGAATTCCGTCTTTGCTGTTTGATTGGCGACCATAAAGGCGCAGACCTTGAAGGCCAAGTGAAGGCCTTCAGCGGAAAACCGGAACTCCACAGAAGATGGATCGGCCGCCCCGCTTTCAGGCGGGACGGCCGATGGTTCAGCACGCCATGGCGGCAGGCTCGACATGCTCCTGCTCGGGCACGACGTCCCAGGTGTTGACTGGCTCGAGCGGCGGCCGGCGCTTTTCGAACTCGATCAATTGCCGCTCCCTCTCCTCGATATAGCCGCGCGAGGCAGGGACGGCACCGAGAGACGGTGAGATCTGCAGCTGGAAGATGAAGTGCTTGTCGTAGAGGAAGGCCGTCTCAGACGCAGCCAGATAGAACTCCCACATGCGGAAGAACCGCTCGTCGTAGAGCTTGATCGCCTCTTCGCGCCGGGCGACGAAGCGCTCGCGCCAGGCTTTCAACGTCCAGGCATAGTGCATCGGCAGGATTTCGACATCCTTCACCAGCAGCCGCGTGCGCTCGACGGAAGGCAGGACCTCCGAAATCGCCGGGATATAGCCGCCGGGGAAGATGTACTTCTCGATCCACGGGTTGGTGGCCCAGGGCTTGTAGATCTGGCCGATCGAATGCAGCAGCATGACGCCGTCGGGCTTCAACAGCGCGTTCATCTTGCCGAAAAAGTTGCCGTAGTTGCCGGTGCCGACATGCTCGAACATGCCGACCGAGACGATGCGGTCGAACTGCCGGCCCTGCAGAGTGCGGTAGTCCTGCAGTTCGAAGCGGACCCGATCGGAGAGCCCACGCCTGGCGGCACGATCCCGCGAGACCTTCAGCTGCTCTTCGCTGAGCGTGATGCCGGTGACCTCAACGCCCGAGGATTCGGCCAGATACATGGCCATGCCGCCCCAGCCGGAGCCGACCTCCAGCACCTTCTGGCCCGGCTCCAGCAGGAGCTTTGCCGCGATATGCCGTTTTTTGGCGAGCTGCGCGGCATCGAGCGATATGCCCTGCGGTTGAAAATAGGCGCAGGAATATTGCCAGTCCTCGTCGAGGAACAGGTCGAAAAGCTTGCGATCAAGGTCGTAGTGATGGGCGACGTTGTGCCGGTTACGATTGACCGGGATTCGGCTCAGCAATTGCTGACGCAACACATGCCACAGGCCGGTCATCGTGTTGGTGGCATTGGCCGCGTTCTCGATGCCGTTTTCCTTGACGATCGAGAGCACATCAAAGATGTCGCCCTTCTCGATGACGACACGCCCGTCCATATACATTTCACCGAAACGAAGACCGGGATCACGAACGATCGCCGCCTCCGCCTCCGCATCGATGATGCGGATTGATGCCGGCTTTCCGCTGCCGTCACCCAGGATCACTTTTTCACCGGAAGAAAATACAACCGTCAGGTTACCGTTGCGCACCAGACGGCGAAGCAATGTCAACAATGCTGCATTCATATCCCACCCCTACCAGAGCTACCGAACGTGTCCTGGTGCATGAGAGATGCGAAGGGTCGGCTCTTTCGGGGCTTCAGGAGTGGTTGCGCGGGGCGCATCGGGAACAGGCGCCAGCGCGTCCGGAAGCGGCGAGAACCGGCACGGGCGTAGCCTCACGGGTATCCGGCGGGCACATCGCCGCGAATTCGTCAGGCAGCCGCCATCGGGCTCCTATCCATCAGAACTCAAAATAAGGTAGGAAGCTTCGATCGATTGACAATGGGTTCTTTATGGCCCCTCATAAATTTGTTTCCTTAGCAAATGCTGAGAAACAAACCTAGATTTCAGCGACGCCTAGACCGGGTAGACGCGCGCGGTCATGGGGCCGGTCAAAATCGAGCAGCGGGCCTGCCGGAACGATGCGCGTCGGGTTGATGTGGACGATGCCATAGTAGCCGCGCTTGATATGGTCGATGCGTACGCTCTCGCGGATGCCTGGCCACTGGTAGATCTCGCGGAGGTAATTCGACAGCGCCGGATAATCCTCGATCCGGCGGATGTTGCATTTGAACGCCCCGTGATAGCCCGCGTCGAAGCGAACGAGGGTGACGAAGAGGCGGATGTCGGCCTCGGTCAGGTGCTCGCCGGCGAGGTAACGATTGTCCGCAAGGTGGGCCTCCAGTTCGTCGAGCATGCCAAAGAGGCTTGCCACCGCCTCGTCATAGGCGCCCTGGGTCTTGGCGAAGCCGGATCGGTAGACGCCGTTGTTGACACGCTCGTAAATCGGGCCGTTCCAGCGGTCGATCTCGGCACGCAGCGCCTCGGGGTAGAAGTCGAGCCGGTTGCCGGTGAGCCCATCGAAGGCCGAGTTCAAGATGCGGATGATATCGGCGGACTCGTTGTTGACGATCCGCCCTTCGCGCATGTCCCAGAGCACGGGAACAGAGACCTTACCGGTGTAGGTCGGATCGCTCGCCACATAGAGCTCGTGATGGAAGCGGATCTTGCCGACGCGCGCGCCGGCATCGACAGGCTCGTCATAGACCCAGCCATCTTCGCCCAGTTCCGGATTGGAAACGGTCAAGCCGACAATGTCCTGCAAGCCCTTGAGATTGCGGAAGGCGATCGTACGCGAGGCCCAAGGGCAGAGATAGGAAACGAACAGGCGGAAGCGCCCGGCCTCGGCTGGCAAGGCCTCCTGCCCTTCCGGGCCCGGCCTGCCATCGGGCGTGATCCAGCGATGAAACCGCGTCGGCTCGCGATGGAACGCGCCGCCCTTCATCTCGCTCGCCGCAACGTCGCCCTTGATCCATTTTCCCTCGACGAGCTGCGGCATCTCTTTCTCCTGGATCGCAAGTCTGTGACGGCTACCTCTCACGGGGCCCGGACCACGGTCAACCGCGCGCGCGGGTGACACATTGTTCGCAATCCGCGACACGCACGCACGCGATACGTGCAAAACAACATCGTCGCGCCACAATGTCGGGCAATCCCGATTCCCAGAGGAGAATCAGGATGAAGAAAGCGCTTGCCATTTTCGTGCTGTTTGTCGCGGTCGTGTGGTTGATGAACACATCATTGTTCGTCGCGCCGCCGGCGGGCACCGCAAAACTGCTTGCCCACCGGGGCATGCATCAAACCTATCCGACGGACAACGTCGGCAGGGACACGTGTACGGCAACGATCATCAGGACGCCGGAGCATCCCTATCTCGAAAACACGATCGCCTCGATGCAGGCCGCCTTCGACGCCGGCGCAGATGTCGTCGAACTCGACGTGCATCTGACGCCCGACAGACAGTTCGCCGTCTTCCACGACTGGACGCTCGATTGCCGGACCGAGGCCAAGGGCGTCACCGAGGAAACGCCGATGACGGCGCTGAAGTCTCTCGACATCGGCTATGGCTACACGGCAGACGGCGGCAAGACCTTCCCGTTCCGCGGCAAGGGCGTCGGCCAGATGCCGACGCTCGAGGAGGTGCTGGCCGCCCTGCCCGACCGCAGGTTCCTGATCAACTTCAAGAGCCGGCGCGCCGAGGAAGGCGCTGAACTCGCAACGCGTGTCGACGCGCAACCGCAATGGCGGGAGGCCGTGTTCGGCGTCTATGGCGGCGAGGAGCCGACCCGCGAGACGCTGAAACGCCTGCAAGGGATGCGAGGCTACGACCGGACGTCGACGATGGCGTGCCTGACCCGTTATCTCGGCTACGGCTGGAGCGGCCTGATGCCGGACGCGTGCAAGAACACGTTTGTGATCGTGCCCGGCAATTATGCGCCGCTTCTCTGGGGCTGGCCCGACCGTTTCGCTGCACGGATGAAGGCGGCCGGAAGCGAGATCATCCTGCTCGGTCCCTATGGCGGCGGCGATTTCACCACCGGCATCGACACGATGCAGGATCTGGAAATGGTACCGCCAGGGTTCTCCGGCTACATCTGGACCAACCGGATCGAGATGATCGGCCCGGCGCTCGCAAAGCGGCAGGTCGCTGACGCCGGTACGAACTGACACGGGCGGCCGACTTGCCTGCGGCAAGCTTCGACCCTATGGCTTTGAGCAACCGTCGAAGCTGGCCGCAGCGGCGGTCTCAACACCGCGGAAGGCAAGCGCATGAACGTCACGATCTACCACAACCCCGCCTGCGGCACCTCGCGCAACGCGCTGGCGATGATCCGCAACGCCGGTATCGAGCCGACGGTGATCGAGTATCTGCAGGCGCCGCCGTCGCGGCAGGCGCTGGAAAAAATGATTGCCGATGCCGGCCTGACGGTGCGGGACGCACTCCGCGAGAAAGGCACGCCCTATGCGGAACTCGGGCTTGGCGAGCCCACGGTCAGCGACGAACGGCTGATCGACGCAATGATGGCCCACCCGATCCTCATCAACCGCCCCTTCGTGGTGACGCCGATCGGAACGCGGCTCTGCCGTCCATCCGAACGGGTGCTCGACATCCTGCCGGACACGCACAAGGGCCCGTTCTCGAAGGAGGACGGCGAACCGGTTCTCGATGCAAAAGGAAAGCTGATAGCGGGCGCCTGAGGCCGCCTGCGTTTGATACGGCACCCGTTTCAACGGGTGCCGTAGAACATCACACCAAACGGTGTGCGTGCGGCCTTATCGCGGAAATTCCAGGCCCATTTCGCGGAAGCGCTCGGGGTCGTCGCCCCAGTTTTCGCGTACCTTGACGAACAGGAACAGGTGCACCGGCTGCTCAAGGATCTCGGAGATCTCCTTGCGCGATGCGGTCGAGATCGCCTTGATCGCATCGCCGCCCTTGCCAAGCGCGATCTTCTTCTGGCTCTCGCGCTCGACGTAGATTACCTGCTCGATGCGCACCGAGCCGTCCTTGCGCTCTTCCCACTTCTCGGTTTCGACATGCGAGGCATAGGGAAGTTCCTGGTGCAGCCGCAGGAAGAGCTTTTCGCGGGTGATTTCAGCGGCAAGCTGGCGCATCGGCAGATCGGAGATCTGGTCTTCCGGATAGTACCAGGGGCCTTCTGGCAGCGTCTCAGCCAAGTAATCCATCAGATCCGTGCAGCCCGAGCCGTTCAGCGCCGAGATCATGAAGGTGCGCTCGAACTTGATCGTCTCGTTGGCGGCAGCCGCCAGCTTCAAGAGGTCTTCGGGACGCACCTGGTCGATCTTGTTCAGCACCAGGATCTTCGGCTGGTGCACTTCCTTCAGCCCCTCGAGGATCGCTTCCGCATCGCCCTTCAGGCCGCGTTCGCTGTCGATCAGGAACATGATCACGTCCGCATCCTTGGCGCCGCCCCAGGCGGTCGTGACCATGGCGCGGTCGAGCCGGCGGCGCGGCTTGAAGATGCCGGGCGTGTCCATGAAAACGATCTGGGCGTTGTCATGAATGGCAATGCCACGCACGATCGCGCGCGTCGTCTGCACCTTGTGGCTGACGATCGAAACCTTGGCACCGACGAGGCGGTTGACCAGGGTCGACTTGCCTGCGTTGGTCGCTCCGATCATCGCCACGAAGCCCGAGTGGGTCGGCGCGCCTTCGGCGGCCGTATCTTTTTCCATGTCCGTCATGTTTTCCGTCAATTTCCGGCGGAACTCTTCCGCCACACGCCTTCGCGTTCCAACAATTTCGTCGCGGCCACCTGCTCGGCTCCGCGCTTGGATCTGTCTGTTCCGGTCTCCGGCGCGACACCCGTAACTTCGACGGTTACCGTGAAGCGGGGGTCGTGGTCGGGGCCGGAGCGCTCATCCGTCCGGTAGGCCGGCGCGATGCCGAACTTGGCATGCGCCCATTCCTGCAATTCGGTCTTTGCATCGCGGCGCGCCCCATCGGCACGCACCGCGCGATCTTTCCAATGGCGCAGCACGAAGCCGCGGGCAGCTTCGAGACCGCCGTCGAGATAGATGGCGGCGATCAGCGACTCTACCACATCCGCCCGCACATTCATCATCGCCTTGCCGGTTATCTTCTTGACGTCCGAGCCTGTGCGGATGAATTGGTGCAGCTCCAGGTCGTCGGCGACCTTGGCGCAGCTTTCGGCGCTGACGAGCTGGTTCAGCCGGACCGAAAGCTCGCCCTCATTGGCATCGCGAAAGGTCTGGAACAGAAGCTCCGCCACGCAAAGCCCGAGCACCCGGTCACCCAGGAATTCGAGGCGCTGATAGTTGGAACCCTTGGCGCTTCGCGCGCTGGAATGGGTGAGCGCCCGATCAAGGCGCTCCTTCTCCGTGAACTGATAACCGATCACGGCCTCAAGCTTTACCCGATCCTCCGCGCCCAGCGACCGCGACTTCATCATTCGACCGCCTTGAACAGACGGTCGTAGCGCAGGTTCGTCGGCCACTTCCACACTTCGCGGAACGACGTGTCGTGACCGAGTGAGAAGAAGATCATGCTGGCGCGGCCGACGAGGTTTTCGGCAGGCACGAAGCCGACGTCGAAGCGGCTGTCAGCCGAGTTGTCGCGGTTGTCGCCCATCATGAAGTAATGGCCGGCGGGCACGATGAATTCGCGGGTATTGTCGCCGCGCGCATCCGGGAACTGGTCAAGCGTGTCATAGGAGACGCCATTGTCCATCGTTTCGCGGAAAACCGGAACGTCGCCGCCGGTGTCGTACTGGTCGTCGGCGCGGAAGCCGCCATCCGGCGTGCGCTCGACCGGCTTGTCGTTGATGTAGAGGATGCTGTTGCGCACCTGGATGCGGTCGCCCGGCAGGCCGACGAGGCGCTTGATGTAGTCGATATCCGGGTTCGGCGGGAAACGGAAGACGACGATATCGCCGCGCTTCGGCTCACTTGCGAAGATGCGGCCGGAGAACAGATCGGGCGAAAGCGGCAGCGAGTACTTGGAGAAGCCGTAGGCGAACTTGTTGACGAAGATGTAGTCGCCAACCAGCAGCGTCGGCATCATCGAGCCGGACGGAATGGTGAAGGGCTGAAAGAGAACCGTACGGATGACCAAGGCCAGGAGCAATGCCTGGATGACGACCTTCACGTTCTCCCAGAGGCCGCTCTGCTTCGCTTCTGTCTTTTCTGCCACGCTACTGTGTTCCTTTATCATCGCAACGCCCGCGCGGGGCCTGCTCTCAACTTTTGTCCGTACTCTCGGTCCGGCTTTGGACTGCGCGCAATCCCGGTCTCATATGCTGCAAACCGCCGCCCCTTCAATCGGTCAGGGCCGGTTTTTCCAGCGGAATGCTCTAAACCGTTCCCTCAATCGGGGCAACGGGCAGCGCCTCGATAATCACGAAGGCCTGGGCCAGTGGAAAATCATCGGTGATCGTCAGATGAATGGCGGCGCGATGATGCGGCGGCAACATCTGCTCCAGACGCGCGGCGGCACCGCCGGTCAGGTTCATTGTCGGCTTGCCGCCCGGCAAATTGATGACGCCCATGTCCTTCCAGAAGACGCCCTGCGCGAGGCCTGTGCCGAGCGCCTTGGAACAGGCTTCCTTGGCGGCGAAGCGCTTGGCGTAGGATGCCGCGCGGTTCTTCCGCCCTTCGGACTTGGCGATCTCGATTTCGGTGAAACAGCGCTGAACGAAGCGCTCGCCGAAGCGGGAAAGCGAGTTTTCGATCCGCCTGATATCGATCAGATCGCTGCCTATGCCTATGATCATGAAGAGGATCCGAGCTCTTTGGTGCGTGCCCGGCGGCGCTTTTGGAAGAGCCGGGCCGCCTGGTAGGCCGCAATATAGGAAAGGACGGCGCCGCCTGCCGCGAGCGGCAATGAGCCGACCAGCATCGGCTTGAACACCGGACCCCAAAGGGCCGGAAGGTCGAGGTGCTCGACCATGCGCATGACGTCGGCCGAGCTCGCAGCGTGTGCGCTCTCGACGCCGAGGATTGCCGTCCCGAGTTCGTAGGACGCCGTCAGGATCATCGGGATCGTGACGGGATTGGCGAGCGCGGTCGTGATCGCCGCCGCCACGAGATTGCCCGAGAACAGGAAAGCGAGCGCAACCGCAATAAGGATATGCAGACCGAAAAACGGCGTGAAAGACGAAGCGGCACCCGCCGCCACGCCGACGGCAATCGAATGCGGTGTCGATGAAAGGCGCAACACACGCAGCGTCACATAACGCAGGCCGCGTGCAAAACCCTTGCGCGGCCAAACGATGGACCGCAGCCTTTCGGAAATCGTAACCGGTTTTCTGCGCCTGAATAACATTATGCCGTCATGACCGCGTCTTGAAGCCGTCAGCCGGCACAAGACCGCGCGTCCGCCTGTTTTCTGGCCGCAAGATAGGCGTCCTGCCTGTCGCTTGCAACCCGCACAGGCGCCGCGCGCATGTCGCAGGCGAGCCATCCACCGAACGCATGGCTCAGCATCCCGCCAGAAGACGGGACGCAGCGGGCTTAGTAGTTACGGAACAGGCCGCGATCGATCTGGCGCTGGCGGTACTCGAGGTCGATACGGTCGACCGAGTTATTGAGATAGGCGAGCTCGCGCTCTTCCTGAGTGGGGACGCGCAGAGCGCGGGTGATCTTCTTCAACTGACTAAACATGGCAAACCTCTTTGTTTACCTCCCGACCGAGAAGATAGTTTAGAGGTCCCTGTTCCACCAGACACAGGAAATAGCGGCAGCCATGCGCTGATGGCATGGCTTGCCATTTCGCCCCGCGCAGGCTGCCTGTTTTGCAGGCATTTGCGCAAGGCGCGGCCAGTCGGCTCATTCGAACAGGCGCTTCACCATGGACACGCTCGGCAATTCCTTGAGCTGCGTGATCAGGTGGTTGAGCTGGCGCAGGTCCCAGACTTCGAGGTCGAACTGCAGTTCGCTGAAGTCCGCAGCCACGCGCCCCATCGACAAAGTCCGGATGTTGACGTCGCTGGTGGCGATCGCCTGAGCCACCTCGGCCAGCGTCCCCGGCTCGTTCAGGGCGCTGATCGCGATGCGGGCGATGAAGCGGCTGCTGTTGGCCTCGTCCAGATCCCAGCGCACGTCGATCCAGCGCTCCGGCTCGTCATCGAACTTCTGCAGGATCGGCGACTGGATCGGGTAGATGGTGATCCCCTTGTCCTTCTCCATGATGCCGACGATGCGGTCGCCCGGGATGGCCCCGGCCGGGCTGAAATGAACCTCGGCATTGCCCGAGAGACCGCGGATCGGCAGGGCCTCCGGCCCCTCGACGTGGGCGACACCGTTGGCATCCTTGCCGCGGCCCGGCAACTTGAACACCATGCCGGCGGCACTGCGCATGTTGAACCAGCCGTCGTCGGCACTGGGCTTCACCGTGACCCGCTCGTCCTGATGATCCGGGAAGACCGCACGCAGCACGTCGAGCGAGGAAAGCTCGCCACGGCCGACGGAGGCGATGGCGTCCTCGACTTCCTTCTGACCGAGCCGATGCAGCGCCGGCTTCAGCGCCTCGCGCGAAAAGCTCTTGCCGGCGCGCTCGAAGGTGCGCTCAAGAATGCGATAGCCGAGGCCGGCATATTGCTTGCGGATGGCCGCACGCGTCGCGCGGCGGATCGCCGAGCGGGCCTTGCCGGTAACGACGATTTCTTCCCAGGCCGGCGGCGGCACCTGGATGCCCGAGCGGATGATCTCCACTTCGTCGCCATTATTGAGGCGGGTGACCAGCGGCATGATACGGCCGTTGATCTTGGCGCCGACGCAGGTGTCACCAATATTTGTGTGAACGGCATAGGCAAAGTCGATTGGCGTCGCGCCGCGCGGCAGTGCGATCAACTGGCCCTTGGGCGTGAAGCAGAATACCTGATCCTGGAAAAGTTCGAGCTTGGTGTGCTCCAGGAACTCTTCCGGGTTGTCGCCTTCCGCGAGCGATTCGATCGTGCGCCGGAGCCAGGAATAGGCGTTCGACGTCGGCGACAGGGCCGCATCTGCCGACGCACCCTCTTTGCCCTCCCTGTCCTTGTAGAGCGAGTGCGCCGCGATACCGTATTCGGCGATGTCGTTCATGCGTCGGGTGCGGATCTGTAGCTCGATGCGCTGGCGGGACGGGCCGACGATGGTGGTGTGGATCGACTGGTAGTCGTTCTGCTTCGGTGTCGAGATGTAATCCTTGAAGCGGCCCGGGACGACGCGCCAGCGCGTATGGACGATGCCGAGCGCCCGGTAGCAGGACGGGATATCGTCGACGATGATGCGGAAGCCCCAGACGTCGGACAGCTGCTCGAAGGACAGCGACTTCGACTGCATCTTGCGGAAGACCGAATAGGGCTTCTTCTGCCGACCCTTCACCTGCGCCGCCTTCAGGCCCTCGGCCTGAAGCAGCTCGCGAAGCTCGTCCTCGATCTTCTTGATCAGGCCCTCGTTGCGCTCGGACAATTCCTCCAGCCGCCGGGTGACCGTTTCGAAGGCCTCGGGATTGATATGGCGGAACGAGAGGTTTTCAAGCTCCTCACGCATGTCTTGCATACCCATGCGGCCGGCGAGCGGCGCGTAGATATCCATGGTCTCTTCGGAGATGCGGGCGCGCTTTTCCGCCGACATGTGGTCGAGCGTGCGCATGTTGTGCAGCCGGTCGGCGAGCTTCACGAGCAAAACCCGCACATCGTCCGAAATGGCGAGCAGCAGCTTGCGCAGGTTCTCCGCCTGCTTGGCCTTCTTGGTGACGAGATCGAGCTTCTTGATCTTCGTCAGTCCTTCGACGAGCGCGCCGATATCCTCGCCGAAGAGATCGTCGATTTCCTGCCGTGTGGCCGTCGTGTCCTCGATCGTGTCGTGCAGAAGAGCAACGGCGATGGTCGACTCGTCGAGACGCATCTCGGTCAGGATCGCCGCCACCTCCAGAGGATGGGATATGTAGGGATCGCCGCTTGCCCGCTTCTGCTGGCCATGCTTCTGCATCGCATAGACGTAAGCCTTGTTGAGCAAGGCTTCATTGACGTCGGGCTTGTACTTCTGCACGCGCTCAACGAGCTCGTATTGGCGCATCATTCGCTGGCGATCCTCTAGATCATGATGATTTCAGGTCCCATCGACCTAAAATCATAAACGTGATCGTTCTCCTAATTTAGAGCGGGACGCGGGCGGAAAACCGCAAACACTTTCCTTTTCCCGCTCTAGAAGAAATCAATAAAAAAGTGCGCCAATCATACGAGTGGCGCACTGCTTTGAAAACACGTGGGAACGGGCGTTCCGCGACGGATCTCAGTAGTCGTCGCTCTTTTCCGGCGGCACCAGACCTTCGATACCGGCAAGCAGTTCTTCTTCCGACATGCGGTCGAAGGTGATGGCTTCCGGCTGATCTTCGTCTTCGGCGACTTCGGTAAACGTCGTCTCGGCATCGGTCTGTAGCAGCGAAGCCGGATCGGGCTCGGGCTCGTCCACTTCGACATGCTTCTGCAGCGAGTGGATCAGGTCTTCCTTGAGGTCGCCGGGAGACAGGGTCTCGTCTGCAATCTCGCGGAGCGCGACGACGGGGTTTTTGTCGTTGTCGCGATCGATGGTGATGGCGGCGCCCTGAGAAATCAGGCGCGCGCGGTGGCTGGCAAGCAGAACGAGTTCGAAACGGTTATCGACCTTGTCGATGCAATCTTCGACGGTGACGCGGGCCATTGCCTGTCCTTTTGGGCTCGAAGCGCGGCGGCATCGCCGCTGCACGGATTGACAACACGAAACCGGAGCAGTCGCCTGACGGCGCCTCATCGGGTCCGATTTCTGGAATTAAGCGCCCGGATACAATCAAAACAAGGCAAGTTCAAGTTTTTCCTTCAAGGGACGCTCACGTAACGTCACACTTCGTGATAAAATGCGATGCGAATGAGCTGGAGACGTCGCTCACACATTACGGTTGCATTTTCTGGCCATAAATAAAGCCCCTGATGGAAAAAGCGACCCAGAGATGTGGACGATCTATAGCAACTGCTAAAACTAGCTATATTCGCGAGCGCGCGGCTGGAATAATGCAATACATAAGCTACATTATTTGCCATATCAGCAATTATTAATGTAATCGACTTACTTTTGCGCACCCGCCGGCAGGCGGCCTTTGATGCGCCGCGATTGAAAAAGGAAAGACGATGTTCGACCCCCGCGAAAAAATCGCACTCTTTATCGACGGCGCGAATCTTTATGCGGCATCGAAAAGCCTCGGCTTCGACATCGACTATCGTAAGCTCCTGAAAGCATTCCAGAAGCGCGGCTATCTGCTGCGCGCCTACTACTACACGGCCCTCATCGAGGATCAGGAATACTCTTCAATCCGCCCGCTCATCGATTGGCTAGACTATAACGGTTACAAGGTCGTGACGAAGCCGGCCAAGGAATTCACCGACTCGCTCGGCCGCCGCAAGATCAAGGGCAATATGGATATCGAACTGGCGATCGATGCCATGGAACAGTCCGAAACCGTCGATCACCTCGTCATCTTCTCCGGCGATGGCGATTTCACCACGCTGGTGGAAGCCCTGCAGCGCAGGGGGCGCAAGGTTTCTGTCGTTTCGACCATGTCGACGCAGCCGCCCATGATTGCCGACGACCTGCGCCGCCAGGCCGACCACTTTATCGATCTTGCGACGCTGCGTGCCGAAATCGGCCGCGAACCGTCCGAACGTACCCCGCGACACAACACCGAGCCGGTGGCCGATCCGGTCGAGATCTGAGGCGTTCATTCGAACGCAAGGCGCGTGATCGCGATTGCGCGAGCGCCGCTTGAACCAGTCCGCGTCAACGACGTCGATCGTTGAGTTCTCTCAATAAATATCAAAAATTGCAGGCAGGGCTTTCAGCGCGCCGTGGCCGACAGCTGCGTTGCATCGGCCGTCTTTGGCGGACGCAACGCAAAGCGATTTCTCTTAGCCACGGTCCTTCAGCAGGCGGCTTTTCTGCCGGTTCCAGTCGCGTTCTTTCGAGCTCTCCCGCTTGTCGTGCAGCTTCTTGCCCTTGCCGAGCGCCAGCTCCAACTTGGCGCGGCCGCGATCGTTGAAGTAGATCTTCAGCGGGATCAGCGACATGCCTTCGCGGTTGACGGCGCCCTGCAACCGATTGACCTCGCGCTTCGACAGGAGCAGTTTCCGCCGCCGCCGCGTTTCATGATTGAAACGGTTCGCCTGCAGATATTCCGGCAGATAGGAGTTGATCAGCCAGATCTCGCCGCCCTCGTCCGTCGCATAGGATTCGGCAATGTTGGCCTTGCCTTCGCGCAACGACTTGACCTCGGTGCCGGTCAAAACCAGACCGGCCTCGTAGGTGTCGACGATCTCGTAGTTGAAGCGGGCCTTACGGTTTTCCGCCACAACCTTATTGACCGTGCGCTGGCTTCCTTTGGGTGCCATCAGTTCATCAATCCTGCATGTCTGAGTGCTGCATCGATCGCGGCCTCGGTTGCCGGCTCGAGCGTCGGCAACAGCGGCGAGCGCACGGTGCGGCTCATACGACCGAGGCGGTTCAGCGCATACTTGGCGCCGCAGAGACCCGGCTCCATGAAGATCGCCTTGTGCAACGGCATCAACTTGTCCTGATAGGCAAGCGCCGTGGCATAATCGCCGGCAAGCGTCGCTTGCTGGAACTCGGCGCAAAGGCGTGGCGCAACGTTTGCCGTGACCGAAATGCAGCCAACGCCGCCATGGGCGTTGAAGCCGAGCGCGGTTGCGTCTTCGCCCGAAAGCTGGACGAACTCCGGACCACAGGCCATGCGCTGCTCGGAGACGCGCTCGATCTTGCCGGTGGCATCCTTGACGCCGATGATGTTGGCGTAAGCCTTGCTGAGCGCCGCCATGGTCTCGACACTCATATCCACGACCGAGCGGCCGGGGATGTTGTAGATGACGATCGGCAGCTTCACGCTCTCGGCGATCGCGGCATAGTGCGCGAAGAGGCCCTTCTGCGTCGGCTTGTTGTAGTAGGGCGTAACCACGAGGATCGCATCGGCGCCAGCCTTTTCGGCGTGCTGTGCAAGCTCGATCGCTTCCGTCGTGTTGTTGGAGCCGGCGCCGGCGATAACAGGCACGCGCTTGGCAGCCGCTTCGATGCAGAGCTCGACCACCTTCTTGTGCTCATCATGTGAAAGGGTCGGAGACTCGCCGGTGGTGCCAACGGGCACCAGGCCATGGCTGCCTTCTTTTATCTGCCATTCCACATGCGCGACGAAACCATCCGCATCCACCGCGCCGGTGGCGGTGAACGGTGTTACGAGAGCGGGAATGGAACCCTTGAACATGCACAACTCCTGACGGCGTAAAAGCGAAGTCTGCACTCATGCTTTGGCCGTAATCGACGGTTAAAAAACTGCCGCACCATAATCATGTGAGGTGGCTGCGGCAAGCGTTGTAACACGGCATTTCACGCCGGTTTTCATGCAAAAGCTTGATGTTTGGCCTGCATAATCACGACCGCCCAACCAGGGCGAGAGCGGGTTTGGCGCAATTGTTACGATCGATACTGGCCGCCCGTCTTGTCATCGGGCAATCTGGCGGCGGATGAATGTTGGACACGGGGAACACGGGGTTCTTGATGCGCGGGTCAATATATCTGCCTGTCGCCGCCATCATCGGCGCGGTGCTTCTGGCAGCGCCAACGGGCAACGCAGAAACCCTTGACCGCATACCAGTTCCGACACGCAAGCCCGCGCTCTTGGACAAGGCAGCCCCCATTGCCGCGAACGAAACCACGAATGCCATCGCGACGGCTGCCGGACCCGTCAGCAGCGATCTCAAGGCGGGGCTCGATGCTCTGTCCAACAAGCAGCCGGCCGCAGCGATTGCCGTACGCGACGCGATGACCGAAGGCACGCTCGACCGGCACATATTGACCTGGGCGATCGCCGTTTCCGGCCAGCGGGGCGTACCTTCCTTTGAAATCGCCGATGCCCAACGGGAATTGCAGGGATGGCCGGGGCTAAAATCGCTGCGCGCCAACTCCGAACGAGCGCTCTATCGAGAGAACCCGCCGGCGGCCGATGTGCTCGCCGCTTTCGGCAACACGCAGCCGGAAACGACGGAAGGCTCCCTCATTCTTGCGCGTGCTCTCGTCGCCACCGGAAAAGCCGACATAGCCGCCAAGAACCTGCGTACAATCTGGCAACGTGACACGCTCGACAAGGACATCGAGACCAAGATCCTTGACGAGTTTTCCGGCCTCTTGACCACAGACAATCATCAGCACCGCATGGTGCTGCTTCTCTATCGCAACCGCGTCGAGCAGGCCGAACGGTTCGGCGACCTAGGAAACGCTCAATCGCTTTATCGCGCCTGGGCGGCGGTCAGCCGTGGCAGCGACAAGGCGCCGGCCCTCATCGCAGCGGTCGATCCTGCCTGGCGCAAGGACGCAGCCTATCTCTTCATTCAGATCGAGCACCTGCGCAAACAAAAGAAATACGAGGAAGCAGCAAAGCTCCTTGCGCGCATGCCCAAGGACAAGAGCGCCCTGGTCAACCCTGGCGAATGGTGGGTCGAGCAACGGGTCGTCAGCCGCGGGCTGCTCGACAGTGGCGACTTTCGAGGCGCCTATCGGATCGCCGCCGGCCATCTCGCGACTGACGCGACCGATATTATCGACGCCGAGTTTCATGCCGGGTGGTATGCCCTGCGCGGCATGGAGGACCCGGCGACCGCAGCGCGTCACTTCCGCCGCATTCTGGATGTGTCGAGCCGTCCCCTCTCCGCTTCGCGCGCTTGGTACTGGCTCGGCCGCTCGGCCGAGGCCGGCGGACCGGGTGACGCCAACGGGTATTTCGCAAACGCAGCCCGCTATCCCGGAACGTTCTACGGGCAACTCGCAGCCGCCCGGCTGGGTCGCAAGACGCTGAACGTCGCCTATCCGGCCCCGACGGCAGACGACCGATCGCGGTTCGAAAGCCGCGAGGCGGTGCGCGCCATCACGCGGCTTGAAGGCACAGGCCACACCTGGCGCGCCGACAGCATCTACCGGGCGCTTGCCGACGAACTGACGAGCCCCGGCGAACTGGCGCTACTTTCCGCCCGAGCGGAAAGAACCGGCAACCACCAGCTTTCCCTACAGGTCGGCAAGATTGCCTTTGGGCGCGGAATCGATGTTGCAGCGCTCGCGTTTCCCGTGGGCGTGATCCCGTCAAGCGCCAATATCGACGGCTCCGGCAAGGCACTCGCCTATGCGATCGCGCGCCAGGAAAGCGCCTTCAACCCGGGCGCCATCTCCACCGCCAACGCCCGCGGTCTGTTGCAGTTGATGCCGGGAACGGCCAAGGGCGTTGCCAGCCGCTACGGCCTTGCCTACTCGCAGGACCGGCTGACGAGCGACGCCGGCTACAACGCCACGCTCGGCGCGCATTATCTCGGCGAACAGATCAGCAGTTTCGGCGGCTCCTACATCCTCACCTTTATCGCCTACAATGCCGGCCCGCGCCGCGTTCCGGAATGGCTCGACCGCTACGGCGACCCGCGCGGCAAGCCGATCGACGAGGTCGTCGATTGGATCGAACGCATTCCGTTTCAGGAAACGCGCACCTATGTCCAACGGGTGATGGAGAACTATCAGGTCTACAAATCGAGGCTCGGGCAAAAAGCCGATATCGTCGAAGACCTGAGAATGGGACGGCAATAGCCGGCCTCAGCCGCGATCAAATAATTGTGATCAGCGTCAACGGCACAAACCACGCCTTCAACCATTTCCCTTCTAAAGCCAGACTTTTCCGAAGGAAATGGTGAACGTTATGAAGACCTTGACAATCGTCGCCCTTTCGCTGGCGACCGCCTTGAGCAGCGTGCCGCCCGCCGGCGCGTTCCCGAGCGCTCCGCCGATCGTCTCCGGGACGACCAATGTCCAACAGGTTCAATTCTCCTACGAGCGCGGCGAAGAACGCAAGAGCCGATCCAGTTGCGCCGTTCCCTATTGCGAACTTCGCGGGCGACATGGCTATTATCGGGATCGCGACTACCGCGACTACCGCGACTATAATCGCAGCGGGTACTACCGCGACAGATACTACCGGGATCGATATCGCCGCCACTATGACCACGACGACAACGACGTCGGGGCGGTGATCGGCGGACTGGCCGCAGGCGCGATCATCGGCGGTTTGTTGAGCCAACCGAGATACTACAACGGACCAAGAGCCGTCAGCGGCAATGCACACCAGCGCTGGTGTTATGCGCGCTATCGTTCCTATAGGGCCTGGGACAACAGCTACCAGCCCTATGGCGGCCCGCGACGCCAATGTAGCTCGCCCTATTGAGCTAAAAAGTTGTTGAGCAGACCGCTGCCAACGCAAGGGGAAAAGTCACATCCGTTGGCTATCGCCAGCCACGCTCGGGCCGCCGAACAGCTATGTCGGCCCGAACAACTTGCTCCTCACCTTCAAACGGATAGATTTTAGCTGTCCGAGAGGGAGCAGCATGGGCCAAGACGTATTCCAAGAGCATAACTTCCGTAGTTCCGATGGGCTGCTTCTCTACGCCCGAAGCTACGGCCCTCCCCCTTCGCCATCCGCGGCGACACCAATCATCTGCCTCCCGGGCCTCACCCGCAACAGCCGGGACTTTCACGAACTCGCAAGCTTTCTTTCGACGTCACGGGGCATTCCCGTCATCGCACTGGATTATCGGGGGCGCGGCAACTCGGAACGCGACGCTGATAAGAGCCACTACACGGTGGTCGTCGAAACGACCGATGTGATAACGGCCTGTGCTCACTTTGCGGTCGAAAAGGCAATCTTTATCGGCACATCGCGAGGTGGCCTGATCCTCCACAACCTCGTCGATCGCGCCCCTTCGTTGATTGCAGCCGCAGTGCTCAACGATATCGGGCCTGTGATCGAAATTGAAGGTCTGCTTGCGATCCGGGATTACCTCAACTCCAGCGCCGCTCCGCCAAGCTGGGCGAAGGCACCCGGCTACCTGAGGACACTGCACGGCGGCGACTTTCCAGTCTTAAGCGACGGCGACTGGTCGGACATGGCCAAAGCGATTTTTCGCGACGAGGACGGCATCCCGGTTCCCGATTTCGATCCAGCAATCGCGCAGTCCCTGCGCGGATTGACACGCGAAACACCATTGCCCGATCTGTGGACACCCTTTGACGCCATGAACCAGGTCTCCCTGATGGTCGTCAGGGGCGAGCATTCGCGGCTTCTTTCAGAGACGACAGTGCGCGAAATGCGCCGACGACATAATGCGATGACCGCCTTCATCGCGCCTGGCCAGGGCCATGCGCCGCTGCTTCATCTGGACGGTCCACGCGACGCCATCACCGCATTTCTAAACGACCTCGCGCGCTCGCGCTGACCCAAGGAAGCCGCGCCGACGCGGTCTTTACTCCCTGATCTCCTCAAGCACGATGATGCAAGTGCAGGACCAAAATTCATGGTGCCATACCAAAACGAAAAAACCCGGCTCGAAAGCCGGGTTTCTCTCTTCTGACCGAGGTCAGACGATCTTAGAAGTCGCGCTGCAGGCGGACGAAGCCGAATACCTGATCCTGTTCGCCGTCAGCATCTTCGTACTGAACCGACACGCGGGTCGCGAGACCTTCGGTGATCTTGTAGTCGAGCGTGACGCCAGCGCGCCATGCGTCGTCACCGCTGAAGTCGGTGAGCGAGCCGTGGCTCAGGTTGTCGAAGTACTGAACGCCGGGGGTGATGGCCAGCTTGTCGGTCGCGTTGAAGCGGTACGACGCAGCAACGGTCCACTCAGACTTTTCCCAGTAAGCGTTCGGGTTCGAAGCCCAGATACCAGCAACCTGGAAGACGCCCGGGCCGAGGTCAGCCGAGAGCAGAGCGCGGATTGCGCCTTCTTCGAGTTCAGAGTCGTAACCGCCGAGCAGGTCGAAGGAAACGCCGCCGAGCGAAGCCGAAACGATACCGGAAACGCCAACACCGTTCGACTTGGTCGAGGTGCCTTCGAGTTCGTCAACCGAGAGACCGGCCTGGAACGAACCGCCGTCGTAGAGGTAGGCGATCGAGTTGAATTCGGTGAAGTTGCCGAGCGAGTCGGTTTCGCCGTTCAGGCCCTTATCCCACCAGTTGTAGAAGAAGCCGGCCTTGAGGCCACCGAGCTGGATGTAGGCTTCGTCAACGTCGATGAAGCTGTCGCCGATGTCGGTGTCGTTGTCAGCGTTGAACTCAGCAGCGAAGAAGCCAGTGAGCGTGCCGTATTCGGTGTCGCTCTTGGCGTCGAACGAGATGTAAGCGCGGGAGAAAACGTCCCAGTCCGACGTGGACTGACCGCCCAGGTTGCCCTGGTTGTAACGGCTGTCAGCAGCGTCTTCACCGAACGAACCCTGAACACGGATGAAGCCGCCGATCTTGAGGCAGGTTTCGGTGCCCGGGATGTAGAAGTAGCCAGTGCCGAAAGCGTCGCAAACGCGAACGTATTCCATGGGCTCCGGCTCTGCTGCGACGATAGCGTCGGCTGCCTGAGCGCCGGAAACTGCTGCGAGAGCTGCAGCGGAGCCGAGAAGAAGGCTCTTGATGTTCATTTCTGACCTCCAGTCAAAAGTTTCAAACGGGTCTGGGTATTTTGCTGAAGGACAGCTTTCCCTGCCCCATCCCCAACGTTCAAGAAGTCGGACGATCAACCGCCCTTGCTTCCGGAGTTGAAAATACAAGACCGGATCACCGGCGCAACGTCCAACTAGCGAGTTCACGTCCTTTGCATCGCCCTTCGCCGAGGCCTGTTGCTGAAACGACACAAAATCGCCGCAGACCCCCGCAGAAAATTAACAAAGCATTAAGAAAACCCTTTAGCGACGGGGGGTTAGCATAAGGAAGGTGGGGGTCGCCTGTTTCAGAAAGAGGCAGAAACCCGCCCAAAACAGGGGAAAAGCTGGACGCGAACCCCGTTTCAGATGTCCAGTGAATGCCTAAAACAGCATTCGCTCCAAGAAAGCGCTTGGTGGAGAAAGGATGGCGGCCTGAGGAATCAGCAGAATCAACGCAGAGATTCGGCAAACGCCCCGACCAGGTGATTCTGGACGATGCAAAGATCAGCACCAGCACCAAGAATGCACGGGCGCCCCTGGCGACGACTGCCGCCACGGCCAACGAACCACAACAAATGAAATTCAGTCGCGAGATAGCCGAGACCAGATGCTCGCTCGAAGGGCGGGGTGCAAAGGACATGGGGCTATTTGGGATAATGGCGGAGAAGAAGGGATTCGAACCCTCGATACCGTTTCCGGTATACTCCCTTAGCAGGGGAGCGCCTTCGACCACTCGGCCACCTCTCCGTTAGCGCCTGACTAGTGTCACTCAGCGGCCAATGCAAGATTTTTTTGTCGGTTTCCGGGAAATCCTCGCATTTTCATGTGGGCCGCGATCGGCAACCCGTCGTGCCGCGTCGTGTTCGCCCTCATCTCCGCAGGCAAGACCAGCGTACGCAGCGATGTGATTCCGCATCGGCGCACGCGTGCTGCCTACGATTTGCGCGCGAGGCGCTCGATTGCCTGTTGGGTCGCCGCGCCGAACTCGCCGTCGACCGGACCACCATAATACCCGCGGTCCTTCAGCAGGTTCTGCATTTCCTTGCGGAATGCGGGCGTGAAATTGTTGGGCTGGCTCTTCAGTTCATCGAGTTTCGCCGGATCGCCGCCCTCGACGCTGGCTGCAGCCCAGCGAACCGCCTCCTTCGCGTCCGCCTTGGTGCCGAGGCCGTAATCATAGAGGCGACTGAGGTTGCCCATCGCATAGGCGCTGCCGGCGTTGGCCGCCATCTCATACCAGGTGCGCGCCTGCACATAGTCCTGCGCGACACCATTGCCGATATCGTAGAACCAGCCGAGCAGTGCCATGGAATAGGAATCACCCACGTTGGCCGCCTTCTCGTACCAGACCTTGGCTTCCGGGTAGCTCTGCTCAGTCCCCAGCCCGTTCTGATAGGCCCAACCGAGCGACGACATGGCGTTGGCGTCGCCGCTTTCGGCTGCCTTCTTATACCAGGCGAGCGATTGTTGGAGGTCTTTCGGCAGGCCAAGACCTTCGCGATAGAACCAGCCCATCGTCGCCATGGCATTGGCATAGCCCTGATTGGCCGCCAGTTCATACCACCGGGCGGCTTCCGCATAGTCCTGCGCGATGCCGTCATAGCCCTCGCGATAGAGCCAGCCGAGCGAGGCCTGCCCATAGGCATTGCCGGCGCGGGCCGCCTGGTCGAACATGCGCTTGCCCTCGTCGACGTCCACCGGCCCATCGGTCCCGTATACCGAGAACCACGCGAGATTGGTCAACGCATACATGTTGCCGCCGTCGGCCGCCTTCCGGTAGTTGCGCCGCGCCTCGACATAATTCCGCCCGGCGTCCTGCGCGCGCCCCAACATATTGACGAGCATCATATCGTCAGGGTTTTCGTTGACGGCTTGGGCACAGGCGGTGAGCGCCCTTTCGGCGTCGAGCTTCAGGAAATTGACCCCGAGGAAACCGGGCATCGACTGCGGCTCGCCGGCAAGCAGATAGCAATCGCGCGAAGCCTGGGTGTCCTTGCCGGTCGGCGAGACGTTGAGGCCCTTCTGTGGCTCGAGGGCCGCAATTTGCTGCTCGGCCTCCGCCTTGTGCTTGCTGTCAGGGTAGCGCTCGATGAAGCGCGTCAGCGCCGCCGCATCGGTCGACTGCTTCAAGGCGTCCCAGGCAATCTCGTCCGGCGTCACGCTCGATGTCTGCTCGGCTTCGCTCAAGAGCTTCAACTTCTTTTCGGCGAGCATCTTGTAGACCGGGTCCGAACCATGCTTGGCCAGGAAGGCGGTCAACAGGTCCTTGTCCGCGAGATCGCGGATGTTCTGCCAGTCGGCAGCCGCCTCGGATTGGCTGTTGGGCGACAGCTGTCCGCCATTGTTGGTGACGGTGATGTTCACCTCTTTGATGTTGAGAAAGATCTGGGCGCCGCCGAGCGAGCCGTAGACGAAAGGCTCCTGGCCGCGATTGGTCACCGACACCACCTCGTCGCGAACCTTTCCAAGCGCGATGCGGACATCGACGCCCGGTTCCGTCAGATACTTGGCGAGTGCCGTGGCGAAGGGGCTGTTCTTGCCCTCCCCGTCGAGCGCGACCGTGCCGGCCTTCGAGGCGAAGGCGACGAGCAGATCGGCCGATTCGGGCTCGACGCGCGCCAGTCCGCGCGAAACGGCCCTGGTCGAGATCGAACGCGTCATGCTCTGCTCGAAAGGATTGTTGCGACAGGCGTCGAGAATCACCAGCTTGAGCTTGGTCGCGCCTTCGAGCGAACGCTGAACTCGATCGAGGCCGATCGCCTCGTCCTCGATATCCTTGTCAGTCTTCAGTTGCGCGTCGACGGGAAGCAGGAAGTTCTCGCCATTCATCTCCATGCCATGGCCTGAGTAATAGACGATCGCAACTTCGGCACCGGTCGCGAGATCCTCGAAGTCGCGCAGGGCCTTGACCATGTCCTGGCGACCGACGTCGTGCACCGTCGTCACCGAGTCGAACCCGGCATCCTCAAACGAAGCCTTCATCAGTTCGACGTCGTTGGCGGGGTTGTTGAGCGGCGACGTCGCTTCATATTTCTCATTGCCGATCAGCAGCGCGACGCGTTTTGCCGCCCATGCCCCTGATGGCATCGACACAAGCAGCGCCACACAGACGATCGAAAGCGGCAGCCACCGCCGCGCAAGCCCCAAGGCCATGTTATTCCCTCCAGCACCGATCATCGTCTTCCGCCTTGCCCAGCGTGAACGACAGGCGATGCCTCGCCCGATTACCCTCGGAGGCGGCCATCGGCGCCCCGCTCATGTCTAATGAAAGTATTACGTATGAGGTTGGGGCTTTCAATGTGCGCACCTGCCATAATTTAGCGACAACGCTTGCCGATGGCACAAGGTCGAAGCAAGGCGGCGTGCTTAGCTCGATCACGGGGGCAGCGAGTCCGCCAAGAACACCACAGATCCGCCGAGGGCTGCGCTGATACGGAGCTTGCCATGTCGATGAAAATGCATGTCGCCGAGGGAAAGCCAGGCCAGCTCGCCACGACCCACCAGCATTATTTCATCGAGCGGCCGTGCAGGATCCTCGTCATTGGCCAGCACCTGAGAGCCAAGACAAAGTATCGGTGCCTGCTGCGCCATATCTCTATTGCCGGCGCGATGCTCGACTTCAATGCGACGATCCCGCTGCCGAAGCACTTCTTCCTCGAGATCGAGGGCTTCAAGGAAGAGATCGGTTGCTCCGAGGTTTACCGTGAGAGAGCGGAACTCGGGGTGCGTTTCAACATGCTGCTTTCGGCAGATTTCCTGAGACGCCTGATCCGCATGCAGTTTTCCAGCGGCGGACTTTGATCTCCTCAAATCAAGCGAGCCCCGACATTAGATTTTTAGTGATCGATTTCAGGGGATTGCAAGTTTCTTCTGCAAGACTGATTCTAGCATCGGTGGAAATCGTCCACCGATATGATGTGGGACAAATGAATTGTCCGGGGTCCACGAATGCGGTCAAAGGTTGATCGTGCCGTGCGACCCGGCACTGGCGGAGAAAGACGCATGCAGAACCAGACCATGTATTCCTGCGTCCCCTCGCCATTTTACGAGCGGCGCTACGAGCGTTTCAACATCGGCCATGCGGGCACGCTGACCGCCGTGCAGCCGGGGCTCGGAAGCGTCTCGGTCCGGTCCTGCCGGATGATCGACATATCGCGCGGCGGCGCGAGCTTTGCCGTCGACACCAATATCGGTCTGCCGCAACATTATTATCTGCACATCGTCGGCACTTCGCTTCGGATCGGCTGTGCAGAGGTCTATCGCAACGGCGAGCGCATCGGCGTCCAGTTCATCAAGCCGATCGAGCAGACCTTGCTGCGCGAAATCATCCGGCAGGAGTTCTTCACCGGGCAGGTCAAGAACGCAAAGCCGCGGCGATAGGCAACCCGCAAGACGAAAGGCGGCGGATTCCCGCAGCTTTTCTTTCGGGAACGATTCCGAATTGCCAAAGCATGCGATAAGTTCCCCCGTACGTCATCCGAACGGGGCCTTATCTTCAGCATGTCCGCATTCTCTCGCTTCACGCCGCTCATCCAATCCCTACCATCCACCATCCCCTTTGTCGGGCCGGAGGCGATCGAACGCCAGCGCGGGCGCGCGATCGCGGCGCGCATCGGCGCCAATGAAAGCGGCTTCGGTCCGGCGGAGAGCGTGCTTTCAGCGATGAGAGAGGCATCCAGCGGAACCTGGAAATATGCTGACCCGGAAAATCACGATCTGAAACAGGCGCTTGCAGCCCGTCTCGGAACCAGCCCGGCCAATCTCGCGATCGGCGAAGGCATCGACGGCTTGCTCGGCCAGATCGTCCGCATGGTGATCGAGCCGGGCATGCCGGTCGTCACCTCGCTCGGGGCTTACCCCACCTTCAACTACCACGTCGTCGGCCATGGCGGCCGGCTCGTCACAGTGCCCTATGCGGGGGACCGGGAAGACCTCGACGGGTTACTGGCAGCCGTGAAGCAGGAAAATGCGCCGCTCGTCTATTTCGCCAATCCCGACAATCCGATGGGAAGCTGGTGGTCGGCCGAACGCATTGTCGAGTTCGCGAGGGGCCTGCCCGAAACGACGCTGTTCATTCTGGATGAAGCCTACTGTGAAACCGCACCGGCCGAAGCGCTACCACCGATCGACGCCCTGATCGACATGCCGAACGTGGTGCGCACGCGCACGTTCTCGAAGGCCTACGGGCTTGCGGGTTCGCGTGTCGGCTATGTGGTCACCACGCCGGGCACGGCCCAGGCTTTCGACAAGATCCGCAACCATTTCGGCATGAATCGGATCGGCGTCGCCGCGGCAATCGCAGCGCTTGCGGACGAGGTGTATCTGAAGGAAGTGACGGCCAAGATTGCGGCGTCGCGGCAGCGAATTGCTGCTATCGCCACGCAAAATGGCCTTGCCCCGCTCGTCTCAGCCACCAACTTCGTGGCCGTCGATTGTGGCCGGGACGCGGTCTATGCCCGCGCGATCGTCGATACCTTGATGAGCGACCACGGCATCTTCATAAGAATGCCGGGGGTGGCGCCGCTCAATCGCTGCATCCGGATCAGCACCGGACCGGAGACGGAGATGGTCCTGCTCGAAGCGGCTATGCCCGCGGTCCTGAAGAAACTCGCCTGACCCCTTTTCTCAAGGCCCAGCTTGCGGCGCCGTCGGGCGCCGCCCGTCCGATCAGTGAACCGTCATCCATTCGCGAGCTGCGCGCAGCGCCGCTGCGAGGTCCGGCTTGCTCATCGTCATCGCCAGGTCGGCGCGCAGATCGACGGCGCGGTCGCAACCCTTGATCGCCGCGATGTTCAGCCACTTGTGGGCGGCGACGAGATCGACCGGGCGACCGTGGCCGGTCGCATAGGCCAGACCCATGTCGCAAAAGACTTCCGCCTGGTTGTCACCACCCATCGCGGCATCCGAAGCAATCTGCATATCAAAACGTGCCATTGTCGTGTCCCTGTCTTGCCTGGTTGGTTTTTCCGAAGCGGCCCGCCCGTTTGGGGCGGACCATGCTCCAGATCAGCACTTGTTTTGGTCCCTGTTCGACCTTGCCTCTTTGCGGGCCTTTCCGAAGCGCGCCGTCTTTTTTGCGGTGTCGTCTTCGGTGGTTTTTCGGAGCGTTTCGTTCCGCTCGTCTTATGGCTTCACTATGCCTGACGGGCTTCAATGGGCGCTTAAAATGCATGCTTAATTTGCGACAAACAAAGTTCAAACGCTTGGTAAACTTGAGTTTTTGTTAAACATCGGAAGGCCTGAAATCGCGCGCATTCGCCTCAAAATTTACGAAAAATTCAATCGACGATTTCAACCAAACGCTAACCACGAAAAGATCGGCGCCAGAAAAGTCCGCGCAATTCCTTGCGCAAGAAGCGCTCAAAACCGCCCAGGAAAAAGCGGCAAAGGCCGCGATTCGGCTGGTTTACCTTTACGTGCGCGTAAGCTATCTTGCCCGCGGCGGTGAGGAGACTGCCTTTTCATACGAGGACATCTTGAGCTGCCGGCGGAGCGGACCACGCCGGCAGCCTCAATCTGGAGGACACGAATGCTACGTACATTGCTCATCACCGCGACGCTGGCTCTCGGCATTGCCGGAACCGCCGCGGCGGCGGAACCGATCTTAGGCAACTGGAAGACGGCGAGCGGCGCCACGGCGGAAATCGCCCCCTGCGGCGGCGCCTTTTGCATCACGCTGAAGACCGGCAAGCATGCCGGCAAGCGCATCGGCAACCTTTCGGGCACCGATGGCAGCTACTCGGGCGAGATTACCGATCCGGACACCGACAAGACCTATAGCGGCTCGGGCGCTGTCAACGGCAATTCGCTGAAGATGAAGGGCTGCGTGCTGAAGGTGCTGTGCAAGTCGCAGACATGGACCCGTCTCTAACAGAGCCGGCGCGGCAGAAATCGCCGCTACGATTACGACGATGAAAGGGCAGCCGATGGCTGCCCTTTTTTATGGGCGCGAAGGATCTGCCGAGCGGCCTTTCGCCGGCGCCCTCAACCGGCCTTTTGAAATGGCCCGAGCATACGCCTTCCGTTTCGACGGACAGTGCCACCGGGGTCGGCCGGCTCTCGGCTCCGTGGGCGTACAACCGAAGATGAACGCCAGATGAACGGACATCTCAGCATCAATTCAGTTTGGGTATGCGAAAACACACTCAATCGATTTGAACCTGCCTCCAAACAACGGACAGAACCATGGATATCCTCGCTCGGCGCCTCACCATCATCAGCCTTCTGATGGTCGTTTTCGCTGTCACTCTTGCAGCTGCAGTCAGCGCTGACACCGAACGTCGCCGCAGCAACACCTATCTCGGTTCGCTGACCGATTGCACCGCCCACACGGCACAGTACTGCCAGGCCAAGCTCTAACGCAGCCAGGCAGGCTAAGTTCCAGAGCCTCAACTGAAACCGATCACTTCGTGGTCTGATGGAGAGACGAACATGCTGGCAGCACTTTCGACTTCGGCCTTTCTGTCGCTGCGCGTCCTGGCGCTTGCCAGCCTGCTGATGGCGCCGGTCGGGGCGCTCGCCTATTCCAAGGCCAGCGGCACGGGCGTCGGCAAGCAGGGCGCGGGCCTTGTCCTCTTCGTCACCCTGCAGCGCCAGGCCATGACCTGACGGATCGTTGCGGATCGGAACTACGAGCTGAAAGGGGCGCACATTGCGCCCTTTTGTTTTAACCGGCTTGCGCATCGGCGAGCCGCTTTCCTATCCTTGGTTTTCCAGAGGATTCGTCTCAGCCAAGGCCACCAGACCCGAACCGATGCCCGCCTATCTCATCTATGCCCTCGCCGCCCTTGCAGAAATTGCCGGCTGCTTTGCCTTCTGGGCCTGGCTGAAGCTCGACAAGTCTGCGCTCTGGCTTGTTCCCGGAATCGTCTCGCTGGCGCTCTTTGCCTGGCTTCTGACCTTGATCGACAGCCCCGCGGCCGGCCGCGCCTATGCGGCCTATGGCGGCGTCTATATCGCCGCATCGCTCATCTGGCTCTGGCTGGCGGAAGGCGTCAGACCGGACCGCTGGGATCTTGCCGGCATGACGGTTGCGCTGATCGGCAGTGCGATCATCCTCGCCGGCCCGCGTTGAGCGACGGGCCTCAAATCGCCCCGCGGTTGTGCGTGCCGCCATCTTGTCGTTTGCTTGTCAGAAGCCGCAGCCTATAATGCGACATGAACAAGCGAATCTCTTCACACTCCGTCCTTTCCACAGCAACGCCCGAGCCTTTCGAGCCGCAGTATTTCGATGATCCTGCGGCCGCAGTCGATTGCCTCGAGGCGCTTTACGAGCGCAATACCCGGTTCCTCTGCGAGGCGTTCGAGGGGCTGGGCAAGGGCGGCAAGCCGTTGACCCGTTATCGCGCCTGCTACCCGCAGGTCAGCATCGAGACGAGCAGCTTCGGCCATGTCGATTCCCGTCTTTCCTATGGTTATGTCAGCGCGCCCGGCGTCTATACGACGACGATCACGCGGCCAAAACTCTTCCGGCACTATCTGAAGGAACAGCTCGGGTTGTTGACGCGCAACCACGGTCTCGGCATCACGGTCTCGGAATCGGCCACCCCGATCCCGTTGCATTTCGCCTTCGGCGAAAGCGCCTATGTCGAGGCATCGGCCGCCAATGCCATCGACATCCCCTTGCGCGACCTGTTCGACGCGCCTGATCTGACGACCACGGACGATGAGATCGCCAACGGTTCCTACGAACCAGGTCCGGGCGAACCGTCGCCGCTTGCCCCGTTCACGGCGCAGCGCATCGACTATTCGCTGGCGCGCCTCAGCCACTACACGGCGACGAGCGCCAATCATTTCCAGAACTTCGTGCTCTTCACCAACTACCAGTTCTATATAGACGAATTCTGCGCTTGGGCCCGCCAGCAGATGGCGGAAGGCGGCAACGGCTACACGGCCTTCGTTGAGCCCGGAAACATCATTACGCCCGCCGGGGCCGACAAGCCGGAGACGGACTTTACCCTTCCGCGGTTGCCGCAGATGCCGGCCTATCACCTGAAGAAGAAGGGCCACGGCGGCATCACCATGGTCAACATCGGTGTCGGCCCGTCCAACGCCAAGACGATCACCGACCATATCGCCGTGTTGCGCCCGCACGTCTGGCTGATGCTGGGCCACTGCGCCGGCTTGCGCAACAGCCAGCGGCTCGGCGACTACGTGCTTGCCCATGCCTATATGCGCGAGGATCACGTGCTCGACGACGACCTGCCGGTCTGGATCCCGCTGCCGGCGCTCGCCGAAGTGCAGGTGGCGCTGCAGGATGCCGTAGCCGAAGTGACCGGTTATCGGGACTACGATCTCAAGCAGATCATGCGCACCGGGACCGTCGCCACCATCGACAACCGCAACTGGGAGCTTCGCGACCAGCGTGGCCCGGTCAAGCGCCTGTCGCAGGCGCGCGCCATCGCGCTCGACATGGAATCGGCAACGATCGCCGCCAACGGCTTCCGTTTCCGCGTGCCCTATGGAACGCTGTTGTGCGTCTCCGACAAGCCGCTGCATGGCGAACTGAAGCTGCCGGGCATGGCAACGGCCTTCTACAAGACGCAGGTCAGCCAGCATCTGAAGATCGGCATCCTGGCGCTGCAGAAGCTCGCGGCGATGCCGCCGGAAAAGCTGCATTCGCGCAAGCTCAGAAGCTTCTACGAGACCTCGTTCCAGTAGAGGTCAAAACCTCGCTAGGACATTGCCCCACGGCACGGCGTCTAGCGACGTTTCCCCAAAACCATCGACAACAGCGTGCCCGCGACTGCGGACACGATGATCAGGAGATGCGCGTTGACGCCGGCGGTCGCCAGCAGTTCGAGGCCCGCCCGGCCGGCGGGGGCGCCGAAGGAAACGGCACCGGCCGCAATCGCTGCCGGATAGGTGCCGACGCCAGCCGGCGCATGCATCGGCAGCACCGAAGAAAGCTCGCCTCCGAGCGCGCCGCCAAAACAGGCCGCAAGCGGCGCAACTCCCATGAACGCCAGCACCCAGGCGAGCACGATTACCTTGACGGCCCAGTTGAGGATGGTCATGCCCCAGGCGCGCAGGAACGCAGCCACGGTGCCCGGCAGGCCCGCCTCCAATTCCTCGACGACCGGCTCGAACTTTGCCGGCAGGAGCCTGCGCGCCAGCGCGATTGCGTGGTCCTTCAAGAGAAAGAAGAGAAGCGGCGAGGCAAGCGCCGCAAACCAGACGAGCCAGAGCCCGATCGACCCTCTGCCGAAGACCAATCCGACGACGGCCACGACGAGGAGCGCATGCAGGTCGAGCAGGCGCATGACCAGAAGAGCGGCCGTCCCCCTGGCGAGCGGGACAGAAAACTCCGAACGCATCAGGAGAGGAAAGCTGGTCTCGCCGGCCCGAAACGGCAGCATGATGTTCAGGAGATTGTGGACCTGGGTGACCCGAAAGAGCGGCAGGAAACGCCCCGACGTTTCGCTCGGGAAGTAATCGTAGATGCGATAGCAGCGAATGAAGTAGGTCGCGATGAGCAGCAAGAGGGCCGCAGATGCGGCACCAACGCCGATTTCGGACCACTGGCGCAAGAGCGCTGACCAGCCCCAGAACCACTCAACGAAGGCCGCGTAGGCCGCAATGGCGCCCGCCGACAGCAATGTCATCCGGTTGCGGACGAGCCAGGATCGCCGGTCAGGCTCGCAATCCGATGTCATCAGGCCTCGATTTCCCGTGTTGAAGGGCAAGATTGAACGTTGGTTATCACCGATAACTGTGCAAGAAAACGATTATGTAAGCAGTCCAATTCTTGCGGCAGCGTGAGCGCCGTATGTATGAGCGGTTCCCATGCATCCCATAGAGCTATCCGTCGTCATTCCCGTATTCAACGAAGAAGACAGCATTCAGCCGCTGATTACGCGGGTCCGCGATGCGCTGGCGAATTTTCCGTCCCCCTGGGAACTGATCCTCGTCGACGACGGCAGCACCGATCGAACGCTTGTGAATGCAAGAAAGGCCCTTTCCGATCCCGGCATCGACCTCAAGATCGTTGAACTGCAAAAGAACTTCGGACAGACGGCCGCGATGCAGGCGGGCATCGATGCCGCCACCGGCCGCCTGATCGCCACGCTCGACGGCGACCTGCAGAACGACCCGGCCGATATTCCCGAGATGGTCACAGCGATCGAGGAGCGTCAGCTCGACCTGCTCGTCGGCTGGCGAAAGAACCGGCAGGATGGCCTGCTCCTTCGGAAAATCCCGTCCTGGTGCGCCAATCGCCTGATCGGCAAGATCACCGGCGTCCGGCTTCACGACTATGGCTGCAGCCTGAAGGTCTATCGCGCGTCCGTCATCAAGCAGGTGAAGCTGATGGGCGAAATGCATCGCTTCATCCCCGCCTGGGTCGCAGGCGTCGTGCCGAGCAGCCGCATCGGCGAAATGCCGGTCACCCACCACGCACGGCAGCATGGCCAATCCAAGTACGGGATCTCCAGAACCTTCCGGGTGATTCTCGATCTTTTGTCGGTGCTGTTCTTCATGCGTTACAAGGCGCGCCCGGGACACTTCTTCGGTTCGATCGGCCTTGCGACGGGGGCGCTCAGCGCCCTGATCCTGCTCTATCTCGGCTTCGACAAGTTCGTGCTCGGCAACGATATCGGAACCCGCCCGATGCTGATCGTCGGTGTGATGTTGTTCCTGTCGTCGGTTCAGCTCATCACCACGGGCATCCTCGCGGAAATGATGGCGCGCACCTATTTCAGCGACGACGGCACGACGAACTATATCGTCCGGCAGGTCTTCGTGCGGGACCAGACAGATGCTTGAGGCCGTCAACCGCCGGCCAAACCTGATCCTTGCGCTGATTGCGGGCTACTTCCTGCTTTGCATCGCACTGAGGCTTTCCGCTTCGACTTCGCTCGAGATCGACGAATCCGAGCAGGCCTATGTCTCGCAGTTCCTGATGCTCGGCTACGGCTCGCAACCGCCTTTCTACAATTGGCTGCAATACGGGCTGACCTCGCTGCTCGGCCCGTCAGTGGCGACGATGACCGTACTCAAGAACGGCCTATTGTTCCTCTGTTGTCTCTTCTTCGGCCTTGCATCCCGCGAGGTTCTCGGCGACCGGCGCCTTGCAGCCATCACGACAATGGGCGTCCTCGCTCTGCCGCCGATCTTCCTGCTTGCCCAGCGCGACCTCTCGCACACGGTCGCCGCGCTATTTGCCGTTTCGCTCTTCCTGTACGCATTCCTGCGGACGATGAGCCGGCCGACCTTCTTTGCCTACACTCTTACAGGCGTCGCCGTCGGGATCGGCGTCATCTCAAAGTACAACTTCGTGATCGTTCCGGTCGCGGCGATCGTCGCGATCCTGCCCGAACCGAAACTTCGCGCCCGGCTCTTCGACTGGCGCATCCTTGTCGCAATCGCAGTCTGCGCGCTGATTGCCCTGCCGCACGGCACCTGGGTCCTGCAAAATATCGGCGCCGCGTCGAGCAATACCTTCAAGGAAATGGGAACGGGGCAGGAAGCCGGTTTCGTGTCGAAGGCGTTGAAGGCGATCGTCGCGCTCTTTGCCTCGACGCTTCGCGGCTCAGCGATCATCCTCGCCGTCTTCGCCCTCGTGTTTCGCAAGGACCTGCCGGCGATCTGGCGCGCCGACAGCCTCTGGGCTCGGGTCGTCGGGCGCATGCTGGTCCTCTGTCTCGGCGCCGTTCTCGTCATCATGCTGGTCACCGGCGCCACCCATATGCGGGAAAAGTGGCTGGTTCTCTTCCTCGTCCTGCTGCCGCTCTATCTGGCCCTCAAGGTCAAGGCGTCCGGCGTTGACACCACACGTAGCGTCCGGCCCGTCGCCCTCTTTATCGGCTTCGTCATCGTGACCACGCTGGTCGTGGTGTCTACCCGCGCAGTCGTGCGGCCTTGGTTCGGCAAGGTTTCGAGACTGAGCATCCCCTACAGCAGCCTCGTCGACACCATCGTTCAGCAGCAGGGACGCGAACCGGCGATGGTTCTGGCCACCAACAAGCAGGTGGCCGGCAATCTGCGAACGCGCCTGCACGGGGCCAAGGTCTACGTGCCCGGCAACAACAGCAGCCCGGCGATCGGTCAGCTGGCCGGGCCGCTTCTCGTTGTCTGGACCAACGACGGCAAGGCCGATGCAGCGCCACCGGCGCCACTCGTCGATGTCCTCAAATCCTTCGGCGTGCCGGAAACGCACTTGCAGCCGCAGCAACTCGCCCTGCCCTATCTCCACGGCACGCTCGAGGATCGCTACAGTTTCGGCTACTTCTGGATCGACGATCCGTCGCGATCCGCGCCGACGAGCAGCTTGAGTTCGCCAGGGTGAATGCGCAGCGCGACGTCGCGGCCCATGGGCAGAAGTTCGCCGTCGATGACGCAGTTGATCTTTCGTTCGACCTTCGGAAAATGCAGATCGAGGGCATGACCGCTCATGGCGGTAATCAGCGGACTGTCGCGAAACTTGCCGCGCATTACATCGAGCGCGAGCTTGGCGACACCCGGCGGGCTCAGCGGCGGCGCCGTGTAAAAGCCGAGATGGCCGGCGGTCACGTCGTCCGCATACATCAGCGTGTCGCGGCCGAACGGATTGTTGGAAACCGAGACCGCCGAGACATGACGGCTCTCCTTGTGACCATCGACATCGAACTCGATCTCGAAATCCGGAGGATTGAGAATCACTCCGACTGCGGCGCGGGTGCTGGCGGCGATCTTTCCCGCTCTTGAGCGAAAGCTGTAGGATTCGCGGTAGCGCACCATGCGCGCATGCAGCCCCATGGAGAATTGATGCACGAACGCACGGCCATCGGCGCTGCCGATGTCACCGTCGATGATCACGCCATTCGCCAGCACTTCCGGCACTTTCCAGATATCGAGCGGCAGCTTCAGCGTGCGGGCAAAAAGATTCATCGTTCCGGCGGGAACGACGCCGAGCGGCATGCGGTTCTTCCAGGCGACGCCGGCGGCGGCCGAAATCGTGCCGTCACCTCCGCCGGCAAGAATGGCGTCGAGGTCGTCGCGACGGCAGGTCCGCTCCAACGCCTCTTGCATCTCGTTTCCGGAAACCGCTGCAATCTCGATCTGGTGGCCTGCGGCCTGGAAGACCTCTTCGACCTTCTGGCCATAGGCGGCTATGTCCGTCGTGCGGAACGTTCCGCCGTCGCGATTGAAGATTGCCTTGATTTTCATGAACGGCTCGTCGGCTCCATTGCCGCGGCAATGCGGCTCACCGCGATCAGATAAGCGCGATTGCGGCCAATTCCAGAACCTTACCGAAACTTAACGGGAGCGCCGGTCGTTCGTCCGCTCCATCACGACCAGCACAACAGAAGCCGAGTGTCACAGCAATGCAGCGATCAGCGCGGTTCGGGCAACTTCAGCGGTCCGCCTGTCTTGATCGAGCGGATGGCGAAATTGGACCGGATGTCGGTGACGCCGGGCAAGGCCAACAGCGTCTCGGTCAAGAGTTTCTCATAGGCAGGCAGATCCTCGACGACGACCTCGGCGAGGAAATCGGCATTGCCGGAGATCAGGAAGCAGGAGACCACCTCGGGGATGGCGAGCAGCGCCTCCTGCTGCTGCTGTGCGTTCTCGCGGCTATGGCGCCCAACCTTGATTTCGACGAAGACCGTCAGCCCGAGACCGGCTTCCTTACGATCGATGTCGGCCCTGTAGCCGCGCAGGATGCCGGATTTTTCCAGGTTGCGGATGCGCCGCAGGCAGGGCGACGGCGAAAGATTGACCTTTTCGGCAATCTCGACGTTCGTTGCGCGCGCGTCCTCCTGAAGGATTCTAAGGATGGCGAGATCGAATTTATCGAGGCTTGGCATTTTCATGAACTTCGATTGTTGTTATTGGCACATTGTTGCTGACGATAGTCTATTTCGGGCATAAATCGCAAGGACATGCCCCGCTATCAGGGCGTAATCTTCCTTCCAGACCCAAAAGCCTCTCAGGTATCCAATTCGGGAAGGAAATTCAAATGGTTGCGCTCGCTCTCGATCGCGGCAATACGACGCCTGTCGCCGCCGGCTATGCCGGCGCCTTCGTAACCGTCCTCATCTGGGCGGGCTGGATACTGGCGACCCGCCACTCGGCCGGCACCGCGCTTGGCACGATCGACCTCGGGCTGATCCGCTACGGCGTGCCGGCGGTCCTTCTTGCCCCGGTCTGGCTGAAGACCGGGCTTCTGCCGCGCAAGCTGCCGCTGCTGTTGCTCGTCCTGATGGTCGCCGGTTCGGGCGCCCTGTTCTTCCAGGTCTCCGCCTTTGCGATCCACTCCGTTCCAGCTTCCTCGGTCGGCGTTCTCCTCGGTGGCTCGATGCCGCTTGCCACCGCGCTCATCGGCATCACGGTCTTCGGCGAGCGGCCGGACCGGATGCGCGTGCTCGGCTTTGCCGCAATCCTTGCCGGCGTCGCCATCCTCCTGGCGCGCAGCCTCGGAAGTGCGGCCTCGACCGGCTGGAGCGGCTATGCGCTGCTGCCGACTGCGGCGACCCTCTGGGCGATCTATACCCATGCCTTCCGCCGCTCCGGCCTCAGCCCGCTGCAGGGAAGCGCCCTGATCGCCATCTGGTCGTTCCTGATCCATCTCGGACTTGCCGCCTGCTTTGGAACCACCCTTGCCAGCGTTCCGGCCCAGGAGATCGCCTTGCAGGTCACCAGCCAGGGCCTCCTGTCCGGCCTCGTCGCCATGGTAGCCTACGGCTTTGCCGTGAAGAGCCTTGGCGGTACCCAGGCGGCCGCCTTCACGGCGCTGACACCGGTTCTCGCGATGATCGGCGGCGCCGTCCTGCTCGGCGAGCAGATCGGCCCCTTCGAGATCCTCGCCGCGGTCGTCACCGCTACAGGCGTCGCGCTTTCGACCGGCATTCTTTCGTCCAGGCCCTGAACGCAAAGCTCGTTAGAATGCGAAGGCCCCGGAGGTGTTCGCTCCGGGGCCTTTTTCTGTCTCGACGACAAGCTCAACCGTGAATGATTTCACGGTGTTTTTGCAGCCGGTGACCGTAGGCCTGGCTGACGCGATCGAAGATGATGGCAATGCCGACGATCGCAAGGCCGTTGAAGATGCCGAGCGTGAAGTACTGGTTGGCAATCGCCTTCAGCACCGGCTGGCCGAGGCCCTGAACACCGATCATCGAGGCGATGACCACCATGGCGAGCGCCATCATGATCGTCTGGTTGATGCCGGCCATGATCGTCGGCAAGGCGAGCGGCATCTGAACGTTCTTGAGCTTCTGCCACGCCGACGAACCGAAGGCATCGGCCGCCTCCAGCACGTCCTTGTCGACGAGGCGAATGCCAAGGTTCGTCAGGCGAATCATCGGCGGGATGGCGTAGATGACGACGGCGATCAGCCCCGGCACCTTGCCGATGCCGAGCAGCATGACGACCGGGATCAAGTAGACGAAGCTCGGCATGGTCTGCATCACGTCGAGGATCGGATTGACGATGTTCTGAAACCGATCCGAACGGGACATGACGATGCCGATCGGAATGCCGATGGCGATCGACAGCACGGTGCAGACGAAGATCATCGAGACCGTCTTCATCGTGTCGTCCCACATGTCGAAGTAGCCGATCAGAAGCAGCGTGCCGATGCAGCCGGCGACGATCTTCCAGTTGCGGCTTGCCACCCAGGCGATGAAAGCGATCAAGATCAGGATGATTGGCCAGGGCGTCTTCGTCATGAAGCGCTCCGACTGGATGAGAAAGAATTGCAAGGGCTCGAAGAAGCCTTCGATCGCGTCGCCATAGGCGCGCGTGAAGCCGCGAAATCCCTCGTCGATCGCCTTTTTCAAGGCTCTCAGGCTCTCGTCATCCATGTGTGGAAACTGGGTTAACCAGTCCATTCCATTTCCCCTTCAGATTTCGCCGGCCGCGATTGTTGTTTTGCCTTTGCCGGACCTCGAACGAAGAGGCGGCGCACATGACTGCGCCGCCCGCTGGTTATGACCATCGCGATCAGAGCGCGGCCTTCACCTTTTCGGCGACCTCGGGCGAAACCCACGGGGTCCAGATATCGGGGTTTTCCTGCAGGAAGTGCTTGGCGCCCTCCTCCCCGCTCGCCTGATTGTCGGTCATCCAGGCCATCAGCTTGTTGACCGTGTCGTTGGTCCAGGCGCGCTTGTTGAGGTAATCCATAGCCGGGCCGGCGCGATCGGCGAAGGCCTTGGTCACCAGCGTCTGGACCTTGTCCTTCGGCCAGTCGTTCTTCTTCGGATCCGGGCAATCGGCAACCGTGTTGCAGCGCTTCCATTCGGCCGGATCGGCGGCCACACCATGCTCGAGCTTCACCATCTCGTACTTGCCGAGAAGGGCCGTCGGCGCCCAGTAGTAGCCGACCCAGCCCTGCTTGCGCTCATAGGCCTTGGCGATCGAGCCATCGAGGCCGGCGGCCGAACCGGTATCGACCAGCGTGAAGCCAGCCGTTTCGCCGCCATAGGCTTTATAAAGCTGCGTCGTCACGACCGTGCCGCCCCAGCCCTGCGGGCCGTTGAAGACGGCGCCCTTGCTTGCGTCTTCCGGATCCGGGAACAGTTCCTTGTGCTTCAAGGCGTCATCGATCGTCTTGATGTCGGGATTGGCATCGACGATGTATTTCGGCACCCACCAGCCCTGGACGGCGCCATCGGAGAGCGCCACGGCGGCGCCGACGAGCTTGCCCTCCTCGAGGCCGCGATTGACGACATCCGGAAGCAGGTCGACCCAGCCTTCGGGTGCGACATCCGGCTGGCCCTTTTCGATCATCGAGGTGATCGTTGGCACGGTGTCTCCGACCACCAATTCGGCATTGCAGCCGTAGCCTTCCGTCAGGATGATCTTGTCGACACTCGCCAGCACCTCGGCGCTCTGCCAGTTCATGTTGGCGATCGTCACATCGCCGCATTCGGCGGCCGAAGCTGCGCCGGCGAGGCCAAAGAGGCCCGCGGCCAGGCAAGTCGTTGCAAGAAGCTTCTTCATTTCCGTTCCCTTGTTTTGGCGGTGCATCCCGTCGCACTGCCGATCTCACCGCGGGGATCGACAGCGTCACAGGGCTCGGTCCAACTCAAGACAACAGGGACCGAACGGCCTGCAGATCCGTCGGCTTCAAGCCGATGACATCATGAAAGCTAACGGGCTTTTCCGGCAAGGACTTTCCCATTTGCGTCAACGGGTGCCTTTCCTAATATTTGCGCATCGCTGAAGTGGTCGTCAGAACGTTTTGCTGCGCTGGTAATAGCGCGACACGCGCACCCGGTTTCCGCAACGCGCCGCCGAGCACCAGCGCCGCCGGGCATTGCTGCCAACGAACAGCATGACACAATCCTCCGCCTCGCATTTGCGGATCAGCCTGGCGTCGCCGCCGGCAAGCAACGCCGCAGCGTCCTCGGCGAGGAAACCGGCTAGCTGGACCATGGGCTCCGCCGTTCTTTCGCTGACGAGCCGCGGCGGATCGGTCCAATCGAGACGGCGGACGACCGGTGCTGCCTCCATTGCCGCGTTAAGGCCCTCGATATCCGCGGCCGGAACAGGTTGCCTGTCCATCACATGTGCGATGGCCGACGCCACATGCGAGCGGACGGCAAGGACTGGCGCGAGATCGTCGGCGTCGGCCGCACCGATGCTGGCAAACGCGACATCCGACATGCGAGGCCCCTCCAATGCCAGCCAATGCGCGAGCCCGCCATCGGCCGCGAAGAGATCGACACGGCCGCTCGCGGTCAAAGGGCGAGTGTTGACGAGATCAAGAGCAAGGGACTCTCCGACGAAAGGAACCAGATCCATACAGGCCTCACATAATGCATAATTTCGATATTGACGCATTAGTTTTTCCGGCGCAATTCTAATGCATAAATATTGCCAATAGGAGTGTTAAATGAGCAGGCATAGCATTCCATCGATCCGGCACCGGTTCATCGAGGCCGGAGGCGTCCGGGTCTTCTACCGCGAGAGCGTGCCGACCGGAGCGCCGGCCGATTTCCCGACAATCCTGCTTCTGCACGGCTTCCCCTCGTCTTCCCACCAGTACCGGCGGCTAATGGACGCGCTTGGCAGCGACTACCGTCTGATCGCGCCTGACTATCCGGGCTTCGGGCATAGCGACGCGCCGACCTCGACGAACGAAGGCGGCAGTTTCGTCTACAGTTTCGACAAGCTGGCGGATGTCATGGAAGCTTTCGTGGATGCGCTCGCGCTGAAACGCTTCGTCCTCTACGCCTTCGATTTCGGCGCGCCCGTCGGGTTTCGTCTTGCAAGCAGAAAGCCCGAGCGCATTGCCGGGCTGATCGTCCAGAACGGCAATGCCTATCTGGAGGGGCTTTCCGACATTGCCCGCGACTTCATTGCGCTCAAATCCGAGGACGAAGGCGCTGAAGAGCAGGTGCGGCAGCTACTGACCTTGGAGATGACCCGTGCGCAATATGTCGGCGGGACGAAGGATCCGGACCTAGTCGCACCTGACGGCTGGACCATGGATCAGCACTTCCTCGATCGCCAGGACCGCCGCCAGCCGCAGATCGATCTTGCCTTCGACTACAAGAGCAACCTTGCCCGCTATGGCGAATGGCAAGAGTGGCTGCGCCGCGAACGGCCGCCGACCCTGATCACCTGGGGCCGTAACGATCCCTTCTTCACAGAGAAGGGCGCCCGCGCCTTCCTCACCGACCTTCCTGAGGCCGAGTTCCACCTGTTCGATACCGGCCACTTCGCGCTGGAAGAAAACCTGCCGGAGATCGCACCGCTGATTGCCGATTTCGTTGATCGCATCTGGGCGAAGGCATGAAACGACAAAGGCGCCGCGGCCAATGGCCGCCGGCGCCCTTGTAATCCTTTACGGGTCGAGATTCTGAGACCCGACTTCGAACATTACATATTCGGATAGACCGGGCCTTCACCGCCTTGGGGCGGCACCCAGTTGATGTTCTGGTTCGGGTCCTTGATGTCGCAGGTCTTGCAGTGCACGCAGTTCTGCGCGTTGATGACGAAGACTTGCCTGCCGTCCTTCTCCACCCATTCGTAGACCCCGGCCGGACAGTAGCGCGTCGACGGACCGGCATAGATGTCATGCTCGGAGCGCTTCTGCAGATCCATGTCCTTCACCTTGAGATGAACCGGCTGGTCCTCCTCATGGTTGGTGTTCGACAGGAACACCGAGGACAGCCGGTCGAAGGTCAGAACCCCATCCGGCTTTGGATAGTCGATCTTCTTGTGCTGCGCTGCGGGTTCGAGCGACTGCGCATCGGTCTTTCCGTGCTTCAGCGTGCCGAAGAAGGAGAAGCCGAACAGCTGGTTGGTCCACATGTCGAGACCGCCGAGCCCAACGCCGATCGCCGTGCCGAACTTCGACCACAGCGGCTTGACGTTCCTCACCCGCTTCAGGTCCTGGCCGATGGCGCTGTCACGCCAGCCGCGTTCGACCTCGATCGGCTCGTCATTGGCGCGGCCACTGGCGATCGCCGCTGCCAGCTTCTCGGCCGCGAGAATGCCTGAAAGTACCGCATTGTGGCTGCCCTTGATGCGCGGCACGTTGACGAGACCGGCCGAACAGCCGATCAGCGCGCCACCGGGGAAGGAGAGCTTCGGCACCGACTGGTAGCCGCCCTCGGTGATCGCACGCGCCCCATAGGACAGACGCTTGCCGCCCTCGAACGTGCCGCGGATCGCCGGATGCGTCTTGAAGCGCTGGAACTCCTCGAAGGGGAAGAGATAGGGGTTCTTGTAATTCAGGTGCACGACGAAGCCGACGGCGACCATGTTGTCTTCGAGGTGATAGAGGAAGGAACCGCCACCGGTCTTCATGCCGAGCGGCCAGCCGAAGGAGTGCTGCACCAGACCCGGGCGATGGTTCTCGGGCTTGACCTGCCAGAGCTCCTTCAGACCAATGCCGAACTTCTGGACGTCGCTGTCCCTGGAGAGATCGAACTTGGCGATCAGCTGCTTGGCGAGCGAACCGCGCACGCCCTCGCCGATCAGCGTGTATTTGCCGAGCAGCGCCATGCCGCGGGCGAAGTTCGGGCCCGGTTCGCCGTTCCGCTCGATGCCCATGTCGCCGGTGGCAACCCCGATGACCGCACCCTCGTCGTTGTAGAGCACTTCGGTGGCGGCAAAGCCCGGATAGATCTCGACGCCGAGTTCCTCCGCCTTTGTCGCCAGCCAGCGACAGACGAGCCCAAGCGATACGATGTAGTTGCCGTGATTGTTCATCAGCGGCGGCATCAGGAAGTTCGGCAGGCGGATCGAGCCGGCGGGCCCTAAGAACAGGAAATGATCGTCCGTCACCTCGGTCTTGAACGGATGGTCGGCGTCGGCGCGCCAGTCCGGCAGCAAGCGGTCGATGCCGATGGGATCGACGACGGCGCCCGACAGGATATGCGCACCGACTTCAGCGCCCTTTTCGAGCACGACGACCGAAAGCTCCGGATTGACCTGCTTCAGCCGGATCGCCGCCGCAAGACCCGCCGGCCCCGCACCCACGATCACAACGTCGAACTCCATGCTCTCGCGTTCGGGCAGGTCTTGTTCGGTCATACCGTCTCTCCAGTCTCACCGGTCTTCTGCCGGCTCCGTTCCCAGGGCATATCATTCCGTCATGGCAAATGCAGTTTGGCTTGTCGAGCCGGGATGCGACAGACGATGCCCGCTTTTGCGCATGAGGTCATGAGTATAGGCAAATATCTATATGACGTGTACGTAAACGTAAATACATCAATTTGTCGCGCAGCGAAGCTATGACCCATGCGGCCTTGCTTTTGCCGAAGAGCCGTGCGACGAGGCCGCCGCACCCTTCCAGCGGTACGCGCTGGCACACCCCATTCGCAATCGGCACGCGGCAAGGCGCCTCTCGGCGTCCGGACGGCGTGTCTTTCGGCTTTGAAGCCGGCCGCCCATCGATCCCCGAAAGCGGCCCACGGAATTCATGTTGCGTCGCGCGCCACCGGCCCCACTCCGGGCGGCGAAGCGACGCCAGATGCAAGGAGACACTCATGGTCAAGGCACTCGGCTTTGATTTCGGCACCACCAATTCCGTTCTGGCGGTTGCCGCGGGCGACACGACCCATTCGATGCGCTTCGACAGCCTCGCCGGCTCGACCGATGCCATGCGCACTGCCCTCTCCTTCATGAAGGATGCCAAGCTTGGCGCCCAGGCGCTGAAGGTCGAGGCGGGCCAGGCCGCCATCCGCGCCTTCATCGACAATCCCGGTGACTGTCGTTTCCTGCAGTCGATCAAGACCTTTGCCGCAAGCCCCCTCTTCCAGGGCACGCAGGTCTTTGCCAAGCGCCACAGCTTCGAAGACCTGATGCGCGTGTTCCTGACCAAGCTGCGCGACTATGCCGGTGACGGCTGGGCGGACCAGTACAGCCGCATCGTCGTCGGCCGTCCGGTGCACTTTGCCGGCTCCAGCCCCGACCCTGCGCTGGCGCTCGAGCGCTATGGCGCAGCCCTCTCCGAATTCGGCTTTCCGGAGGTGCACTACGTCTACGAACCGGTGGCAGCGGCCTTCTACTTCGCCCAGAACCTGAAGCAGGACGCAACTGTGCTCGTCGCCGACTTCGGCGGCGGCACCACCGACTATTCGCTGATCCGCTTCGAGACCAATGCCGGGCGCCTGACGGCAACCCCGATCGGCCATTCGGGCGTGGGCATCGCCGGCGACCATTTCGACTTCCGCATCATCGACAACGTCGTCTCGCCACTGATCGGAAAGGGGAGTCTGTTCAAGAGCTTCGACAAGCTGCTTGAAGTGCCGTCGAACTACTACGCGAATTTCGGCCGCTGGAATCAGCTTTCGATCTTCAAGACACTGAAAGATTTCACCGATCTGAAGAAGCTCGTGCGCCAGAGCCTGGAGCCGGAAAAGCTCGAGGCCTTCGTTGACCTGATCGAGCATGACGAGGGCTATCCGCTCTACAACGCAATCTCGGCCACGAAGATGCAACTGTCGAAGGAGGACGAGACCGAGTTCTATTTCGCCCCGCTCGGCGAAATGTCGCGCCGCACCGTTCGCCGCAGCGATTTCGAAGGCTGGATCGCGCCGGAGCTCGCCCGCATCGAGGGCGCGCTGGATGATGTGCTGCAGTCGACGGCAACGGCACCCGAGACGATCGACAAGGTGTTCTTGACCGGCGGCACCTCCTTCGTTCCGGCCGTACGCGGCATCTTCGAGCGGCGTTTCGATGCCGACCGGATCGAGAGCGGCGGCGAACTGCTGTCGATCGCCCATGGCCTGGCGCTGATCGGCGAGCACGAGGACATCGCCCACTGGACCGCGAATGCGGTCTGAGCCGACGCGCGAACCGGATGTGCATGACCTTGGATAGGAGGGTCGAGCGCCGGAAAAGCGGTTCCGGTCCGGCCGCTTATGGGCTAGGTTGGCGGCCATGATTTCCGCCAACGACCTTTCTCCGGCGCAGCTTGCCGCCCTTCTCGCCTTCCACGGCGATGCGGGCGTCGAATGGCTGCTGGAAGAGGAACCGGTCGACCGTTTCGCCGAGTTCGAGGCGATGAAGGCAGCACGCGGCAACGCCCGCGTGGCGGCAACCAGCAACCGGGCGGAGGCACCCGCTTCGCAACCGACGGCGCGCCAGACAGCGGCGGCCGCTGCTCCCACCCCTTCCCGCGCACCTGCCCCAGTCGCGAACGCCCCTGCGGTCGCCATCCCCGATGCGCAGGCGATCGAAGAGGCGCGCTTTGCCGCCGAAACGGCCCGGTCGCTCGCCGAGCTCCGCGTTGCGATGGAAGGTTTTGCCGGCTGCAATCTCAGGAACAGCGCCCGCAATCTGGTCTTTGCCGAGGGTGATCCGGCAAGCGGCATCATGATCGTCGGCCCGATGCCCTATGCCGACGACGATCGCGACGGCCAGCCTTTTGCGGGCCGCCTCGGCGAGATGCTGACCCGGATGATGGCGGGCATCGGTCTTACGCGCGAGAGCGTGCTCTTGAGCAATATCGTGCCCTGGCGCCCGCCGGGTAACCGCGTGCCGACGGCGCGCGAGGCCGATATCTGCCGACCCTTCATCGAACGCCAGATCGCGCTGGCAGAGCCTAAGCATCTGCTGCTGCTCGGCAATTTCACCGCCCGTTTCTTCTTCGGCGGCAACGACACGATCCACCAGCTTCGCGGCGAATGGCGCGAGCTTGCGATCGGCGGCATTAATGTGCCGACCCTTGCCACCCTGCATCCGCAGGACCTGGTGACGGCGCCGATCAACAAGCGCTTCGCCTGGCAGGACCTGCTTGCCTTCAAGGCCCGCATTCACGGCTGATCCTAAGGAAAGCGCCCTGCCCGGATCGTGCTCCCGGCCGCTTGCCCGTTTCATGAACAAAGAATGAAGAAAGCCATGCGGTTTGCGCATATCAGCGGCGCATTTTGACGCATTGCAAAACGTTATGTTGCAGCGCAATATACTGGCACGGGAGGAATGGAATTTAAGGAATTGAACCATGACTGCCCGCTTTCGTCCGATCCACAGCAGCTTTGAGACGCTCCGCCACACTGGCGCTGCTTACCGGACGCCGTTCAACCGCTTTGGCACGGCAGCCAACGAGCAGATGACCGCGATCGGCCTCGCCCGGACCACCCGTCCGGCGCAGATTTTCGCCGACTTCATCCAGCGCTGATCCCCACGCGATACGCGGCTTTTGCGTATCGCGTGACGCATCGATTGACCCGACACGAAGAAAGGAACGAACCCATGACCAAGCCGATTGCCAGCCTCAAGGTCCTGCTCGATTCGATCTCCGACATCGGTACGGCCGTGCGCGCCTCGCGCGAATATACCGTTCTCAGCACCAAGAAGGATGCACGCCGCGCCCATCGCACGGCCGTGAGCCCGTTGCTGCCGAACTGACTGCTGCCCGCAGGTATAAGCACCGCCTTTTTGCCATCGCCTGTCGCAATCGACAGGGCGTAAAAAACTGGATAGAGCCACACTCGTCCCGACTAAGGAGTGTCAGGCTCATCCGGCCCTGCCAGACCGTTCCTCGCTCCATCTGCGTTTGCTTGTCATCGGACAAATGACGAAGCGCCACGTTTCCAGGAGCGCCGATGCTGGCCAGCCTCGCTTCCGTCTTCAGCCTGATGGTGTCGACCCTGCTCATGATGGTCGGCTTCGGCCTGCAGAGCTATGTGATCCCCGTGCGTTCCGTCGCCGAGAACTGGTCGACGCTGACGGTCTCGGTGATCGCCACCGGCTATACGGTCGGCTTCACCCTTTCCTGCGTCGTCACGCCGAAATTCGTGCTGCGTGTCGGCCATGTGCGCGTCTTCACCGCGCTGATCACGCTGCTCTCCATCGCTATCCTGCTCTGCGGCCTCATCGTCGACTGGCGCCTCTGGATTGTGTTCCGTGCCATTGCCGGCTTTGCCATCTCCGGCAGCTATCTCGTCATCGAGAGCTGGCTCAACGAGCGCGTTACCAACGAGAACCGCGGCCTGCTCTTTTCGCTCTACCTGATCACGACGATGGTCGGCACGATCGGCGGGCAGTACATGGTGCCGCTCGGCGACCCGACAAACACGTCGCTGTTCATGCTCTGCAGCGTGCTGTTCTCGCTGGCGCTATTGCCGACGGCGCTCTCCTCCTCCCCCATGCCGGCGCCACCGGCACAGGCGAAGTTCGATATCCCCGCCCTCTTCCGCCGCTCGCCGGTCGCCGTCGTCGGCGGTTTTCTCGCCGGCGCGCTCTCGGGCGCCTGGCTGAACCTCGGCGGTGTCTTCACCCAGAAGATCGGACTTTCGACGGCGGAAGGCGCGACACTGCTCGCCTCGCTATTGACCGGCAGCGCCCTCTCGCAAATCCCGATCGGACGTCTCTCCGACAAGATCGACCGGCGCATCGTCATGGTTGGCTGCGGCATCGTCGGCGTCATCTCGTGCCTGGTGATGTCGGCATCGATCGGCAGCCAGCCCGCCGTTCTCTACATCATCGCCGCTTTCGTCGGATCGGTGCTCTTCCCGATCTACGCACTGAACGTCGCCCATGCCAATGATCTCGCCAAACCCAACGAGTATGTCGAAACATCCTCGGGCCTGATGATCACCTACGGGCTCGGCACGATTTCCGGCCCGCTGATGGTCGGTCCGGTCATGGATCGTTTCGGCCCGGCGGCGCTGTTTCTCGTCCTTGCCGTCTACTTCGCGCTCTATGGCGGCTATGCAGCCTGGCGCATTCTGCGGCGCGAGCAGCACAAGGGGCTCGTCGTCAAGACCGACTTCCAGGCAACGAGCGTCATGCCGACGCCCGGCCCTGATGTGACGAGCCCGGCTGCCCAGCAGGCGGCGCAGGAACCGCTGATCGACGACGATACGGTTCCGGCCTGGGAAAACCCGCGGCCGTAGGCCGTGGCTCAGCCCTGCGGCGTCACATGCTTGCGAGCGCCCCGGCGCTCGAGGCCAAGCCGATGTTCGCGGAAAATGATGAAGATGCCTGCGCCAACGACGATGGCCGTGCCGACGAGCATGGCGGCCGTCGGGATATCGTCGAACAGGAAGTAGCCGATGATCAGGCCGAGCACGATCGAAGTGTATTCGAACGGTGCGATGGTCGACATGTCGGCATGGCGATAGCTCTCGGTCAAAAGGATCTGGGCGACACCGCCACAGAAACCGGCGACCATCAGCAACAGGAAGGCCTCGCGCGAGATCGACGGCCAGCCGAAGGGCAAGGTCGCGAGAGAGAAGACCGAGGCCGACAGCGAGAAATAGAGCACGATCGTGTGGGTGCGCTCATTCTTGACGAGTTTTCGTACCAGCACCATGGCAACTGCGCCCAGGGCCGCCGAAACCAGCACAGCAGCAGCGCCCAGCGCCTCCAGCGAACCGAAGCCGCCTTCGCGAAAAAGGGTCAGCCGTGGCCAGGTGATGATCATCACGCCGACCAGCCCGACGACAACGGCCGACCAACGGTAGAGCCGCACCGACTCGCCTAGAAAAATCGCGGCGAAGGCGACGGCGATCAGCGGCATGGCATAGCCGATGGCGATGGCTTCAGGCAGCGGCAGGTGTACGAGGCCGTAAAAACCGAAGCTCATTGCGAGAATGCCGACGAAGCCGCGAGCGATATGGCCGGTAAAATCTTCGGTCTTGAAGGCGTCGCGCAGCTGTCCGCGGAAGGCGAGATAGCCGAGGATCGGCACCATGGCGAAGGCCGAGCGGTAGAAGGTGATCTGGCCGGTGGCGATCTCGTTTCCGGCCGCCTTGATCAGCGTAGACATGCAAACGAAAATGACGACTGAAAGGACCTTGAGCAGGATCCCCTTCATCGGGCTTTCGACTTCCGCATCCATTGAGGGCACTTTTCGAACAGCCTTGACCGGCGATCAGCTGGCACGCGGGCTGGTTTGGAGATTTTTCAGCGGAGAGCACCGCTGCAGGACCGGGCCACCTTAGCGACGCTTTTCTCGAAAGTCGGATCAAACTTCGTGATGAATGACGTTTTTTCTTGATCGATTAACCTTCGACAGTAGGGCGGCCGGCTTTTCTTTAGCTGCCCCGAAAAAAACCTTTCCAATTCATGTCTTGTTAGTCCCACTTCGATACACATCGGTCCGATAAGGGAGCGGGAAGAATAACGGGCGCCATGTCTTTTCTGTCGGAAGTGCGGTCGCCGGCATCACAATCGTGTGGCACAGCCCAGCTTTTCGCCCCTTGGCCTTTTCACCATCACAGGCACCCTCTACAAATTCTCCAGTAGAACGGTGCAAGCGGGACTGACCATGCGGACAAATACTGGCCAGATCATTCATCTGGAAGACTACCGGCCGACCGACTTCGTTCTGGAGAGAGTGGATCTGACCTTCGAGCTCGATCCGAAGGAGACCAAGGTCGAGGCCCGGCTGATCTTCCATCGCCGCGAAGGTGTCGACAGTGCCGCGCCGCTCGTGCTTGATGGCGACGAGTTGACCATGACCGGCCTTTTGTTGGACCAGGAAGAACTCGCCGCAACGCTCTACGATGTCGCCGACGATACGCTGACGATCCGCGGCCTGCCCGAAACCGCCCCGTTCGAAATCACCATCACCACCCTGCTTTCGCCCGAGACCAATACGCAGCTGATGGGGCTCTACCGCACCAACGGCGTCTACAGCACCCAGTGCGAGGCCGAAGGCTTCCGCCGCATCACCTATTTCCCCGATCGTCCCGATGTACTTGCCGTCTACACGGTCAACATCATCGCCGACAAGGAGTCGTCTCCCCTCCTGCTTTCGAACGGCAACTATCTCGGCGGCGCCGACATGGGCGACGGCCGTCACTTCGCCGCCTGGTTCGATCCGCATCCGAAGCCGAGCTATCTCTTTGCGCTGGTCGCCGGCGACCTCGGCGTGGTCGAGGATACGTTCACAACGATGTCCGGCCGCGACGTTGCCTTGAAGATCTATGTCGAACACGGCAAGGAGCCTCGCGCCTCCTATGCCATGGATGCGCTCAAGCGCTCGATGAAGTGGGACGAAGAGGCCTTTGGTCGCGAATACGACCTCGACATCTTCATGATCGTCGCCGTCTCCGACTTCAACATGGGCGCCATGGAGAACAAGGGCCTCAACATCTTCAACGACAAATACGTGCTTGCGGACCCGGAAACGGCGACCGATGCGGACTACGCCAACATCGAGGCGATCATCGCGCACGAATACTTCCACAACTGGACCGGCAACCGCATCACCTGCCGCGACTGGTTCCAGCTCTGCCTGAAGGAAGGCCTGACGGTCTACCGCGACCACGAGTTCTCCGCCGACATGCGCTCACGCGCGGTCAAGCGCATCGCCGAAGTGCGGCATCTGAAGTCGGAACAGTTCCCGGAGGATGCAGGTCCCCTCGCCCATCCGGTGCGCCCGACGAAATACCGCGAAATCAACAACTTCTACACGACGACCGTCTACGAAAAGGGATCGGAAGTCACCCGCATGATCGCGACCATCCTCGGCCGCGATCTGTTCAAGAAGGGTATGGATCTCTATTTCGACCGGCACGACGGCCAGGCGGTGACGATCGAGGATTTCGTCGCCTGCTTCGAGGCGGCAAGCGGTCGGGATCTGCGCCAGTTCGCGCTCTGGTATCACCAGGCCGGAACGCCGCTGGTCACCGCTTCGGGCGCCTATGACGCCGCCAAGCAGACCTTCACCCTGTCGCTCGAACAGACCGTGCCGCCCACGCCCGGACAGAGCGCCAAGGAAGCGATGCACATTCCGCTGAAGATGGGTCTGCTGCTCGAAGACGGCAGCGAAGCCGCCCTTGCCGCTGTTTCCGGCGCCGACATGACCGACGATGTCCTGCATCTGACGGAGCGCAATCAGACGGTGGTCTTCTCGGGCATCCCGTCGCGCCCGGTTCCGTCGTTCAACCGCAGCTTCTCCGCGCCGGTCAACCTGCATATCGAGCAGAATGCCGACGATCTGGCGCTGATCGCGCATCACGAAAGCGACCTCTTCGCCCGCTGGCAGGCGCTCAACGCCATCGCGCTTGGCAATCTCGTCGAGGCGACGGCGAATGTCCGCGCCGGCAAGCCGGTCACCTCGGACAAGGCGCTGATCGACGGCCTGATACGGGCCGCCGCCGACAACAGCCTGGAGCCGGCCTTCCGTTCGCAGGCGCTGGCCTTGCCGAGCGAATCCGATATCGCCCGCGAGATCGGCACCAACAACGATCCGGACGCGATCCACGCGGCCCGCCAGCAGATCCTGACAGCGGTTGCGACCGCCGGGCGCGACACCTTCCTCAAACTCTCCGACGAACTCGTCTCCAGCGGCGGGTTCAGCCCGGAAGCGGCAAGCGCCGGCAGGCGAGCACTGCGCAACAGCGCGCTCACCTACCTCGTTCAGGCCGATGAAGGCCCTGAACGTGCCGCGAAGGCCTTTGCGGCCGCCAACAACATGACCGATCTCAGCCATGCGCTGGCGCTGCTGGCGCACCGCTTCCCGGATTCGGCCGAGGCGACAGACGCGCTTGCAACATTCCGCAAGCGTTTCGCCGACAACGCGCTCGTCATCGACAAATGGTTCGCCGTGCAGGCGACGATCCCGGGCGCTGGAACGCTCGATCGTATCAAGGCGCTGATGAACGAGCCGCTGTTCAACGGCAACAATCCGAACCGCGTGCGCTCGCTGGTGGGCACCTATGCCTTCGCCAACCCGACCGCGTTCAACCGCGCTGACGGCGAAGGCTACCGCTTCCTCGCGCGCCAGATCCTCGATATCGACCCGCGTAATCCGCAACTTGCGGCTCGCATCCTGACCTCCATGCGCTCCTGGCGTTCGCTGGAGGACAAACGTGCCGGGCATGCCCGCAAGGCGCTGAAAGAGATCGCCGGCGCGTCGAAACTTTCGGCCGATGTCGGTGACATCGTCGAGCGCATGCTCAAGGCCTGAGCATCGCCAAAGCCTGATTTTCCTGGGGCCGGGTCGCTAACGCGACCCGGCCTATTATTTTCCAACGATAAGAAATGGTTAACAAATCTTTACCAGTGCCTCTGGACAAGGCGAATCGCCCTGTGATTCATTGAGTCAGATTCGGGCGAGCGGCGCGCCGAATCATCAGAGGGTTTAGACAATTGGGAAAGATGGCGGACGCGCGACCAGCGAGCGCAGCCGACGGGCGGTTGCGACTCAAGCTTCCAGGCGTTACCGGCCTGGAGCAGGAGTTTATCTCGCAGGCGAAGATCTTTGCCGGGCCGGCTTCACGCCGCCTGGCAAACGCGGAGCCTGTTCTCAAGCGCTCCATCCCGATCCTGATCATTGCATTCCTGATCATCGTTGCGGTTTCGCGCATGTCCAGCATCATGGACGAGCACGCCCGCATGGAGGAAAGTTCGCGCCAGACCGTCGGTCTTGCGGCGGCGATCGCCGTCGCCGCCTTCCAGACGGACGGAGTCGCGCTGTTCGATGAGGGCCGTCGTGCCGAGGCGGAGCAACGCTTCAGCCAGTTTCTGCCGACCGGTATGCTCGATCCCGGAACGTTCATCCTCGCGGTGCGCAAGGACGGGCGGATCTTTGCAAGCACGGAAGGCGGTGGACCGCTCATCGGCCGCACGCTCGCTGCGGCCGCGCCCGACATCGCGACGCTGCAATATTTCGGCGAACATTCGAGCGTCATGAAGACGGCGATCGCAGGCGCCGACCACATCGTGGCGCTGGCGCAGCTGCCCGATGCGGCTGGCGTCGTGCTGGCCGCAACGCCGGTCACCCAGCTCGAAACGACCTGGCGAGACGAGGTTTCGCTGAACGTCACCCTGTTTGCAGGTATCTCGGCGATCCTGTTGATGGTGCTCTACGCCTATTACATCCAGGCCAAGCGTGCCCGCGACGCCGATTCGGTCTTTGCCGAATCGAACCTGCGGGTCGAGACGGCGCTCTCGCGCGGCCGTTGCGGCCTCTGGGATTTCGATCTTGCCAACCGTCGGCTGTTCTGGTCGCGCTCGATGTACGAAATGCTCGGCATGCCGGGCGAAAGCAGCGTGCTCTCCTTCGGTGACGCCGCAAGGCTGATGCATCCGGATGATCACGGCATCTACAGCGTGGCGCGCACGATCGCGCGTGGCGACGCGCGCCAGATCGACCAGGTGTTCCGCATGCGGCATGCGGACGGTCACTATGTGTGGCTACGGGCCCGCGCCGAGATCATCCGCACGGCCTCGGGCCGGGCGCATCTGATCGGCATCGCCATGGACGTGACGGAACAGCATCGTCTTGCGCAGCGCTATGCGGAGGCCGACCAGCGGCTCGCCGACGCCATCGAATGTACCTCCGAGGCCTTCGTGCTCTGGGACAAGCACGACCGCCTCGTCATGTGCAACACCCACTTCCAGGAGGCCTACAAGCTTCCGGACCACGTCCTGGTGCCCGGCACCGAACGCATAGCCGTGCATACGGCGGCAGCACGGCCGGTGGTCGAGCGGCGGATCGCCGACCCGGATCACAGCAACCAGTCGCAGACGAGCGAAGTCCAGCTTGCGGACGAGCGCTGGCTGCAGATCAACGAGCGGCGCACACGCGACGGCGGCCTTGTCTCCGTCGGCACCGACATCACGCTTCTGAAGCGGCACCAGGTGCGCCTGCGCGAATCCGAGCGGCGTCTGATGGCGACGATCGGCGACCTCTCGGCCTCGCGAATGACGCTGGAGCGGCAGAAGACCGAGCTTTCGGTCGCGAATTCGAACTACCAGGCGGAGAAGGACCGTGCGGAGGCGGCCAACCGCGCCAAGTCCGAGTTCCTCGCGAACATGTCACATGAGCTGCGCACGCCGCTCAACGCCATCCTCGGCTTCTCGGAAATCCTGCAGAACCAGATGTTCGGGCCGCTCGGCTCGGAGAAGTACAACGAGTATTCACGCGACATCCACGAAAGCGGCAAACATCTGCTCAACGTCATCAACGACATCCTGGACATGTCGAAGATCGAGGCCGGGCACATGCGCATCAGCCGCGAGACGATCGACCTTGCGCCATTGATCGAGGAGACGCTGCGCTTCACCACCATACCGGCGGAGCAGAAGAACATTCACGTCGTGCAGCAGATCTCGTCGGGCCTCACCATGGTCGCCGATCGCCGCGCCATGAAGCAGGTGCTGCTCAACCTGCTTTCGAACGCGGTCAAGTTCACCAATGAGGGCGGGCGGATTTCGCTTCGGGCACGCAAGGTGACGGGCGCGGTGACGCTCACGATCGCCGATTCCGGCATCGGCATTCCGCGCGACGCATTGCAGAAGATCGGTCAGCCCTTCGAACAGGTGCAGAGCCAGTACGCCAAGAGCAAGGGCGGATCCGGCCTCGGGCTCGCGATCTCGCGCTCACTCACCCGCCTGCACGGCGGCAGCATGAGAATACACTCGACCGAGAATGTCGGGACCATCATCTCGGTCAGGATTCCGGACCGCGGTTAAAGCGGGTCTGGAGCAGCGCGCGGTCTTCCACGCGCCGTCCGTTTACCCGCTGCCCTCCCTCACACTGAAACGACCGATTGGAAGACACGGCGCACGGCTTTGGAGAGCCTGCGAACGTCCCCCTCCAAGGTTTTCAGGTCCGGGTAGTCCCCTGCCCGGCAGACGAGATCGATCAGGCCCGCCGGCGCTTCCTTCGGCTCGAACTCGCCCTCTATGCAGAGCCTCACGATCTGGGACAATTCGGTGAAAAGATGCAGCGCTTCCAGCGCAACATCGAGATCGTTCGGGTTCATCAGCGCATCACCAAGCAGCTTCAACGCGTCGGCGGTGTTGGTGCCTGATGTCAGCGGCTGAACGCCCTTGGCCGGCGCTACGAGCGCCAGATACTGGGTGATGAACTCGATATCGACGAGACCGCCCGGGATCAGCTTGAAGTCCCAGATGTCGCTCGGCGGTTTCTCGCTATCGATCATCTCGCGCATGGAGATCACGTCGGCGCTGACTTTGGAAACATCGCGCTTGCGCTCGAGGATCTCGGCGAAGATCCCGTTGGCCTCGGCCATCAGCCGGTCATCGCCGCAGATGCAGCGCGCCCGGGTCAGAGCCAGATGCTCCCACGTCCAGGCCTCTTCGCGCTGATACTTAGCAAAGGCGTTGATCCTGGTTGCGACCGGCCCCTTGTTGCCGGAGGGACGAAGCCGCATATCGACTTCGTAAAGGATGCCTTCCGCCGTCGGCGCGGAAAGTGCGGCGATCAGGCGCTGCGTCACCCGTGTAAAGTATCGCGTCGGATCAAGCGGCTTGGCGCCGTCGGACTCGGTTGCCGTCTCGTCGTAATCGTAGAGCAGGATCAGATCGACGTCGGATCCCGCCGTCAGCTCGTGGCTGCCGAGCTTGCCCATGCCGACAACGGCGATACGGCCTCCAGGGAAATCGCCGTGAACGGAGCGAACTTCATCCTCAACCGCCTTTACCGCCGCGGCGATGATGAGGTCGGCAAGATCGGTAAAGGCGCGGCCGGCTTGCGCGCCCGAGATCGCGCCGGTCAGGAGCCGAATGCCGATCAGGAAACGCTGCTCGGCGGCTATGATCCTCAGGCGATCGAGCACCTCCTCATAATGGCGAGCACCGCCGACGAAGTTGGCGATGCGTGGCGCCAGATACTCCCGCGTCGGCAATTCGGCGAGCAGGCCCGGATCGAGCATGCCGTCGAAGACATGCGGGCGCGCGGCAATGATTTCGGCAAGCCTCGGGGCCGACGACATGACATTGACGATCAGCGACAGGAGGCCCGGATTGTTGCCGAGCAGAGAGAACAGCTGAATGCCGGCAGGCAGGCCGGAGATGAAATTGTCGAAACGCAGCAGCGCTTCGTCGGCGCGGCGGCTTTCGCCAAAAACCCGCAGCAGCTCCGGCGTCAGCTCTGTCAGCCGCTCGCGCGCCTCCACCGACTGTGTCGCGCGGTAGCGGCCATAGTGCCAGGTGCGGATCGTGTGGGAGATGTCCGACGGCCGCTGGAAGCCGAGTTTCTTCAGCGTCTCCAGCGTGTCCGGGTCGTCGCGCTGGCCAGTGAAGACGAGGTTGCCGGTCTCGGTCGAGAGCTTGGCTTCCTGTTCGAAAAGCTGAGCGTAGCGACGCTCGACGGTCTTCAGCACGCGCGAGAGGGCCTTGGAAAAGGCGGCTGTATCCTCGAAGCCGAGCATATAGGCGATGCGCTTCAGTTCCGCTTCGGTCTCGGGCAGGACATGCGTCTGCTCGTCGCGCACCATCTGGATCCGGTGCTCGACATCGCGCAGGAACCAATAGGCTTCGACGAGTTCGTCAGCCGTCTCTTCGTCGATCCAGCCGGCCTTGACGAGCGCCCGCAGCATAGGCTCCGTCGCGCGCTGGCGCAGGTCCGGCATGCGGCCACCAGCAATCAGCTGCTGGGTCTGGACGAAGAACTCGATCTCGCGGATGCCGCCGCGGCCGAGCTTGATGTTGTGGCCCTTGACCGCGATCTCGCCGTGCCCCTTGTGGGCATGGATCTGGCGCTTGATCGAATGAATGTCGGCGATCGCCGCATAGTCGAGATACTTGCGGAAGACGAAGGGGACCAGATCCTTGAGGAAGTGCTCGCAAGCCTCGATGTCGCCGGCGACCGGCCGCGCCTTGATGAAGGCGGCGCGCTCCCAGTTCTGCCCCCTGCCCTCGTAATAGAGCATCGCCGCTTCTACCGGGATCGCGAGCGGCGTCGAGCCCGGATCCGGGCGCAGGCGCAGGTCGGTTCGGAAGACGTATCCGTCGCCGCTGCGCTCCTGCAGGATGCGGATCAGGCGGCGCAACAGCCGGCCGAAAGTTTCCGAGGCATCGTCGCGATCGACGATGATGCCGGATTGCGGATCGTAGAAGACAACGAGGTCGATATCGGAGGAATAGTTGAGCTCGAAGGCGCCGAGCTTGCCCATGCCGAGCACGACGACGCCGGAACCGGCGCTCGGGTTTGCGACATCCTTGACCTTAAGCTTGCCGCTCTCATGCGCGCTCAGGAGCAGATGGTCGATCGTCGCCGACACGGCCGCACCGGCGAATTCGCTGAGCCAACGGGTGGTCTCGCGCCCGTCGAAATGGCGGGAGAGATCGGCGAGAGCGACGGCGAAGGCAAGTTCGCGCTTGGCCCTTCTGAGCCGCGCCATGATCTCGGTATCCGGCAATGCCGCGCCGCCTTCATTCGGCTTCCAGGCATCGCGGGCTCCGCGCACGCGCTCGCTCAGGAAAGTCGTGAGATCGGTCGAGAGAAGCTCTTCGAGAATGGCGGGGCGACTGTCGCCGGTGTCGCGAAGAAAAGGCGAAAGGGCAAAGGCCGAGACGATGAAGGTCTTGAACTGCGTTTCGGACGCAAGCAGGCTTGCGACCTTTTCATGACCCTTGGCCATATCCTTCAAGACCGAAAGCGCTGTCTTGGCATCGGCTTGTGTCGCCGGACGGATCGGCGTCGTCTCGATCGCCCAGCACTGCTGCACCTGTTCCTGCATGCCGTCTCCCTCTGGCCGGAGCGGACGGCGCGGAACAACTGCGCGCTGCCTCACTCCACCTCGTTCTCCCAAAACCGGTCTATCAGGTTGCAGTCATCGGGAAAACCATCTGAACCGTCAGCCCCTTGGCGCCATCTTCGGCGGAAGGAACGGTGTCGGCGAGATGCAGCGCGCCGTGATGCATTTCCATGACGGCCTCGACCAGCGACAGGCCAAGGCCGGTGCCAGGCTTGGACCGGCTCTCATCCAGGCGAACGAAACGCTTGATCACCTCGTCGCGCATCGCTGCGGGGATGCCCGCTCCATGATCGGCAACCGACAGCAACACATTCCCCTCGCGCTTTTCGAGCGAGACTTTGATCAGAGGGTTCCCGGCGCCATCGGCATACTTGACCGCGTTGTCGATGAGGTTGCCGAGGGCCTGGCCGACCAGTTCGCGGTTGCCTGAAATCACGAGATCCTGGGCGATTTCGGCTTCAAGTTTCAGACCGCCATCTTCGGCCACCGGTTCGTAGAGCTCGACGCAATCGGCGACGATCTGCGAAAGGTCGATGTCGCTCATCTCGGCGACGGACGAGCCGGCCTCGACGCGCGAAATCATCAGAAGCGCGTTGAAGGTGCGGATCAACTGATCGGATTCGCCGATGATCTCCTCGAGCGCACCGCGCTGGCTCGTGCCCTTGCGGGAAAGTGCGGCTTCCGCCTTGTTGCGCAGCCGCGTCAGCGGCGTCTTCAGATCGTGAGCGATGTTGTCGGAGACCTGCCGCAGCCCTTCGTTCAGCTTCTCGATGCGGCTGAGCATGGCGTTCAGTGATTCCGACAGCCGGTCGAACTCGTCGCCGGAGCCGCTCATCGGCAGACGCTGCGACAGATCGCCGGCCATGATCTTGGTGCTCGCCTCCGACATGCGGTCGATGCGCTTCAAGGCGTTGCGGCCGATGCCGAACCAGATGACGAGGGCGCCAAGCCCCATGACGCCGAGCGCCACCATCAGGGCCTGGCGCACAAGGGCGCGGAACTTCTGCGGCTCCTGCAGGTCGCGGCCAACAAGAATGCGCAGACCATTGTCGAGCACCAGCACATGGGCAAGAGCCACGTGGGTGTCCTTCTTGCTCTCGTCCGTATAGCGCTGATAGGCGAAGGGACGTTCGGTCCAGCCTTCGCTGTCGAGCAGGCCCGGCTCCAGGCTCGCGACGTTGCCGGCGAGGATTTCGCCGCTCGGTCCCGCAATCACGTAGAGATTGGCTCCCGGCTGGCGTGCCCGCCGCTCGAGCGAGCGCAACAGGCCGTTCATGCCGGCGCGGCTATAGACCTGCTCGATCTGCGCCACCTCGGCGGTGACCGCGTCACGGGTCTGCTGCTGCAGCAGCCGCTCCGACATGCCGGTGACGTAGAAGACGAGAAAGGCAGCACAGAGAGAAAAAAGAATGAGGTAGAGGGCGGAAAGCCGGACTGCGGTCGTTCTGAAGAGAACGCGAAGCTTGCTCATGCGGACGCCCGGTCATCCTTGATCATGTAGCCGGCACCGCGCACCGTGCGCAGCAGCGGCACATCGAAATCCTTCTCGATCTTCGAGCGCAACCGCGAGACATGCACGTCGATGACGTTGGTCTGCGGGTCGAAGTGGTAGTCCCAGACGTTTTCCAGCAGCATGGTGCGGGTGACGACCTGGCCGGCGTTCTTCATGAGATATTCGAGCAGGCGGAATTCGCGCGGCTGCAGGGGAATTTCCTTTCCCTGCCGGCGCACGGAATGCGAAAGGCGGTCGAGTTCCAGATCGCCAACGCGGTAAACCATGTCCTGATCGGGCGTGCCCTTGCGGCGCCCAAGCACCTCGACACGGGCGAGCAATTCATTGAAGGCGTAGGGTTTCGGCAGATAATCGTCGCCGCCGGCGCGTAAACCCGTGACCCGGTCATCCACCTGGCCGAGCGCCGACAGGATCAGCACCGGCGTGTGGATGTCCTTGCGACGAAGCTCGGTGATGACAGAGAGACCGTCTCGACGCGGCAGCATGCGGTCCACCACGAGAACGTCGTAATTGTTCTCGCTGGCCATAAACAGGCCGCTCTCGCCATCGCTTGCGTGATCGGACACGATGCCCGCCTCGCGGAAGGCTTTCGCCAGATAGGCTGCCGCCTCGAGATCGTCTTCAATGATGAGAATCTTCATACGCGCGACCATAGTCCCGGACCCCTGTCTGTCTCAACCGGTTTCGACTTTCGACAACCGGGTTGGCGAGTGCTCTCGTGAGGGAAAAGCGGGATGCGGGCGGAGAACCGCACACACCTTTTCACATCCCGCTCCAAACGGCGAGCGCCGCGACATCACTTGGAAATCGCGGCGCTCCGGTCAATCATTTGACTGCCGCGATCAGCCCTTGTCGATCGGAAGGGCCACGAAGCGGCTGCCGTTGTCGGCCTCGATCTGGAAGAGCGCCTTGCTACGGCCGTCCTTCTTGGCAGTGTTGATGACCTTCAGGATGTCGTCGGCGGACTTCACCTCCTGATTGTTCACCGAGACGATCTTTTCGCCCTGCTTCAGGCCGCGATCGCTGGCATCAGACTCTTCGTCGACCGAGGCGATGGTGACGCCCTTGCCATCATCAGACGGCACGACAGAGACGCCAAGGTCGGCCAGTGCCTGCTCGCTCGACGGCTGGGCTTCTTCGGACTGGTCGTCCTGGCTCTTGGCAGCGTCCTTGTCGTCCTTGGGCAGCGTGCCGATTTCGAGCTTGACGGTCTCCGCCTTGCCGTCGCGCCACAGGGCCAGATCAACCGTGGTGCCCGGGCGGATTGCCGCAACCTTGCGGGCAAGGTCACGCGGATCCTTGACCGTGTCGCCGTTCAGCGCGGTTACGACGTCACCCTTCTTGATGCCGGCCTTTTCACCCGGCGAGCCGGTCTGCGGTTCGACGACGAGCGCACCGCTTGCTTCCGAAAGGCCGAGCGATTCGGCGATGTCCTTGGTAACGGGCTGGATCTGCACGCCGAGCCAGCCGCGGGAAACCGAGCCGTCCTTGATCAGGTCGGCGACGACATCCTTGGCAACGGTCGACGGGATGGCAAAGGCGATACCGACGTTGCCGCCGCCCCTCGGCGAGAAGATCGCGGTATTGATGCCGACGACTTCACCGGAGAGGTTGAAGGTCGGACCGCCCGAGTTGCCGCGGTTCACCGCCGCATCAACCTGCAGGTAATCGTCATAGGGGCCGGAGCCGATATCGCGGCCACGCGCCGAAACGATGCCGGAGGTCACCGTGCCGCCGAGACCGAACGGGTTGCCGACGGCAACGACCCAGTCACCGACGCGGACCTTGCTGTCATCGGCCCAGCCGACATAGGTGAACTTGCGCTTGTCATCGACCTTGAGCACGGCGAGATCCGTGCGGCTATCCTTGCCGACCAGCTTGGCATCGAGTTCGGTGCCGTCGTTGAGGATGACCGTGAAGGCCGAACCGTCGGAAACGACGTGGTTGTTGGTGACGAGGTAGCCGTCTTCGGAGATGAAGAAGCCGGAGCCCTGAGCGGTCGGACGCAGGCGGCCTTCGCCATGCGGGCCACGGCGGTTGGGGCCGCGGTCGGCACGGTCATCGCCGCGCGGACCGAATTCCTTGAAGAAGCGCTTCAGGGGGTGATCGTCGGGCAGATCGTCGAAACCGCGACCGTTGAAATCGAAGCTGAAGTCGCCGCCATCTTCGGCCACCGGGTTGACGCGCGACTGGACGCGCACCGAAACGACGGCCGGCGAAACGGCATCAACGACATTGGCAAAGCTCGGCACCGACGGCGCTTCCACCTTCACCGGATCGGCAAAGGATTGCGAGATGCTTGCCGGCAGACCCGAGGTCAGCATGACGGCGGCAAGGCCGGCGATGGTCGAGGTCTTCAGAACGGTCTTGAGGGAGGGACGCAGGGATTTGGTCGTAAACATCCGTTTTGCCTTTTCTCTTCCTAGATGCCATCGGAGACGGCACCGAAACCTGGTTGCGAAGCCGCCTCAGGGAAGGCGGAATTCGTTTTGGCTGACTGGAGGAACAGCCGATGACGAAAGATGTAACGGATGGGACCTTACTGAGTTCTGTCCGGAAAATGAATTTTTGGTAATGTTGTGAAGAGCTGGCCCGGGCTCGGCCAAAGGCCTGCCGGGGACTGCGCGTTGGCGCGAACGGAATTGCCCGCCACCGGCAGGGATCTCAAGCGATATCAAGAGATTAGTGCTGAAGCCGATCCAACGAATGCGCGTTCGGCGAGCGCTGCATTAAGGCTGAAGCAGCTTCTTCAGCTTTTCCTTCTCGTCCTCGGAAAGCGGCGTCCCCTTTGGCTGGGCGCCGCGACGGCGAGAGGCGATGACGAGGGTAATCGCCCCGACGAGAAGCAGGGTCGCCGGCATGCCCCAGAGGATCAGGGTCTTCGTCTCGAAGCGCGGCTTCAGCAGTACGAATTCGCCATAGCGGGACACGACGTAATCGATGACGGCCTTGTCGCTGTCGCCGTTCGCCAGCCGCTCGCGTACAAGCACGCGCAGGTCCTTGGCAAGCTCGGCGTTGGAATCGTCGATCGACTGGTTCTGGCAGACCATGCAGCGCAGCTCCGCCGAGATCGCCCGCGCCCGCGCTTCGAGCGCGGGATCGGCAAGCACTTCATCCGGGTTGACGGCAAAGGCCGAGCCGACAGGCGCGAGCAACAGCAGGAGTGCCAGGAGCAGACGGTTCATTCCGCAGCCCCCACAGGCACCGCCTTCGGTCGCTTGGCCTTGGCCGGCGCGCCGACGCGCAGGCGGCGGTCGCTCAAGGAGACGAAACCACCCGCCATCATGAACAGGGTACCGCCCCAGATGCACAGGATCATCGGCTTCCACCAGATGCGCACGACGATGCCGCCTTCGCTGATCTGATCGCCGAGCGAGACGTAGAGTTGGCTCAAGCCGAAGGTGCGAATGCCCGCCTCGGTCGTCGGCATGCGGCGCGCCTGGTAGAGACGCTTCGAAGACCAGACGTCGTCAATCGCAGCGCCACCGCGGCTGATGGTGAAGTGGCCGGACTCCTCGGAATAGTTCGGGCCGCTGCCATTGCGCATGCCGTCGAAGCGCAGGGTGTAGCCACCGGCATCCACCGTCATGCCGGGCTTCATCTCGACCACGGTTTCGGTCTCGAAGGCCGTGACGGCGACGATGCCGATCAGGGTGACGCCGAGGCCGATATGCGCAAGCGCCGTGCCGAAAGCCGAACGCGGCAGGCCGGAGAAGCGTCGCCAGACGACGTTGCCTGCGACCTTGCCGAGGCCGGAGCGCAGCGCCAGGTCCGTCAACGAACCGACAATCACGTAGACGCCAAGGGCAATGCCGAAGAGCGCCAGAACCGGGCCGCCATTCATGAAGTAATAATAGGTGACGCCGAAGAGCAGGCCGATGGCAACCGCTGCGAAGAGCCGCTGCGAAACGCCAGCAAGGTCGCCGCGCTTCCAGGCAAGCAGCGGGCCGAAAGGCACCGCAAAGAGCAGCGGCAGCATCAACAGGCCGAAGGTCATGTTGAAGAAGGGCGGCCCGACGGAGATCTTGTCGCCGGTCAGCGCTTCGAGCACCAGCGGATAGAGCGTGCCGGTCAGGACCGTCGCGGTCGCCGTCGTCAGGATGAGGTTGTTGAAGACCAGCGCACCCTCACGCGAGATCGGCGCGAAGATGCCGCCGGCTTTCAGGTGCGAGGCGCGCAGGGCGAAGAGCGTGAACGCACCGCCGATGAAGAAGACGAGAATGGCGAGGATGAAGATGCCGCGCGTCGGGTCGGTGGCGAAGGCGTGGACCGAAGTCAGGACACCCGAACGCACGAGGAAGGTGCCGAGCAGCGACAGCGAGAAGGTCATGATCGCAAGCAGCACGGTCCAGATCTTCAGCGCCTCGCGCTTTTCCATGACCAGCGCCGAGTGCAAAAGCGCCGTCCCCGCGAGCCACGGCATGAAGGAGGCGTTTTCGACCGGGTCCCAGAACCACCAACCACCCCAGCCGAGCTCGTAATAGGCCCAGTACGAACCCATGGAGATCCCGGCGGTGAGGAAGGTCCAGGCGGCAAGCGTCCAGGGACGGACCCAGCGAGCCCAGGCGGCGTCGATGCGGCCCTCGATCAAGGCCGCGATGGCAAAGGAGAAGCAGACCGAAAAACCGACATAGCCGAGGTAGAGCAACGGCGGATGAATGGCGAGGCCGACGTCCTGCAGGATCGGGTTCAGGTCCTTGCCCTCGCCCGGCGCGGGCATCAGCCGAGCGAACGGATTGGACGTCAGCAGGATGAAGAGCGCGAAGGCCATCGCGATCCAAGCCTGCACGGCGAGTACGTTTGCCTTCAACGTCTCCGGCAGGTTGCGCCCAAAGGCGGCAACCAGCGCCGAAAAGAACGTCAGGATCAACAGCCACAGCAGCATCGAGCCTTCATGGTTCCCCCAGACGCCCGAGATCTTGTAGATCAGCGGCTTCAGCGAGTGGGAGTTTTCCCAGACGTTGCGGACCGAGAAATCCGAGGTCACATAGGCGAAGGTGAGGACGGCAAAAGCGAAAGCGACGAGCAGAAAGCAGGCGACGGCGGCGCTGGATGCGAGTTCCATCAGGCCGCGATCGTTCAATCGTGCGCCAAGGATCGGTAAGGCGGCCTGAATGACCGCCGTCGCCAACGCCAGAACCAGAGCGTAGTGTCCGAGCTCGATGATCACTTGATGGTTTCCTTCCCGCTGAGCTCGACGCCCTGCGCCTTCAAACGGTCGGCGACATCCTTGGGCATATAGGTCTCGTCATGCTTGGCAAGAACGGAATCGGCCACGAAGACCGAGCTTCCGGCAACGAAGGTTCCCTCCGTCACCACGCCCTGCCCTTCGCGGAACAGGTCAGGCAGGATGCCGGTATAGGTGACCGGCACGCCGCTCAGCGTATCGGTGACGGTGAAGGTCACCGTCTTGCCGTCGCCGCGCTTGACGGAGCCGGTTTCGACGACACCGCCGAGGCGGATGCGGGTTCCCGGCGGTACGTTGGCCTTTTCGAGGTCGCTCGGCACATAGAAATAGGCGATCGCCTGGCTGAAGGCGAACATTACGAGGAAGGCTGCAAGCACCAGGAAGCCGACACCGCCGCCGATGATCGCCAGTCTTTTTTGTTTGCGCGTCATTGCGTTACTCCGTCGGTGGCAATCCCGAGCTCACGCGCCAGCGCCAGCAGCTGCTTGCCGCCGTCACCATCGGCCGGGAAGGTTTTCAGGCCCTCCCTTAGCGCGGCCAGTGCCTTGTCTCGTTGATCAAGGACAACATGGGAGCGGATCAGACGCGCCCAGCCTTCGAGATTATCCGGATTTTCCTTCAGCCGGCTTTCGAGGCTGCCGACCATGCCCCGGATCATTTCCTGGCGATCGCCGGCGCTCATGCTTTCGGCGGCGGCCACGTCATCGGCACTTGGATTGCCGGGCGCTGCAGCGCTGGTGGCGCCGGCGCCCCCCAGTTCTGCCACGTGCTGCTTGACGAGCGGCAGCCAGGGCGCGTCGGCGGGTGATGTCGCGACTAGTCGGTTGAAGGCAGTCAGCGCTTCCGCTTTCTTGCCTTCCTGCTTGAGGCCGAGGGCAAGATAGAATTCCGAGCGCGGGTCATTGGGATCGAGCGTCAGCGCCTGCTTCAGCGCGTCCTGCGCCTTGCTCGTCACGACGCCGTCGGACTGCACGACCATCGCCTCGGCATAGCCGCCGAGACGTGCCGGCGTCGGGCCAAGCAGGCGGATCGCCCGGTCATAGGCATCGACCGCATCTTCGACACGGCCGTTGCGCATGTAGATCGGCGCAAGCAGGTCCCAGCCGGCGCCATCATTCGGGTTTACCGCCAGATGATTCTCAGCCTTGGCAATCAGGATGTTGATGTCGCCATTGGGATCGGCCAGGCGGGCGGCCAGCGGCTGCGCCGGCATGCCCGGGCTGCCCGTCAGCAAGTAAAGACAGAGGCCGACGGCCGGAAGACAGAGAAGCACGAAGGCCTGGGCCAGACGGCTGACACCGCGGCGCGGCGCGGCAGCCGCAATCGCCTCACTGTCGCTCTCGCCAGCGGCCAGCAGCCGGCGCGCAACTTCGGCGCGCGCAAGCTCGGCGTCGTCGCCGCCGATCAGGCCGCTATCCTGGTCCCGCTTCAACTCTTCGAGCTGGTCGCGATAGACCTCGACATCATGGCTGTGGGGAGACGACGGGGCTTCCCCCGCCCGCAGCAGCGGAAGGATGAGCACGACAGCAACAGCCGCCGTCAGAGTGGCGACGAGGATCCAGAACAACATGGAAGCTCAATACTATGGCCCCCATGCCATTCCAACTCGAAAACCCCTTATGACGGAGATTTGAGGCGTTTCGCCGCAACGGCGGCTCGATCCGCCTGAGCACATCCGGGAGAGCGCGACCGGCTACGCCTTAGGTCAGCGGTGTCCAGCTGCCGTCCGGGTTGCGGCAGGCAGCACCCCGCGCCGTCTTCGGCTGTCCCTTGACGGTAACCGTGTGGCTATACTGGCGGCAGTTCTGCGACCCGACCTGATAGGGAGCGGCTGCAACGACCGAACCGTTGACGCCGCGCCCGTCCCAGGTCACCGGCTGCCCACCGGGGGCCGCTTCAAGTGCGCGGTACTCCGCTTCCAGAGCACGCTGACGGTCGGATGTCCCGATGTCGAGATCGGTGAGACGCGCGATCACCCCACCCTGGAGTGCCGCGATGTAATTGGTCGAGGTCGCACCACGCGTTGCCGTCGAGCCGAGGCCGGCGGCCGCGCCCTTGCTGCCCGTCGTGCCGCATCCGGCAAGCGCGACGGCCGAGGCGATCACAACGATCCTGCCGCCGACGACAATAGCCCGTGTCATTTCTGCCTGGTTCCTCATGATCCGCGACACTCAATCATCCTATCCGAAGCCGCATTCTTAAGCTCGTTCCATTCGAGCACGATGACGACTAGTCCTTGATTTTCTTTTGGCATTCCCCGCGTGCCGAGGCAACGGCGAGCCCTGCGGGTGTGACATTTTCAAGCACGGGTGTGACCCCTAAATCACGATGGATTCGCAAGCGAGCGACGCCGGACCCGCGCATTTCCTCATCACCCTCTAAACGGCCGCCGGCAAAACCAGTTCCGCACGCAACCCTCCCTCGTCCCGTCGCGACAGGGTGATGGTGCCCTGATACTCCCGGACGATCTCGCTGACGATCGAAAGACCGAGCCCGGTTCCGGGCTTGCTTTCGTCGAGCCGCTTGCCGCGCTTCATCGCCACTGCGATCTGGTCGGGATTGAGCCCCGGCCCGTCGTCGTCGATGTCGAGAACGATCCACTGCCGGCCGGGCTCCTTGGCATGAACCTCGCTCGGTGCCGGCCTGACATTCAGCCACACCTCGCCACGGGCGTGGCGGGCGGCATTTTCGAGCAGGTTGCCAACGGTCTCCTCGACGTCCTGCAGCTCCATGGCAAGAACCAGTCCCGGCGGGTTGATCGACAGATGGACCTGCTTTTCCGGATTGAGCTTGCGCATGACGCGCACGAGGCGTTCGAGCGCCGGCTGTGCTTCGGTCCGCGCCAGCACGGACTCGCGCTGCGCCGCAATCCGGGCGCGGCTCAGATAGGATTGAACCTGGGTCTGCATTGCATCGACCTGAGTGCGCACCAACTCGCCATGCGATGCCTCGAGCACCCGGGCCTCGTTGAGCAGGACCGCGATCGGTGTCTTCAGCGAATGGGCAAGATTGCCGACCTGCATGCGGGCGCGCTCGACGATGCGGCGGTTGCTGTCGATCAGGGCATTGACCTCGTTGGCGAGCGGCTGGATCTCACGCGGGAAAGCGCCGTCCAACCGTTCGCTTTCGCCGGCGCGGATCTTCTCCATCGAGCGCCGGACCTCATCGAGCGGCCTCAGGCCGAAGAGAATGGTGAGCGCGTTGACCCCGAGCCCTCCCAGACCGAAGATGGAGAGCGCGATCGTCAGGTTGCGGGTGAAGCGGTTGATATCGGCTTCGAGCACGTCGCGGTTGCCCGCCACGCGAAAGCGCGCCGTATGGCCCTGGATGTCGAGAACGACCTCGGTCTCGGAGACCTCGACCTCGTTCCCGAAGGGATCCTTGGTGGTGTAGAAGCGGACATAGCCGGTATCGAACGGCACCTCGTCGACGCTGGCGATCGGTAGCTTGCCGTTGCCGAGCGAGGTCGAGATCAGGGGCGGCGTATCGAACTCACCGATCGGATCGACGATCCAGTACCAGCCGGTCTGCGGCTGCGAAAACCGGAGGTCGCCAAGCTGCGGACTGCCCGACAGCACCGTCCTCTCGTTGACGGAGATCGAGTTGACGACGTTGAAGAGCTGGGCGCGCAGCAGGTCTTTGAAACCGCGCTCGGAGCCCTGGCGATAAAGCTCGGAAATCACCACGCCGATCACGACGAGAGCCACCACCGCCCAGACGGTGGAAACCACCAGAACGCGTGCGGTGAGCGATCTAATTGCCATTGCCCGGCGCTTGCATTCGGTATCCGAGACCGCGCACCGTTTCGATCAGATCGTTGCCGATCTTCTTGCGCAGCCGGCCGATGAACACTTCGATCGTATTGGAATCGCGATCGAAATCCTGATCGTACATATGCTCGACCAATTCTGTGCGCGAAACGACCTGGCCCATGTGGTGCATGAGATAGGAGAGCAGCCGGAACTCGTGCGACGTCAGCTTCAATGCGACGCCATCGACCGTTGCCTTGGAACCCTTGGTGTCGAGGCGCACTGGGCCGCAGACGATCTCCGAGCTCGCATGGCCGGCGGCGCGCCGGATCAGGGCGCGGATGCGGGCAAGAACTTCTTCGACGTGGAAGGGCTTGGCAACATAGTCGTCGGCGCCGGCATCGATGCCAGCCACCTTGTCGCTCCAGCGATCACGCGCAGTCAGGATCAGAACCGGCATGGTCTTGCCGTCGCCGCGCCATTTCTCAAGCACGGTGATGCCGTCCATTTCCGGCAAGCCGATATCGAGGATCACGGCATCATAGGGCTCGGCGTCGCCGAGATAGTGCCCCTCCTCGCCATCATAGGCCTGGTCAACGACGTAGCCGGCCTCCTTCAGCACCTCGGCGAGCTGCCGGTTCAGGTTGGCGTCGTCCTCGACAATCAGAATGCGCATCCGTCTTTACTTCCTCTCGCGGCCATCCTGCTGCATGCTTCGCCAAATCTGGCTGATTTAAGGATAAGAACACGCAGCCATTCAAAGTGCTACAGCGACCTTCGTACGCCTGATACGGCACGCGGCGCTGCAGGGATAGCCTACATCGGCACCTTGACGGTGACCTTCTTCGGCCTACCGCCATTGCCAGGAACAAGCACGGTGATCACGCACTGGCCATCGGACGTCGGCTGTGCCGACAGCAACTCGCCACCAGTGTCGGCAACGACCTGCGCTGCAGCCGCGCTGCAATCGCCGGACACACGAACGACAATATCCGACGGCACGCTGATCGCAGGCGGGCTGAAGCCGGCGAGGCCTGCAGCAAGCGCGGCTATGATCACTGGTGAAGACATGAACGCACTTTCGACTTGGGAAGCATCATGGCAGAAGCAATAACCGAACGAGGCTGAATGGCAAATGAATGTCGGCCATTTGGACCGGCAGGCACTACCGGGAAACGCATTACCTTCCCCGAAATCCGACCTTAGATTGCGGCGATTCTTCCCTGGTGGAAACCCGCATTGCTCATTCCCTTGCCAAGCCATAGCCGCTTCCTGCGACAGTTTTAGCGACGCAATCACGCGAGGAACACGGCCCGGAACCCAAGGCCACCAGACGACGCCAGCCAACGGTCAGCTTTCGTTAAGCATGTTTCGCTAGCATCTCTTCGCCGGCATGCGCTAACGCGAAAGAACCCGTTCCCGATCAAGCGCGGCATGGCTGCGCACGCATTTTCTCGATTCTTTTGAATCCTTTGGCGGCTGTCGCTCGCAGCGTGAATCAAACATCTCAGAAACTGATTCAGGTCCGTCGGCGCCGCTCCCGAACAAGGCTCAGCCATCGTGTCCTTCGAACCAGTCGACGCAATCCGTCATGACGGCACCGATCACGCCGCAGCACCGTTTCTCTCTTAATAGAGAGCCGCGAAACGGTTGGCCCTTTGCCGCAATCTATGCGCGTAAATTACTTCAAAAATACCTGCAACTTAAACCTGTTGACGTCCGGGCGCGATGCGTGCTGTGTATAAACGAAAAATTAATCGATTTAAAGATTTTTCAATCGTTTAAATGATTTAAGCCACTGATTTACAAAGCCTTTGCGATGTGAAATTGTCCGCCACACCTTACATCATGAAACCGTCACAGAACCCGGGAGGATCGCATGCAGACGCTCGCAAACAACCAGCCCGCATCTCAGCAGTCCAAAGTACCGCAATCGTTGCTCGACCGTTTCGAGAGCGAATGGCGTGAGATGCGCGCCGCGAGCGAGGCAACGCCGAAGCCGGTCGCACCGGCCGAATGAGGCCCGCCTGAGTGGCGCGCCTAGGCGTCACCGGCCCTTCACCTCCATATCCATAGATTGTCGTCGGACAGCGCCTGTTTAAGGCGTTTTTCGACATTCCGTAGCGAACCGGCGGTGAGCCTACCACCGCCGGTCGCGGCGTTTCCGGCCCTATGCCGTGGGTGATCGACCACTGACCGCAAAGGCCATAAACGCAGCCCGATCAGGCTCCGCCAGCGCCCTTCTCGAGCCCGCGCTTCAAGGACACTCCTTGCAATTTTTGTAGTGATTTTCAGCCTTTTTGCCATTCGGCAAAAGCATGTTAATCTTTCTTCATGCTGACGGAAGAGATCGAAAGACTCGCGCTAAGCCTGCCTGGAACGGAGGAGAATGCGCATTTCGGAACGCGAGATTTCCGCGTTGGGAAGCGTATTTTCATGAGCCTGCCGGAAGCCGGGCGCGCCGTTTTCAAGTTCACACCGGATCAGCAGCGCATGCTTCTGGAGATGGAACCCGGCGTCTGCGCCGCGGTGCCCGGCGGCTGGGGCGACCGTGGCTGGACCTCGCTCTATTTCGTCCAGGCCGACGAGGATCTCGTGCGGCAGTCGATGGAGACGGCGTGGCGCAACGTTGCGCCGAAGAGCCTCGTCAAGAAGAACGGCGGCAGCCATTAGAGGCGTCGCGGCCGACACACTGCCAAAACGATTCCGCCGCCTCGACTAACCCCTTGTCACTCCACGTTTTCCTGCCCCACTTCCAGCGGCCAGGTGACGAGATAATCCTCATAGTCGTCGACGTCGATGCCGTCTTCCGCAACGGTGCGGCCGCGGACGGAAATGCCCGCGGCGTGAACCGTTTCCGGATCGGCCGAAATCAACGGATGCCACCAGTAGAGATCGCGCCCTTCAGCCACCAGCCGGTAGCCGCAGGTCGGCGGCAGCCAGGTGATCTCGCGCACGGCCTTCGGCGTCAGCTGGATGCAGTCGGGCACGGTCGCCTGGCGGTTGGGATAGTCCTTGCAGCGACAGCTTTCGCCGTCGAGAAGCGTGCAGCGGATCGAGGTCCAGGCGATCTCGCCGGTGTCCCAATCCTCGAGCTTGTTGAGACAACAGAGGCCGCAGCCGTCACAGAGGCTTTCCCACTCGGTATCGGTCATGTCTTCAAGGCTTTTCGCCTTCCAGAAAGGCATTTCGCCCATCGTCATCACACTTTCGTCAAATCGCTCGCGATACAGAAATTTCGCAGAAAATTGCCGGTTTTTTAAGGCCGGCGGCGCGATATGCAAGTAGATTGGAATTTGACGCCGTGCAAATATTACATGGCGCCGGCATGATGCCGTAGAGCCTTCAGGTGGTTGAGACCGTGCGGGAACCGAGGAAAGACGATAATCGGCCGAAGAAACGGCACATCTTTCTCAGGATCGACTCCTGGATCGATTCCTCAGTCTGGAATGCCGGTTTCAAGCTGGGGCAATGGTGGGAAGACACCACCATCTTCTTCCGCCGCTTCCGCGTGACGGGCTGGAAAAAAGCCGTCTTCGAGGTGCTCGGCGAAGGCATGAACTGGGGCACTGTCGGTTCGGTGCTGATGCTGGCGCTCGCCCTTCCGGCCTTCGAGGAAACCAAGGGCAACTGGCGTGCCCAGAGCGATTTCGCCGTCACCTTCCTCGATCGTTACGGCAACGAGATCGGCCATCGTGGCATCATCCACGAAGATTCCGTACCGATCGACGAGCTGCCCGATCATCTGATCAAGGCGGTGCTGGCGACCGAAGACCGGCGCTTCTTCGACCATTGGGGCATCGACTTCCTCGGCCTTGCCCGCGCCATGACCGAAAATGCACGCGCCGGTGGAGTCGTCCAGGGCGGTTCGACACTGACGCAGCAGCTCGCCAAGAACCTCTTTCTGTCGAACGAGCGGACGATCGAGCGCAAGATCAAGGAAGCTTTCCTCGCCGTCTGGCTCGAATGCAACCTGTCGAAGAAGGAAATCCTCCGGCTCTATCTCGACCGCGCCTATATGGGCGGCGGCACCTTCGGTGCGGCAGCCGCGGCGCAGTTCTATTTCGGCAAGTCGATCACCGACGTGAGCCTTGCCGAGTCCGCGATGCTTGCCGGCCTCTTCAAGGCGCCAGCCCGCTACGCCCCGCACGTCAACCTGCCGGCCGCACGCGGACGCGCCAACGAGGTTCTGACCAACCTCGTCCAGGGCGGCCTGATGACCGAAGGCCAGGTGATCGCCGCACGCCTCAACCCGGCGACGGTCATCGACCGCGCCCAGGTGAAGGCGCCCGACTTCTTCCTCGACTGGGCTTTCGACGAAGTCCAGCGCATCGCCCGCCCCTTCGCACAGCATTCGCTGATCGTGCGCACCACGATCGACATGGGCCTGCAGAATGCCGCTGAAGATTCGGTGGAATCGAGCCTGCGCCAATATGGCGAGAGCTTCCGCGTGAAGCAGGGTGCGCTGGTGATGGTCGAAAACGGCGGCGCCGTGCGGGCCATGGTCGGCGGCCGCGACTATGGCGAGAGCCAGTTCAACCGTGCGACACGGGCCCTGCGTCAGCCGGGCTCTTCCTTCAAGGTCTATACCTACGCGGCAGCGATGGAAAAGGGCATGACGCCGGAAACGGTTGTCGTCGACGCGCCGATCACCTGGCGCGGATGGTCGCCGCAGAATTATGGCCGCAGCTATGCCGGCCGCATCACCATCCTGACGGCCATCGCCAAGTCGATCAACACCATTCCCGTGCGCCTCGCCAAGGACAAGCTCGGCACTGACCTGATCGCCCAGACGGCCAAGGACATGGGCATCGAGACGCCGATCCGCACGGACAAGACCATGCCGCTCGGCACCTCGGAAGTAACCGTGCTCGACCAGGCGACGGCGTACGCGGTCTTCCCAGCCGGTGGCATGCAGTCACGCCGGCACGGGATCAGCCAGGTCCTCAACTATGACGGCGACATTCTCTACGATTTCGGACGTGACGAGCCGCCGGCCCGGCGCATCCTCTCCGAAACCGCCAATACGTCGATGAACTCCATGCTGACGCAGATCCCGGTCATCGGTACGGCGCGCAAGGCCGCGCTCGACAACGGCATCGTCGTCGGCGGCAAAACCGGCACAACACAGGCCTATCGCGACGCCTGGTTCGTGGGCTTCACCGGCGACTATACGACCGCGGTCTGGTTCGGCAACGACGACTACACCTCGACCAACAACATGACCGGCGGCTCGTTGCCGGCGATGACCTTCAAGCGGCTGATGGACTACGCCGAACAGGGCATCGAACACCGGACGATCCCGGGGATCACCGCGCCGACGGCGCCGGCGAAGCAGCCGCCGCAGGTGGCAACCGCGAAGCCGGACGAAAACGCATTGCCGCCGCTGGTGCGGCCACGCTCGCTTTCGACCGATGTCACCCGGCTGCTGCGCAGCATCGGCGAGACCTTCGAAAAGGCCCCCGCACTGAAGGCGCCCGAGAAGGCCGGCGGCAAGCTTGCCTCTCTCGGCGCGGATGATGAACCACGGTCCGCACAGGCGAAGCCCGATGCCGCCAGCAACTGACGTTTCGGGCATGTCCACTCTTCTTCCGCTTCGCGATTGCGGTGTCGGGTTCGGGACCGGCGACGCGGTCGCCGTTGCGCCGGGCGCGGATTTCGGCGACATAGGGTGTCAACGCGGCGGTGCTACGCCGCAGGACCATATCCGGTAGAGTCGCCCTTGTTTCGAATCCCCTTCCTCGTCGCGCTTACCCTTGCCATCGCCTTCGGCGGCGGCATCGCCTCGGCGGTATGGGCGTTGAAAGCGACCGTCGGCTTCGGCTCGATCGCGATCGGCCCCTGGGTCGCCTTTCCCGAGGCGCAGACGGCCAATGCCGACCCCTATGCCAAGGCACATCGGGCGCGCGCCGGCGAGTTGCTCTATGGCGGCGCCGAAGGGCTGATGTTCAGTGCCCAGGTCGATAGCAAGGGCGAGAAGCTTCAGGCGGCCTGCTCCTATGATGTTGCGGGGCTGACGCCGCAGGCCCGGTTCTGGACGCTTTACGCCGCAAATGCCGAAGGCCTGCCACTGAGGCCCGGTTCCGACCTCCCCTCGGCGCTCAATTCCTGGAGCGTTCTGCGCGGCGAAAACAGCAACTTCAGCATCCATGTGTCGCCGAATGCGAAGCCCGACAACTGGCTGGCCGTGCGCCACTCGGGCACGTTCCGGCTGGTGCTGACGCTGCTCGATACGCCGACGGCCGGCTCGTCCGGCCTGATCGATCTCGCCATGCCGGTTATCACCAAGACGGGTTGCGGCGATGCGTAGCGTGCTCTTCGCCACAATTCTCGGTCTGGTCGGCGCCGCCCTGCTGCACATCATCATCGTGCTGGCGCTGCCGCAGTTCACCGGCCGCGATGCCTATACCCGCATCCTCGGGCTTTTGGAGATGGACAGCTTCTTTGCGCTGACCAGCACACCAGGGCCGACTGGCCTTGCCAATGACGATCCTTATCTGAGAACCGCGGTCTGCAGCTTCTCGATCTCGGATGGACCGGCGCGTTTCCTCGCAAGCGGCAACGTGCCGTTCTGGTCGCTCGCCGTCTTCGACGGCAATTCGAACGAGGTCTTCAGCATGAACGACCACACGGCGGTCAACGGCAAACTGGACCTTGTCGTCGCAACGCCAATCCAGTTGGTCGAGTTGCGAAAATCTCCGCCACAGGCGCTTGCACAATCGATCATGGTCGAGATGAAGGAACAGGATGGCTTTGCCGTGCTGAGAGCGATGGCGCCGGTCGACAGCTTTGAAGAGCAGGTCCGGAACTTCCTTGCGGAATCGACCTGCGAACCGTTCCGTCGCTAGACCATCCGCTATGGTCGTCGAGCAACAGCGGCAAGCTAAGAAAATCCACGCCGAGATGCGCGGCGATGATTCGATGCCCCGTCGGGCGCAGCAGTGCATGGGGGATGAGCCCGCAGAACCGGGCAAGGACAGTGTCTTGAACGCGACCGTTTGTGTGGCCTAATACGCAGGAGTGCCGCGGCTCACTGCTTCTTGATGCGGCGTCCGTCCGGCGCTGTCGGCTGCGGGTCGCGATCGAGGCGCTCGTAGCGGATGCCGGTGAACAGCAGCACTTTCGCTCCACCCGAAATGGCCGGAGGCCGGTGCGGCGGTATACGAACCTTGCGGTCCTGAATTCTGATAACGTCTGCCATGCTCGTCTCCACAAATCTTGAGACGGATGAACTACCGTACAGATTTCACCCTGCCCTTCTCGGGCCAGCGCATTTTCCCAGATCTTTCCTGGACAGGCGCGCCTTTCTCGTTTGCTCCTTCTTCCGGTCGCCCGGATGTTGCTGTTCTGGTTCACGACGCGACCCGATGATACCGGGTCCGCTTCGATTGAGCCACAGGTTGGTTAACAGATTACTAATAAACGATCTGCAACCCCAACCTGCGTTCAGTATGTCTGTCGAACGGTCCCGGCGATGTATCCAAGGTAACAACGGCAATCCGGGCGAAGACCCGCCTCACCCGCTAGCGCCGGGACATCAAACCGAACAGGAAGGACACGCCCGCAACGGCAACCAGGGTCGACAGAGGCTCTTCGCGCACACGCTCGCGCACGCGCTCAGCCAGAAGATCCGCCTCGCCCTGCACAACCGCTTTCGTGCTCGTTCCGATCGCCGTGACCGCTTCCGTCAGGCGGGCGATTTCCGCGCGCAGCTCGGCGATCTGTGCGTCAACCTCGGCGCGGGCGTCCGATTCGGCTTCACTCACGGCAACTTTTTCCACCGCTTGCAGTTTCTTTTCGACCATTACAACGCTCCCTTGTCTGCGCGGGCTCAACGCGCCGGCTGGCGTTTGGTTCCGCCAAAAACCGTTGAAAGCAGGTTCGCGAAACGCAAAACGGGCGACCAGGGCCGCCCGTTTTTTCCCATCAGACAAGGCGCGCCGACGCGCCGTGTGCGGATCAGTTCTCGCAGTAGGGATCGTCGATCTGGCAGCGAACCATCGGAGCCGGACGGGCGCGCTCATAGACGGTGCCGTCGTCCTGTCGCACGCGCACGCCGTCGTCGCGGCGTTCCCAATCACGCCGATCCTCGCGTTCCGTGCGCTGACGGCGCCATTCGTCGTCGCGCCACTTGTCCTCGTCGCGCTGCCGGCGCTCCCAGTCGCGCTGATTGCTGCGCCGCTCACGCTCCCAGTCACGGCGCTCGCGCTCGCGCTGCCGCTCCCAATCGCGGCGATCACGCCGGTCATCGACCCAATCCGGTCCGCGGCGCCAGCGATCGCGTTCACGATAGAAATCGCGGCCGCGGTAGTTGCGGTCCCAATAGCTGTCGAACTGGAAGACAACCGTCGGAATGCCGAGCGGGCGATAATAACGCGGTTCGACATAGACGCGGTTGCGTCGATAGTCGGCCTGGACATAACGGCCGGCAACCCAGCCACGGCCGCCGTAGAACGACACGTCGCACCACGGCAGATCCGCAAGGCAGCCATGGATTTCGACTGATTCGCCAACCGGGATCATCGACACCGCCGGGTAGCGCGTGCTCGGACCGGAGCGCATGTTGACGTTGGCGGTAGCAAAACCCTCGGCAGCCTGCGCAATCGCCGGAGCCACAAGGAGCGCGCAGACCGCCGCTGCGCGCAGAATAAATTTCTTCACAGTTCCATATCTCCCATGGAGAGGCCCCTCTTCACACGGCCCCCAACGTCGGCGGGCGTCCGGGCCCTTCACCGTCGCCGCGATAACTCATGACAGCATGTGGATTTTTTATGGCTACGGCCGCGGATGTCCCCGAGATTTGCGGTGCCGGCGCGGCGATCCGTAGGCGCTCCGCCCGCCCTCGGCGTGCCGCAAGCCTGAATAAAGCTCCAACATCCATAGTTAACAGTACGCTAACGCTTTTCTTCTAATTTTTGCGACGTGTGCCGTTCCGGATCGCCGGCAATGGCGATCATGTTTTGCGTGCAGGGAATTATCGTGACGGATCGCTTTCGTGAGTTGGAAAGGCCACAGACTGGCCGCTTGAAGGACGTCGTCCTGATGGCGACCGTCACCGGTTTCGAAAGCCTGCGTTTTCCCCGCAAGTCCGACATGAAGCAATTTGCCGAGCTGTTCGAGCCGCTCTTCCTTGGTTCCAGCAACGAAGCCCGCCGGCAGGCTGCAGCCGCCCTTTCGCAATGCCAGCAAATTCCAGAGACAGTCGCAGCGCTGATCGGCGGTATGCCGATCGCCATCGCGGCAATTTTCCTGACCCGTTCGAAGGCGATCGCGGACCGTACGCTGATAACGATCATCCGTGAGCGCGGGCCGGAACATGCCGCCGCCATTGGCCGCCGCCCGAACCTCTCTCCGCTCGTCGTCGATGCGCTCGTCGAACATCACAACCCGCCGGGACTGGCAGCGCGCAGCAGCGCCGTGAAAGCGGCAGCAGCAGAGCAAGCGAGCCAGGAAGACGAAGCCGCTTCATTGCGTACAGCGCGCGAAGAGGCGCTTCGCCGCGAGATCAAGGCGCTCGCTGGCGCCCGTCCGCAAAATATTCCACAGACGCCGTCGTCCGCGACGATGACAGACGTACATGCCGCTCTGCTCGTGCGTTTTGCGAGGAGCGGCGAGATTATCCTGTTCTCGCGTGTCCTCGGTCAGGCGCTCGGCACCAGGGATGCGCAGGTCGAGCGCATCCTGCTCGATATTTCCGGACAGATGCTGGCAACGAGCCTGGTCGCACTCGACGTCGATGTGGCCGATGCCGGCTTCGTGCTTCAGGCCCTCTATCCACATCTTCGCGAGCCCTTTGGCGAAACCAGCCATGCCGCCGCCTTGATTGGCGCCATAGACCGCACCGCCTGTCGCGCGCAGCTCGATGCCTGGCTCGAGGCGGAAGCCGAAAACGCGGCGCCCGCGGCAAGGCACGAAGCCTATTTTGCCGAAAATACTGCAAACGACACGCGCCACGTTGGCCCGCGCAAAGTTGCAGCAACGTCCGTCAACGGCCAGCCGCAGCGACTATTTGGCCGCCGCCGCGGCTGACACATGCTGCCGTTCATGCGGGCATGTCTTGCAACTTCGGCGATGGAGCCGACCTTCCCGCCCTAGAAAAGCTGCTTCATCGCGTCGATGATCCAGCTCCACTCACGACCGGTCGGAGCCTGCGGCGCCTGCCCCTGCAACACCGCCATCAATTCCTGGTAACGCGCCGAACGGGCGTGGTGCTTGCGATACTGTTCGAGCTGCCAATCCAGGAAAACCTGATCCGGAGCCCGCTTCATCGCCCTTGCCGACTGCGCCAGCCACTCGGCAGCGATCTCTCTGCCGAGGGCCGACTGGGGCCCCAGGCCATTGTCGATCGCCGCTCTCACCCGCGCAAAGGTGGCATCGGCGGCTTGAGCGTAGGCGGCGGGATCGAACTCCTGCGTCCACAGGTCCGACATGTGGGCGCGCATCTCAGCGGCATAGGCCTTGTCCGACAGCATCTCCATCAGTTCCGCCCAGGCGTCGACCTGTTCGGCTGTCGGGTCGTCCGGCAGGTCCGGCGTACCGGCATCCATCATTTTCGTCTTCCACGCCGCATCCATCGGCGCGCCGCCGGCGACGTCATCATAGAAACGCTCGAGCGCGGCACGAAATTCCGTCTTTGAAATTTTGGTCACGATCCACAATCTCCTGAGATCCGTTGGGGAGGGTTCATGGATCCTCAAAGCCATTCTCAAGGCCGTGGCGATCCGGCGCTTTGACCGGATTTCCGTTTCGAGCGTTCGAAGCCGCAAAGCCAGAACGTCGGTAAACGAGGTTCGGCTGGCCAGGATCTTGCTGATGTCCGCGAGGCTCACGCCCGCTTCACGCAGGGCAAGGACGAGGTCCAGCCGCGCCAGGTCGGCCCCGGAATACATGCGGTAACCGCTCTCCGTCCGTGTGGACGGTGGCAGCAACCCCTTGTCCGAGTAAAACCGAAGCCGCCTGACCGGTACGCCGCTCAGCTTCGAAACTTCGCCTATCGAAAAGATCTGATCGTCCATAAACGCGTCCTACCGCCTCCACCAAGTGGAGAGTCAAGCAGGTCGGCGCATTCGGCAAGACGGCGTCAGGGCCGGCCTTTTCCATCTTCGGCAACGACCTCGAACAGATCGCCGCGGTCGTCCAGCTCGATCTCCACGATCCAGCAATCCGGATCGAAGCGGATCTCGCTTGCAAGCGCCGCGTCGACCTGCTCGGCGTCGCTGTCGCTGAGCCGCACTTCGAACTTGCGGCCGAGATCAATCTCGTCGGCGAAGAAATTCTGCGGCGCCGGGGCAAAGAGCGTCTCGGTGCCCAAACGCGTCCGCTGGCGAATGAAGATCGCGCCGGCGTCCTCTGCTCCCTTGCGCAGCACCGCGGCATAGCCGCCAAGCGAAAACGCACGACGCAGCAGGGACGAGACGAAGATGTAGGACTTCAGGCGCATGGGAGGCTGATACACGCGCGGAGCGAAGGAGGCAAACCGCAGCTGAGCGACGACAGGCGCGAGCGTGCACTAAATGCGTCAGAGCGCGCCGATTTCCTTGAGCTTCTTCAGCACCTGGGGATTGGGTTCGCCGGTCTGTGGCAGGCGGTAGTGCTTTTCGAAGTGGCGAATGGCTGCCCGCGTCTGTTCTCCGGCAACACCGTCGACCGCCACGTCCGCATAGGCAAGGTTGCTGAGACCCTTCTGGATGTTCAGCACCAGTTCGCTCGATACCGGAATTTCCGCACGCGGAACGAAGGTGCTTTCCTTCTCGGCCGAGCGGATGGCCGCAGCGACCGGATCGATTTCCACGCCCCCGCCCTTCGTTTCGGAAAGCGGCCGTCCAGCCGGAACCGCGGCGGCCTTTTCAGCCGGTGCAGACTTCAAGGCCTGCAGCAGCTCGACGCTCGCCGCGCCGGTTCCCGTGCGACCCGCTCGCTCCTCGAACCGCAGGATCGCTGCTGCCGTGCGCGGACCGCTCCGTCCGTCCGGCGCGCCGTCATAAAGGCCGATCCGGCCCAATTCCTTCTGGATCTCGGAGACAAGCTTCGACTGCGCCGGATCCGGCACGCTCGCGACCCGTTCGGGCGACGGCTTTTCCGACGCCACGTCCGCGGAGGCAGACGCGATCACATCCTCGACGTTTTCAGCCTTTGCCTCACCCTCGCGCTCGATAACGAAGGTGGTCACCTTTCGCGGCTCGATCTCCTCGCCCTTGGCGATGGCGATTCGCTGCGCCGTTTCGGCGCTGACGAGCGGGACGCGGGTGCGCAACAGCGGCGACGGGTGCGTGCCGTGCTGATACCACATGGCATTGGCCGCAACGAAGGAGAACACGACGAGGAAGGCGGCCGAGCCACCGGACACCAACGGATGGCGCGCCATCAGACGACCGGCAAGCCCAGCACCCCGTCCGGCAAGGACCAGCCCGCGCACGGCCAGGCCGGGCGTTTGCCGCGCAGCCTTTTTCCGGTCAGGCTGTTTTCGCTTGCGCGGTGCCATATCCCCGTTCCTCGTTCAAGCTTTTCCCCTCGAACCGCCCCCCTTCGGCGGCCGGGGCGACATCACAATCCTTCAGGCGCGGCGGAAATTCCACCGTCACCGGCGTACGCGCTTCTTCCTGCTCCGCGCAGGCGATACCGGAGCCATCACGCGGCAGCGTGACGACGATGACGGTACCCTCGCCTTCGCGGCTACGGATGGAAAGCTCTCCGCCGTGCAACGCAACCAGACCCTTGACCAGCGAGAGGCCAAGGCCGGTGCCTTCGTAGCGGCGAGTATAATCGTTCTGGATCTGGACAAAAGGTTGACCAAGCAGCGCCAGCTTGTCGGCCGCAATCCCGATGCCGGTATCGCTGACGGAAAGCTTCAGCATCGCGCCGTCGGCCTCCGCATCGATCGTGACGACGCCGCCCTGATCGGTGAACTTGATGGCATTGCCGACCAGATTGATGAGGATCTGCTGGAAGGCGCGCTGGTCTGCGTTGATCTCGCCGATGCCGCGGGTGATGCGGCTTGCAAGCTTCACGCCCTTTTCCGTGGCCTGGTGCGACAACATCGCCTCGCAGGCGGAAACGGCTTCGGCCACACCGAAGGGCTCGGGCATCAGCTCGTAGCGACCGGCTTCGATCTTGCTCATGTCGAGCATGGTGTTGACGACGGAAAGCAGGTGCTCGCCGGACTTATGGATCAGGCCCACATATTCGCGCTGGCGATCGTTCTCGAGCTTGCCGAAATACTCGCCGGCAAGCACGTCGGAAAAGCCGAGAATGGCATTGAGCGGCGTGCGCAGTTCATGGCTGACGGCGGCAAGGAAGCGCGTCTTGGCATCGTTTGCCGATACCGCCTCGGCTGTTCTGGCCGCAGCTTCGGCGCGCAGGCCCGCTTCTTGCGAGACATCACGCGACTGAGCGAGGATCGCGACCAGCCGGCCATTGTCGTCGCGCAGCGGCGCCAGCTCACAGGACATATAGACAAACTGTTCGCCTTCGATCGGCAGCGTGCGCCGCTCGATGCGGATGTCGACCGTCGCCCGGTCGCCGCCCTGGCGAAGAATGTCGATCGCGCTCAGGAAGGTGATGCGATCGGATATGTGGATCTGCTCGATGAAACCCCGGCCCGCTGGATCGCGCATCAGGGTCAGATGCTCGGCCGCGTCGCGGCCGTGCACGGAAAGCACGTTGCCGCGCAGATCATGCACAGTCACCAGACCCGCAAAGAGGTCATAGGCGGCAGACAGATCCGGAACGACCGGCTCCAATGGCGGTGCCACATCTTCCGGCGCGCGGCCGCGAACAATCGCGCCGGCAGCCGCAAGCAGCGAGGCCGAGACCCAAAGAGCGGTGCCCAAAGGAAGAGCCGAAGACACGGGCATGGCGAGCGACAGGGCAAGCGGCACCACCGGCAGGGCCGTCAGGGAAACCGCTGCCAGCGTGCGCAAACGCTTCGCATGGCGGAGATCGGCCGGCGAAGACGCCTCACGACGGGGAAGCCACAGGGCCGCGACCTCGTCCACACGGGACGTCCATCTGCCAGCCATGTTACGCAATACGCTCACGCTTTACCCTGCTACATTTGTTGTTCTTGCGAGGCCGACGCTCTCTGTTTTCACGACCCTTTGGATCGAGACTCAAGCCGCCTCGTGACATGTCGGAATCTCGCACCCCCGGCTTAATGAAAGAATAAACGCGGCCGTGCCGGAACCGTGCGAAACGGTCGAAAAATCCCGTTTTGAGCCAAATCGGGCGACCTTCATTTCTTGTGGTTAATGGGGCGTAAGCAACGGATTTCTGTGCATTTTCTGCACTGTGTTAACGATTGTGGCGCGGCTTTTGGCGTGCGATTGCCGCTGCGTTCGGGGTTGCCGCGCCCGGCTCTGCCACGAACCTTAACGGCGAACGCTAAAATGCGACACAAATGCCCTGCAAATCGCCGGACACCGGCATTTCATTAAAATTTGAAGCAAATGCCGCTCGATTTCGAAAAGCCGTCTTGTGATTCCCGCCGTAATGTCGATCTCAACAAGGGGCCGGGCACCAAGAGAACGCCGGCAGGCTCCAAGGATTAGAAGGTGGCGTGAACGGGTATCAGGGGATACCACGGCGCTGCGGGATGTCGAAGGTGCAAAAGCCGGCTACAAGACTGGCGGGCCGCGGCAGCCGAACGAAGGATGGGCAGAACATGTGGTTTCTCATCAAGGCGACATTCTGGTTTTCGCTGGTACTGGTGTTGCTGCCGTTCCTCGACCCTTCGAGCGCGCAGAAACTCGAACACGCCCCGAAAGTAGAACTCGGCGACACCTTCTCTGCTGCCAATGAGGCGTTCCAATACATCAGCGCCATCTGCATCCAGAAGCCGGATGTCTGCCAGAAGGGTGCCGAAACCTTCGTTGCCCTCGGCCACCGAGCCCGCGAAGGCGCCCGCATCGCCTACGAATTCCTCGACACACAGTTTGCCGAAACCGATGCCACGACGCCGGATGCCAAGGTGACGACCGGTACGGTCACGCCGGCTGCCGACGTGGCAGCTCCGGCGACCGAGGTCAGCACCCTCGACGCCGAACCGGTCTTCAAGCGCACCCCGGTTCCGGAAAAGCGCCTCGACCCCAAGGCTGCCGTTATCCAGTGACCGCGCCGCATCCTGCACATTCCTGACTTACTGCCTGACTTGCCGTCCCGTTGCGGCCGCCGCGAGGATCCCATCCCCTCGCGGCGTTTTCTTTTTTGCACCCGCAACCGCTGATTTTCTCGCCGCACAGCCACACGCAAGCCCTGCCTGCTTAGGTCCGCCGCACCGACGGCTGGAGGCAGACAATGCAGATTTATGGGCTTTTCTCGAACGCCAGCGTGACACGCCCGGCGGCGTCCGGCGCCGCCCCCGGCGCAGTTGGCGAAAGCAAGAGCCCTGCCTCGACCGCCCTGCTTCTTGGCCGCGATGACGAAAGTGCTGCGAACCGCGCCGCTGCCGCTAAAAAGAAGCTCGACGAAGTCAAGGAGCAGCTCCGCATGCTCCGGTTCTTCGCATCGGACCCGGAAACGCTTGCAAGGCTCGCCAAGCAGCTTGCACAACAGCTCGGCACGGCCGCCCAACAGCTGGCCGGCGCCGGCGGCGGGGGAGCGGCAAGCGGCGTCGCATCCGCCTCGGCCGCAGCCGTGCTTGCCGATGCCGGCACCGTGCAAGCAGATGCGTCCAGCGCGCAAACCGATGCCCCCGTGACCGGCGGTGAGGCTGAGCCCTCTTCGGAACGGACAAGCTTTGCCGAGCGTGCCTATCGCGAATTCGGCGGGGATGACGGCGGCTCCGATCCCCTGGCGAAGGTGGCAGCCGAACTCAAATCCGTTGCCGAACAAGTGAAGCAACTGCTGCGCAAGGCGGAGCAGGAATTACGCGCCAAGGGATCCGGCCGCGATGCGGATGAGGCCCGGACCGCCGGCCAGTCGCTTTCGGCCGCCACCGGCAATATCGAGGGCGCTGGCGGCAACGTGACCTTTTCAATCAGTATCCCGACAAGCATCTCGGTCTGACCAAGAGATAGGTGCTCCGCATCCGTCGTATATTTGCCGGTTCTCAATGGCTCTGCCATCGCCTATATGAAGGCTGAAAGCTCGAGCGCGTGAAAGCGGCGGGCAAGAACAGGAATGAAAGTGTTCGCGGCAAGGACCGGCGAGCCTATAATCTCCCGACGAATGGACCGGACCATGACGACGCTCGACCAGATCATCGACGATTTCGCCTTTCTTGAAGAATGGGAGGATCGCTATCGCTATGTGATCGAGCTCGGCAAAGCGCTGCCGGAAATGCCCGAGGCCAAGCGCACGCAGGAAAACAAGGTTCAGGGTTGTGCCAGCCAAGTCTGGCTCGTCACCAATGCGGCCGGCAATCCCGAGGATCCCGTCCTTAATTTCGAGGGCGAGTCCGACGCCCATATCGTGCGCGGGCTCGTCGCCATCGTGCTTGCCATCTACTCCGGCAAACATGCCTCCGACATCGCCCGTATCGATGCGATCGACACCTTCGGCAAGATCGGCCTGATCGAGCATCTGTCGACCCAGCGCGCCAACGGTCTGCGCTCGATGATCCGCCGCATCAAGAACGAGGCGGAGCTTCGCCTGGCGGCTTGAACAGCGCGGGGCCGGACGCACGACCTTCTCCATTGCCATCGAAACACAAAGGCCGGACACTCTGGTCCGGCCTTTGTGAACATGCCCATATCCGTCATGCGCGGGGCAATTGGGCCCGCGGGACGACCAGTCTTACTTGCCGCGACGCTTGCGGCGCTGGCCGAGACCCATTTCCTTGGCGAGGCGCGAACGTGCTTCCGCATAGGCGGGCGCGACCATCGGGTAATCGGTCGGCAGGTCCCACTTCTCGCGGTATTCTTCCGGCGACAGATTGTGGTGGGTCATCAGGTGGCGCTTCAGCGACTTGAAGGTGCCGCCGCATTCGAGGCAGGTGATCTGGTCGTCCTGAACGGACTTGCGGACCGATACGGCCGGCTTCGGCTTTTCGACGGGGATGACGACCGGCGCGGGAGCCGCCGTGTTGTTCAGCGCCGAATGCACATCTGCGATCAGCGTGGAAAGCTCGGCGACCGGAACCACATGATTGCTGACGTAAGCGGCAACGATTTCCGCCGTCAGCTCAACCAGAAGTTCATGGCTCGCGCCAAGCGCTGTTTCAGTCATTTCTTTCTCCTATCGGACTTAAGCACAACCCGAAACGGCGTTTCGGGGGAGGAACGCTTGCAAGAGCCGTCAGGAAGCCTTGGCTGCCTTGGGATGGACCATCAACGCGGCAAGGAGAAACACCGGCCGCGATATCAAGAGCTGGAATTTGATTACAAAACCTGCTGCCGAGTCACCGGTGACGACCGAACTCTCAAAGCAACAATCAGCATTCACAACTCAAGCTGGAATTTCAGATCAAAGTATTTTCCACGACGACACTTTACATTTACTCGATTAACATCGATGCGCGAAAAATCCAAACATAAATTTAGCGACACTTAGCAAGTTTATCTCCAAATTGCTAAAATGGCCACACTCGATCGTAATGTTCTGAAATACAGTTTCAGAACTGTCGTCGATCAGTCGCGACGCGGCTCTTCCTTTTGCGGAAGCTGATCTATGACAGACAGCTTTGTCAGTCTGTAACCTACCTGATGTGCGGCTTTTGCCAGGAGATGAGCCGAGATCGGCGCAGTCAGAACGAAGAAAAAGAAGCCTGCGAGCGCGCGAATCAAGATGGCTGGATCGAGAGAATGCACGCCTGCGCCCAGAAGCAACAGGCCCGATCCGATCGTGCCGGCCTTGGAGGCCGCATGCATGCGCGTATAGAGATCGGGGAAACGGATGATGCCGATCGCCGCCAGCAGCGAAAAGATCGCGCCGACAACCAACAGAACGGCGACCAGCAGGGTGACGGCAATCTCGAGGACCGGGCTCATCGGCGCGCCCCCTTGCGCTTGCGCTGCGTCGATTTGCCTCTCGTCGCCGACGCGCGTTTGACCTGCACTCCGCCCCCTTCGACAGCCGCCCTCTCCGGCGAGAGGCCGCGCGCGAGGACGAAGCGGGCGAAGGCGACCGTTGCCAGGAAACCGACAAGGCCGAGCGCGATGGCAATGTCGATGTAAAGGTTGAAGCCGGTGCGTATGGCGACGACGGCGATGAGGCCGATGGCGATCGCCACCAGCATATCGAGGCCGAGCACCCGATCCGGCAATGTCGGGCCGCGGATGATGCGCCAGACCGTTATCAGAAGCGCTGCGGACAGGACGACAAAGGCAAAGCCGGTGGGAAGGGCGAGGATCTGCGCCGACAGGGTCATTCGAAGGCCTCCTTGATCCGGCGCTCGAAGCCATTGGCGATATCGCGCCTGAGGCCGCCCGGATCGGCGCAGTCGAGCGCATGAACATAGAGCGTGCGGCGGTCGTCGGAGACGTCGACCGACAGCGTTCCCGGCGTCAGCGTGATGAGATTGGCCAGCAGCGCGATTTCGAAGTCGCTCTTGACCGTCAGCGGATAGGCGAAGATGCCGGGCTTCAACACCATCTTCGGCTGAATGACCAGCAAGGCGACCTTGGTCGCCGAAATTGCCAGTTCCTTGAAGAACAGCGCCGTCAGCAGGAAAAGCTTGATCGGGCGCACAGGGTAGGCAACCGGCTGAAGCTCGCGCCGGATGAGAAAGAGCGACAGTGCTCCGACGGCAAAACCGAGGATCAGGTTGGCCGGCGAGAAGCTGGCGCTGATGGCGCCCCAGATCGCCGTGAACACGAGATTGATGGTCAGGAACTTGGTCACGGGGCACCTCCCGGGAAGACCGAGTCCAGGTAGGCCGACGGCTCGGAAAGGCCCGCCGCTGCACTCTGAACCATGGCAAGCAACGGCTCCGGATAAAGACCGATCGCGAGCGCCAGCACAGTCAAGGCTGCAAGCGGCAGAAGTGCCGCCGGCGCGATCGTCGCAGACGCAGCGCCGCCCTCACCAGAGGCCGCATCACGCCAATAGGCGAGCAGGAAGAAGCGGCCGGTGACGATGGTCGTCAGGAAGCCGGTCAGAAGCAGGACGGCCGCCAGCCACCAGGCGCCGATATCGAGCGCCGCCTTGACCAGCATCACCTTGGGCCAGAAGCCGGAGAACGGCGGCAGGCCGGAGACGGCGAAGGCAAGCATGAGCGTCAGCGCCGCGAAACCGGCATGGCGGCGATAGAGGCCCGCCAGAGAGACAAGCGAGAAGCTGCCGCCGAGCCTCGCCGCGACACCGGACGCGAGATAAAGCGCGGTCATGACGAGCATCGAATGCAGCGCGTAGAAGATCGCGCCGCCGATGCCGCCCGGGCCGCCGACGGCGACACCCGCAAGGATCGAGCCGATGCCGGAGACGACGAGATAGCCGAGCATGCGGCGGAAATCCGTCTGCGCCAACGCGCCCAGAACGCCGACGAGCATCGTCAGCGCGCCGGCAATGGCGATGACGAAGCTCAGTTCTTCGCGCTCGACCGGCAGCAGCATGACGGTAACGCGGATCAAGGCGTAGATCCCGACCTTGGTAAGCAGACCGGCAAAGAGCGCCGACACGACCACGCGCGGCGTATGATAGGACGCCGGCAGCCAGAAGTTCACCGGAAAGGCAGCAGCCTTCATGCCGAAGGCAAGCACGAACAGCGCCGTCAGCGTCATCAGCGGCGCCGTACCCGCGAGCCCCTCGGCCTTGCGGGCAATATCGGCCATGTTGAGCGTGCCGAAGCTCGCATAGAGATAGCCGGTCGTGATCAGGAACAGGGTCGTCGCGACCAGGTTGAGGAAGCCGTATTTCACCGCTCCGTCGATCTGTTCGCGTTCGGAGCCGAGCACGATCAGGCCGAAGGACGAGATCAGCAACACCTCGAACCAGACATAGAGATTGAAGATATCGCCGGTCAGAAAGGCGCCGGAGACGCCGGCCATCAGCAGCATCAGGAACGGATAGAAGCCGTAGCGCCGACCGCTGTCGTTGATGTCGGCGAGCGAATAGACGCCGCCGGCAAGCGCCACGACGGAGGCCGTCAAAGCAAAGAGCGCGCCGGTCAGGTCGACGGTGAAGGCGATGCCGAAAGGCGGCAGCCAGCGCCCCATGACCATCGTTACCGGTCCGCTTGCAAGGACATGGCGAAGTAGGAGCGCGTCGATGATGACGAGCCCGGCCAGGCCGGCAACCGCGATGTAGGGATGCCAATCAATTTTCCGGCGCAGCATCACGAGCAGGGCGCCGATTGCGAGGCACCAGGCAACTGGCAGGATCACCAGCCAGTCGGCAGACGCGACGGGCTCGAGCACGAGCGCGGCGGAGAGATCTGCGGGGGGAGAGGTTGTAGCGGCCATGGGTCGGTCAGTATCCAAGCGGCGCAGCCGGCTCGTCCTTCGGCTCGGCAACGCGCATCTCGTCGGTATTGTCGGTTTGCAGCTGCTCGTATGCCCGCCACGCAAGAACCAGCAGGAACGCGAAAAAGGAGAAGGAGATGACGATCGCCGTCAGGATCAGCGCCTGCGGCAGGGCGTTGGCGGCGGGGCCGACGAGCGCATCCTTGTGGCTGGGAACGACCGGCGGGATGCCACGCGTGAGCCTGCCACCGGTAAAGATCAGGAGGTTGACGGCATTTCCGAGGATGGCAACGCCAAGCAGCACCCGGATGACATACTTCGACAGGAGCAGATAGACGGCGACCGTGAAGAAGATGCCGACGAGCAGAGCGAACCAGGCTTCCATCATTCGCCTCCCCGCTCTTCGAGCGAAAGCGCAATCGAACTGATCGCGCCGACGACCACGAGATAAACGCCGCAATCAAACAGCATCACCGTCGAGAGCGGTACTTCCAGGCCGAGCACCGAGGGATAGACCCACAGGCCGGTCATGAAGGGAACGCGGGCGGCGATCGAGATCAGGCCGGCGACCGTCGCGGCCAGGAGGCCTGCCCCGGCAATCGCCATCGGGTGGAAATAGATCGCACGGCGCACCGTCTCGACACCGCAGGCGATGCCGTAGATCGCCAGCGCCGACACCGCGATCAAGCCGCCGATGAAACCGCCGCCCGGCTCGTTGTGGCCGCGCAACAGGACGAAGATCGAAAACAGCACCATGAGGCTCGTCAGGAACGGCGCGACGGCGCGGAAAATCACCGACTTCATGCGCGTTCCTCCGCATCCGGATCGTTATCGGCGACGCGCCGCAGCGAACCCGCCCTCAAGCGAACCAAGGACAGGATCGCAAGACCCGTGACCATCACCACTGCGATCTCGCCCAGCGTGTCCGTGCCGCGGAAATCGACGATGATGACGTTCACCACATTGGCGCCGTGGGCGATCGACTTCGAGTAGAGATTGAAGAAGTCGGTGAGCGTCGCATCGAAGGGTACACCCGTCACCTTCAACAGCATCAGCCCGAAGCCGAGACCGCAGGCAAGGGCGATCGCGACATCCGGGATTTTTTGCGCAAGCGGACGATGGTCCGACGGCGACAACCGGAGCCGCGTCATCACAAGCGCAAGGACGACGACCGAAAGCGTCTCGATCATGAACTGGGTGAAGGCCAGATCCGGCGCGCCATAGAGCAGGAAGATGACCGCGACGGCAAAGCCCTGGATGCCGAGCGAAACGATGGCGGTCAACCGGTCGGCAGCAAGCACCACCGCGATGAGGCCAATGACCGCGATCGCCATGATCGCCAATTCATGCAGCGGCACGTCGGCGGCAAAGAGCGGCGGGCGCGGGAACTCGCCATAGGCGATCGGCACGACCAAAAGCACGAAGGCAATGAGGATGAAGGTCGCGGTCATGTAGACTTCGAGGCGCCCGGATTGCAGCCGGCGGGTCAGTGCGACGGAGAAACGAACGAGCTCGCGGATGAACTGGTCGAAGCCACGATCCGGACCCCAGCCGATATCGGCAAGGATCGTCGCCATGAAGGCACGCACACGGTCTAGCTTCAGATAAAAGCCGATGCCGATGACTGCGGTCACGATCGACATGATCAAGGGCAAGCCGACGTGAGGAACGACCGAAATCGTGACCGCACGGGGTTCGCCCGCGATCGCCGACGCCATCGGCGTCGATACCAGTTCATGCGTCAGTCCGGAAAGCAGCGCCGCGGAGAGCCCCTTGGCGGCAAGCAGCGCCGGCCCGAGCCAGAGCAAGATCGGAGCCTCGTGGGCCGCCTTCGGCGTCTCGATCTTTGCACCGACGAACGGCTTGAGCGCGACGGCAAAGGCCACCGCGAACATCAGTGCATTGCCGAGGATCGCAATCGCGGCAAAGACCAGGGAACGGCGATCGAAGCCTGAGAGTGCGTAGTAGATCTCCTCCTTGGCGATGAAGCCGAAGAAGGGAAACAGCCCGCCCATCGAGAATGCCGCGGCAAGCGCTATGACGAAGGTGAGCGGCATGGCGGAGCGAAGCCCCCCGAGCCTCGTCACGTCGCGCGTGCCGGTCTCGTGGTCGATGATGCCGGCGACCATGAACAGGGCGCCTTTGAACAGCGAATGGGCGACAAGATAGAGCACCGCCGCTTCGATCGCGTGGGGTGCGCCAAGCCCTGTCAGCATGACCAGCAGGCCGAGGGACGCCATCGTCGTGTAGGCGAGCATCAGCTTCAGGTCAGTCTGGCGGCAAGCGAGCGCCGCGCCGATGACGAGTGTGGCGCCGCCGAAGAGCGGCAAAAGGATCTGCCATTCGGGTGTGCCGCCGAGCACCGGGTTCAGCCGCATCAGCAGATAGACACCGGCCTTCACCATGGTCGCCGAATGCAGATAGGCCGAGACGGGCGTCGGGGCTTCCATCGCGTTCGGCAGCCAGAAATGGAAGGGGAACTGGGCCGACTTGGTAAAGGCGCCGCCAAGTACCAGGAGCAGCGCCGCCAGATAGAACGGGCTTTCGCGCATCTCCGACCCGAAGGCAGACAGCAGCGAGAGCTGGGTGACGCCGCTGACATTCCAGATGATCAGCAGTCCGGCAAGCAGGAACAGGCCCCCGCCTCCGGTTACGACCAGCGCCTGCAGGGCCGCGCGCCTTGCCGCCTCGCGCGAATGATCGAAGCCGATCAGCAGGAACGAGGTGATCGAGGTCAGTTCCCAGAACACAAAGAGCATCAGGAAGCTGTCGGAGACGACGACCCCGAGCATCGAGCCCATGAACATCAGGATGAAGGAAAAGAACCGCCCCTGCTGCGGGTGGCCTTTCAGATAGCCGCCGGAATAGAGCACGATCAGCGCGCCGATGCCGGCAATCAGCAGGACGAATGTGAGCGACAGGCCGTCGATCAGCCAGGAAAAGCTGACGTTGAACGAGGGTATCCAGGCATAGCCGCCCGTAACCACCTCGCCCTTGGCGACTTCCGGCCAAAAACGGATAAAGTGCAGCACGATCGCCAAGGGAAACAGCGCAAGCACCCAGGCGGCGTTGTGCCCGAGAAGACGTGTCAGAAGCGGCGCGAGCAATGCCGCGACGAAAGGCAGTGCGAGGGCCAGAAATGTCAGGGCCGCAACATCCATCGTCCTGGCCTGCTCCTTTTATTTCATCGTATGATCGATCGGACTCCCGACATAAAAGAAGGGTGTTGGGGTCTCAAGCCTTATCCGGATAAAATCGGCGTTATATATCCGTCAGTTCGGCCGGACGAACCGAAGCGGAGGCCTTGCATTACCAGATTCGCGCGATTTACGCGGTGTCCGCCAACAACAATTAAAATGCTGTTAGCAAAATATTCATCGGGCGGCGGGGGATAGATCGAACGTTCTGGAAACGGAACTGCAAGACGTGATAGTTGTATTTGCAGACTTTCTCAATTCAGAGCGAACCGACCACAAGCCTCCGCCGGCAGACCTTGCAACGGCTCAGAAGCGGTTGCCCGCTTCAGTATCGATAACGACAGGCACGGAACAGAACATCACTATCTCGAATAGGGCGGGACCCGCTTGGAACGATCTCGCATAGTCGTCATCGCCAGTATCCTGGCCGCCCTCGGCGCGATCCTGCCGATGCTTGCGGCCTACTATCTTTCCTGGTCGATCGCCGTGCGCGGCGAACAGGCCCGGCTCGCCCGCCTGGCCGACTATGCCATCATGCGCGCAGACGCCGCGCTCGGAGAAGCGTCCCGGGCGCTGAAGACGGCCGACCGGTTCGACATGCCGCCATGCATGGCCACGCATATCGCAGCCTTGCGCTCCCTCGTCGTCAACACGACCGCCATCGAGGATATCGGCTACTTCGAGAACGGGTTGCTCAGATGCACCTCGTGGGGTTACCCGCCGCGTCGGCTCACCCGCTCGCCGCCTGCCGATTTCTTTGCGAGCAACGGCGTCGAAGTCATCCCGCGGATGTATCCGACAATCAGCACCGGCGCGCCCATGACGGCGTTCCGGTATCGCTCCTACACGGTGCTGACCAACCCGGTCCGGTTCGTCGACGTGATCGCCGAGCCCGGCACCCGGCTTGCTGTCGCCACCAAAAACGGCGTGCTGGTCAGCACCCTCAACGATCCTGACCCGTCGCTGACGGAACGGCTCGCCGATCTTCCGAAGACCGGCAGCAATGCCGAGGACCTGTTTGCAACATCACGGGACGCCGACTGGATCGCCGTTGCCACTGCGCCCAGCATCGCCATTCTCAGCGACATGGATCGGGAACGCCTGCTGCTCCTGCCAGTCGGGGCGCTGGTCGCGGCGCTGATGGTCGGGCTTGTCGTCTGGCTATCCCGGCGTCGTCTGTCGCCGCTTGGCGAGCTTTCGATTGCCGTGCAGCGGCGCGAGTTCATTGTGCACTACCAGCCGCTGATCGAGCTCAAGAGCGGCATCTGCGTCGGCGCGGAGGCGTTGGTGCGATGGCGGCGCCCCGATGGGCAGATGGTCCGGCCAGATCTCTTCATCCCTCTTGCGGAAGAAAACGGACTGATCGAGGAAATCACCGATCAGGTCCTCATTGCGATGATCGCCGAATTGAAGAGCGTGCTCGTCGCCGACCGCTCGCTGCACATCGCGATCAACCTCGCCGCCGACGACCTGAAATCCGGACGCATCCTGCCGGTAATGGAGGCGGCGCTTCGAAACACCGGCGTGCTTACAGAACAGATCTGGCTGGAGGCAACCGAACGCGGCTTCATGGACGTCAAATCCGCCCGGGCGACGATCGAGGAGGCGCGCCGGCGTGGCCACTCCGTGGCTATCGACGACTTCGGCACCGGCTATTCGAGCCTGCAATACCTGCAGGAGCTACCGCTCGATGCGCTGAAGATCGACAAGTCGTTCATCGATACGGTCGGCACCGATTCGGCCACCAGCTCGATCACGCCGCATATCATCGACATCGCCAATTCGCTCGATCTCTACATCGTTGCCGAGGGGATCGAGCGGCAGGAACAGGCCGACTATCTCATTGGGCGCGGCGTGCAATACGGCCAGGGCTGGCTGTTCTCCAAGGCGCTGCCGGCGGCCGAGTTCATTGCCTTCTACAATGACAGCAAACGCAGGCTCGGGGCCGGGCCGGCGGTGATCCGCCGCGAAATCGCTTGAGGCCCTTCACGCGGACGCGGCCTGGTGATGTTTGCGCGCGCGGTCCTGCATTCCTATATAGTCGCGGCAACGACAGGAGACGTTCATGACGACCGTAAAGACGCCGAAAGTGGTGAAAACCGATGCGGAATGGCGGGCACAGCTCTCGCCGGAGCAGTATCGCATCACGCGACAGCAGGGCACCGAGCGTCCGTTCACTGGTCCGTTCCTCAACAACAAACAGACGGGCACCTACGAATGCGTCTGTTGCGGCCGGGCGTTGTTCCGCTCCGACACCAAGTTCGATTCCGGGTGCGGTTGGCCGAGCTACTTCGCCGCGGTCGACGATCAGGCGATCCGCGAGATCGAGGACCGCTCCCACTTCATGGTGCGCACGGAAATCCGCTGCGCCGATTGCGATGCGCATCTCGGCCACGTCTTTCCCGACGGCCCGCCGCCGACGGGGCTGCGCTACTGCCTGAACGGCCATGCGATGACGTTTACCGAGGATTGACACCGGGGCGCGGAAGGAGTGGCATGGGATGCTGTTCCGCCGGGAACGGTCCCATGGCGCCAGCCGCGCTAGAAGCTATAGATCGAGCAAGCGAGAGGAGGTCCGCATGCTACGCATCCTGACAGCACTCGCATTGCTGCTTCCCTCCGCCCTCACAGCGGCGGCGGCCGAAGACTGGGTTCCCTACGCCAACGCCCGCTTTGGCTACGTGCTCGACATTCCTCCCGGTTTCGAGCTGCAGAGCCAGGGCGACAATGGCGATGGCGCGAGTTTTCACGCCAACGACAACGGCGCGACCCTTTCGGTCTTTGGCAGCACGCTCATGGACGGTGACTTCGAGACCGACGTCAACGACCGCATGGGCTACGAGCGGGAGGGTGACTGGCGGATTTCCTATTCGCGTGTGACGGCCGCCTGGGCGAGTTTCTCGGGCGCGCGCGGTGACGAAGTGTTCTATACCCGGGCGATCGCGCTCTGTGACGGCAGCGCCGCCTATTTCCGCCTGCAGTACCGCAAGACCCGGCTCACCAGCTTCGATGGCGTGATTTCGCGCATGGCAGAGGCGCTGAGACCTTCAGAAGGTTGCCAGCATCCACCGGTCGCCGCGGCCGCCGGCGAAGCGCCAAACTGATCGCCGCTCAGGACGCGGCGCTGAAACAGGTCAGCACGGCCGAATAGTGTACCGCCGCTCCGGTTACGACGAAGCCATGCCAGATGGCGTTCTGGAAGCGCAGCTTTTCCCACACATGGAAGATCACGCCGGCAGAATAGATGATGCCGCCGATCAGGATCAGCACGAGCGTCGTTGCCGTCAGCGCCGACAGCAGCGGGCCGACCGCGAGCACGCCGCTCCATCCCATGGCGAGATAGAGCAGGATCGCCAGCCGGTCGAAGCGGCCCGGGAAGAAGCACTTGATGGCGACGCCCAGGCCGGCGATCGCCCAGATGCCGATCAGCATCACGAACAGGAAGGGATCATCGAGGCCGCGCTGCAGGAAGGGCGTATAGGTCGCGGCGATCAGTACGAAGATCGAGGAGTGGTCGAAGCGGCGCAGGAACCACTTGGTGCGCGAAACCGGATAGAGGTTGTAAAGAAACGAGATCGAGAGCGTCGCGAGCAGTCCCGCGCCATAGACGGCGGCGGCGGCAAGCTGGCCGGTCGTGCTCCACAGCGTTGCGTAGAAGATCAGCGCGGTCACGCCAACCAAGGCAGCCGCCAGGCCGATGCCGTGAACGATGCCGTCGGCAATCAGTTCCGAACGGTCATAGTTCCATTTGACGCCTGCGAATTCCACGTCTTCCCTCTCCCCGAGCCTTTTCTTCTCCGGCGGCGCGCATGCCCCATCGCACCGCAACGTTTCCACCATCCTGCCACAAGGCCGCGCCGCGGCAAAGAAGCAGGGACGTGGCAAAAGCATCAACTTTTGCAACGCATTACAACAATCGCATGACCGGTCTGAGAAGTTTGACGGGAGACTTGCCGAAGGCCACGGCGATGACCACATGAACGGCCGAAGGATGCGATCGGGAGGATCATCATGTCAGTCTTGCGTAGCCCTCAGCCGGATCAGGCGGCCGCGCTCAGCGACCTCTGCGTGCGATCAAAGGCCGTTTGGGGTTATGACGCCGCCTTCCTTGAGGCATGCCGGGCGGCTTTGACGCTCACAGCCGACGACTGGATGGATTCGGAGCTTCAGGTCGCCATGGAGGGCGAGCGCATCCTCGGTCTGGCGCAGGTCCGCGGGAGCGGACAGGTGGTTGAACTGGACAAGCTGTTCATCGAGCCGGAAGCACGGGCGGCAGGCATTGGCCGGCAGCTTTTCGACTGGTGCGTCGCAGCCGCCCGCAAGCGCGGCGCAATGGTCATGACGATCGATGCGGATCCCGGCGCTGCCGACTTTTACCGCCGCATGGGGGCAATCGATGACGGGGTCGTCGCGTCGAGCGTGATCCCCGGGCGGTTCCTTCCCCGACTGAAAGTGGATTTGGGGAGCGGTCCGACCGCCTGACGTCAACGCCCGCCGCGGGCGACCTCGGCCGCGCACTCCTGACATAGTGGCGCATGAGGCACAGCCTGCAGGCGCGCCGCCGAAATCGGCAGGCCGCAGCGCACGCAGGTTCCGAAGGTGCCGGCGGCGATCCGATCGAGCGCGGCATCGATCGCACGGATCTCCTCCTGGCCCGCAAGACCAAGGCCTTCGAGAACCTCGTCCCCTTCCCGCTCGGTCACCCGGTCCGGGACATCAGCGTTCATCGGCTCATCGAGATCGTGCTCGATCCTGACCAGACGCCCCTGCAGCTCCGCCTTGCGGCGTGTCAGGCGGTCGTGAAAGTCGTCAAGCCCATGTTTGTCCATCTGAAGACTCCTTGGCGGTGGCGGCGCGAAGGTCTCGCGCCGCATGCGCTCTTGTTGTTCGTGGCTTACCGGTCGACGAGAACGGCGCAGGGGCAATGGCTGACGACCCGGCTTGCCGTCGATCCGATGAAGTAGTCGATGAGGCCCGGCCGATGGGACGCGATGATGACGAGATCGGCGTTTTCTTCGCTGGCAAGGGCGTTAATGGTGCCGGCGGCCCCGCCGGTGCGGATTTCGATGCGGCCCTTGATCCCATGCTTGGTTTTGAGCGCCTCGAGCGTCTTTAACGCCTGCTTTCGGGATTCCTCGACCATTTCCAGCGGGAAATCCACGATCATGTAGCCTTGCGCATAGGCGTTCAGATCCTCGACGACGTTCAGCAGGATAATCTCGCCCCCCTCATCGATCAGCTTTTCGGCAATGCCGAGCACGGACTCGCCGTGTTCGAGCTGATCCATGGCAATCGGGACGATGATCTTCTTGTACATGCTGTACTCCTTCTGTTGCCCACGCGGATCGCCAGGCTGTTGCCACAGGCCAATCCCTCGTCTCAAGATTGCGCCTCGACGGCATCTTCGGCTTTGATTGAAATCAAATCGAAAGCGCTGCGCGCGCATGGCCCCACTCGAAATGAGGTAGGGCGACGACAACCACTGTCAACGCGCGTCGAACACAACATCAAGTGACTGACAGGCTTCCGTGAACGAACGAGGCGGCCCATATTCCCAACAGTTTCGATGAAACTGAAACGGCGAACCGGCCGTAGCTTCGATGCCAAGGAGACAGACATGACCTCGCAGGAGACTTTCGACATGCCAACCGACCATGCGCTTGCCATGCCCGCGCATGTCGAGCATGCGCATCTGGTCGTCCAGGATCTGCCGGCCGTGTCCGCCTGGTATCAGAAGATCATGGGCCTGAGCCCGATCGAAGCGAGCAAGAGCGGCGAGACGCTGGGCGTCAATGGCCACCCGCTGCTGACCCTGACGACCGAAGGCAACGCCGCGCGGGCGCCACGCAACACGCCTGGCCTCTTCCACAACGCCTTTCTTGTTCCGAGCCGCGAAGAACTCGGCCGCTGGCTCGCCCATATCGCGCACAACAATATCAGGCTGCAGGGCGCGTCCGACCACCTGGTCAGCGAGGCGATTTACCTCGCCGATCCGGAAGGCAACGGCATCGAAGTCTATCGCGACCGGCCGCGGAGCGAATGGACGTTTAAGCCGGATGGGACCGTCGGCATGGATACGCTGCCGCTCGATCTGCAGGCGCTCTACGACGAAGCACCCAAGGACAATTGGGGCGGCATGGCGGACGGGACGGCCATCGGCCATATCCATCTGCAGGTGTCCGATATTCCTCAGGCCGATGCTTTCTTCCGCGACGTGCTGGGCCTGGGGCTGATGGCACGCTATCCCGGCGCGAGCTTCTTCGGCGCGGGCAAGTACCACCATCACGTCGCCGCCAATATCTGGAACTCGCGGGGTGCGCCGAAGCGCGAAGGCCACATGACCGGACTTTCGGATTATACGATCCAGTACAAGGAGCCGGGCGAGCTCACAGCGGCGCTCGCGAAGCTCGATACGCTGGAAATCGCTGTCAGCCGCAACGGCAATGGCCAAAGCCTCGTCGACCCCTGGGGCATCGGCCTCAAGCTCGTCGCCTGATCCTCTCTCCCAGGCCACAGGCGCCTTTGCGCCAGTGGCAAACTTGCCGGCCGCAGCCGCCTCAGGTGCTGCGGTCGTATTTTTGCTGGGCTTGCAGCACAGCCTCGATGTTCTCCTCCGCCCAGCGCGTCAGCGCCGCGACCGTCGAGGTCAGCGTGCGACCGAGCGGCGTGATCGCATATTCCACGGTCACCGGCACCGTCGCAAAGACGCTGCGGCTGACGAGCCCGTCCCGCTCCAGCTTCTTCAGGGTCTGCGACAGCACCTTCTGCGAGATGCCGTCGATCTCGCGCTTCAACTGGTTGAAGCGCACCGGCTGTTCATCGAGCTTTCCAAGCACCAGCACGGCCCATTTGTCGGCAAGCCTGTCCAGCACCAGGCGGGTCGGACAGGTCTGGATATAGACGTCGTACTCCATCGGGCACCCCATCGCGGTTTCCGAGCGGAAACCATGTCACCAAAAACTGCCTCCTTTACAGCATTTTCCCGGACCAATATCCAGTGTCCATCCGCAACATGGTTTCATTTGGATACTTAGGAGAACGGTGATGGCAGGCAAGATTCTGGTTCTTGGATCGAACGGGACGATCGGCAGCAAGGTGGTACGGGCGCTGGTCGCGCGTGGCGAAACGGTCAGGGCTGCGTCCCGAAAGGCGACAGCCGTTGATGGCGCGGAAGCCGTCGCCTTCGACTACGAGGATGCCACGACCTTTGGCCCGGCGCTCGACGGCGTCGACCGCCTGTTCGTTCTGACACCGGCGGGATATCTCGACCCGGTCGGGCTGGTCGGACCGATCATGGCCGCCGCTGCCGCGCGCGGCATCAAGGTCGTGCTGATGACCGTCATCGGCGTCGATGCGGACGACAACATCCCCTATCGCCAACTTGAGCTGCAGCTCGAGAAAACCGGAACACCCTTCGTCATCCTCCGGCCAAACTGGTTCTCCGACAATTTCCAGAGCTACTGGATCGAGGGTATCCGCCACGGCGCGATCGCGGTTCCGGCGGCCGAAGGCAAGACGAGCTTCATCGATACACGCGACATTGCCGAAAGCATCGTGGCAGCGTTGACCAGCGAAGCCTTCAACGGCCGCGCCTTCAACCTCACCGGGCCGGAAGCGCTGAGCTACGGCGAGGCGGCAGCGATCCTGTCACGCGTGACCGTTAAGCCCATCGCCTACACGCCTGTCGATGACGAGACCTTCGTCGGCGTGCTGGTCGGCGCCGGGGTGCCCGAGGACTACGCCCGCTTCCTCGCGTCGATCTTCCATCCCGTGCGCGAAGGCTGGGTGGCAAACCCTACCGGCGACGTAAAGATATTGACAGGCCACGAGCCGCGTAGCCTGGAAACCTACGCCAAGGACAATGCCGAGGCTCTCAGGGCCTGACCGAACCCGGACGATGGCCGCTCGTTCCCGCGCGGGCGGCCTGCGTCAACACGCCGCTGGATAGTTCCCAGACAACCGATCAATAAACTTGAGTATTATACTCACATATTTTAACCGCATGCCCAATCGGCCTCGCCCAAGGTCGCATTCATGCGGAGTTAATAATATGAAAAATAAGAATTTTCTTGCGGCTGCCCTGGCGAGCAGCACCCTTCTTTCGAGCCCCGCGCTGGCGGTGGATTTTCGTCCGCAGGCGGAAATCGAAGGCGGCTTCTTCAGCGGCGGGTCAGCTGCCGGCGGCGGCTTTTTCCTCCCCTTCGTGCTCGATTCGGGCGATGCGATTTTCATCGATACACGCGGGGCCATTGCCAACGATTCCGTCCGCCAGGGCTCCGTCGGCGTGGGCTATCGGTTCCGTGCCAACGACCAATGGGTCATCGGCGGCTACGGCTACTACGACTATCTGAAGAGCGACCACGGCAACGCCTTCAGCCAGCTGTCCTTCGGCTTCGAGGCGCTCAGCGGTGACCTCGAAATGCGCAGCAACTTCTATCTGCCTTTGACCGGCGCCAAGACGCTGAGCGCCTTCAATGCCGCCTATGTGCGCGACCACGTGCTCGTCCTCCAGGAAGGCAAGGAACGGGCGCGACGCGGCATCGACGCCGAAATCGGCGGGCGCCTGCCTGTCTTTGCGGAAGACTCCAACGTTCAGCTGAAGGTTTTCGGCGGCAGCTACTGGTATGGCGGCCGCAACCTCGGCGACATGTTCGGCGCCAAGCTGCGTGCGGAACTGACCTTTGCCGACTTGCCGGGCCTTTCCGAGGGATCGACCGTCTCGCTCGGCGTGACCGGCACCTATGACAACGAGGACAAGCTGAAGGGCGCCGTCATGGCACGGCTGCGCATCCCGTTCGGCGCGACCGGCTCGACCGCCGACGCCTTCGATCCGATGACCCAGCGTGTCGAGCGCGCCACCCGCATCCGCACCCATGCGGGCGCCACCGGCGATGTCGAGGCCGCGCAGCTTGCCGGCACCGGCCGTAACGCCGGCCGGGTGGTGACCGTTTCCTCGGCTTCCGGCAATGCCTCCGACATCAACGCCCTGATCGGGGCTGCCGGCGCCGACGCGCTGATCCTCGCGGACGGCAACCTCGGTCTCGACCGCACACTCGCGCTCGGCAACGGCCAGACACTCCTTGGCGGCGGCGGCGCAATTGCCGTTAGCGGCGCGCGCAGCGGCGCGACCGCAACCTTCGTCAATCAGGGTGCGGCCACCACGATCACCGGCTACAACCCGGCCCAGGACGTGATTGCCATGGCGTCGGGCAGCACCATCTCGTCGCTTTCGGTCCGCGGCGGCCTAGCCGGCATTTCGGCCACGAACGCCGCAGATGTCACCGTCGACAAGGTCGACATTGCCGCCACCAACCACGACGGCATTCGCTTCACGCGCGTTAATGGCGCACTGGTTCAGGACAGCCGCATCCACGACCTCTACATTTGCGAGAACAACACGACCTGCGAATTCTCGATCTACAACCCCAACAAGGCGCCCTATGCCGCCGTCAGCTCCGTCGGCAGCCGAAACGTGACGGTGCGCGACACTGTCATCGACAAGGTCACCTATGGGGTCTTTGCCGGCGGCGAGTTCAGGAAGGTCGGACGGACAGACTACGAACTGGTCACCGGCACGCAGAACGTCACGCTCGACAACGTGACGATCAGCAACTCCCGCCGCGAAGGCGTGCTGCTCGTCGCCGGCAAGGATGTCAGGCTCAACCGTGTAACGGTCGACAATGCCAAGCAGGACCGGGACATGGATCTCGTTGTGCTGCAGGGCACCTCCAACGTCGCGATCAACAACATGCGGCTCTTTGGCGGCATCAACGGTCTGATGCTGGTCTCGAGCCCGAACCTCGATGCGACGACCACCAACGTCAACGTCAAGGGACTGACCGTCGACGGTACCCGCAACGCCGGCATCTTCTTCAATCCCGTCTCCGGGATTTCGCTCGAGGACGTCAAGGTAACGAATGCCGGCACCTATGGCGCCTTCATCTACGGCAACGAGTTCGAGTTCCTTGGAGGACCGGTGCGCGACGTCGTGCTGAAGAACATGACCGTCGACAAAGCCGGCAAGGCGGGCCTCTACTTCTCGGGCCCGACCGAAGACATCGTCGGCAATGTCAGCGTGAGCAACACGCCGAAGGATTGCCTGCTCGACAACGGCTGGTCGGCCGGGACGATTACCCAGTCGCCGGGTTCGGTGCTGACCGTCAACGGCGTGAAGCTCGATCAGGGCAACGCCGCGGCCCGTTGCCGCTGATAACCGAAGCCACGCCCGGGCGACCGGGCGTGGCTCTTTTGTCCGGTTTGCTTCGCCGCGCGATCTATACCGGGCGTCGGCATTCGAAGGTGACCACGTGGTCACCATCTCGTGGAACTCTACCGAAGGCATAATCGCCGGAAACGACGATATCGGCGAAACCGGCTGCCTGCAGCGTCAGTGCCATTTCCTGAACGCCCCACCAGCGCATGGTGAAGAATTCGAGCTCGCTCGACGCCAGCCGTCCCTCTTGCCAGAGGTCGTAGCGCAGGTGCGAAACGGTCGTCTGGCCGAGGATGTCGGTCTTCACCCGCTGGCTGGTCAGGGTCAAAACGTCGCCCGCCTCCGTTTGCCAGCTGCGGATATTCGGCTGCAGGTCGGCGACCATGTCGCCCGGGTAAAGATCGAAGATCAATCGACCACCCGGCGCCAGGTGATCGTAAAAGCGCTTCAGCACGGCTGATGCCGCTGCATGGTCGGCGATCAGCTGCAACGAACCGGTGGGCACGACAATCGCATCGAAGCGCTTTGCATAGGTGAAGGTCTCGAAGGTCTGGCGAGACAGGGCCGGCGCCAAGTCGCGGCCGGCGCATTGGGCGAGACAATAGTCGAGCATGTCCTGCGAGGCATCAAACCCGCAGACATCGAAACCGGCCTCCAGCAACGGGATCAGCGCTCGGCCGTTGCCGACGGCTGGTTCGAGGATCGGCCCACGATAGCCCTCGAGCCTCTGCCGATAATACTCGATGTCGCCGAAAGACTTACCAATATATTTGTCTAAATTATAAACATGAGAGGCAAGTCTGCCATAGGTATTGTTCACGATACCTCTGCTCCCGATAAAACAAAGCAACGCTGTGCTTTATACGGGAGTATGCGACCAGGGCTGTTGTTTGCCAGCCACGCCGACGCTTTATCGTCACCGCCCAAACGTGTCAGAAGCGCGCCGGCCGGATGAACTTGCCGTAAACCCAGCCCTCCTGCCAGTTTCCACTGCGCTGCGGATCGTGCCAAATCTGGCACCAGGTGGCCCGCACGGCCTGGCGCTGGGCCGAAGCCGACCAGCGGGCGATGCGCTTGAGATCGACACCGTTCATGCAGCGGCCGGTCATCTGCAGTTTCGTGCCGTTGGGATAGCCGGCGCGGATCGCCGAGGAGGAGGATGGCCAGGCGCGCGCGTTGAGTACGTCGTTCCAGTCGACCCCGGACACTTCCCAGGCGGCGAACGTGCTTGCGGTAGCGGGAAGTGCGGTGGAGAGCGACCCGGCCAGAATGGCCGCCTGCACCAGCTTGTTCAACATGCCCATCTCCATTGCCCCTTGATCAGACCGCCAGTCGTTGCGGCAGAAAACAGAATGCGACCCCTCGGCTGAATTGCAACTGAATGGATTCACGACGAGAGCGCCCCTTATCCCATGACGACGTGGGCATGCCGCCCGCCCCGGTTTTCCGGGACGGGGTCTTGTCAGCCCGGCAGGCGGCAGACGACGCCGACCAGCCGCGCGACCACGGGGCGGACCATGAGCACGCAGACGAAGGCGACGGGCATGGCGAGCGCGTAGGAACCGAGCACGCGGGCCGGGTAGCCGGCGTCGATGCCGGTGTTGACGCCGACGATGACGCAGCACATCAGGAACGCCATGATCGCCGACATGAAGAAGGCGAAGGCAACGGGGGCCGCACGCGGCGGTAGCTTGCGGCTGCGCGCGAGCCGCGGCGCCGATAGGGTGTCTTCCATCAGAAGTCTCCTGGTTTGATCGAGGGGACCACCCCCTCGTTTCTGGCCGCACTATACGGATCGCGTCGCAGCCAGGTAGGCCATTGCAGCCTTGTTCAGAAACAGGCAAAACCATCGAATGGATGTTTCTATTCGATGGTTTGGATTATGGACACTTTGCGCGGCGTCGAGAGTTTCGTCAGGAGCGTCGAGGAAGGCAGCATCGCCGCGGCGGCACGAAAGCTCGGGATTACACCCGCTTCCGCGAGCCAGAACATCGCCCGCCTGGAGCGAACGCTCGGCAGCCGGCTGCTCAGCCGCACCACGCGCCAGTTGGGCCTGACCGAGAGCGGGCGGATTTACTACGAGAGGGTGCGCGGCGTCGTACACGAGCTGGAGCTTGCAGCCGCCGCCGTTTCGGCACTCAGCACCGAGCCGCGCGGGCCGCTCAAGATCGCCTCATCCGTCGCCTTTGGCCGCCATGTGGTGGCGCCGCTCGTTCCCTCCTTCGCCGCCCGGTATCCGGATGTCTCGATCGAGCTCGTCGTCACCGACCGCGAGATCGATCATATCGGCGAAGGCATCGACATCAGCGTGCGCTTCGGTCTGCAGCTCGAACAGGGGCTGATTGCCCGCAAGCTTGCCTCCGTGCCGATGATCATCTGTGCAGCCCCCTCCTATCTGGAGCGACGCGGCCGCCCGCAGCAACCGGAAGATCTCGTGCACCACGATTGCCTGGTCTACCGCTATGCGGGGCATGGCCGGATCTTTCGCTGGGCGTTTACCCGCGACGGCCTGCGCTTCGAGCCGGAACTGAAGGCGACGATCGTCAGCAACGATATCGACACGCTCGCCGAGATGGCGATCGCCGGCGCCGGCATCACCCGGCTCGGCGCCTTCATCGCAGCGCCGCTGATCGAACGCGGGCTGGTGGTGCCGCTGTTCGGCGAACTGCCGCAGGAGGGATTGGCCAGCACCGACCACGAGCCCTTCGATTTCTATGCCTGCTTTGCCGACCGCCAGGCGCAAACGCCGAAGGTGCGCGCGTTCATCGAGCATGCGGTGCAGAGCCTGAAGGGGCGCTGGTAGTGACCGGGACCGGAGCGGCAGCCGTTTCCTTGCGCACGACCTCGACGCCTCGCCGCTGCTTCAGCCGATAGCCGACCTCGACGATGGCATGGATGGCCGGGATGAACTCCGCGCCGAGCTCACTGAGGCTGTATTCCACGGAAGGCGGCGACGTCGGCATGATCCGCCGCTCGACAGCACCCTTCTCCTCAAGTTCCTTCAACCGAGTGCTCAGCACCTTTGCCGAAATACCGGGCACGTCGATCCTCAGTTCGCTGAAGCGGCGCGGCCCGGCGCTCAAGGACCAGAGGATGTTCGGCGTCCATGCGCCGCCGAGTAGCACCATGCACTCGCCGACCGGGCAGTTCGGCGGCAAGGCCGCGGCCCGATTTTTCCGAATTTTCAAGCTCATGGGCAAAACTTTCCAGTTACCGCGGGGAAACCGGAAAGGGAGGTAACATAAGGTTATCTGATATACAAAGGTTACCGCTTCCGCTTAGGTTCCGCCGTCCTCGACAAACGGACAATCATTTCAGAAGGAACCAGATGATGAAGCTCTATTACGCCCCCGGCGCCTGTCCGCTTTCCCCCCATATCAGCCTGCACGAGGCCGGTGCCGATTTCGAGATCGTCCGGGTCGATACCAAGACTCATCGCACCGAGACCGGTGCGGATTACAAGGCGGTCAACCCCAAGGGCTACGTACCGGCGCTGGTGCTGGAAAGCGGCGAGGTCGTTACCGAAGGTGCTGCTGTGGTGCAGTACATCGCCGATCGCTTTCCGGCGGCGAAACTTGCGCCTGAAAACGGCACGCTGGCGCGCACCCGCCTTCAGGAACAGTTGAACTTCATCTCATCGGAACTGCACAAGGCCTTCTCGCCGCTGTTCGACCCGACCGCATCCCCCGATGCAAAGGAGGCAGCCACGCTGCAGGTGGCGAAACGCTTGACCCATGTCGAAAGCCTGCTCGCGGACGGGCGCCCTTACCTGCTCGGGGAGGTCTTCTCCGTCGCCGACGCCTATCTCTTCACGGTCGTCAACTGGAGCAGCGGCACCGGGATCGCGCTCACGCAATGGCCGCATCTCGCAGCCTACATGCAACGGATCGGCACACGTCCTGCCGTGCGCAGCGCAATGCAGGCGGAAGGCCTGGTCGCGGCATGAGCGCGTCACCGAAGGATCCGCAGTTCGCAGCCATCGTCCACGTCCTGCAACGCTACTTCGACGGGCTCTATCGCAGCGACACCGACATTCTCAGGCAAGTCTTCCACCCGAAGGCGCTCTATGCCACCGCAACGGACGGAACCCTGCTCGAACTCGACATGAACAGGTACTTTCCGATCGTCGAAAAACGTCCCTCGCCCGAAAGCCGAGACGAAGCGCGCATCGACCGTATTCTTTCCATTGAGTTCGCAGGCCCCGTAACCGCATTTGCCAAGGTGCAATGCGCCATCGGCGAGAAGGCCTTCACCGACTTTTTGTCCCTGGTCTTTCTTGACGGCCGCTGGCAGATCATCGCCAAGGTCTTCCATTACGACATCGCATCCGCGCAATAGGAGAAGCTTGTGCCCTACGTAAACATCAAGATAACCCGCGAGGGTGCAACCCCCGAGCAGAAAGCAACCCTGATCAAGGGCGTCACCGATCTGCTTCACACCGTGCTCAACAAGGATCCGGCCACCACCTTCGTTGTCATCGACGAAGTGGCGCTCGAAGACTGGGGCGTCGGTGGATTGCCGGTTGATGCGTACCGGCGAAAGGTCGGCGAAAAATCGTAGCAACACGCTGCCCCTACCCACCACGATGGAAGGGGCAGCAGCCCACCCGATGCCGCGGTGATCCGCGCGTAGCTCGATTGCGCTTGATCGCTTTCGACAGGGTCTCTATCTCATTGTCTCCCGCCGCATTGATCCCGGAGACGTATCTTGTCCGTATTCAGCAACCTCCCCAAAGCTCCCGTCGCCGCAAAGAAGCCGGTCAGCGACACGCGCCACGGCATTACCCGCACCGACGACTATGCCTGGCTGCGCGCGGACAATTGGCAGGCGATGTTCAAGGATCCCTCGATCCTCGATCCTGATATCCGCAAGCATCTGGAGGCCGAAAACGCCTACATGAACGCGGCGATGGATGACACCAAGGCTCTTCAGAAGACGCTGTTTGCCGAGATGCGCGGCCGGATCAAGGAGGACGACAGCTCGATCCCGGTCAAGGACGGTCCCTTCGCCTACGGCCATGCCTATGTCACCGGCGGCGAGCAGCCGCGTTACTTCCGCATTCCCCGTGACGGCGACCACAAGGACGAGGCGATCCGGCAATTGCTGCTCGACGGCGACAAGGAAGCCGAAGGCAAGGCCTATTTCCGCCTTGGCGGGCTCGACCATTCGACCGACCATAGCCTCGGCATCTGGGGCTATGACGACAAGGGTTCGGAGTATTTCACGCTTCGGGTGCGCGACCTCGCAACGGGCGAAGACCTGGCAGACGTGATCGAGAACACCGGCGGCGGCGGCGCCTGGGCGCCCGATGGCAAGAGCTTCTTCTACACAGTGCTCGACGACAACCACCGCCCGTCGAAGATCTTCCACCATATCCTCGGCACCGCCCAGACCGACGACCGGCTGGTCTTCGAGGAGACGGATCCCGGCTTCTTCATGTCGGTCGGCGGCTCGCTGCTCGACGATTTCATCTACATCGACATCCACGATCACGAGACGAGCGAATACCGACTGCTCTCGACAAAGGATCTGACGGCTGAGCCGAAGCTCGTCGCCGAGCGCGTCACCGGGCTCGAATACGCGATGACCGAAGGCGGCGACGTCTTCTACATCCTCACCAATGCCGACGGCGCCAAGGACTTCAAGATCGTCGAAGCGCCGGTCACGGCACCGGGCAAGGAGAATTGGCGCGAGGTGGTGCCGCATAAGCCCGGCACACTGATCCTCAGCCACATGGCCTATGCCCGCCACCTCGTCTGGCTGCAGCGCCGCGAAGGCCTGCCGGAGATCGTCATCCGCGACCGCAAGACCGGCGAAGAGCACGCGATCGCCTTTGCCGAAGAGGCCTATTCGCTCGGCCTTTCCGGTGCTGCCGAATACGACACCGACGTCATCCGCTTCTCCTACTCGTCGATGACCACGCCGTCGCAGCTCTTCGACTACGACATGGCGACGCGCGCGCGCACGCTCTTGAAAACCCAGGAAGTGCCTTCGGGCCACAACCCGGACGACTATGTCACCCGCCGCGTCTTCGCGCCGTCCTGGGATGGCACCGAAGTGCCGGTGACGCTGCTTTACCGCAAGGACACGCCGCTCGACGGTTCGGCGCCCTGCCTGCTCTATGGCTATGGCGCCTATGGCATCACCATTCCGGCCGGCTTCAACACCAATTGCCTGTCGCTGGCCGATCGCGGCTTCGTCTATGCCATCGCCCATATCCGCGGCGGCAAGGATCGCGGCTTTGCCTGGTACGAAGACGGCAAGATGGCCAAGAAGACCAATACCTTCAAGGATTTCATAGCGGCCGCTGACTATCTGAATCAACAGAAGTTCACGTCCTACGCGAAGATCGTCGCAGAAGGCGGCTCCGCCGGCGGCATGCTCATGGGCGCGATCGCCAATATGGCGCCGGAGAAGTTCACCGGCGTTATCGCGGCCGTACCCTTCGTCGACGTGCTCAACACCATGCTCGACGACACCCTGCCCCTGACCCCGCCGGAATGGCCGGAATGGGGCAACCCGATCGAGAGCCGCGAGTTCTACGACATCATCGCCGGCTACTCGCCCTACGACAATGTCGAGGCGAAGTCCTATCCCGCGATCCTGGCACTCGGCGGTCTCACCGATCCGCGCGTCACCTATTGGGAGCCGGCGAAGTGGGTCGCGCGGCTGCGCGAGAAGACGACGGGCAGCGCGCCGATCCTGTTGAAGACGAACATGGACGCCGGCCATGGCGGCGCTTCGGGTCGCTTCCAGCGGCTCGAGGAGATCGCCTTCGAATACGCCTTTGCCATCAAGGTCGCCGGCAAGATGTAAACGGATCGGGATGAGGAAACCTGTTTGCGTTTTTCTCATCCCATTGCCACCTGATGTGAAAGGTCCCGCCATGCCCGTCCACGTCGCCCTGCTGCGAGCCGTCAATGTCGGTGGTACGGGATCGCTTCCAATGGCCGACCTCAAGGCGATCTGCGAGGGGCTCGGCTTTGCCGACGTCAAGACCTACATCCAGAGCGGCAACGTGCTGTTCCGCTCCGATCTGCCGGCGGCAGACGCGGCGGCAATGCTGGACAGCGCACTTCAGGAAAAGCTCGGTAAGGCGCCAGGCGTGATGATCAGGACCGGCGCGCAATTGCAGGCGATCGCCGATCAGGCCCCCTTCCCGGACGCCAAGCCCAATCTGCTGCTTGTCGTTTTCCTGCGCGAGCCGGCACCATCAGACGCGCTCGACAAACTCGTGGCACCCGATGGCGAAGAAGCCCAGGTTGCCGGAGCTGAGATCTATATCCACTTCCCGAACGGCTCCGGCCGTTCGAAGTTCAAGCTGCCGGCCGCCAAGCCAGGCACCGCGCGCAACCTCAACACGGTGCGCAAGCTTGCTGCCTTGGCGCTTGAGATGGAAGGTTGACGCACCGCAAGGCGCCATTCCGGACGGAAAACCGCGCCACACTTTTCCTGGAATTGCTCAGGCTGCCGGCTGGAACAGCAGCCGGACGAAGGATCGGAGCACGAGCAGCTGCTGCGGCAGGCTTTCAGGCTGCTTCAGCGCCTTCGACAGGATGATGCCGCCTTCAAGCACGGTCGAAACCATATCGGCCAGCTGGTCGACGTCGAGCGGCTCGCGTGGCCGGTAGACTTGCATGATCGCCTCGAACATCGTGCCGAAACGCCGACGCCACATCAGCGCCGCCTGCCGGTTGATCTCCTGGATCTCGCGATCGAAAGCACGCTCCTGCGTGCACATGACCGCGACCAGGCAGCCGGGATGGCCGTTCGGCAGGTCAGCGAGAATTTCCGACAGCATCTTCAGTCCCAGAAGAAAAGCCTGCAGCGGGTCGTCTGACAATTGATGGGCGCGGCCGAAGATCTCGTCGTAGATGCGCTCGTCGTTCTCGATGTAGCGCTCGAGCAGAGCCCGCGCGAGTTCGTTCTTGTCGCGGAAATGGTAGAAGAATCCGCTCTTGGTGATGCCGGTCTCGGCGATCAGCTCGTCGATCGAAGTCGCGCCGAAACCCTTGGCAAGCACCGCCGCCTCGGCGACGTCGAGGATTCTGGCGCGCGTTTCCTCACCCTTTCGCATTAGCTGCTCCCTACCATTGGTACGGTTTCCAGCAATTACTCGGCGGCCAGCTCCTAGCGCAGCGGCGGCTGCAAGCCAGTAAGTCACTGATTTTTCGACACTAATTTAGTATATTAGCAATAGTATACCGCAAGTCGTCTAGTTTAGAAGATGATCATAAGGCAGAAATTTACTTGGTTCTGCGGTGTTGGAGGCATCCGCGGGCCCTTCAGCCAAGACTGAACCGGTGGAGACCGATATGGCCAAATACAGACGCAGCCTGCCGCTCTTGAAGGGTGGACTGTTCCTGAGTGACGGTGGCATCGAAACGACGCTGATCTTTCATGAGGGCATCTCCCTCCCGCATTTTGCCGCCTTCGTGCTCATTTCGACGGCGGACGGGCGCCGGCGCTTGCTCGACTACTACAAGCGATATCTCGCAATTGCACAGCAGCACGGCACCGGCTTCGTGCTCGACACACCCACCTGGCGCGCCAGCGCCGATTGGGGCGTGAAGCTCGGCTATGACGCCGCGGCCCTGGCCGAGGTCAACCAGAACGCCATCTACATGCTGGCGGAACTGCGCGCCGAGTACGAACGTCCGCAAGCGCCGATCGTGCTTAGCGGCGCCATCGGGCCGCGCGGCGACGGCTATCGCCTGGGCCGCATGAGCGCGGATGAGGCCGAGGATTATCACGGACCACAGATCTCCGCCTTTGCCGCCAGTGACGCCGATATCGTCGGCGCCTATACGCTGACCAGCATCGACGAGGCGACCGGCATTGCCCGGGCCGCCCAGAGCCATGGCATGCCCTGCTCGATTGCCTTCACGGTGGAAACCGACGGCCGGCTCCCAGACGGCCGAACCCTTCAGGCCGCGATCGAGACCGTTGATGCGGCGACCGGCGGCTATCCGCACTACTACATGATCAACTGTGCCCACCCCGATCATTTCGAGACCAGCCTCGATACAGGGAGCGCCTGGGCGCAGCGCATTGCCGGTATCCGAGCCAACGCTTCCAGGATGAGCCATGCCGAGCTCGACAACAGCGAAATCCTGGATGCCGGGGATCCCCTCGACCTCGGCCAGCGTTATCGAACACTGACGACGCATTTGCCACGATTGCGCATTCTTGGCGGTTGCTGCGGCACCGACCATCGCCACATCGCGGCAATCTGCGAGGCCTGCCTTCCACCGACGGCGCTTAGCGCCTGAGGCGCGGGGCCTCGCCCTCCCGGCCCTCTCGCAAGCAATTGCGGGAGGGCGCCTTCTCGTCGACACCCTCGCGAAAGCCACAGTGTTTGTGTAGACTTGAACGGAAAGGACGGCAGCCGGACATCCCGGCAAAGGCCGTTGACCGCCCTGTCATGAATTACGTTCCCCCCTCGCCGACCGGAAATGCCGAAGCCTTTGCCTTCGACAACAGCTACGCGCGCCTGCCGCAGCAGTTCTTCGCGCGCGTCGCGCCCACTCCGGTGGCGGAGCCCTGGCTGATCAAGCTCAACAAGCCATTGGCCGAGGAGCTCGGTCTCGACGTGGCGACGCTCGAACGCGAGGGCGCCGAGATCTTTTCGGGCAACCGCCTTCCCGCCGGTGCCGATCCGCTTGCCATGGCTTATGCCGGCCACCAGTTCGGCACCTTCGTGCCGCAACTCGGCGATGGCCGGGCGATCCTCCTTGGCGAGGTGATCGACCGCAACGGGAAGCGGCGCGACATCCAGCTCAAAGGACCGGGCCAGACCCCCTTCTCACGGCGCGGCGACGGGCGCGCGGCACTCGGTCCAGTCTTGCGCGAGTACATCGTCAGCGAGGCGATGTACGCGCTCGGCATTCCGACGACACGGGCGCTTGCCGCCGTCGTCACCGGGCAACCGGTCTATCGCGAACAGATCCTGCCGGGTGCCATCGTCACGCGGGTCGCGGCAAGCCATATGCGCGTCGGCACGTTCCAATTTTTCGCGGCGCGCGGCGATATGGAGTCGGTGAAGGTGCTTGCCGACTACGCGATCGATCGCCACTACCCTGAGGTCAGGGACGCTGAACGGCCCTATCTTGCCTTCTACAAGGCGGTGACCGCGCGCCAGGCGGAGCTGATTGCGCGCTGGCTGCATGTCGGCTTCATCCATGGTGTGATGAACACCGACAACATGACGATCTCGGGCGAGACGATCGACTTCGGCCCTTGCGCCTTCCTCGATGCCTATGATCCCAAGAAGGTGTTTTCCTCGATCGATCAGATCGGTCGTTATGCCTATGCGAGCCAGCCGGCGATCGGGCAATGGAACCTGGCGCGCCTGGCAGAAACCCTGGTGCCGCTCTTCGACGACAACCAGGATACTGCGGTGGAACTGGCCAATGATGCGCTCGGCGAGTACGGCGCGATCTTCCAGCGCCACTGGCTGGATGGCATGCGGCGCAAGATCGGATTGGCCATGAGCGAAAAGGGAGATCTCGACCTGTTGCAGGCGCTGCTGACGGCCATGCATCAGGGGGAAGCGGATTTCACCCTCACCTTCCGGCGGCTGTGCGACAGCGCCCGCGACCCGGCCGCCGATGCCGCACTCGCCTCGACCTTTGCCTCTACCGGGGCAATCGGGCCGTGGCTGCAAGAGTGGCGTCAGCGTCTCAGCCGCGAGAAGGCGACGGCGGATGAACGCGCGACCGCCATGATGGCGGTCAACCCGGCCTTTATTCCGCGTAACCACCGGATCGAAGAGGCGATCGCGGCCGCGACCGAGGATGCGGACTTCTCGCTCTTTGAGGCCCTGGTCGAAGTTACCGCCAACCCCTATACCGACCAGCCGCAGTTTGCCCGCTACCAGGCTCCGCCGAGCCCGGGAGAGGAAGTCCAGCGCACCTTCTGCGGCACATAGCCGTCTCGGGAATGCGGCATTCCGGTGAGCCGTATTTCCGCGGCCTTGCGCTTCTGCTGCCAGGCCGATTCATCAAATCGTTCTATGCCGCTGTTTTTACGCGGGGACGGGCACCTGGCTGCCCTCAGCCAACGCGCCGCCAGCGGCGCTTAAACGCACCGGTCGTCCACGTTCGGTCGCCTTGACCGCAACTTTATTGCGGGCCTGCGAATATTTCCGCGTTGCGGAATGTGGCTATTGAAAGGCAGAGACGGCGCGTTAGGTGCTAACAGGACAGGCGCTCTGCGCCTTCCCTGACCGGGCGGCCGCGACAGGCTTGCGACCGCCGCTTCGAAGCCACCTGTCTCACGCGGTCCCGGCGACGGACCGCCGCAATGGAAAGAACCGTGCCACTGCACCGTTCTTCGATGCGGGAGTTCCCATCATGCTCGTTCTGACGGCCATCGTCTTTGCAATCATCGGCCTCGCGCTTGGCGGCGGCGGCGCCAAGCTGCTGATGCTTGGCGGCAGCCCCTATTACCTCGCAATCGGCATCGGCTTCCTGTTGACGGCGGTGCTGCTGTTCATGCGGAAATCGGCGGCGATCTGGCTCTATGCGTTCATGATCCTGGGCTCGCTCGGCTGGGCGGTGTCTGAGGTCGGGTTCGAGTGGTGGCAGCTTGGCCCGCGTGGCGGCGTCATCGTCCTTCTGGGGCTCTGGCTGCTGTTGCCGGCCGTGCGCCGACCGCTCGGCTTCGAAAGCCCGACGGGCGAGCGTTATGCCGTGAGTGGCTGGCCGCTGGCATTTGCGGTGCTGGTATCGGTCGGTGTCGCGGGCTACGCGATCATGCAGGACCCGCACGACATACGCGGCGATCTGCCGAGCGATGTCGTCGCTGAAAATCCACCGCTCGGCGGCTCGGTACCGCCGGGCGAATGGCACCAGTACGGGCGCACCGCCTTCGGCCAGCGCTATTCGCCGCTCGATCAGATCACGCCTGAGAATGTCGGGGGGCTGAGGGTTGCCTGGCAATATCAGACCGGCGACATCAAGAGACCCGACGACGTGGGCGAGACGACCTATCAGGTGACGCCGCTCAAGATCAAAGACACGCTCTATGCCTGCACACCGCACAACTGGGCGATCGCGCTCGATGCGGCAACCGGCGAAGAGAAATGGAAATATGACAGCAACTCGGGCATGAACCCGGACCGCCAGCACCAGACCTGCCGCGGCGTTACCTATTGGGCCGACCCGGCTGCAGCCCCGGGCAGCCCCTGCACCGAACGGGTGTACCTTCCGACCTCCGACGCGCGGTTGATCGCGCTCGATGCGGCGACGGGGTCCGTCTGCACCAGCTTTGCCGACAATGGCGTCCTGCATCTCGAAACGGGCATGAAATACAACCCGGCCGGTTACTATTATTCGACGTCGCCGCCGGTTGCCGTCGCCGGCAAGCTGATCATCGGCGGTGCGGTCAACGACAACTATTCCACCCAGGAACAGTCCGGCGTCATCCGCGCGTTCGACATCAACACCGGTGCTCTGATCTGGAACTGGGACAGCGGCAACCCTGATGTGACGGCACCGCTCCCCGAAGGCCAGACCTACACCACCAACTCGCCGAACAGCTGGTCGGTCTTCAGCTATGACGAGGGTCTCGGCCTCGTCTACATCCCCATGGGCAACCAGGTGCCCGACCAGCTCGGCATGGGCCGCAGCGAACACGTCGAGAAATATTCCTCCTCGATCGTCGCGCTCGACATCAATTCAGGCGCGGTGCGCTGGGTTCGCCAGAGCGTACATCACGACCTCTGGGACATGGACGTGCCGGCGCAGCCGGCGCTGCTTGACATCACCAAGGAGGACGGCACCGTCGTGCCAGCTTTGGTCGGACCGACGAAACAGGGCGACATCTACGTGCTCGACCGCAGGAGCGGCGAACCGATCATCCCGGTCGAGGAGGTGCAGGCGCCGGGTGGCGCGATCCCCGAGGACTTCACCGCCCCGACCCAGCCGGTCTCCGGCCTCACCTTCATGCCTGCACCGCTGCAGGAAAAAGACATGTGGGGCGTCACGCTGTTCGACCAGCTTGCCTGCCGCATCGCGTTCCGCTCGCTGAAATATGAGGGACGCTACACGCCGCCGTCGATCGAGGGCACGCTCGTCTATCCCGGCAACTTCGGCACCTTCAACTGGGGTTCCGTCGCGATCGATCCGGAGCGGCAGGTGATGTTCGGCATGCCGACCTATCTCGCCTTCACCTCGCGTCTCGTGCCCCGCGACCAGGTGCCGCCGAAGGGCCAGGACGAGAAGGGGTCGGAGCAAGGGCTCAATCGCAACGATGGAGCGCCCTATGGCGTCTTCATGGGCCCCTTCCTTGGACCGCTCGGCATTCCCTGCCAGGCGCCGCCGTGGGGTTACGTCGCTGGAGCCGATCTCAGGACCGGCAAGATCGCCTACAAGCACAAGAACGGCACAGTCGAGGACATGACGCCGTTGCCGCTGCCGTTCAAGGTCGGCGTACCGGGCATCGGCGGGCCGATGATCACCAAGGGGGGCGTCGCCTTCCTGGGTGCCGCTGTCGACGATTATCTGCGCGCCTATGACCTCACGACCGGACGCCAGCTCTGGGAGGCGCGCCTTCCCGCCGGCGGCCAGTCGACGCCGATGAGCTATGCGGTCGGCGACAAGCAATACGTGCTGATCGTTGCCGGCGGCCACGGCTCGGTCGGCACCAGGCCCGGTGACTACATCATCGCCTACACTCTGCCTTGACGCGCGCGAAGCATCCCTAATTCTCGCTAGAAGGTTGCAAAAGTAAGCTCCGCGCAAGCCCGCGACAGCAGCTTCCCCCGGACGACAGATTCCGGGGGATTCCCATGAAGATCGACAACAGCATTTCGAACTACTACTTCTCCCAGCGCCGCCAGCAGGCGGGCACTATCGCGCCGATCGAGGAGAGCGGCGGTGATGCGCGCCCGCGCCAGGCCCCGACGATCGCGCCGCCTTCGACCTCGAACGCCCTTTCCAACGCGCTGTGGATGACGGCGGCGCGCGACGGCGAGAGCACGGCTTCGATTTCCGCCAAAGAAGGCCCTGCGGCCTCGGACGGTTCGGTCAGCGACGAGTTGCTGAAGGAAGCGAAGAAGAGCCTGGTTGAGAAAATCCGCGAACAGGTCCTCAAGGCGATGGGCCTGACCGAAGCGGATCTCAAGGAGATGCCCCCCGAGCAGCGGCAGGCCGCCGAGGAAGAGATCCGCAAGGCTGTCGAGCGCGCGATGGGTGTCGAGCAGCAGCGCGACGTGGCGACCGCCGATCTCGCCAACGGCGGCGACGACATCCCCTGAGAGGGCGGTTTGCGCCGATCGGCTTGTCTCGGTCGGACAATCGATGATATCCAGCGATCCTCCAAAGAGGACCAAGATCCATGCGCCTGATCCGTTAGCGACGTTCGCCGGCAGAAAACGACCGACGCCACAGCCGCCCTTCGGCGGTTTTTGGCATGGCTTTTTTTCGGCCGCCTGAACGTCCTGACACGGACATGACCGTTCACCGGCCATCGCTAGGATCATCCTCATGACCACCAAAGACGGATTTGTTTCCGAAGCCGGCAGCCTTGGCGCCGGCCCCTTCGACCTCGGCTATAGGATCGAAGGCAGTGGCACGCCGCTGCTCGTCATCGGCAGCGCCGCCTACTACCCCCGCACCTTCTCCCAAGCGCTTCGCGAGAAGTTGCGGCTGATCTTCATCGACCACCGCGGCTTCGCACCGGCGCGGACCAACTATGCCGTTGGCGACATCGGCTTCGAGACGGTGCTCGATGATATCGAGCGAATGCGGGCGCATCTGGGGCTCGAACGCTTCGCCATTCTCGGACACTCCGGCCATGGCTATATGGCCCTCGAATATGCCAAGCGGCACCCGGAGCGCGTCAGCCACGCGATCATGGTCGGCACCGGTCCGAGCCATTCGGCTCGTCATATGGCGCTCGCCGACCGGATCTGGGAAGAAACAGTGTCGCCGGCCCGAAAAGCGATCTTCGCACGGGAGATGGCCAAGCTTGGCGACGACATCACGGCGCGGCCTGAGGAACGTTTCAAAGCCCTGCTGATCCGGCTCGGCGCGAAGAGCTGGCATCAGCCGGACTTCGACGCAACGCCTCTTTGGCGAGATGTCACTGTCAACAACGCGGTATTCGACCATCTCTGGGGCGAGGTCTTTCGCGATATCGATATCCGCAAGGGTTTGAACAGGCTGGCAGCGCCGGTCCTGCTTGCGCTCGGCCGCTCGGACTATCTCGTCGCCCCGGCCTTCAGCTGGGACGAGTACCGGGCGGACTTCACGGACCTGACGGTGCGGCTCTTCGAACAGAGCGGGCATACGCCGCAGCTGGAAGAAAGCGATCTCTTCGACGAAGCCCTGCTCTCGTTCCTCGAAAACGACCGCGGCTAGGACAAGCCGCCCTCGCAGCGTCCAGCATTCAGAGGGGCCGAGACCGGCCCCTCCCCTTCCCAACCATTGACACTTGGTCGCGCCCAACTATCTATTGCTCCAGAAGCTATAGGTTTGAGGCGAGCATGTATTCCATCGGCGATCTCTCCCGGCGCACCGGCGTCAAAATCCCGACGATCCGCTACTACGAGCAGATGGGACTGATCGCAGCGCCCGAGCGCTCCGAAGGCAATCAGCGGCGGTACGAGAAAGGCGAACTTGAGCGACTGGCCTTTATCCGCCATGCACGCGACCTCGGCTTGTCGATCGATTCGATCAAGGACCTGCTCGCCCTCAGCCAGCATCCGGAGCGACCTTGCGGCGAAGCCGACCGCATCGCCAGCGAGCACCTGGCAACGGTGCGCGAGAAGATCGCGCGATTGAGGAAGCTGGAGCAGGAACTGGAACGCATCGTCGCCTGCGACGGCAATCACACCGTCGGCGACTGCTATGTGATCCGGGCGCTCGCCGACCATTCCATGTGCGAGAGCGAGCACTGAGGCGGCAGCTTAATTAGTCGCCTTGAAAAATCCCCGTTGACAAAATCACGAAAACAAACAATCTAGCGCCCATGATCAAGAACGCACCCATTTGCCGCGTGTATTTTTGGCTGTTCCGATAGGAGCGGCCTGCTGATCATATTCAACAAGGCCGCCATCAGGCGGCTTTTGTTTTTCCGGCTCCTGATGGCGAGAAAACCCGAGGAGCCCAGACATGCTACAGACCGCCATCCCCACCCTTCATGCGACACCGGCGACGCGCCCGCCGATGGTGACGATCCGTTGCGCCAAGCAGCGCGACCTGCCGGAACTGCGCGACATGATCACCGAACTTTCGGCCCATCACGGCGACGCCGCCCCGATCACGCCCGAACAGCTGGAGCGTGACCTTTTCGGCCGTACGCCGTGGATTACGGCGCTCGTCGCCGAGGCCGGCAACCGGCTGATCGGCTACGCGATCCTCGTGCCGATCTACCGGGCCGCCGAAGGCGCACGCGGCATGGAGCTGCATCACCTCTTCGTTCGCCCGGAAAGCCGCGGCACCGGCATTGGCCGCCACCTGGTCGCCAAGGCGCGTGAGCAGGCGAAGATGGCCGGCTGCGACTTCCTTTCGGTCAGCGCCGCCACGGGCAACTTCCAGGCACACCATTTCTACGAATCCGAACGCTTCGTCCCTCGCCCGGTGACCGGCATGCGCTATATGCAGAAGCTGGGCTAAAGAGCTGCCGATGCGTCTTGCAATCGTCCTGTGCGAAGGCTTCGCCGATTGGGAATGTGCGCTGTTGATGGCGGCGGCGCGCACCCATCTCGGCGTCGATATCGAGGTTGCCACCGTCGACGGCGCGCGTGTCACCTCGATGGGCGGCCTCGACGTCTCGGCGCATCTCTCCGTCGATGCCCTCGACCCGGCCGGCTTCGACGGGCTGGTGATCTGCGGCGGCGCAATCTGGGACACGAACGAGGCGCCCGATCTCTCCTCGACGATCCGTGCCTTCGATCGCAACAAGCGGGTGGTCGCAGCCATTTGCGGCGGCGTCCATGCCCTTGCGACATGCGGCCTTCTCGACCGCGTCGACCACACCGGCAACAGCGCCGAAAGCCTTGCGGCGCTGACCGGCTATCATGGTGCTTCGCACTATCGCGATCAGCCGCAGGCGATGCGCAGCGGCCACGTGGTCACCGCCGCCGGCACCGCGCCGATCAGCTTTTCCGGCGAGATCCTGCATGGCCTCGGTCTCGGCTCACCGGAGCTCGACGGATTTCTTGCACTCTACGGGCGGGAGCATCGGCCCGACGACAGCGGCAGCATCGGGTAAGCGCCTTCCATTTCGGTGCAGAAAGCGGCCTCTCCACTTTTGGCAACAGGCCTAGAGCCAGTTCGAGATCTGATCGAGCGGCTTCTTCACCTTGCCGGCCACCGGCACGGTCGCATCCGGGGCTGGATAGCCGGCCACCAGAATCAGGAACGGCTTTTCACTGTCCGGCCGACCACAAATCTCGTTGAGGAAGTTCATCGGCGCCGGCGTATGGGTCAGTGTCGCAACGCCCGCATGATGCAGCGCCGTGATCAGGATGCCGGTAGCAATGCCGACGCTTTCGTTGATGTAGTAGTTCTTTTTCAGATCGCCCGGATTGGGACCACCGCGCTTCTGCGAGAAGACGACGATCAGGTAGGGAGCAGTCTCAAGGAAGGGCTTGTCTTCGTCGGTGCCGAGCGGCGCCAGCGCGTCGAGCCACTCCTGCGGCGCCTTGTCCCGATAGAAGATACGCTCCTCCTCTTCCGCCGCGTGGCGCACCTCGGCCTTGATCCGGGGGCTCTCGATCACGGTGAAATGCCAGGGCTGATGGTTGGCGCCGCTCGGCGCCGTGCCCGCCGCCTTCAGACAGGTTTCGATGACCTCACGCGGCACCGGACGATCGCTGAAGTAACGCGTGGTGCGGCGGCGGTTGACCTCTTCATAGAAGTCCGCAGCGCGGGCCACCATCTCCTCGGGGCTGCGTTCGATCCACTGGTCGTAGGGCGCGGTTTCGTGTGGGCGCATCCAGTCTCCTCCTCGTTATGAAGCCGAGTTGAGCGCGCCTTGCTACGAAGATCAAGCGTTAGAGCGCCGGTACCGCCTTCAGGTAGGCGGCGATCGCCTCACGGTCGGCCGGCGTCAGTTTTGCCATGTTCTTCTGCACTTCCACCATGGAACCGCCGACGGAATCGAACTCCGGCGTGAAGCCGGTTTCCAGATAGGAGGCGATATCAGAGGCGCTCCAGCTGCCGATGCTCTTGGAGCCGGGCGTGATATCGGGAATACGGCCCTCGCCTTCCGGGTTCGGCGCGCCTGCGAGCCACTGATCCGGCTCGAAGCCTCCGAGCGCGTTTCTCGGCGTGTGGCATTCGCCGCAGTGGCCAAGCCCCTCGACGAGATATTGCCCGCGGGCGAGCTTCGGGTCGTTGGCGTCCACCGCGGTGCGTGGCTTGTCGGTCAGGAACAGCAGCTTCCAGCCACCCAAGGCTATCCGCATGTTGTAAGGGAATGGCAATTCGTGCGGCGGCGCTACCTCGGTGCTCTTCGGCAGCGTCTTCATGAAGCCCCAGAGGTCGTTGACGTCCTTGGCCGCCATGCGCGCATAGGAGCCGTAGGGGAACGACGGATAGAGATGCTCGCCGTTGCGCCCGACGCCGCGGGTCATGGCGTTGCCGAACTCGGCGAGCGTCCAGGCGCCGATTCCGGCCGTTTCGTCCGGAGAGATGTTCGGCGCGTGGAAGGTGCCGAAGGGGCTCTTCAGCGGCGCGCCACCCGAAAGCACCAGACGCGCGTCACCTTCGGCGCCCTTGTTGGCATGACAGCTGACGCAGCCGCCGGCCCAGAAGACCTGTTCGCCCTTGGCAAGATCCGGTTCTCCGAGGCCCTCCCAATGGGAGGCGCTCCAGGGTGCCGGCTTCGTCAGCCACCAGAAGGCGGCACCGCCGACGACGCCCAGCACCACAAGACCCGATATCAGCTTTCTCGCCCGACGACCCATAGTCTCCCCTCATGCCCTGCCGCAAACAGTGTGCTCAATACGAGTGAAGGCACGCGGCGGGACGTCGCGTGCCTCCTCTTTCAGCCGGATAGGACGTTGCCGCCGGTCAATTCTTCTTCAGGCGGTAGCTCTCATGACAGCTGCCGCAGTCCTTGCCGATGCCCCCGAGGGCCGCGCCAACGGCCGCCTGGTCAGCCGGCAGCTGCGCCAGAACCGCCTCGGCATCGGTGCCGAGCTTGGCGGCCTTGGCCTTGAAGTCATCCAGGTTTTCCCAGATCTTCGGGCTCGCCTCGGTCTCGTGGCCCGCTTCCGAGCCGGCCGGGAAATGGTCCGGGAAGGTCTTCATCGTCTCGCTGATCGTCGTCAGCGATGCCTTCACGACCTCCGCGTCATAGGGCTTCTCGCCCTTGGCGATGCCGGCAAGCGCGCCAGTCGCAGCGCCCACCTTCTTCATCGCCTGCTGGCGAACCACCTGCGGCTCGTCGGCTGCAGTCACGGCAGTAACACCCAGGCCCGCAAGAGCGGCAGCCAACATGAGTGCGCGTATTTTCATCAGGATCTCCCGGTCAATGAAATCTATTCGGCGAATCTGCCTGCCTGGCCTTCATGCCCAATGCGGCCGCATGATGTCATCTTGAGTATTCGACGGAAGTAACATTTTTTTGATGTGCTTGTTAGGACAAGGGAATTTCCGTCGGCCGGCGTAATTCCGGGATTTCAACAGGCCCGCCAATAACATGACTTTAAAATTCATGTTTATACTTTAGAGAAACCGGGACAGCTTCACTGTGCCGACCAGCCCTGCCACACCGTGAAAGCCGCGACCAGAACGAGCACCGCCCCGGCGGCCCGGCCGATCCACACGGTCGTCTCGGGGCTGCCGACCAGAAAATCCCGGCCGCGGCCGGCGGCAAGGGCAAGGCCGCCATAGACAGCGAGCTGCGTCGCCGCAATCATCGCGGCCATGACCAGGGCCTGCGACCAGATCGGCCCGAACTGCGGCTTGAGGAACTGGGGATAGACCGCCAGCATGAAGAGATAGGCCTTCGGGTTCATCAGGCTCGTCAGCGCGCCCTGGCGAAAACTCGCCCAGCGCGACAGCCGGTCCGCGCCGTCGATGCCGCCGATGGTGATCGAGCTTTTGACCAGGGAAAAGCCGATCCAGGCGATATAGGCAGCACCCGCGACGAGCAGCACGTTGAAGAGGCCGGGCACCAGATGCAGGATGACGCTGACGCCGAGTGCCGCATAGAGCGTGTGCAGCACGCCGCCCGCCATGATGCCGGCCGTCGCCGACAGACCGGAGGCCCGCCCTCCCGTCAGCGAGTTCGCCAGGACGAAGACCATGTCCATACCCGGCACGATGATGATGCCGAACAGAAGGGTGAAGAAGAGCCAGAGGTTTTCCGTGTAGGTCATGTCAGTTGTCCGTCGTCCGGGTTTTCACTTCTCAAACGAATTGCTGTTTTTTCAATCCGTTGGCTGATGGTATAAATCCGGTCAACTGACAAGGTAGTGTCAGGAGCGTTGACGACGGGGGAGGTTTTCGATGCGCAAGGCGGCACGGCTTTTCGAGATCATCCAGATCCTCCGGCTTGCGAGAAAGCCCGTGACCGGCGCGCAAATGGCCGAGACGCTGGAGGTGACGGTGCGCTCGATCTACCGCGATATCGCGGCACTCCAGGCGATGCGCGTGCCGATCGAAGGCGGCCGCGGCATCGGCTATATTCTTAGGCCCGGCTTCGACCTGCCGCCGCTGATGTTTTCGATCGAGGAAACGGAAGCGATCGCCTTGGCTCTGGCGCTGCTGGCACGAACCGGCGACGAGGAACTGAAGGCAGCCGCCGGCCGCGTCAACCAGAAAATCACTGCAGCCGTGCCCGAGCCGCTGAGACTGGCCTTTCGTTCGCGGGCGCTGCACGCCTGGGGAACGATCGCCCCCTCGCCCGCCGGCATCGATCTCGCTCTGGTACGCCGGGCGATCCGCGACGAGCAGAAGCTCGAACTCGACTATCGCGACGAACTCGGCCGCGCCACAGAACGCACGATCCGGCCGGTGGCGCTGATCTACTATTCGGAAACTGCCAACATCGTCGGCTGGTGCGAGTTGCGCCAGGCGATCCGCAATTTTCGCGCCGACCGTGTCGAGCACTGCGAGGCGGTCGGCGCCTATTTTCCAGGCGAGGGAAACCGCCTCAGGGAACTCTGGATCAGCGGCTGGAAGACCACCTGAGCCTGGCCTCATCGGTACCCAGCACAAACGAAAAGACCCGGCGCAAGCGCCGGGTCCAAACGTCATGCATCGAAGACGGGCAGCTTACTTGGAAGCCGCTTCGTACATTTCGAGCACGTAATCCCAGTTGATCAGGCTGTCGACGAAGGCTTCGAGGTACTTCGGACGGGCGTTGCGGTAGTCGATATAGTAGGAGTGTTCCCAGACATCGACACCGAGGATCGGCGAGGCGCCGTGAACGAGCGGATTTTCGCCGTTCGGGGTCTTGGAGATTTCGAGCTTGCCGTTCTTGACCGAGAGCCAGGCCCAGCCCGAGCCGAACTGGCCGGTGCCGGCGGCGATGAAATCGGCGCGGAACTTGTCGTAGCCGCCGAGGTCGGACTTGATGGCCGCGTCGAGCTTGGCCGGCAGGCTGGTGCCGCCGCCGCCCTTCTTCATCCACTTCCAGAAATGGATGTGGTTGTAGTGCTGGCCGGCATTGTTGAACAGCGGCTGGTTGGTGCCGTAGGACTTCTTGACGACTTCCTCCAGCGACAGGTCGGAGAGGCCGGCCTCTTCAGCAAGCTTGTTGCCGTTGGTCACGTAAGCCAGGTGGTGCTTGTCGTGGTGGTACTCGAGCGTCTCGCGCGACATGTAGGGCGCCAGCGCATCGTAGTCATAGGGAAGGTTCGGCAATTCGAAAGCCATGTGGGCATCTCCTCTTGGCATGGAATTTCGTCGGGAAATCCGTGAACGGGAACATAGGCACCGACCCTCATGGAGGCAACCGATGCAATGCCAATTTTTCCTCAACCCACGGAATATACTTTCAACATCATTTTGAAAGCATGACACTTTCAAGCACATTCATGCCACGGTTTGGCTGCAGCTTCGCGACCGTTGCAACCATGCATAAAGGACAGTCCATGCCGCAGCGTCTCATCCCTGCCCTCGCCCTTTCCGCCATCGCCGCTTTTGCTGCGTCCAGTGCAGCAGCCTCTTCCGGCGACGCGTGGGAGACATTCCGGGCAGAGGTTTCGAAGAAGTGCCTCGCCGCCGCCACCTCGCTGCAAAAACCCAGCGTCGTCGTCGACCCCTTCGGCTCGCAGAGCTTCGGGCTGGCGCTGGTGATCGGCACGCCCAAGGGCTCCAAGGTCGCCGTCACGCAGATCTGCGTCTTCGACAAGCAGAAGAAGACGGTCGAGCTCGGTGGTGAGCTTGCACCCGACGCGGTCAAGGTGGGCGTGCCGGCAAAGAAGAAATAGCGCGCGCGACCCGGCGCAAGCCGTCCAGTTGCCGTCCACGTCGGCCCCGGTCACTGCATATGTGGACTGCTCCTCACTTGAGCTTCGACCGACCGGTTGATAGATCTTGCTCATGGTGAGCGATACTTCCGAACGAATCCTGGACGCAACCGAACGCCTGATGGTGTCGCGGGGCTACAGCGCGTTCAGCTACGCGGACATCTCGGCCGTGGTCGGCATCGGCAAGGCGACGATCCACCATCACTTCCCGACCAAGGCGGACCTGGCCGCAGCCGTGCTTGCCCGCTACCGCAAGAACAATCGCCGCAGCGTTGAAGGACTGCTAGCAGCTGTCGGCGATCCGGCGGCCCGGCTCGAGGCCTATGTCGGCTTCTGGGAAGAATGTATCGCCAAACGGGACATGCCCTTCTGTATCGGCGCCCTTCTGGCCTCGGAAATACCTTCGCTTCCCGATATTGTCGTCGCGCAAGTGCGCGGTCATTTTGCCGACCTTTCCGGCTGGCTCGGAGCCGTGATCGAGGATGGCGTAGCGAAGGGATCCCTGAGGACCGCTCACGGCCCCAAGGCGGCCGCCGAGGCGCTCATGGCGACGGTCCACGGCGCAATGCTCGCGGCCCGCGTCGCCGGCTCGGATCAAGCCACGTTTTCGGCGATCGCACGGCCCGCCTTGGCACAACTTCAGGCGCCAAGCGATGCCTGACCCCGAAGCTCCGACCCTTCGAAGCGACACCGGTCGAAAAAGACAGTTGTTCCCGTGGGAACGGCGGGCCACATTTGCGAGCACTAGAAATCAAACCGAACGGACGCGATGGCAGGTGAAATCATCGCGTTTCTTTTTCGAACACATCCCGACCAACTAGTCGGTTGAATGAAGGAGGAAAATCATGGCAAATCCGCTTTCCACACTCGGCATCATCCATACCGTCATCAGCCTCGCCCCCGTCGTGGCGGGCCTCTATGGCTTTGCCCGGTATGGTGCGATTGTTCCCGGCACGCGCTCCGGCAAGCTTTACCTCGCCGCGATCATCCTGGCGGTGCTGACGTCCGCGGGGCTTTCGAGCACCGGCGGCTTCAACGCGGGCCATGCGCTCGGGATCGTCACGCTGCTCGTCATCGGTGGGAGCCTTGCAGCACAAAGGCTCGAATTTTTCGGCCGCCTGCGCCCCTACCTGGCAACGCTTGGCCTTTCGTTCAGCTATTTCCTGCTGATCGTGCCGGCGATCGCCGAGACGTTGAAGCGCCTGCCCGCCTCGCAGCCACTTGCCAGCGGCCCGGAATCGCCGATCGTGCAGACGACGCTGCTTGCCTGGCTGGTGATCTTCCTCGCAGGCCTCTCCGTCCAGGCCTACCTGATCCACAGGCGCGCCGTGGTCGGTGCGCGCGCGCGCCGCTCGCGCTGAGTGCCTGAACCGAGGGCCATCTTGCCCCGGCGCAGCGGGTACGACCGTGCGCCGGGGTTTTGCGCGCGGTTCAGACGTCGCGGGCCGCGTGCGCCCAGTCCATATAAAGATCGCGCGCCTTGGCGGCGACCGGGCCGGCCTGCAGGTCGCGGCTTTCGAGACGCGTCACAGGCAGCACCTTGGAGTAGTTGCCGGACGTGAAGATCTCGTCGGCCGCTTCGAAGTCCGCCATCGTCAGCGTCGCCTCGACCACTTCGAAACCGGCTTCGCGCAGCAGCGTCATGACGCGGAAGCGGGTGATGCCGGCAAGGAAGGTGCGGTTGGCGGCCGGCGTAAAGACGACACCGTCCTTGACCAGGAAGACGTTGGAAGAACCGGTCTCGGCGATGTTGCCGAGCATGTCGCGCACCAGCGCATTGTCGAAGCCGCGCGAACGGGCCTCGGTCAGGATGCGCGCGTTGTTGGGATAGAGGCAGCCGGCCTTGGCGTCGGTCGGCATCGATTCCAGTGTCGGACGGCGGAAGGGCGACAGCGTCAGCGACGAGCCGCCGTGGCCGTTGCCCATCGGCGCCTCGAACAGGCAGAGCGCAAAACGGGTCGATTCCGGGTCGATGGCGACGACACCGGCCGCGCCGTGCTCGGCCCAGTACATCGGCTTCACATAAAGCGCCGTCTTGCCGTCGAACTTCTTGGCGCCTTCCCAGGTCAGCGCCTCGATCTCTTCCGCCGCCATCGTCGGCTTCAGGCCAAGCGCGGCGGCCGAGCGGTTGACGCGCTGGCAATGCAGGTCGAGGTCGGGAGCGACGCCGTCGAAAACGCGGGCGCCGTCGAACACCGTCGAGCCCAGCCACATCGCATGCGAGGTCGGGCCGATCAGCGGCGGATTGCCCGAGAGCCATTCACCATCGACATAGGTCCAGGTCACTGAGCGGGGGGATGTATCGACGGCCATCTGCGTCTCCTTGAGGTTTTTATTCTAGTCTTTCCGCATACCCCGAAAAAACAGCATCGGGGTGAATGGGTCTATCAAAAAATGTCATGTCGGCCGTTCTGGTACCGCGAAGGCCTCTCGCTTAGTCTCTTCGCCAAAGAAAAGGGAAAGCCGTGCGCATCAAGCATCTCGACGCTGACGACGTGGACATCTTCCGCCGCATCAGGCTGGAAGCGCTCAACCGCGAGCCGCAGGCCTTCGCCTCGACAGCGGCCGACTGGGAGCGCCTTTCGGCTGAGGAATGGCGCGCGCGGCTGACCGCCAACGCCGTATTCGTGGCCTTCGACAGCGATGAGCCGGTCGGCATCATGGGCCTGATGCGCGAGCGTGCGAGCCGGCTGGCGCATCGGGGCACGATCATCATGGTCTATGTGTGCGACGAGGCCCGCGGGTCCGGCGTGGCGCGACAGCTGCTTGCGCAACTGACCGATCATGCGCGCTCGGCCGGCATCCGACTGCTCGAACTCGTGGTGCGTGCCGACAATCCGACGGCGATCCGCTTTTATGAACGTGCGGGTTTCTACAAGATCGGGCACGTTCCCGGCGGCATGCTCGACGGCGACCGGGAGGTCGACGAATTTCTGATGGCGCGCCACATCGACGGCCGCGCCCCACCCATTGAGACATTGCAAGGAGCGACCCGATGAAAGCCATGTATTACGACGCCTTCGAGAAGATGCCGGAAATCCGTACCCTTCCCGATCCGACACCGACGGAGAACGGCGTGGTCATCAAGGTCGAGGCGACAGGGCTTTGCCGGTCCGACTGGCACGGCTGGATGGGCCATGACGCCGATATCCGCCTGCCGCATGTGCCCGGCCACGAGCTGGCGGGCGTGGTGACCGCCACCGGCCGCGGCGTCATGCGCTACAAGGTCGGCGATCGGGTGACCGTGCCCTTCGTTTCCGGATGCGGCCGTTGCGGCGAGTGCCGCTCGGGAAACCAGCAGGTCTGCGAGGCGCAGTTCCAGCCGGGCTTTACCCATTGGGGCTCGTTTGCCGAATATGTCGCGCTCGACTTTGCCGACCAGAACCTCGTGCATCTGCCTGAAAGCATGGACTTCACCACGGCTGCGAGCCTCGGCTGCCGCTTCGCAACGTCGTTCCGCGCCATCGCCGACCAGGCCAAGGTCAAGGGCGGCGAGTGGGTGGCGGTGCATGGCTGCGGCGGCGTCGGCCTCTCGGCAATCATGATCGCGGCGGCCCTCGGCGCCCAGCCGATTGCGATCGACATCGCCGAAGACAAGCTCGCCTTCGCCAAAAAACTCGGCGCGGTCGCTGTCATCAATGGCCGTGACGTGCAGGACGTGGCAGCGGCGGTGAAGGATATCACCGGCGGTGGCGCCCATGTCTCGATCGACGCGCTCGGCAATCCCGTGACCTGCTTCAACTCGATCAAGAACTTGCGCCGGCGCGGCCGCCACGTCCAGGTTGGCCTGATGCTCGGCGACCAGGCGACGCCACAGATCCCGATGGCGCAGGTGATCGGCCACGAACTCGAAATTTATGGCAGCCACGGCATGCAGGCCTGGCGCTACGACGCCATGCTGGCGATGATCGCCGACGGCAAGCTGAAGCCGCAGCAACTGATCGGCCGGGAAATTTCTCTTGAAGAGGCGATCCCTGCCCTCGTCGCCATGGACCGCGCCACCGATCTCGGTATCAGCGTCATCACCCGCTTCTGACGGCTACGGCAAGCCGTGAACGCCGCAGCCGGCAGGCAATATGATGACCGCCCATTCCGACTCACCATCCGCATGCGCTAGCCTTGTCCCCAATCGGGGGCAAGGCAGATGACCATTGCGAGACGACGAAGACTGATCAAGCGGCAGCGCACCGGCACGGCGCTGGCCGTCGCCGCGACGATCTCGTTTCTCGCCGGGATGACCGACGCGATCGGGCTCTTGAGCATCGGTGACTTCGTCTCCTTCATGAGCGGCAACACGACGCGGGCGGCGATCGCGCTCGGCGACGGCGACTTCACCGGCGCCCTGCTGCTCGTCGGCGCGCTTGGAGCGTTCATCATCGGCAACGCGCTCGGCGTGATTGCGGCCGCACGCCTCGGCGTCGTCGGCGTCCTCTCGATGGTCAGTTTGGTGCTAATGCTCTGCGCCGGCTTCGGAACCTCGATGCCAAAGCCCTTCTATTTCTACGGCATCGTGCTTGCCATGGGCCTGGTCAATGCCGCCGTCGAGCACATCGAGGGCCTGCCGATCGGGCTCACCTACGTGACGGGTGCCCTTTCCCGTTTCGGGCGCGGCCTCGGCCGCTGGCTGCTCGGCAACACCAACCGCCAATGGCTCATGCAGATCGTGCCCTGGCTTGGCATGTTCTCTGGCGCTGTCGCCGGCGCCGTCCTGCAGCGCCATTTCGGCCCGGCGTCTCTTTGGGCTTCCTTCGCGCTTAGCGCCGGGCTCACGCTGGCCACCATTCTGGTGCCGTCGCGCTGGTCGAAGCGCTACATCCATCCGGGCTGATCCCGCTCCGGCCACAGCTTTTCGCCTCCCCCCAAGATTTTGCCCTTAAGCCCGGACGGGTTTCAGGGCAAAATCCGCGCTGAAGAATCACGAGCGAGGTCCTGCCATGGCGCTTGCGGCAGCCGTTACTGCGGATGAACTTTACCATCCCATCCTCAACGCCAATCCGGCGCATCCGGCCGGCTGGCCGATCCGTGTCATCGTCAGCTCGCAGACCGAGGCGCGGCACAATCGTGCGCTTTGGGCGCCGACGCATCTCATCTCCGTGCGCGCACCCGGCAGCCGGCTTTTGTCGATGATCGAGCTGCCGCCGGAAAATCACCTGGAACTCTTTTTCGGCGACACCACCGATCCGGACGAACCGGATGCGGCGCGTCCGCAGGCGATCGACGCCGCCTTCGCTTTCATCGACCGCTTGCCCGAGGACGCGCATCTGCTCGTCCATTGCCTGCGGGGCATTGGCCGCGCGACGGCGCTGACGCTGGGCATTCTGGCACGCTACATGCCGCCGGAAGAGGCAGCCGCGGCCCTGCATGCGCTTCGCCCGGAAGCCAAGCCGAACCGGCATGTGGTCAACCTGTGCGACACGGCGCTCGGGTTCAAGGGCAAGCTCGCCAAGCAGGCGCTACGCTTCCCGGCAAAAGTCTGGAAACCGGCCAAGGGCTAAGGCAGGATACCTGCCTTTGAGCGGCCAGCCGTTGTGCGACGCACAAATATTTGACATGATCCGCGTAAAGAACGGTGACAGCGGGCTGTCCGATCGGGCGTGATGCTGTAAGCCTTTGTTTTCGGATAGGCTTTGACGTGGCATGTTCGCCATGTCAGCCAGCACCGAAGACAACTGACGGGAGGAAACGATGTCCCACGCGGCCTATGTGTTTGACGCCTACGGCACGCTCTTCGACGTGCATGCGGCGGTCAGGCGCCACGCTGAGGAGATCGGTCCGGACGGACAGGCTTTTTCCGAACTCTGGCGCGCCAAGCAGCTCGAATATTCCTGGGTGCGCTCGCTGATGGGCAGCTACCAGGATTTCTGGAAGCTGACCGAACAGGCGCTCGACTTTGCCTTCGCGCGCTTTCCCTCCGCCGACCCGAAGCTGCGCAAGCGGTTGCTGGACGCCTACTGGACGCTCGACTGCTATCCGGAAGTGCCGGCCGTTCTGAAAGGTCTCAAGGAGCGCGGGGCGCGGATCGCCATCCTCTCCAACGGTTCGCCGGCCATGCTCGCGTCGGCCGTGCGCAACGCCGCACTCGATATCGTCATCGACGACGTCTTTTCGGTCGACGCGGTGAAGGCGTTCAAGACGGCGCCCGCCGTCTACGATCTCGTTACCACCAGCTACCGGCTCTACCCGCACGCAGTCTCGTTCCAGTCGTCGAACCGCTGGGACATTGCCGGGGCGACGAAATTCGGCTTCCGCACCGTGTGGATCAATCGGGCAGACATGCCGGACGAATACCGCGATCATGGGCCTGCCTTGATCCTGCCCTCTCTCGAAAGCCTGCAATTCGGTATCTGAAGGAGTTCTTTGATGGTCTGGTCGCCCGCGCAGTATCTCAAGTTCGAAGACGAACGCACCCGACCAGCCAGAGACCTTCTCGCCCAAGTGCCTGACCTGCCAGAAGGCCTCGCCTTCGACCTCGGCTGCGGCCCGGGGAACTCGACCGAGCTCATCCGCGACCGGTTTCCCTGGACCACGCTTTCCGGCCTCGACAGCGACGAGAACATGCTCCTTGCCGCCGCCAAACGGCTGCCCGGGGTATCCTTCGAAAAGGCGGATCTTGCGGCCTGGGTTCCTCCCGCCGGCGCCTCGCTGTTTTACGGCAACGCCGTCTTCCAGTGGCTTCCGAACCATCTCACTATCTTCGAAAGGCTGATGAAGGCGCTTGCCTCCGGCGGTACGCTCGCGGTGCAGATGCCGGACAACCTCGGAGAGCCGAGCCACCTCCTGATGGAAGAGACCGCGCGCAGCCCGGCTTTCGCTGAAGCCTTTGCCGGCAAGACCATCCGCCGCAACCCGATGCCGCCGCCGGCAACCTATGTCGAATGCCTGGTTCCGTGGGCAGCGCGCATCGAGGTCTGGCATACGATCTACTATCATCGCCTCGCCAATGCCGAAGCGATCGTCGAGTGGGTGAAGGGGACCGGCCTCAGACCTTATCTCGATGCCTTGACCGAGTACCGGCGGAGCGCCTTTCTCGCCGATTACACGGACAGGATACGCACGGCCTATCCGGCAACGAGCGACGGCAAGGTACTCTTGCGTTTTCCGAGGTTCTTCATCGTGGCGGTCAAGGCGGGCTGAGTTCGTCTGCCCGCCGGGCGCTTACATGCGCTCTGCCAGAAAATCGATAAAGGCGCGGATACGGGCAGCGAGATGCTCGTGGCCGGCATAGACGGCGTAGACCGTCTCGATCTCGCCCGACTGATAGTCCTCGAGCAGCGGCACCAGCGTTCCAGCCTCGAAATCCGGCTCGACATGGAAACGACCGATGCGCCCGATGCCGACGCTGGCAAGGCAAAGCTGGCGGACGATCGAACCGCTCGATACCTGCATATTGCCGGAGACGGTTCGGTGCGCGATCTGAGACTGGCCCGGCCCGCGAAACGCCCACTCGTCGACGCTGCGGCGGAAGTTGAAGCGAACGCAGTTGTGGCCGTCGAGATCGTCAGGGGTTTGCGGGATCCCATACTTTTCAAGATAGGCGGGCGAGGCGATCACCACCGGCCGGGTTTCCATCAGCTTGCGCGCCTTCAGGGATGAATCACGCAGCGGTCCGGTGCGGATCGCCACGTCCGTGCGTTCGCCGACGACATCGATCATGCTGTCGGTCAGCGTCAGGTCGAGCTGGACCTCCGGGTATCGCGCCAGGAACTCCGGCGCGAGTGGCATGATGTAGCGCTCGCCGAAGCCGACGGCGGCGTTCACCCGCAAGAGCCCACGCGGCGCCATGCGTCCGCCGGCGGCAACGACATGCTCGGTCTCGGCGATATCTCCGAGGATCCGTTGCGCCCGCTGGAAATAGACTTCGCCTTCCGGGGTCAGCTGCAAGGTCCGGGTCGAGCGCACGAGCAGGCGCGTGCCAAGCCGGTCCTCGATGCGGGTCACCAGCTTGCTGACGGCCGACGGCGACAGTTTCAGGCGCCGCGCCGCAGCGGAGAAGCTGCGGGTCTCCGACACGGCGACAAAAACCTCCATCTCACCGGCTCGGTTGTCCATGCGCTTCCCTTTGAACTCAATTCACAAACGTTTGTCTGATTATGCGTATTATCGTGATGAGTGCAAAGGCTCATATTCCACCCGACTTCAACAACAACCATACGCCCGGTGCTCCCAGCCGGGTGGGAAAGGTCTCGTCGTGCCTATTGCCATACTTGCGCTGACGATCGCGGCCTATGCGATCGGAACAACGGAATTCGTGATCGTCGGCCTCCTGCCGACGGTAGCCACCGACCTCAATGTCACCCTGCCGCTCGCCGGCCTGATCGTCAGCGTCTACGCGCTCGGCGTCACCTTCGGCGCGCCAGTTCTCACCGCGCTCACCGGCCGGATCGAGCGCAAACCGCTGCTGATCGGCCTGATGGCGCTGTTCATCGTCGGCAATGCCGCCGCAGCATTGTCGCCGAGCTATGAACCGCTGCTCTTCGCCCGCGTCATTTCTGCCTTTGCCCATGGCGTGTTCTTCTCGGTCGGCTCGACCATTGCCGCCGACCTCGTACCGGAAGACCGCCGCGCCTCGGCCATTGCCATGATGTTCATGGGCCTGACCGTCGCGATCGTCACCGGTGTGCCGCTCGGCACCTGGATCGGCCAGACCTTCGGCTGGCGCGCCACCTTCTGGGCCGTCACCGGTCTCGGCGTCGTCGCTCTTGTCGCGATCGCAGCCCTGTTGCCGAACACGCTGTCCAAGGCGCCGCCGGCAAAGCTCATCGACCAGGTGCGCGTGCTCGGCTCCGGCCGCCTGCTGATCGTCTTTGCCATGACCGCGCTCGGCTACGGCGGCACCTTCGTCGCCTTCACCTTCCTGGCGCCGATCCTGCAGGACATCACCGGCTTTTCGGAAAGCGCCGTCAGCCTGATCCTGGTGCTCTACGGCATCGCGATTGCCATCGGCAACATTGCCGGCGGCAAGATCGCCAACCGCGACCCGGTCAAGGCGCTGATCGGCCTGTTCCTGGCGCAGGCGGCGGTGCTCGTGCTCTTCACCTTCACGGCCCCCTCGCCGGTGCTGACGCTGGTCACGCTTGCGGCCCTCGGCTTCCTGTCCTTCGCCAATGTGCCGGGCTTGCAGCTCTATGTCGTGCAGCTTGCCAAGCAACATCGTCCGGGCGCCGTTGATGTCGCCTCGGCGCTCAACATCGCGGCCTTCAACCTCGGCATCGCCGTCGGCGCCTGGCTCGGTGGCGTCATCGTCGCCTCGCCGCTCGGCCTTGGCATGACGCCCGTGATCGGTGCCCTGCTCGTCGCCGCAGCCCTGCTGCTCACGCTCCTGAGCGGCGCCCTTGATCGTCGCACCGGGGCGGCCTACCAAACGGCTTGAACCGCCGTCTGCGAGGACCACCTATAGCCTCATTCCTTTTTCGCCCGGCCAGGTGGCCGGGCGCTTATCAAGCATAACATGCCCAGTACAAGGAGTTACCCACGATGCATTCCGTCAATTCCAACGGCGCCAACATTCCGGCGCTCGGCTTCGGCACTTTCCGCATGCCCGGTGCCGATGTGCTGCGCGTTCTGCCGGAAGCCCTGAAGCTCGGATTCCATCACGTCGATACGGCGCAGATCTACGGCAACGAGGCCGAAGTCGGCGAGGCCATCCATAATTCCGGCGTGTCACGCGCCGATATCTTCCTCACCACCAAGGTCTGGGTCGACAAATATGCCCATCGCGACTTCCTCGCCTCGGTCGACGAAAGCCTGAAGAAGCTGCGGACCGACCATGTCGACCTGCTTCTCCTGCACTGGCCGGGCGGCAGCGACGTGCCGATGGCCGAGCGCATCGGCGCTCTCAACGAAGTGCACAAGGCCGGCAAGGTTCGCCACATCGGGGTCAGCAACTTCAACACGGCGCAGATGGAAGAGGCCGTGAAGCTGAGCGACGCGCCGATCGCCACCAACCAGGTCGAGTACCACCCGTATCTTGATCAGACCAAGGTGCTTCAGACCGCCCGCAAGCACGGCATGTCGATCACCGCCTACTATGCGATGGCGAACGGCAAGGTGCCGAGCGATCCACTCTTGAAGGAGATCGGTGCCCGCCACGGCAAGACGGCCGCGCAAGTAGCGCTGCGCTGGCTCGTGCAGCAGAAGGACGTGATCACCCTTTCAAAGACCGCGACGATCGATCGCCTGAAGGAAAATTTCGCGATCTTCGACTTTGCGCTCGGCGACGGCGAAATGGCCGAAATCCACGCCCTTGCGCGTGCCGACGGCCGCATCGTCAACCCGGAAGGCCTTGCCCCCGTCTGGGACAAGGCTGCTTAACGAACGCAATCATTTCGCCGCCGGCCAATTCCCTGCCGGCGGTGGATACGATATGGACATCGCCTCAAGGACACGGATCGTAGGGAGGGGGCGATGTCGTTGCACGAGGCACAGGCGAGCGATTTTGCTCCCGACTGGCCGGCGATTATCGCCGTCGTTCTCGGTGTCACCGCTTTCTCGGTGGCGCAGGGGCTCACCTATCCGCTGATCTCGCTTTCGCTTGAGAGCCGCGGCGTTTCGGCCGGCATGATCGGCCTCAATGCCATGGGCTTTGCCGCCGGTCTCGGTGTTGCGACACTTATTCTCGGCCGGCTGACGCGGCTCGCCTCGGCCGACAAGCTGATCATCGCCAGCCTCATCGGCTGTTCCATCTGTCTCGCGACACTTGCCTCGACGTCGGAACTCGTCATCTGGTTTATCGCCCGCTTTGCCCTCGGTTTCTTCGTCAGCATGGTCTTCATGCTTGGTGAAGCGTGGCTGAACACCGCCTGCCCGGACCGACTGCGCGGCCGCGTCTCCGGCCTCTATGGGGCCGGCATGTGCGGCGGCTTTGCGGCCGGTCCGCTGGCGATCCCGCTGCTCGGCACCAGCGGCGGTCTCGGCTTTGCCCTCTTGGCGATCTATATCGCACTCGTCGCCTTCCTCACTGGGCTGCTGACCATGGGCGCCCGCACCCGGCCCGAGCCGTCCTCGACGCGGGACCTCTTCGCCTTTTTCGGGAAGGCGCCGATGCTGATCCTCATGGTGCTGATGTTCGGATTTGCCGATATCGCCGCGATCTCGGCGATGCCGGTCTATTTCGTCAAGACCGGCCACAGCCAGGCCTTTGCCGCGCTGAGCGTAACGGCGCTGGCGATACCGACAGCTGTGGCACAGCCTTTCATCGGCGTGCTTCTCGACCGCCTGCCGCGCCGCTGGGTGGCGATCTCGGCGGCCGCGATCGCTGCCAGCGGCTATCTGCTCGTGCCGTTGCTGTCGTCCGATATCGCTCTGCTTCTGACCTTCGCCTTCATCGGCGCGGCGAGCTTCGCGCTCTATACGGCGGCGCTCACCATGCTCGGGGAAGAGTATCGCGGCAGCATGCTGGTTGCCGGCAGTGCCGCCTTTTCGCTCGCCTATGCCGCCGGCAGCGCGGCTGGATCCGGCGCGACCGGCGCGCTGATGAACTTTATCAACCCGATCGCTGGCCCGATCGGCGTGGGCGTCGTGCTGGTGGTCTTCACGCTTGCCTTCGCGCTCAACGGCCGACGCTAGCCCTCCGCGCAGATCCGGGCGAGAGCCTCGTTGAAGACGCGGGCGGCCGGCCCGAGCGGCTCGTCGATCCGGTGAACGAGATAGGCTTCGGCCCCCACCTGGCTGTTGCGGCCAAGGGCGGCCGTCGGCATGCGCACGAGCCGGCCTTCCGCAAGGTCGCGCTCCACCTGCCAGAACGGCAATCGACCCCAGCCGAGGCCCGAGCGGATCATCGCATGTTTTGTGTCCTGGCTGCTGACACGGCAGGTTTGCGGCGAGAGCACGCCGTAGTCGCGCCCGACCGTGCGCTGCGACTGATCCGACAGGACGATCTGCAGATGGTCCGCAAGCTCGGCATTGTCGAGCACGTCTCCCCCTGCGCGCAGCCCCAAGGGATGATTTGCGGCAACGACCGCGACGAGTTCGACCGTCGCAAGCGCCCGACGGGCGATCGACGGGTCGCGGAAATCTTCGCCGACAGTGATGCCGAGCGTGAAGCGGCGATCGACCAGGCCGTCGAGCGGCCCACCGAGCGGCAGGACCGCAAGCCGGATCGACACATCCGGATAGGCGCCGCGCATCTCCTTCAGCGCCAGGCCGACGGTCTCGATCGGAAACAGCGTATCGACGACCAGAGAAAGCTCAAGCTCGATGCCTTCGCCGAGCCCGCGTGCCCGGGCGCGCATCGCGTCCACCCGCAACAGGATGTCGCGCGCATTGGCGAGCAGCGCATGCCCTTCCGCCGTCAGGACCGGCCGGTGGCCGGAACGGTCGAAAAGGGCGACCCCCAGTTCGGCCTCCATGTTGGCGATGGCGTGGCTGACGGCCGATTGCACCCGTGAGAGCCTGGCGGCGCCGGCGCGGAAGCTTCCGCTTTCGGCGACGGTCACGAAGGTCCGCATCTGATCGAGAGTAAGGGCATCGAGCATGATCGATTCCATAGATCATCTTGATGAAAATTATATCACTCCAAGAGATCGAGAAAAGCACCCATCTTTTCTGTGAACGGCAATGCCGCCCACAAAAAGGAAACCGAAATGACCAAGGTGCTCGTGCTCTACTATTCCTCCTACGGCCACATCGAGACCATGGCGAAGGCCGTCGCCGAGGGTGCGCGCACCGCCGGCGCCACCGTCGCGCTCAAGCGCGTGCCGGAAATCGTCCCGGAAGCCGTGGCCGTCAAGGCCGGCTACAAGCGCAACCACGATGCGCCGGTGGCAACAGTCGCCGAACTGCCCGACTATGACGCGATCATCATCGGCACGCCGACACGGTTCGGCAACATGGCTGCCCAGATGAAGGACTTTCTCGACCAGGCGGGTGGGATCTGGGCGCGCGATGCCCTGGTCGGGCGTATCGGCAGCGTTTTTACCTCGACCGGAAGCCAGCATGGCGGCCAGGAATCGACGATACTCGCCACGCATACCGTACTGCTGCATCTCGGAATGGTGATCACCGGCCTTCCCTACAGCTTCAAAGGCCAGATGCGCATGGACGAAATCACCGGCGGATCACCCTATGGCGCCTCGACGCTGGCCGATGACGGCAACGGCGGCGACCGGCAGCCGAGCGCCAACGAACTGGAAGGCGCACGCTTCCAGGGGCGCCACGTGGCGGAACTGGCGGCAGCGCTGGTTGCCGGACGCACCCGCGTTGGGGAGATCGCCTGATGGCCACGGCCGCAGCCTTTGTTCGCGAAAGAACCGATTGGTCGGGCGTGATGACCGTTGTTGCGGCCGGCGTGGTCGCGGCGATGCAGGTGGGCAAGGGGCTGATTGCAGGCCCGCTGCTTCAATCCGATCTTGGGCTCAACCTTTCTGCCCTCGGCTGGATCACCTCCGTCTTCGCAGTCGTTGGCGTCGTCGGGGGCATGGCAGCCGGCGCGTTCGTCACAGCTGTCGGCGACCGGCGCCTGCTTGGCATCGGCATGGCGCTGCTGGCGTTCGGTTCCTTTGCCGGCGCGGCGAGCCCAGCATTCACGCTGCTTCTGCTGTCGCGCATCATCGAGGGCTTCGGCTTTCTGCTTGTCGTCGTCGCCGGCCCCGCCATCCTCATGCGCCTGGTGACGCAGGAGCGCAGCGACCTCGTCTTTGCGCTCTGGAGCTGTTTCATGCCCGCGGGCATGGCGATCGCCATGCTGACCGGGCCCGCCTTTGCCGGTTGGCAGGCGATCTGGTGGAGCAACGGGCTGCTCACGCTTGCGAGCCTCGCCTCCATCTTTCTGGCAGTGTCGCCATCCCGGCAAACGCCCCGTGTCGCCACCCGCTTCCGGGATGATGCCGCGGAAACGCTGACGAGCCGCGGGCCCGTGCTGCTCTTCGCGCTGTTTTCGCTCTACAGCCTGATGAGCTTCACGCTTTCCAGCTTTCTGCCGATCCTGCTGATCGAGCGCCTGCAGGTCTCGCTTGGAACCGTTGGCCTGTTGAGCGCCGTCATCACGCTGGTGAACGTCTTCGGCAATCTGGCCGCCGGCCATCTTCTGTCCCGCGGCTTCGCCCGCGGCAGGCTGGTCGCAAGCGCCGCGTTGCTGACCGGCGTGTCCGGCCTTTGGATCTTCCTGAGCCCATCAGGCGGACATCTGATCCTGGCGCTCTGCATCCTGTTTTCCGCGATCGGCGGGCTCATTCCGGCGACGCTGATCTCATCGGTGCCGCTCCTGTCGCCACGTCCGGCGCTTGCGCCGATGGCGATGGGCCTGCTGATGCAGGGCAGCAATCTCGGGCAACTCGTCGGCCCCGTCGCGGTCGGAACCGCGATCGAGTTCTACGGATGGACATCGGGTGCGGCTTTTATCGGCGCCAGTGCCGTTCTTTGCATCGGGCTGACGCCCACACTCGAACGGACGCTACGGGAAAGCAGGCCGGAACGCTGACAGGGGCCGCAGGCAACAAAAAACCCACCGGCAGACGCCGGTGGGCTTCGCTTTTTTACGTTCGGGTCGCCGGTATCAGACGAACTGGCTGAGACCCGGAACCGAAGCGACGACTTCGTCGACCACGTCTGCGCCGGCCTTCTCCTTGGCGAACGCGATGGTTTCCTTTGCAAGTCCGGTGATTTCACCCATGCCGAGGCCCTGGCTCATCAGCTGCTGGCCGAGCGCCATGACGCCGCCACCACCGATTGCCGACATCAGACCGCCGAGCAGGCCGCCGCCGCCCGTGCCTTCGCCGTTGTACTGAGCGATCAGTTCGGACGCGCCCGGGATCGCTTCAATCATCTGGGCAACCGGACCGTCGGCGGCTTCGCGCTGCAGGAAGCCGAGGATCATGCCGACAGCCTTTTCGGCGGTTGCCGGCTCGATGCCGACATTTTCAGCAACGCGCGTGACCAGTTCATTCATGGAGAAACTCCCTCATTTTGGATTTTTGACGTTGACGTCAAGGTAAATGATCGCCCACCAAATAACAAGCCGTGAGCCGTGACTATCGATCCGTCGATATCGCCGCATTCCGGTCGCGGATGGGCACAGCCTTGTTGCCGGGCGCAACCGCACCACCTATAACAGAAATCCAGGCACATTTCGATGACGGCGCGCCCCTGCGACACTGCGAACCGCCCGCTTTCATTGATGAAACGGAGATGAAGCCCACATGTTGGAAGAAGGCAAGCTCTTTATCGGCACCAGCCGCAAGCCTGATGATTCGATCAACAAGGGCGAGTATCTGGAGCTCAAGTTCGGCAATCGACACGGCCTGGTCACCGGCGCCACCGGCACCGGCAAGACGATCACCCTGCAGGTGCTTGCCGAAGGCTTTTCCAACGCTGGCGTCCCGGTCTTCTGCGCCGACGTCAAGGGCGACCTCTCCGGCATCGGCGCGATCGGCGAGGCCAAGGATTTCATCCTGAAGCGTGCCGAACAGATCGGCCTGCCGACCAATCCTTATGAGTTTCAGGAATTCCCGGTCATCTTCTGGGATATCTACGGCGAGAAGGGCCATCGCGTTCGCACCACCATGTCGGAGATGGGCCCGCTGCTCCTGTCGCGGCTTATGAACGCGACCGACGCGCAGGAAGGCGTGCTCAACATCGCCTTCAAGATCGCCGATGAGGGCGGACTGCCGCTGCTCGACCTCAAGGATCTGCAGGCGCTGCTCAACTACATGGGCGACAATGCCAGCACGCTTTCCAATCAGTTCGGTTTCATTTCCAAGTCCTCGGTCGGCTCGCTTCAGCGCGAGCTGCTGATCCTCGAACAGCAGGGCGCCGAACATTTCTTCGGCGAGCCGGCGCTGAAGATTTCCGACATCATGCGCACCACCAATGACGGCCGCGGCGCGATCTCGGTGCTGGCGGCCGACAAGCTGATGATGAACCCGCGGCTCTACGCCACCTTCCTGCTCTGGCTGCTGTCGGAATTGTTCGAGGAGCTGCCGGAAGTGGGCGACCCGGACAAGCCGAAGCTGGTCTTCTTCTTCGACGAGGCGCATCTGCTCTTCAACGACGCGCCGAAGGCGTTGATCGAGCGCGTTGAACAGGTCGTGCGCCTGATCCGCTCCAAGGGCGTTGGCGTCTATTTCGTCACCCAGAACCCGCTCGACGTGCCGGACACGGTTCTCGGTCAGCTCGGAAACCGCGTTCAGCACGCGCTGCGCGCCTATACGCCACGCGACCAGAAGGCGGTGAAGACCGCCGCCGACACCTTCCGCCCGAACCCGGATTTCGACTGCGCCACGGTGATCACCAATCTCGGCACCGGCGAGGCTCTGGTCTCCACGCTCGAAGGCAAGGGCGCGCCCTCGATGGTCGAGCGTACGCTGGTGCGACCGCCGCAGTCCCGCGTCGGTCCCCTGACGGAGGCCGAACGGAAGAAGGTCATGGACGTCAGCCCGGTCCGTGAGCTTTACGATGAGGATTTCGACCGTGAATCGGCCTACGAAATCCTAGCGGCGCGCGCCAAAAAGGCAGCCGACGCACAGGCCGAGGCACAGTCTCAGGCCGAGCAGCAGACGAGCGAGGCGAGCACCGGCGGCAGCCGCTGGACGCTGCCGGGCTTTGGCGACGACGATCAGGCGGCACCGGCCGGCAAGCAGGCGCGCCCTCGCAGCTCCGGCTACCAGCGCGAGACGGTCGTCGAAGCGGCGATGAAATCGGTCGCCCGCACAGTCGCGACCCAGGTCGGCCGCGCCCTGGTGCGCGGCATCCTCGGCAGCCTTAGCCGACGCTAACCAAGACCGGCCGACGCGGCCCATCCATTCCCACGCGCCCTGACCAAATCAGGGCGCGTCGTCATTTCTGGAACATCCGCATGGATGTGAAGGATTCAATCGGCGCCATCCTCAAGGACGGCGACAACGTCACCCTGATCAAAGACCTGAAAGGCAAGGGAACCTCGACGACGCTGAAGCGCGGGACGATGGTCAAGCGCATCCTCCCCCGATCAAGCGCATCCTCCCCCGATGAAGTCGAGTGCCGCGTCGAAAAGACCAAGGGTCGGGTGATGCGCACCGAATTTCTGAAGAAGGCTTAAGGCCCGCGCGGGATGCCGGAACGGCACGGCGAAATGACCCGACGGCCAGCCGTGCCGATCAATGCCGTGTCTTGTCAATGCCGTGTGTTGGGGAGGGTGAAGCGCTCAAGCGGCGCCCGCTCACCGCAACGGCGGCCCGCTGGGTGGCGGCGTATTCGTCCGTCAACTCCAGCAGAGCCAAGGCGATCTCGTCCCAATGCCACCCTACCCGCTCGGCGAGATCCGTCAGCAGTTGGAACTCCTCGCGCAATGCGGTCGCGCATTCGAGCTCTCGCTGCGCAAGCGCGCAGGTTCTGGTTTTCGGCCTGGCGATCATCCTATTTTACCTCCTGCTCATCAACTCCTCAGCCCGAGCATAGGTTCCAGCAGCTCCCAGTCGAGGCATAGGTTCCCGCGCCGCGGCAGGGGAACCAATCTGTCGCCGGACCGTTGGCTAGGGACAGGAGGTACTGTCATGAAGAAAATCATCCTAGCCGGTTTTGTGGCAAGCCTTGCCTTTTCCGGCGTCGCCCTGGCTCAGACCACGACGGTCATCGTTCCCGGCGAGGTCAAAACCTACGTCCTTCAGCAAACCAGCCCATCCGTGACCTATGACGGCACTGTCGTCGTGGGCGAACCCCTGCCCGACACGGTCGAGGTCTACCCGATCCCGCAGCAACCGACCTACGGCTATGTCGTCGTCAACCAGCAAAGGGTGCTGGTCGATCCGCAGAGCAGGCGGGTCATCGAGGTTCTGCAGTAGACCGGCACAGCATGCCTGAAAAAGAAGCCCGACGGAGACCGCCGGGCTTCTTTCAACAGGGGATCTGAAAGAGCTCAATCTGAGAAACTCAGGCGACGGTCAGCTTGACGTCGATGTTGCCCTTGGTTGCATGGCTGTAGGGGCAAACGATATGCGCCTTCTGGACGAGATCTTCGAGCACGGCCTTGTCGACGCCCGGCGAAGAGATTTCGAGCGCAGCGTCGATGCCGAAGCCGGTGCCATCCTCGCGCGGACCGATGCCGACGGTTCCCGTCACCGTAGTGTCTTCCGGAAGTTTTACCTTCTCCTTGCCGGCCACGAATTTCAGTGCGCCGAGGAAGCAGGCCGAGTAGCCGGCTGCAAAGAGCTGCTCGGGATTGGTGCCGCGGGCGCCGTCGCCGCCAAGTTCCTTCGGAACGGTGAGCGTGACGTCGAGCGCGCCGTCGGCGCTTTTGGCCTGGCCGGCGCGGCCACCGGTTGCGGATGCAGTGGTGCGGTAAAGAATGGGCATTGGCGGGGTCTCCTTTGCGTTTCCTGAGTGAATGCGATTTAGATAGCGCAAAATTCAATTGTACGCAAATTAATTTTGCAAATTGCATTTCGAGCGTCTTTTTGCGACAATGACGCATGGCGAACAAGGCGGCACATAGCGACACCATTCCCGAGGAAGCACTCGCGCTCGGCAAGCAGCTGTGTTTTGCGGTCTATTCTGCGGCGCATGCATTCAACCGCGCCTACAAGCCGCTGCTCGATCGTTTCGGCCTCACCTATCCCCAATATCTCGTGCTCCTGGCGCTCTGGCAACAGGACGAGATGACGGTCAAGCGGATCGGCGAGGAGATCGGTCTGGATTCAGGCACGTTGTCGCCGCTTCTCAAGCGCCTGGAGGCAGCCGGTTATGTCGGTCGCCAGCGCGACCCGAGCGACGAACGTCAGGTGATCGTGCGGCTGACGGACAAGGGCCAGGACCTGAAAAACGAGGCCTTCGGCATCCTGATCGGCATCAGCAGGGCCTCGGGATGCAGCCTGAAGCAAGCAGAAGACATTCGCGAGACGCTGCATCAGCTGACGCGGCAGCTCAATGCCGGCCCCGGCGAGGATTGACCGACCTGCCTTCCGCTCGACGCGGTGGGTGCTGTGCGGAAACGTGAGGGGCGGATATCCGTCCCTGCCCGTCATCAGATAACGAGGATCGGCGCCTTGCCGCGGACGCGATCGTAGAGATCCATGACATCCTGGTTGAGCATGCGCACGCAGCCCGACGAGACCGCCTTGCCGATCGACTTCCATTCCGGCGTGCCGTGAACACGGTAAAGCGTGTCCTGGCCGTTCTGGAAGATGTAGAGCGCGCGCGAACCAAGCGGATTGTTGAGGCCTGGGGCCATGCCGCCGTTCTGGGCCGAATAGGGCTTTAGCTGTGGCTGGCGGGCGACCATGCTGTCCGGCGGGGTCCAGCGCGGCCACTTCTGCTTCCACTGGATGACGCCGCGACCCGACCAGGCAAAACCCTCGCGACCGAGGCCGACGCCGTAACGCAGCGCCCGGCCACCCGGCTGGATCAGATAGAGGTAGCGGTCGCCGGTATCGACGACGATCGTGCCCGGCTGCTCGCCGAAGGGATCGCTGACCTCCTGGCGGTAGAAGCGCGCGTCGATCTGGCGATAGGGAATTTCCGGCACCTGATAGCCACTGTCGCTTACAGAGGCATAGATGTCCGAGACATAGAGGCCCTGCGGTGGAAGACCGGTTGGAACTGGCCCTGGGCCATCCTGCCTTTCATAGATGCCTTCGGCGCGCGGATCGGTAAACCGTCCCTCGACCGCTGGATTGCGGAACACCGGCGCCGTCTCATAGCGAAAGACATCCGTGTTCATCGACGAAGTGCAGCTCGCAAGACCGGCGGAGGCGAGCGCCACGCCGGACGAGCGAAGAAACTGGCGACGGGAGAAAAGGACTGAAGAGGACATCGAACTCTGGAGGCTTGAGTGCGGCATGAGGAGTGCTGCATGAATTTGCTTAACGAAATGCTACGCACAGCCCCCACGGATTGGGGCGATGCTTGCATTTACGGCTGGAACGAAGCTTGCGTCGCGAGGGTGGCAGGGCTCAAACGCTGTGGATACTGAACCGCGGCTGCAGCATCAGCGCCTCGAAATCCGGAGCCGAGAGCGGCCGGCTGAAGAAGTAGCCCTGAATTTCGTCGCAACCGCTCTGGCGCAGGAATTCCACCTGGGCCTGGTTTTCCACACCCTCGGCAATGACACGAAGGCCGAGGTTCCGCGCAAGCGAAATGATCGCGGCGGTGATCGCGTTGTCGTCGAGATCCGTCGGAATGTCGGCGACGAAGGACCGGTCGATCTTCAGTCGGCGCACCGGGAAGCGTTTGAGCGCGCTCAAGCTCGAATAGCCGGTGCCGAAATCATCGATCGCCAGGTGCACCCCGATCGCCTGCAGCTCGTGCATGGTGGCGATCGCGCCAGGGACATCCTGCATGATCAGGCTCTCGGTCAGTTCCAGTTCGAGGCAGAACGGGTCAAGCCCGGTCTCTGTGAGAATTGCCGCGACATGGGCGGCCCAGTTGCGCTCACGGAACTGGCGCGCCGAAACGTTGACACTGATGATCAGCGGCGGCAGGCCGGCATCCTGCCAGGCCCTGGCCTGGCGGCAGGCCGCGCGCAGCACCCAGTCGCCGATCGGCACGATCAGCCCGGTTTCCTCGGCGAGCGGAATGAACGCCGCCGGCGAGACCGTGCCGCGTTCGGGGTGGCGCCAGCGCAGCAAGGCTTCGGCCGCGAAAACGCGGCCAGTCGCCAGATTCATCTGCGGCTGGAACTGCAGGAAGAACTCTTGCCGCGCGAGCGCCTGGCGCAGCTCCTCCTGCTGCTTGAGCTTCTCATGCGCCTTGGCGGCCATCTCTTCGGTGAAGACCTGCAGGTTGTTGCGGCCGAGCTCCTTGGCCCGGTACATCGCCATGTCGGCATTGGCGAGCAGTTCGCCGACCGTCTTGCCCTGATTGGGAAAACAGGCGACCCCCATGCTGCAGGTGACCTGCAGGCTGCGGCCCTCGATCTGCATCGGCGCGGCGATCGCTCGCCGGATATCCTCGAGCCGAGCCAGCACGATATCGCGCTCGCAGGGAAGCCCGTTCAAAAGCAGGATGAATTCATCGCCGCCGACCCGCACGACCATGTCGGACTTACGCACCGAAGCGCGCATGCGCGAGGCCGTGACCTTCAAGAGTTCGTCGCCGGCGGCGTGGCCGAGCGTATCGTTGACCAGCTTGAAATTGTCGAGATCGAGGAAGGCGAGCACCGCCCACTGGCCGCTGCCGCGCAGGGCTTCCAGCGCCTCGGCGACCTGTTCCTCGAACTGTGCGCGGTTGGGCAGACCGGTCAGCGCGTCGTGGTGCGCCATGAAGCTGATGCGATCTTCCGCCTGCTTGCGCTCGATCGCGATGCCGGCGAGATGCGCCGCCATGGCGATCAGTTCCTTTTGTCCGTCGTCGGGCACGCCGACGACATCGGAATAGAGCGCGAAGGTGCCGAGCACCTTGCGCTCACGCGAATGGATCGGGGTCGACCAACAGGAGCGGAAGCCGTAGGGAAGCACCAGCTCGCGATAATCGTCCCAGAGCGGATCGACCTGAATATCCGAGACGATCACCTGCTCGCCGCGCCAGGCGGCCGTGCCGCAGGAGCCCATGCGCGGGCCGATCTCGACGCCGTGGATGGTCGCGCAATAGGCCTCGTCGAGGCTTGGCGCTGCGCCGTGGAAGAGATAGCGGCCATCGGGCGACAGCAGCAGCACCGAGCCCTTGATGCCCGGCATCAAGGCTTCGATCAACAGGATCATGTCGCGGAAGAAGGCGTCGAGCGGCCGGCCGTTGGCGATCATCTCAAGCAGGCGCGCCTGCCCTTCGAGCAGCCGCTCGGCCGCCTTGCGGTCGGAGATGTCACGCGAAACGCCGACGATGCCGACGATCTTGCCGCTCTTGTTGCGCAGCGGCACCTTGGAGGTCATCAGCCAGCGATCGCGGCCCTTGCTAACGATGGCCCGTTCCTCGATGCCGAAGATCGGCTCGCCGGTTTCGATGACGCGACGCTCAATGTCGGCAATCGCCTTGGCCATCTGCGGCGGATGGAGATCGAAATCGGTCTTGCCGACGATATCCTTCATGGCTTCGAGCCCGTTGTCGGCAACCGTCACCTGATTGGCGATCAGGAACCGCCCCTCCACATCCTTGGCGTAGATGTAGTCCGGCACGTGGTTGATGATGGTCTCCAACCAGTAGTGGCGATCGGCGATATCGGGTTCGCTCGGAAAGATGCGCGCGACCTCCTCGGCCAGCCGATTGCTGGCGTCGATCAGGCGGCGCGTTTCCGCGTTGCCGCCGGCATTGAGAGCGGCATATCGCGGATTGCGGGACGTGTTCTTCGCCAAGCAAGGCCTCCCGACGCTCTTCGCCGCGTCGCTGGTCGATCTTTCCCCACTTCACGTTAGACGAGCAAGAGTTAGCTCTTCCTAAATAACTGTAGAAAAATCGTGTAGAGGTTGCAACGGTCAAGTTGCAAGAGGCGATAGAAGGGGTGGATGACGCCACCCCTTAATGCCCGTTCAGGACAACCGCCGGCGCACCGGTGCAACGCGCATCAGCAATTGATCGACGATCACCATGACGACGATCGCGATGCCCGTCAACGGAAACGCCAGCCCGAAGACAATGGCCATGAGCCACAAGCCCACATAGACGCTGCGCCGCGGCGGCATCGGGGGCACGCCGATGCGTCCCGCCGGGCGCCGCTTCCACCACATGATGACGGCGGAAAGGGAAACGAGCACGATAGAAATGCAGGCGGCCAGCATCAGGAGCTGGTTGACGCGCCCCCATTCCTGCCCCTTGTGCACGTTGATGCTCCATTCGATGGCCTTGCCGAACGCCGGGTAATCGCCAAAGGAAATGTCGACGAGCGGCTTGCCGGAATATTGATCGATATGGATCGTGCGCTCCCGCGCAAGGTCGGCGGGAAAGATGGCGGCCGTATAGACGGCGGTCTCGTCGAGCGGGATCGCGAGCTCGTAGCCGGGCAGCATGCCCTCAGCATCCGCGATCGCGACGGCGCGATCGATCCCGACCCGCTCGCCCGCGCCACCGCTGGACGCCGGAACCGGCGCGTTTTCCATCAGCCAATTGGCCCTGGGCAACACGTCGGTCGACACCTTGCTGGAGGTCGGGACCTCATCCCAAAGCGCTGCCGGATAGCCGAGCCCCATCGCCGTCAGCTTGCCGTTGACCGTTGCACCCCAATAGCCGGACCACAGAAGCCCGGAGAAGGCGAGAAAGACGATCAGCAGGCCGGCGCCGATACCGGTCACCGCATGGAGATCGCGCCAGAACACCCGGCGTGCCGGCGTGCCGCGCACGGTCAACACACCGCCGGTCTGCTGGCGCGGCCACCAGAGATAGATGCCGGTGAAGACCAACAGGATGGCAAAGCCCGCAACGATCTCGATGATTGTTTCGACCGACTTGCCGAAATAGTCGAGGCTGTGCAGGTCCTCGACCACTTGGTTGAACTCCTCCGATGGCGCGACCCGGTCGAGGATCGCGCCGGTGTAGGGATCGACGAAGACCAGCATGCGCGCCTTGCCGATGCCGACGGTGACGCGTGCGGAGCGATCCGCGCCGGCCGGCGTGCGATAGGAGACGGCCGCGCTGCCCGGCACGGACTCCACCGCCGTCGCGACGATCGCCGAGGGCGACATCCGTTCGGCGCCCACTGGCACGACGTTGCGGTAAGCAAAGACGGTATCGTCGATCTCGTCGTTGAACAGATAAAGCCCCCCGGTCAGCGCCAGGCTGATCATGAAGGGGATGACGAGCAGGCCGGCAAAGAAGTGCCAGCGCCAGATGGCGCGGTAGAGCGAGATGCCGCGCTCTGTGGCCGCGGGGCTGTCCACGGCATTGGTGAAGGATGCGGTTGTCATGGTTTTCTCCGGGAAGGACCGTTTGCACGGCTTCGCCTCTTGGTGATCGGGACGACCGCCGATCACGGCAATGCGTGTCGAAGATGGACGCCGCAAGGCCAATCAGCTGTCGTTCAAGCGCGTATCAGGTGGAGAAAACCGTTGGTGGCGCCCTTGGCCCCGCTCCGGTTAAGAGCACCGAGCGAACGAAACCGAAATCGCCGGCTGGAACGGAAAGCGGGCGCGCGCGGGCTTGCGACGGCAAGACGATCGGGTAAGGCGCCGGCAGGTCGGCGGGCGCAACCAGGCAGCAGGACTGGCAGCCGTGGCCCTTCGTGCCACCTTTTCCATCGGGATCGTCGTGGCCAGAGAGGCAAAGATCGGCAAGGCTGCCATCCGGGAGGACGTAGGCGATCGCATCCGGCGACCGCGGCATGGCGGCGGCCGGTTGCTGGATCAAGGCCGAAACGACGAGGACCAGCGCGCAAAGCATGCGCGCCGCCAAGTTCGTCAACCGATCCCCTAAAAGCCTTGCCAAACGCATCCCCAAATCGACGTGCGACAGCTAAAGATCTGCGTCCGCAAACGCAAGTCGGCAAAGCGCCGCACGGACCATCAAAAGATTTCATGTGTGCTATCAGCGCCGCCCGCTTCCGTCACTCCCGGTGCTTGCCTAAGACAGGCGACAACACAGGACGGGAGGAACACGGCATGCTGACGATCTATGGGGTTTATCGCTCGCGCGCATCGCGCAATTACTGGATGGCGCGGGAACTCGGCATCCCTTTCCAATCGGTACCGGTCATCCAGGCACGCCGCGTCGCCGATCCGTTGGCTGCTGATGCGCCGATCAACACCAAGTCGCTCGCCTTCCTCGCCGTCAATCCGATGGGGCTGATCCCGGCGATCGAGGATGATGGCGTGGTGCTGACGGAATCGCTTGCCAACAATCTCTATCTCGCGCGCAAGTATGGCGGCCCACTGGCGCCTGCCGATATCGCCGAGGAAGGCTTGATCGGCAACTGGACGATGTGGGCGGCGACCGAGGTCGAGCCGCACACCGTCGAGATCATCCTGACCTACGACTACGGCGCGGAGAACACGGATGAAGGCAAGGCGATGATCGCCAGATGCGTGACGTCGCTCGACAAGGTCTTTGCCCGCATGGAAAGCCACCTCGACGGACGCGACTATCTCGTCGGCGATCGCTTCACCGTCGCCGACCTCAATCTTGCGGAGGTCTTCCGCTACGCCATGAGCCAGACGCAGCTGTTCGACAAGCATCCGCGGGTTTCGGCCTGGCTTGCCCGTTGCCATGCCCGCCCGGCCTTCAAGGCGATGATGGAAGAACGCCTGAAAGAACTGGCGGACTGAGCGGTCAATAAGGGGGGGCCTCCCTGCGATCAGCCCATGGTCGCCGCGTCGAAGCGAACGCGCGGCGCCTTGATGTCGAGCAGGCGCATGCCCTCCTCCACCTCATCACGAACCCAGCGCTTGAACGCCTTGGCGGCCTTGCTTTCGCGCCGTGACGGCGCGCTGACGAAGTAGTGGCCGAAGCCCGTCGGCACCCGGATGCCGAACGGTACCACAAGGCTGCCCTGCGCGATCGCAAAGCCGGCGAGTGTCTGCCAGGCGAGCATCACCCCCTGGCCGGAGATCGCGGCATCGAGCACCAGCGACGCCTCATTGAAGGTGTGGCGCACGTTCACTTCCGCGCCCGAGAGCCCGACTTCGCGGAGCCACACCTCCCAGCTGAACATCGAATGGCCGTCAATAACAGCGGGCAGTTTTAGAATATCTGCAGGCTTCCGAAGCCCTTCGGCCATGGCCGGCGAACAGACCGGAAAAACCTCCTGCTGCAACAGCGGCTCGGATTTCACGCCCGGCCACTCGCCCGTACCAACGCGAATGCCGACATCCACATCCGACGTGTCGAGATTGACGAGCTTTGTCGTCGCGTCGATGCGCAGGCGAATGTCGGGATGGCGTTCGGCAAAACGGTTGAGCCGATAGACCAGCCAGCGGGCGGCAAAGACCGGCGCGACCGAGATGGTCAGCACCGACTCGTCGCGGCGGCGCGCTGAAGCCACGGCCTCTGCCAGCTCGTGAAAGGCGTTGCTGATGCGCGCGAGGAAGCGCTCGCCGAAATCGGTGGGCAGGAGGCCGCGCGGGGTGCGCTCGAACAACACGCGGCCGAGCTGGGCCTCCGCCTTGGCAATCTGCTGGCTGACGGCGCCAGGGGTCACGCCCAATTCGTCCGCCGCGGCGGCCAGCGATCCCAGCCTGCCGGCAGCCTCGACGGCGCGCAGCCCGTTCAAATGTACCGTGTTCAGATCTCTCATATAGTTTTTCTAAACACGATCTCTGCCATTCTCAATTGAAAAGATGACAGGACAGGCGGATCATCCAAGCATCGAAAGGATGGTCCGCCATGTTTAGGCTTCTCTCGAAACTGACGCCGCTCAAAACATCCGACGACCGAAAGGACGATGCGCCGCTCGCCTGGGCGCGCGATCCGCTGCAGCATCCGGATCTCGAACGGATGGATGGGCGCGAACTCGGTGACCTGCCCTTCCCGGGCTGGCCGTGGCCACGCACGGCGGAGTGCACCGGCAGCCGCCTCTAGGACCTGCGGCTTTGAAGCTGCACTATGATATGCTGGCCGGATGAGCGACGATCTCGAGCGCAACTTCATCCGTGTCGTCAGGCTGGCGGAGGCCGCAGGCCTGCCCGAAGTGACGATCGGCACGTCCTACGGTACGCCGGCGCTGCTGGTGAAAGACAAGAGTTTTGTGCGCATGAAGGATGGCGAGACGCTGGTCGTCATGTGCGCGCTCGAAGAAAAGGAAATGCTGCTGGAGCTCGACCCGGGGCTCTACTTTCAAACGGATCACTACAAGGGCTGGCCCGCTATGCTGGTGCGGCTTTCGGAAATCGACGACCAAAGCCTAACCGGGCGGCTGGTTGCCGCCTGGCGCGAGAAGGCGCCAAGGCGGCTCGCCGCGAGCTTCCTCGAGCCAGGTCAGGCTCCGCCGCCGACCTTGTAGACCAGGCAGACCTTGCCACCATCCAGTCGCTTCACGTTATCGAGCTGCACATGATGGCGCTCCGCCACGGTGTCGAACAGCGCCTTGCCCTTGCCGACCACGAGCGGGTGGATGGTGAGACGCAGTTCGTCGATCAGGCCGTGGTCCATCAGGCTCGACACCGTGCGCGCGCCGCCGACGACATAGATAGTGCGGCCCGGCGCCTGCCTGAGCGTCTCGATTTCGGAGACGTCGCGCACGATCCTGGCGTTTTCCCATTCGACGTCGGAACGGGTTTTCGAGAGGACATAATGCGGCGTGCCAAGCGCAAAGTCCGTATATTCGATTTCTTCGGGCGTCGGCAACTGGCCGGTGAACTCCAGCGGCGCTTGCGGGTCGCGCTTGATCGCGCTCCAATACTGCTCGTAGCCCGAATACATGCCGTTCCCGAGGACGCAGGCGTCGATCTCGGGCAGGAGGTCGAACGTATCCGACCAGGAATCGACCCAGTCCGTATAGCCATCCGGCCCGTCGATCAGACCGTCGATGGACATCTGCATGCCTGCAACCACCTTGCGCATCGTCATTGTCTCCCTGTTGGCGTTACACGCCAAGGACGCGCGGCAGACAGGAAGCCCGACATCCCAGGCAAAATAATCCTGGTTACGCGAGGGACGTCGCCGAACGGACGGCTCTTCCATTTCCAAGCCGGCGCCTATACCGGTTAAGCGAACAGCCGGACAGGTATTTCCATGATCGTTCGCAACCGCCCCACCCTTTTGAAACTCTTCTTCATCCTCCGGGGTTCGGTCATCCAGCGGATCTTTCCGCAAGTGCTGTTCGTCTTTGCGCTCTCCGCTTTCGTCGTCTGGGCGCACCGCGTCGATCCCGGCCTGGTGCCGAGCGTCAGCAGCGGCCCCTTCGCGTTGCTCGGCATCGCGCTCTCCGTGTTTCTCGGCTTCCGCAACAATGCCTGCTACGACCGCTGGTGGGAGGCGCGGAAGGACTGGGGACAGTTGATCTTCACCGCACGCGACCTCGCCCGCCAGACGCTGATCCTTGCCGGAACCGAGCGGCAGCGCCTGCTCGACATCACGATCGCCTTTGGCCACGCGCTGGTCTGCCATCTGCGGCCGGGAAGCGATGTCGGTAGACCGCTAGCGCGGCTGCCGACAGATCTCGTTGCCGGCTACAAGGCAAGCCGCAACGGACCGGACTTTCTGCTGCGCGAAATGGGCGGCATTCTCGCCGGACTGCACGGAACCGGCACGATCAGCGACTTTCAGTGGGCGCAGCTGGATGGCACGCTCGGCAAGATGTCGGCCATGCTTGCGGCCTGCGAGCGGATCCGCAACACCCCCGTGCCGTTCGGCTATACGCTGCTCCTGCACCGCACCGCCTATCTCTTCTGCTTTCTGCTGCCCTTCGGCTTTGCCGATGCGCTCGGCTGGGCGACGCCCTTCGTCACCGCGCTTGTCGCATACACCTTCTTCGGCCTCGACGCGCTCGGCGACGAACTGGAGGAGCCGTTCGGCGTGTTGCCGAACGACTTGCCGATCGTTGCGCTTGCCGAGACCATCGAAATCAACCTGCGCGAGGCGCTGGGCGAGACCAACCTTCCGCCTCTACCGCAGCCGAAGAACTACATCCTGATGTAGCCGCAACTGCCGAGGCGTCAGACCTTCAGCATCGCCAGCACCCGGGCGACGGCCGGACGTGCCGTCATGCGGTTGCGGTGATCGACGATTCTTGGGAAGCGCGCGGGATCCACACCGTCCGGCTCGATCCAGCCGGCGACGGTGAAGAGATAGGGATCGGCGATCGAATAGCTGTCGCCAAAAACGAACGGCCCTTCGAACATCTTGCTTTCGATCAGTTCGTAGCAGGCGGTCATGTTGGAGGCGACCTTGGCCTTCATCGCCTCATGCGCGGCCGGATCGTCGGCCCAGCGTGCGCCACGGCGGCCATGGGCGTGGGCAATATGCACCGTCGAGCAGAGGTAATTCAGAAACGACTGCAACTGCGCGAAGGCGAAGGCGTCGTTCGCCGGAGCGAGCTTCGCAGCTGGAAAGGCCTGCGCGATATAGGTCAGGATCGCCGGCGTTTCGGTGATGACGCCCCTGTCGGTCACGAGCGCTGGGACCCGCGCCTTCGGGTTCACCGCGAGATAGTCGGGCTTGGTCTGCTCGGCTGTCGAAAAATCGACACGGCGCGCCTCGTATTCGGCGCCCGCTTCTTCCAGCGCGATATGCGAAGCCAGTGAACAGGTTGCGGGGGCGTAGAACAGTTTCAACACTTTGAGCTCTCCTCTGCGATCATGCGGACCGGTTGACGTGATGTCGATGGACCGAACCGGCTCTGTCAATTCCATGGATAGAAGCGGCATGCGAGCGGAGAACCGCACGCTTCCTGCCGTGTCGCTCCAAAGCAAAGACCGGCTGCAGAAGAAAGGAAGTCACCCCGATTGACAAGCAGAAGTGGCAAGGCGCCGCAGATCACTGCCGTCCGCCCTCGTTTAGGGGGGGCCCGGCAGGCTACAACTGCCGGGCCTGCACGTTCACGCGACCAGCGGCTCGCTGCAGCCGGGTACGTCCTCCAGGCGATAATAGACGGGAATACCACGCTCGCGGGCAATGCGCACGTCGTTATCGGCCCCCTTGCTGTCGCCCGGCAGGCGCAGAACCGCCTCGCAAAGCGCCAGCAACCGGCCCGCCACAGGATGAAAAATCTCCTCATAGAGATCGTCACCGATCCGCGCACCGCCAGCCGCATGCCACACCGGCAGCGCCACCCACTCGCCGATCATCGGCACGTGGCCTGCCTTGAACAGCGCATAGGACGGCTCTTCCAGCCGCTTCAGGTTGGCGGCCATTTTCGCCGGGTCGTCCCCGGTTCCCGAACGATAGGGGCCTGCGATCAAGATCAGCATTTTTCTCTCCCGAGATGCTATGAACGATCCAGATTATTCTGGAATAATCGTGATATTTCGTGCAATATCGTGAAGAGTCAAGGAGACATTTCATGCTGACGATACAGAGGCGGGCTTTGATTTCGGCGCGGCTGGCGCGAGATGGCGAGGTCGTCGCCAAGCGCATGGCTGACGAGTTGAACCTGTCCGAGGACACGATCCGGCGCGATCTGCGCGAAATGGCGGCGGAGGGACTGCTGAAGCGCGTGCACGGCGGCGCGCTGCCTCTGGTGCCGCCGCTGCCCAACTTTGCGGCGCGTCAGGAGATCGCCGGCGACGTCAAACGCCGGCTCGGACAAAAGGCGGCTGCGATGATCGAAGCCGGTCAGACAATCTTTCTCGATGGCGGCACGAGCAATGCAGAGATTGCCCGGGCGCTGCCGCGCGACATGCGGCTGACCGTCGTCACCCACAGCCCGACGATCGCCGCCGAACTCGAGCGCCACGAAGCGGAGGTTATCCTGATCGGCGGGCGGCTCTACAAGCATTCGATGGTCGCGACGGGAGCAGCAGCGCTTGCGGCGATTGCCGGCATCCGAGCCGACCTGTTCTTCCTCGGCGTCACCGCCATTCACCCGGCCCACGGTGTTTCAACCGGCGACTTCGAGGAGGCGGCCGTCAAGCGGGCGATCCTCGGCCAGGCCGCGGAAACCTATGTGCTCGCAACGGTGGAAAAATTCGATGCGGTCTCGCCGCACCACGTGGCCGCGATCCCTGAGCTCTCGGGCTTCATCGTTCCCAACGAGATCAGCGACGACATGCTCGCCCCTTATGACGGCACGGACATTGCGATCATCGGCGCTTGATGGCGCACTGCGCCGACAGCGGAACGTCGGGAAAGTGAGCGGGCCGAGACGGCCCGCCACAGTTCAGGCGGCGAAAGCGTCGGTCACTCTGACGTCGCCGACATGGATGCCGTTCCAGTTGTGCATGGAATGGTTGGCCTGCGCCATCAGCGCCGCGTGCAGCTCGGGCTCGTCCCTGAAGAAGCGGGCAAGCGTTGCCGCGACCATGGCTTCGGCAGCCCGGGTCGTACCATCTTCGCACTTCAAAGCGATCGCGATGCCTTTTTCCGGAATGGCGGCGCAGAACACACCTTCCGCCCCGGTCTTGGCAAAGATGCGGCCGGGCGCCGTCTTCATCAGCCGCGTGCAGGCGCGCTTGGTGCCAGCAACGAAAAAGGGCTCGGCCATGCAGGCCTCGATCAGCCGCCGCGAGACGCGGGCGCGCTCGGCTTCAAGGCCGACGCCGGTCGCCATCTTCGCGAAACCGTGTGCGAGCCCCTTCAGCGGCACCGCATAGGTCGGGATCGAGCAGCCGTCGACGCCGCAATTGTCCTTGGCAAGGATCGCACCCGTCAGGCTTTCCATAGCGCCGCGGATTTCGCGCTGCAGCGGATGGTCGTAGCCGACATAACCCTTCACCTCCGTGCCCGAATGGCAGCAGGCACAGATGAAGCCGGAATGTTTGCCGGAGCAATTGTTGTGCAGCGCCGTCGGCGCTTCCAGGCTGCGGGCCTGGCCGATCAGGGTCTTCTGGTCGGACGACCAATGGGCGCCGCATTCGAGCGCCGAGACATCGCGGCCTGCGGCGGCCAGCATCTTGGCGGCCAGTTCCACATGTTCCGGCTCACCGGAATGGGACGAACAAGCAAGCGCCAGTTCCCGGTTGCCGAAGCCGTAGGCGTCGGCCGCGCCGCTTTCCATCAGCGGCAGCGCCTGCATCGCCTTGCAGGCCGAGCGCGGGAAGACGGCGCTGTCGGTTTCGCCCAGCGAGAAGACGGTCCGGCCGTCGCCGTCGACGGCAATGACCACGCCGCGGTGGAGGCTTTCGACGAGGTTTCCGCGGGTAACTTCGACGAGAACGGGATTTGACATGCCTTGCCCTCAAATATCCGAAATTGCTCCGTGCATTTAGCAGGATTTTACCGGCAAGGAACGGAGTTTTCATGAAATTCGCCCGCAGGCTGGCCGCTGCTTTTCTCGTCATCTACCTGCTACCGGCGTTGGCCTCGGCCGGCTGGTGGTACATGCAGGACCGGCCGCAAAGCTGGCGCGACGCCGATTGGTCCTCGGCCGGGATCCTGCCGAAGGCAACGGAAAGCGCGGACGCGGCGATCTACGTGTTCTCGGCGACCACGGGCGGCATGAAGGGTGCTGTCGCGAGCCACGCCTGGATCGTGACCAAGAATGAGGGCGCTGCCACCTACGATCGCTACGACAAGGTCGGCTGGGGCAAACCGATCCGCAAGAACGGCTATCCGGCGGATGCACGCTGGTACTCGAACGAGCCGCGGCTGGTCGTCTCGGTGACCGGCGCTGACGCCACGCGGCTGATCCCGAAGATCGAGGCGGCGATCGCCGCCTACCCTTACGCTTCGCCTGGCGGCTACCGGATCTGGCCCGGCCCGAACTCCAACACCTTCGTCGCCCACGTGCTGCGAACCGTACCGGAACTCGGCGCCGTGCTGCCGCCGGACGCAGTCGGCCGCGACTATCTGCCGGAGGGAAAGCTGTTCCAGATCGATGCCGACGGGCGCGACCTGCACGCGACGCTCTATGGCCTGGCCGGTATCTCCGCGGGTGTTCGCAGCGGCCTCGAGCTGCATTTCTTCGGCCTTGTCGCCGGTTTCGACTTCGCCAATCCCGGCATCAAGGTTCCGGCGATCGGACGCATCGGCATATGATGGTCCAGGCTTGACGGGCCATCGCTTAGGTTGAGCGCCGGTGGTTTGCATTGCATGGTGCGCCGGTCGAATCAGGAGGACGCGCCCGCATGCATGAAATACCGATCAGGAGCTTTGCTGTTTCGGTTGTCGTTCTCCGCCCGGCTGGGAGCACCTTCGAGGTTCTCCTTCTCAAGCGCACCGGAACACTTGCGGGAACCTGGTGCCAAGTCGCCGGCGCGATCGAAGCGAATGAAACGGCCTGGCAGGTGGGCCTGCGCGAAGTCGAGGAGGAAACGGGCCTGCGGCCCGACCGTTTCTATTCCGCCGACATCTGCGAGCAGTTTTACGAGGCCGACCGCAATGCCATTAGCCTGCTGCCCGTCTTCGTCGGCTTTGCAGCCAAGGGCGCCACGGTCCGGCTCAATGCCGAACACAGCGCGTTTCGCTGGGTGAGCTTTGACGAAGCGCTCCGCATGGTGCCCTTTGCCGGGCAAAGGAAAGTGCTGAAGCATATCCGGGACGAGTTCGTCGACAACGAACCGAACCCTTGGCTGCTGATCCAGGAAACGGCGCCGGTCGGATCGGCCGGTTAGGCGAGGCTTGATGCTGAGCCAAGTGCTAAAAATGGAAAAGGGCCGCGCGAGGCGACCCTTCCATGAGTTTTGGCCGTATGACTGGCCCGGGCTTTCAGACCCGAAGGAAGGCGGGGATTATGCCGAGGGCTGCCTCGACACCTTCACCTCTTCCATGCCCTTCACCAAGACCGAAATCTCATTAGACATTGGACCACCTTCCTTTCTGTTCGTTGCTGATGATTTGAAGGTAAGCGATCCATCAGCGATTACAAGGGCGACGATGGTCGAAGATCGTTTTCCTCTTCGCCGCCGATCACAGGCCTGACGATCGTTCCGATCACAGGGACATGATGATCTTGCCGACATGGTCGCCCTGCTCCATCTGGCGATGGCCGTCGGCGACCGCGCTGAAGGGCAGGACGGAATGGATGACCGGCGCGACCTTGCCAGTTTCCAGCAGCGGCCAGACCTTCTCAACCAGACCGTCGCGGATCGCCTGCTTTTCCGCCGCCGTGCGCGGACGTAAGGCCGAGCCCATGACATGCAGCCGCTTGGTCAGGATCGGCGCGATGTTCGCCCCTTCAACCTTGGCGCCGCCGAGGAAGGCGATGATCGACAGACGGCCGTCCTTGGCGAGCGAACCGATGTTGCGGTCGAAATAGCGGCCGCCGACCATGTCGAGAATGACATCGACGCCACGCCCGCCGGTCTCTTCGAGAACGACCGTCTTGAAATCCTCGTCGCGATAGTTGATCGCCCGCTTGGCGCCGAGCGCTTCGCAGGCGCGGCATTTCTCGGTGCTGCCGGCAGTGACGAAGACCTCGGCGCCGAAGGCCCTGGCGAGCTGGATCGCCGTCGTGCCGATGCCGCTGGAGCCGCCATGGATGAGGATGGTTTCGCCCGCTTTCAGCCCGGCCATATCGAAGACATTGGCCCAGACGGTGAAGAAGGTTTCCGGCAGGGCGGCCGCCTTCACGGCGTCATAGCCCCTAGGCCAGGCGAACGCCTGGGTCGCGGGCACCGCCGTATATTCCGCATAGCCGCCGCCATTGGCGAGCGCGCAGACCTTGTCGCCGATCCGGAACCCTTGAGCCCCCTCGCCGAGCGCCACGACTTCTCCCGCCACTTCCAGGCCGAGGATCGGGCTTGCGCCCGGCGGCGGCGGATAGTCGCCCTTGCGCTGCAAAACGTCGGGACGGTTGATGCCCGCCGCCTCCACCCGAACGAGGATGTCGCCCGGCTTGAGCTCTGGCAACGGCCCCTTCGCGAGCACCATGTTTTCAGGCCCGCCCGGGGCTGGAAGGTCGACGAATTGCATTTCCAATGGAAGAGACATGGCACTACCTCGCGAATTCTCAAGGCGCATAGGTAGCGCCGGAAACGCGAGGCGAAAAGGCTGATTGTCGAACGACCGGCCGTCGAAAGCGCAGCTCAGCCGCCGAGTGCATCCATGACAAGACCGGTATCGCTCGCCTTGGCGCGCGACTTGATCTCGGCGATGCGGGCGCTGACGGCCTGGGCGTCGGAGAAAACAAAGCCTTCGGGCAGCCCAAGGACGGCGATCGAGCAGCGCATCAGCGGAAAATCCTTCGCCGAGCCGTCACGGCCGTAGCCGCTGATGCGGCCCTCCGCCTGATGCTCCGGCGAATAGAGCTGGCCTACGTCGGAGCGAAAATCGTCGAGCAGGCGGTTCAGCACCGCTTCCAGCTCCTCGACCGAACAGCCGCTGACACCGACGAAGAAGTCGTCGCCGCCGACATGGCCGAGGAATTTCTCCTCGCCGATGAAATGGCGGCGCAGCAGGGCGGCAAAGAGCGTGATCGCGAGATCGCCCTTCTGGAAACCGTAGGTATCGTTGAAGGGCTTGAAGTCGTCGAAATCGCAATAGCAGAAGTAACGCGCATGATCGCCGTCGAGGATCGCGTCCTGGACATAGTCGCGGATGGCGCGGTTGCCGGGCAGACCCGTCAGCGGATTCTGCTCCTGGGCCATCTTCAATTGTTTTTCGTTGATAATCTTCAAGAGCGACGAGGCCGAGAGCGTGCCGGCGTAGCGCATGTTCTCCGTCAGGATCAGGCAATCGCTGCCGTCCATGCCGGCGAAGATCTTCAGCATTTCATCCGCCGGCGTGTCGAGATCGGCAATCGGCGCCGGGCTGGCGAAGTGCGAAATCCGCCGCTGGTAGATCCGGTTCTTCAGGAGATCGCGGCCGAAAGGGTGATAGATCAACTCCTTGACGTGATACTCGTGCAGGATGCCGCGCGGCTCGCCATTGGCGTTCAGGACCGGGAAGAATCCCTGGCGCGGATTGCGCCGGAAGAGATCGAAGACGGAATCGAGTTCGTCACTTTCGCGAACGGTCGGCAGTTGCTCGATCTGCTTGCGGATCAGGATGCCGTCCAGCGAAGACGAGGACCGCCGGCTGGCGACGCTCTGGTCGAGATGCGGATAGGCAGGCAGAAGTTCGCTCAGATGCGTCGTCGGCCGGGCGACGTAATAACCCTGCACCAGATCGCAACCGAGGTCGCGACAGGTCAGAAACTCCGCCTCCGTCTCCACACCTTCGGCAATCACCCGCGTGCCGAGCACATGGGCGGTGTTGACCGTGTGGCGGACGAGATGGCGCTTGCGGGCATCGGCCTCGATGCCCGAGACGAAGTGTCTGTCGATCTTCACATAGTCGACCGGCTGGTCGCAGAGCAGCTTCAGCCCGTTGAAGCCGGCGCCGAAATCGTCAATCGCCAGCTTGAAACCGGCAAGCCGGAGATCACGCACGAGGGCCGAGAAATCCGGCATCTTGCCGCCATCGAAGCGCTCGGAAAGCTCGAAACAGAGTGCCGACGGGGCGATATTGGCGCGCTTCAAGTGGTTGACGAGGCGTTCGACGATGTCGCCTTCACCGCCAACGAGGCGTGAGTCGAAGTTGAGGAACAGCGTGCGTGCGGAATGATCGGGCAGCGTCGCAAAGCCGGCGACGGCGCGACTGTTGATCATGTGTTCGAGCGCCAGCAGCTGCCCTTCTTCTTCCGCCTTGTCGAGCAGCTCCAGCGGCGAGGCAAAGCCGAGTTTCTGAAAGCCGCGCATCAGGGATTCGTAGCCGAAGACGGTGCCGGTCGCCGCTTCTGCGATCGGCTGGAAGGCGGTTTCGATCACCAGCTTGGCGAGCGTTACGATCTGGTCGTCGCCAAACCGGCGCAACGAGAGAATTTCGGCGGGGGCGGCGGACATGCCGGGCTCCAGAAATATGGGACGGACGGTCGAACGCCGGCAGCATGGCCAGCAAGCGTCAACGAAGTCTTTCCCCATTATGAAGCTTTGATGAAAGCTATGTGACAGCCGCAACTGCGCCAATCAGATGCAAACACTCTAATGAAATCAGTAGTTTCATGAGCAAGTCCTGCGATCGGTCGGCGTCTGCCCCATCCTGACCGTCGCGCCAGGATGGTTCAGACGAGAACGAGCAATGTCAGGTATCCGGCACCGATGACCAGGCAGAGCGGACCGTAGATGCGACGGTCGAGCGTCACGAAGGGCTCCGTGCCGTGGCGTTGGTGGAACGCGGTGGTGAAGGCCAGGAGGCCACGGGCGACGAAGATGGCGGCAAGCCCCGCAAGGCCGCCATGGCCGAGGATCGGCGGCAAAAGCCCTGCAAAGACGGGCGTCACGGACAATGGCAGGAGCGCCGCCGCAAAGAGGAGTACGACGACGACCAGCGTCAGCCAGACCGGCGGCATCGCCGACCGGTGCTTCGTGCCGACCACCGTGCGGACAAGCGTTTCTTCGTCGTCACAGGGCCAAAGTCCGCCGAACGCCCAGTAGGCATGCAGCCCGGCGATACCGGAAAGAACGAGGAAAAGCAGGATCGCGATTGCCGCCAACATGATGGGTTCCTTGCTTGCCTGTGGGCGGACCGCCTCAAGCGGTCACGGTTGAGGGAGACCCTTTGCCCGACCGCACGCCGATCGCCGCGAGCGCGGCCATGAGGAGAAAGGCCGCCCATTGCGGCGTGGTCGAGAGAGAACCGAGATAGGCAAACCCGTAGCCGATGAAGAGCACCGCATAGGCGAGATATTGCACGATCACCGCAGCGGCCAACGGCGCACGGTAACGCCCGTTCACGGCGGCAAACAGCAGGGCGATACTGTTGATCAGGAGGATGGCGCTCGTCGCGTGCCAGAGAAGCGAGACATAGGTTTTAAGCAGCGCCGAGGGGCTGCTTGCAAGCAAAGGCACATGCACCTCCGGCCCGCCGGCAAAGAGATGAATGCCCGTTGTCGCCAGGGACAGGATGCCCGCTGCCAGAAGCCATTTGCTCATGCCTTCGCCTCCAATCTTCACCATACGGCAGCGTATGTACGCGACCTGGTTGCATCAGTCAATACGCTGACGTATGGAAGGCCATGACGACAAAAAGTACCCTCACGAGCGATGATTGGATCAAGGCCGCCTTCCGCGCACTGACGACCGGCGGCGTGCAGGCGATCCGGGCCGAGGCGATCGCCCGCGACCTGAAGGTGAGCAAGGGCTCCTTCTACTGGCATTTCAAGGATGTGCCGGATCTTAAGGCAAAGATGCTTGCCCATTGGGCGCGCGAAGCGACAGACGCGATCATCGCGGAAATCGAAGCCGTGGAAGTAACGGCGCAGGAGCGATTGCGGTTGCTGGTGCATGCCGCGACCGACGAACGCAGCCTTCCCTATGGCGGCTTGCTGACGGACGGCGCGGTCCGCGAATGGGCGCGCTTCGACACCATGGCCGCCATGACCCTTAAGTCCGTCGACGAACGCCGCCTTGGCTACATTGCCGACCTGCTCGGTCATTGCGGATTTTCGTCAAGTGAGAGCCACAGCGGCGCCAGCGCGCTCTACGGCGCGCTGATCGGACTTGAGGCGCTCGCTGCAAACGGTCTTGCCGATCTTCGCGGCGATCTGCTCCGGCTGCTCGAGGCGCTGCTCGGCAGCACCTCGCGCTAAACTCAGCCCTTGGCCAGAACGCCGAAGGCGATCAGCGACAAGCCCTGCATGACGAGGTCGACGGCGAGAAACAGGCCGAGGATCCAGAGGCTGTTGACCGGCCAGCCGGCAGCGATGATCAGGCCGGCCACAAGCGTGACCAGACCGCCGAGTGCAACCCAGCCCCAGCCCTGCAGCGGCCTGAGCTTCAGGCCAGCCCAGATGCGGAAGCAACCCGCGACGATCAAGGCGATCGCCATGATAAAGGTGAGGAAGGACGAGGCGAGCACGGGATTGATGAAGGCAAAAAGGCCGGCGATCGTATAGCAGGCGCCGCTCAGGCCCCAGTAGAGCACGCTGTCCCAGCCCTTTACCTGAAAGGCGTGGGCGAGATTGAACAGCCCGCCGACCAGCATGATGATCCCGACATAATAGACGGACGCGACCGTCGCCATCAGCAGATTGCCGAAGGCAAGGCCGCCGCACATGATCAACAGCACGCCGAGGGCGACGAACCACCCCCATTTACCGGCAACCGCTGACTTGTCGGCTCGATCGAATGCGTGGGTCATCTCAACCTCCAGTCCTTTGCAACGCGAGATCGCTAACGCGGGGATTGAGCCGGATTTCTGCACAAAAGGAAAGTGAAAACACAGTCGATTTTTATTGATTGATGAGTCAATCAAAAATAGACTGATCATCGTCAAGGGAGAGACGGATGCCAAAGGTCGGGATGGAACCGGTGCGCCGCAAGGCGCTGGTCGACGCAGCGCTGCGCGTGATCGGCGATCAGGGCACGCTTGCCGTCACCATGTCCGAGATCGCCCGCCACGCCGGCGTTTCCCCTGCCCTTGCCCACCACTATTTCGGCAGCAAGGAACAATTGCTGATCGAGACCATCCGCAGCCTTCTAAGGCAATTGCGCGACGACACGGTGACGGCGCTCCGCACCGTGGCAGGCCCGCGCGAAAGGCTGAGCGCGCTCATCCGCGTCTCCTTCCAGGCAAGCCAGTTCGCCCCTGATACGATCGCCGCCTGGCTTGCCTTTTACTCGGAAGCGCAGCGCTCGGAAGAGGTGCGGCGGCTGCTCGTGGTCTATGCCCGGCGCCTGCGATCCAATCTGCTGGCGAGCCTCAAGACGCTTTGTGCCGATGATGACGCGGAACGCATCGCCGAAGGCGCAGCTGCGATGATCGACGGGCTCTATATCCGCCAGAGTCTGCGCTCCGCGCCGATCAGCATCGAGGCTTCGATCGCGCTCACCGAAGACTATGTCACCTCGCACATCGATCGGCTCACATACCAGGGAACGGCCGCATGACCGCAAGACCGAACATCCTGATCATCATGGTCGACCAGCTGAACGGAAAGTTCTTTCCCGACGGACCGGCCGCGTTCCTGCATGCGCCGCACCTGAAGGCACTCGCCGCCCGCTCGGCCCGGTTCCGCAACAATTACACCTCGTCGCCGCTCTGCGCCCCTGCCCGCGCCTCGTTCATGGCCGGGCAACTGCCGAGTCGCACCCGCGTCTACGACAACGCCGCCGAGTACCAGTCGTCGATCCCGACCTATGCACACCACCTGCGCCGCGCCGGCTACTACACGGCCCTGTCGGGCAAGATGCATTTCGTCGGCCCGGACCAGCTGCACGGCTTCGAGGAACGGCTGACGACCGACATCTACCCGGCCGATTTCGGCTGGACGCCGGACTATCGCAAGCCCGGCGAGCGCATCGACTGGTGGTACCACAATCTCGGCTCGGTCACCGGCGCCGGCGTCGCCGAGATCACCAACCAGATGGAATATGACGACGAGGTCGCCTTCCTTGCCAACCAGAAGCTCTACCAGCTGTCGCGCGAAAACGATGACGCGGAGCGCCGCCCCTGGTGCCTGACAGTCTCGTTCACCCACCCGCACGACCCTTACGTGGCGCGAAAGAAGTTCTGGGACCTCTACGAGGATTGCGAGCATCTGTTGCCCGAGGTCGGCATGCTGCCGGACGACCGGCAGGATCCGCATTCCAAGCGCATCATGCATTCCTGCGACTACGTCAATTTTGACCTGACGGAAGACAACATCCGCCGCTCGCGCCGCGCCTATTTCGCCAACATTTCCTATCTTGACGAAAAGGTCGGCGAACTTCTGGATACGTTGACGCGCACCCGCATGCTCGACGACACGCTGATCCTCTTCTGCTCGGATCACGGCGATATGCTTGGCGAGCGCGGCCTGTGGTTCAAGATGAACTTCTTCGAGGGTTCTGCCCGCGTGCCGCTGATGGTCGCCGGACCGGGTGTGACGCCCGGCCTGCATTTGGCGCCGACCTCCAATCTCGACGTGACGCCGACGCTTGCCGACCTCGCCGGCATTACCATGGACGAGGTCAAGCCCTGGACCGATGGCATCAGCCTGGTGCCCATGATCAACGGCGAGGAGCGCTCAGAGCCGGTGCTGATGGAATATGCGGCGGAAGCCTCCTACGCGCCGCTGGTCGCCATCCGCGAAGGCAAATGGAAATACATCCACTGTGCGCTCGATCCCGACCAGCTCTACGATCTCGAAGCGGATCCGCTGGAACTGACAAACCTCGCTGCCAAGCCCGAAACGCCGGTACAGGCGGCAACCCTGCAGGCGTTCCAGGACATGTGCGCCGCCCATTGGGACATGGAAGGTTTCGATGCGGCCGTGCGCGAAAGCCAGGCCCGGCGCTGGGTGGTCTACGAGGCGCTCCGGAACGGCGCCTATTACCCCTGGGATCACCAGCCGCTGCAGAAGGCATCCGAGCGCTACATGCGCAACCATATGAACCTCGACAATCTCGAGGAATCCAAACGCTATCCGCGGGGAGAATGACATGAAAGCCCAACCGCAAGCCTCGCACTTCATCGACGGCGAATATGTCGAGGACATCGAAGGCACTGTCATCGAGAGCATCTACCCGGCGACCGGCGAAGTGATCGCCCGGCTGCATGCGGCAACGCCGGCGATCGTCGAAAAGGCGATTGCCGCTGCCAAGCGCGCCCAGCCGGAATGGGCGGCTATGAGCCCGACGGCGCGCGGCCGGGTCCTTAAGCGCGCCGCCGAGATCATGCGCGAGCGCAACCGCGAGCTCTCCGAGCTCGAAACGCTCGACACCGGCAAGCCGATCCAGGAGACGATCGTCGCGGATCCGACCTCCGGCGCCGACAGTTTCGAGTTCTTCGGCGGCGTCATCGCCACCGCCCTCAATGGCGACTACATCCCGCTTGGCGGCGACTTTGCCTATACCAAGCGCGTGCCGCTTGGCGTCTGCGTCGGGATCGGCGCCTGGAACTATCCGCAGCAGATCGCCTGCTGGAAGGGCGCGCCGGCGCTCGCCGCCGGCAACGCCATGGTCTTCAAGCCCTCGGAAAACACGCCGCTCGGCGCCCTGAAGATCGCCGAAATTCTCGTCGAAGCCGGTCTGCCGAAGGGCCTCTACAATGTCATCCAGGGCGATCGCACCACCGGGCCCCTGCTCGTCAACCATCCTGACGTCGCCAAGGTGTCGCTGACAGGCTCGGTCCCGACCGGCAAGAAGGTGGCGGGTGCAGCAGCGGCCGAACTCAAGCACGTCACCATGGAACTCGGCGGGAAGTCGCCGCTGATCGTCTTTGACGATGCCGACCTCGAAAGCGCCATCGGCGGCGCCATGCTCGGCAATTTCTATTCGACCGGGCAGGTCTGCTCGAACGGCACCCGCGTCTTCGTGCACAAGGGCATCAAGGAACAGTTCCTGACGCGGCTCAAAGCCCGCACCGAGGCGATCGTCATCGGCGACCCGATGGACGAGGCAACGCAGCTCGGGCCGATGGTCTCGGCGCCGCAGCGCGACAAGGTCTTCTCCTATATCGAGAAGGGCAAGGCCGAAGGTGCGCGACTGGTGACCGGTGGCGGCATTCCGAATGCGGTCAATGCCGAAGGCACCTATATCCAGCCGACGGTCTTTGCCGACGTCACCGACGGGATGACGATCGCGCGCGAGGAAATCTTCGGGCCTGTCATGTGCGTGCTCGACTTCGACGACGAGGCCGAGGTGATCGCCCGCGCCAATGCCACCGAATTCGGCCTTTCGGCCGGCGTCTTCACCGCCGACATTACCCGCGCCCACCGCGTCGTCGACCAGCTGGAGGCCGGTACGCTGTGGATCAACACCTACAATCTCTGCCCGGTGGAAATCCCCTTCGGCGGCTCCAAGCAATCCGGCTTCGGCCGCGAGAATTCGGTCGCGGCGCTCAACCATTATAGCGAGCTGAAGACCGTCTATGTCGGCATGGGACCGGTGCAGGCGCCGTATTGAGTATTGGGGCTGCGGCCGCCCCCCTTGAGAGGCGGCTGTTTTACCTCCCTCATCCTCGGGCGAGCGTAGCGAGCTCCGGGGATCCAGCAGCGCCACATCGGTGACGCACAAGAGTCTTCAAGCGACAGACGTCGCTTGGCTGACTTCCTGTGACAGGCACGGGAATGAGGGGCCGAGAGAGCAGCGCAAGACCAGCCGGTTCTAGAGACGCTAGAGAAAGACGACGCTTATGCAGGCAGATTACATCATCATCGGCTCCGGCTCCGCCGGCTCGGCGCTCGCCTATCGCCTCTCAGAAGACGGCAAGAATACCGTCCTGGTGCTGGAATATGGCGGCACGGATGCGGGGCCGTTCATCCAGATGCCGGCAGCGCTTGCCTGGCCGATGAGCATGAAGCGCTACAACTGGGGCTATCTGTCTGAGCCTGAGCCGAACCTCAACAACCGCCGCATCACCGCGCCACGCGGCAAGGTGATCGGCGGCTCCTCCTCGATCAACGGCCTCGTCTATGTGCGCGGCCATGCGGAAGACTTCAACCGCTGGGAAGAACTCGGCGCGCGCGGCTGGGCCTATGCGGATGTGCTGCCCTATTTCAAGCGCATGGAAAACAGCCACGGCGGCGAAGCCGGCTGGCGCGGAACCGACGGACCGCTGCACGTTAAACGCGGCCCGGTCCACAATCCGCTGTTCCATGCCTTTATCGAGGCCGGCCAGCAAGCCGGCTTCGAACTCACCGATGACTATAACGGCTCGAAGCAGGAAGGCTTCGGGCTGATGGAGCAGACCGTCTGGCAGGGCCGGCGCTGGTCGGCGGCAAACGCCTATCTGAAGCCGGCGATGAAGCGGCAGAACGTGTCGCTCGTGCGTTGCTTCGCCCGTCGGATCATCATCGAGAACGGCCGGGCGAGTGGGGTCGAGATCGAGCGCGGCGGCAAGATCGAGGTCGTCAAGGCCAACCGTGAGGTCGTCGTCTCGGCCTCCTCGTTCAATTCGCCGAAGCTCTTGATGCTCTCGGGCATCGGCCCGGCCGAGCACCTGAAGGACATGGGCATCGAGGTGAAGGTTGACCGACCAGGCGTGGGCGCAAACCTTCAGGACCATATGGAGTTCTATTTCCAGCAGATTTCGACCAAGCCCGTGTCGCTCTATTCCTGGCTGCCCTGGTTCTGGCAAGGCGTTGCCGGCGCGCAGTGGCTGTTCTTCAAGAAGGGCCTCGGCATTTCCAACCAGTTCGAGGCCTGCGCCTTCCTGCGCTCGGCCTCCGGCGTCAAGCAGCCAGATATCCAGTACCACTTCCTGCCGGTGGCGATCAGCTACGACGGCAAGGCGGCCGCCAACACCCACGGCTTCCAGGTGCATGTCGGCTACAACCTCTCGAAGTCGCGCGGCAACGTCACGCTGCGCTCCTCCGATCCGATGGCCGACCCCGTCATCCGCTTCAACTATATGAGCCACCCGGAGGACTGGGAGAAGTTCCGCCACTGCGTGCGCCTCACCCGCGAGATCTTCGGCCAGAAAGCCTTCGACCACTATCGCGGTCCGGAGATCCAGCCGGGCGAGAAAGTCCAGTCGGACGAACAGATCGACGCGTTCCTGCGCGAGCATCTGGAAAGCGCCTACCACCCCTGCGGCACCTGCCGGATGGGTGCCAAGGACGACCCGATGGCGGTGGTCGATCCGGAGACCCGCGTCATCGGTGTCGAAGGCCTTCGTGTGGCCGACAGCTCGATCTTCCCGCACGTGACCTACGGCAACTTGAACAGCCCGTCGATCATGACCGGCGAGAAGGCGGCCGACCACATTCTCGGCAAGCAGCCCCTCGCCAGATCGAACCAGGAACCGTGGATCAACCCGCGCTGGCAGGTCAGCGACAGATAGTTCGCCGCAAGGCGAACTTTTTTGCCGGCGACCGACAGCCGCATGTCACATTCGCCGGTGTTATCTTGTCTTGTCTTCTCGAGTGCTTGAGATGAAGGAGACGAAGATGACAGCGAAGCCCGATCCGCATGGGAACGCCGCAGCGGTGATGCCATCATGGCCCCGTGTGCGCGCTAGCCATTTCGGGGCCGGCCGCGCCATATCGCAGCGGGGCGCGTGATGGCCGGGATGACCGACGAAGACGTCAGAACGACCTTCGGCGCGGTACGCCCGCGACTGATCCGCATCGCCTATCGCATGCTGGGCTCCGTCAGCGAAGCCGAAGATGTCGTACAGGAAGCATTCCTGCGCTGGCTGAACGCCGACCGTGCGGCCGTCAAAGAACCATCGGCGTTTCTGGGCCGGATCGTGACACGCCTTTGCCTCAACCAGTTGAAGTCGGCACGGCGGCGGCGCGAAACCTACCTCGGGCCATGGCTGCCGGAACCGGTCGTCGAGCAGTGCGACGAACTAGACGACATTACCCTGCCTCTGATGATGGCACTGGAACGCCTGTCGCCGCTGGAACGAGCGGCCTTCCTGCTGCACGACGTCTTCGGTGTCAGCTTCGATGAAATCGGCGAGACGCTCGGCCGCAAGGCAGCAACCTGCCGTCAACTGGCCAGCCGTGCCCGTGTCAATGTCCGCGAGACCCGCCGCCGATTTGCGATGCCACGGGAACAGGGCATGGAAATCGCCGCCGCCTTCTTTGCCGCTTCCCGTGGCGGCGATTTGCACAAGCTTCGTTCGCTGCTTGCGACCGGCGCGATCGTCTATGCCGACGGCGGCGGCAAGACAGTGGCGCCAAGACGGCCGATCGTCGGAATAGACGAGGTGATAATGCTGCACGCCTCGCTGAGGCTGATCTTTGCCCGGGCGATGTCGCGGCTCGTGCGTTACGAATTCATCAATGGGCTGCCTGGTTTTATCACCATCGAAGACGGGGTCCTGCAGACCACCGCGATCGAGATCGAGCGGGATAGAATCACCGTCATCTATGTCACGCGCAATCCGGACAAGCTAAAACACCTCCCAGAAGCGCTGACATATCTCGATGCTCCGGCCGTTCATTGAGCGACGGGTGACCGCGCCCTAACGATCGCGCCCCCGCGCACAGGCACCAGAGCCGACAGCTCTGCTGATCGCCCCTGCTCCAAACAAACTTAACCTGCCACGCGCCGAAGGCGCGTGCCTCTACTCGCTCGGCAGGCCCAACACCAAACCATAGGAGACCAAACCATGAGCAACATATGCATTGCCGTCATCTACCACAGCGGATACGGGCACACGGCACGCCAGGCCAGGGCTGTTAAAGCCGGTATCGAGCGCGTCGACGGCGCACAAGGTCTGCTCCTAGCGGTTGAGGATGCACCGGCACGCTGGAACGATCTCCGCTCGGCCGAGGCGATCATTTTCGGCACGCCGACCTATGTCGGAGGCCAGTCAGCCGCGTTCAAGTCATTTCAGGAAGCGAGTTCCAGTGCCGTGATGGCCAAGGGCTACCTTTGGAAAAACAAGTTTGCTGCCGGTTTCACCAACTCGGGAACCGCCTCGGGCGATAAACTCGCGACGCTGATGCAACTTGCTCTCTTTGCTGCCCAGCATGGCATGCACTGGATCAACCTCGACCTACCACCGGCCAACCACTCGACCAAAGGATCACCTGACGATCTCAACCGGCTTGGCTTCTGGCTGGGCGCCGGCGCCCAGTCCTATGTCGACCAGGGCGCCGATCTGGCGCCGCCACCATCCGATCTTGAGACGGCAAGTCATCTCGGCCAACGCGTGGCCGAGACAACGCTGCAGTTCGTGCGAGGAAGAACGGTCGAACAGGAGCCTGCCCTTCCTGCGTGGAGAACGGCAGGCGAGCGATAGGATCAGCGTCAGAGAAAGCCGATCCAGCGGCCGGCGAGCAGAGCACCCAGCCATGTGACCAAGGAGGCAAGCGCCTGCGCACGCAGGCGCAACGCAACCGCTCCCCCTGCGCGCGCGACCGACCAGGCCGTACCCGCGCGGACCGACAGTGCATTGAGCGTTCCGATTGCCAGCAGCGCGAGCTTGGTCAGAAACGCCGGATTGGCGAGATAGGCCGAAGGCCTGACGCTGAAGAGGCAAAAGCCGGTGACGATCGCGATCGCCAGGCCGATCGCAGCCGCTTGCGCCAGAAAGGGTCCAAGCACCGCGACGGGCGCATCACCGACAAGCCCGAGCAGCCTCAGATCAAGCGGTACGATCGCGCCGATGAGCAGGCCGATCGCGAGAATATGAGCCGCGTTGACCACAAGATAGAGGATCGCCGAGCGTCTGAGCGCCGCGCCCACCGGCCAGCCGGCGATCCACTCGACGAGTTCCGCGCCGCTCATCCACCGGCCCGGATGCGTTCCGGATAGATGTCATAGGTCTTGCCGGCGACCGTGATGCGCACCGCCTTCATGCGCTTTTCGTTCGGGTCGAGCGAACGGTTGCCGAGAACGATGATCTCGTCACCGGCCTTGGCCGATCCCTCGACAAAGCCTGAGCGCTCCGTCTGGCGGGGATTGCCGAGTTCGACGTGCCACATGCCATCCGTGGACGACTCCACCTGTAAGGTCGGATGCGGCGGCGCCATCGAGATCTCGCGGATGGTGCCCTTGAGCTCGATCTGGTCGGCCTCGGCCCAGGACCATCCGTGATGGGCATAGGCGCCGGTAACCAGAAGCCCCGTCAGGATGATTGCGACAACGCCACGGCGTGAAATGGCATTCAACATGTCCCTGCTCCTTCGCCTGTTTCGGAGAGGTGGCAGCTTGAACCCGAAGAGCGGTTTGCGAAAGGACGCGGTCTTCAACACTTCTTGAGCATCGCAGACAGCCACCGCCTATGGTTGCGATAATCTTGGGTTGCGCGAACTTTAATCAACAGCTTAAAATTTAGCCATTCTTAATCTCCGGTTGTTATGTCTATATGAGACGGAGTGAACGCTGGGCGAACATGCCATGACGGCAGTTTCGCCGCGTAATATCGCGTGCTCCATCCCATCATCGACATCACTCCCCTGCCAAGGCGAGCTCACTTACCGATGCCTTTGCGGCCGTGCCCGCGGCCATCGGCCGAGGATGATTTGCCTTGCGGGCAACCGCGGAGCGTTATTCATGACAATCAAAGCACGCCTGCTCGTCTGTCTGTCCCTGCTCGCCGTCGCCATGCTGGTCATGATCGTTACGGCCTTCAGTGCGCTGACTTCCATCTCCAAACGCACCGAATCGATTATCGCCGACCGGTTGCTGCCGGTCGACCACTTGAAGACGGTGTCCGACATGTATGCGGTCGAAATCGTCGACACGACCCATAAGGTCCGCAGCGGCGCCCTGGACTGGGCGGCCGGCGCAAAAGCGATCGACACGGCGCTTGCGACCATCGATACGCGCTGGCGCACCTACGAAGCCACACGGCTCACGCCGGAGGAAAAGACGCTGACCGAGATTTTCGACAGGGCGCGCATCGCAAGTGATGCGTCGATCCGCGATCTCGTGCAGATCATGCAACGTCAGGACAAGGCCGAACTCGAACGCTTTGTCGATACCAAGCTCTACTCATCAGTCGATCCCCTCGCCGCGCCAATCAGCGACTTGATCAAGCTGCAGCTTTCCGAGGCTAACGGCGAGCTCGAAGCGGCGAATGCCGAGAAGGACAACCTGACACTCTGGCAAAGCGTGATTGCAGGCTTCGCCCTGCTCATGCTTGGCGCGACCGTCTGGTTCGTCATTGCCGGCCTGCTGCGCCCGCTGACGAGCCTGCGCGAAGCCATGCGCCAGCTTGCCGCCGGCAATCTCAAGGCACTGATCTTCGGCGAAGGTCGCCGCGACGAAATCGGCCAGATGGCCGGCGCTGTCGCCGTCTTCCGAGACAATGCGCTGGAACGCGAGCGGCTGGAGCAAGAGGCCGAAGCCGGTCGTTCGCTGTCGGAACGCGAGCGTGAACAGCGCGAGGCACAGAAGGCGAAAGAGGCGGCCGAGGTCCGGGCGGCAGTCAGCGCGCTCGGCTTTGGTCTCGATCGCCTTGCCGAAGGTGATCTGACCTTCCGCATCGACACGCCGCTTGCAGAACGGCTCGACGCGCTGCGAACCAACTTCAATAGCTCGGTCACCAACCTCGAAGAGGCACTGCGCTCGGTCGGGGAGAATGCCCGCAGCATCAATGCCGGCGCCAGCGAAATCCGCTCCGCCGCCGGCGACCTCTCCAAGCGCACGGAACAACAGGCCGCCTCGGTCGAGGAAACCGCAGCCGCGCTCGACCAGATCGCCACCACCGTCGCCGATGCCAGCCGGCGCGCGGAAGAGGCGGGCACGCTTGTCATCCGCACCCGTGGTGCTGCGGAGAAATCCGGCGAAATCGTCGGCAATGCCGTCACCGCCATGAGCGGCATCGAAGCCTCGTCGCGGGAGATCTCCAGCATCATCGGCGTGATCGACGACATCGCCTTCCAGACGAACCTCCTGGCGCTCAACGCCGGCGTCGAGGCGGCTCGCGCCGGTGAGGCGGGCAAGGGTTTTGCCGTCGTCGCCCAGGAAGTGCGCGAGCTTGCCCAGCGCTCGGCTCAGGCTGCCAAGGAGATCAAGGTGCTGATCGCCACATCCGGCCAGCAGGTCAAATCCGGCGTCACCCTGGTGCGAGAGACCGGCGCGGCACTCGAAAGCATCATCGCCGAGGTCAAGGAGATCAGCAACCACGTGACGGCGATCGTCGAAAGCGCCCGCGAACAGGCAGCCGGCATCCAGCAGATCAATACGGCGGTGAATGCCATCGACCAGGGCACGCAGCAGAATGCGGCGATGGTGGAGCAATCGACCGCCGCCAGCCACAGCCTTGCCCGCGAGGCCGGCGCGCTCAACGACCTCCTGATGCGCTTCAGGACCGGCATCGGCTCTTCGGCAGGACCACGCCTCGTGGCAAGTGGTGCCACGGAAAGTGCAGCCCCCTCGCCCGCACGTGCGTTGACCCGCAAGCTCGCCGGCGCCTATCGCGGCGGCGCGCGACCACAGGAGGACGGCTGGGCGGAGTTCTGACGATCAGGCTTCGGCCGCAAAACAAGGAGACGCGAGCCGCAGGGTTCGCGTCTCTAGCTTTTGCCACATACAGTATTAAATCTAGTAAATTACTAGCCTATATTCGGTTTTTCGCTGCTTTTCGATCTGAGAGGCAGATTTGCTCCAAACAAACAGCATTAGAAACCGCTATTTCTGTCCATTGTCCTGTTCGGCTGCGATATTCCGCCCAAGTTGGAACAGGACGCAGCCATGACCACGTCATCCCTCGAAACCACCGCCAAGGCACTGAACGAGAGGCTCGAAAGCCTGGATCTCGCCGGGCGGCTGGCGCTCGTTGCAAGCCTTGAAGGGCGGGCAGTCTTCACGACCTCGCTCGGCATCGAGGATCAGGTGATTACCGCCGCGATCGGCAAGAACAAGCTTGCCGTCGATGTCGTCACGCTTCAGACCGGTCGTCTCTTCGATGAGACCGCGGCGCTGATCGACAAGACGGAAGAAGCCTACGACATCCTGATCAAGCGCTACCATCCGGAAAAGGCCGACATCGACGCCTATGCGGCGCGCTACGGTCTCAACGGTTTCTATGAAAGCGTCGAAGCGCGACATGCCTGTTGCGACGTGCGCAAGCTGAAGCCGCTTGCGCGCGCACTCGAAGGAGCAAGCTTCTGGGTTACCGGGCTGCGCCGCGGCCAGTCGGGCAACCGTGCCTCCACGCCCTTTGCCGAGGCAGATGCCGAACGCGGCCTGATCAAGATCAATCCGCTGGCCGACTGGGACATCGAGACCATCAACAGCTACGTCGCCACGCACGCCGTTCCGGTCAACCCGCTGCACGCCCGCGGCTATCCCTCGATCGGCTGCGAGCCCTGCACCCGCGCCATCAAGCCCGGCGAGCCCGAACGCGCCGGCCGCTGGTGGTGGGAGAACGACGAGAAGCGCGAATGTGGTCTGCATGTTCCCGAGGCCGCCGCAAGCTCCATCATCCCCAATTCGAGCAGCGCCGCCTGAGGCTGGCGCGCTCATCCGAAGACAAATCCTCCCGGAGACTGAAATGCCCCACATCCATCCGGAAACGGAACTGCATAATCCGCAGAGTGCCAAGCCGCCGCTCGATCCGCATCTGAAGGCGCTGGAAAACGAAGCGATCCACATCTTCCGCGAAGTGGCCGCCGAGTTCGAGCGCCCGGTCATGCTTTATTCGATCGGCAAGGATTCCTCGGTTCTCTTGCATCTGGCACGCAAGGCCTTCTATCCCGGCCGCGTTCCCTTCCCGCTGCTGCACGTCAACACCGGCTGGAAATTCGCCGAGATGATCGCGTTCCGCAACGAGATCGTCGAGCGCTACGACCTTGACCTGATCGAGCACGTCAATCCGCGCGGTGCCGCCGAGAACGTCACGCCGTTCACCCACGGTTCGGCGCTCTATACGGACATCATGAAGACCGAGGCACTGCGCCAGGCGCTCGACGCCGGCCAGTTCGATGCTGCCTTCGGCGGCGCGCGTCGCGACGAAGAGGCGAGCCGCGCCAAGGAGCGCATCTACTCCTTCCGCACGCCCGACCACCGCTGGGACCCGCGCAACCAGCGTCCGGAACTCTGGAACGTCTACAACGGCATGATCCGCAAGGGCGAGAGCGTGCGCGCCTTCCCGCTGTCCAACTGGACCGAGGTCGATATCTGGCGCTACATCCAGGCCGAAGACATTCCGATCGTACCGCTCTACTTTGCTGAAAAGCGCCCGATCGTCGAACGCGACGGCATGATGATCCTCGCCGAAGACCCGCGCCTCGAACTTTTGCCTGGCGAGACCAAGCGCGAAGAAGTCATCCGCTTCCGCACGCTCGGCTGCTTCCCGCTGACCGGCGCCATCCGTTCGACCGCGACGACGCTCGACGACATCATCTCCGAACTCGAAACCGCGACCGTTTCCGAACGCCAGGGCCGCGCCATCGACCGTGACCAATCCGGCTCGATGGAAAAGAAGAAGCGCGAAGGATATTTCTGATGACCGCAACCGCAACCGCGAATGCCGTCGAGCACGTTGCAGCTGGCGAAGTTCTCGCTTTCCCGGCGCAGGAGCCGGCGCGCGCCACCCGTGACAGCCGTCCCCTTCGGCTCATCACCTGCGGCTCGGTCGACGACGGCAAGTCGACACTGATCGGCCGCCTGCTCTGGGACACCAAGGCGGTCAAGGAAGACCAGGCAGCGACGCTTCAGCGCGATTCCAAAGGCAAGCAGAACGATCTTGGCCTTCCCGATTTCGCGCTGCTGCTCGACGGGCTGCAGGCCGAGCGCGAACAGGGCATCACCATTGATGTCGCTTATCGCTACTTCTCGACCGACAAGCGCTCGTTCATCGTCGCCGACACGCCCGGTCATGAGCAATATACCCGCAACATGGCGACCGGCGCCTCGACCGCCGATCTCGCCGTGCTGCTCGTCGACGCCCGCGTCGGACTGCTCGAACAGACCCGCCGGCATGCGACGATCGCGACGCTGATGGGCATCAAGCAGTTCGTGCTGGCGGTCAACAAGATCGACCTCACCGACTACAACCGCGCCCGTTTCGAAGAGATCAGCCACGAGTTCCGCGAGCTGGCGCTGTCGCTTGGCGTGCGCCAGGTCATCGCCATCCCGGTCTCGGCGCTAAAGGGCGAGAACGTCGTCTACGACGGCCGCGCCTCGATGCCCTGGTATGACGGCCCGACGCTGATCGAGGTACTGGAGCTGGCAACCACCCGTTCGGCCCAGACCGTTGGTTTCCGCCTGCCGGTGCAGCGCGTCTCGCGGCCCGGCGAAAGCTTCCGCGGCTATCAGGGCACGGTTGCCGGCGGCTCGGTGAAACCCGGCGACAGTGTTGTCATCCTGCCCTCGGGCATGGTTGCCAACGTCACCAAGATCGTCACCTTCGATCTCGTGCGCAACGCAGCGGTCGCCGGCGACGCGATCACGCTCGTGCTCGACCGCCAGGTGGACGTCTCGCGCGGCGACATGATCGTCGCGATCGACAGCCAGCCGCTGACCGGTCTTTCCTTCGACGCCCAGCTCGTCGCGCTGCAAGCCGAAGGCATCCAGCCCGGCAAGCGCTACTGGCTGAAGAGTGGCAGCCGACGCCAGCGCGTCCAGGTGCAGCCGGCAAGCCAGCTTGACCTCCAGACCGGTAAGTGGAACCAGGCCGATCAGCTGCCGATGAACGCCATCGGCAAGGTGCATCTTGCCTTCGACGAGCAGGCGATCTTCGACACCTACGAGCAGAACCGCACCACCGGCGCGTTCATCCTGATCGATCCGGACACCAACAACACGGTGGCGGGCGGCATGATCACCGCCAAGCGCTCGGCGCTCGGCGGCATCCACACGGAAGACGCCCGCGTCATCCTCTCGCTGCCGGCCGACCTTGCCGACCAGCTGATGGCGACCGAACTTTTCGCCGGTCGCCGCGAGGAAGCCGAAGTCCGCCGCGTCTCCGCCGGCAGGGCCGTGGAGATCATCGACGACATCGACGGGTGAGCGACATCGCACGCAGCAAAAAGGGGCCGGAGCGGCCCCTTTTTATTTTGCATGGACGGCTGAGAACCAGTGGTGATCGCCGTGGACGCATTTCGACAGCTTGCCGGAGGCGCAACTCCGCAGGCATCCATCAAAGCTGCTGCTCGATCGCAGGAAGAGTGATCGTCAGCGGCGCAGGATCGGCGTGCTGCCAAAGCTGGTAGCCGACGACGCTGCCAAGAATAGCGGACCAAATGGCGATCTCGCGAAAGTTAAAAATTGGTTCCTTCAACATCTGAGCCTCTCGGGCAAAAACAAGTGTTGATGGAAATATCGCCCCGATTGTTCACGCTGATAAGACACCAATCTGCGAACACGTCGTTTCCATGTGAACAATAAACGGCCTGCGTCGGCGCCGCGATCGCCGAGGTCAAGGTTCCGTTGCGGCGTTATCAAGCCGGAGAGGCGCTGTTTCAAAATGAAACAACGCTGGTAATCGCTTCACCATGACGCAAGCCTCGCGCGATCACGACTATCAATCCAACGCCGCATTCGTAACTTGGCGCGTCGATCATGAGGATCGATAGGGCTGTTTCACCGTTTCCGAACGCCGTGGGACAGTCCGCCTGACTATGGACTAATGAAACCGGACGCGACGTTCGCCTTCACCCCCTCGCCCGGAACATTTGCATCGACGGTCGCGCACCCTGCGGTGGACAGAACCGCTCTCCTCGGCGTATCTGGGCGGCCTTGGCGCAAGAATGCCGAATCAGGGAGACGACAGGGTGAGCACCGACAAGCAACCGGAAACCACCGTAAAGGTCGAGAAACGCATCAACGGCAAATGGTGCTTCGTCATCAAGTTCCGCGGCGTCACCTACCCCGCCCAAGGCAACTTCACGTCGATGCTGGAGGCACAGGCCGCCGCGCAATCCGTGCTGAACGGCCTGGAAAAGCGGGGCTGACCGAGCGCATGGCGGGCGGCGGTGCTATGCGGCCCGCACCGCACCGCCCCTACACAAGTCAAGCGCAGCTACCGAGCAAACGCCGAGAGCCACTGCCACTTCTTTCTGATCGATAGCAGCAGCGTGCGAATGCGCCGGTCGCGATTTGTGATTAGTCGCGCCGAACGCCAGGGCGTTTGTTTCCGGTACTCCAGAAACGTCGCCTTCTCCGGGTGCTCGCATTCTTTCGTGTTCGGCTTGGCGTGAGTGAAGTGCACGATGGAAGCTTGAGAATAGTCTTCCCACCCCTTCTGCGCATTCCAGTGGCCGGGGAGATGAACGAAATTCCCTTCGGTCGTAAGGTTCAGTACGTCCTGATCCAAGAAATCGAACGAACGCGCCTGAAGCAGCCTGGCAATGCGAGCCGTGTAGTCCTGCGCGTTCCAGGCATCGATATCGACCAGCAGGACTCCCGCGTTGAAGTAGGGTGTGTTCGCCTCTCGGCCGAGCGACGGATTGAAACGCGTCGGGTCATCATAGGGAACGGCTGCAACGGCCCTGCCCTCAAACGACAGATCGGCCAGTGGTGCCAGGCTCTTTTTGATCAGCGTGTCAGCGTCCAGGTAGAGCAGACGGTCGTGCCGGTCGGCTAGCAATTCCGGCAGATACAGTCGAGCGTAGGTAGCGCGGCTCCAGTAGCTCGTCGTCTTCAGGCCTGAGATTTTTGAGAGAATGTCGCCTTCGACATCGATGAAGCACAGCTTCCGTTTGGCACAGGCTTGCAGCATCTCCTTGTCGGACGCCCGCAGCCCGTCACCTAGGATAAAGACCTGCGCATCTGGAATGCCACCGTTCTTTTCGAACGAGTAAAGCATGACACCCGCGAGTTCCGCGAAGCGCCTGTCGATCGAGCATGCAACAATCATTTAAAGTCAATTTCAGCAATGCAACGCGCAGCCACAGGGCCGCATGCAGTGTCCAGGCCAAAAGCAAGATCTCGCTCGACCGGACATACCGGTAGACGCTTTGATTGCTTTCATTTGAAATGGCGTGACCCTCGCCAAGCGAGGGCCACGCTCATGGTGTCGCGCAATATGCGACGGAAGTATCAATGAAATTAATAGGTCATCTCTTACCCGAAAACACGCGGATGCACTGGTGTGCTTCTCTTCATGGCGAATGACTTCGCACACCATGCTTCCGCGTCAAGTGGGCAGAGCAGATAATAGTTGTTTGTCCGCAGAATCTCGCGCAGATCGTGTAAAAGACCTGCGCGCGGCACCTATTCGGTCGCGGACCGGATGATGTTGCAAAGGCCTTCCTGCACCACCTGCTTGGTGGCCACCTGCCCCACCTGAATATCAAACATCGCATCAACCCGCGTGCCTGAACCGCGCTTGCGGGCGACGACTCGCAATGTCTGCAGCCGCCCGGAGCCTGCCGTATCCTGGTAAGCTTCGATGGTTCCGAGTGCCTTGTTGATCTCGATCCCGGAAAAGCCTTCCGCCGCGACGCCCCGCGCCATCCGCTGCAGAGCGGTCTCGGGCTTCAGCTTCGGGAACTCCTGCCAGGTCTTATAGAAAACAGGCGTCACCAGCGGAACGCCGCTCGCCTTGAAATTCTTCTCGCAGCTCTGCGCCGCCGCCACCGAATGGCCGGCCACCAGCAGAACCGTCGCAATGGATAGATGCTTGATCGACATTCCCGTTCCCCGTCGTCCGTGATTGAATGGCGGGAACCTAGAGGCTTCGCCCGCATGCCGACAGAGCAACCCCGTTGCGAATACACCTCTATTCGACCAACGGCTTTTAAGCGGCGACGAACGGCATTTGCGCAGACATTAAGGCACCGGAGTGCAGCGTCGCGAATAGCCATCTCAAACAACCCCAAACCGGTTGCGTCACAAAAGTGTGCAGCACTGGTTGTGAATCCACCAGCGAGGCTCTAAAGCTGCCTTAAAGGCTCCCTGTAACAGGATTGCGCTCATGAAGCTGGTGACCGGTAACTCCAACCGCGCCCTTGCCGAAGCCATTGCCAGATATCTCAATCTTCCCCTCACGGACTGTACGGTCGGGCGCTTCGCCGACCAGGAAGTCAACGTTCAACTTCACGAGAACGTGCGCGGCGAGGATGTCTATATCCTCCAGTCGACCAGTGCTCCTGCCGACGGCAACCTCATGGAACTGTTGATCCTGACCGATGCGCTGCGCCGTTCGTCTGCGCGCCGGATCACCGCCGTCATCCCCTATTTCGGCTATGCCCGTCAGGACCGCCGCGCCACCGGCCGCACACCGATTTCGGCGAAGCTGGTCGCCAACATGATCGCCGGCGCGGGTGTTAATCGCGTTATGACGCTCGATCTGCATACAGACCAGATTCAGGGCTTTTTCGATATCCCGACCGACAACCTTTATTCGGCGCCGGTGACGACCCGCGACATCAAAGAGCGCTACGACGTCGGGAATCTCATGATCGTTTCGCCTGACGTCGGCGGCGTGGCGCGGGCTCGCGGCATCGCCAAGCGCATTGGCACCGATCTTGCGATCGTCGACAAGAGGCGCCCCCGCGCCGGCGTGTCGGAGGTCATGAACATCATTGGTGACGTCTTCGGGAAGACCTGCCTCTTGATCGACGACATCATCGATAGCGGCGGGACCTTGATCAATGCGGCTGACGCCTTGCTGGAAGCGGGCGCCAGAGAGGTCTCGGCATACATCACCCACGGCGTGCTTTCCGAGGGGGCTTGCGAGCGTATTGGCGCCAGCAACCTCAGGGAACTGGTGCTGACCGATTCCATTCAAGACACCGAAGCGCAACGCCAGACCGCCAACATCCGCCGCGTCACCGTCGCGCCGCTGCTCGGAGAAGCCCTTGCCCGAACCGCGCGAGAGCAAAGCGTTTCAAGCCTTTTCGACTGAACCACGCGAACAGTGCAAAGCCGTTTCGATTGAGCCAGGCGGCGTTTGCCGGTGAGAAAAGAACGTAATCCGCCCGCTCATCCGAAAAGACCACAGCGTCACGCGGCGCAAGATACAAATGCATTATAGAAGTGATGATTGAAGCAGTCCGCAGTCGATCCGCGCTTTGGCGCATATTTCGGGAAAGATCGGCTAAGCGGTTGATTTGGCTGGTCGGAGTGGCAAGATTCGAACTTGCGACCCCCACGTCCCGAACGTGGTGCGCTACCAGACTGCGCTACACTCCGTGACCAGCGGCGCCTCTATAGAACAGGCATTTTGATTTCACAAGCGCCTATCTCGAAAAACATTGCGCCTTTTCCAAAAAAATCGTGACGGTGGAAAACGTAGGCGCAAAATGGCCCTGGTCAGCACCAACGGCGCCCCGGAGATGCGCGTGATAGGGACTTTCTGCAACGCTTCATAATTTCCTGGAACCGGAACCGCTGCGTGCATTTCCTTTCGTCTCTTTTGGCGCTAGAGGCTCAACGGAAAGCGCGGAAAGCCAGGGGATACGGGCTTCCGTGCCATGCCGATTTCAGAACGAGAGCCAAAGGGGCAGAAACATGAACTTCCGCATGATGACGGTGGCGGGCCTCGCGCTCGTGCTCGCCGGCTGCACGACGACCGGGACGGGGATTTCCAGGAACGCAGTCGAAGCCCGTTGGCTCGGCCAGCCGGCCGGCGGCTTCTTCGCCCAGTACGGTCCGCCGATCTCCGACGTCGAAAGCGGCAGCTCCACGGTCTATAGCTGGAAGGGCGGCTACAAGACCCGCAAGATCCCGGCGCAGTACGAAACCACCAAGGACGGCAAGCGCGGCAAGCGCATTTCCTCGGCGCGCACCGAGTATCTGAGCTGCGCGGTGCAACTGACCGTCTCGTCCGACTACGTCATCCGCTCGATCCACATTGCCGGCGACCGCAAGCGTGCCGAAGGCCCGAGCTGGTGCGAAGAGTTCCTCGGCGCCCCGGCCCAGACCAAGCCGGCGGCAACTGCAGGCTAAACCAACAAACAAAAAACCCGCCGGTGAAAATCGGCGGGTTTTTTCTAGGGGATTGCGTCGAACTCAGCCGGCGCTGTTGTCCTCGACGGGCGCGTCGGGACCGTTCTTCTTGATCGAGTCGATGGCGTTCTGCGCGCTGGCCTTGGTCTTGTAGCCCTCGGTCGAGAACATCACTTCGCTGTTGTACTTGAAGCGAACACGGAACTCGCCAGCCTTGTCTTTGTAGATTTCGAATTTGTGAGCCATCTTCTCCCTCACACATGTTGGAATCAACGAAACTAGCGTGTCAGTTGCAAGATGACTTGACAAGAGTGCATGCAAATCCGGCGCGCGATCGCCCGCCCAATGGATCAACTGCCTGGAAAAATGTGGCTGGGGCGCCAGGATTCGAACCTGGGAATGCCGGTACCAAAAACCGGTGCCTTACCGCTTGGCGACGCCCCAACGGATTGACGGGACAATACGTCCGCCAAATCGAGCGCCTGATTATCAAAGCTCGCCGCCCGTCACAATCACTAAGTTGGCACTAAGTTGAATTTTCGGCGGATTTGTTGGCGACGACGCCGAAGGGCGCGCGCCGTGGGTACCGGATGTACCCTTCCCTTCGCTGACCGCACCTCCTATTGTCCCGGCAGATGGAGAATTTCATGAGCCAGTTTCGCGCCCGCCCCCCTGCCGTTCCAACCGTACTCGTCGACGACACGGTCGTCAGGATCACCCGTTGGGATTTCGAGCCCGGCGCCGACACCGGTCACCATGTGCACGGGCTCGGCTATGTGGTGGTGCCGATGACCGACTGCCAGTTCCTGCTCGAGGAAGAGGCGGGCAGCCGGCGGGTCGATATCGCCAAGGGTGCCGCCTACCGCCGTGAGGCGGGCATGGCTCACAACGTCGTCAATGCCGGCAACGAGCCGATGTCGTTCATCGAGATCGAATACAAGTGAAATCCAGGAAGAGACGCATGCAGGGCCCGGACTTCGATCTCGATTTCAAGCCGGCCCATGGCGAGGCCGTGACGGTTGCGGACGATGTGCAGCGCATCACGGTCAACAATCCCGGCCCTTTCACCTTTCACGGAACCAACTGCTATATCGTCGGAAGACGTTCCGTTGCCGTCATCGATCCCGGTCCCGATGACGAGGCGCATTTCCAGGCGCTGATGGCGGCGCTCGCCGGCCGCGAGGTCACCCATATCGCCGTCAGCCACACGCATCGCGACCACTCGCCGCTGGCGCGCCGGCTGAAGGCTGCCACAGGTGCGGTGGTCGTCGGCGAAGGCCCGCATCGCTCCGCCCGTCCCTTGCATGCGGGCGAGAGCAATCCTTTCGCCGAGAGTTCCGACATGGAGTTCGTCCCCGATCTCGGGCTTGCCGACGGCGGGCGCATCGAGGGCGACGGCTGGAGCCTGACGGGGCTTGCCACGCCCGGCCATACGGCCAACCATATGGCCTTCGCGCTCGATGGCACCGGCATTCTCTTTTCCGCCGACCACGTCATGGCCTGGGCGACGACGATCGTCGCGCCGCCCGATGGCGCCATGGCCGATTACATGGCCTCGCTCGAAAAGCTGCTTTCCCGCGACGAGCATCTCTACCTGCCCGGCCATGGCGGACCTGTGATCGCGCCTGCCTCCTTCCTTCGCGGCCTGCGCGCCCACCGCAAGATGCGCGAGCGTGCCGTGCTCGAACGCATCCGCGCCGGCGACAGCCATATCCCTGACATGGTCAAGGTCATCTATGCGTCCACCGACGTGCGGCTGCATGGGGCGGCGGCACTTTCGGTGCTCGCCCATCTCGAAGACCTGATCGAACAGGGACGGATCGAAACCGATGGCCCGCCCTCGCTTCTCGGCGCCTACCGGCTGGCGCCCGGCGGAGCGGGCTGATCATGCGGCGCGAGGCCTACAGCTATCGCAATGATGCTTCCGTGCCCACCTTTGCCGACGACAAGCCGGTGATCGTCTTCGACGGCGAATGCATCTTTTGTTCCGGCTGGGTGCGCTTTCTGCTTCGCCACGACCGACGGGCGCAATATCGCTATTTGACAGCACAGTCGCCGCTAGGCCAAGCGCTCTACCGGCACTACGGGCTCGATACCGTCCATTTCGAGAGCAACATGCTGATCGAGGACGGCATCGCCCGCGTCAAATCCGACGGATCGATCCGCACGCTTGCGCGGCTGGGTCTGCCGTGGTCGCTCGCCAACATCTGCCGGATCCTGCCCGCTGTCCTTCGCGATCCGCTCTATGATCTCGTGGCGAGAAACCGCTACCGCATCGCCGGCCGCCGCCAGAGCTGCATGGTGCCGACGCCTGAGGAGCGTGGGCGCTTCATCGCATGACGATGGAAGACATGGTCCAAAAACAGAGCCTTTACCGCCAGATCCTCGGCCGGCAATGGAACCACCTGCCCGCGTCGATCCGCGCCCTGCACCACCTGTCAGAGGGGCATGCCACCTTTCGCGGACGTGCGGTCATCGAGCGCGGCAGCTCGATAGGGGCTCGGCTCGTCGCCTCCATGCTCGGCTTTCCCGGTGCAGGCGCTGACGTCCCTGTTGAAATCCACTTCGCATGCAGCAGTGGTCGGGAAGTCTGGACCCGACGCTTCGGTGGGAAAGTCCTGCGCAGCTCGCAACGGAAGGCCGAGAGGCGGAACGAACCACTGCTCGCGGAAGATTTCGGACCGTTCCGTGTCCTGTGCGCGCTTGAGCCCGCCGAAAACCGCCTGCATCTCTCGGTTCGCGCCTGGTCCTTTCTCGGCCTTCCGCTTCCTTTACTGCTTGCGCCGGGTGGCCGGACGTTCGAGGAGGATCGTGACGGCCTGTTTCATTTCCACGTGGAGGTCGCAAGCCCGTTGACCGGCCTGATCGTGCGTTATCGCGGCTGGCTACGGCCAGCGGGCGAGCCGACAGCCGACTTGGGTGGTCGCAAAGCCCTCGTAGACGAATGACGTTTTCTGGCGGGCACTCCGCCGATCAGTCGCCGGCAATGCCCAACAGCTCGGCATCGAGCGCCCGCAGGAATTGATCGGCGAAGGCGGCGCCCATGCCGAGATCATGAGGCCCGTAACGCGAGGCGACGCGCAGGTCGACGAAGGTGGTCTCCGCCTCTTCGCGCAGCCGGATCAATACATCGAAACGAAAACCCGCGATCAGCGTGCGCCACTCGCCCTGCAGCACGACATCGCTGGCGCGGCGCCCTGCAATCGCGCCTTCGAGAGCCATCTCCGGGCGCGCCGCCGGAACGGGTACATTTTCCGGTTCGGCGTTCGTATCCGCGCCCGCATTCGGCCGTACTGCCAGATCCTCCAGATCGGCGCGGGCGTTCTCGACACCAAGTTCTTCGGTGATGCCGACGCGGCTCTGTTCGATGACGTTGCGCACCCCCTGATAGACGCGGTCGAGTGCGCCATCGTAGCGCCGGCCGGTCAGAGCCGGATAGGCGAGGATCTGCGCTTCACGGTCCTGAGGCGTTACCGCCGCCTTGCGCTTCAGCCAGCTCTCTTCCGCCTGCGGCACCTTGAGCCACGGCGGCGGCGTCACCGTATCCGTGCTGACGTCGTAGATTTCCGGGCGGGTCAGATATTGGACGACGCCATAGCCGATAAAGCCGAGCGTCGGCGCGGCGTAGACAAGCGCCGCAGCAGACGCCAGGCCACCAATCGCCGCAACCTGCCACAAGCGCGCCAACCCGACGACGGCAAACAGCACGCCCATCAGCGCAAAGACGCCGGCGAGGCCGACAAGGGCGAGGAAATGCGGTGTCGTCAGCGGACCGAAGCGGTGCGCCAGCAGCGAGAGCGCAAAGAGCAGGAACGAGACACGGGCGAAGCGGCGCGCCCAGTGGGCTGCAAAGGAATAGGGGCGCTCGTACCGGACCATCATATAGTTGAATCAATTCCCTGCCGCGAAACAGACCGCATTCTTAGACCATGCCCCGAGCCGAGGGAACAGGCAATGCGGCAGTCCGCCACCGCGCTCCGGGCCTACCTTACAGTTCGCCGCAAAATCGCCATTCTCGTTAACCACCTATCAACACATGGGAATGTGCCCGCGCGCCCGGGATTTAAAGGGCACGCGGAGTTTCAATCGGAGGCAACGGCCAGCGCGCAACATCAAACGAGGGCGCTCGGCAATCGACGGAGAACCGACATGGGCGCATCGCAAGCAGCCGTGGCCATCGCCACCCCCTCTGCCCTTCCGGCCGGAGACGGCGGCATCCCCATGGGGCTCCTTGAGCTCGAACTCTCCCTCGATGGTTTCTCCGGCAACAATGCCGATTTCACCAGCTTCGTCCGCGCGGTTGCTGACAACGTCGGCGGTGAGTTTCTGTTTGCCCTGCCCGCTTCTGATCTGATCGAAGACTGCCGCAGCATTGCCGTGCTCCGTCTGCCTGATGCCGGAGGCGACGCTTCGATCCTGTTTGCCTGCCTCGACGAACAAGGCCGAGCCGTCCGTATCGAACATCCCAGCGACACCACGCGCGACCTCGAGCGCTTCGCCGAATCCTTTGTCGGCGTGCTGGAACGCATGTAGCGGGCCTCTCACAGGGACAACTCTAACCATACCCCTGGGCGAGGCCGCCAGCGACGGTGAATGCGTTTTGGCAGCGGATTACGCGCAATCGGACAATCGCGCAGGGATCACACCCCGCCCCCCTCCGGAACAGGCTCACACACACACCCGTCAACGACGGGTGTGAGGTGCCCTCGCCTACAACCGCGACACGACACCGAATTGGCAACGTTCGTTTCGATTCTCGATACAAGTCCCTATATTGATTGTGATTCGAGGCGTTGAGTGGTGTGCCGCTCGATTGCTCACGGCGAGACGCAGACCGGTACGGCCTCACACGATCCGGTTGCGCCCAGGAGGCGCGAGAACCATGATGAAACGACTGTCCATCCTTATCGCAGCCGCGCTTCTCTTGACGGCATGCCAGACGATGACGCCGGAGGAACGGCGCATCGCCGACGGCAACACCTGCGCGTCCTACGGCTTCCGCCGCGGCACCGATGCGTTTGCCACCTGCCTGCAGCGGATCGAGCTCGACCGCCGCGCCGAATCGCGCGCATTCCGCTACCAGAACGACATGATGATGTGGGGCTGGGACCGGCCGGTCATCGTCTCACGACCGGTGATCGTCCAGGCCAGGTAAAGCGGATCATGCCGAGCCAACGCCGCTTGGGCGGCGCTGGCGATAGACGTTACCCCTTGCCGTTGATCGCGGCCTGGGCCGCGGCGAGCCGGGCGATCGGCACGCGGAAGGGTGAACAGGAGACGTAGTCGAGGCCGGCGTCCTCGCAGAAGCGGATCGAGGCCGGATCCCCGCCGTGTTCGCCGCAGATACCGAGTTTCAGACCGTTCTTGGTGCGACGACCACGCTCGGCTGCGATCTGGATCAGTTCGCCGACGCCGTCGAAATCGAGCGAGACAAAGGGGTCCTGCTCGATGATGCCCTTCTGCTGGTAGGTCGCCAGGAACTGCGAGGCGTCGTCGCGCGAGATGCCGAAGGTCGTCTGCGTCAGGTCGTTAGTGCCGAAGGAGAAGAAGTCGGCCGCTTCGGCGATGACGCCGGCGCGCAGGGCTGCACGCGGCAATTCGATCATGGTACCGACGAGATAGTCGATGTCGATACCCGCCTCACCGATCACCTCCTTGGCGACCGCATCGATGCGCGCCTTGACGTAATCGAGCTCTGCCTTGAGGCCGACAAGCGGCACCATGATTTCGGGAACGACGGCCGCTCCGGTCTCGTGCGCCGCTTCAACGGCGGCTTCGAAGATGGCACGCGCCTGCATCTCGGCGATCTCCGGATAGGAGATGGCCAGCCGGCAACCACGGTGGCCGAGCATCGGATTGAATTCGTGCAGTTCATCGACGCGCTGGCGCAGTTCCGACGGATCGAGCGAGAGCGCGCCGGCAACGTCGGCGATCTCCTCGTCGGTCTTCGGCAGGAACTCGTGCAGAGGCGGGTCGAGCAGGCGGATCGTTACCGGAAGGCCGTGCATGATCGAGAACAGCTCGGCGAAATCCGAGCGCTGCATCGGCAGAAGCTTGGCGAGCGCTGAACGGCGACCTTCTTCGTCGTCGGCGAGGATCATTTCGCGCATGACATTGATGCGGTCGTCCTCGAAGAACATATGTTCCGTGCGGCAGAGTCCGATGCCTTCGGCGCCGAAGGAGCGAGCGGCGCGCGCGTCCGCCGGCGTTTCGGCATTGGTCCTGACGGTCATCCGGCGGGTGGCGTCCGCCCAGGCCATGATCTTGCCGAAGTCCCCGGAAAGTTCCGGTTGCAGCATGGCGATCGCGCCCTTCAGCACCTGGCCGGACGAGCCGTCGATGGTGATGACGTCACCCTTCCTGAGCGTCACGCCTCCGGCGGTCAGCGTTTCGTTGCGAAGGTCGACACGAATGCTGCCGGCGCCGGAAACGCAAGGGGTACCCATGCCGCGGGCAACCACGGCGGCGTGGCTGGTCATGCCGCCGCGGGTCGTCAGAATGCCTTCGGCGGCATGCATGCCGTGGATATCTTCAGGGCTGGTCTCGACGCGGACGAGGATGACCTTGCGGCCTTCCTTGTCGGCCTGCACCGCTTCCTCCGAGGTAAAGACGATCTCGCCCGTCGCAGCCCCCGGCGAGGCCGGAAGGCCCGAGCCGATGATGTCGCGGCGCGCATGCGGATCGATCGTCGGGTGCAGCAGCTGGTCGAGCGAGGCGGGATCGATGCGGGCAACGGCCTCCTGTTCGGAGATCAGCCCCTCCTCCGCCATATCGACCGCGACCTTCAGCGCCGCCTTGGCGGTGCGCTTGCCGGAGCGCGTCTGCAGCATCCAGAGCGTGCCGCGCTCGATGGTGAATTCCAGATCCTGCATATCGCGATAGTGGCGTTCGAGCGTATCGCAGATCGAGCGAAACTCGGCGAAGGCTTCCGGCATCAGCTTTTCGAGCGAGGGCTTGTCGGAGCCGGAGCCAAGGCGCGCCGCTTCGGTAATGTTCTGCGGCGTGCGGATGCCGGCAACGACGTCCTCGCCCTGTGCATTGACCAGAAACTCGCCGTAAAGCTCGTTCTCGCCGGTCGAGGGGTTGCGGGTGAAGGCAACGCCAGTCGCCGACGAATTGCCGAGATTGCCGAAGACCATTGCCTGGACGTTGACGGCGGTGCCCCAGGCGGCGGGGATGGCGTGCAGGTGGCGATAGGTGATCGCCCGCGGGTTCATCCAGCTCGAAAACACGGCGCCGATCGCGCCCCAGAGCTGCACTTCCGGATCCTGCGGAAAGGGTTCGCCCAGCGCTTCCTCGATCGCTTCCTTGTAACGGGCAATGACGCTCTGCCACTCCACCGCCGAAAGCTCGGTATCCTGCTCATGGCCGAGGCGCGCCTTCTCGTCCTCGAGGATTTCCTCGAAGACGTCGTGGTCGACGCCCATGACGACGTCGCCATACATCTGGATGAAGCGACGATAGCTGTCCCAGGCAAAACGGGCATCACCGGCGTCATGGCCAAGCGCATGTACCGACTGATCGTTGAGACCGAGGTTGAGAACCGTGTCCATCATGCCGGGCATGGACGCGCGCGCGCCTGAGCGAACCGAAAGCAGCAGCGGACGGGAGGTGTCGCCGAAGACGCGGCCGGTCACCTCTTCCATCCGGCTGATCCCCTCGCGCACCTGGTCGCGCAGGCCATCCGGCATCTGCCTGTCATTGTCGAAGAAGCTGTTGCAGGCATCGGTGATGATCGTCAGGCCCGGCGGAACCGGCAGGCCAAGGTTGCACATCTCGGCAAGGTTGGCGCCCTTGCCACCCAAGCGCTCACGATCACCCGCACGTCCCTCGGCCTTGCCCCCACCGAAGGTGTAAACCCATTTCGTCATGCCTGCTCTCCACCCAGAAACAGTCTTTAGTGACGATTTACAGTATATGCTTCAGGCTGAAAATGCACCCGGCGAAGATTTATGCTGCAGCGCATCATTTTCTGTAACATTGCTACACATCGCGCTTGACCTCCCACAAATCGTGTCGGTGGCTTTAAATTGCAGCCGAAATTCCTGAAAAGGCTGCGCCAGGCGGCCCGATCCGACATTGCCCGAAACATAACAATTATCTAATATACAGATGTGCGATGGGGGTGCATCCAGGAATATCCCGTCATGGCAATCCGTTTCCGTCTCGATGGCTCGGAGGGTCGGTCATGAGGTGGCGTGCAAATCTGACAACCTGGCTCCTTTCGGCGGCGCTCATGGTCCTTTTCACCATGGGAAACGCCTTTGCCGAAGGAAACGGCAAGCGGCTGGCGCTCGTCGTCGGCATGAGCAACTACGTGCTCGCTGGAACGCTGCCCAATGCTTCACGCGATGCAGAAGCCTTCAACACCTTTCTCAAGGACCAGGGCTTCGAAACGAACCTCGTGCTCAACGCCGATCGCCGTGGTCTTGCCGGCGCACTTTCAAACTTCTCGCGCAAGATCGGGCCCGACGATACCGCCCTGTTTTACTACGCCGGCCACGGCATGCAGTTGCACGGCGAGAATTTCCTTGTTGGCACCGATGCCAAGCTCGAAAGCGAGTTCGACGTGCCGGCCGAGACCGTGGCACTGTCCGAGATCATCGGCGCGATGGAAAAACGTGCCCGCATCTCGATGGTCTTCCTCGATGCCTGCCGCAACAATCCGCTCGCCGAGCGGCTGACACGCGAAGTCGAAGGTGCGACCCGCGGTGCGGCGACCCGCGGGCTGGCGCCGATCGAAACGCAGGGTGGCGGAACGCTCGTGGCCTTTGCCGCCGCGCCCGGGCAGGTAGCGGCCGACGGCACCGACGGGCATTCGCCCTTTACGCGGGCGCTGATCGCCAATCTCTCGGGCGCCGGCCTCGAGGTCGGCACCGCCTTCAAGCGGGTCGTGCGTGACGTGCGCAAGGAGACGCAGGGCAAGCAGCAGCCGCAGATCCTGTCATCCCTGTCGCTAGAGTTCTACTTCGGGCCGGAAACCGCAGCGCCCCAGACGACCCCGGCGGTGCAAACCCCGGCGGTACAGACGGCCATGCCGCAGACTGCGGCGGTTCAGCCGGTGCAGCCGGCACTCACTGTGCCGGCCATGGATCCCGAAGCGCTTGAGGCAGAGAAGGACTTCAAAAAGGCGCTGAAGATCGGAACGGCGCGCATCTGGCACTTCTTCGTCGAAAAACACCGCACCGGCGAATATGCCGACCTCGGACGACAGGCACTGGCCCAGATCGAGCCCGCCGCCGTGCGTAACCAGTCGCATCTGCCGCAGTCCGTCGAAGCGCGGCTATTGCCGGACAAAGACAAGCGACGAAACGTCCAGGTGGCACTCGCCTCACGCGGATTTGCAGCGGGCACGGCCGATGGTGTTTTTGGTGGACAGACCAGGGAAGCGATCAAGAAGTTCCAGAGCACCAACCAACAGCCCGCAAGCGGCTTCATCACCGAGCGCACGGCAGAGGCCCTCGGCATCAAAGTCAACGACAGAGCCGAGGGCTTGTACAGCACGCCCAAGGCCCGACGCTATGATGTTGCCAACCTCGAGGGGCTAGAGACCGATCAAACCGTCCTGCGGGCGCTGACCTGCCTGCGCCACTTCGAAACCGTATATGGCGTGTTCGAAGGGCACCTCTATGTCGCAGTGCGGACGGGAATAATTTTGGCCGTTTATGCGCGGGGGATCGCCGGCGGTTGCGGAGCGCACCTCGCGTCGATTTCGTCTCAAGAGGAGAACGCCTTCGTCGCATCGCTTTTCAACGCCGATCAGACCTTTTTCAACACCGGCTACGACCCCTCAGGCAATGTCAGCTACAAGATGGGCCCCTGGATCGGCCTGACGCAGGACCCACAGGGCAAGGAGCCCAGAGGCGGCTGGCGCTGGGACACCGGCGCGCCCCTGACCTACACGAAATGGTTCCAGGACATGCCGAACGAAGGCAAGAAGGGCGACGATATCGGCATGTACTACGCCCATCGCAACGGCAGAGCCGACACGAAATCCGTCTACGTCGATAGCTGGGACGATATGGGGCCAACCGATGGAACGGGCGGTCTGATCCTCGAATTCGAGTGACCGCTTGGGGCAATTCAACACCTGCACGGCTGAGTCAATCATAAGCAGGAGGCAAGGTCATGAACTGGCGTGTGAAGCTGCTATGGCTGGTTCTTTGCGCTCTGATCGTGCCCTTCACCACAGGGAATGCCCCCGCCGAAGGAAACGGCAAGCGGCTGGCGCTCGTCATCGGCATGAGCAACTATGTGCTTGCGGGAACCCTGCCCAACGCCTCGCGCGACGCTGAAGCGTTCAATGTCTTTCTCAAAGGCCAGGGTTTTGAAACCGACTTGATCCTCAACGCCGATCGCCGTGGTCTTGCCGGCGCACTTTCAAACTTCTCGCGCAAGATCGGGCCTGACGATGTCGCCCTGTTTTACTACGCCGGCCACGGCATGCAGTTGCGGGGCGAGAATTTCCTTGTTGGCACCGATGCGCGGCTCGAAAGCGAGTTTGACGTTCCGGCAGAAACCATGCCGCTGTCGGAGATCATGAACGCGCTGGAACAACGCGCGAAAATCTCCCTGATCTTCCTCGACGCCTGCCGCAACAATCCGCTCGCAGACAGACTCAATCGTGACGTGGCGGGCACAAGCCGCGGCGGCGCCACCAGAGGTCTGGCACCGATCGAGACACAGGGCGCCGGCACGCTCGTTGCCTTTGCTGCGGCGCCCGGACAGGTAGCGGCTGACGGAACCGACGGGCATTCGCCCTTCACCCGGGCGCTGATAACCAACCTCTCCGGCCCAGGGATCGAAATCGGCACCGCCTTCAAGCGCGTGATCCGTGAGGTGCGCTCGGCAACGGGCGGCAAACAGTCGCCGCAGATCCTCTCCTCTCTCGATCTGGAATTCTACCTCGACGGCAGCGCCACGCTTGAAGCGCCCCGACCCTTGAAAGTTGACAACGTCGATATCGCCGCGCTCGACTTCAACAAGGCGATGCGCGTGGACACGGCCAGGACCTGGAAGCGCTTCATCGCCAAACATGGCGAGAGCAGCTACGCCGACGCGGCGCGTCAATCCATTCAGCGGCTCGGCAAAAGCGACGACTTCAGATCATCCCTGGCTGCGATGGCACAGGAACAGAAGATGCTCGATAGCAAGGACAAGCGCGCAGCCGCGCAACAGGCCCTGCAGAGCAAGGGTTTTGACACGGGCGCGACGGACGGCGCCTTCGGTGGCCAGACACGCAGGGCGGTCACGGCATTTCAGGCGGCCCGCGGGCTAAAGCAATCCGGATTTCTCGATCAGGAGACCGGAGCGAGCCTGGGTCTCACCTTTGCCCGCATCGATCAGGACATTCTCTCGGCTACCAGCGCACGCCGCTATGACGCCACCGATCTCGAGGGACTGGAGGACGAACCGGTGATCGCCATGGTGCGGTGTCTTTCGCCTCTACCACTGACCTATGGCACCTTTGCCAGACACCTCTATGCAGCGGTCTATGACGGGCAGCAAGTCGGCTGGCAGGAAGCGAAGGCGATCGTCGAGCGCTGCGGCGGTCACCTTGCCACGATCGATTCCAGCGATGAAAATACGTTCGTCGCCTCACTCGCGAATACGGATGACCGGTTCTTCAGCAGTTCGTTCGAAGGCGGCGAGCACCGGCGGGTCGGGCCATGGCTCGGGCTCTCCAACGAGAACGGCAGTGCCGAAGGGTGGAGATGGACGACGGGCGCTGCCGTCACCTTCGGCAGGTGGTTCAGGCGGCCGCCGGAAAAGGCTGGGGCGGCAACGCTTTACGCAGCCTATCGAGCAAACAAGGTCCCCCTCGCCGCCTACGTCGACACCTGGGAAGCGCGCGACCCATCGCGGCCGGTATCCGGTTTCATCGCCGAATTTGAGTGAATCAGACGACTTCGCGCAGGCGTTCCGCCGTCTGCAGGTCGACGGAAACGAGTTGGGAGACGCCCTGCTCGGCCATGGTCACGCCGAACAGGCGGTTCATGCGGGCCATGGTGATCGGGTTGTGGGTGATGATGATGAAGCGTGTCTCGGTCGACGCCGCCATTTCGTCCATCAGGTTGCAGTAGCGCTCGACATTGTGGTCGTCGAGCGGTGCATCGACTTCGTCCAGCACGCAGATTGGCGCGGGATTGGTCAGGAACACGGCGAAGATCAATGCCATCGCCGTCAGCGCCTGCTCGCCGCCGGAAAGCAACGTCATGGTCTGTGGCTTCTTGCCCGGCGGGCGGGCGAGAATTTCAAGGCCGGCCTCCAGCGGATCGTCGCTCTCGATCAGTTGCAGCTCGGCCGTGCCCCCCCCGAAGAGGTGGGTGAACAGCCGCTGGAACTGTACGTTGACGACGTCAAATGCGGCGATCAGGCGCTCGCGGCCCTCGCGGTTCAGGTTCTGGATGGCGCTCCTGAGCTTGCGGATCGCCTCGATGACGTCGTCGCGCTCTCTGAGCAGCAGGGCGAGCTTTTCCGAAAGCTCCTTCTGTTCTTCTTCGGCACGCAGGTTGACGGCACCAAGCCGCTCGCGCTCGATCTTCAGCCGTTCGAGTTCGCGCTCGATGTTGCGCATGTCCGGCAGTGCCTCGTCGACGGCAAGCCCCGTCAATCGCATGACCTCGTGCGGCGCGCAGGAGAGCGCTTCCTGAATGCGGGCCTCGATCTCGACGCGACGTTCGCGGGCGGAGACCAGCCGCTCTTCGGCGCGGCCGCGCTTTTCGCGCGATTCCGCCAGTTCGGAGAGCGCGGTTGCCGCCAACCGGTCCGCCTCGCGCTGACGGTTTTCAGCCTCGGCAAGCAGATCGGCCGCTTCGCGTCGGGCCGCTTCCGCCTTCTGCAACTCGTTCATCAGCGCCCGGCGCTTGTCCTCGAACTCGTCGGGCGCATCGATCAGCTCTTCGACCTCGTCGCGGGCTTCTGCCTCGCGGTCGCGCAGGGTCGCGATGTGCTCATCGGCGCTCGCCGCGCGCGCCTTCCAGGTCTGTCGTTCACTGGCAATCGCCGCGATGCGCCGCTGACGCGCCTCGTTCTCGCGCGCCAGGCCATCATGGGCGGCACGGGCCTCGGCGACGGCGGCACGATCGGCTGCGACATCGGCCGTCTGTGTGCGCAGCGTCAGTTCCAGTTCGGAGAGATCGGGCGCATCGGCGAGCGCGTCGTTGGCCGTCTCGATCTGCTCGGCCACCTCTTCGACCTGCGCCTCGATCTGGCTGCGCGATTCGGCAAGCACCGCGCGGCGGCGGGCAAGGTCGCCCGAGGCGCGTTCAGCGGCAGCGAGCGCGTCGCGGGCTTCGCCGAGCTGTCGGGTGATCATGCGCTGCGCGTCGCGGGCAAGCCGCAACCGCTCGTCCTCGGCGCGGATGCGACTGCCCGCAGAGGCAAGTTCGGCCTCCGCGAGGCGCAGCGCCTCAGCGGCGCCGTCGGCCTCGGTATCGAGTTCGGCCAACCGGTTCTTCTGCGCCAGCCGCAATGCGGCAGCACTTGGCGCCTCGGAGCCAGTCACGTGGCCGTCCCAGCGCCAGACGGAGCCCTGCTTGGTGACAAGGCTCTGGCCGGGTTTCAGCAGGGGCAGCAGCCGCTCGGCTTCCGCCTCGCTTGCGACGATGCCGATCTGCTTCAGGGCGCGGGTCAGCGCGTCGGGCGCCTTCACATGGGCAATCAGCGGGCTCACGCCTTCCGGCAAATCGCCGTCCCCGACATGATCCCCCGGCGCGCGCCAATGGGCCGGCGCGTCGGTTTCGAGCGGCGAGTCGAGATCGTCGCCAAGGGCCGCGCCCAATGCGGTCTCGAAGCCCCGGTCGACCTTCATCTCCTCGACGACGGCGGGATAGGCGCCACCGGCCACCGCCTCCAGCATGCGCCGGATGGTGCGTGCCTCGGTCTCGATGCCGTTCAGCGTCGCGCGCGTCCGATCGACGGGCTGACGCGCCTCGACCTCCATGCGCCGCGCTTCAGCGAGGCTTTCCTCGATCGCGAGCACATTGCTTTCGGCTTCTTCCAGCGCAGCTTCTGCGACCTCGACCTGACCCTGCTTTTCGTGCGGATCGGGAAGGGCCGCCATCTGGCGGTCGAGTTCATCGAGATCGCGCGACTGGTCGCCAAGTTGGCGGGCAAGACGTGCCTGGCGCTCCGACAGGTCGCGCAGCGTGCGCTCCAGCTGGTTGCGGCCGGCCTGTGCCTCGGCGCGTTCCGCCGTTAGACGCGCCAATAGCGCCTCGCTGCCGGCGAGCTTTTCGTTTGCGTCTTCGAGGCGCTCGCGCGCTTCCGTCGCACGGTCGTCGGCCTCCGCGAGCATGTCGCTGAGTTCGGCTTCCTCTTCGTCGAGACGCGAAAGAATGCCGGCATTGTCGACGACAAGGCGCTCCTCGCGGGCGATATCCTCGGCAAGCTGCGCCAGCCGGCGCTGCAACTCGTCGCGGCGCCTGAGGATGCGGCCGGCATCCTCTTCGAGCTGTGAGCGGGCAATCTGCAGACGCTGGAGGGCGGCGGCGAACTTCGCTTCGTTTTCGCGCAGCTCCGGCAGCTTCAGGCTGGCGATCGCCTGGTCCTTGGCCGCCTGCATCTGCTGCTGCGCCTTTTCCGCGACCAGCGCAGTCACCTGGTTGAGCTGGCTCGTCGCCTCGCCCTCCGCCTCCTTGGCCTGCACCCAGCGAATATGGAACAGGATCGCCTCGTGCTTGCGGATATCGGCCGAAAGCATTTTGAAGCGGTTGGCCTGGCGCGCTTGGCGCTTGAGGCTCTCGATCTGGCTTTCGAGCTGCGAGGTGACGTCGTCGAGACGCTCGAGATTGGTCTCGGCGGCACGCAGACGCAGCTCCGCTTCGTGGCGGCGAGAGTGCAGGCCAGAGATGCCGGCCGCCTCTTCCAGGAGCTGGCGACGGGCCTGCGGCTTGGCGGCGATCAGTTCGCCGATGCGCCCCTGCCCGACCATCGACGGCGAGCGTGCACCAGTCGACGCGTCGGCGAAGAGAAGCTGTACATCCTTGGCGCGCGCTTCCTTGCCGTTGATGCGGTAGACCGAGCCCTGCTCGCGCTCGATGCGGCGGCTGACCTGGATCTCGTCGCTGTCATTGAAGGCAGCGGGTGCCGTGCGGTCGCTGTTGTCGAGATAAAGGCCGACCTCGGCCGTGTTACGCGCGGGACGATTGCCGGATCCGGAAAAGATCACGTCGTCCATGCCGGAAGCGCGCATGTTCTTGTAGGAGTTCTCCCCCATCACCCAGCGCAAGGCTTCGACGAGGTTCGACTTGCCGCAACCGTTCGGTCCGACGACACCGGTCAATCCGCGCTCGATGATGAATTCGGTCGGTTCGACGAAGGACTTGAAGCCGAGCAGGCGAAGCTTGTTGAACTTCATGGAGCGGACGCTGGGGCTACGAGGTCCCCCCCTCTACCATCAGCCCAGACAAGAAAAACGGGCGCACAGCTGCTGCCGTCGCCCGTTTTCAGGAAAAGCGAAGGATCAGAGCTTGCTGTCGATGAGGGCCGACATAACGTCAACCGACATGTCCCCCGAATAGTGCTCGCCATTGACAAAGAAGGTCGGCGTCGACTGAACCCCGAATTCCTTGGCGCCCCGTTGCATAACAGTATTCACATCATCCAGAAGTTTTTGGTTCGTCAAGCAGGCCTCGAAGCTCTCCTGTGTAAAACCAGCGAGTTTGGACATCTGCAGCAGAGCGTCGCGACCATTCTGGGCTGCGGCCCACTGCTGCTGCTGCTTGAACAGCATCGAGATCATCGGGAAGTACTGGCCTTCCGGAGCGCAGCGCGCCAGCATGAAGGCAGCCGCCGCGCGCGGATCGAACGGGAATTCGCGCAGCACGAAGCGGACCTTGCCGCTGTCGACATACTTGGTCTTGATCGCCTCGAAGGTGTTGTTGTGGAAGGCGGCGCAGTGCGGGCAGGTCATCGACATGTATTCGACGATCGTCACCGGCGCGTTGGCGTCGCCGATCGCCATTTCCGGCAGGGCGCCCGGTTCCATCAGCTTGGCGACGTCGACGGACCCTTCCGACGAGGGGAGCTCGACCTTGACGGGAGCAGCCGTCGTCTGGGCGACTTCGGTGCCGGCAGAGGGCTTGGCTTCGGCGGTGGCCGGGGTCGCGGTCGTCGATGCAGTCGTGGTCGCGTCCGTTGCCGGCTTGGTTTCAGCCTTGGCGGCTTCGGTGGTCGCGGCCGGTGTGGTGGAGGCCGTTTCCTTCTTTTCGTCGCTGCAGGCAGCAAGCACCAGGGCGACAGTTGCGATGGCGGCACCGCTGAGCAGGCGCTTGGTAAGGTTCATTGCGGAAGCGGACATGATTTGACCCGTGTTCGGAGGGAATTGCAGTGCGGATTCGATATCTTGCCCCGCGCAGGGCGGCAAGTGGCGCGGCGTCAACAGAATTCAAAGAATTGTGACCGAGCGATGGCCGCCCAAAAGCGCGTCGCGATCTTTCCGATTCGCTGCTTGCGCTTTAAGCCTCTGGTTTTCGCGTCTCGTAGTCGCGAAAACCGCTGCATAGTTTTGCGCGCCGTGCCTTAGCGGCGCCGGGGATTGAGCACGGCGGTCCCCAGCCGACGCAAGGCGGCCTTCAGCTCCTCGCTTTCGATGCCTTCGACCATGGTCTCGAGCCGCCGTGCAGGTTCACCGGTCAGCGGCTTGGGCTTGCCACGGTGTTTCGGCTGCTGGGAGACGGGCTTTTGAACGATGCGCAGCTGCCCGATCGCATAGAAGCCGAAGAAGCCGTTGATGCGCTGGATCAATTCGCCCTGGGCGTGGGTCAAAAACAGCGCGCGCGCGCCCTCGCAGGCAACCGTCAGGACGCCCGGCTGATGGCCGCCCTCGCCCATGATCTCGGAGGCCCGTCGCGGCCAGGCGATCTTTTCGGGCCGCGTGCAATCGGCAAAGTCCTCGCCGGCGATTTCGTCCCAGGAGCCGAGCAGCATGGTGTTGATGCCTGCCCGCTTGGCGAGCACCGGGTCGATCAGGCCGTTCGCGACTTCGCTGATCTGGACGACGCCCTTCCGGGTCTTCTGCTCGCTCACGTATGGACTTTCTGTAGGCAATGTCGATTGAGCCTTGATGCCGCGGCTCCGCTTCGCCAAGTATAGGCCGGAAACGGAACTCCCGGCAAATCATGCACGATACGATACCGGCGGCGGACGCCGCACCCCTGCTTTTGGAATGGTACGACAGGCACCATCGCGACCTGCCCTGGCGGGTTTCGCCGCCGATGGCACGCCGAGGCATCGTCGCCGATCCCTACCATGTCTGGCTTTCCGAAGTGATGCTGCAGCAGACGACGGTGCAGGCGGTAAAAGCCTATTTCGAAAAGTTCCTGTCACTGTGGCCGACCGTCGAGGACCTTGCGCGCGCCGAGAATGAGGACGTGATGAAGGCATGGGCCGGGCTCGGCTATTATGCGCGCGCCCGCAACCTGAAGAAATGCGCCGAGGCCGTCGCGAACGATCATGGCGGCCGCTTTCCCGACACGGAGGACGGGCTGAAGTCCCTTCCCGGCATCGGCGACTATACCGCCGCCGCGGTCGCGGCGATCGCCTTCAATCGCAGAAGCGCCGTGCTCGACGGCAATGTCGAGCGGGTGATTTCCCGCCTCTATGCAATCGAAACGCCGCTGCCGGCGGCAAAGCCCGAGATGCGGGCCCGCGTCGCCGCGCTCACCCCTGAGAGCAGGCCGGGTGATTTCGCCCAGGCGATGATGGATCTCGGCGCGACGCTCTGCACGCCGAAACGGCCCGCCTGCTCGCTCTGTCCCTTCCGCGCCCACTGTCGCGCGCTTGTCGTCGCCGATCCGGAAACCTTTCCGCGCAAGGCGCAGAAGAAGGACAAGCCGCTTCGGCGCGGCGCCGCCTTCGTCGCGATCGACGCCGACAACGCGGTCTATCTGCGCAAGCGGGCCGAGACGGGCCTGCTTGGCGGCATGACCGAAGTGCCCGGCACCGACTGGACATCGCGGCAGGACGGCGACACCTCGCTTGCCTCCCAACCCTTTGCAGCGGCCTGGGAAGATTGCGGCACCATCAGCCACGTGTTCACGCATTTCGAGTTGCGTCTCTCGGTCTACCGCGCCAATGTCGCGCGCGCCGGGACGCAGGGCAACGGCTGGTGGGAGCCGGTTCACTCGCTGAGTGCCCAGGCGCTGCCGACGGTGATGAAGAAGGCGATCGCCCAGGCGATCCCGCATGCCTTCAAGGCGGAACGCTAGCACGGTACGGGCCCACCCGTCCCGCTCCAACTCCGAAAGTTCAAGCAGGGAATACGTTCATGAGCAGCATCGATATCCGCCACATCGTCTTCGACATCGGCAAGGTGCTTATCCACTACGACCCCAACCTGCCCTACAGCCGCATCATCCCCGACGAGGCCGAGCGCGAGTGGTTCTTTGCCAATGTCTGCACCCACGACTGGAACATCGAGCAGGACCGCGGCCGTTCCTGGGAAGAGGCGGAAGCGCTGCTGATCAAGGACTTTCCCGAGCGTGAAGAACAGATCCGCGCCTTCCGCAAATATTGGCAGGAGATGGTGCCGCACGCCTATGTGGAGACGGTGTCACTCCTGGAGCGACTGATCGCCGAAGGACGCGACGTGACGATGCTGACCAACTTCGCCTCCGACACGTTCCGCGAGGCGCAGGTCCTTTATCCCTTCCTGACGCTGCCACGCGGCGTCACCGTTTCGGGCGACGTCAAGCTGATCAAGCCCGATATCGCCATCTATGAGACGCACACGCGGACCTTCGATCTCGACCCATCGGCCACCCTCTTCATCGACGACAGCATTCCCAACGTCGAAGCCGCGCGGCTTGCCGGCTGGCATGCGGTGCATTTCGTCGATCCGGAAAAGCTGAAGGCCGATCTCGCCGGCTACGGCATTCATCCGTAGGCTGAACTGCCGATCGACGATGGCTCCTGCTCGTGGCGGCACGATTCCGCCACGAATCATATTTACTACCTGCGATTGCGTAATCGCAGAGGCAATATATGAATAGTTTAGAATTTTCAGTAGTTCGAGACGGCGCCGCCAAGGACGCCTTCATCGACGAGCTCTACGCGACGACCGAGGCCAGCTTTCGCGACGAAGTGCCTCCGGAAGAGTTTGGAGAACGGTTTTCAGATACCCGTTTCGTCGTCGCCAGACGCGATGCCAAACTGGCGGGCTGGCTCAGCCTTCGGCCGCCGACTGAAGGCGACGACAAGAGAGCGGCCGATCGAGGCTGGCACGCCATGCCGTCGCACGACCTGCACGACGCCGAAATTCTCGCGCGGCTCTTTCGGCTTGCAGCCGTAGAGGCCGGTTCAGAAGGCATCATCTGGCACTCCCGAAAAACCGCCCTCAACCAGCAGGTCGTCGAAATGACCGGCGCGACCGCGCTTCGGGATCTGTTCAGGACCTGGCAGGCGTCACCCAAGCGCTGGCCGGCCGCAATCGCAAAACCCAAGGACGGTGCCGTCGTTTACGCCGTCCAGGCGCCTCTCCCAGAAGATCTCCTCGCAAAGTTCGTGGACTTCCTCACACGCGCGGGGATATCGGACTGCAGTGGAGAAACCTGCACCACGACCTGGGACGCGGACTCCGTCGCCCAACGTATCGCTGACTGGGATGAGGGCGGGCTGCTGATGCAGTGGCTGGAACATCACGACCTCGTGGTCGCCGAGGCCTACGCCTTTGTCTGGAGCGATGAAATGATGATCCACATCACCGAACACCATGCCCCGTCTTGCGGGCTGATTGCCCTGGTTGCCGCCCTGCTTCAGCGCATACCCGCGGCCTATCCCGATATCAGGGTCGCCACCGTCGAGTTACAGGAAGACGAAAGAGCACGCCTCGAGCCTGTGCTCGCCAGTTGCGGCTTCGAGGATAAGGGCGCCCGAACCCTCTACCACTTGCGCCCACAGGGAACGCCGGCTCTCTAAAGGCGGCGTATCCTCCATTCGGCGCGCGGCGGCGGCACGGGTCGCCGCCGCCCATTGTCAGGGCCTGGCCGCGATGAAGCCCCATGCCAGCCAGGCCGCAACGACTGCGGCCGCGAACCAGATGCTCAGGATCGCGAGGAGGCCGCTGCGGCTGGACGGGCGTCCTTCCAATGCCGCCGCCCGCTCTCGGAATTCTTCCATCAGCGCTGGCGGCACCAGACGTACGGCCAAGAGGATGCCGAGCGGAACGAGAATAAGATCATCGAGGTAGCCGAGTATCGGAATGAAATCGGGGATCAGGTCGACCGGCGAAAGTGCGTAGGCCGCCACAGTGCCGGCAACGAATTTCGCCGAAAACGGCGTTCGACGATCTCGCGCGGCGAACCAGAGCGCAACGACGTCGCGTTTGATTTGCCGCGCCCATTGCTTCACGCGCTGGAGACGATCGGGCACGGCCATGCGGTTAACACTCTTGTTCGGATGAAGTTGCTCTGTCCGAACCCTATGAGCGGATGCGAAGATTGGCAATCGACCTCAGGGCCCTGCCGGGCGCTTCAAACGCTCCGTCGGATGGCCCAAACATACAAATGCCCGGAATCCTCACATTGAGGATTCCGGGCATTTAAAGCTCTCTTTCCGGGACTGAAGGTACAAAAACCGGTTAGAGCGCTTTTCGAAGGATCCGGCGGAACTGGTTGATCAGTTCAGTTTTGCCAGATCATTTCGAATGACGCTTCTGAGTTCGTCGATGGGCTTCAGGGTGTTCCCCTCTTCGAAGTGCCAGAAGGTCCATCCGTTGCAGGCATCAAGCCCCTGGACCTTGGCGCCCAGGCGATGAATTGAACCGGCCTCGCCGCCGGAGGCGACCGTGCCGTCGGCACGAACGATCGCGCTGTAGCGGCGCTTGGCGTCCGTCAGAACCGTGCCGGGCTTGATCAGCCCGCTTTCGATCAGCGTGTTGAAGGCGACGCGCGGCTCGGCCTTCTTGCCGGTCATGACCGAGAGCATCGCCTTGCCGAGCGGTTCGACCGCGTCGATGCGTGCCGATGCCGCGTCGATGTAATCCTGCTCGCGCTCAATGCCGACGAAGTGGCGGCCGAGGCGTTTGGCGACGGCACCGGTCGTGCCGGAACCGAAGAAGGGATCGAGAATGACGTCGCCCGGCTTGGTCGAAGCCATCATGATACGGGCGAGCAGCGCTTCCGGCTTCTGGGTCGGATGCACCTTCTTGCCGTCGTCACCTTTCAGGCGCTCGTGACCGGAGCAGATCGGGAACAGCCAATCGGAGCGCATCTGCACGTCGTCATTGGCCGCCTTCATCGCATCGTAGTTGAAGGTGTAGCCCTTGGCATTGGCGTTCGGCGTCGCCCAGATCAGCGTCTCATGAGCGTTCTGGAACCTCCGACCCTTGAAATTCGGCATCGGGTTGGTCTTGCGCCAGATGATGTCGTTGAGGATCCAGAAGTGCAGGTCCTGCAGGATGGCGCCGACGCGGAAGATGTTGTGGTACGAGCCGATCACCCAGAGGGTGCCGGTCGGCTTCAGCACGCGGCGGCAGGCGAGCAACCAGGCGCGGGTGAAGGCGTCGTAGGCTTCGAACGATGCGAACTGGTCCCATTCGTCGTCGACGGCGTCGACCACCGACTGATCAGGACGGGTCAGCATGCCGCCGAGCTGGAGGTTGTAGGGCGGGTCGGCGAAAACGACGTCGACCGAATTGTCGGGAAGCGCATTGAGCGCGGCAACGCAGTCACCCTTGATGATGCTGTCGAGCCAGCCCAACGGACGGGTGGAACGGGAGACTTCGGCAAGCGAAACAACTGAAGACATGGACAACTCGCAAATACGCTTACTCGGGACGGATCATGGAGCGTATGGTTACCGAAGATGGTTACCAAAGCCTGAAGGCCGTTTCGAAAAAGTGCGTAGTCGCGCTATGTTAGAGAGGTCTTCTGGAGTGGACAGGAAAGGCGGGAACGGGCTTTTCACCCGCCTCCCGCCGCCCCGTTCAAGCGTCGCGGACGCCGTTTCACCGGGCGTCGTGAAAGGCGCGGCTGTCTGAGGGGGCCTCACGGCGCTCGTTCAGCCCGTAGTCGCGGATCACGGAGGCGATGCGCAGGCGGTAATCGGCAAAGACGCCGTGGCGCCCCGCATCCTGGGCGGCACGATGTTCGGCGCCGTTCCGCCAGGCCTTCACCGCCTCCTCGTCGCGCCAGAAAGACAGGGACAACACCTTGTCGGGATTGGCCAGACTCTGGAACCGCTCGATCGAGATGAAGCCATCGATGTCGTCGAGCAGCGGACGCAGGTCGGCGGCAATGCCGAGATAGGCGTCACGCCGGCCCTCGGCCGGTAGGACTTCGAAGATGACGGCAATCATGTTTCACTTTCCTCCGATGGGCATCGAGACGTTCTTCAGGAAAATACGATCCTCCTTCAGGATAAACCGCTCGCGGCGGGAGAAGGCATAATTTTCCCGGCCGAGCGGATCGGCGGCGAGCCGGGCGCGATAGGCCTCGTAGGCCGCGAGGCTCTCGATGTTGTAAACGCCGTAAGCCGTCGTCGCAGATCCCTCATGCGGACCGAAATAGCCGATGAGATCGGCGCCTTAGCGCGGGATCGCCTCGCCCCAGTTGCGCGAATAGGTGGCGAACTCGTCCTTTTTGAAGGGATCGATTTCATAGCGGATGAAGCAGGTGATCATCGTCGTCTTCCTGTGGTCGGGCAAGGCGTCAAGCCTTCGATGGAGTGACTATGCCTCCTTGTTCGACGCGGATGCTTCGACTACGATCGAAGTATGAAGGAAGGTCCAGACATCGCTCTCATCGGATCGCTGATCGGCGATCCCGCCCGCGCCAACATGCTGACGGCGCTGATGGGGGGTAGTGCGCTGACCGCAACCGAGCTTGCCACCCATGCCGGCATCACGCTGCAGACCGCCAGTTCCCACCTGGCCAAGCTCGAGGCCGGCGGTCTGCTCAGCCAGCGCAAGCAAGGCCGTCACCGATATTTTCAGCTGGCAGAAGACGAAGTCGGGCTGATGCTCGAGAACCTGATGGGCTTTGCCGCCAGCCGCGGCATGAACCGGCACCGCCCCGGGCCGAAGGATCCGGCGCTGAGAAAAGCGCGCGTCTGCTACAATCACCTGGCCGGCGACTATGGCGTGCGCATGTATGACAGCCTGATTGCCGAAAAGCAGATCGAAGTCACCGGCGACGACCTGGCGCTGACGCCCGACGGGCAGAACCGGATCGAGGCGCTCGGCATCGACTATTCAGCACTCAAGAAATCCCGCCGCCCGATCTGCCGCACCTGCCTCGACTGGAGCGAGCGCCGCTCGCATCTGGCCGGTTCGCTTGGCGAAGCGTTGCTGACGCTATTCATCGACAAGGGCTGGGCCAAGCGCGAGGCGAACAGCCGCGCCATCCGCTTCACCGCCAACGGTGAGAAGGCTTTTTCCGAGCTGTTTCCGCAGTAGCTGCTGCCAGCAAAACCATTCTAGCCGACGATGGAAAAGGCCTCGCGGGTTTCGCCCGCGGCGGTCCTGACCGGCGTCTTGCCGATCCAGCCCACATGGCGTTCGAGGATCTTTGCCGCCTCGTCGCCTCGGCCTTCGCGCAAGGCGGCGAGGATCGCGCGGTGATCGTGATCGGTGCGCGCCTCCCAGCTCGTGCGCCAGGCGGAAAACAGGAAGCGGGCGCTCGCTGCATGCAGATCATCGATCGCCGCCAGCAGCCGCGGCATGCTGCAGGGTTCGAGGATCAGCCGATGGAAGGCGCGGTTTGCCGCCTCCCAGGAGCGCACGTCGCGCGAAGTATCGGCGGCGGCCGTGGCCATCTCGGCCCGATCGAGGATCGCCGGCGTCAGATGCGGGATGGCATGGCGAAGCGCCAGAACCTCCAGCACCGCGCGCATTTCGGCGACCTCCCTCACCTCCTTCAGGTCGAAGGAGGCGACGCGAACGCCGCGGCGCGGCTCGCTGACGGCAAGGCCCTGGGCCTCCAGCCGTCGAAAGGCTTCGCGAACGGGAACGTGGCTCGCGCCGAATTCCTCGGCGATATGATCCTGTCGCAAGCGCTCCCCGGGCATCAGCATACCGGAGATGATCCGCTCGGCCAGGGCCTTGCTGATGCGACTTGCGAGCGTGTCGTCCTGCTGCTTTTCCATCGCCTACTGATAGAGCCGCGAAACAATACTGTCGAGCAAGCGCACGGGCGGTTTCGATAATTTCCAATGGTTGAGCTTTGGCCTACCATCGTATAAAAGCTCTGCCGTACGAAAGCCCCGCGCCGCGCGAACATTCCTCCCCCCGCCTGCGGCGCCTCTCCTCCCAGGGAACTGTTCCATATGACCGGTATCGATCTCATCATTTTTGATTGCGACGGCGTTCTCGTCGATTCCGAAATCATCGCATCGGAAGTCGAAGCAGCACTGCTGACAGAAGCGGGTTACCCGATCAGCGTCGAGGAAATGGCGGAGCGTTTTGCCGGCATGACCTGGCACAACACGCTGCTGCAAATCGAGAAGGAAGCAAGCATCCCGCTTTCGGCCCAGCTCATCAGCAAGGTCGACGTCATCCTCGACGAGCGCCTTGCCCGCGACCTCAACATCATCGACGGCGTCAAGCCGATGCTGGCGCAATTGACGCTGCCGCACTGCATCTGCTCCAACTCGACCTCGGCGCGACTTGCCATGATGCTCGGCAAGGTCGGCATCAAGGACCATTTCGGCCGACACATCTATTCCGCGCGCGACCTCGGCGCCGACCGCGTCAAGCCGAAGCCGGATATCTTCCTGCACGGCGCCAAGCAGATGGGCGTCGACCCGTCGCGGGTGCTGGTGATCGAGGACTCCGTGCACGGCATCCACGGTGCACGTGCCGCTGGCATGCGCGTCGTCGGCTTCACCGGCGGTTCGCACACCCACCCCTCGCATGCCGACCAGCTGACCGAAGCGGGTGCGGAAACGGTGATTTCGCGCATGACGGCGTTGCCGGGCGTGATCGCGGCCCTTTCCGCATGGTCGGAGTCGATGACGGCCTGATTGGCCGCAGGCGGTCGCACACCGCCATGCCCCTTTCGCTCCGGCTTTCGGCCGGAGCGGGAAAGAAGCCTTCGGCCAACACGGCAGACGTCCAATTAGACGCCGGGGGACATGATGACACATTGCAGTGGCGTCACGTCCCCTAGAAAATCTTCCCGGTTTTCGAGGAGCCGCGCACGAGGGCCGTACCAAGCAAGCCCCATCGGGGTATTTTTAGGAGGAAACACAATGCGTCTTTCAATGTTGACCGGCCTGACCCTGGCGGCCAGCGTCGCCTTTGGCCCGCTCGCCTTCGCCGACATCACCATTGGCGTGATCACGCCGCTCACCGGCCCGGTCGCGGCCTATGGCGAGCAGGTTAAGAACGGCGCGGAAACGGCTGCAGACGAGATCAACAAGGCTGGCGGCATCAATGGCGAGAAGATCGTGCTGAAGATGCTCGACGACGCCGGCGATCCGAAGCAGGCCGTTTCGGTTGCCAACCAGGCTGCTGGTGAAGGCATCCGCTACGTCGTCGGCCCGGTTCTGTCGGGCACCTCGATGGCGGCTTCGGACATCCTTGCCGAAAACGGCATCCTGATGGTGACACCGACGGCAACCACGCCTGACCTCACCACCCGCGGTCTCTGGAACGTGCTGCGCACCTGCGGCCGCGACGACCAGCAGGCCGAAGTCGCCGCTGCCTATGTGGTCAAGAACCTCAAGGACAAGAAGATTGCCGTCCTCCACGACAAGGCGCCTTACGGCAAGGGCCTTGCTGACGGCTTCAAGAAGGCGATCAATGCCGGCGGCATCACCGAAGTCGTTTATGAAGGCCTGAACCCGGGCGACAAGGACTTCAGCGCGATCGTTACCCGCCTGAAGTCGGAAAACGTCGATGTCGTCTACTTCGGCGGCTACCATCCGGAAGGTGGCCTGCTGGCACGCCAGATGCACGACCAGGGCGTGAAGGCGCAGATCTTCGGCGGCGACGGCCTGTCCAACACCGAGTTCTGGGCAATCGGCGGCGAAGCTGCGACCGGCACGGTCTACACCAATGCCAGCGACGCGACCAGCAACCCCGCCTCGGCTCCGGCTGTCGAAGCGCTGAAGGCGAAGAACATCCCGGCCGAAGCCTTCACGCTCAACGCCTATGCTGCCGTCCAGGTGCTGAAGGCCGGCATCGAGAAGGCAGGCTCCGCCGAAGACGCGACCGCGGTTGCAACTGCGATCAAGTCTGGCGAAGCCATCGACACGGTTCTCGGCAAGCTGACCTACAGCGAAGCCGGCGACCTGACCTCGCAGGCTTTCTCGCTCTACAAGTGGGAAGGCGGCAAGAGCGTTCCGGCTGAATAAGCCGCACACGACGGAAATGAAAACGCCGGGGCAAGCCCCGGCGTTTTTTTTGCGGCATAGGCCGCTGCTTACTTCTTCTTGCCCTTGGCCGGCGGGCCTTCGTCGAAGCCCACATAGACGGTGACATTGGATCCGGCGCCGGCCGGCAGCGTCACGTCGGCCTTGGTGAAGACGAACTGGGCCGAACCGGTTGCGGGGATTTCCACCGCATGCTGCGTCAGTTCCGAATAGAGCGTCTTGTCTTCGTCGGTTGCAGCCACGCGGATCGGCATGGTGACCTTGCCGGGACCACCGGCAGGACCGCTGACGACGCGGCCCTGGACCACGACGGTTATCGTCAACGCGCTCTCGCTCTGCACGCATTGCCGCGTGGTGTCTGCCAGGGAGGCCTGATAGACGAGCTTCGTCGGGTCGTTCTTGGCCCCCTTTGCGTAGCTGGCATGCACATTTGTGCCGTCACGAATGACGACCTGCGGGCATGCGGCCTGAACGACGGCCGGCGTCGGAGCAGCGGCACTGCCGCCTGCGTCGATCGCCCCACCGGATTGCGTCTTATTGCAGCCGGCTAGGACTGCGAGAAAAGATATTGCGAGAACAGGCCGGGAAACTTTGCCAAACACGTTGAACAACCTCTGCTGGACCGGTTGAAACTCCTTGACCGAAATCTCGGCCGGAAGACCTTTCATGGCCTTCGGGCATCGTCTATAGCAGCGACAAACTGAAAAATCGATTGGGTCAGTCCGTCCCTTCCGAATTTTCCGAAGCTAGTTTTGCGACCGGAAATTGGGTCGGTGACAAGAATAGATGCAGACTCTGTCAAGGACTGACGCAATAAGACGAGCGTGTCGCGACGACGTTTCCCAAGGTCGCCGCAATCCTTGAGGTGGGACGAAGGACAACGATGGTGAAGTATATCTCGACGCGCGGCGAAGCCGCTCCTCTCGGCTTCTGCGACGCGCTGCTTGCCGGTCTTGCGCGCGATGGCGGTCTCTATCTCCCCAAGGAATGGCCGAAGTTTTCCAAGAAGGAAATTCGCGGCCTGCGCGGCAAATCCTACCAGGACATTGCCTTTACCGTGCTCGAACCCTTCATCAATGGCGAGATCCCGGCGGCCAAGTTCCGCGAAATGATCGACGAGGCCTATGCCACCTTCCGCCACCCGGCGGTGGCGCCGCTGGTGCAGACCGGACCGAACGCCTTCGTCATGGAGCTCTTCCATGGCTCGACGCTCGCCTTCAAGGACGTGGCGATGCAACTGCTCGCCCGGCTGATGGACTATGTGCTTTCCGAACGCGGCGAGCGCGCCACCATCGTCGGCGCGACTTCGGGCGACACCGGGGGCGCCGCCATCGACGCCTTTGCCGGTCGTGAGCGCACCGACATCTTCATTCTTTTCCCGCACGGCAAAGTCTCGCCGGTGCAGCAGCGGCAGATGACGACCTCGAGCGCATCGAACGTCCATGCGATTGCAGTCAACGGCAACTTCGACGACTGCCAGAACCTCGTCAAAGCGATGTTCAACGACGCCGCCTTCCGCGACCGTGTCAAGCTTTCGGGTGTCAACTCGATCAACTGGGCGCGCATCATGGCCCAGATCGTCTATTACTTCACGACGGCGGTCGCGCTCGGCGGCCCAGACCGCAAGATCTCTTTCACGGTCCCCACCGGTAACTTCGGCGATATCTTCGCCGGCTACGTCGCCAAGCGCATGGGCCTGCCGATCGACAAGCTGATCATCGCCACCAACGAAAACGACATTCTCGCCCGCACGCTGAAGACCGGCCGCTACGAGATGCGCGACGTCAAGGCGACCACCGCACCGTCGATGGACATCCAGATCTCGTCGAACTTCGAACGGCTTCTGTTCGAGGCGAACGATCGCGACCCGGGCGAAATCCGCTCGGCGATGGACGGGCTGAAGCAGTCCGGTTCCTTCACCATCCGCGAAAAGGCGCTGAAGGCGATCCGCAAGGAGTTCCGCGCCGGTCGCGCCTCGGAGAAAGAAGTCGCCAAGACGATCGCAAAGACGCTTGCAGACACGGGCTATCTGCTCGATCCGCATAGCGCCGTCGGTGTCTTCGTCGCCGCCAAACACGAGAAGGCATCCGCTCCCATGGTGACGCTTGCCACCGCCCATCCGGCGAAATTCCCGGACGCGGTAAAATCGGCAAGTGGTATTGACCCGGCGCTTCCGACGTGGCTTGCTGACCTGATGAACAGGGAGGAGCGTTTCGATATCCTGGATCCGGACCTGAAAACCGTCGAAACCTTTATCGGCGAGCGTACCCGTCTCCGGGGGTAAGAACGAGAAGAAACGTATGATGAAAGTTGAGTGCACCCGGCTCCCTTCCGGGTTGACGGTGGTAACCGAGCACATGCCGCATCTCGAAAGTGTGGCGCTCGGCGTGTGGATCAAGTCCGGTTCGCGCAATGAAACTCTCGGCGAACATGGCATTGCCCATCTGCTGGAGCACATGGCTTTCAAGGGCACCGCGCGGCGCACCGCCCGCCAGATTGCCGAAGAGATCGAAAACGTCGGTGGCGAGGTCAATGCTGCGACCTCCACCGAAACGACCTCCTATTATGCCAGGGTTCTCAAGGACCACGTGCCGCTTGCTGTCGATATTCTCGCCGACATTCTGACCGAGTCCAGCTTCGACGAGGAAGAACTGCGCCGCGAGAAGCACGTGATCCTGCAGGAGATCGGCGCTGCCGACGACACACCCGACGATGTCGTCTTCGACCGCTTCGCCGAGACCGCCTATCGCAATCAGACCGTCGGCCGGCCGATCCTCGGCACGCCGGACACGGTCATGTCGTTCTCCGCCGACCAGATCCGGCACTATCTCGGCCGCAACTACACGACCGACCGCATGTTTGTGGTCGCCGCCGGCGCCGTCGAACACGAATCCTTTGTTCGCCAGGTCGAAGAACGCTTCTCGTCATTGCCGCGCACACCGATCGCAACGCCCGTGCTCGAAACTGCCCTCTACACCGGCGGCGAGAGCCGCGAAACCCGCGACCTGATGGACGCGCAGGTGCTGCTCGGCTTTGAAGGCAAGGCCTACCACGCGCGCGACTTCTATTGCTCGCAGATCCTCGCCAACATTCTCGGCGGCGGCATGTCCTCGCGCCTCTTCCAGGAAGTGCGCGAGCACCGTGGCCTCTGTTATTCGGTCTATGCCTTCCACTGGGGTTTCTCCGACACCGGCATCTTCGGCGTGCATGCTGCGACCGGCGGCGAGAACCTGCCGGAGCTGATGCCCGTCATCGTCGATGAACTGCGCAAATCCTCGATGAACATCGAGCAGCAGGAAATCGAGCGCGCCCGTGCCCAGATCCGCGCACAGCTTTTGATGGGTCAGGAAAGCCCGGCGGCCCGTGCCGGCCAGATCGCCCGTCAGATGATGCTCTACGGTCGCCCGATCCCGAATGAAGAACTGATGGAGCGCCTCTCCGGCATCACCATCGAGCGCCTGACCGACCTTGCCGGTCGGCTGTTCTTCGACACCACGCCGACGCTTTCGGCGATCGGCCCGCTGGAACAGCTTGCCCCGATGGGCGACATCCTGTCGTCGCTGACCGGCAAGGCCGCCGTCCCGCACGCCGTCGCAAGCTAAGACGAAGGCTGAACGGCCGGGCTCCATTTCATCAAAACGATGAAGCGATCCCGGCCTCCCAAACATTGCGCAATTTCGCACGGAAGGCGCTTTCAAGCGTCGCCTGGAAACTGCGTTCGGCCAGCCGGCGCGCAACGGATGATGACCGCATGTCCGAATGGTGAAGTCTTTGCGACTTTTCGCAAAATCGGATTCGATTTGCGCGCAAAGTTGTGCAACGTTTCGATTTGTGACGGCGCAAAGACGTGCCGTCGGGCGGATGGTACAAGGTCCTCGCGCGTAAACGGAACGGCCTCGGAGGCAGCTATGACACGATCGGTTTTTCGGTTCCTGTCGCGGCAGCCGGAGACGGTCGAAATCGCCGACCAGAATTACCTGCTCCGCCTCCCCCGCTATTCCGATTATCGCCAGTGGTATCAGCTCAGAAGCGACAGCCGCGCCTTCCTGGAGCCGTGGGAGCCGACCTGGCGCACCGACGAAATGACCGAGGGCGCCTTCCGCGGCCGGGTCGTCCGCAACGAGCAGGAATATGCCTCCGGCCAGGCGGTGCCGCTCTTCCTTTTCCACAAGCCAGGCGAGGTCCTGCTCGGCGGACTGACGATCGGCCACATTCGCCGCGGCGCCGGGCAAAACTGCATGATCGGCTACTGGATGGGCGCGCGCCACGCGGGCAAAGGCCACATGTTTGCGGCCCTCAGGCTCGCGATCCCCTACATCTTTTCGACCCTTGAGTTGCACCGTATTGAAGCAGCCTGTATTCCGGACAACTCAAGAAGCATCCGGCTCCTTGAAAAGGCCGGTTTTGAGCGTGAAGGCTATTTAAGACAGTACTTGAGAATCAACGGCCAGTGGCGAGACCATCTGCTCTTTTCTCTCCTGTCCGACGATGCCCTACCGAACAGGAATATGCCCCTTTGATGCCTCTAGCCCGCTCGCCCTTCGCCTGGTCAGCCTCCAAGCTGGCAGCGTTTCTGATAACGCTCACGACGATTTTCTGTGCGCTCGGCGGCGCGGCCCAGGCTTTGGAGCCGGTCAAGATTTCGCGCGAAGACACGGCGCTCGACCTGACGGCAACGACCGAAATCTACAGCGGCCGCAACGAAGCCTTTCAGGTTTCGACAGCACCCGGAACCGACGGCATCGTGCGCCGCATCGAAGTGCGCTCCAACAGTGCGGACCATCAGGGCGACTGGGCTGTGTTCGCGCTCGCCAACGTTTCGGCCGAACCGCTCGACCGCGTGATCGTCGCACCGCATTTCCGACTGGTGAATTCCAAGCTCTTCTGGCCGGACCTCGGCTCCAAGCGCATTCTTTCGATCACGCCGAGCGAAGGCTCCGCGCTCAGCCGCGAACCGAGCGACGAGGCGGACGTTTTCCGCATCACGCTGGCGCCGGGCGTCATCATCACCTTCGTCGCCGAGCTGGCAACACCGGAACTGCCGCAGATCTATCTCTGGGAGCCGGACTCCTACAAGGACACGGTCAACGCCTTCACGCTCTATCGCGGCATCGTGCTCGGCATTGCCGGCCTGCTTGCGGTGTTCCTGACCATCCTCTTCGTCGTCAAGGGAACCTCGATGCTGCCGGCAACGGCCGCCCTTGCCTGGGCCGTTCTCGCCTATATCTGCGTCGACTTCGGCTTCCTGTCGAAGCTCATCAGCGTGACGGCGGGGGACGAGCGAATATGGCGCGCGGGCACAGAGGTCTTCCTTGCGGCCGGCCTCGTGATCTTCCTGTTCACCTACCTCAATCTCAACCGCTGGCACCAGCATCTCGGCTATGCGACACTCGCCTGGATCCTCGGCCTCGGCCTGCTGTTCGGCGTCGCCGTCTACGACCCGGCGATCGCATCCGGCATCGCCCGCCTCTCCTTCGCGCTGACCGGCACGGTCGGCATCGTCCTGATCGCCTATCTCGGCTTCAACCGCTACGACCGCGCGATCCTTCTCGTTCCCGCCTGGCTGCTGATCCTCGTCTGGCTCTTCGGCGCCTGGCTGACGGTCACCGGCCAGCTCGCCAACGACATCGTGCAGCCGGCGCTCGGCGGTGGTCTCGTGCTGATCGTACTGTTGATCGGCTTTACCGTCATGCAGCACGCGGTCGCCGGCAGCGGCTACCAGCAGGGCCTGTTCTCCGATCTCGAGCGCCAGTCGCTGGCGCTCACCGGCTCCGGCGACACCGTCTGGGACTGGGACGTCGCCCGCGACCGGGTGGTGACGATGCCCGATATCTCGACGCAGCTCGGCCTGTCGCTCGGCAGCATGCACGGCCCCTTGCGCAACTGGCTTCCGCGGCTTCACCCTGACGATCGCGACCGCTTCCGCGCCACGCTCGACGTGTTGCTGGAACGCCGCCGCGGCAAGCTGAACCATGAATTCCGCGTACGCGCCGAGGACGGCCACTATCACTGGCTCTCGATCCGTGCCCGGCCGGTGCTTGGTGCCAACGGCGAAATCATCCGCTGCGTCGGCACGATCATCGACATTACCGAACAGCGCAACTCGGTCGAACGGCTGCTGCACAACGCCCTGCTCGACAATCTGACCGGGCTTCCGAACCGTCAGGTCTTCCTCGACCGGCTGCAGGCCATGCTCTTGATGGCCGACGGCAGCAACTCGGTCCGCCCGACGGTGCTTGCGATCGACATCGACCGCTACAAGCAGGTCAACGATCTCTTGGGCATTGCCGCCGGCGATAACATCCTCATCGCGCTGACGCGGCGCCTGCGCCGGTTGCTGCGCCCGCAGGATACGCTGGCCCGCCTCGGTGGCGACCAGTTCGGCCTGATCCTGATGTCCGAGCGCGATCCGGCCAAAGTCGCCGATTTCGCCGATGCGGTGAGCAAGGCGATCATGGTGCCCCTCAACTACGGCAACCGCGAAATCAACCTGACGGCATCGATCGGGCTCGTCTCCTGGCTCGACCAGGAACAGAGTGCGACCGGGCTTCTCGACGACGCAGAGCTCGCGATGTTCCGGGCCAAGAAGGAAGGCGGCAACCGCGTCGAGCCTTTCCGCCCGGCCTTCCGCACCTCCGGCTCGGACCGCATGCAGCTTGAAGCCGATCTCAAGAAGGCAATCGAGCGCAAGGAACTTTCTCTCGTCTACCAGCCGATCGTGCGATTGAACGATGCCGAGATCGCCGGCTTCGAGGCCCTGATGCGCTGGGATCACCCCAAGCGTGGCAACATCTCGCCGACCGAGTTCATCCCGATCGCCGAGAATTCCGACCTCATCAACCAGCTCGGCATGTTCGCCTTCGACCGGGCGACCAGTGACCTGACGGAATGGCAGCTGCAGACCGGCGACCTGCCGATCTTCGTCTCGATCAACCTTTCGAGCGCGCAGCTTCTCAACAACGAGCTCTATGACGACGTTCGTGCCATTCTCACCAAGAACCGCTGCGACCCGGGCAAGGTGAAGATGGAGCTGACGGAATCGCTGGTAATGGAAAATCCGGAGCAGGCCCGTCTCGTTCTCGAAAAGCTGAAGGAAGCCGGTCTCAAGCTGGCACTCGACGACTTCGGCACAGGCCACTCATCGCTCTCCTACCTCACCCGCTTCCCCTTCGACACGATCAAGATCGACAAGGCGCTGGTGCGCGACCCAAGCGACAAGCGCGGCATCCTCTTGCGCTCCGTCATCACGATGGCGCGCGAGCTCGACATGCAGGTGGTGGCCGAGGGCATCGAATCCGAGGACGACGCAATCCAGCTGTCGCAGATGGGCTGCGACTATGGGCAGAGCTTCCTCTTCGGTCCGCCGATCGGTTCGGAATCGATCCAGCGCCTGCTGAAGGAACGCTTTCCACTGATGAAGCGGGCGTAATCGCCAAGGCGACGCCGCTCAGCGCGCAGACCAACGTCTCCAGGCCCGTCGGTTACAATCCGACGGGCTTTTCATTTCTGCATCAAGGATCTGGGAAAGGTCGGTCAGCCGCCAATCAGGCGTGGCCGGCATCCATGGAGAGCATCGCGGCCGAGACACCCATCAGCGCCAGCGCCCGATCGTATTTGTCGTCAAGCGCCTTGTCGAAGATCAGTTCATCGCGCGCCGGGCATGTGAGCCAGCCATTCTGGGTGATTTCCGATTCGAGCTGGCCCGGTCCCCACCCGGCGTAGCCGAGCATCATTGTCGCGCGCACAGGCCCCTCCCCGCGCGAAATGGCGCGGACGATGTCGAGCGTCGCCGTCAGGCAGATATCGTCGCTGACGGGAATGCTGGAATCGCTCAGATAATCGTCGGAATGCAGCACGAAGCCGCGCCCGGTCTCGACCGGACCGCCCGCCTGAATCTGGAAATCCCGTGTTACCTGCGGGAGTCGGATCGCCTCGTCCTCATCGAGAAGATCGAGGTGAAGCAGCACGTCGGGGAAGGTCAGTTGCTGCGGCCGGTTGAGAATGAAGCCCATGGCGCCATCGTCCGAATGGGCGCAGATGAAGATGACCGTGCGAGCGAAATTGGCGTCAAACATCCCGGGCATGGCGATCAGGAACTGACCGTCAAGAAAGCCTCGCTCGCGTCTCTTTTGCGCCATCGGAGTAGCCATCATGCGAACAGCCTATCAATTCGCCGCGAAATGAAAAGCGCCTCAGCGTCGCGGCCCATAATTATTGCACGCACGGCGTTCACTTCGCCGTGTCCGATCAAGCAATTATGATCGTTGCGTCCGTCGCAGCGTCTGGAGCGGTTTTGGCAAAAGCGATATTGCTTGCCATATGATCCAGTGCTTCACCCACCAGAAAATGGCCCAGTTCATCGGCGCGGCAAGCCTTGCCGGCTGTTTTTTTCTCCCCTTCGGCGCCAACGCGGCCACCAGCGAGTGGGTCACCTCCCCCGGCGGCATGATCCGTCTGGTCGCCGCCCAGCCCAAAGAGGATGGCACGATCCCGGCGACGCTGGAGGTCAAGCTCAACCCTGGCTGGAAGACCTATTGGCGCGAGCCGGGTGCAAGCGGCATTCCCCCGCAGGTGACGCTCGACCCGGCAGGCGACGTGGAGCTGGAAAAGATCGGCTTCCCGGTGCCCAAGACGTTCGACGACGGTGTCGTGCGCTACATCGGCTATGACAGGCCGGTCGCCTTTCCGCTGACCTTGAAGCGCGTCCACGGCAGCGGCGACGTTACCATTCGCGCCTCCGTGTTCCTCGGCATCTGCGAGGACATCTGCATACCGGTTCAGGGCGAGCTAACGCTCGCCATCAAGCAAGGCGGCTTCGACAATCCGCTCGACGGCGCGCGGATCGACGATGCCGTTGCCGCGTTGCCGGAGGCGCCGTCGGCTGATTTCTCGGTGACGGCGAGCCGCTACGATGCCGACAAGGCGCTGATGCATCTGTCGGTTCGCCTGCCCGCCGACGACAAGGATCCGGAACTCTTTCTCGCCGGACCTTCAGGCATTTCGTTCGGCAAGCCCGAGATCCAGCCTGCAGGCGACAGGGCGTTAAACGCAGCCGTTCCGGTGAGGCTCACGGGCAAGGACAGGGAACTCAAAGGCAAGCCGATCGTTTTGACTGTGCGCGCCCAGGGCCGCAGCATGGAGACGACCCTTGCCTTTGATTAGGGCGCATCTATAGTCCGCCGAGTTCTCCGACGAGTGCGGAGAAGCGAGACGCAAGCAACGCAAGGAGAGTGCCGTGACCATTGCCGTCGGAGACAAGCTGCCAGCCGCAACCTTCAAGGAAAAGACCGCCGACGGTCCCGTCGAGGTCACCACCGATCAGCTCTTTGCCGGCAAGCGCGTCGTGCTCTTTGCCGTTCCCGGCGCGTTCACGCCCACCTGCTCGCTCAACCACCTGCCCGGCTATCTCGAAAACCGCGACGCGATCCTTGCCCGCGGTGTCAACGACATCGCCGTGGTCTCGGTCAACGACCTGCATGTGATGGGTGCCTGGGCGACCACGTCGGGCGGCATGGGCAAGATTCACTTCCTCTCGGACTGGAACGCCGCCTTCACCAAGGCGCTCGGTATGGACATCGACCTGTCGGCCGGCACGCTCGGTGTGCGCTCCAAGCGCTATTCGATGCTCGTCGAGGACGGCGTGGTGAAGTCGCTCAATCTCGAAGAAAGCCCTGGCCAGGCGACCGTTTCGGGCGCCGCCGCCATGCTCGAGCAGCTCTGAGCGCAGAAGCGAGTGCAAATGAAAAACGGGCCTCAGCGGCCCGTTTTTTTCATTTCACGAGAAGTGAGTCCGAACGACGCCCCTTCTTGTAGGGTTCCATGCCCTTGCGGGCGAGCTCGTCGGCGCGTTCGTTTTCCGGATGACCGGCATGGCCCTTGACCCAGTGCCATGTCACCTTGTGGCGGCGATTGGCTTCGTCCAGCCGCTGCCAGAGCTCGCCGTTTTTCACCGGCTTCTTGTCCGCAGTCTTCCAGCCGTTCTTCTTCCAGCCGTGGATCCACTTGGAGATACCGTCCATCACATATTTGCTGTCGGTGTAGAGATCGACCTCGCAGGCGCTTTTCAGGGCGTCGAGCGCCGAGATTGCCGCCAGCAGCTCCATGCGGTTGTTGGTGGTCTCGGCCTCGCCGCCGGACAGCTCCTTTTCCACCTCGCCATAGCGCAGCACAGCGCCCCAGCCGCCCGGCCCCGGATTGCCCGAGCAAGCACCGTCGGTGAAGATATCGACATGTTTCATGCCTGACCCCCGTCCCGGCGCAGGCCATATTCGGCGCTGGACGTAATCGCCCGGTGGAAGCGGATCTTCGTCAGATATTCGAGCGGATCCTTCTTGACCACCAACGCGCCCGCGGGCGTCATCAGCCAGTCGTAGAGGCGCGTCAGGAAGAAGCGCAGCGCCGAGCCGCGGCAAAGCAGCGGCAGGGCGTCGACCTCGGCGGGCGTCAGCTTGCGCACGCTCTCGTAGCCCGAAAGCATCGCCATGCCCTTGGTGATGTTGTAGGAGCCGTTCTTCTCGAAGCACCAGGAATTGAGGCAGACGGCGACGTCATAGGCGAGATAGTCGTTGCAGGCGAAGTAGAAGTCGATCAGCCCGGAGAGCTGGTCGCCGAGGAAGAAGACGTTGTCCGGAAAGAGATCGGCGTGGATGACGCCTTCCGGCAGCGATTTCGGCCAATGGCGCTCCAGATGTTCGAGCTCCGCCGATATCTCGTCCTTGAGACCTGCCTGAACCTCATCGGCGCGCGCTTCGGAATTGACCCAGAGCGGCCGCCAGCCGCCGACGGAGAGCGCATTGGTGCGCTTCAGCGCAAAGCCTTCGCCGGCGACGTGCATGGCCGCCAGCGCCTTGCCCACTTCGTGGCAGTGCTTGGCTTCGGGCTTTCTCAGCCACATGCCCTCAAGGAAGGAGATGACGGCGGCAGGGCGGCCGGAGAGCTCACCGAGTAGCTCGCCATCGGCGCGCGGCAGCGGCAGCGGGCAGGACAGCCCACGCTCGGCCAGATGATGCATGAGGCCCAGGAAGAACGGCAGGTCGCCGGCATTCACGCGCTTTTCGTAGAGCGTGAGGATGTAGGAGCCTTTGGTCGTGTGCAGCAGGAAATTGGAGTTCTCGACACCCTCGGCGATCCCCTTGTAGGAGGTCAGCTGGCCGACGTCGTAAGCGGTGAGAAAACGGGCGAGATCGTCTTCCGTAATATCGGTGTAAACGGCCAAGGGTGTCCACTCTCAAGAAAATGCGGGCAGGGAATGCGGCTTATTCGCCGTTGACGAAGGCCATGTCGGCAGCCGTCAGCGGCACGTGGCGGATCTCGCGGTTGACGAGGAAGTTCTCGTTTTCCTCGACCGTATCGGCAAGTTCCACCGAAGCGTCGTAGCGTTCGCGAAACGCCTCGATGATCTCGTTGACGATTACTTCCGGCGCAGACGCGCCGGCCGACAGGCCGACCGTAGAGATATCGCCGATTGCGTCCCAGTCGATTTCCGACGCCCGCTGGACCAGCACGGATTTTTTCGCGCCGGCCCGAAGGGCCACCTCGACAAGCCGCTTGGAATTGGACGAGTTGGGCGCGCCGACGACCAGGAACAGGTCGCAGCCGGGTGCTGCCTGCTTCACCGCCTCCTGGCGATTGGTGGTGGCGTAGCAAATCGAATCGGCGGCGGGCGCCGTCAGGTTCGGGAAGCGCTCGTGCAGCCGCTTGATGACGCCGGCGGTGTCGTCGACCGACAGTGTCGTCTGGGTGACGAAACCAAGATTGTCCGGGTCCGGCGGCTGATAGACGTCGGCGTCCTCGACGGTCTCGACCAGCGATACCGTGCCTTCAGGCAATTGGCCCATAGTGCCGATCACTTCCGGATGGCCGGCATGGCCGATCAGGACGACATGGCGGCCGAGGCGGTTGTGGCGCATCGCCTGCTTGTGGACTTTCGAGACCAGCGGACAGGTGGCGTCGAGATAGAAAAGGTTGCGGGCATCCGCGTCGGCGGGCACCGATTTCGGCACGCCATGCGCCGAAAAGACGACCGGTTGCTTGCGGTGCTCCGGCGGGATCTCGTCGAGCTCTTCAACGAAGATTGCGCCCTTGGCTTCGAGGCCTTCGACGACGTAGCGATTGTGGACGATCTCATGGCGGACATAGACCGGTGCGCCGAATTCCTTCAGCGCCAGGACGACGATCTGGATCGCGCGGTCGACGCCGGCGCAAAAGCCGCGCGGGCCGCAAAGGCGGATGGTGATCGGGGATTTTTCTGCCGCTGATGATGCCATGGATCAGGATGCCATTAGTAGGAAAACGAGCGCTGCGATCGCCGGGCCGCCCTGGATGAGGAGGATGCGCGGCTTGACCGACCACGCGCCATATATAGCGGCAACGACCACGCACACAAGGAAGAACACCTTCAGCTGAAAGGCAAAGGCGGCTTCCGCCTGGATCAACGACCAGAACAGACCGGCGGCAAGAAAGCCGTTGTAGAGCCCCTGGTTGGCCGCGAGCACCCGTGTTGTCTCGGCCTGCTCGGCCGTCATGCGGAACACGGCCCTTCCCTTCGGCCCGGTCCACAGGAACATTTCCAGCACCAGAAAACCGATATGCAGCAAGCCGGTCAAAGCAATCAATGTGTTTGCAATGATCGTCATAATTGCTCCCACCGCCGTTCGTCCCACACGGTTAGCATGACGGCAAACGCGAGACTATCGCTCGCTGCGCATTGCATAGATGCCGCTGACCAACACCAGAGCCGCTGCCAGCCCATACCAGGTCAGCGCATATTGCAGGTGGTTGTTGGGCAGGTCGAACTGGGTGACACCGCCAATCGGCAGACCGCCCGGATTGGGCGTCGCATCGGCATCGACGAACAGCGGCACGACCTTGTCGGCGGGAAGGCCGACGGAAGACGCCATCGTGTCGAGATCCTTCCAGTAGAAGATGTTCTTGGCGAGGTCGTTGTCGGGAACGAGCGACGACGGCTTTCCGTCAAGCTTCGGCCTTGCAAGACCATGAACGCCGACGAAGGCGGGAAGCTCGCCGGCAAGCCGGGTCGACGCATCCTTCTGCTCGAAAGGCACGAAACCGCGATTGACGAAAAGAAAACGGTCGTCGTCCAGCCGTAGCGGCGTGAAGACGTAATAGCCGGTGCGGCCATTGAACGTCGCGAAGAAATGCCGCTCCTTGGTGTGGTCGAACCCGCCGGTCACCGAAACCGTGCGGTAGTCGATGTCGCCACCATCAGCGAGGATCTTCTCGATCTCGGCAAGCGTCGCCGGCGGCGCAGACCTGCGCTCGGCCATGGCCGAAAGCAAGCTTTCCTTCCAGTGTAACCGCTGCATCTGCCAGGTACCGAGCGAGACAAGAATGGCAAATGTCGCGACGAGCAGCAGCAACGTGCCGATGCGGCCGATCAGGCCACGCTTTTTGCTGGTCGCGATCTCAGCCACGGTCGATCTCGCCGGGACGCGCATTGTTGCGGTATTGCAGGTTGATCAGGATACCCTTCAGCATCCGCGTCAGGCCGAGGCTGAAGATCACCGCAAGCGGGATCCACAAGATGAAATGCAGCCAGAGCGGCGGGTTGAAGTTGACCTCCGCCCAGAGCGCCGCGCCGACGACAATGAAGCCGACGATCAGGATCACGAAGACCACCGGACCGTCGCCGGCATCGGCGAACTTGTAGTCGAGATCACAGCTTGCGCAGGCGGGCTTGACCTTCAGAAACCCGTCGAAAAGCTTGCCCTGGCCGCAGCGCGGGCAAAGCCCCTTGATCCCGGTCATCACCGGGTCAACCGGCGGGAAATGTGCCTTGTCTTCACTCACGGCTTGATCTCGATTGGCGTGTTGTTGGGAACCATGGCCCAGATTTCTTCCATTTCGGCATTGGTAACGGCAATGCAGCCATTCGTCCAATCGAAGCGCTGCGTCAAAAAGGCCAGCCAGCCGAAATAATTGGGCTGGCCATAGATCATGATCATGCCGCCCGGATCGACACCGTTCGCGGCAGCGGCAGAGACATCGGCCGGCGCCGGATAAGAGACGTGGATGGACTTGTAGTAACCGCTGCCGGGATTGCGCCAGTCGAGAGAATAGAGCCCTTCCGGCGTCCTCTGGTCTCCCTCCTGACGCTTGTGACCGATGGGGTTGCCGCCGAGCGCAACCGTGTATTCACGGATCACCTGGTCACCTTGGAAGAGCTGCAACAGCCGCCGCTCCTTGTGCACGACAACCCTGTCCGCGCTATCGGCCGCCGCAGCGGGAAAACCGCCGGATACCACTAGCGTAGCAGCCACCAAGGCCAACCTCATTTCCGTCTCCCATCAAGCCGATCGGCGGCACACCACCAAAAGAACAAGGCGGCTGCATGACTGCAACCGCCCTGTTCCTTGACTTAGATGCTCGCGCTATCAGCCGTGCGCGATCGGCGCGCCCCAGCTTCCCCAGATGTAGATGGAGAAGAACAGGAACAGCCAGACGACGTCAACGAAGTGCCAGTACCAGGCGGCCGCTTCGAAGCCGAAGTGCTGCTTCGGTGTGAAGTCACCACGCAGTGCACGGAACAGGCAGACGAGCAGGAAGATCGTGCCGACCAGAACGTGGAAGCCGTGGAAACCGGTCGCCATGAAGAAGGTCGCGCCGTAGATCGAGTCCTTGAAGGCGAAGGGAGCGTGGGCGTATTCGTACGCCTGGACGAAGGAGAACAGCACGCCGAGCACGACCGTCAGCGTCAGGCCGTTGATCAGGCCCTTGCGGTCATTGTGCAGCAGCGCGTGATGCGCCCAGGTCACCGTCGTGCCCGACAAAAGCAGGATGACGGTGTTGTAGAGCGGCAGGTGCCACGGATCGAGCACTTCGATGCCCTTCGGCGGCCAGACGCCACCGGTGAAGGTAGCGCGGGTTGCCTGGATGGCTTCGCCCGGGAACAGGCTCGCATCGAAGAAGGCCCAGAACCAGGCCGCGAAGAACATCACTTCAGAAGCGATGAACATGAGCATGCCGTAGCGCAGATGCAGCGAAACGACGCGGGTGTGGTGGCCCTCGTGCGCTTCCTTCACCGTGTCCGACCACCAGCCGTACATGGTGTAGAGCACGATGATGAGGCCTGCGAGCAGGATCCAGACGTTGGCAAGCTCGAGGCCGAAGATCTTCAGCGAGCTACCCGACAGGTAACGCATGTAGCAGATGCCGCCGAACGCCATGACAAAGGCGCCGATGGAAGCAAGCAGCGGCCAGGGGCTCGGGTCGATGATGTGGTAGTCGTGATTCTTCTGATGCGCACCGGCCATGTCAGTAATCCCCGATATGTCTCTCTCTTGTCGCCCTTCCGGCATAGCCGAAAAGGACCTCCAGTCAAAGTTTGTTCTCTTCCGTCTTCACCTGCGCGACCGGTTTCGACGGTTCGCGCGGATAGAAGGTGTAGGAAAGGGTCAGCGTCTTGATGTCCTTGGTCTCCACCGCCTTGACCATGTCCGGATCGACGAAGAATACCACCGGCATCTCCATCTCCTCTCCCGGCTGCAGGGTCGTCTCGGTAAAGCAGAAGCACTGGACCTTGTTGAAATAGGCGCCCGCCTGCATCGGCGTGACGTTGAAGGTCGCCTGGCCCGTCGTCGGCTTCGACGACAAGTTCTTTGCCTTGTACATCACCTGCACCGTTTCACCGATGCGGATGTCGATGTCGCGCTGGACCGGCTTGAACTCCCAGGGCAGGCCCCCCGAAGTGTTCGCGTCAAAGGTGACCTTGACCTTCTCGTCGAGGATGACGTCGGACGCCTGCTCGACGCGCTGCGTCGTGCCGTTATAGCCGGTGACGCGGCAGAACATGTCGTAAAGCGGTACAGCCGCATAGGCCATGCCCACCATGCCGCCAACGAAAGCGAGGCAAGTGCCGACGACGACGCGGTTGGAGCGCTGCGAGCTTGTGGTCTGCGGTGGTTTCGTCATGCCATTTCGCCTCAGTTGACCATGCCGTTGCCGAACTTGATCAGCGTGACGATGTAGAAGAGGACGACGAGGCCGAAGAGCACGAAGCCGAGCGCGATGTTGCGGCCGCGGCGCGATTTCTTCTGGGCATCAGTGAGCTTGACGGTTTCCATCAGGCAATACTCCCGGCATTCAGCCAGATATTGACGATCAGGTGATCCGCCATCAGGGCGGAGAAGATCACGAACAGATACATGATCGAGAAGGCAAAGAGCTTCTTGGCCGGCAGCATGCGCTCATCTGATTCCGGCATGCGCAACACGCCGATAGAGTACCACACGAAGCCAAGGCCGAGGGCCGCTGCGACTGCGCCGTAACCAATGCTCGCAAAACCGAGCAAGGTGGGACAGATGCCGATAAGTGCAGTCAGAACGGCGTAGATGACGATTTGCTTCTTGGTGGTCGCCTGGCCGCAGACATTCGGCATCATCGGTACGCCGACGGCGCCGTAGTCGCCCATCTTGAAGAGGGCGAGCGCCCAGAAGTGCGCCGGGGTCCACAGGAAGGTGATCAGGAAAAGCACGATGCTCTCCACCGACACGGCGCCGGTCACGCAGGCCCAGCCGATCATCGGCGGGAAAGCGCCGGCAGCACCGCCGATGACGATGTTCTGCGGCGTCGAGCGCTTCAGCCACATCGTGTAGATGACCACGTAGAAGAAGATGGTGAATGCGAGCAACCCGGCTGCGAGCCAATTGACGGCGAGCCCGAGGATGATCACGGAAAAAGCAGACAGCGTCAGGCCGAATGCCAGCGCTTCCTGCGGCAGGATCTTGCCTGCCGGGATCGGGCGCTTGGCGGTACGGGTCATGACCGCGTCGATGTCGGCGTCATACCACATGTTCAGCGCGCCCGAGGCGCCAGCGCCGACGGCGATGCAGAGGATGGCGATGAAACCGATGAAAGGATTGATGTGTCCTGGTGCCAGCACCAGCCCGGCGAATGCCGTGAAGACGACCAGGGACATGACACGCGGCTTCAAAAGCTCGAAGTAATCGCGCGCAGAGGCTTCGGACAGGCGCGGTACGCCTTCCATGCCGACTGCTTCGTGATTGTCGATGACCGTCATGTCCTGTCCCTGCAAAAGTCCCGGCCGCAAGGGCCGTGTGTCGCCGGTTGCCCGGCGGGGTGAAGCCGCCGGAACCGGCGGCTTCTGTTCTTTGCCCGTCACTTGATGCGCGGGAGCTGTTCCCACTGGTGGAACGGCGGCGGCGAAGACAGCTGCCATTCCAGAGTGTTCGCGCCCTCGCCCCACGGGTTGTCGCCAGCGACGCGCTTCTTGGCGAAGGCTTCGAAGACGCCGAAGAGGAAGATCAGGACGCCGACGGCTGCGATGTAGGAGCCGTAGGACGAAACCATGTTCCAGCCGGCATAGGCATCCGGATAGTCGATGTAACGGCGCGGCATGCCTGCGAGGCCGAGGAAGTGCTGCGGGAAGAAGATCAGGTTCACGCCGATGAACATGACCCAGAAGTGCAGCTTGCCGACGAACTCGGAGTACATGTAACCGGTCATCTTCGGGAACCAGTAGTACCAGGCAGCGAAGATTGCGAAGACAGCGCCGAGCGACAGAACGTAGTGGAAGTGAGCAACCACGTAGTAGGTGTCGTGCAGCGAGCGGTCGAGGCCGGCGTTGGCGAGCTGAACGCCCGTGACGCCACCGACGGTGAACAGGAAGATGAAGCCGATCGCCCAGACCATCGGGGTCGTGAAGCGGATCGAACCACCCCACATCGTCGCGATCCACGAGAAGATCTTAACGCCCGTCGGAACAGCGATGACCATCGTCGCGAAGACGAAGTAGCGCTGCGTGTCGAGCGACATGCCGACGGTGTACATGTGGTGTGCCCACACGATGAAGCCGACGGCGCCGATCGCGACCATGGCGTAGGCCATGCCGAGGTAGCCGAAGATCGGCTTGCGCGAGAAAGTGGAAACGATGTGGCTGACGATGCCGAAGCCCGGCAGGATCAGGATGTAGACTTCCGGGTGACCGAAGAACCAGAACAGGTGCTGGAACAGGATCGGATCGCCGCCGCCTTCAGGCGCGAAGAAGGCCGTGCCGAAGTTGCGGTCGGTGAGCAGCATGGTGATGCCGCCTGCCAGAACCGGCAGCGAGAGCAGAAGCAGGAAGGCGGTGATCAGAACCGACCAGGCAAAGAGCGGCATCTTGTGCAGCGTCATGCCCGGAGCGCGCATGTTCAGGATCGTGGTGATGAAGTTGATCGCACCGAGGATCGAGGACGCGCCGGCAATGTGCAGGCCGAGGATGACGAAGTCCATCGCCGGTCCTGGCATGCCCGATGTCGAGAATGGCGGATAGATCGTCCACCCTCCCCCTGCGCCGTAGGCACCAGCCGGGCCTTCGACGAACATCGAAAGCAGCACGAGCAGGAAGGCAGGAATGATCAGCCAGAAGGAGATGTTGTTCATGCGCGGGAACGCCATGTCCGGCGCACCGATCATGATCGGAACCATCCAGTTGGCGAAGCCACCGATCAGCGCCGGCATGACCATGAAGAAGATCATGATGAGCGCGTGCGCGGTCGTGAACACGTTGAACATGTGCTTGCCGCCGTCGATGGCAGCATCGCCCTCGAAGCCGTAAACCATCTGCGCCAGGCCGTGGAAGATCTGGATGCCTGGCTCCTGGAGCTCGGCGCGCATGAAGATGGACAGCGTGCCGCCGATGATGCCCGCGAAAATCGCGAAGATCAGGTAGAGCGTGCCGATGTCCTTGTGGTTGGTCGACAGGAACCAGCGCTGGAAGAAGCTCAAAGGCTTATGCGCATGGTCTGCGTGGCCATGATCGGAGTGATCATGGCGTTGGTCGTGATGAACGGCTGTTCCAGCCATGGGTCGAGCTCCCCTTCCGATTACTGTGCGGCGTTAGCGGCGACGTCGACGGTCTTGGCCGAGTCGATGGACGCCATGAGCGCCTTGTTCGCATCGCCAACATTCGTTGCGGCGGCTGCGAGCCAGGTGTCGTATTTTTCCTGCGAAACCACGCGGATGGCGATCGGCATGTAAGCGTGGTCCTTACCGCAGAGCTCGGAACACTGGCCGTAGTAGAGACCTTCGCGCTCGGCCTTGAACCAGGTTTCGTTCAGGCGACCGGGAACGGCGTCGATCTTCACGCCAAAGGCAGGCATTGCAAAAGCGTGGATCACGTCAGCAGCGGTGACGAGAACACGAACCGTCTTGCCGACCGGCACGACGACTTCGTTGTCGACGGCGAGCAGGCGCGGATATTCTTTCTTGTCTTCCTTGCCGAGCGTCGCGCGATCTTCTTCCTTCATCATGATGCTGTCGAAGGTGAGCGGGCTTTCGCCGACCTCATACTCGTAGGACCAGTACCACTGGTTGCCGGTCGCCTTGAGCGTCAGGTCCGGATTGGCCGGCGGCGTCAGCTGCGCGGTCAGGAGCTGGAAGGACGGAATGGCGAGGAAAAGAAGGATGACGACCGGACCGACGGTCCAGACGACTTCGATCGCGGTGTTGTGGCTGGTCTTGGACGGAACCGGGTTCGCGCTTTCGCGGAACTTGATCACAACGATGATCAAAAGGAGGAGAACGAAGAGAGTAATCGGAATGATGAACCACAGGGTATAATGTTCAAACCACGTGATTTCTTCCATGATGCCCGTAGCGGCCGTCTGAAAATTCGTCTGCCATTCGACAGGCTTGTCAGCAAAGGCGCTCGAAGCAAAAAGCAGACAGGCAAGCGCTGCCAGAACTGCATAAGCCTTGTTTTTCACAATGTGTCTCCCCAATGCGCTTGATCAGGATCAAACCGGAACGCAGAATCCCTGCGATACTGCTGCGCTTCAAACCACAGTTTGTCCGATGCCGCAACATCTGACCAATCAACCCCATGCGGCATTTTTGCACAAACGCAGCTTTTCACACAGGCACCCCTCGAAACCCGTGGCGAAACCACCTATAGGGGCTCTTCTGCGCGCTTGGCGATCCGATTGCACAGCGCTTTGACGGCGGCGCGCCGGATAGGGCGCCCAACCCGCCCAATTTCCGCCATATGGCGCTGGAATGTGCCCCGCAGGGCTTTTCATTTATTCCTGCGCGCTTCAAGAATAGCCCTGATGATTCGACGTTTTGAGGTTTACATGGGCCTGCCCCTCTTTTCCCGACTGTCGGCCTTCGCCGCCTTCGGCCTTGCCGTTCTCGCTCTCCCGGCTCAAAGCCTGGCCCAGCAGCCCGCGGGAACACCCGGCACGGTCAAGTCCAACCATGGCGCATGGTCGATCGTCTGCGATCAGCCGCCGGGCGCCTCCGCTGACCAGTGCGCGCTGATGCAAAACGTCATCGCCGAAGACCGGCCGGAAGTTGGCCTGTCGGTGGTCGTTTTGAAGACTGCGGATCGCAAGGCCAAGATCCTGCGCGTACTCGCTCCGCTCGGCGTGCTTCTGCCGAACGGCCTCGGCCTGAACGTCGACGGCAAGGATATCGGCCGCGCCTATTTCGTGCGTTGCTTCTCCGACGGCTGCTACGCAGAAGTGGTGCTCGAGGACGAACTCCTGAAGACCTTCCGTTCCGGTGCGACGGCGACCTTCATCGTCTTCCAGTCGCCCGAAGAAGGCATCGGCATCCCTGTCGACCTCAAGGGCTTCGGCGAAGGCTACGACGCGCTGCCCTGAACGGCGACAAATTCAAAGACAAACAAAAAGCCGCGCTTCGAGCGCGGCTTTTTTGTTGGCCGCCGCCGAGCATAAAAAACAAGGCCCGGATCGATGATCCGGGCCTGATGCATGCGAGAGCGACGCGTCTTTAGATGATGTCGGTCCCGACGATCTTGATGCCGAAGCCTTCGAGGCCGACATAGTGGCGTTCGCGCGAAGCGAGCAGCCTGATGGAGCTGATGCCGAGATCCTTCAGGATCTGCGCGCCGAGGCCGATTTCCAGCCACTCGTTTTCGCGCGCCTGCGCCTCGTCGTGCGCTTCGCGCTCGTGCTTGCCCTTGCGCGCCGTCTGCGACACGCCGACGCCGACCGAGCCTTCGCGCAGATAGACGATGACCCCCCTGCCCTCGTCGGCAATGCGCTTCATGATGCGGTCGATCTGGCAGTCCCTGCCGAAGACGTCGGCGCCGACATTTTCGAGATGCAGGCGAACCGGGATATCGACGCCATCACGGATGTCGCCAAAGACGACGGCGAGATGCTGCATCGGATCCCAGGGCAGAGAATAGGAATGTCCCTTGGCCGCACCATAGGGCGTCTCGATATCGAAGGAGCCGCCATGCTCGATCAGCGTTTCCTTGCGCTGGCGATAGGCGATGAGATCGGCGACCGAAACCTGCTTCAGGCCATGGGTGTCGGCGAAGCTCGCCACCTGCGGCCCACGCATGACCGTTCCGTCGTCATTGACGAGTTCGCAGATGACGCCGATCGGCGGCAGGCTGGCGAGCCTGCAGAGGTCGACGGCAGCTTCCGTATGGCCGGAGCGCATGAGAACGCCGCCTTCGCGCGCGACCAGCGGGAAAATGTGGCCGGGGCGAACGAAGTCCGTCGGCCCGACATTGGGATTGGCGAGGTTGCGTACCGTCAGCGTGCGGTCGTCGGCGGAAATGCCCGTCGTCGTGCCGTGCTTGAAGTCGACCGAGACTGTGAAGGCGGTGGTGTGCGCGGAATCGTTTTCCGCCACCATGGCGTTGAGGTTCAGGCGCTTGGCCTCCTCGCGCGGCATCGGCGTGCAGACGATGCCCGAGGTGTGGCGCACGATGAAGGCCATCTTTTCCGGCGTGCAATGCACCGCCGCGACGATCAGGTCGCCCTCGTTCTCGCGGCCGTCGTCATCGGTGACGACGACGATTTCGCCGGCCTCAAAGGCGCGAATGGCATCGACGACACGCTTCTGATCATAGGACATGGTGTTCTTCCCGAATTGTCTGGGCCGGTTGAAGCCGAATTACTTGAGGCGGCCGGTCTGGCCACGGTCACGCAGGTAGTGATCGGCGATCGTGCAGGCAAGCATCGCCTCGCCGATCGGCACGGCGCGGATGCCGACGCACGGATCGTGGCGACCCTTGGTACGCACATCGACCTCGTTGCCGTCGCTGTCGACCGAGCGTCGCTCGGTGAGGATCGACGAGGTCGGCTTGATGGCGAAACGCGCGATCACCGGCTCGCCGGTGGCGATGCCACCAAGAATACCGCCAGCATGGTTCGACAGGAAGACAGGCTTGCCATCGGCGCCGATGCGCATCTCGTCGGCGTTTTCCTCGCCGGTGATTTCGGCCGCACCGAAACCGTTGCCGATCTCGACACCCTTGACGGCGTTGATCGACATCAGGTTCGAGGCGATGTCCTGGTCAAGCTTGGCATAGATCGGCGCACCGATGCCGGCGGGCACGCCCTCGGCAACCACTTCGACGACGGCGCCGATCGAGGATCCGGACTTGCGGATGCTATCGAGATATTCTTCCCAGACCGGCACGATCTCCGGATCCGGTGCGAAGAAGGGGTTGTTGTCGACCTCGGTCCAATCCCAGTTGGCGCGGTTGATCTTGTGTTTGCCGATCTGCACGAGCGCGCCGCGCACGACGAGACCCGGCACGACCTTGCGGGCGACACCACCGGCAGCGACGCGCGCCGCGGTCTCGCGCGCCGAGGAACGGCCGCCACCGCGATAATCGCGGATGCCGTATTTCAGATCGTAGGTGTAATCGGCGTGGCCCGGACGATAGCGCTTGGCGATCTCGGAATAGTCCTTCGAGCGCTGGTCGGTGTTTTCGATCAACATCGAGATCGGCGTTCCGGTCGAGATCATCGTCTCGCCGTCCTCGTCGAACATGACGCCGGAGAGAACCTTGACCAGATCGTCCTCGCGGCGCTGTGTCACGAAGCGCGACTGGCCGGGCTTGCGCTTGTCGAGCCAGACCTGGAGTTCGGCGAGCGTGAAACGGATGCCGGGCGGGCAGCCGTCGATGACGCAGCCGAGCGCCGGCCCGTGGCTTTCGCCCCAGGTGGTAACGCGGAAGAGATGACCGAAAGTGTTATGCGACATGAAGGCAACCGACCCTAAGCAAGCAACGGCCGTACGTTTTGTACGCGGATGCCTTCTCTTAGTGGAAAGCCGGAGATGGGGAAAGGCTTTTGCGACCTGACGCGACGTCCTTCATCACGACGCCAGGCGCAAGCCGCGTTCGGTTGCAAAGGCGAGAAACTTCTCCGCGCTCAACGGCCGGGCAAATGCGTAGCCCTGCAGCACATCACAGCCCAGAATGCCGAGCATTTCGGCATGCGCCATGGTTTCCACGCCTTCGGCCACGGTCTCGATATTGAGCGAGCGGGCAATCTCGATAATCGAGCGCACCAGCGCCTGCTCCCTGCGGGCGCTCAAAACCGGAACGACGAGCTGGCGGTCGATCTTCAACCGCTTCGGCTTGATCTTCAAAAGGCTGACGATCGAGGTATGGCCGGTGCCGAAATCGTCGAGTTCGATATCGATCCCGAGCTTCTTGATGCCCTCGATGTTGGCGGCGACGATATCGTCGCTTTCGTCGAGGAATATCGACTCCACCAGTTCGAAACAGATCTGTCCGGGCGTGATGCTCAAGCCTTCAAGCGAGGACAGCAGGTCGTCGTCCTGCAGCCGCTTGGCCGAAACATTGACCGAAATCTTGGGAACCCGAATGCCGGCCGCTGCCCATCGCATCTGATCGGTGAGAGATTTCTCCAGAACGAGACGGTCGAGCATCGCCGTCACGTTGAGTTCGTCGGCGATGCCGAGAAAACGATCCGGCGTCAATATGCCCTCGCGCGGATGCCTCCAGCGCACCAGTGCCTCGACGCCGCAAAGCGCGAGCGTCGTCGCATCGAACTGCGGCTGATACCAAGGTTCGAATTCGTCGCGCTCGATGCCTTCCAAAATCTCGTCGGCGATGCGCTTGGCGGTCACCACTTCCGCCTGCAGCACCTCGGTGAAGAACTGGTAGCGGTTCCGGCCCGCCTCCTTGGCGCGGTAGAGCGCGATATCGGCGTTGACGAGCAGCTTGCGCGCGTCGATGTCGGCGCCATACCCGACTGCCACGCCGATGCTGACACCAAAACGGCAGGGAAATCCGTTGTAGTCGACCGGCTGCCGCATCGCGGCAATGATCCGGTCGCAACGGGCAGCAAGCGTCGCCTCGCCCTGTTCGCCGGTAACGGCGACAACGAACTCGTCGCCACCGATGCGGGCAATGATGTCGCCCGACGATGTGTTCGCCCGCAGGATCTCCGAGGCATGGATCAGCATGGCGTCGCCGGCTGCGTGACCCAGGGTGTCGTTGATCTGCTTGAACCGGTCGAGATCGATATGAAGGATGGCGATGTCCTCACGGTCGCTGCCGGCGTCCAGGGTCAGTCGCTCCAGCGCCTTGTCGAGCATGCGGCGGTTGCCGAGCCCTGTCAGCGGGTCATGCAGTGCGTTGTGCTCGATGCGAACCCGGGCCTGCTCCAGCTCGGCGTTCTTTGCGTCCGCCATGGCCTTGGCCGCGCGCAACTGTTCCGTCATCAGCACGTCGTCGGTAACATCGAGCGCCATGCCAACGAATTTCCGTGCACCGTCCGGCGCGACGTGCAGCTTGCCGACCGAGCGGATGTGGCGAACCGCTCCGGCCGACAATATCACCCGCACCTGATGCACATAGGTTTCGTCCGCTTCGATGGCGCGATTGACCGCGTTGAGCGCCGGCTGCCGGTCATCGGGGTGCAGCGCTTGAAGCCATGTCTGCTCGTTGGTGGCACCGTCGGTATAGACCAGCCCGTAGAGCTGATGCATGCGCTCGTCCCAATAGGCGACGTTGTTGTCGAGATCGGCCTCCCACATGCCGCAGCGATAGGAATCAAGAGCGAGGTCGAGACGTCGTGACAGGAGTTCTAGATCCTGTTCACGCTCGTAGAGACCCTTCAGCGCCTGCTCGAGCTCAAGGTTCTGCTGGTCGACCTGTGCCTTGGCCGCACTCAGCCGCTCGTTCTTGAGCACATCGTCGCTGACATCCCAGCTGATACCGGTGACCTTGGCGCGGCCATCGGCGCCGCGGTGGCTGGACCCGACATTGCGGATGTGGCGCACCGTACCGTCGTGCAGAATGACACGATACTGCGATCGGTACTCGAGGCCGTCATCGAGGCTACGGAACAGCGCATTGGCGGCAATACCTATGTCGTCAGGATGCACGGTCGCGCGCCACTCGTCGTACGTGGGCTCGTCCAGATGCACCTCCAGTCCATGCAGGTGGAACATCCGGTCGTCCCAGGAACGCTGTTGGCTCTCGACGTCGATTTCCCAGATGCCGATCTTCGACGCGTCGAGCGCGAGGTTCAGGCGGTGAGACAGCGTCATCACCTCCCCTTCCCGCGCCTTCAGCTTGGCGATGTTGCGCTGTCGCTCGTTGACCAGGCCGCCAGCCAGGAGGATCGGGATAACCACCACCGTGACGGCGACGGCGATCGCCAATTGGATGAAGCTGCTGTTTTCGGGAAGCTGCTGCCATCCACCGACGGGCATGGCCGCTAGCTCCCACACGCCGCCTGCGAGCTCCAACCGGCGGTTGACCGGCGCGGCGCGAAAAAGAGCGTCGTCGCCATAGAACGCATCCTGTATGCGGTCCGGCTCGGAAATATCGCGGATCGCCAGGTGAACGTCGACATGGCGGTGGTCCCGCGCCAGTTCCGGCGCCCCGCCGCCCGACTCGAGCAGGCGCGCGGCGCGGTACAGCGCCTTCTCGTCGAGTATGGCCTCGACGTAACCCCAACGCTCCATGCGTCCCTGGACCTTGGAAAAGACTGGCAGGAACAGCTCGAAACCATTGCGGCCGCTTGGCAGCCGGATCGGGCCGATCATCACCGGCCTGACCGTCGAGGACGCACGCTCGATGGCATGTCTTGTCGCGCCGAATCGGTTGAAGTCGCTGCCGACGAACCATTGCTGGCTCTCGCGCGGAAAGGCGATCCGCACGACGCCGCCGGGCGCTGCCGAGGCGCGCACCATCTGCGGATTCTGCAGGAGGAGCTTCGTCGCCATGACGGTGAAATCGTCTGTTGTCATGGCCGGATGCACGCCGATGCTGTTGGCAAAACCGTTCAGCGCGGCAATGCTGGTGTTAACCTCCGATTGCAGGCGGTTGGCAATGAGGTTCAGTTCGTTCTCGACGTCGATCCTGAGGTCGTTCTGGAAGTTTTCACGGTTTTGCCGCTCATAGACATGCCCGCCCGTAAACACGACGAGGCCCGCGATCGCCGCAGGAATGAGCGACGGTTTCGCAAATCTGGCGGCGGCCCGAATGCGCTGGCGCAGAACGTCAATGATCTTCAATCTCTTCCCCTCGATCCCCAACCAAAGGTAGCGAGCGAGTCTTAAGATTGGCTTTCGTCACAATTCCCTGGCAAACCCTATAATTCATGGGGAAACCACACCGCCGATACCCGGAGTTCGGCCCCTGCCCGCTTGAAAAATACGGTACCGCCGTCCAGTCTCCAGAGTTCGGATAGACCATCAAAAAAGCGGGGGCGTCCGGCCAAAAGCCACGCCGCAAGGCAATTTTTGCCACAATCGGGGATCAAAGGGGAGTGACAAGGATGTTCGCAGAAACGTTGAAGAGGGCAAGAAGAATGCGTTTTGTTATTGCCGCACTCATGGCCACCGCAGGGCTGCTCTCGCCCTTGTCCGCCCTTGCCGAAAGCGCCGACGTTGAAGCTACCATTACGGGTGTTGATACCGAAAGGCTGAGCCTGTCGCTTGACGACGGCAAGAACTATCAGGCGCCTGAGGAATTCAATTTCGAAGGCCTGAAGGCCGGCGTGAAGGTTCTCGTCTTCTACACGGAAGTGGACGGCAAGCGGGTCATCAACGATCTCGAAATCGTTCAATAGAAAGCGCGGCCTTACAGGCCGCTGCGCGGTTCGCCCGAACCGGATTTCCACATTTCTGAAAAATGACCTTTATCGGATGCCCCTCGCGCGGGCATCCATGTGAAGCGCTTTGGCGCGTCGTTGCGCCAATCTACGCCCGACGCTTCAGGCTATCAGACCCAGCCGATGGCATTGCCGGAGATGCGCAGAAGGCGGTCCTGCGGGATCGCCGCGGTCGCGGCCTCCTCGGCTTCCATTTCCCCGAAAAGCTTGAAGAGCACGCGAATGACGCCGCCGTGACTGACGCAGACCGTCGGCTTCGTCACGTCCCTGAGCCAGGCGGCTATGCGCCAGGACAGAATTTCGTAACTCTCGGCATCCTCACCGGGCGGAATGAAGTCCCATTTCACCGCGCGCCGCTCGGCGATCCTCTGTGGCGCCGAGCGCTTGAGTTCGGGCAGCGTGTGCCCTTCCCAATCGCCGAAGGAAACTTCCTTGAGCCGCTCGTCGGTGCGGTAGGCGTCCGGATCGAGCCCCATGGCCCGCCGGACACGCTCCATGGTCTCGCGCGTGCGGCCGAGCGGACTGGCGACGAAGTCGAAATGCCGGGCATCGGCGCCGAGGATGCCTCCAAGCGCCACGCCGTTGCCGGTCGCCTGCTGGCGACCGAAATCATTGAGAGGGATATCCTTTTGCCCCTGGAGCCGGCTTTCGGCGTTCCAGTCGGTCTGTCCGTGACGGATCACATAGATCAGCACAACATGTCTCCGGGCTGCAGGCTGCCGAATCCGACTTGGCGGTTCGGTCAGTCCTTGATCACGGAGATATCGGGCGCATCCACAGCCTTCATGCCGACGACATGGTAGCCGCTGTCGGCGTGGTGCACTTCACCGGTAACCGAGCGCGACAGGTCCGAAAGCATGTAGAGGCCGACGTCGCCGACTTCCTCGATGGTGACGGTGCGGCGCAGCGGCGCGTTGTACTCGTTCCACTTGAGGATATAGCGGAAGTCACCGATGCCGGAGGCGGCCAGCGTCTTGATCGGGCCTGCAGAAATCGCGTTGACGCGGATGTTCTTGGGGCCGAGGTCGACGGCGAGGTACTTGACGCTTGCTTCCAGGGCAGCCTTGGCGACACCCATGACGTTATAGTTCGGCATGACCTTTTCGGCGCCGTAATAGGTCAGCGTCAGCATCGATCCGCCGTCCGTCATCAGCTTTTCAGCGCGACGGGCAACCGAAGTGAAGGAGTAGACCGAGATCTGCATCGTCTTGGCGAAGTTGTCGGCCGAGGTATCGACGTAGCGGCCGGTCAGTTCGTCCTTGTCGGAGAAGCCGATCGCATGCACCACGAAATCGATCTTGCCCCACTTCTTCTCAAGCGCGTCGAAGACCGCGTCGATGGTGGCTTCGTCGCTGACGTCGCAATGGCCGGCCATGAAGCCGTCGATTTCCGCGAGCAGCGGCTCGACGCGCTTTTTCAGAGCGTCGCCCTGATAGGTCAACGCAACTTCACCACCCTGCGCGTGGATGGCCTTGGCAATGCCCCATGCGATGGAACGGTTGTTTGCAACGCCCATGATGACGCCGCGCTTGCCCTTCATCAGACCGGATGCCTGAGCCATGGTAAGTCCCCAATACTATTCCAGCATCGGCCGTCGCCGGTGCCAAAGATCAAAAATGTCACAGACGCCCCACGAGAACGGGTGCGGCAAAATGTCGAGAATTGCCTATGGCATAGCCGCAAGGGTGGTTCAAGCACGGCTGAGATCAGGAACTGTTAGTCCCCGTAATATTGGTTCAGTGTGTCAGCGAACTGTCACAAATGGCCTGTCACAGATAGAGGCCGTCGCGCTGCGACTTCATCAGATCGGTGATCTTGTCGTCGGGCGCCTCGGGCAGGACCAGCCGCAATTCGACCAGCAGATCGCCATGCGTACCATAAGCACCGGGCATCCCCCTGCCCGCAAGGCGGATGACCTTGTCGGAGCCGGACCAGGCCGGCACGACCACCGTAACCTGCCCGACCGGGGTTTCGAGCACCTGTTCGCAGCCGAGCACGGCGCCCTGCAGATCGATCGGCAAGGTGGTCATGAGATCGAGGCCGCGGGCGCGGAACGTCCCGCCCTGGTCGACCCTGAGCGTGACGACGACGTCGCCACGGGTCATGCCGGTCACCCGATAGCCCTGCTCCGCCAGACGAATGCTCTGACCGTCGACGGCGCCCGGAGGGATCTGCACCTTCAGGCTTTCGCCGTCGGGAAGCTCGACGCTGAGGCGCTGGCGATTGATCAGATCGTCAATACTGACGGCGAGATCGACGGGAAGATCCGGGACCTTCTCGGCCGTCTTTGCCGCGCGACCCCGGATGCGCCGGACGATCGCCGCCACAAGCTCGGCGGCCGGTGCTGCTGCACGCTGCATCAGCGGAGTCTCTGTCTTGAGAGCGTTTTCCTGCTGCGGTTCGGGGGCTGGTTCCGGCTTGCTTTCGGAAGCCTGGGCCGGGCGCTCCGGCTCCTTTGCTGCCGCAGCCGGCTTGGGCGATGGTTTCGGCGTCGGCTTCGGCGATGGGCGGGCCGACTTGCTGCGGGTCTCCGCGCCGAAAATCTGTGAAATGGCGTCCTCGGCGGTCTCGGCGTCGACCGGCGCCTCTTCCTGAGGCCGCATCTTTGCCTTCATCGCCTCCATGCGACGAAGCTCGGCTTCGCGGCGCGCGTAGTCGTAGCGGCTTCTGAGCTTCGGGTCGCGCAGCAGCTCATAGGCCTTGCCGGCTTCGGCAAAACGCTCCGCGGCGTTGGGATCGTCCTGGTTATGGTCCGGATGCACAGCCTTTGCCAGCGAACGCCAGGCGGCCTTGATTTCATCCTGCCCGGCATTGCGCCGCACCCCGAGGATCACATAGGGATCACGCATGGTTTCTACCATCTTCTCTGATCGGCGGCCTCTCCCTGATGCCCGCCTTTGCCCCGATTGCAGGCGCCATTGTCGCCCGTCCACTGAACACCGATGATCCGGAGAAGTTGCTAAATAGTGGTTAGCCACGCGGCCTCATGTGGCCGTTGAGACGGCAACGCCGGCCGTCATGCGCGCATTTGCCAAAACGTGGTTAATCACCGATTTCAACGGCTTGCGTCGAACGCTCGCTCAGGCGCGCGGGCCGAAGCTCGTCAGATACCAGGCGCCGTCGCCGCCCTGGCAAGTGCTGCCGTCGAACTTGGCGATGCCTTCGTAGGAATGACGCGTCGTGGTGAATCGGCGGCAGAGCATGCCGCTGGCGCGGTCTTCCTGGATGCTGCTGATGACACCGGCACTGCCGGAGGTCGCATTGGCCCAGGGAATAGGATTAATGGCGCCGCTGTTGAGCTCGGCCGATGTCACGGCGTTGCGAACCATCACCGCATCGGAAAGGCCATCGGAGGTCTTGGCAACGGGAACTGTGCCCGTCGAAACCGTGCGGTCGACTCCGCTGCCGAAAAGGTCGAGGCCAGCCCCCATGCAGCCGGACAGCGCCAGGACCGGCAGGCAAATTGCCGCGCTACGCAGCAAGGCGAAGGAATACCCCTTCTTGGCGTCGATCCACTTTGCTATGTCTTGCACGGCAATCCTGTCAGACTCGCTGGAGCCGCACGTTTCTCGACAAGGTCAACATACCAGGCTCCGACATTTTCGATGCGGAAACACCGGTCGGGCTCATCCCGAAGTATTTCCGCGCCAGACATCACGGCATTGGAACGCAATATGGCGGCGAATGAGTTAACAAGCGGTGACTTCACCGAATCAAATGAACCCTTTTCCCTGTTTGGCACATGGCTGAAGGACGCGGAAGGTAGCGAGATCAACGACCCGAATGCGGTGGCGCTCGCAACCGTCGATGCCGACGGACTGCCGAATGTCCGCATGGTGCTGCTTAAGGGTTTCGACGAGCGCGGCTTCGTTTTCTACACGAATTTCGAAAGCCAGAAGGGTGAGGAGATCCTCGGCGCCCGCAAGGCGGCGATGTGCTTCCACTGGAAATCGCTGCGTCGGCAGGTGCGCGTGCGCGGCCCGGTCGAGATCGTCACCGACGAGGAGGCCGACGAGTATTTCAAGAGCCGGCCGCGCGGCAGCCGCATCGGCGCCTGGGCCTCGAAGCAGTCGCGGCCACTCGAAGGCCGCTTCGCGCTGGAAAAGGCCGTTGCCGAATACACGGCCCGCCACGCGCTCGGCGAAATCCCGCGCCCAAGCTATTGGTCGGGCTTCCGCATCTGCCCGACGTCGATCGAATTCTGGCACGACCGTCCGTTCCGGCTGCACGACCGGATGGAATTCCGTCGTGAGGCGCCGGAAGGCGGCTGGGAAAAAGTGCGCATGTACCCTTAAGGCACCGATGCCTGCCTCCCGCAAGAGAGGCGCGAAATCGATGCCCGGCCACGCACGTTGCCGGGCATCACTCGTCCCTTTGCCCGGCCTGAGCCGCTCGTTTCTGTTGAGCGCTCTTTGATGACGATCGATGTTCGTGACGCGACGCTCGACGATATAGCCGGCTGTCACCGCTGCCTCGATGACGTCTCCAAGGAAGGGCGGTGGCTTTCACGGCTGAGCGCCCCACCCTTCGACGGCTTTGCCACATACATGGCCGACCTGCATCGCGCCCAGGCACCCCAGATCGTTGGGGTCGACAATCAAGTGGTCGGCTGGTGCGATATCCGGCTGGATGCCTCACCTGTTCGCGCCCATGTCGGGACGTTGGGCATGGGGCTCCTGGCCGCCTATCGCGGCAAGGGAATCGGCAGCCGGCTCCTGCAACTGGCGATGCAACGCGCTAGTGAACGCGGATTGGAACGCATCGAGCTCTCCGTCCTCCACGAAAATGTCGCTGCCCGGGCACTCTACGCGCAATTTGGCTTCCAGATCGAAGGCCGTCGTGTTCGCGACTGGAAACACGACGGTGTTTACCAGGACAGCATTCTCATGGCTTTTGCCTTCAATTGACGTCGAAGCACTCGGCTGCCCAAGTCGCCTTTTCTAGCCGGCCGCCAGGCGGAACGGTATGCCGGAGGCCAGAGCCGAAACGTAGCGGGCGCGCTGGAAATGGCCGTTCAGAGAAATGCGCGGTAGCGCATAAAGGCTGGCTTTCGCGCGAGCGATGAGCGTGCCGGGTTGGGTGGTGACGGCCAGGGTGAAACCCAAATCGGCGACGATGCGGTGGTCGCGTGCGGATAGCGCCGGTGCGTCGCCATAGGGATAGGCGAAAGTCTGGGGCGGCCGACCGGTGATCGCCTCGACGCGCCGCAGCGATCCCTCAATCTCCCGCCGCGCCTCAGCATCCGTCAGGCGCGCGACCGCGCGGTGGCTGATCGTGTGGGCGCCGAGGCTCGCGATAGGACTTTCGATCAGGCGCCGCAAACCGGCCTCGTCCAGTGTGAGGCGTTCGGTAATCGCCTGCGGATCGATGCCGCCATCGAGGGCTGCAGCGTTCAAGGAAGCGATCGCCTTTGCCTCATCATGGCCGTGAATGAACGCCGCAATGCGATTGAAGACGGCATGCCTTTCGGCCGCGGTCGACGCCTGCAATGTTTCTACGCCACGGCCGAAGTCAAAGCGCAGCTTCTCGCTCGTTGCGAGCATATCGGCAAGCGTCTCCCACCAAAGCGTATGGGTGCGATCGACGAACCCGCCGGTCACGAACACCGTGAATGGCGCCTGATGGCGCTGGAAGACCGGCAACGCGTGCTCGAGATTGTTCCGGTAGCCGTCATCAAGGGTAAAGCAGGCGACCGGCCCACCTTTGGCGGCCAGCGCCTCCGGCAAGTGTTCGAGCGGGGTGAAGCGATAGCCGTCGCGCTTCAGCGTCCTCAACGCGACATCGAGGAATTCCGGCGTGATTTCCAGGTGCGCATTGGGATCGAAGGCACGGGCAGATTTCGGCCGGACATGATGCAGGGTAAAGATCGCCCCCTGCCCACGCGCGCCGGCAATCAGCCCGGCGCGGCTCAGCCCCCCCGCGACTTCCAGCCCACCGGCAATTGCGGCGCGGCGAACAATTGTCCTGATCATGCCCTTGATGGTCGCCCCCAAATCTGGCCCGCGAGGTTCCGGCGCGGACTAACAGCCTGGAAAGTTAACGGCGAGGGCGTTAAACCTTGTTGAACGGGGAGAGCGTTCATCGGCCATTTACCACAACCTCGAAAACAAGGTCGGCTCGCCACATTCCGCCCTAAAGTTGCAGCAAAGACACGGATCTTGTCACAAAACGAAACAGCTTTGCGCCTTGCCGAGGGCGCCACTCGACGGGGATCGATATGAAAACTTTGCGCTGCCTCCTGCTGGCGACCTTCGCACTGGCGCTCGGGACGGCGACAGCCGTCGCCGGAAGCGCCTCGCTGGTGCTCGATGCGCGCACCGGCAAGGTCCTTTCATCGGAAAACCCCGACGTCCTCAACCATCCGGCCTCCCTGACCAAGATGATGACGGTCTACATGGCCTTCGAGGCGCTGAAGAGCGGCAAGCTTTCCTGGGACAGCAAGATCAAGGTTTCGAAGGCGGCGGCCGCCAAGCCGCCGATGCGGCTCGGCCTCAAATCCGGCATGACGATCACGGTGCGCGAGGCGGTCCTCGGCATGATCGTGCGCTCGGGCAACGATGCCGCGGCAGCGATGGCCGAGAAGCTCGGCGGCTCCGAGGCGAATTTCGCCCGCATGATGACCGCCAAGGCGCGTCAGCTCGGCATGAGCAAGACCATCTTCATCAATGCCTCCGGCCTGCCTGCCAGCAAGCAGGTGACGACGGCGCGTGAAATGTCGACGCTCGCCGTGGCGCTGATGCGCGACTTCCCCAGGGAGTACCGGCTGTTTGCGACCGAAAGCTTCAATTTCCGCGGCCGCAAGGTGCGGGGGCACAACAACCTGATGTACCGCTACGACGGCATGGACGGCATCAAGACCGGCTACACCAATGCCTCCGGCTTCAACCTCGTCAGCGCCGTCAAGGACGGCAATCGCCGGGTGGTCGGCGTCGTTCTCGGCGGCAAGACGGCGCGCAGCCGCGACGCCAAGATGGCGGCCCTTCTCGATCGCCATGTCGGCAAGGCAGCCAAGGGCGGACGGCAGCTGGTGGCATCCAAGCGCGGCGGCAAGACGATTGAAGCCCCCGTCGAAGTAGCCGCGGTCGCGACATCCGAGGTTCCGATGCCCTACACCGCACCGCAGCGGGCCAAGCGGGATTCGGTTGCTGCCCTGATTACAGCGACATCGACGGCCGCCATCCCCGCGGAACGGCCGACGGAGCTTGCCGAGATCGAAACGACGGCTGCAGTTCCGGCTGCGTCAGGCGGCTGGCAGATCCAGATTTCGGCGGCGCCATCCGCAGAGGCTGCGCGCATGCTGCTGGCGCAGGCGCGCTCGGAAGCCGGTGCGCCGCTCGCGGGCGCCACGCCCTACACGGAAGCCGTCGGTAAGGGTGCCAAAGCGATCTACCGCGCCCGCTTCGTCGGCTTTTCGAGCCGCGACGCGGCAGCAGCAGCCTGCGATGCCCTCAAAGAGCGCTCCTATGACTGCATGATGCTGCCGTCGCGCGGCTGATTGGCCGCCGGTCTCAGAGCCTTCGTCACTCTTGCACGACGGCTCTACGGAAGCGGTTGGCGAGCCAGCAGTCGCACTGCTCCTGGCTATAGCCAAGCAGCAGCCCCTCCTCGCGCTCGTCTTCTGCCGTCCATGGGCGCCAATTGCAAAAGAGCTGGTGGCAGCGTTGCCTGAAGCGCTCGAAACGCCACTCTTCCCCCGGCAACGCATAGGTGAGGTAGAGAACCCTCTGCTCCTTCTCGCCACCGGTCGTTGTCGGGCACATCCGCGAGAACTCGAACATGTCCGCAAGCAAAGTTCCGTCGGCAACGTGTGGCGCGAACAACTCTTTGGTTTCGGCAAGCCAGGGCGACGCGGCATCGTCGCTGAAGAAGGCGAAGGGCTTGCGCCCTTCCAGCATCAGCGGAAGCTCATAGCCGGTGTGCACCAGATAGGGCACGGTATCGAGCGCATGCGGCCGCCGAAGCTCAGCTTCCTCGCCTGTTTCTGGCAAGGCAAGCCCGACGGCCGACGCCAGCAGCGTCAGGTCGTCTTGATCCAGACGGTAGCAGGCATGATCCGGGAAGACGCCGTTTTGCAGGTCCAACGCCCGCGCGATCTCGGTGGCATCGCGATCAAACCGCAGTTCGTGCGTCGGTGTGGCGGTCTTCGGCGACAGAAAGGACAGCTTGAAGACCGCCATCGGACCTTACGCCTGCGTGCCGCCGACGGTGATCTGATCCATGCGCAGATGCGGCTGGCCGACGCCGACCGGTACCCATTGGCCGGCCTTGCCGCAATTGCCGATGCCGGTGTCGAGCTTGGTGTCGTTGCCGACCATGGTGACACGCTTCATCGCGTCCGGACCGTTGCCGATCAACATCGCACCCTTCACCGGTGCGCCGATCTTGCCGTTTTCGATCAGGTAGGCCTCGGTGCAGCCGAAGACGAACTTGCCGGAGGTGATGTCCACCTGGCCGCCGCCGAAGGAGACGGCATAGATGCCCTTCTTGACCGAGGCGATGATTTCCTCCGGCGTTTTGTCGCCGGAGAGCATGTAGGTATTGGTCATGCGCGGCATCGGCACATGGGCATAGCCCTGGCGACGGCCGTTGCCGGTCGGCTGCATTCCCATCAGCCGGGCGTTCTGCCGGTCCTGCATGTAGCCGACGAGCTTGCCGTCCTCGATCAGCACGTTGTAGCCGGACGGCGTGCCCTCGTCGTCGATCGAAATCGAGCCGCGGCGGGCCTCGATGGTGCCGTCGTCGACGACCGTCACGCCCTTGGCGGCCACCTGCTGGCCCAGCAGGCCGGCAAAAGCCGAGGTCTTCTTGCGGTTGAAGTCCCCTTCCAGGCCATGGCCGACGGCTTCGTGTAGCATGACGCCCGGCCAGCCGGAGGCAAGCACCACGTCCATGGTGCCGGCGGGCGCATCGATCGCTTCGAGATTGACGAGTGCCTGGCGCAGCGCCTCGTCGGCGCCCTGCTTCCAGTTTTCCGCGGTGACGAAATCGCCGAAGCCGCGACGCCCGCCGGTGCCGAAGGAGCCGCTTTCCTGGCGATCGCCTTCGCCGGTGACGACGGAGATGTTGATGCGGGTCATCGGCCGGACGTCATGGACGCGGTGGCCATCGGCGCGAAGGATGTCGACGACCTGCCAGCTAGCGGCGATGGTCGCCGTCACCTGACGGACCTTCGGATCCTTGGCGCGCAGATAGGCGTCGATTTCCTGGAGCAGCGCGACCTTCGCCTCGAAGCTCGGTTCGCCGATCGGGTTTTCGTCGCCGTAGAGTTTCTTGTTGGTGCGCTGAGGGGCTGCGGCATAGGAACCGGCATAACCGCGCGTCACCTGCGCCACCGCATCGGAAGCACGGCGGAGCGCCGAAAGCGAAAGTTCGCCGGAATGCGCGTAGCCGACCGCTTCGCCGGCAACGGCGCGCAAGCCAAAACCCTGGTCGGTATTGAAGCTGCCGCCCTTGAGCCGGCCGTTGTCGAAGGAAAGCACCTCGGCCTGCGCATGTTCGAGGAACAGTTCGCCGTCGTCGGCACCGGCGAGCGTTTCCGAGAGAACCTTGCGGACCGTTGCCTCGTCGGCATCGAAGAGGCTCATCAGATCGGTGTTCATAGTGGCACGCTCCCGCGTCAGGAATTTCTATCGCCTCCATTTAGGAAGGCGGCGGGTTCAAGCCAAGGAAAATATCACAGGCCGCATGTTTCCGCGATCCGCACTGATCGACACAAGCATGCAGCAGCTCAAGTCGCTACAGCGACGTATTCCAGCCGTCGAGCCGTTCCACCCGCTCGACGCCGGCGAAGCGGGCAACCCGATCGAGCTCGGCATCGATGCGTTCCAGGCGCCCTGCCGAGGCGCGGACGCCCTTTTCGAGCCAGAGCTTGCGGACATCGAGGCTGCCGCGCTTGCGGTCCGCCTTCATGTCGATGCGGCCGATCAACCGGTCGCCCTCGATCAGCGGGAAGACGTAATAGCCATATTCGCGCTTGGCCTCGGGCACGAAGATCTCGATGCGATAATAGAACCCGAACAGGCGCTCGGTACGATTGCGGTCGCGCAGCAGCGGATCGAAGGGGCTCAGCACCCGCACCCGGCCCGGCGGCTCAGGGATATCGCCAAGTGCGTCCGGGAATCCAGCGAAGGCGTAGGCGACACGCGGGCGTCCACCATCGATCGCTTCGATCTGCACTTCCACGAGTTCGTCGCGATGTTCCGCCACCCAGGTCTTGGCCTCCTCGGGCGACACCAGATCCCAGAAGGCGGCAATCTCGCCATGGGTGGCAAAGCCGAGACGCTCCAGCGCACTGCGGCAAGCCCAGTCGATGAACTCCGGATGGCTGACGTCATCCTCGTTGTGGTGCGGCGGGATCACTCTTTCCGTGAGATCGTAGACCTTCTGGAAATTCTCGCGCCGCGCGATCGCCAGCTTGCCCGTGCGCCACAGCACTTCCAGCGCCGTCTTCGACGGATGCCAGTTCCACCAGCCGCCAGACTGGTGTTCGGCTTCCTTCAAGTCTCGGGCGAGCACCGGGCCGCCTTCGGCAATACGCTGATAAGTGTCGTCGCAGCCTTTTTCAAAGCCTTCGCCACGCCACGCCTTCCACCGCTCGACGATCGTCTCACCTTCCCATTTGAAGCGGTGCTTCCAATAGCGGAAGAAGCTGCTTGGAATGATCGAGGCATCGTGGGTCCAATGCTCGAAGAGGTCGCGATCGTCCTCCAGCAGCGCCGTCAGATGCTCTCGACGATAGGTCTGGTTGCGGGAAAACAGGATCTGGTGATGGGCGCGCTCCACCGTGGCGATGCTGTCTACCTGCACGAAGCCGATGTCGTGGATGAGCTTCAAGAGGCCTTCCTTGCCGAGCGCGCGGTTGGGCGCGCCTGAAAGGCCCTGCTTGGCGAGGAAGATGCGACGGGCGTCGCTGTTGGAAAGGCGAATCGTCATGACGATAACAATAGGCTTTTATTCCCATAATTCAAATGCCGCATCGGTCCGCGGACTGCATTGCCCTTGTTGTCGCACTTGGCCTATAGAGCAACCCGAAAACGGCGCGGGCCGGAGACAGCGAGGAACGGAATGGACATCCGCTTTACCGATTGCGCGGTCCGCTTCGGCGAGCGGGTGGCTTTGCACCCCTTGACGCTCACGCTCAACGAAAAACGCATCGGCATCATCGGCCTCAACGGTTCCGGCAAGACAACCTTCGCCCGGCTGATCAACGGTCTGGTGAAGCCTTCCTCCGGCGGCGTTACGGTCAACGGGCTCGATACGATCAAAGACGACCGCGCCGTGCTTTCCGAGGCCGGCTTCATCTTCCAGAACCCGCACAACCAGCTGATCATGCCGATCGTCGCCGAGGACATCGCCTTCGGGCTGAAAAGCCGCGGGCTTTCGCGCGAAGAAGTCGACCGCCGCATGCAGGCAGCACTTTCGCGCTTCGGTATCGAACACCTGGCAAGGCGGCGCGTGCATGAGCTTTCGGGCGGAGAAACGCAGCTCGTCGCCATGGCGAGCGTCGTCGTTACCGATCCGAAGATCCTGATCCTCGACGAGCCGACGAACCAGCTTGACCTCAAGAACCGCCGCCGTGTCGCCGCGGCGATCGACGACCTGCCGGAGGATACGGTGGTGATCACCCATGATCTCGGGCTCGTCGAGAATGTCGAACGGCTATTGCTCTTCCACGAGGGCTGCCTTGCTTTCGACGGCAACCCGCAAGACGCGATCCGCCGCTATCACGAGATCGCCGGATGCTGACGAGCCTGCACATCGAGGGTAACAGCTTGCTCCATCGGCTTCCGGTCAGGGTGAAGCTGATGGCACTCGTGGCGTCGAGCGTCGGACTTTTTTTGAGCGCTTCGCTCGCGGTTCAGGCGATCGCCTTCATCGTGGCCGCCGCACTTTATCTCTCCGCCGGCCTCACGCCCAAGGAGGCGCTGAAGCGCGTCGGCTTCGTCTTCCTGACGATCTTCTTTCTGGCGGCCGTCAATCTCTTTTACCTGTCCGTTGCCGAGGTCGCCACGTTAACCTTGCGGCTGATGGCGCTGGTTCTGTTTGCAGCCGCCGTCACGGCGACGACGACGATCAGCGCCTTCATGGACGAGATCACCATCCTCTTGAGCCCGCTGGAACGGCTGGGCTGGCTGAAGGCGGCCGATGTCAGCCTGGCGCTCGGGCTCGTACTGCGCTTCGTCCCGGATATCTTTGCGCGCTATCAGGCAATCCGCGAAGCCCATCGCGCCCGCGGACTGCCCGTCCGGCCGTTGACGATCATAGGGCCGCTGATCATCCTGACGCTGAAAGATGCCGACACGATTGCTGCCGCGATTGACGCGCGCGGATTTCGCCGTCAATAAATTCGCGAATTCTAAAAAACAGGGAAGCGGAACTACATGAATACCAGAGATCTCGTGCTCATCGCCCTCTTCGCCGCGATCGTCGTCGTGCTCGGCTTCATTCCGCCGATCACGCTCGGCTTCATTCCGGTCCCGATCACTGCGCAATCCATGGGCGTCATGCTCGCCGGCTGCATTCTCGGCGCCAGGCGCGGCGCGCTCGCCTTCCTGCTGTTCCTGCTGCTGGTCGCCATCGGCCTGCCGGTGCTTTCGGGCGGCCGCGGCGGCCTTGCGGTCTTTGCCGGCCCGTCGGGCGGCTTCATCATCGGCTGGGTCGTTGCCACCTTCGTCACCGGCCTGATCGCCGAGCGCACCGTGCGCGAAGGCCAGGCCGAAACGCGCCAGTTCATCGGCTTCTTCCTCGCCTCCGTCCTCGGCGGCATCGTCGTGCTCTATGCGATCGGCATGCCCTGGGTTTCCGCCGTCACCGGCACCCCGCTCATGACCGTTGCAGCCGGCTCGCTCGCCTTCATTCCGGGCGACCTGCTGAAGGCTGCGATCGCGACGCTTGCCGCACGCGCGGTCTACGCCGGCTATCCGCTGTTGCCGGCCCGCGCCTGAGCCGATGCCGTTTGCCGCCGCGATCCATCGCCACGCGCAAGACCATCCGCATGCCCCGGCCTTCCAAATCGAGGGCCGGGTTTTCACTTTTGGTGACCTCGCACGCATCGCCGGCGCACTTGCCGAACGTTTCGGAGATTTGGTTGCCGAACGCCGCAGCGTGCTCGGCGACCGCTCTCGCCTGATCGCACTGGAGACGGGCAATCATCCGCTCTTCGCCGCTGCCTGCCTTGCCGCCACCAGCAGCGGCAACTGCGTCGCGCTGATCGATCCGCATCTGCCGGAGGCGACGCGCCAGACGATGCACGATCGCTTGTCGCCCGATCTCATTGTCAGGGCCGATGGCGCCAACCTCTCGCTCCATGCGCCCGCAAGCGGCAAAACGCGAACCTTTCGCGAGACCGACGGCAACGAGCGAAAGCCGCTCGCAATCGGCGACGACACGGAACCATTCCTGATCGTCTTCACCTCTGGCACAACAGGAACGCCGAAAGCGATCATCCGCGATCGCGGTTCGTGGCGCAGGAGCTTGGCCACGGGCGAAGCCTTCTTCGGCATCGACCGCGCCACCCGCACCTTTGCGCCCGGTCCGCTCGCGCACGGGCTGACACTTTATGCGCTTGCCGAAACCCTTGTCGCCGGCGCCGAATTCATCGGGGCCGCGCATTTCGAGGCCTCCCGGGCGATGTCCATCGTCGAGGCGAAAGAGGTCAAGCGACTGGCGCTGGTGCCGACGATGCTGCGGCGGCTCTGCGCTGCAGCCGCCGGCCGGTCGCAAACATCCGTCGCCCAGATCACCGTCGCCGGCGCCAAGCTGACCGAAAACGATCGCGACAGCGCGGCACTCGCGTTTCCTCAAGCCGATATCATCGAATATTACGGCGCCTCGGAACTGGGCTTCATCAGTGTTGCTACCAACGGCGACACCGCTTCGGCCACCGCCGTCGGCCGTGCCTTCCCGGGTGTTGCGCTCAGCATTCGCGACGACAGGGGGGGCGAAATGCCAACCGGTGAGACGGGCACGATCTTCGTCGACAGCGCCCTCATATCCGACGGGTATGTCGGCACCACCGATGGTGCCGGCTTCCGTCGTCTCGGGTCGCTGGCGACGGTCGGCGATCTCGGCTTCCTCGATGAGTGCGGCACCCTGCACCTCCTCGGCCGGTCCGGCGGCATGGTGCTTTCGGGCGGCAACAACATCTACCCGCAGGAAGTGGAAGCCGCGCTGACCGCAGATCCCGGCGTGCACGCCGCTCTCGTCCTCGGGCTCGACCACCCGGATCTCGGCAGCGAACTCGTCGCCGTCATCGAGCCGGAAGGCGGTATGTTTGATCGAGAAGCGCTTGAGCGTCATCTCGCCGCCCACCTGCCGCGCTATAAGCATCCGCGCCGCATCTGGCTCTGCCTGAATATGCCGATGACGCAGTCGGGCAAGGTGGCGGCGGGCACGCTCAGACAATGGATCGCGGATGGAAACGATGCTCTCGAACTCATCGACTGACCCGGCACGCATACCTGTCATTATCGCTGCTCTGCGCACACCGATCGGCCGCGTCAACGGCACGCTTCGCGATATCGAACCGTCGCAGCTGGCGGCACCGCTGATCGCCCGTATTCTCCGCGATACCGGTGTAAAGGCGAGCGAGATCGACGACGTTCTTCTCGGCAACGCCGCCAACAGCGCCGGCAATCTCGCCCGGCTCGCCGCCCTCGAAGCCGGCCTGCCGGTCTCGACGCCGGGTGTCACCGTCGACCGCCAATGCGGTTCCGGGCTGGAGGCGATCACCCTTGCCGCACGGATGATCCAGGCGGGCGCCGGCCGTTTCTATCTGGCCGGCGGCACCGAGAGCGCCAGCCGTGCGCATATCCGCCTGAGACCGCCGCTGGAGCGCGGCGGCGAACTCGCGCCGGTCAAGCGCGCCCGCATGGCACCAGACGAGACCGGTGATCCGGATATGGGCGTCGCCGCCGAAAACGTCGCGACCGCCTGCAAGATCTCCCGTGAGCGTCAGGACGCCTTTGCGCTTCAAAGCCACCGTCGCGCGGTCGAGGCTGCCGTTGCCGGCCGCTTCGCCCGCGAAATCGTGCCGGTCGAAACGGCGGCAGGCTCTGTGTCGCGCGATGAGTGCCCTCGTGCCAATGCTTCGCTGGAGACGCTGCAACGGCTAAAGCCGGTCTTCGTCGAGGGCGGGACGGTAACGGCCGGCAATGCCTGCCCGATCAACGACGGCGCGGCGGTGGTGCTGGTGACGACCTTTGCCGAGGCCCAACGACTTGGCGTCTCCTTCGCACTCGAATTCGTCGATGCGGCGACCGCGGGCGTCGATCCCAATCTGCTCGGGCTTGGCCCGGTCCCGGCAATGCAGAAGCTGAAGGCACGGCAATCCGCGCTCGATCCGGCAAAGGTCGATTTCATCGAATTCAACGAGGCCTTCGCCTCGCAGGTGCTCGGCAGCCTCGACCAACTCGATATCGCCGCGGAAAGGGTCAATCTCGACGGCGGCGCCATCGCACTCGGCCATCCCTATGGCGCCTCGGGGGCGATCCTCACCGTCCGGCTTTTCTCGCAGATGCTGGCATCGCCGAAAGGCACGGAAGGACTGGCGATGATGGGCGTCGGCGGCGGCATGGGCATTGTCACCCTGTTTCGCGCGGTTTAGGCGGCGCAATTCCGGACGGAAAACCGCTTCGGATAGTACGCGACACTGGTCTGGTAACAAGATAGACACCCCCTCTGCCCTGCCGGGCAGAGGGGGTGGCGCCTTTTGCCTGGACGGGCCAAAAACACCATGAAAGCTGGAGCGTCGTCTATTGTGACGGCTTCGCGCTTTTCCTGGAATTGCTTTGGCTAGACCGAGTAGGCCGCCAGCCATTCGCGCGTCGCCGTCGGCAGCGGCAGCGGCGTGTGCCGCTGCGGATCGACCGCGACCCAGACGACCTCGACTTCGGCAGCAAGTTGGCCGCGTGCTTCGACCTTGACGACAAAACTGATCGAGCTGCCGCCGACCTTCGCCACGTTGACGGTAAGACGGGCCGGTTCGTCGTAGCGCAGACCACGGTGATAGACGCAGGCCGAGCGGCGCACGAGATAGCTCGGCTCGTTCACCACATGCGGACGGTGACGCCAGAGGCTGGAAAGCGCGGCCTCGGCGTGGGCATAATAGGCGGCATTGTGCATGTGGCCGTGCATGTCTATATCGCGAAACGGAATACGGATTTCCGTGACGTTCTCCAGCTCCCTGCCGTCCATGCGAGGCTCCCTGACGATGCGCTCCACCCTCGTTAGCCAGTTCGGTGATCCCCGGCAAGTGATTGCGATGGTCGATGCCGGGCGCGTGGCGCCTGCGGCGGGCGAAGTCGAGGTGGCGCTGTCGCTTGCCGCCATCAACCCGTCCGATCTCATCCCGGTGACTGGCGCCTATAGCGCCCGCACCACGCTGCCCTTCGTGCCGGGCTTCGAAGGCTTCGGCACGGTGACGCGCGTCGGCCCTGGCGTGACGTCGCTGAAACCCGGTGATCGCGTGGTGCCCATCGGTGCCAGCGGTCTCTGGCAGGAATATCTGATCCGGCCGGCCGAATGGTGTTTCGCCCTGCCCGACGACATCGGCGAGACCGATGCGGCCACCTGCTACGTCAATCCGCTGACGGCGCTGCAACTGGTCGAGGCGCTGCGCCAACATTTCGGCCCGCTCGGTGGCCGCCGTATCGGCGTCACCGCGGCAGGGTCGGCGATCGGCGGCATGCTGATGAAGCTGCTGGCCGGCGAAGGCGCGGATGCCACCGGGATCGTCCGCAGCGCGCGCAGCGCCGAGCGGCTGGCAACCGAGGTCCCCGGCCACATCGTGTTTGGCGACGAGGGCCGCGTGCCGCAGCTTCGCCTCGACGCAATCATCGACGCCGTTGGCGGTCCGTTTGCCGGCGATCTTATTCTGCGCACGCTCGAACCGGGCGGCGCCTTCATCCAGTATGGGGCGCTCAGCGGCGTTCCGGTGCCGCAGGCGGCGATCCAGGCGCGGCCGGACATCCGCTTCTCCTTCCTGTGGCTGCGGACCTGGGTGCATTCGGCCGGGCGACCCGTGATCGAAGCGGCCTTTGCCAAGAGTTTCGAAGGTTTGCGATCGGGTCTCTTTTCCAGCCGCATCGCCGAAATCTATCCGCTGAGCAAGCTCGACGCGGCGCTCGCGCATCAGGCGGATCCGAGCCGCGACGGCAAGCTGCTCATCGATCCGCGCTGTTGAAAATTGCGCTTTTCGACCGGCTCGCCATGGACCTTGCAGGGTGGGCGCACTAGGTTCCGGGCATGACCACGTTCCTCTATGAAAATCCGGTCTTTCTGGAACACGAGGTTCCGGAAGGGCATCCTGAGCGGCCGGACCGGCTGAAGGCGCTGAACCTTGCGCTCGAACATCCGAACTTCTCCGATCTCAAGCGGATCGAGGCGAAGAAGGCGAGTGAGGATCTCGTCCTGCTCGCACATCCGGAAGAGCATCTCGCTGCCGTCAGGCGCGCCATTCCGGAGGAAGGCCTCAACCATTTCGAGGCCGACACCTATGCCAGCCCCTTGAGCCTCGACGCGGCGCTAACCGGGATCGGCGGAGCGACCGCAGCGGTGGACGCCGTCTTTACCGGCGAGACCGACAACGCCTTCGTCGCGGCGCGGCCACCAGGACACCACGCCGAAAAGAACAAGGCGATGGGGTTCTGTCTTTTCAACACGGTGGCGATCGCCGCCCGCTATGCCCAGAAGGTCCACGGCGCAGAGCGGGTCGCGATCGTCGACTGGGACGTGCACCACGGCAACGGCACGCAGGACATCTTCTGGGACGACCCCTCGGTGCTCTTCTGCTCGACGCACCAGATGCCGCTCTATCCCGGCACCGGCGCCAAGGACGAGACGGGTATCAAGGGCAATGTCGTCAACGCGCCGCTGTCGCCGAACATGGGCAGTGAACATTTCCGCGAGGCGTTCCGCAGCCGCGTGCTTTCAGCACTCACCAATTTCCGGCCGGACTTCATCCTGATCTCCGCCGGCTTCGACGCGCATCACCGCGATCCGCTGGCGCAGATCAATCTCGTCGCCGAGGATTTCGACTGGGCGACCGGGCGTCTGCACGAGATCGCCGATCGCAGCGCCGGCAACCGCATGGTCAGCCTGCTCGAAGGCGGCTATGACCTTCAGGGCTTGGCCGAATCGGCCGGCCTGCACATCTTGAGACTGATGAGAGGGTAAGCATGAACACCACTACGCAACCGGACGTTTCCGCCCTCTCCTTCGAGCAGGCCGTCGAGGAACTGGAGCGGATCGTTTCGGCGCTGGAGCGCGGCGATGTCGCCCTCGACAAGTCGATCGAGATCTACGAGCGCGGCGAAGCGCTGAAGAAGCATTGCGAGGCGCTGTTGAAGGCCGCCGAGGACCGCATCGAAAAGATCCGCCTCGACCGCGCCGGCAGACCGCAGGGCGTGGAGCCGCTCGACGCCGACTGATCGTTTCATCGCAATTCCGGGCGGAAAACCGCTTCACGCTTTTCCCGGAATTGCCAAGATCGGATTGATCGTCGCGCGGAAACACTGCGTCCTTGCTTCGCCCCTACCCGCCTGATGTCATAGGCGTTAGGACTTGAAGCGACAGCAAAAACGGGAGCACGCGCCATGTCTTTCTTTCCAGGCCCCGACCCGCTCGCCGGCGACAAGCCCGCCTGCGACGCCATCGAACATCTGATCGTTCCGCGCACCAGCGATATCGGCGGGCTGCAGGTTCGTCGCGCTTTGCCGACGGCCAAGCGCCGCCTGGTCGGCCCCTTCATCTTCTTCGATCGCATGGGCCCGGCATTGCTTCGCGCCGGCGAGGCGATCGACGTGCGCCCGCACCCGCATATCGGCCTTTCGACCGTCACCTATCTCTTCGACGGCGAGATCAAGCACCGCGACAGCCTCGGCACCGAGATGGTCATCCGTCCCGGCGACGTGAACCTGATGACGGCCGGCCGCGGCATCGTGCATTCAGAGCGCTCGCCGGAGAACCAGCGCGGCCACGACCGTTCGATCTCGGGCCTGCAGACCTGGCTGGCGCTGCCCGATCACAAGGAAGAAATCGACCCGATCTTCAGCCATACCGAAGAGCGCATGCTGCCGCATATGAGCGACGACGGCATCAAGGCGCGGGTGGTGATCGGCAACTTCGAGGGCGCGAAGTCGCCGGTCTCGGTCTTCACCGACACGATCTATGTCGATCTCAACATTGCACCCGGCAAGAGCGCCCCCTTCGCGGCGCAATGGGAAGAGCGCGCGCTCTATATCCTCTCCGGCGAGGCGATCATTGCCGGTGATCATTTTGCAGACAACCAACTGCTCGTCTTCCGCGCCGGCGACGAGATCACGGTCACGGCCGGACCGCAGGGTTGTCACGTGATGCTTTTCGGGGGTGCTGCGCTCGGGTCGTCCCGCCACATCTGGTGGAATTTCGTTTCGTCTTCGAAGGAGCGCATCGAGAAAGCCAAGGAAGAGTGGCGCAGCGGACGCTTCGACATCGTGCCCGGAGACGAAGAGGAATTCGTTCCGCTGCCCGAGGGCTGACCGCGACCTAAAGTGGCACAGGATGGATGCGGAAAACCGCGCAACATTGCCTCATGGCGCTTGAATCGATTTCGATTCACAGAATCATGCGCTAGTCTCTTGGTTGACGACGCAGGAACGCCTAATTTTGCATTCAGCAACGATTGCGTCTAAAGAGCCGCTTCGACGGTACCCACCAACTATCGCGCGCCCGACCTTTGGGGCGCGCATGAGGCATGCAGCGTGACACAACTGCCAACCAATCCGATGCCGGCTACTCCCTTGCTCGACAAGGTGACCTATCCCGACGATCTGAAGAAGGTCGACGACAAGGATCTGCCGCAGCTTGCCGGAGAAGTCCGGGCAGAAATGATCGACGCAGTGTCGCGCACCGGCGGGCATCTTGGCGCGGGCCTCGGCGTCGTCGAGCTGACGATCGCCATCCACAAGGTGTTCAACACGCCGCATGACCGGCTGATCTTCGACGTCGGCCACCAGTGCTATCCGCACAAGATCCTCACCGGCCGCCGCGATCGTATCCGCACGCTCCGTCAGGAAGGCGGCCTCTCGGGCTTTACCCGCCGCGCCGAGAGCGAATACGACCCCTTCGGCGCCGCGCACTCCTCGACCTCGATTTCCGCCGGCCTCGGCATGGCGGTCGCAGCCGATCTCGACGGCAAGAACCGCAATGTCATCGCCGTCATCGGCGACGGTGCGCTTTCGGCCGGCATGGCCTATGAGGCGCTGAACAATGCCGGCGCGCTCGACGCGCGATTGATCGTCATCCTCAACGACAACGACATGTCGATCGCGCCGCCGACCGGCGCGATGAGCGCCTATCTCGCGCGCCTTGCCTCCGGCCGCACCTATATGGGCATCCGCGAAGTCGGCAAGAAACTGACCGCGTATCTCGGCAAGACCGTCGATCGCGCGATCACCCGCGCGGTCGAGCATGCCCGCGGCTACGTCACCGGCGGTACGCTCTTCGAAGAGATGGGCTTCTACCATATCGGCCCGATCGACGGGCATTCCTTCGACCATCTGCTGCCGGTGCTGCGCAACGTGCGCGACAACGCCAAGGGTCCGGTGCTGATCCATGTGGTGACGCAGAAGGGCAAGGGCTATCCGCCGGCGGAAGCTGCCGCCGACAAGTACCACGGCGTCAACAAGTTCGACGTCATCACTGGCGCCCAGGCGAAGGCGAAGCCGAACGCGCCCGCCTATACCTCTGTTTTCGCCGATGCGCTGACGCAGGAAGCCGGCTTCGACGACAAGATCGTCGCCGTCACCGCTGCCATGCCGTCCGGCACCGGGCTCGACAAGTTCGCCAAGGTCCATCCGTCGCGCTGCTTCGATGTCGGCATTGCCGAGCAGCACGCCGTAACCTTTGCCGCCGGCCTTGCCGCCGAAGGCTACAAGCCGTTCGCAGCGCTCTATTCGACCTTCCTGCAGCGCGGCTACGACCAGGTGGTCCACGACGTGGCGATCCAGGGTCTACCGGTGCGCTTCCCGATCGACCGTGCCGGTTTCGTCGGCGCCGACGGTCCGACGCATGCGGGCTCGTTCGACACGACCTATCTCGCCACCCTTCCCGGCTTCGTGGTGATGGCGGCTGCCGACGAGGCGGAACTGAAGCACATGGTGCGCACGGCTGCTGCCTATGACGCCGGCCCGATCTCGTTCCGTTATCCGCGCGGCGAAGGCGTTGGCGTCGAGATGCCGGAGCGGGGCCAGATCCTCGAGATCGGCAAGGGCCGTATCGTGAAGGAGGGCTCCAAGGTGGCGCTGCTTTCCTTCGGCACGCGCCTTGCCGACTGTCTGCTGGCCGCCGAAGACCTCGACGCCGCCGGCCTTTCGACCACGGTCGCGGATGCGCGCTTTGCCAAGCCGCTGGACCATGACCTCATCCGCGAGCTTGCCCGCAACCACGAGGTGCTGATCACCATCGAGGAAGGTGCCATCGGCGGCTTTGCCAGCCACGTGCTGCAGTTCCTCGCCGAGGACGGCCTGCTCGACGGCGGCCTCAAGGTTCGCCCGATGGTCATGCCCGACGTCTGGATGGAACAGGCCAAGCCCGAGGCGATGTATGCCGCCGCGGGCCTCGACCGCGCCGGCATCGTCTCGACCGTCTTCAAGGCACTCGGCCAAAAGCAGGATATCGGCATCGGCGCTGCCGGCTGAGGCTTCCGTGCGACTTCAAGCAAAAACCCCGGCTCGTCCCCGGGGTTTTTGCTTTTCCGGACGGAATTGCAGGAAGGGCTCGATGGCTGCGAGCACAGGGGGCTTGCCATTGCGGCGGCAAGTCGCCATGAGAAACACATGTCAGAAGATCGCCAGAACGAAGAACACAAGAACCGGGTCCGCCTCGATCAGCTGCTGCTGAACTCGGGGCTGGTCGCAAGCCGCGCGCGTGCCCGTGACGCAATCCAGCGCGGGACCGTCAAGGTCGACGGCCGCACGGTCACCAAGGCAGCGTCGATGTTTGCCGAGAGCGTGACGATCACCATCGATGACCCGGCGCAGGACTATGTCTCGCGCGCCGCGCTGAAGCTGGTCGCGGCACTCGATCATTTCGGGCTCGACCCCGCAGGCCAAAGCTGTCTCGATATCGGCGCCTCGACCGGTGGCTTTACCGAAGTGCTGTTGAAGCGCGGCGCCGAGCACGTGGTTGCGATCGATGTCGGCCATGGCCAGATCCATCCGCGCATCGAAGGTGACGAACGCGTCACCAGCATTGAGGGCCTCAATGCACGCGCGATGACCGAGGAGGACATCGACGACCGCGAAGTCACCTTCGTCGTCTCGGACGTCTCGTTCATCTCGCTCAAGCTCGCGCTGCCGCCGGCACTCGACATGGCGCTTCCCGGTTCGCACTGCATCCTGCTGGTGAAGCCTCAGTTCGAGGCGGGTCGCGACGCGATCAGCAAGGCGGGCCTGCTCAAGGATCCCGACAGTGCGCCTGATGTCGCCGCCGAACTCGAGCGCTGGCTCGTCGAGGACATGGGCTGGCAGAGCCTTGGGCTCATCCCCTCGCCTATTGCCGGCGGCGACGGCAATGTCGAATACCTGCTGGCAGGCAAGAAGCCATGACCACTGAAGCCGTCACCATCAAGCGGCTGGGCGCTCAGGGCGACGGCATTGCCGAAGGTCCTGACGGGCCGATCTATGCACCCTTCACCCTGCCCGGCGAAAGCGTCGCGCTCGCCGTCAACAAATCGCACGGCACGCTGATGTCGGTGAGAGAAGCCTCACCCGAGCGCGTCGAACCGCACTGTCGGCACTTCGGGCCGGACGGCATCAACGGCACCTGCGGCGGCTGCACGATGCAACATGCCTCCGACACGCTCTACCACGGCTTCAAGCGCGATCTGGTGATCGCCGCCCTGAAGTCGAAAGGGCTCACACCCGAGGTGGCGCCGCTCATCACCGCCGAGCCCGGCCAACGCCGCCGCGCGGTCTTCACCGCCCGCAAGACCGAGAAGGATCTGCTTCTCGGCTTCAACCAGGCGGAAAGCCACCATATCGTCGCGATCTCGGAATGTCCGATCGCGAGCCCGGGTATCGTCTCGAAGCTCGCCACCATTGCCAAAGTCGGCGCGGCCATGGCCGTCAATGCCGAGCCGTTCCGCATCACCGTGCTCGAAACGCTCTCCGGCCTCGACCTCTCGGTCGATGGCATCAAGAAGCTCGACGACCGCGAGCGCCGCCGCACGGTCGAAGCCGTGCTCGGTGAGCGCGGCATCGCCCGCGTCAGCCTCAATGGCGAGATCATTGTCGAGCCGGTGAAGCCTGTCATCGATTTCGGCGGTGTTTCCGTCTCGCCACCGCCCGGCAGCTTCACCCAGGCGACGGCGCAGGCCGAAGAGGCAATGGCGAAGCTGGTGCTCGACCATCTCGGCAAGTCCAAGCGCGTCGCCGACCTCTTTGCCGGCTGCGGCACGTTTGCGCTGCGCATCGCCCGCAAGGCGCGGGTGCATGCGGTCGAAGGCGAAGACAAGGCGCTGAAGGCGCTTGATCTGGCGGCTCGCAACACGCAGGGGCTCAAGCCCGTCACCATCGAGAAGCGTGATCTCTTCCGCCGCCCGCTCATGGCGCAGGAACTGAAGGTCTTCGACGCGGTCGTCTTCGATCCGCCACGCGCCGGCGCGGACGTGCAGTGTCACGAGATCGCCCGCTCCGGCGTCAAGAAGGTCGTCGCCGTCTCCTGCAATCCAGTGACGCTTGCGCGCGACCTCTCGATCCTCGTTGCCGCCGGGTACCGCATCACCTCGGTGACGCCGATCGACCAGTTCCTCTGGTCGGCCCATGTCGAGGCGGTGGTCACGCTGGAGAAATGAGAAGGCCCGGTTTCCCGGGCCTTCGTTATCGTTCGACTTGAAGCGTCTGCCAGACTGATTCACGCTTGCGTGCTATCCTCTTGTTTTTGCACTCGTCTTAGCATGACTCGCGGACGCCGATCCGTCGTCACGCCGCGCGGCGGCGGTATCCACCCCCACCTGCGTAAGAGCCCTGCCCTTCTCCGAGGTTGAACTGGGCGAGCAGCGCATTGAGCGAGGCTGCTTCCGACGCCAGGCCATGGCTTGCCGCCGTCTGTTCCTCGACCATGGCCGCGTTCTGTTGCGTGCCCTGGTCCATGGTGTTTACGGCCGTGTTGATCTCCTGAAGACCGGTCGACTGCTCGCGCGTCGCGGTCACGATCGCGCTCACATGCTTGTTGATCTCATGAACTTCGGCAACGATCGTCTCCAGTGCCTTGCCGGTATCGCCGACCAGCGTGACACCGTTTCGAACCTGGTTTCCCGAGGTCGTGATCAGCGCCTTGATCTCCTTGGCGGCCTGTGCCGAGCGCTGGGCGAGTTCACGCACTTCCTGGGCGACGACCGCAAAACCCTTGCCGGCTTCACCGGCACGGGCCGCCTCGACGCCGGCATTCAGCGCGAGCAAGTTGGTCTGGAAGGCGATGTCGTCGATGACGCCGATGATGTTGGAGATCTCGCCCGAGGACTTCTCGATCGCATGCATCGCATCTACGGCGTTGGCAACGACTTCGCCGGACTTCTCAGCGCCGGCACGAGTACGGGCGACCAGCGCACCAACCTCTTCGGCGCGGCGAGCCGAGTCCTTGACCGTCGTGGTGATCTCCTCGAGTGCCGCGGCGGTCTCTTCGACCGAGGCTGCCTGCTGTTCTGTGCGGCGGGCGAGATCGTCGGCGGCCGAGCGGATTTCCGTCGCGCCGGCATCAATGCCGCGGGCATTGGCACCGACGGCGCAGAGCGTGTCGTGCAGCTTGGCGACCGAGTTGTTGAAGTCGGCGCGCAGGCGATCGAGACGATCGGCAAAGGGATTGTCTATGCGATAGGCCAGATCGCCGTCAGCAAGACGGCCGAGGCCGGTTGCCAGACCATCGACAGCCTGCTGCACTTCGGCAGCATCGCGCGCCTTCTGCGCTTCGCGTTCCAGTCGCTCGCGTTCCGACAGCGAACGGTTCGCATCCGCTTCGCTTTCGAGGCGGGCGCGCTCGACTGCATTGGCCTTGAAGACGGCGACGGCGGCGGCCATCGAGCCGATCTGGTCGGTCCGCTCTTCGCCGGGGATTGCAACGTTGTGGTTACCCGAAGCGAGCTTCTCCATCGCGCTGGTCATGTCCGTAACCGGGCGGATGACGAGGCGGTTGAGGAAGGTCGCGAGGAAGACGAGCATCACGCCGACCGCAAGGATCGTGGCGATGGTCGCGGCAATGCGGAACTGATCGATCGCCGAATAGGCGGCGTCGGCGTCGATGACGAAGCCGACATACCATTCGACTGAGGGCAGGCCCTGGACCGGAACGAAGCTCACCAGCATCGGCTTGCCGTCGAGCTCGGTGTTCATGATACCGGAGCCGATTGCCGGTGTGTCGATCGGGAAGGCATCGGCGAGCGACTTGGTGACCAGCTTGGCATCGGGATGAACCAGGATCTGGCCGTCCTTGCTGGCGAGGAAGGCAAAGCCTTCACCGCCGACATCGACGCCCTTGATCATCGTCACCAGGGTATCGAGCGAGAAGTCGCTGGCGGCAACGCCATAGAGCTTGCCGTCGCGCTTGACCGGAACGGCGGCGCTGATGATCAGCGCGCCGCTGGACGCGTCGACATAGGGTTCGGTCAGCACGCGAGCGTCAGCCTTGATGGCCTGCTGGTACCAGGGGCGCTGACGCGGGTCATAGCCTGCCGGCATCGGATTGTCGGGCCAGGTGATGAACTTGCCGCTTTCGTTGCCAACATAGGTCGACATGAATTCGCTGGTGAGAACGTCGTTCTTCAGGATCGGCTGGACCCCACCGTCATCCGCGACGTTGCCGGTGGCATCAGCCACCATCGCCGTCAGCGTGACGCGGCCGTTCAGCCACTTGGCGACGCTCTGCGCGGCCTGGGTGCCGGAGGAGGCAATGTTCTCCTCGACGGCCTTGGTGGTCGTGTCGCGCTGCAGGCTGTCAATGTAAACGGAAAAGCCGGCGAAAGCGCCGACGACGACACAGGACGCGGCAACGAGAATGCGCGTCATGAGGTTCGATCGCTTGGACAAGGTGGGCTCCCAATGGGTGCCGGCGGCGACCGCCGGACATGAGCTCTTGATGATTTTCGCGCAGCATCCCTCGTCCGTCCGTGAAGACGGCGCGCAGAGGCTGACGGGAAAACGTTGAACATGCCCGAAGGCGGGGCCAGCCCTGCTTCATGCGGCTGGGGCCATCCCAAAATAGGGATGGGCCTATCGCGCAGGACGCTAGCGACCGGTATTTAAGAACAAATTAAAATTGATCTATTCAAGTTCGCGATGGCGGCGGCAACGGGATCTTTACCGCCGGACGGGTAAGAGCTTGCCCCCGAATGCAAAACGGGTGCACAGCGGCACCCGTCTCACCCATCACAAATCCAAACTGGTTTAGCGGCGCATGAACGCCTCGAAGGCGGCCCGCGCCTCGGCACTCTTCAATTGCGCGGCGAAGTGCTTCGCCTCTTCGTCGATACGCGCCAGCACGTCGCTGCGGTCGCCACGGACGAGATCGCGGGCGATGCGAAGCGCCTCCGGCGGCTTCTTGGCGAGCCGGCCAGCAAGCGCCAGGGTTTCGCTCTCGACCGCGTCCGCGCCGACAATCTTCCAGATAAGTCCCGCGTCCACGGCCTCGCCTGCGGTGAGCGGTTCGCCGGCGGCAAGCAGCGCGAAGGCCCGCTGGTGACCCATGATGCGCGGCGCGATCAGGCTGGAGGCCGCTTCCGGCACCAGCGCCAGGTCGACGAAGGGCGTCTTGAAGACCGAGCGCTCGGACGCAATCGTCAGGTCGCAATGCAGATGGATCGTCGTGCCGATGCCGATCGCGAGACCGTCGACGCCCGAAACGACAGGCTTCGTTGCGGTCGCGAGTGCCTTCAGGAACTCGATCACCTCTATGCCCATGGAACCGCCCATGGCGAAGGCGAGGAAGTCGGCCATGTCGTTGCCGGCGGAGAAGCAACCATCGGTGCCGAGAAAGGCGGTGGCGCGCACGGCCGGATCGCTAGAAGCGACCGTCAGCGCATTGGTCATCTTCGCGTACATGTCGCGCGTGATGGCGTTTTTCTTTTCCGGCCGGTTGAAGCGGATCACCTGGACGCCGGGGTGGGCTTCCGGCCGTTCGATGAGCACGTGGTCGGTCATGATGGGTCCTTTCAGGCCAGAACAGCGCGAGCGACGGCGAGGCTGTCGGCACCGTTGACGACACGGTCTTTCAGTGCGGCAGTCTCGGCCAGCAGGTTTTCGGCGGTGAAGCGGCAGAGCGCAATGCGCTGATCGTCCTTGCCATCGCTGACTTCCGCCAGACCACCCTTTGCGAGATAGGCGCCGGTCAGCGCCAGGCCGAAGAGCCGCTGGTAGGCGGTGGCGCCGGCGAGTGCTTCTGTGAGCTTGCCGCCGGCAACCGCCGCAATCAGCCACTCGGTCGCGGCCGAAAGATCGTCCAGCGCCGCATCGAGGCGTGCAGCCGTCTCGCCAAAACCGTCGCGGTTCGAGGCACGAACTGCCGCGGCGATCTCGCGCAACTCGGCAATGAAGCCACGCACGTGGCCGCCATCGGAAAGCGGCAGCTTGCGGGTGACGAGGTCGATCGCCTGGATGCCGTTGGTACCCTCGTAGATCGGCGCGATGCGGGCGTCGCGCAGATAGCGGGCAGCACCCGTTTCCTCGATAAAGCCCATGCCACCATGCACCTGGATACCCATCGAGGCGACATCGACGCCGGCGTCGGTCGAGAAGGACTTGGCGATCGGCGTCAGCAGGCTGGAGCGTTCCTGCCAGAACTTCGCCTTTTCGCCTTCGGCTGCATGCCCCATGTCGACGGCGTGGGCGCAGGCGTAGGAAATCGCGCGCGAGCCCTGCGTCAGCGCCTTCATCGTCAGGAGCATGCGGGCAACATCCGGGTGCTCGATGATCGGGCTCATGCCCTGCCCCGTCCAGCCAGGCGCCTTACCCTGAGTGCGCTCCTTGGCAAAGGCGATCGCCTTCTGCGTCGCGGCGTCGGCAATGGCCACACCCTGCATGCCGACGGCCAGGCGGGCGTTGTTCATCATCGTGAACATGCAGGCGAGGCCGCGGTTCTCCTCGCCGATCAGATAGCCGATCGCGCCCTTTTCAGCGCCGAACTTGCCGTCGCCATAGATCATCGTGCAGGTCGGCGACCCATGGATGCCGAGCTTGTGTTCGAGCGAATGGCAGAAGAGATCGTTGCGCTCGCCGAGCGAACCGTCCGCGTTGACCAGGAATTTCGGCACGAGGAACAGCGAGATGCCGCGGGTGCCGGCCGGCGCGTCCGGAAGGCGCGCCAGCACCAGATGGACGATGTTGTCGGTGAAGTCGTGTTCGCCCCAGGTGATGAAGATCTTCTGGCCGAAGATGCGGTAGGTGCCGTCGTCGCGGCGCTCAGCGCGGGCCTTGAGCACACCGAGGTCGGAGCCGGCATGCGGCTCGGTCAAGTTCATCGTGCCGGTCCATTCGCCGGAGACCATCTTCGGCAGATAGGTCGCCTTGAGCTCATCGGAACCGTGCTTTTCCAGCGCCTCGACGGCGCCCATGGTGAGCGTCGGGCCAAGCGCGAAGGCCATGGAGCCGGCGTTCCACATTTCCATGGCGGCGACGTGCAGCATATGCGGCAGGTTCTGGCCGCCGAAATCTTCCGGGGCCGTCAGCCCGTTCCAGCCGCCGGCGATCCAGTTGTGGTAGAGATCGCGCCAACCGTCTGGGGTCTCGACCTTGCCTTCGACGAGGCGCGAACCCTGCTTGTCGCCGATGTCGCCAAGCGGCGCCACCTCTTCCGTCGCGAACCGACCGGCCTCCGAAAGGATGGCATCGACCAGGTCTTCACCGAGATCACCCAGCGCGCCCGATTGCAGTGCATCGCCCATGCCTGCCACGTGCTTCAGCGTGAATGCGATCTCGTCGACGGGTGCCTTGTACATGATGATCCTCCCAGATAGCCAGGTCGCGCCGGGCGCGGCCTCGTGCGCCGAACACTATTGATTTTTACGTAAACGTCAACGTCAATTGCCGTCGGCTTCCCGAACATCGGGCTACGGCCGCCCGTAACAAAACTGTCATCAACGGCGCATAGAAGCCAAGACAGATAGTGCCGCGCGTCGTCGCTGGACGCGCGACTGTCACTTTAGCACTTTGAATGGCTGCGTGTTCCTCCCTCCCGTTGCCAACGATGGATCGGAACAGGCGGCGGACCCTGGACAAGGCGTTCAGATGAACCTGATTTCCACCGAAATACCCGGCATCGTCTGGGCCTATCGTTTCCTGCCGGGTGAAAGCCGCTGCCAGCGGATCGCCACCGACGCCTCGATCGACAGCCTGCTATCCGGGGAAGGATGGGTGTGGGTTCACCTCGCGCTCTCGGACGCGCGAACGCCTGCGCTCATCGAGCGGATCGGCAACCTGCCGCCGCTCGCAATCGCCACGCTGACGAGCCACGACACCCAGGCGGCCATCACCGTTTCGGACGATATCGTGCACGGCACGCTCGTCGATTTCGAGCGCACCTTCGACGCGGTGACGAAGACGATCGGCTGGCTGCATTTCGCCGTGAGCGACCGCATCATCATCACCACCCGCCTGCATCCTTTGCGCAGCATCGACCGCGTCAAGGCAGCGGTGGAAAAGAGCACGAAATGCGCACGGCCGATCGACCTCTTCGAGATGATCGTCGTCGAATTCCAGCGCACGCTGATCTCGCTGGTTCTGGAACTGACCGAGGATCTGAACGTCATCGAGGACCATGTTTATGGCGAGGCCGGGCATCGGCAGCAGCCGGGGCTTGCGCCGCTGCGGCGCACGGTGGTGCGGCTGCATCGGCACCTTCGCACGATCCTCGCCTTGCTCAGGCGGGCGGGCGCATCGGATGAGGACGAGGTACCGCCCGGGTTCATCGACGCCGCCGAGCGGCTTTCCGACCGGCTCGAAGCGGTCGACCGCGACGTCTTCGCGCTGCAGGAACGCGCGCGTCTGCTGCATGAAGAGATCGACAGCAAGATCTCGTCGGAGACCAATCGGCATCTTTACATCCTGTCGCTGATGACCGCCTTCCTCCTGCCGCCGACGCTCGTCACCGGCTTCTTCGGCATGAACACCGGGGCGCTGCCCTTCGCCGACGGCACCGGCACGCTCTATGCGGCGTTGTTCATCGCACTCTCCATGGGCTTTGCCTGGTGGATTCTCCGGCGGATCGGCATTCTCTGAGACGCGGTTCGGAACCCTCCCCAGGCGTTCGGTGTTGTTTGGAGCGACGTCCCCGTAGACCGTGGAGATTGGAAACATGGCGCTCAAGCGAATGGACAACATAGGCATCGTCGTCGAAGACCTCGAAGAGACGGTCGATTTCTTCCGCGAACTTGGCCTTGAGCTCGAAGGGCGGGCGACGATCGACGGGGAATGGGCCGGGCGTGTCACCGGGCTCGGCGATCAGCATGTCGAAATTGCCATGATGCGCACGCCGGATGGCCACAGCAGGCTCGAGCTTTCCCGTTTCCTCGCGCCACCGGTCGTCGCCGATCACCGCACTGCCCCGGTCAATGCGCTTGGCTACCTCCGAGTCATGTTCGCGGTCGACGACGTCGACGAGACGGTTGAGCGGCTCCGCAAACGCGGCGCGCAGTTGGTCGGCGAAGTGGTCCAGTATAAGGACGCCTATCGGCTTTGCTATATCCGCGGTCCCGAGGGCCTGCTCATCGGGCTCGCCCAAGAACTTTAGCCACTGCAGGACAAGTTTTCGCCAGGCACGGCGCGATCATCGGCCAGGCCCATCGCTCGCAGTTATGGCGGCCTCATGTGATCCCAGGCGAAAAAGGGCCAGGAGCGGAAGCGCCCGGCCCTGCCTACCCTTTAACCATAGGGCGAATAGCACTGGCGGCGCGGGCCGCCATAGGGCTGATAGGTATTGTCGTAGGCCCGGTATGAGCGGTAGCGGTCGTAGCACCACTGCACATGGCGGCTGCCATAGACGGGGGCAGGACGCGTGTAGCGCGGCGGCTGGGCGATCGCTCCACCGATAATCACTCCGGTGCCGAAGGCTGCCATCGGATACCACCAGCCATTGTAGTAGCGATAGCCAGGGCGGCGGTAGTTATAACCGCGGTAGCCGTTGTAGTAGTAATAGCCGCCACGACGCTCCATGCCCGGTCGGCGATACTGGACGTTCTGTGCATCGCTCTGCCGCTCAAGGCGCGGCGGTGTCGGCGTGAAGGCCTGCGACGGGGCGGCCGACGTCGCCAGCACAGCCACCGCAACGGCCACGGAAAACCACCGGCTCATCCCGGACTTCAGCACGTTCTTCATAAAATCCCTCCATCACCGAACGCATTTTGCGCGGCCCGGTTTCGGGTTGCCGCGGCATTTCAACCTTTCCATGATTTCACCCGGACCGAGGCCGATACGGGGATGTCCCTCAGCCGGGAAATCCGAAATCGACCGATAACGCATAAGTCACCGGTTTTGTTCCATCTTCCGCCTCCTGCGGGATCAGGTGGCGCGGCCAGCACCCGTTGCTGCAGCAAGGCATTGCCGCATCGTCGACCAACGCCTTCCCGGCTGATCGTCAGATCGCGAACATGAAAGCAATTGCTTATATACAGCCACAGGTCGGTATACATTCGCGCGTCGCTCCCGCACAGTCCGCTCGGGGGCTGGGATTTACGATGCGTTAACGATACTGTCGGCAATCTCAGAGAATGGCAAAGCGGTGTATCTCCACGACAGGGATGATTCTGCGCCTCGCGACCTTCATCGGTCTGGCTTTCGCGGCGGCGATCGCACGCGCCGGTGAAATGGAGCCCTGGAAGACCAAGTCGAATGCCATCATCGTCGACGCCTATGAGATGAACAGCATCGACTGGGAAACGATGCTTGGCGACAAGCGCGTTTCCGGTTTCATCGCCAAGGCCTCCGACGGCCTGCCCGAAAGCTTCTCCTGCACCGGCGACCACAACGGCGACACCTTCAACCACTGCAAGACCATGTGGCGCAAATACGCCGTCAGCCGCGAGCTCTACCAGACCCGCCGGATGATTGCCCGTTCGCACGGGCTGCTGTGGGGTGCCTACCATCTTGCCCGCCCGGGCAATCCCGTCGACCAGGCGAACCATTTCCTCGATTACGCCGATCCGCGCGACGACGAGCTGATGGTGCTCGATCTCGAGGGCATCGATCCGGACAAGTACATGTCGCTGGAGGACGCCGCCATCTTCGCCGGGCACATCAAGACCCGGACCGGGCGCTACCCGATCCTCTATACCAACCACATCACCGCCAAATACATCGCCGCGCACCGGGCCAAACACCGGCTGCTGTCGCGCCTGCCGCTCTGGTACGCCCGTTACAAACCGGATATCCGCCAGGTTTTCCCGATGGGCAACTGGGACAGTTACGCGCTGTGGCAGTTCTCCTCGGGCATCAACTGCGGCAAGCGCCGCTGCCCCTACCGCGTGCCGGGAACGCTTGACGACATCGACGTGAATGTGGCGGCAATGTCGCCGCCGGCGCTGAAAGCGATCTGGGCACAGGGCGCCTTGCTGCCGGAAAAGCCACTGCCGCTGATGCTCGTCGCCCAAGCCGAGCGGGGAACGGGCATGCTGGCGGTGGCAAGGGCGACTGCGATGTTTAGCGAGCCGCTGCTCGTGAGCCGCGCCGACGCTACGAGCGGCGCCGGCAGCGGCGTCGACATGTTGGTGACCGGCTCGATCGATTTCGCCCGCCAGGAACGTGCCCTGCAGGTGGCGATCGCCGGCAATGATGCCGCCCAGGGCGCATGCTCCAAGACGGAGGCCGGCACCGACGCCCCGGCAAGCGTTTCCGCCAATCCGATCCCCTGCAACGCGCCCTAAAGCCTCTCGCTTGAAAAAGCATTCACGCGACAGGCACTAAGCGCTTGTTGTTATGCATGTCGTTGCCGCAAAACCGCTGCACACTTTTGCGCGACATCATTAAAGCCTTCAAGCTTCGATCTGGACGTCTCCGAGCGGTCGCGAGCAGCAGGCGAGGATGTAGCCCTCATCGATCTCGTCGTCGAGAATGCCGCCATTGTGGCTCATATCCACCTCGCCTGAGACCTTCATCACCCGGCAGGTGCCGCAGATGCCGCCTTCGCAGGCAGCGCCGATGCGCACGCCGTTGGCGCGCGCCGCCTGCAGGATCGTCTGGCCGGGCTTGGCCTCGATCTCCTTGCCGCTCATGGTGAAGGCGATCTTGGCGGCCTGGACCTCGCCCTCGTCACCGGCGCCGGCGCGCACGGCAATCTCTTCCGCCGCAGGTGCGGCGGCCGGCTGGAAGCTCTCCTCGTGGTAGCGGCCCATGTCGAAACCGGCCGATTTCAGCATCTCGCGCACGCCGCGCATGAACGGTTCGGGGCCGCAGCAGAAAACGGTGCGGTCCATGAAATCGGGCGCAAGCAGCGGCAGCTTGGCGCCATCAATGCGGCCGCGAAGCCCGTGCCAGCCGTGGCGTGCCTCATGTCCCTCGACGATGAAGCCGAGGTTCAGCCCGGACATCTGCGTCGCCAGAACCTCCAGCTCCGAACGGAACAGCAGGTCCTCCGGACGACGCGCGCAGGAGATGAAGGTCACATCCGTCTCCGGCACGCAGTCCGCCATCCAGCGCGTCATCGACATCATCGGCGTGATGCCGGAGCCGGCCGAGATAAACAGGTATTTGTCGCCGGGATGGCGGACGAAGCTGAAATCGCCAAGCGGGCCAAAGGCGCGGAGTTTCATTCCGGGCTTCAGGTGCTCGAACATCCAGCGGGTGCCGATGCTGTCTGACTGCGCCTTGACGGTCACGGCGATCGACAGCGGCCGCGAGGGCGTCGACGACAGGGTGTAGGTGCGCATCACTGGCTCGTCGGCGACGGGCAGTTCGAGGGTCACGAATTGCCCGGGCAGATAGCGAAACCAGGCGGGCTTTTCGGCCCGGAAGGTGAAGGTCATGACATCGGCGGTCTCGACGACCGCCGATGTGCATTCGAGCATCTGCTGCCGGTCGATCCAGACGTGGAGCGCGTCGAAATGGTGAAACGAAGAGGCCATCTGCATGTCAGGCGACCCTTGAAAGCGGAGCCGCGTCGCCGGCAAGGCGCTGCTCCATGAACTTGCAGTACCACTCGACGAACTGCATCACGCCACCCTCGTGCTCGGGCGAATAGGGACCGGGCTCATAGGCCGGTGAGCGGATGCCGAAGGCATTTTCCTCGACGATCTGACGGTCCTGGTCGTTGGTCTCGGTCCAGACATGCGTCAGTTCATCTAGATTGTAGTCGACGCCTTCGACCGCATCCTTGTTGACGAGCCACTTCGTCGTCACCTGAGTCAGTTCGGGCCCGAGCGGCAGCACCCGGAAGGTGATGGCGTGGTCGGCGAGCACATGGTTCCAGGTGGTGGGATAGTGGAACATCAAGAGCGTGCCGATCTGGCTCTGGGAGACGTCGGCGGACAGGGCCCGCCTGACGGCGCGGGCGCCCGACATGGTGTAGCTTTCGGCATTGTCGACAAGCGGCATGCGGGCGGCGCGGAACTGACCGGTCGGCGACATCTTAAATTCGCTCGGCAGGCCCTCGGCCTCGCACTTCGCCCAATGTTCGGCGATCACAGGATCATCCTTGGCGCCCTGCACCCCGGTCGCCGTCGGCGCCTCAGGATAGGTGCGGCAGAGTTCCGGATGATTGGCGGCGCAATGGTAGCATTCGCGGTTGTTTTCCCAGACGAGCTTCCAGTTGCCCTTCTCGATGATGGTGCTTTCGAACGCGACCTTGGTTTCGCCGAGCCGATGCGGCGCAAGATAGGGCAAGGCCATGTCGCGGAACGTCGTGAAATCCATCGGCTTTTCCGACAGGTTGATGAAGATGTAGCCGCCGACCGTTTCGCAATGGATCGGCTTCAGACTGTGGGCGGCCTTGTCGAAATCCTCTCCCATCTGCCGGGCAAAGAGCAGCGAGCCGTCGAGTTCGTAGGTCCACTGGTGATAGGGACAGACAAGCTTTGCCGACGAGCCTTTCGCCTGCGTGCAGACGCGCGAGCCGCGGTGGCGGCAGGAATTGTGCAGCGCCCGGATGGCGCCCTGGCGGTCGCGGGTGATGACAACGGGGTAGTCGCCGACCTGGACGGTGAAGTAATTGCCGGCCCGCGGGATCTCGCAGTCATGGCCGATAAACAGCCAATCCTTGTACCAGATGTTTTCCAGATCCTGCCTGTAGTAGTCGGGATCGATGTAAAAGGCCCGGTCGAGGCTGTAGCCGTCCTGCCTGCCCTTCAGCTTTCGAAGCATATCGTTTCTGGTGTCCATGTCCTGTCCTCATGCGCCATGTTTCGGAGAGGCAGGACAGGAACCCGCACGGGCGCACGCCCATGCGTTTGAGGCTCCGATCCGGCTGCCCGCCGCAACCCGTTACGGTTATGTCCGTCAAGGCTGGTTTCCGGGCTCAGGAGCCGTCCTTTCGGACCTGCCCGGCGCCTTCCCGGACGAACCGTCCAGTGGCCTTTGCCGAGGCTTTCGCTCCACCACCGTTGCGGGGGCAGCGCCGGGATTTGACCGGCTTCCCAATTCTCCATCTTCCCTTCGAAGACGGCACCTTGAGTAAGGATATGTAATCGCGGAAGTCACCTTGGCAGCTGCCCGATAGCGACATCCAATTCCAGAATGACGACACGGAAAAAACCGCCACAAAAGGCCACCGTCTTAGAATTTTTACATTGCAAACATATAGATAGATCACATCTTGGGCAATTGCCGACTTTTGCGGCGCGGTCGGCGCAGATGCGGGAGGGCTTCGCCCGTTTGCGACATCGCGTCAGATAGAGAACGCTAATGATGCAGCCAGGACGAAATCATTCATTAACCATGAGCCGCTAGCCTAGCCGGCGGACGAGAGAGGTCCTGCAGGCAGGCAGATGGCGCGCTGACGATCATGGCAAAGTTGAGATACTACGACGCGACAGCCGAGAAGCTGCCGACAATCCCGCCGAAGGTGGCGGTTCATACCGAATTCCTGCGCACGGGCCGGATCAACCGCAGGCAATGGTTGCCGAGCGAACGCCGGTATTTGAGCTATGAGGAAGTCGCAGACAGGACGGGCAAGAAGCTCAGCACCGCCGGCGACACGACCCATAAGCGGATCAACGGGTTCCACAACTCGATCCAGTTCCCGAAGATGATCTTCCACCGCACGCTCGTCGGCCGGCCGCATCTCGGCTACTGTCACGTGACGGCGGCGCGTACGCCGGTTACTCCCTCCAAGGACATCACCTGGTCCTTCTACTTCGCCAACTTCTTCTGCAACCTGGGCGACGAGACGCATTTTTTCGAGAGTATCCAGCCCGGCTATTCACGCATGTACTTCGCCGTCGCCATCGAACCGGGCGCCCAAGCCGGGCAAATGGTCATCAACCGCAACTTTCGTGACAACGGGCTGCTGTTTCGCACAGATGATCCCAAGGTCGCGCTGAAAAACGTACTGATGCTTGGCGCCAAGGATGACGCGTTGCGTCGCATCATTCGCAGCCTCTGAGCCGAACCGGTTCCTTCAAAGAAAATCGTTCTGTTTTTCCGGTGCGTCCGTTAAGGAAGCGTCGGAAAGGAAACGGCATGGCTGAGATCATCGACACGGATAGAGAACCGGACCGCGCGATCGCGCGCGCCTGCGCCGTTCTTGCCGAAGGCGAGCCGGTCGCCATTCCGACCGAGACGGTCTACGGCCTTGCCGCCGACGCTACCAATCCCGATGCGATCAGTCGCATCTACGAGATGAAGGGGCGCCCGCGCTTCAATCCGCTGATCTCGCATGTTTCCGACATGGCGATGGCCGAAGCCCATGTGCATTTCGATCCGATTTCGAGGCAGCTGGCCGAAGCCTTCTGGCCCGGCCCGCTGACGCTGATCCTTCGGCAGCGCGCCGACAGCACGGTTCATGCGCTGGCGTCCGCCGGCCTCGACACGCTCGGCATCCGCATGCCCGACGGTTTCTCGCGCCGGGTAATCGCTCACTTCGGGCGACCACTGGCCGCGCCCAGTGCCAATACGTCGGGCAAAATCAGCCCGACCAGTGCGGTCCATGTGGAAGCCGATCTCGGCGACAAACTGAAGCTGATCCTCGACGCCGGCCAGGCCCAAATCGGCCTTGAGTCGACGATCATCAAGGTCGACGGCGACGAGATCCGGTTGCTTCGGCCGGGTGGCCTCGATGCCGCCGAGATCGAACGCCTGCTTGGCCGTCCGGTGACCCGGCCGGAGACGGCGGGAGCGACGATCGAGGCGCCGGGCATGCTCGCCTCGCACTACGCGCCCGGCGCTGCCGTCCGGCTCGATGCCGCCGAGGTGCATGCCGGCGAAGCCTTGATCCGTTTCGGCGGCAATCGGATCGCCGGCGAAGAGCAGGCGGCCGTCGTTCTCGATCTCAGCCCGACTGGCAATCTGCGCGAAGCCGCCGCCAATCTCTTCGACTATATGAAGCGGGCGGATGCCAGCGGCGCAGAGACCATCGCCTTCGGGCCGATCCCTTCGGACGGGTTGGGGGAAGCCATCATCGACCGGTTACAACGGGCGGCGGCACCACGAGGGTAAGATAGTGTGCGGCATCTTCTCCGCACCCACCCTCATCGAACGGCACCAATTGCGGTTATGATCGCCGCCGACCAGGAACCGAGGACCAGATCCTCAGATCGACCGATCCGATAGCGCGCGCAGGCGCAATGCGAAGTGAGGCCCATGACCACCCTTCCCTCTCCCGAACTCATCGCTTCCTTCGCCGAGATCGTCGGCAACACCAACGTGCTGACGGACGAAGCCGACAAGGCGCGCTATCTCGTCGAATCGCGCGGACTTTACCGCGGCACGACGCCGATGGTCCTGCGTCCGGCCAACGTCGACGAGGTCTCGCGCATCATGAAGCTCGCGAGCGCCACCCGCACGGCGATCGTGCCGCAGGGCGGCAACACCGGCCATGTCGCCGGGCAGATCCCGCGGGAGGGCAAGGCAGACATCGTTCTTTCGCTGGAACGGCTGAACCGCATTCGCGACATCGATCCGGTCGGCAATGTCATCGTCGCCGATGCCGGCTGTATCCTCGCCGATATCCAGAAGGCGGCGGACGAGCACAATCGCCTGTTCCCACTGTCGCTCGGCTCGGAAGGTTCAGCCCGCATCGGCGGCAATCTCTCCACCAATGCAGGCGGCACCGCCGTGCTTGCCTATGGCAATATGCGCCAGCTCTGCCTCGGCCTCGAAGTGGTGCTGCCGACCGGCGAAATCTGGGACGGGCTGCGCCGGTTGAAGAAGGACAATACCGGTTACGACCTGCGCGATCTCTTCATCGGTGCCGAGGGCACGCTCGGCGTGATCACCGGCGCCGTGCTCAAGCTTTTCCCGAAGCCGCTCGGGCATCAGGTCGCCTTTGCCGGAGTCGGCAGCGTCGAGCATGCGCTCGCTCTGTTCGAAAAGGCGTCCAGCCTTTGCGGGCCGGCGTTGACCGGCTTCGAGCTGATGCCGCGGCTCGGCGTCGAATTCACCACCAAGCACATCCCCGGCGTTCGTGATCCGATGGAAACGGTCCATCCCTGGTACGCGCTGATCGATATCTCGACGTCCGATAGCGCCGAAAGCGCGGAACGGATGGTGCAGGACCTGCTGGAGCAGGGATATGCGGCCGGCCTCGTCGAGAATGCAGTGATTGCCGCCAACGAGACACAGGCGAAGGCGCTGTGGCACATGCGCGAGAGCATGTCGCCGGCACAAAAGCCCGAGGGCGGCTCGATCAAGCACGATGTCTCCGTGCCCGTCTCCAGCATTCCGGCCTTCATGAAGGAGGCGGATGCCGCCGTCGTGAAAGCGATCCCCGGCGCCCGCATCTGCTCCTTCGGCCACATGGGCGACGGCAACATCCATTACAACATTTCGCAGCCAGTCGGCGCCGACAAGCAGGCCTTCCTCGACCGCTGGCGCGAAATCAACGCCATCGTCCACGGCATCGTTCTGAGCTACAACGGCTCGATCTCCGCCGAGCACGGCATCGGCCAGTTGAAGCGCGACGAACTCGCCGAGGTCCGGGCGCCGATCGAAATCGAGCTGATGCAACGCATCAAGCACGCGTTCGATCCTGCAGGTATCATGAACCCCGATAAAGTGCTGCGCGCCGACGGTTGACGACGCGCCGTTTCGCGCGGTGCGCGGCGATGCAACAACAGTCTTGGGCTGACCGTCAGACGGCGTGCGTCAGCGGCCGCCTGCGCGCAATTGCGAGAGCGACAGCAAGGTCTCGGCACTGACGCCAGCGCTGCCGCCGCCAGTCAGAATCGCGAGACCGGGCGATACATCCTGGTTGTTCTCGACGTCGTAGAGCGCCGTGAAGCGTTGCAGAAGCTTCTCAAGCTGACCCGGCTGCTGCAGTTCCTTGATGTTGACGGTGCGCTCGATAAAGGCCGCCTGGGCCTCAATCTTGGCGTTCTGCAAGCCCTCCGGCATGCTGTAGGCGGTCTTGATGACCTCGAACAGGGCGCGATCGGCCAGGATGTCGTAGGCCGTGTTGATGTCCGAGGCCTTGCGCTTGAAATAGAGCGCCAGGCGAATGCCGCCGTTATCGGCGCCCTCCTTCTCTTCGAGCGACTGATTGAGGAAGAGATCAACGGTGGTGACGAGACCGCGGCGGGTCTGGATCTGCCCTGCCTCGCCCCTGACGATCTTGCCGTCCTTGTCGAAGTTGAAGGACGAGACGATCTCGCGATACTTCAGCCCATTCGGGTCGGTGTTGATGAAGCTCTTCGGATCTTCGAGATCCGACGTAAACATACTCCTGAGATAGTCGGACTTGACCGTCTCCGGATCGATACCTGCGCCGACGAGAACCATGTCGACCAGCCGGCGGTTCTTGAGGAAGGCATCCAGCGTTTCGATCTTCGCGATCTCGGAGGTGTAATATTTGGCTTCTTCCTGGGCCTTTTCCTTCGCGATCTTCTTCTCGTCGTCCGTGCCGAAGCGGGACTTGGCGACGATATAGGCCCGCGCCGTATTCATGATGTCGCCGTCGCTCTGGGCGAGTTTTGGTGCGCCGAGAGTCCCGTCCGGATTGAAGTTGAACGCTTTCACGAGCTTGACGTAGCGTTCGTCGCGCAGCGTGTTGACGTAGCTTCTGGGATCGTTGAGATCGCTCGTCAGAATGCGCTTCAGATCACGCTTGCTCAGGCCCTCGTCTTCGAGACCGAAGGCGCTGAGCGTGAACTTCAGTACGCCATTGTCGGCCAGCAGCTTGTCGACCGACTCCATCGAATTGACCAGCAGCTTGAAGCGCTTGACCAAGGCTTCGTCTTCGGCATCGCCCTTGTCATTGTAGCGGACCATGTAGCCGTCGGACGTCTTCTTCAACTGATCGGCGTCCTGCGCCGTCTTGCCGGGCTGCAGCGTGCCGTCGGGCCGGAAGTTGAAGGCTTTGTGCATTTCCTTAAAGGCGGCATTGTACTCGCCGCCCTGCGTGTTGACGTAGCTGTTCGGGTCGTTGATGTCGCTGGTGAGGATGTTTTCGATCGTCGACGGCACGGTCGTCGACGCTTTGAGGCCGAAGGCCGTGACGAGGTAGTTGAACAGCCGGCTGTCGCTGGTCAGCTCGGAGATGCTGGTGACGCCGGCGATCTTGCCTTCGTAATATTCCTTGTTCAACAGTGCCCCGGCGCCGGTCAGGCGCGCGCCGCCGAGCGGCGTTTCGCCCGGTTTCTTGAAGACGTAGATGTTGTTGAGTTCCGTCTTCTTTGCGTCGCTTATCGCCTTTTCGCCGGCCGGCACGCTGCCATCAGCGTTGAAGTTAAAGGTTTCCGCCAACTTGATGTAGGTTTCGAGATTGCGGATGCGCCCGTTCAGCGTGTTCAATTCCTCGCCGAGCGATGCGAGCAGCGCGGGCGCCTGGTCGCGTGGCGGAAGCTTGGCATCGAGATCGGCGACGATCGCGTTGTGCTCGTCGATCTTGGCCTGAATCGCCGGCTTGTCGGCAGCGGGCGCCTCCGCCAGTTCGGACGTCAGCCTGTTAATCTCCCCGAGGGACTTGAGCCGCGTCTGAAGGTCAGTCTGCAGCTTGAGCGCTTCTTCCCGCCTCGTCACAGCGGCCGTGCGGCTTGCGGTCAGAGCGGCAGGGTCGCTGGTCAGCGCGTCGCGGACCTCGGTGTAGTTGAACGTCTTCGGGTCAATATCGAAGACGGTGAAAGCAAACGAACGCAGTCGTTCGTTGCCGAGGAACTTGTCGACATCGGTGACGAGATCCATGGCCGCGCCAAAATAGGCCATCTCTCCGCGCATGGCCGTGTCGAGGCTGGCGATCCGCTCGTTGTAGAGACCGATCAGCGCATCCTGCTGTGCGTTGGTTTGAGCCACCGGCTTCGACGAGCTGAAGCTGAAGGCCTGCGCGAAGTTGCGGTAGCGTTCATCGGTGAGACGGTTGGCAAAGCTGCTTTCGTCCGAAAGATCGCTTTCCAGCACCTTGCGCATGAAGGCCTTGGCATAGGTCATGTCCTCCAGGCCATGCGCTTTCATCGCGTATGAGTAGAGTCGATAGTCGTTCAGAAACTCCTCGACAGTTTTCACGCTGCCGATGTTCTCTTTATAATACTCCGCTTCGCGCGCGATCTGCGGCTGCTGGGCAATGCGGTTGAGGCTGCTCCTCATGTCCCGCGTGATGCGACTGTAGTCGAGATAGGTCGATACCATGCCCTGGCGCCTTGTCGGTTACCCATGGGGACAGGCTGGACCCGAGCCCCGAAACAGAATTCTGACGCGTCATGATTGCAGGACTGGCTTGCGTGTGGCTTTTCCCGGCAGGTCGAACGACGGCAAAGGTGCGCCTGATCCGAACGAATGCGGCCGCGCTGTTGACGAAACGGAAACCCTGACCGGTCGGCTTTTGCTAACCATCGAGAAACGCAAAGTTTTCTTAACCGCGAATTTTAAGTCGTTCGGAAAGGGCGCCGCCTATTCTCCCGCTCATAGAGGACGAAAAGTCCCGACGAGAAGACCGGAAACCGGCTCTCAAGGAAAAACAAGGGCGATTGAAATGCGCAACACACTCTCTCAACCCGCATGGGTCGAAAACACGCTCCGTCTTGATCCGCAGCGCTTTCCACAGCAGGCGAGCTACGCCTTGCGCGGTCACACCGGTAATGTCACGATCAGCCTGGACGAGCGTGGCGCGGTTCTGCGCAAGGTGCTACCATCGAGCGGCCTGCCGCTTTCGATCGCACTGCCGGCGCGCGCATTCAAGGGGGTCGCGGCTCGCGCGATCGATCACGGCGACGGAGACGTTACAGTGACGCTGGAACTTCATCACGACGACCCGGACCTCTGTGTCCCGCTGCTCGTCGCACACGACCTGTCCGACATCGCAGCCGACTGGCGCGCCTGGGCAGAAGCTTATCGCATTCCGATGCTCATGGTCGAAGCGGATGGCGTGGCAAGGCCGCTCGAAGAGCACCTTGGCGACGTGCGCACCGCGCCCGTCAAGCCGCGCCGCCGCCACTCCTTCTTCGCAGAGCGCCGCCCGCGCTTCCTCGTGCGCCGCTCCACCGGCACGCTTGGCGTACACATGAAGATCGACGGGCGCGAGATCATCGCCCGCAGCTGATTGAAGAGCCTACCTCCAGCGCGACAGCCGGCCGTTCCCTGCGGCCGGCTGTCGCGTTTGGCGAGGTCAGATCTGTCGGGACATTTTCTTCGTGCACGCATGCACTGGGGTCGTCGCCGCCTCCCCCGACGATTTACCGAATGTTCCCCCGGAAACAGTTGCGTCGCCTTCTTCGTGCCATATGGGCTGCATAGCCAAGACCACGAAAGAAGGAGAAACCCGATGCGCAAGCACATCGCCTCAGTCGTTGCCGCCGTCCTGTCCAGCTTCCGTGCGCGTCACGAGGCGAGGAAGCGCAAGGCCGCCCGCGACATCAGCTGGGCCTGAGATTTTTGCGGCCCGCAACAGGCGGGCCGACCATGGGGCAATGAAGACGATCCTCCGCCGCAACGGAGGATTTTTCATATCAGGCGCAGGAGAAGCGCCAGCACCAGCCCGGCGAAGACGATCAGACCGACGATGCTGTTGAACTTGAACAGCGCCAGGCACTGTGCAGGATCATGGATGTTCAGGACGAGGCTCTGATAGGTCAGCATCGCTGCTGCAATCAGGAGGCCGACATAGGCGACGGCACCGGCGCCGGCTGCGACGAACGACAGAAGGACGAGCAGCGTCGCGATGCCATAAAGGCCGATCAGCCAGGGGCGCGGGTTTTCACCGAAACGCCGCGCCGTCGAGCGCACGCCGATCAGTTCATCGTCCTCCTTGTCCTGGTAAGCGTAGATCGTGTCGTAACCGATCGTCCAGGCGATGGCCGCGCCGTAAAGCAGAACGGCGGCAACCGACAACGTGCCGAATTCGGTCGCCCAGCCCATCAGCGCGCCCCAGGAAAACGCCAATCCCAGAAAGAACTGCGGCCAGTCGGTAAACCGCTTGGCGAAGGGATAGATCGCGACGATCGCCAGCGACAGGATGCCGAGCACGATCGAGAAGGTGTTGAACTGCAGCAGCACGACAAGGCCGACAAGTGCCTGCAGCACCGTGAACACCTTGGCCTGAAGGCGCGAGACACGCCCCGACGGCAGCGGCCGCGAGCGGGTACGGGCAACCTCCATGTCGATGTCGTGATCGACGATATCGTTGTAGGTGCAGCCAGCACCACGCATGGCGATGGCGCCGACAGTGAACAGGAAGCAATGGAACAGGAAGCGGCCGAAGGAGAATTGACCGGCACTCGCCGACACACCCGACGCCAGGGCCACGGACCAGAGGCAAGGCAGCAGCAGCAATTGCCAGCCGATCGGACGGTCCCAGCGGGCAAGCTGCGCATAGGGCCAGAGCGCACGCGGCAGCACGCGATAGACCCAGTTGTTGGACGGCGCGTCCTGAACGCGGCCGGAATCGGCAGAGATTGTGTTCATATCCCTGTTTGACGCCGCAGGCCCGGCCGGTCAAGCGGCGAGATCGCCGCCGACCACGGGAGGAAAACGCCTGATCAGGGAAGCGTGAAGTCGAAGCGGTAGGTGGCCGACAGACCGACGAGAACCTGGTTGCGGCTGCCGCGTTCGCGAACGAGGCTGGAATCGGCCGCCGGGCCAAGCAGGCGCTTGTATTCGGCATAGGCGCTCGTCTCGAGCTTTTCGGTTGCCTGCCAAGTGATCGCAGCACCGACACCGGCCGAGCCGACGCCGCCATGCGGGGTATAGTTGCTGAGACCGGAGGCCGTCGCCTCGCGATCATTCACGCCGTAATAGGCCGTGTAGTAGCCGCTGCTGGCTGCCGACAGGCGCGGGCCGCCGGAAATGCGGACATTGCTGCTGACATCGGCAAAGGCGTCCGCCGCGACATCGGCAACGACGCCGTGGTGACTGCGGATACCCTGGCGGACTTCGGCGCGCACACGCAGCCAGTCGGTCGGGTAGACCTCGGCAAAGCCGCCGGCTTCACCGCCGAACTTGACCGGATCAAGTCCCTTGAGGTCGCTGGACGTGCCGGCATCGCGTTCGAAAATCAGCTTTCCGACGAGACCGGCGCGGAAGCTGCCCTGGTCGACCAGCGCATAGGACATGTTGTCGTTGCGCGAGGAGAAGCGGACCGTGCTGCCGGCCTTGCCGAGCGAGATCAGCGGGGCCGCCTGGAACATGCGCTTGGAAGCGCCTTCGTATTTCGGGCCGTAAAAGCCGGTGGCGCCGACCTTCAGGTACCAGTCACCGGACCAGAAATGTTGGCCGTCACCGGCGGAGGCGGCATTTGCCGACAGCAAAAGGGTTCCAGAAAGGAAAACAAGAGAACGGATACGCAAGAAACAACTCCGGAAGATTCATTCGCCGGGGCGAAATTGGCCGTGCCGTCGGGCCGAAGGAGGGAGTGGGCAGGAACGGCACAGGGCGAGTTATTGGCCCTTGTTCCTACGATTCCGTTAACCAGGTCAATTCAGCTTTCGTTTCCCATGAGCGCCGTAGCTGCCCGCGGTCACTGGCCGAGATAGGTCTTCAGATAGACGCTCGGCGGGCTGCCGAGCATGCGGCGGAACATCGTCGTAAAGGCCGCGACGTTCTCATAACCGGCATCGAGCGCCACATTGATGATCGGCTCGCCGTCGGCCAGAAGCGGCAGCGAGGCGAAGATGCAGGCCTGCTGGCGCCAGGTGACGAAGCTGACGCCCGTCTCGTTGCGAAACAGCCGCGTGAACGAGCGGCGGCTGAGACCCAGCCTGTCGGCCCACTGGTCGATGCTTGCGGCCGCCGACGGCGCCTGCAGGAATTGCCGGCAGAGCGCCGCAAGCTTTTCGTCGCGCGGGAACGGCAGGCCGAGTGGGCGCTCCTGCAGCCGGCCGATTTCCTCCAAAAGCAGATCAGTCACCAGTTGTTCGCGCCGCTCCGACATCGCCTCGTTCTCTACGCTGACGAGCGCATCGACGAGGCTGCCGGCCAGCGGGTTGATTTCCATGACCATCGGCCGCTCGGCGCGCAAAAGGTCCGGCGCGAAATAGATCGAGTGCATGCGCACGTCGCTGATCATCTCGGCCGAATGCTCCACGCCCGCCGGGATCAACAAAGCGTGGCCGGGCGGCACCATCCACCGCCCGCGCTCGGTGCGCATCAGCACGACGCCGCCGCGCGCCCACCACAGCTGGGTCCGGGTGTGTTTGTGAAAAGGCACGAGGAGGCCGGCATTGTAATCCCGTCCGAGCGCGAGCACCGGGGCGTTTCCCGTCTCGACCCAGTCGAGGTTCCGGAAGTGATCGTCATCGGGAAGCTGCGGCAGCGGATATCGGCGGATCGGCATTTGGCCCACTCACGAAAGAAATCGACCAGATCACAAAAGCAGGCCAACCGCAACCTCAGTAGAGATAGGCCACGCCGCACACAACCTTCGAGACGGCAAGGAATCACCCATGTCTACCGTGACTTCAACTTCCGGGTTCTCCCCGGAGAAGACGGCTTTCTCCGTCATCCTGGCAGTCAGCTTCTGCCATATGCTGAACGACATCATGCAGTCGCTGCTGACGGCACTCTATCCGCTGCTGAAGGCGAACTACTCGCTCGACTTCGTGCAGATCGGCCTCCTGACCTTTACCTTCCAGCTGACGGCATCGATGCTGCAGCCGGCCGTCGGCATCATCACCGACCGCTGGGCCCTGCCCTATTCCCTGCCGCTTGCCATGCTGTCGACCTGCAGCGGCCTGATCCTGCTCGCAAATGCGCATGATTTCTGGGTCCTTCTGGTTGCTGCCAGCCTGATCGGCGTCGGCTCGGCGATCTTCCATCCGGAGTCCTCCCGCATCGCGCGCCTCGCCTCCGGCGGCCGCCATGGCCTGGCGCAGTCGCTGTTCCAGGTGGGCGGCAATGCCGGCAGCGCCATGGGTCCGCTGCTCGCCGCCTTCATCGTCATCCCCTTCGGCCAGGGCAGCCTCAGCTGGTTCTCGATCGTCGCGATCATCGGCTTCTTCGTGCTCTCCTGGGTCAGCACCTGGTATGTCCGCCATCGCCGCACGACCATGAGCCGCGCTGCGCCGAGCCGGGCGCTGCCTCTGCCGAAGGGCCGGGTGATGTGGGCTGTTGCCGTGCTCGTGCTTTTGACGGCCACCAAGAACGTCTACATGGCGAGCATCTCCAGCTACTTCACCTTCTTCGTCATCGAGAAATTTGGTATCGACGTACAGCAGGCGCAGTTGATGCTGTTCCTGTTCCTGGGCGCTGCCGCAGCCGGGACCTTCCTCGGCGGCCCGATCGGCGACCGCTACGGCGCCCGCTTCGTCATCTGGTTCTCGATCCTCGGCGTCATCCCCTTCGCGCTGATGCTGCCCTATGCGAACCTCTTCTGGACCGGCGTGCTCTCCGTCATCATCGGCCTGATCTTCTCCTCGGCCTTCTCGGCGATCGTCGTCTTCGCCCAGGAGCTGGTTCCCGGTCGCGTCGGACTGATTGCCGGCGTCTTCTTCGGGTTCGCCTTCGGTTTCGGCGGTATGGGCGCTGCCGTACTCGGCATCTTCGCCGACCGGCAGGGCATCGAGTTCGTCTACACGATCTGCTCCTATCTGCCGCTGCTCGGCATCCTGACGATCCTCCTGCCGAAGATCCCGACGCGATAGCCGCTCCGGCAGAAAAAACAGAAAATCGGACAGGGCGCCGCCATGCGGCGCCCGGTTTTCTTCTGCTCGGCAAACGGCACGCGGCACCCCGGCCACTCGTCGCAGCCCTACGTAATCATTCATCAATTTTTGCGCGCTACGGTCGTCTGACGGGCTTGGGCAGGGGTACACAATGCAGGGGCGAACGGCGATTCCGGCCTTACTGGCGACGTTGCTCTTTGCAACGGCGGCACCGGCCGAGACCCTGAACCTGCTCATCTGGGAATCCTATATCGACCAGAAGATCCTCGACCGCTGGTCGTCGATTACAGGCGTGTCAGTGCACCAGGTCTATTACGACAGCGGCGATACCCGCGACGAGGTGCTGGCCGATCCGAACAGCCGCGTCGACCTGGTGGTGACCGGCGAAAACAGCGCCGCCCTCTTCGGTCGCAAGGGCGTTCTCGAAAAAATCGACGAGACCAACGTCGCCTCGCTCAGGGACTATGACGAGAGCTGGCGCAAGCGCTGCTCCGGCCGGGGCCTGCCCTATCTCTGGGGTACGATGGGCATTCTCTACCGTTCCGACGTCTTAGCCGAAGCGCCGACCTCCTGGCAGGATCTGATGCGCCCTGCCGCTGCGCTTGCCAAGCATGTGGCCATGTACGACGACCACAACGAGGCCTTCGTCGCCCCGTTGATGCTGCTCGGCCAATCGATCAATACCAACGACAGCAGCACGCTGAAGGCCGCCTTTACGCTGATGAAGGAACAGGCCCCTTCGGTGCTCACCTACGAATACATCATCAGCGCGATCCAGAACCCTGCAGTCAGCAAGGACATCTACATGGCGCTCGGCTACAGCGGCGACCAGCACGTGCTGAACACCAAGGCCGGCACCCCTGGCGTGTGGCGTTATGCGGTTCCGAAGGAAGGCACACTCTCCTGGCTCGACTGCATGTCCGTCGTTGCCAATTCGCAAAACAAGGATCGGGCGCTGGCGCTGCTCGACTATCTCGGTTCGCCAGGAAGTGCCGCCGCCAACGCGCTGGCGCTCAACATGCCGACGGCAAGCCGGGCGGCCCACGCACTCCTGCCGGAAGAGGTTCGCTCCGACCCGGCGATCTACCCCTCGCCCGACATTCTGGCCAAGAGCCAGTATCAACAGGAACTGTCCACAGAGTCGGTGCAACTGCGCCGGCGTATCATCAGCACATTGGCGAATTTCCAGTGAACCTCGGCAAACGCGCGCTCATCCTGATCTTTCCCGTGGTGCTTGCCGGCTATCTGCTGGCGGCGGTCTCGGTCCACGTCACGCAGAGCCGCTCCATTCGCGCGCTCGAGCATGCCAAGCTGTCGCAGCGCCTTGAACATGCGGCCGCCGTCTTCCAGAACGAGATCGGCCGCAGCAAGGGCTTTCTCAATGCGCTGCTGAACGGCAATTCGCTGCGCCAGTACGTGTCCGAAACCGATGCGAGCTACAGGGCCAATGCGCTCGGCGTCCGGCTGCAGGAGAGCGTCAAATCGCTGCTCGACGATCCGACGGGCTATGTTTCGCTCGCGCTTCTGAGTTCGGAACTCAAGTCCGAATACTATTTTGAAAACAGCTGGGATCCGTTCGCCGAGATCGACGAGGCACAGCTCAACCTCGCCCGCCGGCTGATCCGCGAAGACAAGCTCGCCGACTGGACCTATCTCTACGAAGCGGGCCAGAGACCGCGCATCGTCTATTCCTTCTTCCTCGACCCCATTGCCTTTACCCGGCCGTTGCCGAGCAAGAAATCGAACGCCCTGCTCGTCCAGGTCGCGATCCAGCCCGACCGCTTCCTCGACATGCAGCAGGCGCTGAAAAAGGAATACGGATCCGACATCGTTCTGCAGCCCTGGCCGCAGGCCATCACCGACGACCTTTCGGCAAGCGTGCATCTCGGACCTTCGCTCTATGCGACGCTCACCGTTTCGAGCGAGCATTTCGACGCGCTGATGGCGCGGCAGAAAATCCTGCTGGCGCTCGGCGCCGTCGCCATGAGCCTGTTCTCGATCTGGCTGATCATCATGTTGATCCGCCGCTTCATCACCGATCCGATCGCCACTCTCGACGCCAATGTGATGGCCGTGATGGTGGGTGCGCGCGACGAAATCCGCGATATGGAAGAAAAGGGCGAGATCGGGCGCCTCACCGAAAACATCCGCGAACTGCACCGCCAGTCGGTGCAATCGCTGAAGCTCGTGCAGCGCAGCTCCTGGACCGATACGCTGACCGGGATCAGCAACCGTGGCCACTTCAACGCACTCGCCGCCGGCGTCGTTCGCGAGGCGATCGCGGCCGGCGAGAAGTGCAGCCTGCTGTTCATCGACATCGACAACTTCAAGTTCGTCAACGACAAGCATGGTCACGAGATCGGCGACGAACTCCTGAAAACCTTGGCGGCCCGCATCGCCGAGCGGGTCGACGTGATCACCGAGCGCCGCGGCCAAAGGCCGGCGATCCTCGCGCGCCTTTCGGGCGACGAATTCGCCGTGCTGGTGCGCTCGCGCCCGGGCGACGGAACGGTCCGGGAAATCTCGGGCGCCATCCTCTCGCTGTTCGAGGACGGCTTCGAAGTCTCCGACAAGCGTTATCCGGTGACCGCAAGCATCGGCGCTGCGATCTGCCCGGATGACGCCACCAACCTCACCGAACTGATCGCGAATGCCGATGCGGCAATGTATCAGGCCAAGACCAGCGGCAAGAACCGCTCCGCCCGCTACTCGCGCGCGCTTCACGACAAGCGCACGCGGCTGCGCCAGATCCAGGACGAGCTGCGCTCGCTCGATCCGGACGAACAGTTCCACCTCGTCTACATGCCGATGGTCGATACCGAGGGCCGGGTCACCGGCTGCGAGGCGCTGCTGCGCTGGTACTCGCCGGTGCTCGGCAATGTCACCCCGGATGAATTCGTGCCGATCGCCGAAAGCTCAGGGCTCTTCACCAAGATCGACTGGTGGGTGATCAACAAGGCGATGTCCGACTGCGGCCAGTTGAAGGCCCTGTTCGGCCCCGAAACAGTGCTCGCCATCAACATTTCCTCGGCCGAACTGCATTCCAAGGCGATCGCCGACCACTTCGCCGACTGCCTGGAACGGCATGGGCTGGAGGCACGCTCGATCGAGATCGAGCTTACCGAAACCTTCGCCGTCAAGTTCAGCGACCAGCTTCGCCGCAACATCGATGCGCTCCGCCAGAACGGCTTCCGGCTTTCGATCGACGATTTCGGCGCCGGCTACACGTCCGTGCAGCAGATCATCGAATACACCGCCGATACCATCAAGCTCGACCGGGCGCTGGTGTCGAACCTCACCGCGTCGCATTCCCTGCCGGTATTGAAGGCGCTGATCGCGCTCTGCCACGCCAAGGACGTCGCGGTCGTCGGCGAAGGCATCGACACGCCGGAGAAACTCTCCATGCTGACGGCTGCCGGCTGCGACCTGTTCCAGGGCTACCTCATCAGCAAGCCGCTGCCGATCGAGGATCTGGCGATCTGGGCGCTGACACGCACCGCGCGTTATGCGCACGACGAAGCGCTGGACGAGCAACAGAGCCGCCAGGCCATCGCCTGAGATGGTGGCGATTGCGAGAATCGCCGCCCGAACTCCCGTTTTCCCTTGACCTTGCCGCCCTGCCGTCCTAACCGCAGCGCAACATTTTTCGGGATATCGGGGGCTGCAATGAAGGTTCTTCTGATCGGATCGGGTGGGCGCGAACACGCCCTTGCATGGAAGATCGCGCAGTCGCCGAAACTGACGAAGCTTTATGCCGCACCGGGCAATCCCGGCATCGCCGAAGAAGCGGAAATCATCGCGCTCGACACGGACGACCATGCAGCGGTCGCCGACTTCTGCCGCAAGGAGGCGATCGATTTCGTCGTGGTCGGACCTGAGGGTCCACTGGTCGCCGGTATCGCCGACGTGCTGCGCGCAGCCGATATCGCCGTCTTCGGCCCCTCTGCCTCCGCCGCCCAGCTTGAAGGCTCCAAGGGCTTCACCAAGGATCTCTGCGCCCGCTACGATATTCCGACCGGCGCCTATGGCCGCTTCACCGATGCGGAGAGCGCCAAGATCTATGTGCGTGAACAGGGCGCACCGATCGTCATCAAGGCCGATGGTCTCGCCGCCGGCAAGGGTGTCACCGTCGCTATGACGCTCGACGAGGCGCTCGCCGCCGTCGACGACTGTTTCGCCGGCGCCTTTGGCGCCGCCGGCGCCGAAGTGGTCGTAGAAGCCTATCTCGATGGCGAGGAGGCAAGCTTCTTCTGCCTCTCAGACGGCAAAACGGCGCTGGCGCTCGCGTCGGCCCAGGACCACAAGCGCGTCGGCGACGGCGATACCGGACCGAACACCGGCGGCATGGGCGCCTACTCGCCGGCCCCGGTCATGACGTCAGAGATGATCGAGCGCACGATGAAGGAAATCATCGAGCCGACGATGCGCGGCATGGCGGAAAGCGGCCATCCCTTCTCCGGCGTGTTCTTTGCCGGGCTGATGATCACCGCCAAAGGACCGGAACTCATCGAATACAACGTCCGCTTCGGCGACCCGGAATGCCAGGTGCTGATGATGCGCATGAAGAGCGATCTTCTGCCGCTTCTCTATGCCGCGGCGACCGGCACGCTCGCCGGCATGACTGTGGAATGGCGCGACGAGACGGCGCTGACCGTCGTGATGGCCTCCAAGGGCTATCCGGGCAGCTACGCGAAGAACACGCCGATTGACGCCCTCCCCGCAGCATCCGACACCACCAAGGTGTTCCACGCCGGCACAGCGATGAAGGACGGAGGCCTGGTCGCAACCGGTGGCCGTGTGCTCAACATCACGGCGACAGGGGCAAGTGCCGGCACGGCCAAGGACAGGGCCTACGCGGCGCTGTCGGCCGTTTCCTGGGACAACGGCTTCTACCGGCACGATATCGGCTGGCGCGCGGTTGCGCGCGAGAAGGCCTGACTGGAAACCGGTCAATTCGCGGATCATTCTATTTTTACCAATTCTCCTGACGGGAAAGTAAGGGAGCGTGCATATTCTCGCCGGTACCGATCCGGGAGAAAAACGATGCGCCTGTTGCTGATCACCACCGTCCTTGGGCTTGCTGCTGGCAACGCCGCGGCGTCGTCGATCGAAGCGATCGCCTCCGGCACGACCGACAATGCCAGCGTCTCCACGGTTTCCTGCGCCGATTGCCCGCCGTTGCAGTCGCGGAAGAAGGTCACCTACGTCGTCCCGACGATCGCGGCGGGCGACGAGACGATCGAGCTCAAGAAAATCAACGGCGAGATGAAGATGGTGCGCACCGAGGCCTGGCTCGGCGGATCGCCGGTGGTGTTCGTCAGCAAGCCGTCCCACGAGATGATCAAGACGGCCGCGGCCGAAACCGACGATGCTGCAACGGTGACCGTCTCGAACATCGCAAACGACCAGAACCCGCAGGCTTCCAGGCCGGAGTTTCTTTCCATCGATCAGACCGCAAAGACCGCCGCGGTGACCCCGATCGGCGCGTCCATGGTGGCTGTGCCCGTGGCCGACGAGAGCTCACAGGATTTTGATCCGTCCACCCTCGAACTTCGGCTAGACTGATCACCTATCGGGAAAGTTCCCTGCCCCGCTCAGCCGTCCCCTGCATTTAAAGGCTGACGGGCGTATCGCTGTAAGAGCGAGAGATTGCGCCCCTGAGAGAAGCGGGGGCGCAATCTTTTTATTGCGAGCCTTCCAATTCATCGATCCGCGTGACCAGCGCCTCTATCTGTCTGTCAGAATAGACTTCGACGCCGTTGGCGAGGAGCAAGGCGGCCGTTACGCCTTCACCCGGATGGCGCGCGCCGGAAAAGCTCCCGTCATAGACGAAACCCGACCCGCAGGACGGGCTGCCATCGATCAGGAGCGCGAAGCGACAGTCGGCTTGCCTGGCAAGCGAAAGAGCGTTTTCGGCAGCCTGTATGAACCCCTCGGTGACGTCGCCGCCGTCTATCTCCACCACCCTCGCCTTGCCGGCGAGCACGTCCTTGCCGACAGCGCCGGCGGCGATCTCGGCCGGCGGACGCGGCACCGGCATGCCGGCCGACATTTCCGGACAGATGGTCACGAGACGGCCTTCCGCGCGCCAGCGGTCTATCGCCGGGTGCAGGAGCGGCTTCGACTGGCCGTCGTAGCGGACGGCATGGCCCATGAGGCAGGCGCTGACGAGAATTTTTGCGGGCATGCCTTTCTCTACTCCGGCGCCCTGCCGGTCAGCAAGCGCGATCGCAGTGCCCGGACAAGGGATCAGATCCAGCGGTCGTTTTGCGCGGTGCGTTCGCCACCCTCATGCCCGGTGTTGAGCGTGCCGCGCGGCTCGATCAAGAGCATCTTCACCTCGTGCTCCGCATAGGGCTTGTGTTCGACGCCCTTCGGCACGACGTACATTTCGCCGGGACCGAGCGTCACGGACCCGTCGCGAAAATCGATCCGCAGCGTGCCCTCGATGACGATGAAGGCCTCGTCGGTATCCTTGTGATCGTGCCAGATGAAGTCGCCCTCGATGCGCACGATCTTGAACTGGTAGTCGTTGAGTTCGGCAAGAACGCGCGGTTGCCATTGATCGCTGAAGAGCGAGAGTTTTTCGGCAAAATTGATCGGCTTGTAGGCCTTTGTCGCGATAGTCATCGGCTGTCTCCATCTTGCGTGATGGAGACAGCATATAGGTCGCCGGGCAGCGAGCCGCTTGAACGTTTGTGCGCGGGTGTGAGGCCGCCGGTCTCCCGGCGGCGACCCGGCCTTAGCCGACGATCTTCGAGAAGTCCGCGACCGTGCCGGTGGCCGAGCGGATCAGGCCGAGCAGCGCCAGACGGTTCGCACGGATTGCCGCATCATCGTCATTGACGAGTACGTCGTTGAAGAACTGGTCGACCGGTTCGCGCAGCTTGGCCAGCGCTTCCATGGCCGAACGGAAGTCTTCCTTGGCGATCGCATCGCGTGCTTCAGCCGAAGCAATTTCGACAGCCTGGTGCAGCGCCTTCTCGGCGTCGAGACGGAAGAGGCCGGCATCGACGGCGTCGGCGACGGCGGTGCCCTTCTTCTCTTCGGCTGCGAGGATCTGGGTGGCGCGCTTGGTGCCGGCCAAGAGGTTGCGGCCTTCCTCGTCGGTGATGAAGGCGGTCAGCGCTTCCACGCGGCGGGCGATCATCAGCAGGTCGTCGGCTTCCGGCGTCAGCACGGCGTCGATCAGGTCGTGACGGGCGCCGAGGTCGCGCAGATAGACCTTGAGGCGATCATGGAAGAAGGAGAGCAGATCGGCCGAAATGTCGTCCGCAAGCGCCGGCTTCTGCGCGCGCAGGGCGACGAGTGCCGTTTCGAATACAGGCAACAGCGCCAGGCGCGCCTTGCCTTCCAGGATCAGGCGGATCACGCCGAGTGCGGCGCGGCGCAGCGCAAAGGGGTCTTTCGAACCGGTGGGCTTTTCGTCGATCGCCCAGAAGCCGACGAGCGTGTCGAGCTTGTCGGCAAGCGCAACGGTCACTGCCACCGGATCGGTAGGCGCACGGTCAGAGGGACCATTCGGCTTCCAGTGGTCCTCGATCGCCGTGGCGACAGATCCGTTCTCGCCCTGAAGCAGGGCGTACTTGTGCCCCATGATGCCCTGAAGCTCAGGGAATTCGCCGACGGCTTCAGTGCGCAGATCGGCTTTGGCCAGCACGACGGCGCGGTCGACGAGCTTGGCGTCGGCGCCGGTGACCTTGGCAAGTTCACCAGCAAGCGCGCGGATACGGGCGACGCGTTCGCCCTGGGTGCCGAGCTTGGCATGGAAGGTAACGTTCAGCGCATCGAGCTTGGCCATGCGCTGATCGAGCGGCTTGCCGAGGTCCAGATTGAACTTCTTGGCGGATGCTTCCAGCGTTTCGAGGTCCGGCAAGTTGCCCTGGTCGCGGTGCCAGAAATGCGCTGCGTCCGAAAGACGGGCGCGCACGACCTTGCCGTTGCCATGCACGATCTCCTTGCCGCCGTCCTTCGCCTCGATGTTCGAGACCAGGATGAACTTGTTGGAGAGCGTGTCGGCGCCCGGCGCGCGGGTGACGAAGCACTTCTGGTTGGTCTTGATCGTCAGTCGGATGATTTCCGAGGGGATTTCGAGATAGGCTTCCTCGAAGCTGCCCATCAGCACCTGCGGCCACTCGACGAGGCCGGAGACTTCTTCGAGCAGGCCTTCGTCTTCGACGAGCTCGAGGCCGTTGGCGAAGGCGACATTGCGGGCGTCGGCCAGGATCATTTCCTTGCGGCGCTCGCCATCGAGAACGACCTTCGCCTTCTCCAGCTTCTCGGCATAGTCGGCAAAGCGGCGAACCGTGATCGCTTCCGGTGCATGGAAGCGGTGACCATAGGTGACGTTCGAGGCGACGATGCCGTCGACTTCAAACGGGATCACATGGGTTTCCTCGGTTTCCGACCCGAAGGTGCAGACGATCGACTGCAGCGGGCGGACCCAGCGCAGTGCGCCGGGCCTGGCCGATGCCACGCCGGAACGCATCGGCTTCGGCCAGGGGAAATTGCGGATGATATCCGGCATCGCCTCGGCGATGATCTCTTCGGCGGGACGGCCCGGCTTGACGATATGGGCGACGTAGAAGTCGCCCTTCTTCGGGTCGCTATGGACGTGCGCCTCGCTGATCGAGGAAAGGCCGGCGCCGCGCAGGAAGCCTTCGATCGCCTTCTCGTTGGCGTCGGTGCGCGGACCCTTGCGCTCTTCGCGAACATCGGCGGAACGGGCGTTGAGGCCGCGGATGTCAAGCGTCAGCCGGCGCGGTGTCCAGTACTCGCGCGCACCCTCATAGGTCAGGCCCGCTTCGACCAGGGCATCGGTCAGCAGCTTCTTGAGGTCGCCGGCCGCCTTGCGCTGCAGGCGGGCAGGAATTTCCTCGGAGCGGAGTTCGATAAGAAGATCGGGCATGGGAGTGACTTTTTCTGTTCCTGACGGTTGCGGCGGACTTAGCAATCTCTGGCAAGATTGTCACCAAGCGCCGCGATGAATTTGGTTTTCCAAGGGCAAGTGCGAGGCGGATTTACCAGCCGCCGCCACCACCGCCACCACCGCCGCCGCCGGAGAAGCCGCCGCCGGAAGAAAAGCCCGACGATGACGATTTGGGTGGGGGCGGCAGCGACGACGTCATCGTGTCGGCCATGGATCCGGCAAAACCGCCGATGCGATCGCCGAAGGTGCTCGAGCCGAAGCCGTCACCGTGATACCAGCCCGGCTGATAGGCAGCGGCCGCAGCCGCCCCAGCCGCCGCGGCAAGCAGCCAACGATCGAAGGTCTCGGTCCAGGGCTTCTCGACGCCAAGCGCCACGGCGTAAGGGAGCAGCGTCTCGAAATGCCGGGGCGACATTTCGGGCGCGCCTTGCATGTTCATCCGGTCTTTCTCGGCGAGCGTCATGTATTGCCTGAGCCCGTCGATGCCATCCATCATCCGCGTTCCGAGCGGCGTCGGCGCACCCATCAGGAAGAAGAACAGCACGTTGACGAGCACGATCGCACCGATCACGAAGAGCAGCGGCAGTTCGTCGGTTTCGGCTGCCGAATAGAAGACGGCCGCAAGGATGGTCGAGAAGATGGTGAAGGCGACGAAGCCGATGAAGGCGACCACGACGATCGACATGATCCGGCTCATCAGGCTCCTTTCGCGGCGAAGCGACTTGCCGAAGGAGACTGCGAGGATCGAGACGAAGAAGGCGATGAAAACAGGAACGATCACCAGCGGCAGGCTGTCCTCGCTGAGATCCCCGAACAGGAACACGGCCGCAACCGCCAACACCGAAAGGATGACACCGGCGACGATGTAACCGCTGTTGGCGTGGTAGTACTTGCCGCGATGCTCGCGCTCCATGGCGTTGCGGAAATCAGCGCCGGTCGCCTGCACCCGTGTGCCATGGGCGCGGTCGATGGTGAGCTTGCCGCCAGCGGCATTGACCGCCTTCATCACGGCCGCCTCGCCGGTCGGCAGCTTTTCGTCGGGTTTCTTGCCGGTGGCGGCAATGACGATGGCGTTCTTCAGGTCTTCGAGAACCACGTGGCCCTTGACCGCGAGATTGAGTGCTGCCGCCGACAACGCGGTCCAGCCCTCACCGGAAAAGCCCCTGTTGTCGATGTAATTGACGAGCGCCGGTGAGATGCCCTCCGGCGGATCCCAGCGCGGCACCATGACGCCGCGGTCCGGGTCACGCCCGGCCCTGAGCCAGGCCTGGCTATAGTAAAGCAGGACGACGGCAAGGCCGGCACCGGCGATGACGAGCGCCAGATGGTCGTGCAGCCACCAGGCATTTTCCTGGCTGGAGGTGGGCCTGTCGATGCTGCCCTTCGGCATCTTGATGGCGATCGTCAGCCCTTCGCGCGGGTCGAGACGTCGGGTGGTGGCAAAGAAGATTTCGCTGCCGTCCCTGGATGCGCGCGCATCCTTGCCGGTCGCGCCATAGCCGCCAGTGAAGTAATCGAGCGCTTCGGCCCTTACGCCTTCCGGCAGCGTCACGGTCGCACTCGCCTCGTCGATCGGGAAATCCCACTCCGTACCGGTGACGTTCCAGTAGAGTTCGTCGTGATCGTCAAAGAAGCGGATCTGCCGGCCAGTCTCGTAGGTGAACTGGAAGGTATGCTCGCCCCGCTCCAGAAAGACCTCGGCCGAACCGGTGTAGATGCGGATGCCGCCGTTGATCGTCTCGGTGCGATAGGGCTCCTCCTCACCGTCACGCTCGACCGAGAGCAGCTTGAAATCGACCTTGCTGCGCTTGCCCTTCGCGTCGGTGAAGGTCAAAGGCATATCGCGATAGATGCCGCGGCGGATCTTGTTGCCCTCGACCGTCGCCGTGATCGTCTCGGTCACCGTCATCGTGCCGTCCTTTGCGACATCGATGACGGAGCGATAGGCGGAGAAGACCTCCTCCGCCCGACCGACGCCTGCCGTTGCCAGCAAAAACACCAGAACGGCAAATGCGGCAGCGAAACGGACCATGCGGATCAAGCTTTCTTCCGGTTGAGGTTCAAGACACGAGACCGGTTCTTATGGGTGAGAACAGGATGCGCGCGGAAACCGCAGACACGGCCGCACATCCCGCCCGGTATCAAGGCCGGTCGCCGGTAAATTCGACGCCGAGCGAAGCGAGCGCATCCCAATAGGCCGGGTAGGTTTTGGCAACGCAGCCGGGATCTTCGATGGCGATGCCGTGGATCTTCAGGCCGGCAAGCGCGAAGCTCATGGCGATGCGATGGTCGGCGAAGGTGTCGATCGAGGCGGGCAAGGTCTGGCCGGCAAGCGTGGGATCGGAAGAGACGATCAGGTCGTCGCCTTCCTCATGCGCCAGATCCGGCCGGATCGCTGTCAGACCGAGCGACAGCGCGCGCACGCGGTCGCATTCCTTGACGCGCAGGTTGGCGAGACCGACGAAGCGCACCGGCGTCTTGTTGAAGGCGGCAAGCACGGCGATCGTCGGGATCGCGTCCTGCATCTGCGAGCCGTCGATAACGGCGGGCAGGTTCGGGAAGCTCGCGATCACCGCATGGGCGCGGGCATCCGGCTGCGAGAAGGCGTCCGCTGGAACGCCGATATCGATGGCGCCGCCGGTCAGGACTTCCGCAGCCCAGAGATAGGTCGCCGCCGAAGCATCCGGCTCGATGACATAGTCGGCTGCCTTGTAGCCGGTCGGCGCGACCTGCCAGACGGAGGGGCTCAGCTGCTCGACTTCGGCGCCGAAGGCACGCATGGCGGCAACCGTTAGGTCGATGTAACCGCGCGCGCCGATCTCGTCGCCGGCAAGCTCGATGCTGACAGGACCCTTGGCGCCGGGGGCCGCCATCAGCAGGGCCGAGACATACTGGCTCGACAGGCCGGCATCGATGACGACGCGACCGGCCGGGAAGCCGCCGGTGCCTTTGACGGTGACCGGCGGGCAGCCGGTTTCGGAGGTGACTTCGACGCCGAGCGTTCCGAGTGCCTCGACCAAGGGCTTGATCGGCCGCTTGCGCATGTGCTGGTCGCCATCGACCACGACCGTGCCATCGACGAGCGCGGCAGCAGCCGTCAGGAAGCGTGTCGCCGTTCCGGCATTGCCGAGGAACAAGGGAGCTGCCGGCGGGAGCAACTTGCCCGTGCTGGTGACGACGAAGGTCGTTTCATCCGGCTCGCTGACCTCGACGCCCATCGCGCGCAAGGCTTCCGCCATGTAGCGGGTGTCGTCGCTCTTCAAGGCACCCGTCAGCCGGCTCGTGCCCTTGGCAAGGCCGGCCAGAAGCAGCGCCCGGTTGGTGATCGACTTCGAGCCCGGCGGGCGCACATGACCGCGGAGCGGGTGGTCGGTCGGCAGGATGGTCAGTTTTTTCATGCTATCGGAGGTCATCGAATAGGTCTCTTGATGCGAATGGCGCCGCGGCGGGATCCCGCGGCGAGGAATGTTCGGGAGGCGTGCCGGTCAGAACTTGACCTGCGGCACCGCGCGGTCGGCTTCGTTGGTGATCTCGAAATAGCCGGCTTTGACAAAGCGGAAGGCGTTGGCGATCAGGTTGGACGGGAAGCTCTCGACCTTGACGTTCAAGTCACGGGCCGCACCGTTGTAATAGCGGCGCGACATCTGGATTTCGCCCTCGATCGTTTCCAGCGAGCGCTGCAGCTCGGCGAAATTCTCGTTGGCCTTGAGGTCCGGATAAGCTTCCGCCAGCGCAAAGAGCTTGCCGAGCGCCTGGGAGAGCGCGCCTTCCGCCTGGGCCCGCCCCTCGACGTCGCCGGCTGGCACCGCCTGTGCGCGGTTGCGCATGGCGATCACCTCTTCGAACGTCGACTTCTCGTGTGCGGCGTAGCCCTTCACGGTTTCGATCAGGTTCGGGATCAGATCGGCGCGGCGCTTCAACTGCACATCGATACCGGACCACGCCTCCTCGGCGATCTGCCGCGCCTTGACGAGACCGTTATAGACGAAAACCAGATACAGAATCACGACGACGGCGATTGCCAGACCGATCATAGGGCACCCTCCAAAAACTCGCGCAGAGATTAGCATTCGCTTCTCAGCTTCAAAGCGCTTTCTGCAGCATTTGGCCAGAGAAACCTGCTCCTCCCCAATTCCCGCCTGCACCGTGAACACTGTGTTTCCCGATGCCACGCCTTTTCACGTCAAAAGACCGGCTTTCCTGTTCCATCGGGAACGGCGACCGGACCGGTGATGGGCGATAGTCGGTTCATCGAACAACCCCGGAAACGAAGTGAAGACCATGAAAACGCTCGCAACTCTCATCAACGTGATCGCCTTTACGGCGCTCTTCGTTGCCTATGCGAGCGCCCATTCTCCGGAACGGCCGAGCGGTGTTCGCCGCGCTCTTCAGACCTACTCCGGTCAGGTCTATACCGGCGCCTATCCCACAATGAAGCCGTACTGCAAGAACGACGCCGGCACGACCTTCGTCATCTGACAGTTGAAGGTCCAGCGATCCGCGCGGCGATTGCCGCTGCCGCCTCATCAGCGCCGAGCGTCGACACATCGATCTCAATCAATCGGTCGCTTCTGCCGCGTAGCAGCCGGTGCGCGCGCCGCAATCCCAGAAGAACTTCCGGATCGGTCAGCTTGTGCAACTTGCTCCGGCCGGCGCGTGTCAGGCGCTTGAGATTTTCCTCGACGTCGCAATCGATCACGACCGCAACGAAGCGAGCGCCGCGTTTTTGCGCGAGTGCGGCGCAGTCCTCGAAGGCACGCGTGTCGGTGGCATCGTCCGAGAGCGCATCGGTGAAGATGAACGACCGTTCGGCTGCCGCCCTTTCCAGGTGCTCGAACACGCTTTGGCGGACCGCCGATCGAAGCGAGCGATAAAGCGGGTCACTGCGCGCAAACAGTGCCTCGGCCGGATTGATCAGCGTGTGATTGTCGGCGAGCCGCGCGCCCAGCCTTTCAGCAAGATGGCGCGCGATCGTCAGCTTACCGGTGCCCGGCCAGCCGTTGATGTGAACGACAAGGCCGGACGGTTCTACGCTCAAGCGGCGTCCCGGTTGAGGTTCGCGCCACCGGCGTCGGTCAACAGGAAGGCTTCGCCGCAGGCCTTGGCGAGCGTGCGCACCCTAAGGATGTAGCTCTGGCGCTCGGTGACCGAGATCACGCCGCGGGCATCGAGCAGGTTGAACACATGGCTTGCCTTGATGCACTGGTCGTAGGCTGGGAAGACGCATTTGTGCAGGTGGTTGTTGCTGTGGTCGCCCGGTGCTCCGGCAGCCAGCAACGCCTGGCACTCGGCTTCCGCATCGATGAAGTGCTGATGCAGCATCGCCGTGTTGGCGTATTCGAAATTGTAGCGCGAATATTCCTGTTCGGCCTGCAGGAAGACATCGCCATAGCTGATCTTCTCGGCACCCTCGCGACCGTTGAAGTTCAGGTCGTAGACGTTGTCGACGCCCTGCACATACATGGCGAGGCGTTCGAGACCGTAGGTCAGTTCCCCCGAAACCGGCGAGCATTCGATGCCGCAGACCTGTTGGAAATAGGTGAACTGCGACACTTCCATGCCGTCGCACCAGCACTCCCAGCCGAGACCCCAAGCGCCGAGCGTCGGGCTTTCCCAGTCATCCTCGACAAAGCGGATATCGTGCAGCAGCGGGTCGAGGCCGATCGCCTCGAGCGAGCCGAGATAGAGTTCCTGCAGGTTGGACGGGTTCGGCTTCAGGATTACCTGATACTGATAGTAGTGCTGCAGGCGGTTCGGGTTTTCGCCGTAGCGGCCATCGGTCGGGCGACGCGACGGCTGGACGTAAGCCGCACGCCAGGGACGCGGGCCCAGCGCGCGCAGGGTCGTTGCCGGATGGAAGGTACCGGCGCCCACTTCCATGTCGTAGGGCTGCAGCACGGCGCAACCCTTGTCGGCCCAGTAATTGTGGAGTGTCAGGATCAGAGCCTGAAACGAGCGCTTCGGGTTCATATGATCAGGCAGAGTGGTCATGGATCGCGTCCGGATTTCTTCTGGAAAATGTGCCGGACAGGTGCCACGCCTGATGACAGGGGTCAAGCGCTACGGCAGCGGGCGGGCAAATAGACCGCAGCCACACTGACGCGTTCCGACCGCCCTCACTCGCCGTCGCGCTTCAGCCTGTATTCGCCGGTCTCCGGGTCCTGCACCAATGTTCCCTGCGCCCCGGTCTGCTCCTCGCGGCGAGCCTGTTCGCGCTGGCGCGTCAGCTTCTGGGCATCCGCCACGAACTTGCGATAGCCGAGCCAGAAGACGAAACCTGCGATCAGGAGCAGGATGAGTTGCGGCATTTTCCCTCCAAGGACATTTAAGGCCGGGCAGGCATCAAAGCCCGAACCGCGCCCACAATGCCCTTTCCTCGATGGCTTCGGCAAGTCCCGCCGCTGCGGAAGCGGCCATTGGCTCGACCAGAGCACCGGCAATGGCCGCGCCGCTCTGCCGGCGGCCAAAAAGGCTGCGCACCGGCTGGATGAGCTCGAGCCGCGCCTTGTCGCCATAGCGCTTCTTCACCTCGCCGCGCAGATCGCCGAGACTATCGATGATGCCGAGCTCCAGCCCGCGCCGGCCGGTCCAGAAAAGGCCGGAGAAGATATCCGGATCGTCGGCGAGCAGCTGGCCGCGACGGGCCTTGACCATCTGGATGAAGGTATCGTGGATATCGAGCTGCAGGTTCTTCAGGAATGCGATGTCGTTTTCCTTTTCCGGTTGGAACGGATCGAGCATCACCTTGTTTTCGCCAGCGGTATAGACACGCCGCTCGACGCCGATCTTCTTCAGGAGTTCCGGAAAACCGAACCCGCCGGAGACAACGCCGATCGAGCCGACGATCGAGGTCGGGTCGGCAATGATCTCGTCGCCGGCAAGCGCGATCATATAGCCGCCGGATGCGGCGACGTCCTCGACGAAGATCAGCACACGCTTTTTCTTCTCCTGGGCGAGATCGCGGATGCGTTGGTAGATCAACCGCGACTGCACCGGGGAGCCGCCAGGCGAATTGACGGAGATCGCGACAGCAGGCGCGTCCTTGTTTGCGAAGGCCTTTTCGAGAAGCGGGGCCGCTGTCGCCAGGTTGAGCGCCGGCCGGAACTGACCGCCGCCGGCCATGATCGCGCCGTGGAGCCGGACGACGGGGATCGTCACGCCTTCCTTGCGAAAACGCTTGGGCAACAACCGTCTCAAGAACGTCTTCATTTCAACTCCTGCCTGCTGGGACATGCCATGATTTTGAGCCGGAACGACCGGAAATCATAGACATGACCGCGTCTCATCGGCGAAAAGCGGAATGCTTCGCCCGATCGCCCGCCAGGGGCTCTTCCATGCCATGTATGCACTGATGCGGCGAACGCAATGCCGCATACGGTAAATCAGCGGCGGCGATAGGCGGCGCGGCCATTGTTGAGGTCGTCGACATGGTCTGCGAAGCGATGCCCCTCCTCGTGCATGACGAGCGGGGCGCGGAAGACCAGCCGTTTGCGACTCTGCTTGATCGCCGTCACCAGGATGCGCACGGCGTTTTCACCGACCCGCGGATGCAGCGCCGTGATCTCGATGCCGCCAAAGCGGCGGCCGCAAGCGGCGATGATCTCGGCGATCGATTCCGGCCGAGCGATCAACGACAGTTGCCCGCCGGGCTTCATGATCGCGCCCGCCGTCTTCACCCAGATCTCGAACAGCCCGTCGCTCATCGCATGGGCCTCGGCCTTGAGCGCATCCGGAGTCTTGCGGTCCGAGGCATCGTTGAAGGGTGGGTTCATGATCACATGATCGAAGCTGTCATCCGCCAGACCCGTCGCGACACGCGCCTTGCCGGTCAGTGAAACGTCGGCCTCAACGACCGAGACGCGCGAGGAAAGACGGGCGTTTTCGGCAAGCGCCAGGCTGCGGCGGGCAAACTCCGCCATAACGGGCGAGCGCTCCACCAGCACCACTTCCGCATCGTCGATCCGCGAGGCGACGGCCATGCCGGCTGCACCCGCGCCCGCACCGAGATCGGCGACCCGGCAGGGACGATCCGATGCAACGAGCGACGCAAGCAGCATGGCGTCCATGCCGGAGCGATGCCCCTGGCCGAGTGGCTGGACGACATGGAACTTGCCGCGGTGAAATGCATCTACGGTTTCGGTCGCAGCCGGCATCGGCTCCGTGCTCAAGGGCGCAACTCCGCCTCGAGCCCGGCATCGATCAGGATCCGGCGCGCCGCGTCCGCGTCTTCCTCGGCGACCAGAAAGCGACGGGGCAAGAGGCCGAGCGAGCCCTCAAGAATGCTCATCCCCTGGTCGGCGATGAGGCTTGCGATGCCGGCATCCTTCATCAGGCTCTCGGCAAAGGAGAGCACGACGGCATCGTTGGTACGGATCAATTCCTTCATCCGGCGGTTTTTCCTGTCCTATTTCAGCAAGCGGGACAATTCGCCTCTTGCCGCACGGGACACCCCTTCCTATTGTCGAAAGCGACAATGAAAACAGGAGTCCCGGTGTGGGCGTAGTGATACCGCTGGAAGACAGCAAAAACAAACAGGCGTCCGTAAAGCCGCTCGTTGATCTGACCACTGCGGACATGGAGCGCGTCAACCAGCTTATCCTGTCGAAGGCCGGCTCCGACGTTCAGATGATTCCCGAGGTCGCCAACCACCTGATTTCTTCGGGCGGCAAGCGCCTGCGCCCGATGCTGACGCTCGCCTCCGCTGCGATGTTCGGCTACGAGGGCGACGCCCACGTCAAGCTCGCAACCAGCGTCGAATTCATGCACACCGCGACGCTTCTCCATGACGACGTCGTTGACGAAAGCGACCTTCGCCGCGGCAAATCCACCGCACGCACGATCTGGGGCAACCAGGCAAGCGTGCTGGTCGGCGACTTCCTGCTCGGCCAGGCCTTCCGCATGATGGTCGATGTCGGCTCGCTTGACGCGCTCGACGTGCTGTCGACCGCAGCTTCGGTCATTGCCGAAGGCGAAGTGCTGCAGCTCTCCGTCGCCAAGAACATGGAGACGACCGAGGACGACTATCTCCAGGTCATCCGTGCCAAGACCGCAGCCCTTTTTGCCGCCGCGGCCGAAGTTGGGCCGATCGTTGCCCAGACCAGCAAATCGGACCGCAACGCGCTGAAATCCTACGGGATGAACCTCGGCCTCGCCTTCCAGCTCGTCGACGACGTGCTCGACTATGGCGGCTCGTCGAGCGACCTCGGCAAGAATGTCGGCGACGACTTCCGCGAGGGCAAGATCACCCTTCCGGTAATCCTCTCCTATCGCCGCGGGACGGCGGAAGACCGTGCCTTCTGGCGCGAGGCGATCGAAGGCGGCGACAGCAGCGACGCGAACCTCGACAAGGCACTCGGCCTGATCAAGCGCTATGGGGGCTTGAGCGACACCATCGCGCGCGCCCAGCATTACGGCACGATTGCCCGCGATGCGCTGGCGCCGCTGCCGGCGTCTCCCTGGAAATCGGCGCTCACCGAAGTCATCGACTTCTGCATCGATCGCGTCAGCTGACGGGCTCCGGGCAGGTCAGAACGAGCGACAGGATTTTCTTGCCGCGTTGCGCCAAAAAAGCCATTCTGTTCCTCAAGAGTTGCGTTGGGCTATATGTGGCTGACTCCGAAAACAACCCTTAGTGGTGCGAAAGCCGAGCAATCGGCGCGAAAGGTTTGACATGCGGCAAAAGACGATTCTCCGCCTCCTCAGCGGCGCAGCACTGCTGGCTCTCGCTGCTGTCAGCGGCGGCTACCAGGCATTTGCCGAGGAGAAGACCGCAGCCGTCGAGGAAACTGAGCCGTTCGACATCAAGTCGGTCAATACCTTTTCCGGCGCGTTTCTCGCTGCCCGCACCGCCGATACGGACCGCGACTTCGCTTCCGCTACGGAACTCTACCGCATCGCGCTGCAGTTCGAGCCGAACAACAACGACGTCAAGCAGCGGCTGATGATCACGCTTCTGATGGCGGGCCAGTTCGACGAAGGCGCGAAGATTGCCGAGCAGTTGAAGTCCGACCCGGCCGTCGAGCGTATCACGACGGTCATTCGCGCGATCGAGGCGATCCGCAAGCGCGAGTATCGCAACGCACAGAAGCTTCTGAACTACCAGGGTCCGAACGATCTCGACCGGCTGATGAACGGCCTGCTTTCGGCCTGGGCGAAATTCGGCCAGGGCAAGCCGAAGGAAGCACTCGCCGAGATTAACGGCCTTGACGGTCCTGAATGGTTCCGCGTGTTCAAGAACTATCATGCGGGCGCGATCGCGGTTGCTGCGGGTGACAAGCAGACGGCGCGCACCAGGCTCAACGATGCCATTCTCGACCGCGAGGGCGGAAGTGCCGCTCCCGACACCTTCATGCGCGCGGTCGAAGCGCTTGCCCGTTTCGAGGCGCGCGAAGGCAACAAGCAGAAGGCGCTCGATACCGTCGCCGTCGGCGAAAACATGGTCAACAACTACACGCCGCTGCAGGCGCTGAGGACCGATATCGAGAATGGTGTTCCGCAGGAACAGCAGGTCAAGAACGCCACCCAGGGCGCTGCGGCCGTGCTCTTCTCGATCGGTGCGGCACTCAACCGCGACGGCGCCGAGGACATCGTCTCGCTCTACCTGCAGACCGCGCGCCGGCTCGACCCTGACAGCGCCGACATCCTGGTCATGCTCGGCGGCATCGCCGAAAACCTGAAGAAACCGAACGAGGCGATCGAACTCTACAAGGCCATTCCCGAGACCTCGCCGATGCGGCGCGTTTCGGAACTACAGCTCGGGCTCAGCCTCGCCAGCATCGGCAAGGTCGACGAGGCGAAGAAGCACCTGAAGGCGCTCATCGACGTCGATCCGAAGAACATCCGCAACTATCTCGCCTATGGCAGCGTGCTTTCCGACGCCAAGGACTACAAGGAGATGGGCGAACTCTACGATCGCGCCGTCGAACAGATCGGCTCCGTCCCGAAGCGCAGCGACTGGACGGTGTTCTTCCAACGCGGCATCGCCTATGAGCGCCAGAAGCTCTGGGACAAGGCCGAGCCGAACTTCCGCAAGGCGCTGGAGCTCAATCCGGACCAGCCGCAGGTGTTGAACTATCTCGGCTATTCCTGGGTCGACATGAACATCAACCTCGAAGAAGGCCTGGAGATGATCCGCAAGGCCGTCGAGTTGAAGCCGGATGACGGCTATATCGTCGATTCCCTCGGCTGGGCCTATTTCCGCATGAACCGCTTCGACGACGCCGTCGTGGAACTGGAGAAGGCGGCCGAACTGATGGCCGGCGACCCGACGATCAACGATCACCTTGGCGACGCCTACTGGCGCGTCGGCCGCAAGCTCGAAGCCGTGTTCCAGTGGACGCAGACGCTCGAACTGAAGCCCGAGGAAGCCGAGATCCCGAAGATCAAGGCAAAGATCGAGAACGGCTTGCCGCCGCTCAAGGAAACGGTCCCCGCCTCGGCCGATGCCAAGGAAACCGCGCCGAAGAAGGTGACCCCGGAAGCACCGGCGCCGGACAAGAAGTCCTGACCGTTCCATGTCGGAAGGTGACATCGCGGGCTTCGCGCTGACGCGTGCAGCCCCCGCCAAGATCAATCTGGCCCTTCACGTCGTCGGCCAGCGCGCCGACGGCCACCATCTTCTCGAAAGTCTCGTCACTTTTGCCGATCGCGGCGATCGCATCGGTCTCTCGCCGGCGGATGCGGATCGCTTCACGGTTTCGGGCGCGTTTGCCGCCGCGCTGCCGATGGATGCCGGCGCGGGCGGCAACCTGGTTCTGAAGGCACGGGACCTGCTGCGCGCCGAACTGCAGGCACTTGACCCCGACACAGCCGGGCCGGTCCACCTGCATCTCGAGAAGAACCTGCCGCTCGCCTCGGGCATTGGCGGCGGATCCGCGGATGCGGCGGCGACGCTTCTTGGGCTTCTCGATCTTTGGGGCGCGACGATCGAACCCTCCCGCCTCGGCGCCATCGCGCTGCAGCTCGGGGCGGACGTGCCGATGTGTCTTGCCGGCACGCCACTGCTCGCGAAGGGGATCGGCGAGGACATTACGCCGCTTGCGGATTTCCCCGCGCTGCCGGTCGTGCTGGTGAATCCGCTCGTCGCCCTCTCGACTCCGGTTGTCTTCCGGGCCCTCGCCAACAAGACGAACCCGACGCTCGTTGCGCCTCACAGAGCCGGTACGGCGGCCGAGTGGATTTCTGCCATCGCCACGATGCGCAACGATTTGCAGCTGCCGGCAGAGGGCCTTGAGCCCGTGATCGGCACGGTCCGCAAGGCATTGACCGAAGCCGGAACGGCGCTCACGCGCATGTCGGGCTCGGGCGCCACATGCTTCGGCCTTTTCGACAGCGACGTGCGCGCGGCTGCGACAGCGCGCGCTCTTTCGGAGGCCTACCCCGGGTGGTACGTTCTCGCCTGCAGGACAGTGGGCAAAGGGAAATAGCATGGCCGGTATCGACGAAAAGCGTCCGTTCATTCCTGTCGGGATCGCCATCCTCACGGTCTCCGACACGCGCACGCGCGCCGACGACAAGTCGGGCGACACATTGGAAGCGCGGGTGCGTGACGCCGGCCATCGGCTTGAGGCGCGCGCCATCGTTTCCGACGACAAAACGAAGATCTACGACCAGGTGAAGGCCTGGACGCTCGATCCCAACATCGACGTGGTGATCACGACAGGTGGAACGGGCTTCACCGGGCGGGACGTGACGCCCGAGGCGCTGGAACCGTTGTTCGAGAAGCGCATGGACGGGTTCTCCGAAGTCTTCCACCGTATCTCCTTCGAGAAGATCGGCACCTCGACGATCCAGTCGCGCGCAACCGGCGGCGTTGCCAACGCCACCTTCATCTTCGTGCTTCCGGGCTCGCCCGGTGCCTGCCGCGATGCGTGGGACGGCATCCTCAAGCAACAGCTCGACTACCGGCACATGCCCTGCAATTTCGTGGAGATCATGCCGCGGCTCGACGAGCATCTGAAACGTAGCTGAAGAGCTTGGACCGTTCCGGCTTGGCCGACCTGTTACCTTAGTAACTGACGGTCGCTTCTCCTCTCGTTAGTCTCCCAGCGTTGACACAGCGAGGAACGACCGCCGCACGTTCTATTCCTCGCGCCGCAAGACCCTTCCGCCTCTGTCCCCCAGGCGGAATGCAATGTTGGATACGACGGGCAGCCAGAATGCTACCCGGATAGAAATCTGCCAAACAAGGTCATTTGAGAGCCGCTTGGAGGTGCCGTCCCCCGGGACTGGCACCTTTAATTTTGCGCGCGACGAACCGGCGTTACCGCCTGGCTTCGACGGCGACCCAGGCCGGAACAAGTTCGGTCGAAAGCTTGCGGACAGAGCGGACATTCGTCATGGCATCCAGGCCCGTATTGCCGCGGGCGGCCGCAAGAGCATCGTTCTTGCGCAGGAGAAAGCCTGTCTCCAGCGGCTTTCCCCGCCGGGTCAGCCGGCGGAAGAGAGGCATGCGATGGAGTCTCGAACCGGAGAAGCGGGCCGGTGCCTTGTTCATCGACACGTACTCGGCCAGTTCATCGATCCAGCGGCCGATCGGGCGGGCGCCCGGCTCCAGCAACATCAGCCATTCGCCACGCGCCGAACCCACCACATCGGCGAGATTCCAATCCCGGCAGAAACGGCATCCAGCGGCATCGGCCACATCGGACGAACCATCCTTCGAACCGTGATCGAGGATGATCACATCGCTGACCAGCCCCTCCACCGCGCCGGCAACCAACACAGCAAGCGTCTGCGCCAGTTCGGCTTCGTTGTCGCGGGTTTCCATAATGATCGTGAGCATGGTTTCTCGTAACGCATCGGCACGGCAATTGCTACATCCAGGACATCGACCGAAGCGGTGCCTTGATCGACAAAACCGAAATTCCAATTTTTTGTTCTTGAATTGTTCTCTCATTCGCGATAGGAAAATAATCAGAACAAAACGGGATCAAATATCTGATTCCGGGGAGATTCCAATGACCGAGCTGTCTCAGATCCGGCAGGGTGCTCTTGCGCCCGCCAACACGGCAGATGTGGCCGAAGCGATGATGAGCGCAACGGGCCTCCGGATCGACATCGATCGCCGCCGGGGGCGCGGCGCCGGGATCAACATGTCCGGCAGGTTCGAACCGCGCAGCCGCGAGACGTTCGACGACGGTTGGGAAAGCCTGGAGGATCTGCCGCCGTTCAAGACCGAGGTTCAGGTCGAGAAGCCGCGCACGGTGATCACGAGGAACGAGTCTCCCGACATCTCCTTCGACCGCTCGATCAATCCCTATCGCGGCTGCGAGCATGGTTGCATCTATTGCTTTGCCCGCCCCACGCACGCTTATATGGGCCTATCGGCCGGCCTCGACTTCGAAGCGAAGCTGTTTGCCAAGCCGGATGCACCGCGACTTCTGGAGCGCGAACTGGCGCGGCAAGACTACAAGGTGAGGCCGATCGCCATCGGCACCAACACCGACCCCTATCAGCCGATCGAGAAGGAGTGGCGCATCATGCGCCAGATCCTCGAGGTGCTGCGGGACGCCAACCATCCGGTCATGATCGTCACCAAATCAGCGATGGTCACCCGCGATATCGATATCCTGGCGCCGATGGCGGAAAAGGGACTGGTGCGCGTCGGCATCTCCGTCACGACACTCGACCGGAAGCTCGCCCGCACGATGGAGCCGCGGGCCTCTACGCCAAGCAAGCGGCTGGAGGCGATACGCATGCTTGCCGAAGCGGGCATCCCGGCCGGTGTTCTCGTTTCCCCTATCATTCCGGCGCTGAACGACCACGAGATCGAGCGCGTGCTCGAAGGAGCAAGGACAGCCGGAGCAACTGAAGCAAGCTATGTCCTGCTGCGGCTGCCGCTCGAGGTCAGCCCGCTCTTTCGCGACTGGCTGCTGCGCAATTATCCGGACCGCTACCGGCACGTCATGTCGCTCATCCGCTCCATGCGTGGCGGCAAGGACTATGACGCCGAATTCGGCAAACGCATGAAGGGCGCCGGCCCCTATGCGTGGCAGATTGGCCGCCGCTTCGACCTGGCGGTCAAGCGCCTCGGCTTCAACCCGACGCGCCGGCAGCTGCGCGACGATCTCTTCGTGCCGCCGCTCGGAACGGGGGTGCAGCTCTCGCTTCTTTGAAGGCTTTCCGGTCGCCTGGGTAGCCATCCCGCAATTTCGTAATCGGCGCGCGGCGAGAGATGATCGCCCCGCACCGCCAGGCGAACCCGATAGCGGGCGCCTCAGATTGCATAGCAGTTCCGGTGCCCCTTACCCGCCGTGGGCCCCGGTAATCCCCCGTCCGCCGCCGCACTCGGACCTGGGGGCTTGAAGAGAATCGGTCGATCATGCGAATTAGACTTATGTCTCGCAGATCGTCCGATTCTCCCCTTTTTCCCGATATCATCGAAGCGCCCGATTTCAATTTCGAGCTTTCGGCCAAGGGCGATGGCTTCTGGCCGGTCGCCGGAGCGGATGAGGCCGGGCGTGGGCCGCTCGCGGGACCGGTGGTCGCCGCCGCCGTCATCCTCGATCCGGACGCCATTCCCGCAGGCCTCGACGACAGCAAGAAGCTGACGGCGCAGGCGCGCGAAAAACTGTTCGAAGAAATCCTCGCCACGTCCGAAGTGTCGATCGCCTCGGCTTCGGCCGGCACGATCGACGCCACCGACATCCGCAAGGCAAGCCTTGAAGCCATGCGACGCGCCGTGGCCGGCCTGCCCTCGAACGCACGCTTCGTGCTCGTCGACGGCCGTGACGTGCCGCCCGGCCTCACCTGCCACGCCAAGGCGGTCGTCAAGGGCGATGCGCGGTCGCTGTCGATCGCCGCCGCTTCGATCGTCGCCAAGGTCACCCGCGACCGCATGATGGCCCGTGCCGATCTCGCACATCCCGGCTACGGCTTCGCGCTCCATGCCGGCTATGCGACGGTGACCCACCGTCGCGCCATCGAGACCCACGGCCCCTGCCCGCTGCACCGCATGAGCTTCCGGCCGCTGCGCCGGGACGACTAACCTTTGCGCAATCCCTGACCAGCGCTACGCAGGCGTTGTCGGTTCCGCTTCCGACATATCTCGTCAACAGCTTTTCTCGCGTCAAAAGCCATACCGGCGGCGCGCATGCTGACGTGCGCCACGCTAGCTCTTGAACACTGGTCCTACTTCGGCGGCCAAACCTGATGTGGCGAAACGCCTACGCAAATCTCTGACGGAGGCTGGCACCACCCATTGTTCGGGCCAACGCGGTCTCTGCAGACAGGCATAAAAAAAGCCCCGCACGAAGCGGGGCTTTCTCCAATCGAATGTCCGAGCGCTTAGTTCAAGCGTGCCTTGACGTCGCCAAGTGCCTTCTTGAACAGATCGCTCTGGGCGCCGGCGTCGGCCTTGGCGGCAATGACCTTCTCGGCAGCGGCGATCGCGAGATCGACGGCAGCGGAACGAACCGCGTTGATCGCGTCGCTTTCGGCCTGCTTGATCTTCTGTTCCGAAAGAGCCGTGCGACGAACGACGTATTCCTCGGTCTTCTGCTTGGCTTCCGCGGTCAGCATTTCGGCTTCGCGCTGGGCGGCAGCGACGATGCCAGCAGCTTCCGCTTCGGCATCCTTGCGCTTGCGCTGGTATTCAGCGACGAGGCCCTGTGCTTCTTCGCGCAGGCGCTTGGCTTCGGTCAACTCGTTGCCGATCTTTTCGGCGCGGGCGTCGAGCGCCTTGCCGACCATGCCCGGAACCTTGAGATAGGCAATCAGGACGAAGAACAGGATCAGGCCAACGAAGGCATAGAAAGTTGCATCAAGATGCATAGTTCAGTGCTCCTCAGTTGCCAGCCGATGCCTTGACGGCAGCGGTGATCTCGGCCTTGGTGACGGTTCCGCCGATCAGCTGCTTGACGACAGCCGTTGCGGTTTCCTCGGCGATGGCGCCGACGTCGGCCAGTGCCTTTGCCTTGATGTCGGCGATGCGGTCTTCTGCAGCCGAGATCTTCTTGGCAAGGTCGGCTTCGACGGCGGTGCGGTCAGCATTGGCCTTGGCCTTTGCGGATTCGCGGGCGTCGTCGGCGATCTTGTGACCCTTGGACTTGGCGGCTGCCAGGTCCTGCTCGTAGGAAGCGATGGCAGCGTCGGCTTCGCCCTTGAGGCGGGACGCTTCATCGAGATCCTGAGCGATCCGATCGTGACGGGTTTCCAGAATTCCGCCGATGCGCGGAATGATGACCTTCGACATCAGGAGATAGAAGAGGCCGAACGTGATCGCGAGCCAAAGCAGCTGCGATGCGAAATGGGTCGTATCGAAGGGCGGGAACACGCCGGAGCCAGCCTCGCCTTCGTGAGCCACACCCGTTTCGGTGTGCACCTCACCGGCCGCAGCGGCATCGTGTGCTTCGGCGCCTTCAGTGGTGGTTGACTGCTGGGCATAAGCCGCGGTCACAAACATGCTCACCTCCAGGTGCACTCAAGAATATGCGCGGCCGCGACCTTTTGACGGGTCGCGGCCGAAACTCCAGCCGATATTAGACGGCGAAGAGGAGGAGCAGGGCTACGAGCAGCGAGAAGATGCCCAGAGCTTCCGTAACGGCGAAGCCGAATACGAGGCGGCCGAACTGGCCGTCAGCAGCCGACGGGTTACGCAGCGCGCCAGAGAGGTAGCTGCCGAAGATGTTGCCGAGGCCGAGAGCCGTGCCGGCCATGCCGAGGCAAGCGAGACCTGCGCCGATGTACTTTGCTGCTTCCGCTTCCATGTTTGAACTCCTTCGAATGGTGTTGCGGCTTAGGATTGCGCTTCCGGCGGAGGTCCGGCCGGAAGCAAGCGACTGTTATTCCTTAGTGGCTTCCGGGATGGACAGCGTCGTTGAGGTACATGCAAGTCAGTACCGCGAAGACATAGGCCTGGAGGAAGCAGACGAGGAACTCAAGACCGGTAATGGCGACGGTCATGATGAGCGGCAGGATGGCGCCACCGATGCCGACCGCGCCGAGGGCGCTGAGCGAGGTGACGAAGCCTGCGAAGACCTTCAGCGTGATGTGGCCGGCCAGCATGTTGGCGAAAAGACGGACCGAGAGGCTGATGGGGCGGGAAAGGAACGAGATGACTTCGATCGCGACGACGAGCGGCAGAAGGACGCCAGGAACGCCATGCGGCACGAAGAGCTTCAGGAAGCCGAGACCGTGCTTGTAGAAACCGTAGAGAATGACGGTACCGATGACGAACAGCGCCAAAGCGAAAGTGACGATGATCTGGCTGGTGACCGTGAAGAAGTAGGGCATCATGCCGAGCAGGTTCGCCGTCAGGATGAACATGAACAGCGAGAACACCATCGGGAAGAACTTCATGCCGCCGCTGCCGGCACCTTCGCGCAGCATCGAGGCGATGAATTCGTAGGACATTTCCGAGACCGACTGCATGCGGGTCGGGATAAGACCGCGCTGCGACGTCGTCAGATAAAGAAAGCCTGCGGCAACACCCACGGTCGCAACCATGAACAGCGACGCATTGGTGAAGGAAAAGTCCATTCCGCCAATTTCGATCGGGACAATCTTATTGACCAAGAACTGGTGGGTCGGATCGTTTGACACCGCGCTTCTCTTTCGTTCTACCCGCCCGAGAGCGGAAACCGTTTTCTTCGGGGCAACGCCTCAGCGGGCGTCGCCGTCCTTCTTGTCATTCCCAGAACCGCCTCTTCCGGCTTCCGGTGTCGCCACCATACCGGCCGAGCGCAGCACATTCAGCACGCCAGCGCAGAAGCCGAGAAGCAGGAAGATAATCAATCCCCACGGCCCTGTACCCGCAAAGTGGTCCAAAAGATAGCCCAGAAACGCCCCGACAACGATGCCGGCGATGAACTCGCTCGAGAGCTTCATCGCCGCCGCATAACCTTTACGGCTTTCGGCGGCCCTGGCTTCCGCTACATCAGGCGTATTGGGCCTCTTGGCCTCAATCTTGTCGCCGAGCTGCTTCAGCCGCGCTTCCAGACTTTCTTCAGGTTTCTCCGCCACGTGGCTACTCCCTTGTCGTCCTTATCGGGTCTCAGACCGCGATTTCGGTCATACAATAGGCCTTCGCACAAGCCACGTTTCGGCCCCATTTGAAGTCGCGCGCAACATAGTTTTAGGCACCCGCATAGTCAAGGCGTGCAGGTCGCTTGATCGTGGACAATGTTTTCCATGAAATTCAATGGGTTAAGCACACGTTCATCGATCTTCGACAAGGTCGCCGCAGGATTCCGGCCGGAGACCGGCGGGAATCCCCCTTCCGCGTGTGCGCAGGAAAGGCGGCGGAATCGCGTCGGGCGCGGATCAGCTCCAGCCGCCGCCATAGGTGCGATAGAATATATGCATGCCGATCTTGCCGACCCGCTTCATCGTCTTCGCCCACGGCGGATTGACGTAGGTTGCGTGGTAATGGGTGGCAGAGCCCACTTCCGGCAGCCAGATCTTGCCGGCGGTGACGGCCATGGCGACTTCCTTGGCGGTCTTCCAGTGCGAGCGGGAATAAATAAGGTCGCGTATCATGTCGCAGGCGAAGGAAAACTGGCAACGGTTGCGCCAGGCCTTGTTCTGATAAACAACGCCGCAGATGGTCTTCGGATAGGTGGGATTGCGCACGCGATTGAGAATCACTTGCGCGACCGCGGCCTGACCCTTGAGCGGCTCGCTACGGGCTTCGAAGTAGATGCCTTCGGCCAGGCAGGTCTGCTCTTCCTTGCTGAAGACCGACCCCGGCAATGCGGTGGCGGCCCAGGCGTGGTCGTCCGGCGCAATCTCGGGAATGAAGCGACCGGCGTTCCTGTCTTCGCGCAGGATCGAATCGAAGGGCGATTCACGCGCGTAGTCCGGCTCGGGCCGGACGTAAGCAGTCGCAAGAATGTCGGGGCGATCATTGGTAACGAGCTTGGCCAGCATCGGCGAAACGCCGGGCTCCGCCTTTGGCGGCGTCTTCCGGTAGAAGGCGGTGGCGATCTCGATCTCCTTGCCTTCGATGCGGGACTTGGCGAAGACCATCTTCTCCCCCTCCCCCAGGCTTGGCTCCATCAGGGAGCTGGTGCGCTGCAGGATGGAGCCGGCGGAGAAATCCTTCGGCGGCGTTACCGGGGTCACGGCGACGACGCGGCCCTTCTTGGCCTGACGGTTGACGCGGTCTTCGTCGGGCGTGCCCGAATGTTTGGTTTCCGCGGTCAGCGCGACGCGGCTGCCGTCCGGCATGGTGATGCCGGCGCCGCCGTCAAGCGCGCCCGTGGTGACCGGATCGGCAAACACCATTTCGGCTTCGTGGATCGAGCCGGCCGGCGACGGCGTCATATACATGCGCCAGCGCTCGCCGCCCCGGTTGATGCCGGACAGGAAGGTCGCGAGGTCGGCATAGGCCGCAGACGAGGGAAAGCCGAGATAAAGCGCAAGGCCGATGATCGCGGGCGCCATCCAGGCGGACGGGTTCAGGCGAGACTTTATACGCAGGTTCCGACTCTTACGCACCAACCGACTCCACGCAACGCTATCAGGCGGCACGGCTTCGCCCGCGCCGGCTATGCGCCAGCGTCGAGAATTCCGCGCGGGAAGATTAGACAATCAAGCAACCGGACACTTCGCCGGGACTGCTCCGTTCGTGCTTTGAAAATGAAGCATTAACCTTGATGTTTGGTTAATGCGCGATCGCTGAAAGGTGGATGCCCCCACAACGCAACGAAGCCGCCTCCCCATCGGAAGGCGGCTTCGTCGCGTTGTATATCCGGCCCATCTCGCGCCCGGCCAAGGACCGGGCGAACGTCAGATGATCACGTGCGAGCCGAGTTCGACCACGCGGTTGGTCGGCAGGCGGAAGTAGTCCGATGGATCGATTGCCGCATTCGCAAGCGCGATGAACAACCGGTCCTGCCAGTGCGGCATGCCGCTCTCGGCATCGGGCACGAGCTTGCGGCGGCCGAGATAGAAGGACGTCGACATGATGTCGAACTTCAGGCCCGACTTGCGGAAGAGACCGAGCGCCTGCGAGACGTTCTGCGTTTCCATGAAGCCGAAGCGCATTTCGAGCAATGTGAACCGGTCCGACAACGGCTGCATGCTCACCCGTTCCGACTTCGGCACCTTCGGCGTATTGGCCGTGCGGATCGTCAGGATGAAGTTCTGATTGTGCAGCACGTGGTTGTGCTTGATGTTGTGGAGCAGTGCGGCCGGCGTCGATTCCGGATCGCTCGTCAGGAACACGGCGGTTCCGGGCACGGCCACCGGCGCATGTTCGCTCTTGCGCTCGATCGACTTGATGAAGCTCGCCAGCGGTATGTCGATGTGGCGGGTCTTGGCGTGCAGGATTTCGGTGCCGCGCCGCCAGGTCCACATGATGATGATGAAGGTGGCGGCGATCAGCACCGGAACGTAGCCGCCGTCGTGGATCTTCAGCATGTTGGCGCCGAGGAAGATGAACTCCAGCGCGAAGAGCGGCAACAGCACAGCGGCGGCCGCAAGCGCCGACCAGTTCCAGCGCATGCGCAGGAACTCGAAGGAAAGCACCGTCGTCACCACCATCGCGCCGGTCACCGAGATGCCGTAGGCGGTCGCCAGCGATTCGGACGAACCGAAGACGAAGACCAGCGCCATGACGCCGAACATCAGGAGCGTGTTGACGTTCGGCAGGTAGATCTGGCCCGTATGGGTCTCGGACGTATGGAAGATCGCCATGCGCGGCAGGAAGCCGAGGTGGATCGCCTGGCGCGTCAGCGAGAAGGCACCGGTTATCACCGCCTGGCTGGCGATGATGGTTGCCGCCGTCGCCAGAATGACCACTGGCAGCAGTGCCCATTTCGGGAACATCAGGAAGAACGGGTCGGACATCGCTTCCGGGTTCTTCAGGACGAAGGCGCCCTGGCCGAGATAATTGAGGGTCAATGCCGGAAAGACGATCAGGAACCAGGCCCACTGGATCGGCCGGCGGCCGAAATGGCCAAGGTCGGCGTAGAGCGCCTCTGCACCGGTCACCGTCAGGAAGACGGCGCCGAGCACGATGATGCCGACATAGCCTTCGCTGAGCATGAAGCTCACGGCGTAGTAGGGATTGAAGGCCTTGAAGATCGATAAGTCGTCGGAGATGTGCACGAAACCGATGCCGCCCATCACCAGGAACCAGACGAGCGTGATCGGACCGAAGAAGTTCGAGACCGCCGCGGTTCCCTTCGACTGCATCGCAAAGAGCATCAACAGGATGACCACCGCGATCGGCACGACATATTCCGACAGCGCCGGCGTCACCAGCTTCAGACCTTCGACCGCTGAAAGAACCGACAGCGCCGGCGTGATCATCGCGTCGCCGATAAAGAGCGCGGCACCGGCGATGCCCATGAAGAAGAGGATGGCGGCGTGGCCGTTGGCGGACTTCATCAACAGGGCAAGCAGCGACAGCGTACCGCCCTCTCCCTGGTTGTCAGCGCGCAGAAGAAACAGCACGTATTTGATCGTGACGATGATCGTCAGCGTCCAGATCATCAGCGAGATCAGGCCGATGATCTCCGCATCGGTCACACCGTCATGGGAAACCGGGCGCAACGCTTCGCGAAAGGCATAGAGCGGGCTGGTGCCGATATCGCCATAGACGACACCGATCGAACCAAGCCCGAGGACCAGCAGACGGCGCAGGTCCTTCGGCTCATGAGTGGAAGGGGCATGCGATTGGGTCATGCAAACCTACTGGCGTTCAAAGCCAGCCTTTCCAGCGGAAAAAGAAAAAGGGGATCACGGCCGATATCACCATCGCCGCGATCGCCCAGGGATAACCGAATTGCCATTCCAGCTCGGGCATGACGCGGAAGTTCATGCCGTAGACCGAGGCGACCAGCGTCGGTGGCAGAAGCACGACCGACGCGATCGAGAAGATCTTGATGATGGCGTTCTGCTCGACGTTGATCAGGCCGAGCGATGCATCGAGCAGGAAGGTAATGTTGCCGGAAATGAACCCGGCATGTTCGGACAGCGATTGGATGTCGCGCGAAATCGAGCGGCAGAGTTCGCGCGTTTCCTTGTCGTCCTGCACCTGCGGAACGGTGTAGACGAATGTCAGCAGGCGCGAGAGCGAGGCGAGGCTGTCGCGGGTCTTGGCGACCAGACGATGATGCCCGGCAACGTCGCGCAGGCGCGCCTCGAGAAAATGCGGCGGGCGGCGCTTGCCGGCAGCCTTGTCGCCGAAGACGGCGATCGACAGATCGTCGATCTTGGTCACGGCCTCTTCGAGAATTTCGGCGGTCCGGTCGGCGATCGTTTCCAGGAGCCGGGTCAGAACCACCGCGCCGTCTCGGCAATTTCCGGGGAAGCGGTGCATCGACGCCTTGAAGAGGGCGAAAGATCGGGGCTCGGCATAGCGGATGGTGACGAGCCGGCTACCCGCCAGGATAAAGCCGATGTCAGTCAGGCCGGGTATCTCCGTGTCCGAACGAAACACCAGTGACGCCGTCATGAACACGGCGCTCTCCTCGATATAGAGACGGCTCGAAGGCTCGATGTCCTTGAGGTCGTCGCGCGTCGGGATGGAAATGCCGAGCAGCTTTTCCATCATCAGATCTTCCGCCTTGTTCGGCTCGACCAGATCCAGCCAGATGAGGTCCGAACGCAAGCTCTCGGGCGGGTCGGCGGGCGTCAGGACGACGGCCGTGCCATCGGCGCAATAGCCGGTGATCATGCGAGCGTCCTCGTCATGCCAACCTTAGGGTCGAATGGAAGAGGCGAAAGATCGTGCGCCACAAAATACCCACAATAGAGATCCATCGGATGGGACGTTCCGCCAGTCAGGACAAAGTCTTCAACTCAGTCATCGCGAGAGGCCAAGATCTCGGGCGAGAGGGCGTCAAGTTGGGCACCTTCGCAAGTGCGGCAAGGCATATGGCGCAACGCAAACGCAAAATCAATGCCCTCTTGCAATCCGGCACGCGGGCATGCGCCGCCAGTTCGGCGCCACCCTATAGCATGTTTGCTTAAATCAAAACCGAATCAAGGGCAAAACGATTCGTGCCCGACAGCCGGGCAGAACCGCTTCGAGACAAACTACTCGAACACGATGTTCGGCGCGGCGCGGCTCTTGTCCTGCTGCGTGGCCGATACCTGTTCCCAGACCTTTGTCGCGATATCGCGGTAGACGCGCGCGACCTCGCCTGCCGGGTCGGAGGCGACCAGCGGCGTTCCTGCATCCGACGTCTCGCGAATTCCCATCGTCAGCGGCACTTCGCCGAGGAAGGGCACGCCGATGCGTTCTGCCTCCTTGCGGGCGCCGCCGTGCCCGAAGATGTCGTAGCGGTTTCCGGTGTCGGGCGCGACGAAGTAGCTCATGTTCTCGACGATGCCGAGCACCGGGACTTCCACCTTGCGGAACATGGCAAGGCCCTTGCGCGCATCGATCAGCGCCAGGTCCTGCGGCGTCGAGACGATGACGGCACCGGCAAGCGGCACCTGCTGGGCCATGGTGAGCTGGGCGTCGCCCGTGCCCGGCGGCATGTCGACGACGAGCACGTCAAGATCGCCCCAGGCGACCTCGCGCAACATCTGCAGAAGCGCCGACTGGATCATCGGTCCGCGCCAGATCATCGCCACTTCCTCATCGACGAGGAAACCCATGGACATGACCTTGAGGCCGTAATTTTCCATCGGGCGGATGAGCCGGCCCTCGATCTGCTGCGGCCGGCCGGAAATCTTCAGGAGCCGCGGCATCGAGGGGCCGTAGATATCGGCATCGAGCAGACCGACTTTCAGGCCGTTTGCCTGGAGTGCCAGCGCCAGATTGACCGACGTGGTCGACTTGCCGACACCGCCCTTGCCCGAAGCGACGGCGATAATCGCGCCGACGCCGGGGATCCCCGCCTTGGCGGGCGGTCCGCCAGCCGGACGCGGGGCGTGGGAGTGGCCTGCATGGGACGGTGCCTGCGGCTGCGGGCGCTGCACCGGCGCGCTGCCTGCGGCTGCCTTGCGGTCGGCCGTCAGAGCGACCATTGCCGCGGTGATCCCGGGAATGTCACGCACCACGCGCTCGGCTGCAGCCCGCATCGGCTCCAGCTCCTTGGCGCGTTCGGCCGGCACGGTGATCGAGAAATAGGCCTTGCCGTCGGAGATGAAGACATCAGACACGAGCCCGAGGTCGACGATATTGCCTTCCATGCCCGGGCCACGCACCGTGCGCAACTTTTCGAGCACTACTTCTTTCGTGACTTCCGGCATCGCGCCCTCTCATTCTTTTGTTATCTCTTAGATAGTCGAGGCGGGGCGCTTCGCCAATGCGACATATCGGAAAAAGGAAGGGCCACCACCCGCCTCGGTGTCCGTACATCCGGGATCACCTTTAAGGCGGGCAGTGGCCCTTTCGGTCGCGACCTTCTTGGGCGCTGTCTTCTTTTTAGTCCCCTCTGGACATGCCAATAGAAATGCAGGATGCGTGCCAGTTTCAGATCTGGCGGAAATAGGCAGCAATTTCAAAAAGATAATCTCGACCGCCATTCATCGGCCGGCGATGGCATATGCCCAGTTTCTGAGCAACCGTCTGCAAATCGTCCAAGGATGGAGCAGATCGCCCAGATGACGGAACCTTGGCGACAGCATGCCGGGCTTCCCCAAGCTTCTTTCGATCGCATCAGGTCGAGGACATTCAGGAAGAGGCTTGCGGCGCAGGGCCGACTTGGGGCTAGCTGATGTAGCCCTTCTTCATCGCCTTCACGACCGCCTGAGTGCGGTTGACGGCATCGAGCTTCTTGGTCACGTGGTTGAGGTAGTGGTTGACCGTATGCTCGGAGAGCCCGAGGATGCCGGCGATCTCGGCGCTGGTCTTTCCGGCAGCCGTCCAGCTCAAACACTGGATCTCGCGCTCCGAAAGTGCTGCGCCGCTGCTCTTCCACACGGAGCCGATTTCGGCGAGGCGGTTATAGACATGGATTGCAATCATCTGCAGTTCCATGGTGACGGTCATCGGCAGTTCGACCAGCGGGCCCATCAGGATGACAGCGCCGCGGCCGCCCTCGGCGTCATGAACCGGGAAGTAGCTTGCCTGGAAGATACCGTTTTCGCGCAGCATCTCGATGTATTCGGCCGCCGATTCCGGTTTGCCGCCCTCTCCCTCCCAGGCTGCAAGCGTCACCTGGAACGGCGTCGTCGTCTCGCGCAGGCGGCGCACGCCGGTGCTGAAGCGCAGCATCGACAGGCTGTCATACTTGTTCAGCAGCTCGGCCGGCATGTTGGAGATGACGGTGCTCGCGGCGAGGCGCTCCACGTCGATCGAGGGGATCGAGCAGATCAGAAACGTCTTGAAGCCAAAAACCTGCGTGATCCGCCGCATATAGCGGATGATATCGAACTGGGTCTCAAGCTTTGCGATCTCGGACGCGAAATCGCCGCCCCGGGGCAGATCTGCGTCAGTCATCCCGGTCGTCATCGTATCCTGCATTCGCGCGTTCCATGGCATTCATCACGTATCAAATAGACCGAGCCGCCTGCCAATGCCAACAGATGATCGAAAATCCCTGCCGCTTCGACCCAAAAGTCTGTGTATTTCCCCTCGTGAAGGCCGATATTGCCATCAGCTCGCGCGCGACGCGTGCCGGCGATCAGTTGATCAACCCGGCGCGCACGGCCTTTGCGACGGTCTGAACGCGATTGACCGAATCCAGCTTGCGCGTTGCCCGGTTGAGGTAGTGGTTGACGGTATATTCGGACAGCGCCAGAATTTTCGCCATTTCACTGGTGGTCTTGCCGGCGGCCGCCCAGCGCAGGCACTCGACCTCGCGGCGTGAAAGGCTTCCCGCACCGCGCTTGTCGCGATCGCGCACCTCCATGTATTTGCTGTAGAGCACGCCGGCCCAAAGGTTGAGCTCCTGAAGCTCGTCATTGGAAACCACGGGACGGTCGCCGCCAAAGGCGATCGCGGCGCGGTGGCCGCTCGCATCGTGCACCGGCAGATAGAGGCCGCGCGGCATGTTCGCCTGCTCGAAGACGCAGACCGCCGCATCGCCCTTGCCGTCGGCTCGGCGGCGCGCAAGCTGGTGCGCGTCGTAGGTAAAGGGGATGGTGCTGCGCCGAAGCCGCTGGATCACCGGGCTGCCATTGATCAAGCCGGCACTGTCATAGCCTTTGAGAAAGGCGGCCGGGTAGTTCGTCATCAAGGCGTTGACGGACAGGCTGTTGCTCTCCGTTTCCGGAATGGCAAGCACCAGGAAACCACGGAAACCGTAGGAATCCGCAACCTGGGCGATCACGCGCCTGATATCCTCTTCGCAACAAATCGGCCCACGGATGGTTCGCCCATCAGGAAGCGCCAACGCCGACAAATTCGCGCTGAAATCAATCATCTTCCGCCCTTCTCCACATCCGGTTCCATGCGGGAACCGGCCGCTGACGCCGCATGAAGATCACGTCAAAAATTTATACCAATACCAAAAACGAACCAGACTAAGACCATCCACGAACCTGAGTCTGATATATTAAAGCTATCGAGCGAGACGCGCCACGTCCAGTCGATGTTTCTAATTTACCGTAAAGTGAATTCAAGGTCCACCACGGCCGGGCCCAAGACGGATCGCCGCGTCCTCGCCAACCGCTTGCGCCGCTGCCCGAACCGCTGCCGCCCAGGCCGACAATTGCTCCATGGTCACCCGATAGGCGGGCCCGGTTACCGACAGGCCGGCCGCAAGTTCGCTGCCGGGAATGAGGATAGGTGCTGCAACGCAGCGGATCTCCGTCTCATGTTCCTCGCGGTCGAAAGCGTGGCCGTCGCGCCGGATTTCCTCGATCTCCGCCAGCAAGGTGGCAGCCGAGCGATGGGTGTGCGGCGTGAAGGCGTGAAACTCGGTTCGGGCCAAAATACCTTCCAACTCCGGCTGTCCAAGCAAGGACAGCGCCGCCTTGCCGATGCCGGTGCAATAGGCCGGCGACGCCTTGCCGATCTGCGAACTCATGCGCACCGTCTGGCGGCTTTCTACCTTGTCGACATAGACGATCTCGGTCTCGCGCAGAATGCCGAGATGCACGGTCTCACCGGTCAGTTCGTGCAATCGCTGCAGGTGAGGCTCGGCAACGTCGCGAAAGCGATTGGCGGACCAGGAACGATAGGCCAGCGTCAGCAGCCGAAGGCCAGGCTCATAGGAGAGGTCGCGGCGCTGGATCAGCAGTCCTTCCTCGACCAGATGGCTGAGCAGCCGGTACAACGTGCCGCGCGGCTGGCCGGACCGGGCGAGAATATCTGTAAAGCGCTGCGGGCCATCGGCGGTGACCACCGCTTCCAGGACGGTGATTGCCTTGCCGAGCGTGCCCGTGCCAGCCTCCGCACGCACTTCGTCCCCTCCGCCTGCCGCTTCACCCGTCATCGTCGCTCGCTTGTTTGTTTCCGATTGCAGTCGCGCGATCGGGCGCGCGACCTTGACAAGGTAGACGCTTCGACGTGATAATTCCATATAATAAAATCAAGTTCCAAATAATGGAACAACTCTTCACCATAGGACTGATCGGGGATACAGGAATATGCCGGTGCCGAAGGCACAATTTCATGATCTCAAAGACCGCGCGGTGCTGGTCACCGGTGGCGGTTCCGGCATTGGCGCAGCGCTTGTAGAGGGCTTCGTCGACCAGGGTGCACGGGTGGCCTTCGTCGATATCGACGAGAGGGCAAGCCTCGACCTCGTCGAAAGGCTCGCCATCAAGGCAAGCACGGCACCGGTCTATATTCCCGCCGACTTGCGCGACATCGAAGCGGTAAAAAAGGCCGCGCAGACTGCGGCGGCCGCTCTCGGCGCGATCCACGTGCTCGTCAACAATGCGGCGCGCGACGATCGCCAACCACTCGAAAGCGTAACCGAAGAGAGCTGGGACGAGAGCCAGGCGGTCAACCTCAGGCACCTCTTCTTCATGAGCCAGGGGGTTGCGCCGCATATGCGCGAAGCCGGCGGCGGGTCGATCGTCAATTTCTCGTCGATCGCCTATCTGCTCAACATGGCCGAAATCCCGGCCTATGCGACGGCGAAAGCCGCGATCGTCGGCCTGACCAAATCGCTCGCCGGAAAGCTCGGCCAGGACAACATCCGCGTCAACGCGATCCTGCCCGGCATGATCGTCACCGAGCGCCAGAAACGGCTGTGGCTGAGCGACGCGGCAATCGCCGGCATGCAGGAACGGCAGTGCCTGAAGCGCAGCCTCACCGCCGACGATCTCGTCGGCCCTTGCCTTTTTCTCGCGTCGGCGTGCTCGTCGGGCATGACCGCGCAAACAATGATCATCGATGGAGGCGCACTTTGATGACGGCAGCCTATTATGCCGCAGTCGACTGGGGAACCACGAGTTTCCGGCTGTGGATCATCGGCGAGGACGGCTCGGTGCTCGCCGAGCGCCGAAGCGGCGAAGGCATGACCACGGCCAACAAGGCCGGGTTCCATGCGATCCTCGAAAAGCACCTGGTCGCCGTCGATGCGCCAGGCCACCTGCCGGCGATCATCTGCGGCATGGCCGGCGCCAAGCAGGGTTGGGTCGAGGCCGGCTATCTCGATACGCCGGCCGCGCTCGCCGATATCGCCTCCCATGCCGTGGCAGTGCCGGATCTCGATCGCGACATCCGTATCCTGCCGGGTCTGGCGCAGCGTGATCGGCGGCACCCGGATGTGATGCGCGGCGAGGAGACGCAATTGCTCGGCGCGGCAAGCGACCTCGGTCGCGGTCTACATCTCGTCTGCATGCCGGGCACACACAGCAAATGGGTGCGGCTCGAAGACGGCGCCGTCAGCGGCTTTTCCACCTTCATGACCGGCGAATTGTTCGACGTGATCTCCAAGCACTCGATCCTCAGCCACTCGATCGCCGACGCGCATGCGTTTACCGGCGATCATCCCGCCTTTGCGGCGGCGGTGGCCGAGGCACGCACAAATCCGGCGCTCGCCACCAGCCTGATCTTCGGCGCGCGCTCAGGCCAATTGCTGCACGGCGCAAGCGCGACCGACGCCAAGGCATTGCTGTCGGGCACGCTGATCGGCCTGGAGATCGCCGGCGCGCTGGCTTCAGCCAAGACGATCGACAGCATCTGCCTCGTCGCCTCCGGATCCCTTGGTACGCTTTATCAGGCCGCGCTCGAAAGCCTCGACTGCCCTCTTCAGGTGGTCGATGCCGACACGGCCGTCCGCTCCGGCCTTTCGACCGCCGCCCAGGCGATCTGGCCCCTCTGAACGAAAGACACGCTCATGACCCGCATTCCCTTTCCGTCGATGAAGTACCCGCTGATCGCGATCCTGCGCGGCCTCAAGCCCGAGGAAACCGCAGGCGTCGTTGGTGCCCTGATCGAGACCGGCTTCTCCGCGATCGAGATCCCGCTGAATTCACCCGATCCGTTCCGCTCGATTGAGACGGCCGTGAAGATGGCGCCCGAGGGATGCCTGATCGGCGCCGGCACGGTGCTGACGACGGCACAGGTAGAACAACTCGCCGATGTCGGCGGCCGCCTGATGGTGAGCCCCAATGTCGAGCCGGCGGTGATTTCTCTCGCCGCCAAAAAGGGCATGGTGACCATGCCCGGCGTGCTCACCCCGACCGAGGCGCTTTCGGCCGCGGCGGCGGGCGCCACCGGCCTCAAGTTCTTCCCGGCAAGCGTGCTCGGCCCGTCCGGCATCACCGCGATCCGCGCGATCCTGCCGCCGGAGCTGGAAATCGCTGCCGTCGGTGGCGTTTCGGACGCGAATTTCGGCGACTATGCCAAGGCCGGCATCCGCAGCTTCGGTCTTGGTTCCAGCCTCTACAAGCCCGGCATGAGCGCGGCTGAAGTGCGCGAGCGCGCCGTTGCCACCATCAAGGCCTACGACGCCGTCTACGGAGCGCGCTGATGAGCGACACCATCCCCTTCTCCGGCAGCATTCTCTGCGAAGCGACGTCGATCCTCGGCGAAGGTCCGACCTATGACCCGGCCACCGGCACCGCCTGGTGGTTCAACATCAAGGGCCAGGAACTGCATGAACTGCACCTAGAAAGCGGGCGCAAGACCGTGCACGCCCTACCCTTCCTCGGCAGCGTGCTCGCCGTCATCGATCCGACCCGGCAGCTGATCGCCTCCGACCAGGGCCTCTTCATCAGGGATACGCGGACCGGTGCCTTCAGCCTGCTGACCACGCTTGAGGACGAACCCATCAATCGCTCGAACGACGGCCGGGTTCATGCGTCCGGTTCGCTCTGGATCGGCACCATGGGCCGCAGCGCCGAAAAGGGCTCCGGCGCGATCTATCACGTCGCCGGCAGCAAGGTGACGAAGCTCTATGCCGCCATCACCATTCCCAACAGCATCTGCTTCTCGCCGGATGGAACCGTCGCCTATTTCGTCGATACCGACATCAATCACCTGATGCGCGTCGATCTCGACGCCGCGACCGGGCTGCCGAAAGGCGAACCGAGCCTGCTCGTCGACGGCAGTGGCGAAGCTGGCGGCATCGACGGCTCCGTGTGCGATGCCGACGGTCTGATCTGGAACGCCCGCTGGGGCAGTGGCACGGTCGATGTCTACCGCCCCGACGGCGCGCGCATCGCGCGCTACGCCGTGCCGACGGGCCAACCGAGCTGTACCGCCTTCATCGGAGCGAAGGCCGATCGCATGCTGGTGACATCCGCCTGGCAGGACATGGACGAGGCAACGCGTGCGGCGGACCCGCATGCCGGCAAGACCTTCGATCTCGGCGTCAGCGTCAAGGGCCGGTTCGAACCGTCTTTCCGTCTCTGACCGGAAATTCTTGGCCGAGTAACTCTTGGCGAAGCGCCAATAAAAAGTCATACAATTCAGCCACGCGTTTGATCGCATGGTGAGGAGGAAGCTCGCATGAGCGACAAGAAGAAAGAACTGCGCAGCCGTCACTGGTACGGCGGCACCGACAAGGATGGGTTTATCCATCGCTCCTGGATGAAGAACCAGGGATTTCCGGACCACGTATTCGACGGCCGCCCGATTATCGGCATTTGCAACACCTGGTCGGAACTCACGCCCTGCAACAGTCATCTGCGCATTCTGGCAGAGGGCGTGAAGCGTGGCGTGTGGGAGGCCGGCGGTTTCCCGGTCGAGTTCCCGGTGTCTTCGCTCGGCGAGACGCAGATGCGCCCGACCGCGATGCTCTTTCGCAATCTGCTCGCCATGGATGTCGAAGAGGCGATCCGCGCCTATGGCATCGACGGCGTGGTGCTGCTCGGCGGCTGCGACAAGACAACCCCCGGCCAGTTGATGGGTGCGGCGTCGGTCGACCTGCCGACGATCGTCGTCTCCTCCGGCCCGATGCTGAACGGCAAGTGGAAGGGCAAGGACATCGGCTCCGGCACGGATGTCTGGAAGTTCTCCGAGGCCGTACGCGCCGGTGATATGAGCATGCAGGAATTCATGGCGGCAGAAAGCGGCATGTCGCGCTCACCGGGTGTGTGCATGACGATGGGCACGGCCACCACCATGGCGTCGATCGTCGAGGCGATGGGCCTGTCGCTGCCGACCAATGCGGCGCTGCCGGCCGTCGACGCCCGCCGCATGGCGCTGTCGCACATGACCGGCAAACGCATCGTCGAGATGGTGCATGAAGACCTGCGCCTGTCGAAAGTGCTGACCAAGAAGAATTTCGAGAACGGCATCATTGCCAACGCCGCCGTCGGCGGTTCGACCAATGCCGTCGTGCACATGCTGGCGATCGCCGGCCGCGCCGGCGTTGATCTCTGTCTTGAGGATTTCGACCGCGTCGGCAGCCAGGTGCCGTGCATCGTCAACTGCATGCCGTCCGGCAAGTATCTGATCGAAGACCTCGCCTATGCAGGCGGCCTGCCGGCGGTGATGAACCGCATACAGCATCTGCTGCATGCCGACGCGCCGACAGTCTTCGGCGTGCCGATCAGCAAATACTGGGAAGATGCCGAAGTCTACAACGACGACGTCATCCGCCCGCTCGACAATCCGCTGCGGGCTGCCGCCGGCATTCGCGTGCTCAAGGGCAACCTTGCCCCGAACGGCGCCGTCATCAAGCCGTCGGCCGCAAGCGAGCATCTCCTCGTCCATGAAGGTCCGGCCTATGTCTTCGAGACGATCGAGGAGCTGAAGGCAAAGATTGACGATCCGGACCTGCCGGTGACCGAAGACACGATCCTTGTGCTCAAGGGCTGCGGACCCAAGGGCTATCCGGGAATGGCCGAGGTCGGCAACATGCCGATCCCGCGGCGCCTCGTCGAAAGGGGCGTGCGCGACATGGTGCGCGTGTCCGACGCCCGCATGTCCGGTACCGCCTTCGGCACCGTGGTCCTGCATGTCAGCCCGGAATCGAATGCCGGCGGGCCGCTCGCCATCGTCAAGACCGGCGACCGTATCCGCCTCGACGCGATGAAGGGCGAGCTCAACCTGATGATCAGCGAGGAAGAGTTTGCGACGCGCATGGCCGCCTGGCAGGCGCCGCCGCCGAAATGGACCCGCGGCTACTACAAGCTCTACCAGGACACGGTGCTACAGGCCGACAAGGGTGCGGACCTCGACTTCCTCGTCGGCGGCAGCGGCAGCGAAGTGCTGCGCGAAAGCCACTGACGGCTTCGGACGCAGTTCGAGGCAGACGCGATTCAAATACCCCGCCCGTCAGGCGGGGTATTTTTATCCGGCCAGGGGACGGGAGCCCAACGGCGAAAGCCTTGCGGCCGGCGAACGCAGTCGCGACCAGGTTTCAAAGCCGTAGATGGCGAGCCCGAGCGCAATGAAAAACTCCTTGTACTCGGTCGGGTCCCAAAGGCGCACGAGCGTGGAAGCCTGGAGAATGAACAGCTCCTGGATCGCGACGATCAGAATGGCGCCTGCCGTCAGCACGATGAACTCGCGCCAGTGCCCTGCCCTCAGCGCGATATCGGCAACCATCAGCAGTATGATCACGGTCATCATCACCATCATCTGCGTCGGCAACATGCTCCAGTTGTCGCTGTTGAAGGCGGCCATCGGGGCGCTTGCCGCCAGCACCAGCACGCTCGGCGCAAAAGCATCGAGCCGACCAAGGCTGATGCTCTTGCGCAGATAGAGCCAGACGAAGGGCGCCAGCGTCAAAAGGAAGAAGCTGCCGGTGTAGTAGAGCAGTTCCGAGAAGCCGGTGGAGATGTTGTGCAGGTTCAATTCCTGCTGCTTGTTGAGCGCGAGCAGGCCCTCCGGCGTGGCGATACCGAAGACGCGCTGCATCCAGGATATCTCCTCCATGCCGACCACGAAGAAGCAAAGCGCCAGAAGCGCTGCAAAAGCCGCGGCCATCCAGGCGCGACGTCCCATTCCTGAACGGACCACGCGCAGTTGCCCGACGGCAGCAAACGCAAAGAAACCGCTGGCGATGAAGATCAGCAGGGCAGAGGCCCATTCGACCAGGCCGTCTTCACGCGCCAGAAGGCTGAAACCGAGGGGATCGGCAACGAACACCAGCGCCATCAGCACGGCGAGCATCCAGCCGGCGACACAAAGCCCAAGCTCGCGGCCGGACGCCAGCCGCAGCTCCGGCGCGCCCAGCCAGGCGGCATCGCGGGTAAAGCCCTGAACAGCCGCGAGCGACAGGCTCAGAGCCACCCAGGCATGCCAGAGATTGTAGGGCTCGACGCCAGGAACCCGTTCCGAAAAATAGCGCAGCCCAAAAAGATTGCGCTCGATCAGAACAAGGCCGGCCATCGCCAGAACGGAGAGCAAGGAAACAGAAAGAAAGCGGCGCGGCAAAAACATCGTGAAAACCATCCCGGGATAACAGGGTGACGACGCTGCGCGCTATTTCCTGCCATCTGCCAAGTATCGACAAGAACGCTCAAGAATTCATGAATGGCACAAAGTACATAATTGATCACTAAAATACATATATTCGAAAACCAAAATACATGTCCGCGCGAGATTGCCGACAATCCTTGGAAAATCGCGGCGGAGGGTCACGTTCAGCGGCAACGGACCTTTCGACCTGAAACTTTGACTATTTTTTCCGGAACCGTTCGGGCTCCCGGGCGTTGACACCATATCACCGGCGCGGTGGACCTGGCGGCAGAAGCCAGGCCGCGCCCTGATCGAAACGTCAAGGAAAGGCAGTTTGAGATGATCAAGAAACTCGTAACAACCGTCGCAGCCGGCGCGCTCTTCGCGGGTCTTACTGTCGCCCCGGTGGCTTTCGCGCAGGACGCAACCAAGCCGATGGAACAGCCGCAGACGATGCAGCCGGCGCAGCCCGCCCCGGACGCCATGGCTCCGGCCGATCAGGCTGAAACGAAACCGCCGATCACGGAAACCAAGACCGCTGATGTGGCGCAATCGGACGCCACCTATCTGACCGAGCAGGCAAGCGACCAGATCGCAGCCAGCACCTATATCGGCCAGAGCGTCTACAATGCCGGTGACGAAAGCATCGGCGAGATCAACGACCTGATCATGAAGAAGGATGGCGGCGTGGAAGCGGCCGTAATCGGTGTCGGCGGCTTCCTGGGTCTCGGTGAAAAGGACGTAGCGGTTCCGTTTGATCGCATCACGATCGCCGAGCAGCCCAACACGGACAAGCTGAAGCTGACGACCACCGAAACCGCCGATACGCTGAAGGCGGCTCCGGAGTTCAAGACGAAGGCACAGCAGGTTGCCGAACAGAACGCCAACCAGCCGGTTGACACGTCGACGACCTCTTCGACCACGACTACTGCACCGGCACAGCCGATGCAGCAGGGTACCGAACAGCCGCAGCAGTAACGTCGTAGCATTCCAAGCTGTTCAGTACGCCTTCCAACGGGCGGCGGTGCCAGGCATCGCCGCCTTGGCTTTGCGTCAGACGAGCACTCCGTCGCGTTGGGCATCGTAAATGCCCCCGTGGATGTTGCGGCTGGCGACGGCATCGCCGATGCGGAACATGTCGAAGCGGGCATCGAGGTTTTTCTGCGGGGTGGGGTTCTCACCGCGAAGCAGTGCCTTGTAATCGACGCCCCCCAGCTTGCGTGAAAGCGGCTTCAGTTCACGATAGAGGTCGTCCATCGGCACCGTGCCATGCTCGACCACCAGTGGCGCGACGCGCCCCTTGATCGTTGCCTTGTCCGAAAAATCGGAACCGAGCGTCGCAACAAGGCCATTGCACTCCCGCCGAACGGATTTCACCCGCGTGTTGATCGTCACCCGGACATTGTGTTCGGCAAAGGCGGTCGCATAGGGCACATGGTTCATGCCCGCGACCTCGGGCGCGAACATGCGCTCGGGCGAGACGATCTCGAGCGCGCCGCCGCCGCGCGCGATCAGCTCGGCCGCCATCATGCCGCTATAGGCGCCGTTGTCGTCATAGAGCGGCCCCTCCGGCTTCACCGTCCCGGCGATGATATCCCAGCTCGACACGACGAGGTCGTCGGCTCAGGCGGTAAGACTGCAGCAGCGGATCTTTCGACGATGTCGTTTCCTGTTCCTTGAAAGGCGACCGAGAATGCCGGCTTCGTCAGTACCAAGCATCCGCCATGCTCTCCTTGCGGCGCGTGACATAATCGATCAGCGCCTCGTCAAGCGCCACATCCAGCGGCGGCGCTTCATATTCGGCAAGCGTCTTCTTCCAGGCGCGGTTGGCACGCGTCGCCATGTCGGTCTCGCCCTCCTCAACCCATTTCTCGAAGGGCTCGTTGTCCGAAAGGGCCGAATCCCAGAAGGCGGTCTGGTAGTTGCGCATGGTGTGGTCGCAGCCGAGGAAATGGCTGCCGGGACCGACCTGCAGGAAGGCGTCCATGGCCAGCGTGTTGTCGTCGACGACCACGCCGGCAAGATAGGAATGCAGCGCGCCGCAGAAGTCGGTGTCCATAACGAACTTCTCGTAGGACATGGCGAGCAGCCCATCGACGAAGCCGGCGGAATGCAGGATGAAATTCGCGCCGCAATGCACCGCCGAGAGCATCGACATCGCGCCTTCCTGCATCGCCTGTGCATCCGGCAGCTTCGAATTGGAGAAATTGCCGGCACAGCGCAGTGGCAGGCCGAGCCGGCGCGCAAGCTGGCCGACGACCATGCTGCCGATCGCCGGTTCCGGCGTGCCGAAGGTGGGCGAGCCCGAGCGCAGCGACATGGACGACAGGAAATTGCCGAAAATGACCGGGGCGCCCTTGCGCTCCAGCTGGGTCAGCGCACAGCCGGCAAGCGTCTCGGCATAGGACTGGGCGATGGCGCCGGCATTGGTGACCGGCCCCATGGCGCCGCCAAGGATGAAGGGCACAATGACCGCGGCCTGGTTTGCCCGCGCATAGGCGCGCAGCGACTTCGTCATCGTCCCGTCCCAGACGAGCGGCGAATTGACGTTGACGTTGCCGAGGATGACGCAGTTGCGATCGACGAAATCGCGACCAAAGAGAATGCGCGCCATCTCGATCGAATCTTCGGCACGGTCTTCCGCCGTGATCGAACCCATGAAGGCGCGGTCGGAATATTTGATATGGCTGTAGACCATGTCGAGGTGGCGCTTGTTGACCGGCACATCGACCGGCTCGCAGATCGTGCCGCCGGAATGGTGCAGCCAGGGGCTCGACTGCGCCAGCTTGATCAGGTTGCGGAAGTCCTCGATCGTGCCGTAGCGCCGGCCCTTGTCGAGGTCCATGACGAAGGGCGAGCCATAGGCCGGCGAGAAGACGACGTTGTTGCCGCCGATCTCGACATTGCGCGCCGGATTGCGGGCATGCTGGGTAAACTGGTGCGGCGCCGAGGCGACGATTTCCTTCAGCATGCCCGGTTCGAAGGTCACCCGGACGCCGTCGACCTTCGCGCCGGCCCTTCGCCAGTAATCGAGAGAAACCGGGTCGTCGCGAAACTCGATGCCGACTTCGGCAAGGATTCGATCGGCAATCGCTTCGATCCGAAGCAGGCTTTCCTCGCCGAGGATATCATAAGTCGGAATGTTTCTGGTGATGTAGGGAACACCGAGGCTGCGTCCTGCGCCCTCGCGCCGGTTCGGCCGTGTACCGCGTGTCCGTCTCGGTGCCGCCGCGTCCGTTGCCAGTGCCGTATCCATGCCCATAACCTCCCATCATCTCAGATGATGCTATGGGAGAAGAATTCCACTGTAACGCTGGAAAAATTCGATCCATGCTATAAGCGAGGTTTATGGAAAACCTGCGCCGCCTGCTCCCGTCCGCCGCAAGCCTCATCGTGTTCGAGGCAGCCGGCCGCCACCAGAACTTCACCCGTGCTGCCAACGAGCTCGGCATGACCCAGGCTGCCGTCTCCTACGCCGTGCGCGGTCTTGAGGAACAGCTGGGCGTGCCGCTGTTTCATCGCGTGCACCGCGCGGTCGAGCTGACGGAAGCGGGCGAGAAGTTTCATGCCGACGTCTCCGTCGGCCTGTCGCGCATCCAGAAGTCGGCCGAAGACATTCGCGCAAAGGGCCGCGAGACCAACGTGACGCTCGCGGCCTCCACCGCCTTTGCCTCGATGTGGATGCTGCCGCGCCTCAACCGCATGCGCGAGGACCTGCCGGAAATCGATCTCCGGATCCAGACCAGCGTGCGCGACCTCGATCTGGAGGAAGAGCCGATCCCGCTCGGCATCCGCGGCGGCGACCCAAGCCATTGGCCGCGTTACCATGCCGCCCTGCTCGCCGACGAGGTGGTCAACGCGGTCGCCACACCCGCCTATATCGAGCGGCACGGCTTGCCGAAAACGGCCGCCGACCTGCCACGCCACAACCTCATCCACCTGGAAGAGCCGGTCCGACGCGCCTGCGACTGGACCGAGTGGTTTGCGAGCGCCGGTCTTGCCTATCCCAAACAGGCCCGCCGGCTTTCGATCAACGACTATGTCCTGGTGATCCAGGCGGTGCTATCCGGCGAAGGCGTGGCGCTCGGCTGGGAACACTTGATCTATCCGCAGATCCGCTCGGGCGCGCTGGTCCCGGTCGCCGGACACGTGCTGAAGACGGGCCTTGCCTTCTACGTCGTCTGGCCGAGATCGCGCGAACTGAATGCGCAGGCCAAAAGGGTGCGTGACTGGCTGCTGGATGAGGGGCGGCGCGACCGCGCAGCGATGTCCGGCGCCGAGGACTAACCCGGATCAGGCCTGGGCGGGAAGATCGCGGTAGCGATCGGCAAGATAGCGCATCGTCGCCACCGCATCGGCGGGCTTTCCGTAGAAGTAGCCCTGCCCCAGTCCGCAGCCGAGCGCCTTCAGTTTCAGGGCTTCGGAAAAATCCTCGATGCCTTCGGCGACGACTTCGAGCTCAAGCCCCTCGCACATCGACACGATCGCCTTGATGATATGCTCCGAGGCACGATCGGCAGAAATGCGCGAGACGAAGGCCCGGTCGATCTTGACCTTGTCGAAGGAGAAGTCGCGTAGCCGGCCAAGGCTCGACTGGCCCGTGCCGAAGTCGTCGAGCGAGACGCGGACGCCGGCGGCGCGCAGTTCCGCAACGATCTTCTGGGCGATATCCGCATCGGCCATGACGGCCGTTTCGGTGATTTCCAGCTCCAGGCGCCGCGGGTCGAGGCCGATCTGGGTGATGATCGACAGCAGGCGCCGGCTGGTGGTCGGATCCGTGAGCTGCGCCGAGGAGAGATTGAAGGAGAGGAAGAGCTCCTTCGGCCAGGAAAGCGCGGCATGGGCTGCCTTGCGCAGCAGGACCTCGGCGAGCGAATCGATGAAACCACGCTCTTCGGCGAGCGGCACGAACACCGCCGGCGAGACATAGCCGAGATCGGCATCGCACCAGCGCGCCAAGGCCTCGAAGCCGACAACCGCGTCGTTGCGCAGATCGACGATCGGCTGGAAGTGCACGTCAACCTCGTTGGCGATGATGGCGTTGCGCAGCGCTTGCTCAAGCTGCGTCGCGCGCTTCATCTCCTGGGCGATCTCCTGCGAGTAGACGGTGATCTGCCCGCGGCCGCGGCGCTTCGAGCGATAAAGCGCGGTATCGGCGCTTTTCAGGAGGTCCTCGAATACCTCTCCGGCAAAGGGATAAACGGCGAAACCGAAGGAGGCGGACAGACGAACGTGACGGTCGCCGAGATCGAAGGGGGCCGACAGCACCTCCTTCAGCATCTGTCCGATCTTCTCGGCGCCCTTGCGCTCGAAGATCAGCGGCAACACGAAGGCAAATTCATCGCTGTCGAAACGGATGATCGTGGCACCCTCGGGCGCGCAGGCCTTCAGGCGATAGGCCACCTGGCAGAGGATCTCGTCGCCCGCTTCCGGTCCGAACAGGTCATTGATCGGCTTGAAACCATCGATATTGGCAAGGCCGATGGTGAACGGAGCCGGGTCACTGGCACGCTCCTCGGCGAGATCAAGGACACACTGGCGCAGGCAACGGGCGTTGCCGAGCCCGGTCAGTTGATCGACATCACCCCGGGCCGCAGGCGCCTCGCGGCCAACACGGTGGTAAGGTGTTTCCGCTGTCATCATCGCCGTCCCCCACTCATCTGGCAGGGATGGCGTGCGATCGAGCCCGCCGCCAGCGTGCGCCACGACGCAAACCGGCTGTGTCTTTCCGACACGACCGGGGCTTGGGCAACGAGGTGGATGCGAGGCATACGGATGGGGCTCTACACTTTAGCGGCAATTCGGGGCAGACGATCGCAATCGGCGGTTAACAATCCGATATCGTGCCGCTCCAAGATTTGCCATTGGCCTCCCCAATTCTAGCGAGTTGACACGCCTTTTACTCAACCTGCCGTTCGTACTGCCTTCACCGGCATGAATTTTCTCAACACCGCCTCGATCATATCGGGGCTCACCGGCTTCATGATGTGGTCGTCCATGCCGCATGCCTTGCATTGCTGCAGGTCGATATCCAAGGCCTGGGCGGTAACCCCGATGATCGGAGTTTTCTGTGCGCGTCCCTTTTCAGCCGACCGGATTGCGACGGTTGCGTCGAAGCCGTTCATGACCGGCATCGACACATCCATCAGCACAAGGGCCGGTTGCAGTTCGTGCCAGAGTTCGACGGCCTCGCGACCGTTGGCGGCGATCCGATGCGAAACGCCGAGCCCCTCGAGGATCTGGGTGAAGACGAACTGGTTGATCTGATTGTCCTCGGCAACGAGCACGTCGACCTGCGGAGCCGGCGGCGGCGGCGCGATCTCTTCGGCCTCGAACGACAGCGACCATTCCGGTTGCAGCGCGGCACCCGCGCGCTCGGAACAAACACGGAAGACTTCCGCAAGCACCGCCGCCCCGTCCTGATCGGCGGACACCGGGAGGATCGGGCTGTCGCGCCAGCCGGCAGCGATCTTCTGCCGCTCGGGGAAAGCCGCGTCGAGCAGCAGGATGTCGAGTTTCAGCCCCGCCTCGTCGACAGCAGCGCAGAAGGCGTGCAATTCGTCGACATCGCGAACGGCGCAGGCGTCGAGCCCTGAGCCGCGCAGCCGGGCGACAAGCCGCTCCTCCAGCGCTCGGTCGTCGGTCGCCAGGAGCACCCGCAGGCCGCGCGCCGGCAAGGTCTCGATCATCGACCCCGCCTCGACGAGCTGCTGGACATTCAGCGCCCGGAAAGGATCGTAGAAATTCTGCGCCGCGGCAAAAATGCTGTAGTCGCGGATCTGCAGGGTCACCTCGCCCGAGGGTTCCTCGCCGCCCTGATACCAGACGGCAATATCGGTCACGTCGTTCATGCAGGTGACGACGAAATGGCGGCCGGGCATGCCGACGCGGTACTTGCGGGTCAGCACCCAGAGGTCGCTGCCGTCGGCACGCACGATGTGCTCGGCCTGCGAAAACGGCTTGCCGGTTTCAAGCACCGTGCGATCGGACTGTTCGAAGCGCTCCGCCAGGTCGCTCTCGACCAGGTCCCAGGCTGAGCGGCCGAGGATGGCGTCCTGCGCCAGGTCATGGATCAGGCAGAAGGCCTTGTTGACTGCGATGTAATTGAGATTGCGATCCTTGACGCAGATGGGATTGGGCTGCGCGTCGAGGATCTGCTCGGTCAGCTCCACCCGCTCCAGGTCGGTCTGAAGCTGTTCGTCGCGCTTCTTCTGGTCAGAGACGTCGCTGATCGACAGGATGCCCATGCCGCTCGACAGGCGGCGCTTGCGCATCGAAACCCAGCGGGTGCGGCCGGCACGCTCTACGCTCTCGTAGCGCTCGCGCCAATGCAGCGCCATGTGCTCGGCAATCCATTCCTCGCGGTTGGTGCGTCGGCGGCTGTTTTCCGGGACGGTGCCCGGACGGACACCGGTGTCATAGACGGCACCGAGGAAATCCCTGAGCCGTGCGCCCGGCATCAGGGCTTCCGCCGGCACCGGGAAAAATTGCAGCATCGTGCGGCTGGCAAAGAGAATGGTATCGTCCCGGCTGCAGACAAGCACAGCGATGCCGAGTGCGTCGCAACTCGACTCAAGAATGACCCTGTTGATGTCCGCGCCGTTCGGCGCCCCATCGCTCATCGCACTGTCCTCACTCGCCTACCGCATGTGTCCCTGGATCGTCAGATCAGGGGGAACAGGCGGCCATCCAAAGTGCCACAACGGCCTGCCGCGTCTTCATAATGACGCGCGGCGCTGCAACGGCGGTTTCATTTCGGGACATGCTGGGGTGGCCTTGGCAGGCGTCTCTTCGAGCGGCGGGAGTGCGGCGTCCAGCTACGCCGCAAGGCTCAAAAGACAAAACCCGTGATCATTCAGGTTGTTGTGGAAAATCGCAGCAGAGTGTTAAGGGCCGATTAAACCCTCGATCATTTTTCAAGGGTGTCGGCACCAAGCGCTCGCGGCCGGGGACGAGATACCGTCCCCTCTTCCGTTTCCGCGGCGAATCCCGGAAAATGGGCCATGGCCATCAAGCAGCTTTCAGAAACCCTCATCAACCAGATCGCCGCCGGCGAAGTGATCGAACGTCCGGCCAGCGCCGCTAAGGAGCTGATCGAGAATGCGCTCGACGCCGGCGCGACCCGCATCGAGATCGCGACCGCCGGCGGCGGCAAGACGCTGCTGCGGGTCACCGACAACGGCTCGGGCATGGCACCTGGCGACCTCGAACTTGCGGTTCGAAGGCACTGCACGTCGAAGCTCGACGACAGCCTCTTCGACATCCGCACCCTCGGCTTTCGCGGCGAGGCCCTGCCTTCGATCGGCTCGGTCGCCCGGCTGTCGATCACGACGCGCACGGCCGGCGCCAGCGAAGGCGCGGTCATTGCGGTTACCGGCGGCAAAACCGAGGCGGTCCGCCCCTCGCCGGCCAATACCGGCACGGTCGTCGAAGTGCGCGATCTCTTCTTCGCCACCCCGGCCCGACTGAAGTTCATGAAGACCGAGAAGGCGGAAGCAGCCGCCATTTCGGAAGTGGTGCGCCGCATGGCGATCGCGTTTCCGGCGGTCCGTTTCGTGCTCTCCGGCAGCGACCGCTCGACACTCGAATTCCCGGCAACCGGCGACGACCGGCTGGCGCGCATGGCGCAAGTGCTCGGCAAGGATTTTCGCGACAATGCGATCGAGATCGATGCGGCGCGGGAAGACGTCGAACTGACCGGCTTTGCCGGCGTGCCGACTTACAATCGCGGCAACTCGCTGCAGCAATATGTCTTCGTCAATGGCCGCCCGGTGCAGGACAAGTTGCTGCTGTCGGCGATCCGTGCCGCCTATTCCGAGACGATCCCGAGCGGCCGCTATCCGGTCGCCGTGCTGTCGATCACGCTCGACCCGGCGCTCGTCGACGTCAACGTGCATCCGGCGAAGTCTGACGTGCGCTTCCGCGACCCCGGCCTGATCCGCGGGCTGATCATCGGCGCGATCCGTCAGGCGCTGACGCGCGACGGCGACCGCGCCGCAACGACGGGCGCCCGCGGCATGATGCAGGCGTTCCGCTCTGGCGATTACCGCCCGCAGCCCTGGAGCGCCGAGACGTCGCCTTCCCGGCCGACACAATTCGACGCGATGCTGCGCCACCTCGGCGAGCAGCCGCAGGCAAGCTTTGCGGCATTTTCCGCCCCTTCGGCGCGCGTTGCCACCCCGTTTGAGCGGGAAATGCCCGTGCCGGCGCCGGAGGCCAAGCAACCGCCGCCGCCGCAATCGTTCCCGCTCGGCGCCGTGCGCGCCCAGCTGCACGAAAACTACATCGTCGCCCAGACCGATGACGGCCTCGTCATCGTCGACCAGCATGCCGCGCACGAGCGGCTGGTGTTCGAGGCGATGCGTACGGCGCTGCATTCGCGACCGGTCGCCGCCCAGGCGCTGCTGATCCCGGAGATCGTCGACCTGCCCGAAGACGATTGCGACCGGTTGATGGCCCATGCGGAGGAGTTCTCCCGCCTGGGTCTCGCGATCGAGCGCTTCGGACCGGGCGCGATTGCGGTGCGCGAAACGCCGGCCATGCTCGGCGAAATGGATGCCGTCGGTCTCGTGCGCCAGCTCGCCGACGAGCTTGCCGAATGGGATACGGCAAGCGGGCTGACGAGCCGGCTCGAATATCTCGCCGCGACCATGGCCTGCCACGGATCGGTGCGCTCGGGACGGCGCATGCGCACCGAGGAGATGAACGCGCTTTTGAGGCAAATGGAGGCGACGCCCGGCTCGGGCCAGTGCAATCACGGCCGGCCGACCTATATCGAACTCAAGCTCTCCGATATCGAACGGCTGTTCGGCCGGAGCTGATCTTCACGCCTGGCGAAATGCGACTGGCATTTTTCCGGACGGCGAGCTAGACCAGAGAACCAATAACGAAGACGGAAACAGGCGCCGAGCATGATGAACCGGTTTGAAGGAAGCGCTTCGCGCGAAGCGAAGATCCGTTATCTCGACGGCGACTTTCAGATCGTGCTCGCGGGTTCGCACGTGGTCTGCGCGATGACCGGCAAGATCATCCCCGTCGACGAACTGCGTTACTGGAGCGTCGCCCGGCAGGAGCCCTATGTCGACGCGGAAGCCTCGCTCGAGGCGGAAAAGCGCGCAGGCGCGCTGCCCAACCAGCGCCGCTAATCAAGCCCGGACACCAACAACGGCACTCCGGCGCCACGACCCACAGGGCGCCGTTACTTAGCCGCGCCTTCGCGCAGCTTGCGGGCACGCGCCGCGGCAAGCGCCGTCTCGATGATCCTTTTCGGCGCCATCGGGTCGTCGAAGCGCACATCGATCTCGATCACCCTGCTCGCTGCGGCGAGTTCGGCGGCGCGGCCGTGGCCGGGCTCCAGGCGCACCAGATCCTTGGCAGTGGTAACGAGCTGGCAGCCGAGCGCTGCAGCCTGGTCGAGCAGATCGGCGATTTCGTCCTCGGAGAAATGGTGGTGGTCGGGAAAACTGCGGGTTTCCTCGATGACGGCGCCCGTCTCCCGAACGGTGCGGTAAAACTTCTCCGGATCGGCAATGCCCGCCCAGGCAAGCACCTTGACGCCATTTAGCGATCCGTCGTCGTGCCTTATGACGTCGGCTTCGTAGATCTGCTTGCCGGCGCGGGCGGCGCGACGGATCAGGGCGTCGGCCTCGGTGCCGTCACCGATCTTGAGCAGGGCCGTGGCGTGGCGGAGCTGGTTCGACAGTGGCGCCCGCACCGGGCCCGCCGGCACCAGATAGCCGTTGCCGATGCCGCGGCGGGAATCGATCACCAACAGCGCGAAGTCGAAGGCCAGCCTCGCGCTCTGGAAACCGTCGTCCATGATGATGATGTCGACGCCTTCCTTCACCAGCCGACGAGCCCCATCGACGCGGCGGCGGCAGACGACGGTCAAGGCCTCCTTCGCCAGAAGCAACGGTTCGTCGCCGACGTCGCGGGCGCGATGATGTTCCAGATCGACGACGGTCGTCACGTCGAGCGAGCCGCCATAACCGCGGCTGAGGAATCCGGGCTTCAGCCCCTTTTCGCGGATGACGCGCGCAAGCGCGATGGAGGTCGGCGTCTTGCCGGCGCCGCCGACGGTGAAATTGCCGATGCAGATGACCGGGACCGGCACCGAGGCGCGCTGCGCGCGATCCATGCGCATGCCGGCAATCCGTCCGTAAACCCATGAGAACGGCCACAACGCGCGCGCACGCCAATCCGCCTTGGTCCACCAGAATGGCGGCGCTTCCGATACCATCTTTGTTCCGTGGCCTCCCGGCCGCTCAGGTCCTTCCGTTTCCGGGAGGGACGGTTTGTTCGCCGGTCGAAACCGGCGGATTGCGACAAAAAACGTCAGAACGGGAAAAAACGCAAGCTATGGAGACCGATACGGCCACGGCAGGGGCGCTGAACCGGGCCGATCACGATGCACAACTGAAGGCAATCGCGGCAAGCCGCTGCCGCAACTCGATCTAGAGGACAGCTTCGAGTTCGGTGATGTCCGAGAGGCAATGGTCGGAAGCCGCCGCAAGCGACTGGCGCGAGCCGGTGCCCGTCAAGACGGCGACCGTCATGCCGACGCCGGCGCTGCGGCCCATGTGCATGTCGTGATTGTTGTCACCGACGACAACGACCTGCTGCGGCTCAAGGCCGGTCGCGGCACAAAAACCGAGCACCATGCCCGGCTCCGGCTTGACGCCGTAGCCGCTGTCATAGCCCGCCACATAGTGCAGGTAATCCTCGAAGCCGAAGCGCTTTGCCGTTTCGCGGATCGAACGCTCGTTGTCGCTCGAGGCGACACCGAGGCGGTAGCCCTTGGCGTGCAGCCCGGCGAAGAAAGCGCCGAGATCGGTCACCGGCACGGCATATTCAGCCGAGCGCGCAAACAGGCCGTCAAGCAGGGTCGTCAGTTCGGCAATCGTGAAGGGCGCGCCCGCGCCGACGAAGCCGGTCGCGATCTCGACCGTGTTGCCTGCGGCAAGCAGGCTGTCGGGCAGCACGTGGCCGGTTTCGGCGTCCATGCCGCCGGCTGCAAGCAGCGTGCGGGCCAGGGCCTCATCACCCTTTGCCGCGATCCGCGCCAGTTCGTAGTTCACCGGCACCCAGCTCTTTGCGTAGTCGAGCAGGGTTCCATCCTTGTCGAACAGGATGCCGGCTATGGCTTTGGCTGCGGTCATGACGAGGCTTCGTCTCCTGCTGGATCAGTTGTCGGTCGGCGGGTTGAGACGCGCCTTGACGACGAGCGGATTGATATAGGGCTCAAGTCCCTTCATCGTCGCCGACAGGGCACCGCGCATCTCTTGCACGGTTTCGAGGCCGGCATCGATCATCGAGCGACGCATGTCGTCGTTGGCGAGCAGATAGTTGACGCCCTTGGCCAGCATCTCGACGTCGCGCACGATCTTGGCGCTGCCGTTCTTGGCCAGCGTCTGATAGGTCTCGCGAAAGTTCTGGACGTTGCCGCCGGAAAGGATGGCGCAGCCGAGCATCGCCGGCTCCAGCGGGTTCTGACCACCCTCGGCAAACAGCGACCGGCCGACGAAAGCGACCTCGGTCAGGCGAAGATAGAGGCCCATTTCGCCGATCGTGTCGCCGAGGAAGATATCGACGTCGGGCGTCAGCGGATCGCGGCGCGTGCGCCGGGCGACCTTCAGCCCTTTGGCCGTCAGCGCCGCCTCGATGGCGTCGCTGCGATCGGGATGACGCGGAACGATGATCGTCAGAAGGCCGGTTCGCTCCTTGAGCGCACGGTGCACGACACCGGCGGCCGCCTCCTCGCCGTCGAAGGTCGAGATCGCCGCCCAGGTCTTGCGGGCGCCGATCTGCTGGCGATACTCCTTCAGCGCCTGCGGATCGTGTGGCGGCGCGTCGGTGTCGACCTTGAGATTGCCCGACACCATGACCGGCAGCGCACCGAGCGTGCGGAAGCGCTCCGCATCGACATCGGACTGGGCAATGACGAGCGCGAGATTCTCGAACAGCGCATCGGCGAGCGCCGGCCGACGCTTCCAGCGCGCGAACGTCCGGTCGGACATGCGCCCATTGACCAGAACCTGCGGGATATGGCGGCGGCCGAGTTCCAGGATGGTCATCGGCCAGATCTCGGATTCGGCGATGATCGCCAGATCCGGCTCCCAGTAGTTGAGAAAACGGCTGACGGCCGGCTTGAAATCGAGCGGGACATACTGGTGGATCACCGTCGACCCCAGGCGCTCGGCCACGACACGCGCAGAGGTCATCGTCCCGGTCGTCAGCACGACGTGGATGCCGCGCCGCCTGATTTCCTTGATCATCGGGATGACGGCGTTGGTTTCGCCGACGCTTGCCGCGTGGAACCAGACGAGAGGGCCTTGCGGCCGCGGCTCGCTGGCATGGCCGTAGCGCTCACGGCGGCGCGTCGGATCCTCCTTGCCCTTCGCCGCGCGAATGGCAAGGTAGGACCAGACGAGGGGATAGATGGCCGAGCCGATCCAGCGGTAGCTGGACAGCGCCAGGCGCGCGCGAAAGCTGCTCATGACAGGCCACCTTCCCCGGCCGTTCCGGCCCGGAGAGACTTAAGGGCGACTGGCATGCGGGTAAACACCGCGCATCCCGACCTCATCGGCATCAGCCGTTTTCCGGGTCGAGCAGACGGTGCATGTGGACGATGAAGTAACGCATGTGAGCGTTGTCGACGGTCATCTGCGCCTTGGATTTCCAAGCAGTCAGGGCGCTTTCGTAGTCCGGGTAGATGCCGACGATATCGAGCTTGTCCAGGTCGCGGAAATGTACGTCAGTCAGCGTGGTGAGTTCGCCGCCGAAGACGAGGTGCAGACGTTGTTTTTTCTCGGTGTCGTGAGCCATCGGACTTCCATTTATTCTTGTTGGGTGTGGGCGTTGATTTGAGGCATTCAGCCTCAAAGGTCAATGGGGCTCCATGGACCGCGATGCGGCGATCAGGCCCGGCAAGAGCGGCTTTGCCGCCGCGCAGAGAACCCCGTGAACGACAGTGGATCGATTGTATGAGAGCGGCTGCGCATCGAGATCGGCCAGCGCGCCGCCGGCGCTCGCTAGAATGAGATCTGCTGCAGCCAGGTCCCAGTCGTGGGAGTTCTTCTTCACCAGCGTTCCGTCGATCCGCCCGTCGGCAACCATGGCCAGCCGATAGGCAAGCGACGGCACATGCGGGATACGGGTAACGGCGCTGCGATAGGGCGCCGGAAGCTTGCCGATCGTGTCCTCGGCAGCCGCCAGATGCAGTGTTTCCCCGGGTTTTGCCTCGCGCACCGAGATTTGGGCGCCGTTTTTCAGCGCACTGCCGCCTGCGACCGCCTCGAAGAGTTCATCGAGCGCCGGGGCATAGAGCACGCCGGCAACGGGCTGGCCGCGATGAACGACGGCGACGCTGACGCACCAGAGTTCCTTGCCGGCGATGAAAGCCCGCGTGCCGTCGATCGGATCGACGACGAAGACCGTTTCGCGCGACAGCCGGCTCAGATCGTCGTCCGTCTCCTCCGACAGCCAGCCGTAATCGGGCCGGGCCGCAAGCAAGCGCGTCTTCAGCACATCGTTTGCGGCAAGATCCGCCTCGCTTACCGGCGAGCGGCCTTCGTTCTTCCAGCGGACGTCGGGCGCCTTGCGGAAATAGCCGAGCGCGGTTTCGCCGGCGACAACCGCCGCGGCACGGATCACGTCGAGATCCGGCTTCCAGTCCGCGCCCGGTGGTGCTGTGTCAGACATTCAAAACCCCGTCAGCCCGCCTCTCCCTTGTCCGGAAGGCGGGATCGGCGCGGGCTTCCCGCGCCTGCTTTTCCAGCGGCCTTGTCAGAGGCCGGCGAGCGTCATGCCCTCGATGGCGAGCGTCGGCGCCGCGACGCCGAACTTGCGGTCGATGTCGTCTGCCGGCGTCAGCGCCATGAACATGTCTTTGAGATTGGACGCGATCGTGACTTCAGAGACGGCAAAGGTCAGCTCGCCGTTCTCGATCCAGAAGCCGGAGGCGCCGCGGCTGTATTCGCCGGTCACCATATTGACGCCCTGGCCGATCAGTTCGGTGACGTAGAAGCCGGTGCCAACCCCGCGGATGAGATCGTCCCGCGAGATCGATCCCGGCTCGAGCGCCAGATTGGTCGAGGACGGATTGACGGTCGGACCGCCGCGCACGCCGCGGCCGTTGGTCTGAAGCCCGAGTTCGAGCGCTGCCGATGTGGACAGGAACCAGTGGTTCAGCACACCATCTTCGACCATCGCCAGTTTCTCGCCGCTGACCCCTTCGCCGTCAAAGGGACGCGAAGAGGAGCCACGCACGATCAGCGGGTCGTCGGTCACGGAAAGACCCGACTTCAGGATCTGCTTGCCCATCATGTCGCGCAGGAAACTCGTCTTGCGGGCGACAGCCGCGCCATTGATTGCGCCGGCCAGATGGCCGACGAAGCCGCGGGCTATGCGTGGATCGAAGACGACGGTGACATTCTTGGCGGTCGGCACCTGGCGCGGATTGATGCGGGCGACCGCGCGCTCGCCGGCCAGGCGGCCGATTTCGTCGGCGTCGCGCAGGTCGGCAAAGAAGAGGCGGCTATCATAATCGTAGTCGCGCTCCATCTTGGTGCCCTCGCCGGCAATCGCGCTGACGGAGCGGCCAAAGCGGGTGGCCATGTAGGAGCCGGAAAAGCCATGCGAGGTGACAAGTACCAGCCCGCCCATGCCGGCCGATGCCCCAGCGCCGCTGGAATTGGTAACGCCCGAGACCGCGAGTGCCGCCTCTTCGGCGGCAAGCGCTGCCTCGGTCAGGGTTTCAGTGGAAACCGCCGTGGCGTCGAAAAGGTCGAGGTCCGGATAGGACTTCGCCAGCCGGTCGGCGTCCGCCAGCGCGGCGAAGGGATCCTCCGGCGAAGCCTTGGCCATGGCAACCGCGCGCTCCGCGAGCAGCTTCAGGTCAAAACCCGGATTGGCCGAAACGCTGGCGACACGCCGTCCGACAAAAACACGGAGCGAAAAGTCGTCGCTTTCGGAGGCTTCCGTCGCTTCAACCTTGCCGAGGCGGACGGAGACGGAGCGGGAGCGCCCGCGCACCACCACCGCGTCCGCCGCATCGGCGCCGGCCTTGCGGGCGAGGTCCACGAGTTCGGATGCGCGTTTTTCGAGGTCGGCAGAATCGATCGTGTCTGACATGGTGTGGCCTTTCATTCCTGCCCCATTTATTGTGCGGCGAAGCAGGCATCAAGGGCATCGACCCGATTCCCGCTCAAACACCGCAAATGAAGCGCTCTCGAAAGCTCCGCTTGGGGGCCGGGTTCAGCAACAGTGAAAGCCTGAGGCATGGCAACGACACCGATCATCTATTCCCAGGCCCTGATGCTGCTCGGTGGCGCAGTGATCGCCGCTCCCATCTTCAAGCGGCTCGGGCTCGGCACGATCCTCGGCTACCTTTCGGCCGGCGTGCTGATCGGACCTGTCGCCCAAAGCATCACCGAAGGCGAGCAGATCCTGCACGTCTCGGAACTCGGCGTCGTCTTTCTGCTCTTCATCATCGGGCTCGAACTCAAGCCTTCGCGCCTCTGGCAGATGCGACGCGACATCTTCGGCCTCGGCACGGCGCAGGTGCTGCTGACAGGCATCCTGCTTTCCTACGCCATCTATGCCCTCGGCCTCCTCGATCATGGCGGCAGCATCATCGCCGGCTTCGGACTGTCCCTCTCGTCGACGGCATTCGCCATGCAGATCCTCGACGAGGGCAACGACCGCAATACGCGCTACGGGCAACGCGCCTTTTCGATCCTGCTGCTGCAGGATCTCGCGATCGTGCCGCTTCTGGCGCTGATCCCGCTGCTGGCGGCACAGGCGCCCGAGGACACCACGCCGCCGCTCGAGGATTTCGCCATCGCCACCACTGCGATCGTCGTGCTCTTCGCTGCCGGGCGCTACCTTGTGAATCCGCTGTTCCAGCTCATCGCTCGCACCGGCGCACGCGATGTCATGATCGCCGCCGCACTGCTTGTGGTAATGGGGGCGGCGACCATGATGCAGCTCGCCGGATTGTCGATGGCCATGGGTGCCTTCCTTGCAGGCGTGTTACTGGCCGAGTCCTCATACCGCCATGAACTCGAGGCGGATATCGAGCCGTTTCGCGGTATCCTGCAGGCTCTGTTCTTCATGGCGGTCGGCCTGTCGCTAGAGCTCGGCGTCATCGTCGAGCGCTACCAGCTGATCATCATCGCCGTGCCGCTGCTGATGGCACTGAAGAGCCTGGTTCTCTATTGGCTCTGCCGCTTCACCGGATCACATCACAATGACGCCGTGCGCATCAGCCTGCTCTTGCCGCAGGGCGGCGAGTTCGGCTTCGTGCTGTTCACGGCGGCGGCAAGCGCCGGCGTCTTCTCGGACGGCAACGCCTCGCTGCTGGTCGCAATCGTGACCCTGTCGATGGCGCTGACGCCCCTTGCCTCAATGCTAGCGCCGAAATTGATGCGCGAGCAGGACGAGATGGACGAAGAGATCGAAGAAGACTTCGATGGCGCCAATGCCGATGTGCTGATGATCGGCTTCTCCCGCTTCGGCCAGATCGCCGCCCAGATCCTGCTTGCCGGCGGTCGCGATGTGACGATCATCGATCATTCCGCCGCGCGCGTGCGCCAGGCCGCGACCTTCGGCTTCCGGATCTATTTCGGCGACGGCAACCGCCTCGACGTGCTGCGCGCCGCCGGCATCGAACGGGCCAAGATCGTCGCCGTCTGCACCCAGAAGAAGGAAACGACCGACCACATCATCGATCTCGTGCAATCCGAATATCCGAATGCACGCATCTACGCCCGCTCCTACGATCGTCTGCACACGCTGGAACTGCGCGCCAAGGGTGTCGACTACGAGCTGCGCGAGACCTTCGAGTCCGGCCTGCTCTTCGGCCGCAAGACGCTGGAGGCACTTGGGGTCGGCGACGACGAGGCGATCGCGATCATGGACGACATCCGCAAGCGCGACGAGGCGCGCCTCGTGCTACAGGAGGCCGAGGGCATCACCGCCGGCCGCGACATGCTGCACTCGCGGCCTGTGCGCCCGGAGCCGCTGGTCAAGCCGAAGCGCGAGGTCGATCATTCGCAAGAGACCGGCGAACGGATCCTCCCGGGCCTTCCCGCGGACGAGCGCGAAAGCGCCTAATCGCTCACGCTGCGACGGCACGCTCCGTCATTGCCAAGGTTCAGGCGCCAAGCTTCAAACACCCAGGTTCAGGTAAGCCTTGGCGCTGTCATCCGCTCTTCGAGTGCGCGCTTCAGTTCGTCCTTGATCGCAGCCGTTGCGTTCAGCACGTCCTGGGCGCGCAGGAAATCCATCACGCGGTAGCGGCCGACATCGGGACGCAACAGGATGTCCGGCGCCCCCTCCTTCAGCTTCATGGCGATGATCGACTGCATCATCAGCTGGCTCGCGCCGAACAGGCTGTCGATCCGGCTCGGGATCGCCTTGCCGTCGCCATCCGGCCCGCCGACGACATCGACCGCAATGACGATATCGGCAAGGCCGCGCAGGTGATCGAAGGGAATGGGATTGTAGATGCCGCCGTCGATCATGACCCGCCCGTCGATCCGGACCGGCGTGAAGATCGCCGGCAGCGCCGCAGACGCAGCCAGGGCCTTGCGGAGGTCGCCCTTCTCGCAGATCTTCTCCGTCTGACCGTAATAGTCGGTGGCGACTACTTTCAGCGGGATTTCGAGGTCGGAGAATTTTTGCGGGATGGCCTCGGGCAGGAAGGCCTTGAGCACCCGCTCGACATTGAACTGGCCGAAACGGAAGCCGCTCGCCATCGCTTCGGAAAGACTCGATGGCCGCAATTGCCACAGGCGGTTAACCACTTCGCGCCGGTGGCCGACGGTCGAGAGTGTATGGGCCCGGATCTCTTCGCCGCGCAAACCCGCCGCCATGCCGGCGCCCATGATCGCACCGATCGACGAGCCCGCGATCGCGACCGGCCGAATGCCGAGTTCATCCAGTGCCTCGATGACATGGATATGCGCAAGACCGCGGGCGCCGCCACCGCCAAGCGCCAGCGCGACGGTGGGCCGCGCCGGGGCCCCTGCCGATCCATGCGTCATCGAAAGATCCTGCTTCATCGGCATGCCTCCGCGCTGGGCGGGTTGAGAAAATGGCGTCGTCCGGCTGAGCCTATCCCGGCAACTCAACCGAAATTACGGCATCAGGCTCCGCGAAACCGATAGAAATGCATGCGCGTGTCGCCGAACACCCTGACGTCGAGGTTTTCGAAGACGGCGACCGGCGCCGGCTGGACATCTGCCCGCTCTTCGAGGATCACCAGGGCGCCGGGCACCAGCCAGTTGCCGATGGCAGCCGACTCCAAGGCCTTTTCGCCCAGCCCCTTGGCGTAGGGCGGATCGGCGAAGACGAGATGAAACGGCTCCATCGTACCGACGCCGCCAAGGCTGGTGGCGTCGCGCCGGAAGACCTTGGCCCGGCCCTGCAGGCCGAGCGTCTCGACGTTGGTCTGGATCAGGCCCCTGCCCTCGACGCCCTGCTCGACAAAGAGCGCATGCCGGCATCCGCGCGACAGCGCCTCGAAGCCGACGGCGCCGGTGCCCGCGAAAAGGTCGAGCACACGCGTGCCGTCGAGCGCGTTCGGATAGGAATGGCTCAGAATGTTGAACAGGCTTTCGCGCGTCCGGTCCGTGGTCGGCCGGATATCGTTGGACTTGGGGGTCGCCAGGCTGCGACCCCGAAACTCTCCGCCGACGATCCGCACGACCGCTTAGTTTCCTCTGCCGCGCGGCTTGCCGCCGCCAGCCGGGCGCCCGCCGCCGGAGCGACCAGGACCGCCGGGGCGTCCACCGCCGGGCTTGCCGCCACCAGGCTTACCGCCGCGCGGACCGCCGGAGCGTTCACCGAAGGATTTTCCGCCCGAGGGCTTGCCGCCGAACGACTTGCCGCGAGGCTTGTCGCCAAACGGACGGTCGCCACCTTCGCGACGCGGCGGACGGTCACCGTCAGCGCGTGGAGCCCGCGGCTTGTCGAACCGGCGATCACCGCCGTCGCTGCGAGCCGGACGGTCACTGAACGAACGCTCACCGCCTTCGCGACGCTGCGGACGATCACCGTCGGCGCGTGGCGCCCTCGGCTTGTCGGAATAGCTGCGCGGTCCGCCTTCAGAACGGGGACGGTCGCCGCCGTCACGGCGCGCAGGACGGTCACCGTGATCGCGCGACCTGCGGTCACCCGCGTCGCCCGACTTGCGTCGGCCAAAGCCGCCATCGCGGCCCTCGTCCTTGCCGCGACGGGCAGGCTCGCTGGCGCTGATCCATTCGCCCTCGTCGTCGCGACGCTTGACCGGCGCGGCAGACGCTGGACGATCGGCGCGGTCGAAGTCTCTGTGCGGGCCACCCTTGCGGTCCGGGTCGAACTTGCCGGTCGTCTTCGTCGCCAGACCATCCTTGTTGCGGCCGTAGCGCTTGGACTTCGGCGCGCTTTCCGGACGCTCGCGACGGGCGGACTTCTCGGTGGCATCGCCATCAACGGACTTCGGCTTCTTTTCGGCGAGCGGGCGGGCGCCCGGCGCCATCCAGACATTGGCCGTGCGGGCGCGCTGAGCCGGCGCGCGCTTCGGCCGATCCTCGAACTTGGCGTCGCGGTCTTCGCGCGGGCCACCCTTGCCGCGGGCACCATCCTTGCCACGACCACCACCGTCGCGGCGGTCGTCACGACGGGTGTCCAGACGAGAAAGGGCACGCTCGCGCTTGTCCTCCGGCTTTTCCCAGCGGTTGTTGCGCTCCGGCCTGCGCGTGTCGGCGGCGTCGTCTTCAGCCTCACCGGCAACGGTCGCCGCCTGATCATTGTAAAGCGGCGCGTCGAAGTTCGCCTTGGCGTCCTCGATCAGGCGCGGTCCCAATTGGTCGCGCAGCGTGCGTCCGCGAATTTCCTGGACGTGTCCCTCCGGCAGTTCGCCGAGCTGGAACGGGCCGTAGGAGATGCGGATCAGGCGGTTGACGTCGAGGCCGAGCGCGCCGAGCACGTTCTTGATTTCGCGGTTCTTGCCTTCGCGAAGCCCCATCGTGATCCAGACGTTCGAGCCCTGGACGCGGTCGAGCGTCGCTTCGATGGCGCCGTACAGCACGCCGTCGACGGCGATGCCGTCCTTCAGCTTGTCGAGCGCTTCCTGATCGATCTCGCCATGGGCGCGCACGCGGTAACGGCGCAGCCAGCCGGTCGACGGCAGTTCGAGCACGCGGGCAAGGCCGCCGTCATTGGTGAGGAGCAGCAGGCCCTCGGTGTTGATGTCGAGGCGGCCGATCGACAGAACCCGCGGCAGCTCGTCCGGCAGGTTCTCGAATACGGTCGGACGGCCCTCCGGGTCGGCATTGGTGGTCACCAGACCGGCCGGCTTGTGATAGAGCCAGAGGCGCGTGCGCTCGATACCGCGGATCGGCTGGCCATCGACCTCGATCGCATCGGCGAGCGTCGCGTTGACCACGGGCGTGTCGAGGATGACACCGTTGAGCCTGATGCGGCCTTCCATGATCATGCGCTCGACGTCGCGACGCGAGGCAACGCCGGCGCGCGCCAGGATCTTCGAGATACGCTGCGGCTCGTCGGCGGCCGCTGCAGCCGCTGCCGGGCGCTCCCGGGCCGGACGCGAAGCGCCGGCCTTGGGATCAGACGTCTTTGCGTCGAAGCTCCTGCCGGGGCCCTTGGCACCGAAAGACTTCGGGCCGGAAGCCTTGGCTCCTGCAGCCTTTTTCGGCGCAGCGCCCTTCTTGTCGGCGAAATGCGGTTTCTTGTCCCGGCCAGCGGACTTGCCGCCAGGCCGCGTGGGCTTGTCTTTGGATGTCATTTGTGTTGCCTGCCTTTTGCGGCTGTCCTATCAGGTCGCGGCCCGTGGGTTAAGAGAAATTATTGTTTGAGCGATGGCTGAGACGACACGCTTCATGGATGCGGCCCTTGAAGAGGCCCGCAAGGCTGCCGAACGCGGCGAAGTGCCGATCGGCGCCGTGGTGGTTTTCGACGGCCGTATCATCTCGCGCGCCGGCAATCGCACCCGCGAGCTCAACGACGTGACCGCCCATGCGGAGATCGTCGCCATCCGCGAGGCTGCCGCCGTCCTCGAGGACGAAAGGCTGACCGGCGCCGATCTCTACGTCACGCTCGAACCCTGCACCATGTGCGCGGCGGCGATTTCATTCGCGCGCATCCGTCGCCTCTATTACGGCGCCGACGACCCGAAGGGCGGCGCGGTCGACAGCGGTGTGCGCTTCTTCGGCTCGCCCACCTGCCACCATGCGCCCGATGTCTATTCGGGCCTCGCCGAGCGGGAAGCCGCCGATATCCTCAGGGATTTCTTTGCCGGCAAGCGGTGAGCCCCCTTAACGTCTTCAGTCGGCGGCGAAGCTTTCGAGCGCGACACCCGAAAGGCGGTAGCGCGTCCACTCGGACATCGCCTCTGCGCCGACCGATTCGTAGACGCGGATCGCCGGTTCGTTCCAGTCGAGCACACTCCATTCGAAGCGGCCGCAGCCCTCCTCGACGGCAATCTTTGCCAGATGCTTCAAGAGCATCTTGCCGGCGCCCGAGCCGCGGCAATCCGGCGTGACGTAAAGATCCTCGAGGTAAAGACCCTTGCGCGCCTGCCAGGTGGAATAGTTGTAGAACCACATGGCAAAACCAGCCGGCTTGCCATCCTTCTCGCAGATCACCGCGCGGGTGATCGCACCGGGACCGAAGAGCGAGGCCTGCAGCATCTCGACCGTCGCCTCGACGGCGTCGGGCTCCTTCTCGTAGATGGCAAGTTCGGTGATGAAGCGCAGAATGGTTTCGGCGTCTTCCGGGCGGGCGTCGCGAATGCTGATGGTCATGGCTCAGGCGCTTCTCAAGCAGTTCCAGCAGCCAAGCAAACGCGCTTTCGACCGGAACTGCATAGATCCAAGGGAGAGAGGCATTTCGCCGTTCAAGGGAACGGCGAAAACGGGTTTAGAAGGGCCAATACCACTTGGAGCCGGTATTCTTGATCTGCGCCTCCTTCTTGCGGCGGCGCTCCTTGTCCTTCTCCGGCTCGCCGAGATCGGTCTCGGTACCCTCGGGCAGGCGGCGGTAATCGAGCGGCGGATCGCTCAGGAAGCGGCGCTTGTCGGAATAGGCGCCCATCTCGATCTTGCGCCCTTCACGATAGGCCTCCTGCTGCTCCTTTGCAGAGAGCCGGCGACCGTTGGCGCTTGCCTTGGCAAGCGGCGAGACATAGTTCGGGTTGTTCTTGTTGGCGTCGGCCTCTTCACGCAGGCGGTTGCGCACCTCTTCCGGAGACTCGACCCATTCCGGGTTCCCCTCGCGGCTGGCGAGCGACTTCTGCGGCTCGACGAGCGAGGCCTGCTGGGCCGACGGCGGCAGGACGAGACCCGGACGCGGCTGGTACTTGACCGGATCCCGCTTCGGCGGGCCGAAGCTTGCGACGCTGCCGAGGTCGTCCATGAGCTGTTCGCCGGCGGTCTTGTCCGTGCCGTAGGTCGGGCCGCCGATGCAGCCCGTAAGCACCAGGCCGCTCGTCAAAATGGCGGCCACGCTGGCAAACACTCGCAACTCTCGCGTCATTTCCATGAGATTCCTTCCAGCCGGCCACCAGTCAGCGCGGCCACTCAAGCGCCCATGGCGGAGAAATCCGCCAAATTTCGGGCAGGTTTTACCGGATGAACGCAAGGAGTGCAATTCATCCGGTAACAATGCGTTAAGCCTTGAAACCAAGCTCGCGCAAGGCAGCGGCATCCCGGGCGGACACGTCCGGGTAGAGTGCGTCAGAACCGACATCGGTCGTGATCCGCCAGGAGCGAGCGCATTTCTGGCCTTCGGCAAGCTTCGGCACGACGCTGACCTTGGCCACGTCAGCCAGCCGGAACGCGTCGGCCGGACCTTCGGTGGTCTCGACAGTGATCCCCGAGGTGATGCAGATCTCGGCGAAGTCCTGGCCTTCCAGCGCCTTCAACAGCTCCGGATCGGCGACGTGGACGACCGGTGCGGCTTCCAGCGACGAGCCGATGCGCTTGTCCTTGCGTTCGATCTCGAGCGCGCCGGTGACGACGGTGCGGACCGCACGGATCTTCTCCCACTTGGCTTCGAGCGCATCGTTCTTCCATTCCGCCGGGATCGCCGGGAACTGTTCGAGGTGCACCGAGACCGCATCGGGCTTGCGCGACAGCCAGGCCTCTTCGGTCGTAAACGGCAGCATCGGCGCCAGCCACAGCACGAGGCAATCGAAGAGCTTGCGGATAACGGCGAGTGCCGCACGGCGGCGCAGGCTCGACGGCGCGTCGCAGTAGAGCGCATCCTTGCGAACGTCGAAATAGAAGGCCGAGAGCTCGACGTTCGAGAAATCGATCAGCGAACGGGCGATCTTCTTGAAGTCGAAGGCGTCGTAGCCTTCGCGCACGACCTGGTCGAGTTCGGCCAGGCGATGCAGCATCAGCTTTTCGAGTTCCGGCATCTCGGCATAGGCAATTTCCTCGCCGTTGTCGTGGGCGAGCGTGCCGAGCATCCAGCGGATCGTGTTGCGCAGCTTGCGATAGGCGTCGATGTTTGTCTGGATGATCGTCTTGCCGAGGCGCTGATCTTCCCAATAATCCGTCGTCATCACCCACAGGCGCAGGATGTCGGCGCCGGCATCCTTCATCACCTCTTGCGGGGTGACGGTGTTGCCCTTCGACTTCGACATCTTCTCGCCCTTCTCATCCATGGTGAAACCATGGGTGACAACGGCGTTGTAGGGTGCGCGGCCGCGCGTGGCGCAGGCCTCGAGCAGCGAGGAATGGAACCAGCCGCGATGCTGGTCCGAACCTTCGAGATAGACGTCGGCCGGCCACTTCAGGTCCGGACGGTCTTCGAGCGTGAAGGTATGGGTCGAACCGCTGTCGAACCACACGTCGAGGATGTCCATGACCTGATGCCACTTGGCATGATCGTGGTCGTTGCCGAGGAAGCGATCCTTGGCGCCTTCGGTGAACCAGGCATCGGCACCTTCCTGTTCGAAAGCGTCGAGGATGCGAGCGTTGACGGCCTCGTCGATCAGGATCTCGCCCTGATCGTCGGCAAAGATCGCGATCGGAACGCCCCAGGCACGCTGGCGCGAGAGCACCCAGTCCGGACGGCCTTCGATCATCGCACGCAGGCGGTTCTGGCCGGCGCCCGGAACGAAGCGGGTGTCGTCGATGGCAGACAGCGCGCGCGATCGCAGGGTCGTGCCATCACCGAAGGCCTTGTCCATGTAGACGAACCATTGCGGCGTGTTGCGGAAGATCACCGGCTTCTTCGAGCGCCAGGAATGCGGATAGGAATGCTTGAGGCGACCGCGAGCGAAGAGCGCGTGACGGGCGATCAGCGCCTTGATGACGCGATCGTTGGCGTCGCCCTTCTTGCCCTTGTCGTCGATGACGCGGCCGGCGCCACCTTCGGCGTCCGGGCCGAAACCATGGGCGTCAGCGGTGAAGTATCCGGCGTCGTCGACCGTGAACGGGATCGCCGAGGAGATGCCGCGGGCTTCGAGCGCGCGGGCATTGTCCATCCAGGCATCAAAGTCCTCGCGGCCGTGGCTCGGGGCCGTGTGCACGAAGCCGGTGCCGGCATCGTCGGTCACGTGGTCGCCGTCGAGCAGCGGCACCTTGAAGGCGTAGCCGCCGCCCAGACCGTGCAGCGGATGGGCGCAGGTCACGGACGACAGTTCATCGGCCTCGAGGTCGCGAACGAAGTTGAAGGTGAGCTTCGCCTTGGCGGCAGACTCATCGGCCAGGCGCTTGGCAAAGATCAGCTTCTCGCCCGGCTGGGGGCCGAAATCGTTCTCGGCGGTCGCCACTTCGTAGAGGCCATAGGCATAACGCGACGAGTAGGCGATGGCGCGGTTGCCGGGGATGGTCCAAGGCGTGGTCGTCCAGATCACGACGAAGGTGCCGGCAAGGCTGTCGGGACCTTCGGTGACCGGGAACTTCACCCAGATCATGTCGCTTTCGACATCGGCGTATTCGACTTCGGCTTCGGCAAGTGCCGTGCGCTCGACGACCGACCACATGACAGGCTTCGAGCCCCGATAGAGCTGGCCGAGCTTGGCGATCTTCATCAGCTCACCGGCGATGCGCGCTTCGGCGTGGAAGTTCATCGTCGTGTAGGGATTGTCGAAGTCGCCCTCGATGCCGAGACGTTTGAACTCCTCGGCCTGGACCTGGATCCAGCCGGCGGCGAAATCGCGGCATTCCCGACGGAATTCGTTGACCGGAACCTCGTCCTTGTTCTGGCCCTTCTCGCGGTACTTCTCCTCGATCTTCCACTCGATCGGCAGACCGTGGCAGTCCCAGCCGGGCACGTAGTTGGCGTCGAAACCGCGCATCTGGAACGAGCGGTTGATGACGTCCTTGAGGATCTTGTTCAGCGCGTGGCCGATGTGGATGTTGCCGTTGGCATAGGGCGGGCCGTCGTGCAGCACGAACTTGTCGCGGCCGGCAGCCGATGCGCGCAGCTTCTTGTAGAGGCCCATCTTCTGCCAGCGGGCCACCGTTTCCGGCTCCTTCTGCGGCAGGCCCGCGCGCATCGGAAATTCCGTCTGCGGCAGATAGAGGGTCGAGGAGTAGTCGATCTTTTCAGCGGTGTCGGTCATGGTTTTTGCAATCGCTTCTTCGCGCGAACGGCCGCGCATACGAAATGGGCTCGGTATCGAGAGATGACTGGGGCGTCGGAAACGCCGAAATCCCGGACCTTCCGGCTGATCACAGCACGCGGAAGGCCGGGCCAATAATTCGCTGATCGATGATCAATCGACGGTGCCGGGTCATGGTGGCCGGTTGTTTAAGGCGTTTTCGGCCTTTTGAAAAGGTCCGCCGCCGCGCGAAGACCGAAATCTTTTATCGGGCGAAGTTGAGCTTGCGGTCGATGTCACCGAGTGGCGTGACGCCGGAAAGCAGCGCGCGGGCCTCGGCCTCGTCCTGCCGGATCTGCGCCACCAGCGGATCGAGGCCATCGAATTTCAATTCGTCGCGCAGGTGACCGAAGAAAGTCACGGCGCAGACTTCGCCATAGAGATCGCCGGAGAAGTCGAAGACGAAGGTCTCGAGCAGCGGTTCGCCGTCGCTGTCGACCGTCGGCCGGCGCCCGAAACTGGCGACCCCGTCGTAAAGCGAGCCGTCGGGACGACGGAAGCGCACGGCGTAGATGCCGGGTCGGAGTTCCACCTCGGGTGCAAGCCGCATGTTGGCGGTGGGGAAACCGAGTTCGCGACCGAGCTTCTTGCCGCCGATCACCTCGGCTTCGACGAGATAACGGTAGCCGAGCATGCCCGCGGCCTGGGCGACATCGCCTTCGCCGAGCAGCGCGCGGACATAGCTCGACGAGATGACGGATGCATTTTCATCACGGAAGGCATCGACCAGCGTCACACCAAACCCGTTGTCGCCGCCTGCCGCCATCAGAAAGGCAGGCCCGCCTTCGCGGCCCTTGCCGAAATGAAAGTCGAAACCGGTCACCACATGCGAGGCATGCAGCCATTCAAGCAGGATGCGGTGGATGAAATCCGAGGCGGAAAGCTGAGAGAAGGTACGGTCGAAGGGATATTCGATGACGGCGCCGAAGCCCATGCCTTCGAGGATGCGGGCCTTCAGCGGCGCCGGCGTCAGCCGGAAGACTGGAGTGTCCGGGCGAAAAACGGTTCGCGGATGCGGCTCGAAGGTGAGCACGAGCGCCGGCACGCCGCGCGACTTGGCCTCCTCCAGCGCCCGGTTAAGGACCGACTGGTGGCCGCGGTGAACGCCATCGAAATTGCCGATGGCGACGACACCGCCGCGCAAGTGCTCCGGAAGCGGATCACGGGTCTCGTTGCGATGAAAAACCGTCATCTCCGTCTTCCCGTCAGGCGAGCCGTGGCATCCAGTATTTCGGCGAGGCGCCCTCCTTCTTGAGGAAGGCGGCAAGCTTCGCCTCGTCGGTCCGGCTTTCGTTCATGTATTCCTGGGCGTGGATACCGGCGCTGATATAGAGCAGATCCAGGCCCGCGTCCTGCGCGCCCTTGACGTCAGTCGGCATGCCGTCGCCGACGGCGATGACACGGGTCAGGTCAATCGCTCCGCGTGCGGCCTTCGCCTCGCCCAGGGCGGCGCGATAGATCGCGATATAGGGTTTGCCGGCGATGCGCGCCTCGCCACCCAGCTCTTCGTAAAGCTTGGCAATCGCACCGGCGCAGGGGATCAGCCGGTGACCACGCTCGACGACGAGGTCCGGGTTGGCGCAGATGAACGGGATCTTGCGCTTGGCAAGGCCCGTCAGGGTCGCGCGGTAATGCTCGGGCGTTTCGGTCTCGTCGTCATAGAAGCCGGCGCAGACGACCGTCTCGGCATCTTCCGAGGAAACGATCTGCGTCCCCAGCCCCTCGAGCAGGGGCAGGTCGCGCTCGGCGCCGATGAAGAAGATCTTCTTGTCGGCGGCAGCGATCAGCGCCCGGGTCACGTCGCCCGAAGTGACGATCCGGTCATAGGCTTCGTCGGGCACGCCGAGACTGCGGATCTGCACCTTCACCATCGGGCTCGGGCGCGGCGAATTGGTGATGAGCACGACGGTCAGTCCGGCGGCGCGCGCCTCGGCCAATGCTTCACAGGCGGAGGCGAAAGCCTGCACGCCGTTGTGAAGCACGCCCCAGACGTCACATAAAACGACATCGTAGCGCTTGGCGATTTCGCGAAAACTGTTGATCCTTGCGGCCATCCTGGCTTCCTGCAAACACGGTTTCCGGCTTGCATGGCAAGGAAGGCAGGAGATTACAAGTCTCGTCTCCCGAAAAAGGCGCACCCTCCCAAGGATTCCGGCGGTCTCGAGAACCAGGAAAAATGCACTGCAGGTGCGGCCCGCCGCGCAGAAGCACATTGTCGTGGTTATCAACCGTCAAAATCCCGCCCATGCCACTCATCGACGCGATCGCCCACATTTCGCCAAGAATGGGGCTAGGCTGCCTGTGCCCGCGCCTGCCGCGCCCGTCCAGGGCACCTGCCGTCAGCAAAAAATCTAGGCGCCGATCCTTGACTCACCCCATACCCAAGCTTATCTCGGCATCGCTAGCACTCGATAAATGAGAGTGCTAACACCCATCCATCGGGTCGATCAGCGATCCGTAATGTCATTTGATCGAGGGATTAGACTAATGGCAAGCACCAACTTCCGCCCGCTGCACGACCGCGTCGTCGTTCGCCGCGTTGAGTCTGAAGAGAAGACCAAGGGCGGCATCATCATTCCGGACACCGCCAAGGAAAAGCCGCAGGAAGGCGAAATCGTCGCCGTCGGTTCGGGCGCCCGTGACGAAAGCGGCAAGGTCGTTGCCCTCGACGTCAAGGCTGGCGACCGCGTTCTGTTCGGCAAGTGGTCGGGCACCGAAGTCAAGATCAACGGCGAAGACCTTCTGATCATGAAGGAAGCCGACATCATGGGCATCATCGGCTGATCAGCCGGCGTCCACCCCTTTTTATGACAACCAATGGGCAATGAGCCCGGGAGTTTTCTCTAATGGCTGCAAAAGAAATCAAGTTCGGCCGCACCGCGCGCGAAAAGATGCTGCGTGGCGTCGACATCCTCGCTGACGCCGTAAAGGTCACGCTCGGCCCGAAGGGTCGTAACGTCATCATCGACAAGTCCTTCGGCGCTCCGCGCATCACCAAGGACGGCGTATCGGTCGCCAAGGAAATCGAACTCGAAGACAAGTTCGAAAACATGGGCGCCCAGATGGTCCGCGAAGTTGCTTCGAAGACCAACGACATCGCCGGCGACGGCACCACGACTGCAACCGTTCTTGCCCAGGCGATCGTTCGCGAAGGCGCAAAGGCTGTTGCTGCCGGCATGAACCCGATGGACCTGAAGCGTGGTATCGACCTCGCTGTCACCGAAGTCGTCAAGGATCTCCAGGCCAAGGCCAAGAAGATCAACACTTCGGAAGAAGTTGCACAGGTCGGCACGATCTCGGCCAACGGCGAGCGTCAGATCGGCCTCGACATCGCTGAAGCGATGCAGAAGGTCGGCAACGAAGGCGTCATCACGGTTGAAGAAGCCAAGACCGCCGAAACGGAACTCGAAGTCGTCGAAGGCATGCAGTTCGACCGCGGCTACCTGTCGCCCTACTTCGTCACCAACCCGGAAAAGATGGTCGCTGACCTCGACGACGTCTTCGTTCTCCTTCACGAGAAGAAGCTCTCGAACCTCCAGGCCATGCTCCCGGTTCTCGAAGCTGTCGTTCAGACCGGCAAGCCGCTCCTCATCATCGCTGAAGACGTCGAAGGCGAAGCTCTTGCAACGCTCGTCGTCAACAAGCTGCGTGGCGGCCTGAAGATCGCTGCCGTCAAGGCTCCGGGCTTCGGCGATCGCCGCAAGGCCATGCTCGAAGACATCGCCATCCTGACGGGCGGCACCGTGATCTCCGAAGACCTCGGCATCAAGCTCGAAAACGTGACGCTCGACATGCTCGGCCGTGCGAAGAAGGTTTCGATCTCCAAGGAAAACACGACGATCGTCGACGGCGCCGGCCAGAAGGCCGACATCGAAGGCCGCGTTGCCCAGATCAAGGCCCAGATCGAAGACACCACCTCCGACTACGACCGCGAAAAGCTGCAGGAACGTCTTGCCAAGCTCGCTGGCGGCGTTGCCGTGATCCGCGTTGGCGGCTCGACGGAAGTCGAAGTGAAGGAAAAGAAGGACCGCATCGACGACGCTCTCAACGCGACGCGCGCTGCTGTTCAGGAAGGCATCGTACCGGGCGGCGGCGTTGCCCTGCTGCGTTCTTCCGTCAAGATCACCGTCAAGGGTGCAAACGACGACCAGGAAGCCGGCATCAACATCGTTCGTCGCGCTCTGCAGGCTCCGGCCCGCCAGATCGCTGAGAACGCTGGTGACGAAGCCTCCATCGTTGTCGGCAAGATCCTCGACAAGGACCAGGACAACTTCGGCTACAACGCCCAGACCGGCGAATACGGCGACATGATCTCGATGGGCATCATCGACCCGGTCAAGGTCGTTCGCACCGCCCTTCAGGACGCTGCTTCGGTTGCCGGCCTCCTCGTCACGACGGAAGCCATGATCGCCGAACTGCCGAAGAAGGACGCCCCGGCTGGCATGCCTGGCGGCATGGGCGGCATGGGCGGCATGGACATGATGTGATAATGGCGACAGCCTTATCGCAGCATCGTCCATAAAGCTTCGCCCATGCACTTAAAGTGGTTCAGCGCGTCAAGCGCGCTGAACGGGCGGCATGGACATGATGTGATAATGGCGAAAGCCTTATTGCAAGGATCCATCCGGATCGGAAAGGCGGCCTTCGGGTCGCCTTTCTTGTTTTTTATCAATGCCACTCATCGCCGGAGAGCATCTGCCGAACAGTCGGCAGGAAAAAACCCATCGGTTGTAGTCAGGCTTCAAAAAACCGTTGAAGTCGAAAAAAAACGAACTATAACAGCGCCCCAAGTGAGCGAAGATTGAGGGGAGACTGGGCGGCACACTTAAGGCAGACAGGCAATCGCCGGGGCTTTTTCGTATTCGCTGCCCATCCGGTAATTCTTCGAGACTATACCTAAAGAATAAAAGCATTTAATCGCAAATTAAGCCGACACTCTCCTTCGAAATAAGTTCGCCGGCGAGATCCACTACTATCTATAGACCTTTCTACTTGAGAAAACACCCACATCACGTGGCGTGCGCTCTCGTATTGGTCATGTCGGACGCAGTTTGCACATTGGGACGCGTTTCCCTGGAGCGCCAAAGGCAGCTCCGGGAACTCTGCTGGGGTAGACCGTGTTTAAGATCACCAGAGCAAATTCCGCTCCCCTCGGCTCTTCGGGACATCTGCATCCGGGCCTACCGCATCATGAATTCATGGAGCAGTTTTGCGTCTCGGAGGGGTGGTCCGGCGACCTGTCGACGGGCCTGTTCCGGCTCGGCGAGAAGGCGGCCGCGATCCATGGCCTGCGTGACGGCGAGTGCGGCCTTCTGAACTTCGTTCGCTGCTACGATCCGGCCGATCGCAATCACGTGCTCGAACTGTTCGAACAGGCGGCAACGAGCTGCTCGTCTTTCTGCTTTTCGACGACGATCGCGCTGGAGGAGTCCGGCCAGAAGCAGCCGCTGTTCTGCATCGGAGAATCCTCCGGCCTCGAACAGCGCTATTCCGGCATGATCACCGGCATCTTTTTCTTTCCACGCTTTCTCGTGGAAGTCGCGGGTCGCGCACTGCTGCGCCAGTAAGCCCGCCCCTGCCCGCGCACGGGCCCGAGTGTAGAGAACCCTCGATCACATATGGCCGCCGCAATCGCCCCATGGGCGATTGCGGTGAAGGTGTGCGGCAGAGACGCGGACGTACGGCTCAGGCTGCCGCCGCGTCGTCCTTGTCCGTGAAGAGCACCGTGATCGGCGCCGGGCGACCAAGCAGATAGCCCTGCGCCTCGTCGCAGCCCTCGGCTTGCAGGATATCGAGCTGCTTCTGCGTTTCGACGCCTTCGGCAAGGACAGGCACGGACAGGCTCTGGCCGAGCGCAAGAATGGCGCGCACGATCGCCTTGGCCTGCGGACTGCCTTCCACTTCCCACATGAAGCTCCGGTCGAGCTTGATCTTGTCGAAGGGGAAGGAGCGCAGCGTCTCGAGCGACGAATAGCCGGTCCCGAAGTCGTCGATCGCGATGGTGACGCCCAGTTCCTTGATCTGGCGCAGCGTCAGCAGCGCCCGCTCCTTGTCGTCGATGATCGTCGATTCCGTGATTTCGAGCTCCAGCCGGTTCGGGTCGAGACCCGTGTCGGCAAGCACGTCCTGAACCAGGCTGACGATGTCGCCGTTGGCAAGCTGGACCGGCGAAAGGTTGACGGCAATCTTATGACTGCTCTCCCAGCCCGCCGCCTCGCGGCAGGCCTCGCGCAGCACCCATTCGCCGATCGGCAGGATCGCGCCGCATTCCTCGGCAAGCGGGATGAATTCGCTCGGAGGCACCATGCCGCGTTCCGGATGGCTCCAGCGCAGGAGCACCTCGTAGCCGATGACGGCGCCGCTCATCACAGACTTCTGCACCTGGTAGTGCAAGGCAAGCTGCTTCTTCTCGACCGCGTCCCAGAGATCGTTGGCAAGCGCGCGCCGCTGGCGGGCAGCTTCATCCATCGACACCTCGTAGAAGCAGACGGTCTGGTTGAGGGCGGCCTTCGCCCGGTACATCGCAAGGTCGGCATTGTTGATTAGCGTGTCGGCCGTCTCGGCATCCTGCGGATAGATCGCGACACCCATGCTGCCGCCGGACTTGAGCTCGAAATCGCCAAAGCGCATTTCCTCATGCAGGCTCTTTTCGATCCGGCGCAGGAAGTCGTTAAGCTCGGAGAGTTCCTCGAAGCGCTTGACCGCCGCGAACTCGTCGCCGCCGAAGCGTGCCACGAACTCGCCTTCCTGCAGGAGGCCCTTCATGCGCTGGGCGATCGTCACCAGCACGAAGTCTCCGGCGGCGTGACCGTGCAGATCGTTGACTTCCTTGAACTTGTTGAGGTCGATGCCGATGACGGCGACCTTGCGGTTGAACCAGGCGGCCGCGTCCAGCTCCTCTTCGAGATAGCTGCTGAACTGCAGCCGGTTCGGCAGCCCCGTGAGGCTGTCGTGGCGGGCAAGGAAGGTAATCTGCTCCTCGGTGTCGAGCCGCTCGGTGATGTCCTCATAGGTGCTAACCCAGCCGCCATCGGGCAGCGTGCGATGCTTGGTCAGGATCGAGCGGCCGTTGACGAGCTTTTCGACGATATCGCCGCCGCCATTGCCGACCATTTCGATCCGGTGCTTCTGGTAGAGCTCCTCGGCCTTGGTCCGGGCCATCTCCGGATCTGTGTAGATGCGGGCAAAGACGATGTCGAGGATTTCGCGGAAGGTCAGCCCCTTGCCGGCGAGTGTCTCGGAGAAACCGAAGATCTCTCGGCAGCGACGGTTGGAGAGCAACAGCCGGTCGCTGCTGTCGAACAGGCAGATGCCCTGCGACATGTTCTCGAGCGCGACATCGAGATTGTTGCTGACTTCGGCGATACGGTCGGCGTCAAGCTTCGCCTTGGTGATGTCCTTGACGATCTTGATGAAGCCGGCGTGCTTGCCGTCGTCGTCCATGAAGGGGTCGAGCACCACGTGAGCCCAGAACCGGGATCCGTCCTTGCGATAGCGCCAGCCTTCGTTCTCGTACTTACCATCGGCCAGTGCGACCTCGAGCGCCCGCTGCGGTACGCCGTCGCGCTGATCCTCCTGCGAGTAGAAGCAGGCGAAATTCTGGCCGACGATTTCCTCGCCCTTATAGCCCTTGTTGGCCTCGGCGCCGGCGTTCCAGCTGGCGACGCGGCCGTCGGTGTCGAGCATATAGATCGCGTAGTCCTTCACGCTGCGCACGAAGCGGGCGAATTCCCGTTCGGCAGCAGCGGCGGAAAGCTCGGCATGATGGGCGAAGCCGGCGGCGATCAGCACCATCGACAGCAGGAAGAAGGCGGTGCCGGCGATGACGAAGGCAAGCAGATGCGGCTGGATCATGCCCGCATGGGTCGGCGTCAGCAGATCGGCCTCGATCGTGACCGCGCCCATGGCGGTGAAATGCAACGCGACGATCCCGAGCGTCATCAGCAGGGTGGCAAGGATCTTCGCCTTCAGCGGCTTGCCGACACTGGCGATCGTGCGCAGAGCGGCGATGTCAAACAGCGAGCCGACGACCACGGAGGCGACGACCAGTGCCGCATTCCAGCGGATGCTGCCCGGCACGTCGAGCGCCGCCATGCCAAGAAAATGCATGCAGGCGACGCCGCCGCCGAGAACGAAGCCGCCAGCAACCCAGCCGAGGCGGTCCTGAACATGGGTCGCGATCAATAGGGCCGTCGTGGTGAGGATGATGGCAACGGCCAGCGACAGGCCGGTGAGATCCATCTGGTAACCGAGGACGACGCCGGGATCATAGGCGAGCATGGCGATGAAGTGGGTCGCCCAGATGCCGAAGCCGCTGGCGATGCCGGCGGCCGTCGCCCAGATCGCTTTCGCCTTGCCCGAGGAGCCGCGGGCGCGCTGCAGCAGCGTTACTGCTCCGTAACTCGCGAGAAAGCACACAAGTGCGGCCAAAACGACCAGTCTGGGATTATGCTCTACCACCAGGCATGTAAGAACCTTGAACATCGCCAATCGCCTAAATCAAATTCTGTCGGGAAACGAGACCTCTCGCCTCCACTTAAGCTGCCTGTGTTGGCGTCAGGTGATTTAAGGAAGTGATAAATCGAGGCTCTGCCGGGCAATTGCCCAGCAAGACAATAGTTTCGTCGTTAACGAATTTTGAAACCACGCCGCCTTCAAGTTGCAGCCTGCCAAAAAGCGCCGCCTGGCGTGGTTCGCCGCCTATGCTTGCGACAGCAGCGCCTTGAGGTCGGATTGGGGATCGGCGATGACGGCCCGGTCAGGATTGATGCCGCTCTCCAGCAGCTTCTTGCCGGTCACATAGGCCTTGGCGTCGTTGATCGCATCGACGGCCACCAGGCGCCCCTGCCGGAAATACCAGACCGACACGCTGCCTTCGCGCTGGCCGAGCCTGACGATGGTTTCGTCGTGGCCGAGCCCGAAGCCGGCGATCTGCAGCTTGACGTCGTACTGGTCCGACCAGAACCAGGGCTTGGGATCGTAAGGGGCATCACTGCCGGCAAGGATAGCCGCGACCGCTTCGGCCTGATCGACGGCATTCTGCACCGACTCCAGCCGGATGCGCAGATCCTCGAAGGGAAGAACGGCGCAATCACCCATCGCGAAGATCGCCGGATCGGAGGTGCGGCCATGCGCGTCGACGACGATGCCGTTTGCGGTTTCGAGCCCGGCGTCGTGGGCCAGGCGATCATTGGCGGTCACGCCGATGCCGACGATGACGACATCGACCGGCAGGGTCGAGCCGTCGGAAAGCTCTGCCGCCGTGACACGGCCGTCGTCTCCGACGAGACGATTGAGGCCAGTGCCTTCGCGGATATCGACGCCGCGGCCACGGTGAATTTCCCGTACAAGGCCCGACGTCGCCGAGGAGGCAACGCGTTGCAGGATGCGGTCGGCCATTTCGATGACCGTGACGTCCAGGCCGCAGGTGCGCGCGACGGCTGCCGCTTCAAGACCGATGTAACCACCGCCGATGACGAGCGCGCGACGGCCGGGCTTCATCTCCTCGGCAAGGCGGTCGGCATCCCTGAAGTCGCGAACGACGAAGACACCCTCGAGATCGCCGCCGACCGAGGCCGGCAGCCGGCGCGGCGTGGCGCCGGTCGCAAAGGCCAGCACTTCATAGTCGAGCGATGTGCCATCGCTGAGCGTCACGTGTTTGCCGGCCCGGTCGAGCCCGATCACGGTCGTTTCGAGGCGCACGTCGACAGCGTGCTCGCCGTACCAGGCTTCCGGCCGGTAGAGCAGGCGGTCGAGGCTCATCTCGCGCAGGAGATACTTTTTGGAGAGCGGCGGGCGCTGATAGGGCAGGCTTGCTTCGGAGGCGACGATGGTGATCGGCCGCTCGTCCTTGAGCGCACGGAGCTTCGCAACCAGAGCAAAGGCGGCCTGACCGCCACCGACAACAACAAGCCTTCCGGACACGCTTCCCACCTGCCTTTATTCATCTGTACAACAAGGCCTAGCCTTCCGCCCGAGCTTCGTCAACTCTGGCACAGGCCACGCCGTTTGCTATTCCTTGCGCGGCACGTCCATGCCCTTTTGAGCCGCCGGGCGCGACAGGCCGCGCTCGACCCAAGCCATCACCTTGGGGAAGCTCTTGTAATCCAGGACCTCGGCACCGCCATAGAATCTGCGCGCGCCTTCGACCCAGGGATAGGTGGCGATGTCGGCGATCGTGTAATCGTCGCCCATCAGCCATTGCCGCCCTTCAAGGCGGGTTTCAAGCACGCCGAGCAGCCGCTTGGCTTCGTCACGGTAGCGCTCGACGGGGTAGGAATTGTTGGCGACCTTGTCGGCGGCGAACTTGAAGAAGTGACCGAACTGGCCGAACATCGGACCGACGCCGCCCATCTGGAACATAACCCAGGCGATCGTTTCGTAGCGGCCGGCCGCGTCGGCAGGCAGCAGCTTGCCGGTCTTTTCAGCGAGATAGATGAGGATCGCGCCGGACTCGAACAGCCCGATTGGCTTTCCATCCGGGCCGTTGGGATCGATGATCGCCGGGATGCGGCCGTTGGGGTTGAGCGAGACGAACTCCGGCGACTTCTGGTCATTGGTATCGAAGGCGATGCGGTGCGGTTCGTAGGGCAGGCCCAGCTCTTCGAGCGCGATCGAAACCTTCACGCCGTTCGGCGTCGGCAGCGAATAGAGCTGGATGATATCAGGGTTTTTCGCCGGCCAGCGCTTGGTGATCGGAAAGGCGGACAGATCGGCCATGAAGGTCTCCTGGAACGGAACAGCGGGAAGCGGCAGAGACGCCGCACGCACACTTACATAGGAGCGGAGGGCGCGCCTTTTGAGGGCCCTACTTTATTTTTGTAACCGGCGGGATCGTCAAGACCGCGCCTGCTCCGTTCGCAGCGTCAAAGGACGCTACGAACGGCCGCGATAATCCGTGCCACGACCGGATCGCCGTCGTGAGCCGCCTTGCGCGCCCGAACCAGGCAAGCTTCGGAACGCAGGATCACGCCATCGGTGAGTATCTTCAGGTGGTTTGCCTTCAACGTCGAACCGGTCGAGGTGATGTCGACGATGATGTCGGCGGAACCAGAGGCCGGCGCGCCTTCGGTCGCCCCGAGGCTTTCGACGATGCGGTAAAGCTGGATGCCGTGGCTGCCCGAGAAATGGTTCTGCGTCAGCCGCCAGTACTTGGTGGCGATCGCCAGACGGCGACCATGGCGGGCACGGAAATCGGCGGCAACGTCGCCAAGGTCGGCCATGGTGTCGACGTCGTACCAGACCTCAGGCACCGCGACGACGACGTCGGCATGACCGAAGCCGAGACGGGCGCAGAACTCGACGCGCGCATCGGCGTTGGCAAGCCCCTCGCGCACCAGGTCTTCGCCGGTTACGCCGAAATCGATTGAGCCGTTGCCGAGCTCGCGCGAGATTTCCGACGCCGAAAGAAACGCAATCTCTACATCATCAGCACCTTCGACGCGGCCGCGATAGGAGCGGTCGTTGCCGACGGCAACGATCTTCAGGCCGGCGCGTTCGAAGATCGCCGAGGCGTCATCCTTCATCCGCCCCTTGGACGGCAAGGCGATAGTGATGGTCATTGGGCGCCTCCTTCAGAGGCAATCGCCTTTTCGATGCGGTCGAGCCAGAGCGAGAAGCCGACGGCCGGGATATGCTCGCGGGCGCCGAGCAGGGTCAGCAGCCGATCGAAGCGGCCGCCGCCGGCAAGAACGGCATGCGTTCCGGCAAGCTCAACCTCGAAAACCAGGCCGGTATAATAGTCGAGAGGACGACCAAAGGCCGCTCGATAACGAATGGCGCCGATGTCGGAACCGGTCTTGCCAAGGGCGGCGACGCGGGCATCGAAACGGGCGAGCGCGTCATCGATCTTGAGGCCGGATTTCTGCGCGAAAGCGAAGAGTGCGGCCGGCGCATCGGCAAGCGGCACGTCGAGCGCCAGAAACGCGGCGACCTGATCCAGCGTCCTGCGGTCGAGCCGCGTGTTCGCCAGTTCCATCTTCTCCTTCAGCCGGCGCGCAATATCCTGCGGCGAACGGCTAGCGTTGGTCGAATAGCCGGTCGCTTCCATCGTTGCGGCGACATGCGCGACGAGACGGTCCTCGTCTTCGAGCAGGCCGTCCATCGACAGCCGCACGACTTCAGGACCGAAGACGCCGACCGTGCGCGGATGGGCGAGCTCGATCAGAAGCTTCTGCAGGTGCTTCTGGTCGCCGAAGGCGTGGATCAGCCGCTTCTGCCAGCCAGCCGGCAGGCCACAGGCGCCGACGACGGCTTCAAACACGGCCTGGTCGCCAAGCGTCACGCTGAGAGACCGGTCCGGCACCCGGTTGGCGACGATGCGCATCGCGTCAGAGACGGCGCGCGCATCGGCTGCCGCCGTATCGGTGTCGCCAAGATCCTCGATGCCGGCCTGGTAGAATTCGTTGCCGCCTTCGCGGCGCTGGCGGAAGACCTCGCCGAGATAGGCATAGCGCTTCGGCGTTCCGGTCACCGCCTCGATATGGCGGAGACAGACGGGAATGGTGAATTCCGGCCGCAGGCACAGGCTCTCGCCGGTCTCGCTCTCGGTCATGAAGATGCGGCGGCGCAGATCCTCGCCGGCCATGGCGAGGAAAGGCTCGGCCGGCTGGATCACCGGAGTGTCGACACGCAGCGCGCCGAGGCTTTCGAAGTCGGCAAGCAGCGCATCGGCAAAGGCTGGCAGATTGATGAGGGCCATAGTCGTCAGCCCCTTGCCCGATCCTCGGCCTGTGCCGCCAGCATCTCGCGCACCTTTTCGACCAGTTCGGCCGTCGGCACGGAAACCTGGGCCACGCGCGCCTCGCGCCAGGCCGCATTGTCCTCGATCTCACCCGACAGGCGCTTGCCCTCGATCAGATCCTTGATCTGCACGACACCGGCGGCGCGCTCGTCGCCACCCTGGATGATGGCGAGCGGCGAACCACGGCGGTCGGCATATTTCAGCTGATCGCCAAAGTTCTTCTTGTTGCCCTGGTACATTTCGGCGCGGATCCCGGCATGGCGGAGCTGCTGGACGAAACGCTGGTAATGGCCCATCGCCTCGATGTCGCGGTCCATGACGCAGACGACAACAGGCGCGAGCACGTCAGATGCACCGAGCTTGCCGAGGTTCTTCAGCGCCGTCATAAGGCGGGAAACGCCGATCGAGAAACCGGTCGCCGGGACCGGCTGACCCATGAAACGCGACACGAGACCGTCGTAGCGACCACCACCGCCGACCGAACCGAAGACGACCTTTTCGCCCTTCTCGTTGGTGACGGCAAACTGCAGCTCGGCCTCGAAGACGGGGCCGGTATAATATTCGAGACCACGCACGACCGAGGGGTCGATCTTGATGCGGTCAGCCTCGTAGCCGGCGCTCAGGACCAGGCTGCGGATGGTGTTGAGTTCCTCGACACCTTCGCCGCCTTTGGCGGTACCTGAAACGAGCGCCGCCAGTTCGTCGGCACTTTCGGCATAATTCTGGATGCCGACGAAGAACAGGACCTTGTCGATCTGCTCGCCATTGAGGCCCGCACCCTTTGTGAAGTCGCCGCTTTCGTCCTTGCGGCCTTCGCCGAGCAGGAGCCTGACGCCTTCGGGGCCGAACTTGTCGAGCTTGTCGATGGCGCGCAGCACCGTCAGGCGGGCATTGACCTTGTCGTCGCCGCCAAGACCGATCGCCTCCATGACGCCGTCGAGCACCTTGCGGTTGTTGACGCGGATCACGTAGTCGCCGCGCGCAATGCCAAGGGCTTCCATGGTGTCGGCCATCATCATGCACATTTCGGCGTCCGCCTGGACGCCGGCGGCACCGACGGTGTCAGCATCGAACTGCATGAACTGGCGGAAGCGGCCCGGGCCAGGCTTCTCGTTGCGGAAGACGTAGCCGGCGCGATAGGTGCGGAACGGCAGCTGGATCTCGTTGAAGTTCTCGGCGACGTGACGGGCGAGCGGCGCCGTCAGGTCGTAGCGCAGAGACATCCACTGATCGTCGTCATCGGTCAGCGAGAAGACGCCTTCGTTCGGCCGGTCGCTGTCGGGCAGGAACTTACCGAGCGCATCGGTGTATTCGAACAGCGGTGTTTCGACCGGGTCGAAACCATAATGCTCGTAGACCGCCCGGATCTTGCCGATCATTTCGTCCGTCGCGCGGATATCGGCAGCGGAGCGATCGACGAAGCCGCGCGGAAGACGCGCCTTGAGCTTCTGCGGTTTCTTCTGTTTCTCGGTCATGGGAGCATTCCGGACTGTCTCTTGTTGGCTGCTTTCCCTATCGGATCAAGTGGGGGGCGGCAAGGGTTTGCACCGCGCAAAGCGTTCGCCCGGGCCATGCGCCGGCGCTTTGCGTCAAAGCCTGGCACGGGTGAGCTTCGCGTCATCGGGATCGACACGCACCATCGCGACGCGTCGGGGAGGACTTGACCTCAACCAAAAGGCGCATTAGACGATATGCAATCACTAAAAGTTTATCGCCTGACCGATCGACGACGTTCCGGCTGCACCGATGATCGTCTATCTTCGCGGCCAAGGGCCGAGTACCTACAAACGAGTTTTCGATGCAATGACTGCATCGGGAAAACACTTCAATGGCAAACAACGCATCGAAGCGCCTTGCGGCAGTGGCGGTCTCCGGTAACGAGACATCACGTCCGCGCGGCGAGAAGAAGGGCATCATGTTGAGGTTCATGACACCTGGCTCGGGAGCCATCCAACCCGGGCACCTCGGGGCGCATTCGGCCTGGATGGACCACCTCGATGAAAGCGACTATTTCGTGGAGACATGGCGCTGCGATCTGGCCAGCGGCGTCTTTCATCTGGGCGAGCGAACCGCCGCCCTGCTCGGCGCTTCCAACCGCTCCTGCGGCATCGTCGATCTGGTGCGTGCCTATGACAGCCGGGATCGCGTGACAGTGCTCAACATCCTCGAGCAGGCAACCGCGTCGCCGTCTTCGTTCTGCTTCACGGCGCTCGTGCGCTTGCCAAGTTTGAAGGCGGCACAGCTTTTCTGCGTCGGCCGGTCGTCGCTCGACGCGTCCACCGGCGAAAACATGCTGCAGGGCATTTTCGCCTTTCCGCGCGAGCGTCCGGCGCTTGACGCCTGAACGGACGGGTTGAATCCGCAGCCAGCCCTTCCCTAGATTGATGGAGTGCCAAGAGGCCGGCCACGGCCGGCCTCTTGGCACGAGACATCAGATAAGGAAGGAAACACCATGTCGCTGAAACCGCTGATCGCCGCCCTCGCGCTTTCCGCCTGCCTCGGCTTTCCTGCGTTGGCAGAGGAGTCCGGACACGGCAGCATGCACCATGGAGCGACCGAAACCGCGATGCCGAAGGGCGACAATTCGCCTTCGAGCAAAGCCTTCGCCGAAGCCAATGCCCGCATGCACAAGGACATGGACATCACCTACACCGGCAAGGCGGACATCGACTTCGTGCGCGGCATGATCGCCCACCATCAGGGCGCGATCGACATGGCGAAGGTGGAGCTCGAATACGGTAAGGACGAAACGCTGCGCAAGCTGGCCGAAGAGGTCATCAAGGCGCAGGAAGGCGAGATCAGGACGATGAAGGCGTGGCTCGCCAAGAACGGCGGCTGAACCCGCAGTCCCAACGCCACCGGCAAACACCCGTCGTCAGGCAGACGACGGGCGCACTCATCAGGCGACGCGGGCCTGGGGCCTTGCAAGCTTGCCACGCAACTCCTCGACGACCGTGCGGCAGTGGCAGCCTTCGATGTGATCGTTGACGAGGCCCATGGCCTGCATGAAGGCGTAGATCGTCGTCGGGCCGACGAAGGTCCAGCCGCGCTTCTTCAAATCCTTGGAAATGCGGGTCGAGGTCGGGGTCGTCGGATTGGCGACGATCGCTTCATAGGTCACCACCTGCGGACGCTCGGCTGCCTGCGGCTCATAGGACCAGAAATAGGCCGCCAGCGAACCGAACTCTTGCCTCAGTTCCTGGGCGCGGCGCGCGTTGTTGATCGTCGAGACGATCTTGCCGCGATGACGCACGATGCCTGTATCGGCAAGGCAACGCTCGATTTCCGCGTCGCCGAATTTTGCGACCGCGTCGAAATCGAAACCGGCGAAGGCGGCGCGAAACGCCTCGCGCTTGCGCAGGATCGTTAGCCAGGACAGGCCGGACTGGAAACCTTCCAGGCAGATCTTCTCGAAAAGCCGGCGGTCGTCGGTGACCGGGCGCCCCCATTCCTCGTCATGGTAGCGACGATAATCGTCGAGATTGCCCTGCCAGGCGCAACGCAAAAATCCGTCCTCACCGATCACAATGCCCTTGGCCGTCATCGCCCTCTTTGCTCCATCCTGCTCATTTTCCTGCCTTTACCATTTGCAAACCAGATTCCTAAAGCAGCGGATAACCCTACCCAAAGCTTTATCGGCGCCATCGGCTTTTAACGAGGCACCGTTTACCATTCGGTCGCCCTCCAAATGACACGATTGCCCCCATTGCCAAGGCGCAACCCGTCCGTTCGAGCATTCCGCTCACCGGCAGACTGCGCCCCCTTCAGTGATTTTCGGCGAAAGGTAGCGAGTCCGTCCGATGTTGAAAAAGTCTCTTCTTATAGCCGCCTCTCTTCTGACCCTCGTGGCTGGCCCGGCCGGAGCACAGGACCGGTATCAGAACAGGCCGCCCGTCGTCGTCAGTCCCGACCTCACCGCCCCCTGGGTGATGCAGCTCGGCGGACAGCAGGCGCGCACGCGGCAGGTGATCTACCGGCAGCAGATTCCGCAGGCCACCCGAAAACAGTTCTATCAGCAGGGACAGGTCGCGAAACCTCAGGTCAAGCGCCGCGCCGTCAATCCGCTGATCCAGCCGGCCAATGCCATGCGCGCCCAGCGGCCGGTGAAATCGAAATTCGACCCGCAGTACCTGCCGCAGACGGTCGCCTATGAGAGCAAGGAAAAGCCGGGCACGATCGTCATCGATACCAACAACCGCTTCCTCTATCTGGTGACCGGCAACGGTGAGGCACGGCGCTATGGCGTCGGTGTCGGCAAGCCGGGCTTCGAATGGGCCGGCGCCCACAAGGTCACCCGCAAGGCGGAATGGCCGAGCTGGACGCCGCCGCAGGAGATGATCGCCCGCGAGGCGGCCAAGGGCCATTACCTGCCGGCGCGCATGGACGGCGGCCCGGAAAATCCGCTCGGCGCACGCGCCATGTATCTCGGCTCGACGCTCTACCGCATCCACGGCACCAACGCGCCCTGGACGATCGGCTATGCCGTTTCCTCCGGCTGCATCCGCATGCGCAACGAAGACGTTGTCGATCTTTACGAGCGCGTGAAAGTGGGGACGAAGGTTATCGTCATCTAATTGCAGCACTGCATAGAATATTCCCCTCTCCTCACCCGTGTTGCTGTTGCCTATGCGTGATTTTCAGGCAACAGCAGCGTAAGGACAGGCAAGTTTTGTGATCACGTTTGATCTACGGGATGTATCGCGGGCTTGAACTTCGATGCGTTTTGAATAGCCTGCCTGCAACGAGGGTTTAGAGGGAATCGTAAATGAAGCGTCATGCCAGCAAAGTGGTCGCAATCGCGATTGCGACCAGCACTATTCTTGTGGCCGCCAGCGCCTCGGCTTTCACGCCGGCGCCCGTAGCAGGCCCCAAGATCCAGTCGTCAGACATTGTACTCGTGGCCACTCCGAAGAAGCCGGCAAAACAATACTGGCGCACCAAGGTTCGCTTCCGCACCGACGAAGCCCCCGGCACGATCATCGTCGATACCAACAACAAGTTTCTCTACTACATCGACGGCCCGAACCGCGCGACGCGCTACGGCATCGGCGTCGGCCGGGACGGCTTCGGCTGGTCGGGTGTCGTGAAGGTTGGCCGCAAGGCCGAATGGCCGACCTGGACGCCGCCGGCCGAAATGCGCCGCCGCGAGGCCGCCAAGGGTCGCATCCTGCCGATCACCCAGGAAGGCGGCATCGACAACCCGCTCGGCGCCCGCGCCATGTATCTCTACAAGGGCGGCCGCGACACGATCTTCCGTATCCACGGCACCAACCAGCCCTGGACCATCGGCCAAAACATGTCTTCCGGCTGCATCCGCATGATGAACGAGGACGTGGAGCATCTCTACGACCGCGCCGACGTCGGCACGAAGGTCATCGTCATCGGCCCCGGCAGCAAGGCCGGCGACACCTATTTCGACGATCGCGGCGTCGACATCTTCCGCCAGATCTTTGGCGGCTGAGGACGCCGAAACTTCCACCCACCAGAAAGGCCGGCTCCCGAAAGGTGGCCGGCCTTTTGCTTTGCCTCAGAGCCCCTCAGGCTTTGCCCCGCCATAGGCCCAGTCGAGCAATTCGACCGTATGCAGGATGGGGATTTTGGTGCCGCTGGCGATCTGGGTGATGCAGCCGATGTTGCCGGTCGCGATCGCATCCGGCTTCGTCGCCTCGATGTTCTTCACCTTGCGCGCCTTCAGCTTGGCCGAGATTTCCGGCTGCAGGATGTTGTAGGTACCGGCCGAACCGCAGCAGAGATGGCCCTCGGCCGGATCGCGCACGACGAAGCCGGCGCGCTTCAGAAGCTGCTTCGGCGCAAGCGTGATCTTCTGGCCGTGCTGCATCGAACAGGCGGAATGGTAGGCGAGCGTCATGCCGCGCGCCTCCTGTTCCGGCAGGTCGAGGGTCGCCAGATACTCGGTGATGTCCTTGGCCAGCGCCGAGACCCGTGCGGCCTTTTCCGCATAGGCGGGATCGAGCCTGAGCATGTGGCCGTAGTCCTTGATCGTCGTTCCGCAGCCCGAAGCGGTGATGACGATGGCGTCGAGTCCACCTTCGTCGGCGACCTTGAGCCAGGCATCGACGTTGCGGCGCGCGGCTTCGAGCGCCTGGTTCTCGCGGCCCATGTGATGCACCAGCGCGCCGCAGCAGCCCTCGCCAGCCGAAACGACCACCTCCACACCAAATCGTGTCAGAAGCCGGATCGTCGCCTCGTTGATTTCCGGCTTCAGCACGGGCTGGGCGCAGCCGCTGAGCAGCGCAACGCGGCCGACACGCTTGTCCTTGGGCGCATGAACGCCGGGTGTGGCCGAAGCCGAGGGCTCCGCCACGACGGCGGGCGCCAGATCGAGCATCACGCCAAAGGTTTTCAGGAAGGCGACGCGCTTCATCAGTCCGGCGAGCGGTCGGGCAAGGCCGGCTGCCTTCAGCGACAGGCGGAAGCGCTGCGGATAGGGCAGCACGGCTGCGAGCACGGAACGCGCCAGCCGGTCCTTGAACGGGCGGCGATAGGTGTTTTCGATATGCACGCGGGCATGGTCGACGAGATGCATGTAGTCGACGCCGGAGGGACAGGTGGTGGTGCAGGCGAGGCACGACAGACAGCGGTCGATATGGGTGACCGTTTCCTTGTCAGCCGCCCGGCCGTTCTCCAGCATGTCCTTGATGAGATAGATACGCCCACGCGGGCTATCGAGCTCGTCGCCGAGCGTAACATAGGTCGGACAGGTCGCGGTGCAGAAGCCGCAATGCACGCACTTGCGCAGAATGGCCTCGGATTCGGCCACGTGCGGATCGGCGAGCTGCTCGGCGGTAAAATTGGTCTGCAAGTGCGAACTCCACTCTTCGTCCTGCGGAACCGGGCGCTTCGCGCCGCGGTCGATTGCAACATTCTGTTTTCAGCTTCCTTCGACCTTGCCGGTCTCCGGTTGCATACCGGCCTAAACCATCCAGCCCTCGGGATTGGTAATCGGCTCTTCGCGCGCGGCCCTTTGCAGGCCGACGACGCAGCGCACGACGATCCAGACGGCGGTGGCGATGAAGCCGAGGATGCCGACAAGCACCACCGTCAGCAACAGCGAGATCAACAGGAACAGCAGCGATATCCAGAAGGTCCGGATCGCCCAGACATAGTGCGTCTGGACCCACGGCGCGCCCTTGCCACGATTGAGATAGGCCATGACGACGCCGATGATCGGCGTGATGCCCACCGCAAACCCGACGAGATAAAGGACATAGATCACCTGCACATTGATCTTGCCCGGCTCCAGCCAGCGATCGGTCTCCCGGGAGAACGGTGTCTGCGGACCCTTATCGCTCATGCTTGTCTCTCCTGTTCCCTTGCGAATGCGCTCAGGAAATCGCGGCCATGCGGCCGGGATTGAAGATCCGGTGCGGGTCGAACTTCGCGCGCACGCGCTCGCTCAACTGTGCCACGGGCAAGGGTTGCGGTTCAAACGATGAAACGGCCTGACGGTAGCTGTCATCGGCCCTGACGAGGGTCGCGTGGCCGCCACCGAGAACCTTGATGTAACGGCGCACCAGTTCCGCCTCCGGATCGGCCTCCATGCGCAACCATACGAGACCGCCCTGCCAGTCGTAGAAAGCGTCGACGCCGGTCTGCAGCCGCAGTGCTGCTACCAGTTGATGGCCAAGCGACGGGGCGACGGACGCGCGCCAGAGCGGCTTCCTGGTACCGTCGGCATAGGGTTTGACGTCGCGGATCTCCGTCCAAAGCCTTGCTGTTTGCGATGCATCAAGCCGCGTCACCGCGCCGAAGCGGCCGACTGCCTTTGTCAGCTTTTCAGCCCTGATCGCAACGGATGCCTCCAGCCCTTCGAGCCTGAGCACGGTGGCTGCACCATCCGGAAGGTTGCCATCCAGGAACCGTCCGCGCACGCTCTCCGGCAGATGCGCCGCGCCGGAAACCTCAGTTGTCTGCGCCATTGCCTCGGCCATGACCGCCGCCGCCTCGGCATCATTGAGCCCGGAGACGACGATGGTCTCCGACGCCGGCGGCAGCGGCAGGACGCGGAAGGTGACTTCGGTGAGGATGCCGAGCGTGCCATGCGAGCCAGCCAAAAGCTTGACCAGATCGAGACCGGTGACGTTCTTCATCACACGCCCGCCGGCCTTGATTGCCTCGCCCTCGCCGTTGACGAAACGCACACCGAGCAGGCTGTCGCGGGCGGCACCGGCGACATAGCGCCTGGGGCCGGATACATTGGCGGCAAAGACCCCGCCGATCGTCGGCTCACCCGAGGAGGCGAAGATCGGCCGGTGATCCATCGGCTCGAAGGCGAGCATTTGCCGGTTTTCGGCCAATGCCTCGCCGATCTCGCGCAGTGGCGTTCCCGCAAGCGCGGTAATCGTCATTTCGGCCGGATTGTAGCTGACGATGCCGGAAAGGCGGCGGGTCGACAGCACCCGATCGGCGCGCACAGGATTGCCGAGGCCGGAGCGCGTGTTGCCGCCGATCACTACGAGCGACGCCTTGTCCGCCGCCATGGCGCGAACGACGGTCGCAATCCCCTCTTCGCTGGCCGGTTCGAAATGCACGATCATGCGGCGGGACGCCCTTTAAGAGGGAAGACCTTGGACGGGTTCAGGATCCATTGCGGATCGAAGGCGGCGCGCGCCGCCATCTGCTGGTCGAGGTCGATCTGGTTGTACTGATGCAGCATGAGATCCCGTTTTTCGATGCCGACACCATGCTCGCCGGTGAGGCAGCCACCCGCGTCGACGCAAAGCTTCAGGATATCGTTCCCGGCAGCCTCGGCGCGCGCCGCATCCTCCGGGTCGTTGATGTTGTACAGGATCAGCGGATGCATGTTGCCGTCGCCAGCGTGGAAGACATTGGCGACGCGCAGGCCGTAGCTCGCGACGATCTCACCGGTGCGGGCAAGCACATGGGAGAGTTGGCTGAGCGGCACGGTGCCGTCCATGCAGATATAGTCGGCGATGCGGCCGGTGGCGCCGAAGGCGGATTTCCGGCCTTTCCAGATCGCCGCCGCTTCCATGGCCGACTGGCATTCCTTGATAGTCGCGACCCCGTGACGGCGCGCGACCGCGACGATGCTCGCGAGCATCGCATCCATCTCCGGCTCGGAGCCTTCGACCTCGACGATCAGTAGCGCTTCGACATCGAGCGGGTAGCCGGCGTGGGCGAAGGCTTCGCAGATCTCGATCGCCGGCTTGTCCATGAACTCGATCGCGACGGGAATGATGCCGGAACCGATGACATCAGCGACGCAGGCGCCGGCCGCCTCCGACGAGGCAAAGCCGAAGAGCACCGGGCGGGCTCCCTCCGGTTTGGCGATCAACCGCACCGTCGCCTCGGTGACGATACCGAGCTGGCCTTCCGAGCCGCAGACGAGGCCAAGCAGATCATAGCCCGCCGCATCCAGCGCCTTGCCGCCGAGATCGACGACGGTGCCATCGAACAGCACCATCTTCACGCCGAGCAGATTGTTGGTGGTGACACCGTATTTCAGGCAATGAGCACCGCCGGAATTCATGCCGATGTTGCCGCCGATCGTGCAGGCGAGCTGCGAGCTCGGGTCGGGTGCATAAAAGAAGCCATCGGCGGAAACCGCCTCGGAGATGTTGAGGTTGGTAACGCCCGCCTGAACGGTGGCGGTGCGATTGAAAAGGTCGACATCGAGGATGCGCGACATCTTCGAGAGGCCGATGACGACCGCATCCTCTTGTGGGATGGCACCGCCCGAAAGCGAGGTACCGGCCCCGCGCGGCACGACCGGAACGCCGTAGCGGCTGCAGTATTTCAGGAGCGCGGCCACCTGTTCGGTGGTTTCCGGCAAGGCGACCGCCAGGGGCATGCGGCGATAGGCGATGAAGGCATCGGTCTCGAACGGTTTCAGTCCGCGCTCGTCGCTGATCAGACAGCCCTCGGGCAGGAGGTCCGAGAGGTCGGCGATAATCTCGCGGCGCCGGGCGATAACCTCTGGTTTCGGCTGCAGAAAACCGATTGTCTCCGCCATCAGCTCCTCCCGCCGCATATCGATTGGTTCATTTTCTTTACCACTAGGACAGAGGCCTCGCAAATGCTATTGAGCTTTTCCGTTTTGGAAATAATGGCAACGATTGATGACGAATTTAGGCGATCTTGAGATTTTTGCACGGGTCGTTTCCACCGGCAGTATGTCGGCAGCGGGGCGGGCGCTGGGGTTTTCCCCAGCTGTGATCTCCAAGCGCATCAAGAGACTCGAAGACCGGCTCGGCACGCGCCTCCTTCAACGCACGACGCGCCAGATTTCGCTGACGGAAGCCGGCCAGGGCTTCTACGACCGGGTGCTCGGCATTCTGACCGGCATCGAGGAGGCGGAAACCTATGCGTCGGGCCGCTCGTCGCATGCGCTCGGGGTGCTGCGGATATCGGCGCCCACCTCCTTCGGCCGCATGCACATCGCGCCGCATCTGACCAAGTTCATGAAGGACCATCCGGATCTGAAATTGCACATCGTGCTGACGGACGAATTCACCGACATCGTCGCGGAAGGCTTCGACATGGCGGTCCGGATCGGCGAACTGGTGGATTCGTCGCTCGTCGCCCGTAAGCTTGCCCCCGTCCGCCGGCTGCTCTGCGCCTCGCCGGACTACATCGCCCGCAACGGCGCACCGAAAGAGATCGGCGACCTCGCCAACCACCTCTGCCTGCCGGCGCATAACAACGACAATTGGAAGCTCGAAGGGCCGGAGGGCGCGCTGGTCTGGCACCCGGAAGGGCCGCTCGTCACCAATTCCTCGGAGATTGTGCGCGCCGCCGTCATCGCCGGCGCCGGCGTTGCACTGCGCTCCACCTGGGATATCGGCCCGGAATTGCGCAGCGGCCAGCTGGTGCAGGTGCTACCGCAATGGGAAGGTTCGAAGCAGCTGACGCTTTCGGCCGTCTACCCAAGCCGCCAGTTCCTCCCGGCCAAGGTGCGCCTCTTCATCGACTATCTCGCCGAACTCTACGGACCGATCCCCTATTGGGAGCAGTAGGCGAACCGGCCTGGCATCTTTGTTTTCCGCAATTCCGGACGCAAAACCGCTGCACACTTTTGCTGGAATTGCTTACTTATGCTCGCTGTCCTCGTGGTGGCGGCGAATGCGGCGCACGATCAGCCAGACCCCGGCAACGGCGAAGGGCACGGCAAGCCCGGTCAGGAGACCGGGATCGATCGGCAGCTCGTGGCTGACCGCCTTGGCGAGATAGCCGAACAGCCCGACCACGTAATAGGAGATGGCGGCGACCGACAGGCCTTCGACGGTCTGCTGCAGGCGCAACTGCAACCTGGCGCGCCGATCCATCGAGTTCAGAAGCGCGCTGTTCTGCCGTTCAAGCTCGACATCGACCCAGCTTCGAAGCAGCGCCGTGGCGCGGGCGAGCTTGCGCGACAGGTTCGCCTGGCGCTCCTCGACCGACTGGCAGGTGCGCATGGCCGGCGCCAAACGTCGTTCGAGGAAGGTGCCGATGGTCTCGTAGCCCGGCACCGGCGTTTCGGCGAGCGTGCGGATGCGCTCCTGGACGATGCCGTAATAGGCGCGGCTGGCGCCGAAGCGATAGAGGCTGAGCGCGGCACCGGCCTCGAGATCGGCCGCGAGCCGAGTGATTTCGGCCAACATGTCGTCGGCCTCCTCGCGCACGTTTTCCTTCATGCGCTGGGTCACCGCCGTCAACCCGTCCTCCGTCCGGCGGATTTCCGGCGACAGCGACTGCGCAAGCGGCAGGCCCATCATCGCCAGCGTCCGGTAGGTTTCGATATCGAGCAAGCGCTGGACGAGAGCGCCGGTACCGGCTTCCGTCATGCCGCGATCGATCACCAGGATCTGCGTCAGGCCGTCACCGTTCTGGCGGAAGTCGGTGACGATCACCGCCTGGCCGTTCTTGGTCTCGCTGTAACAGAGGCTCGTCGGATCGAAGAGGCCGATGGCCTCGCGTGTCTCGGGCGTATCCGGCCGGATCTCCAGGCGGATGCCCGAGATCAGAGACCCGGGCGGCGAAAAGCCGTCGCCGAACGGATGGATCGGTACATCGCCGCCGAATTTCTCCGGCGGCGGCGCGTCCCAGAAATAGGTGGAGAATTCGGTATGACGCTCCCAGCGCAGCGTGCCCTGCCCCCAAGGCATCGCGTGATGGTTGGCGTCACGGCCGGGCGGCGCGATGCCGCGGGCCCGCGAAAGCTCCGACAGCACGGCGTGATCGACGATCGAGCCACCATCTGTCAGGAAGGCGAGCTGAAAGATCACCCGCGGCGTGGTCACCAGCGCATAGGGGCGCGAATGAACCTCGCCCAAGGCCAAAGCGCGCATCGGCGCCACCGGAAATGCAAAACTACCCTTTGCCATGAAGCGCCTTGTCCCCCTCACGCGTTCATCACAACTTTCTTATCAACGGAAAGAGCAAAAGAACAAAGGACGCATTGCCGCAGTTTGACTTTTGTCAGTCGCAACCAATCGGACGCACCCAAGTGGACAATCAAATTGACCACTTTGCGCGACCTGCCTAGATTGCGGCGCTGACAGGAGGAGGCGCTGAGCATCGACGCTCCTTCCGCCCTCGCCGCATGCAAACCGACCACATTCGCGATTTCGGACGAACCCGGGCCGAAATCCTCGTGATCTGGAGACCAGACGTGACCAAAGACCAGATCGACCTTTTCGCCCGTATCAGCCATAGCCGCACGGCGGACGAGGTCGTGCAGCAGATCGAGCTTTTGATCCTCGAAGGCGTATTGCGGGACGGCGACCGTCTGCCTGGCGAGCGGGAACTCTCCAAGCGCTTCGACGTGTCACGGCCGATCCTGCGCGAGGCGCTGAAGGAACTCGAAGGGCGCGGCCTGGTCGAAAGCCGCCACGGCGGTGGCACCTTCGTCGCCGACGTCGTCGGGCAGATCTTCTCCAGGCCGCTGATCGATCTCATTGCGCGCCATCACAAGGCGACCCAGGACTACCTCGAATACCGGCGCGAGCTCGAAGGCTTGACCGCGGAACTCGCCGCCACCCGCGCCACGGATTACGACCGGGACATCCTGACACGGATCATCGAGCGCATGCGCAGAGCGCACGCCGCCGGCGATTTTGACGCCGAACTCGAAGCCGATATCGAGCTGCACCAGGCGATCGGCGAAAGCGCCCACAACATCATTCTCCTGCACACGCTGCGCGCCTGCTACCGGCTGCTCCAGCAGGGCATATTCTTCCATCGCAATTCGGTCTTCGATGCGCCGGGGGCGCGCGACCGGCTTCTTGTGCAGCACGAAGCGATCTACGAGGCGATCATGGCAAGGGATCCGGCGAAGGCGAAAGCCGCCTCGCAGAGCCATATCGACTTCGTCGCCGCCGCCACCCGCGAGGCGGAACGCACCGGAGAATGGAACCGCATCGCCCGACTGCGCATGCAGCAGCGCGACCGCGCGAACTGACAGATCGGGCCCGCGCCCGACCCCCGGCTCTACCCTGCAGCCGCCTCTCCGGTCGGAATCAATCGCCCTTGCGATCTCGAACCGTTCCACCCCGAAATCAATCGTGATCCGACGACAACGTATGGCTGTCGGTCGGTTTGCAAATATGCCGCGAAAACACCATATCCTGTCGTATCCGGACCACAGTTCTGCGCAAAGCAAACCGCATATCCGGCTGCCGAATGCCCGCGACATTTACACGCTGCAGGACGCTGCCATACTGGTCGGCAAAGCAATTAAAGCCACTGATTCGCCGAGAGGAGCACAGACGACCTTGAACTTCTTGAACAGGCTCGCATCGGATGTCCAATTGATGCTGCGTCGACCGGCGCGCATGCAGTATGCCGCGCTCTGCTATCGGATCCGCAAGAAGACCAAGGCCCTCGAAATCCTCCTGATCACCAGCCGCGATACCGGCCGCTGGGTCATTCCCAAGGGATGGCCGATGCAGGGCAAGCGCGCCCATGAAGTGGCCGAGCGCGAAGCCTACGAGGAAGCCGGCGTCAAGGGGCATGTGCAGAAGGCGACCGCCGGCTACTATCTCTACCAGAAGCGCATGGATCACGGGCTGAAGATTTCGGTCAAGGTGCAGGTGCACGCGTTGGAAGTCGACGATCTCTGCAAGCACTTCCCCGAGGAAGGGCGCCGACAGCTCGAATGGGTCGACTACAAGGAAGCGGCCTCGCGGGTTGCCGAACCGTCTCTGAAAGATCTCATCCTTGCCTTCGGTGAACGCATGGGGAGCGCGTCGAGCCCGATGCCGAAGGCTGTGAACGGCTAGCCTTTTCAAGCATTCCAAGAGCATTCGACGCCGCCAGACGCGGGTTCCCGGCCTGCGCCATACGGATGTCCATCAAATCCACTTGAATGCGTGTCGCTGTGGCCTTAGTGGCCGTCGTGACAATGGAGTTCCAGGTAGTGGCACAGCCGCGCATACGCCTCGCAAAACAAACGATAGACAAAGACCTCGACAAGCTCAGCCTTGCCGAAGAGGCGTCGCAACATGTCAAGCGCAGCCTTGCGGCACCTGCGCTCGCCGGGCTGTTCCTGCTCTTGAGCATGGCCTTCGCCGCGAGCTTCGTGACGAGCTCCGCCAGCGCGCCGATCATCATCGCGGCGGCTGCCATTGCCGGCTACATGGCCATGAACATCGGCGCGAACGACGTGACCAACAACGTTGGCGCCGCAGTCGGCGCCAAGGCGATGTCGATGGCGACGGCGCTCACCATCGCCGCGATATTCGAGATCGCCGGGGCGCTGCTTGCCGGCCGGCAGGTCGCGCTGACGATCGAGGCGGGCATCGTCTATGGCGAAGACGTGCTCGGACCACAGGCAATCGTCTGGATCATGATGTCGGCACTCGCTTCCGCGGCGGCCTGGATCAACATCGCCACCTATTCCGGGGCACCGGTCTCGACCACGCACTCGATCATCGGCGGCATCGTCGGGGCAGGCATCGCGGCGGCCGGCTTTTCGAGCGTGCAATGGTGGTCGCTCGCCGGCATCACGCTCAGCTGGTCGGTCTCGCCGCTACTCGGCGGCGCCATCGCCGCAGCCCTCCTCGCTTTCCTCAAAGAATTCATCATCTACCGCGAGGACAAGATCGCCGCGGCCAGGCGATGGATGCCGGTCATCCTTGGCGTCACCGCCGGCTGCTTCATGGCCTATCTCGCGGTGATCGCACTGGTTCAGGTGGCCGCGATCACCATGCCCGTGGGTCTTGCTGCCGGCGGCGTCGCCGGTTTTGCGGTCTATCTGCAGGCAAAGCCCTGGATCGCCAGCCAATCGGAAGGGCTCGAAAACCGCAACCAGTCGCTGCGCCGACTCTTCCGCCTGCCTTTGATCGTAGCGGCGGCACTGCTTTCCTTCGCTCACGGCGCCAACGACGTCTCCAACGCCATCGGTCCCTTGGCTGCGATCGTCTCGGCGCTCGACGGCGTCATCACGACGGACAAATCACCGGCGCCCCTGTGGGAACTTGCGATCGGCGCGCTCGGCATCTCGATCGGTCTGCTGCTCTACGGCCCGAAGCTCATCCGAGTCGTTGGCCAGGAGATCACCAAGCTCAATCCGATGCGCGCTTTCTGTGTGGCACTGGCCACCGCGGTCACCGTGCTGCTGGCATCGGCGCTCGGCCTGCCCATCAGCTCGACGCACACGGCCGTCGGCGCCGTCTTCGGCGTCGGCTTCTTCCGCGAATGGTACATCCGCAATTCCAAGCGGCGGCTCGAATATGTCCGGCAAAAAACGGGACAGGCGGATTTCATGGAATCGGCGGAAACCAACTTTGCCGAGGTGCGGCGCCGGCATCTCGTCCGTCGCTCGCATTTCCTCACCATTATCGGCGCCTGGGTTATCACCGTCCCGGCCTCTGCCGCCCTGTCGGCCGTACTTTATTTCATCCTCTCCGGCATTTTCACCTGAAGGCCTCCTCAATGCGCGCCAATTTTCGCATGCAGCGACTGTTCGTCGAACACCCCTTGAGTGCCGGCTCGGCGCACGAGGCGTCCAAGGAACAGTTCAACTACCTGGTGAACGTGCTGCGTTACGAAGAAGGCGCCTCGATCCTCGTCTTCAACGGGCGCGACGGCGAGTGGCGGGCCGAGCTTTCCTTCGCCAGCAAGAAGCGCTTGGTGCTGACGCCCGTCGAGCAGACGCGCCCCCAGCCGGCGCCTTGCGATCTCGTGTATCTCTTTGCCCCGCTCAAGGTCGGACGGCTCGACTATCTCGTGCAGAAGGCCGTCGAAATGGGCGCCGGCACTTTGCAGCCGGTCATGACGCAACATGTGCAGGGCAAGCTTGGCAACATCGAGCGGGTTCGCGCCAACGTCATCGAGGCGGCCGAACAATGCGGCGTACTCGGCATTCCCCATGTCGAGGAACCACGCCGGCTCGAAGACCTGTTTGCCACCTGGCAGAGCGACCGGCGCATCATTTTCTGCGACGAAGGCAGCGACAGCCAGAATCCGTTGCCGATCCTCGCCGGCATCAAGGAAAAGAAGCTCGCGCTGTTGATCGGCCCGGAAGGCGGCTTCTCGGAAGCCGAGCGCACGCTGCTGCACAGCCTCGATTTCGTCACCGCCATTCCGCTCGGGCCCCGCATCCTCAGGGCCGACACGGCAGCCGTCGCCGCCATGGCGGTCATCCAGGCAACTGTCGGCGACTGGCGATAGCCGGTCGTTCCCGGGCAAATCGGACACCGCTCGCTCCCCTAGAAGGGGACGATCTCTCCGGCAAGGCAGGATTGGGTCACCAGTACCCATTTCCGCGGTGCTTGCTCCAGAGCAAGCAAATGTCCTACTTTTTTTGATGAGATCTTGAAAGAAATTGACTTGCACCGCACCTGATTACGGTTCAAGCAGCCTCCATCAACTCCCGCTAACCTGCGGGAGCCGCCCAAACAAAAGAAGACGCTCATGGCCCGAGATACCACCGACCAGACGCCGGTAACCTCTGTCGCTGACCTGACCGCCTACCTGGCAGAAGGTTCGAAACCGGAGGAGCGGTTCCGGATCGGCACGGAGCACGAAAAGTTCGCCTTCTTTAAGGCGGACAACAGCCCCGTCCCCTATTTCGGCGAGGCCAGCATCCAGGCGCTTCTGAACGGCATGGCGGCGAAAAGCGGCTGGGAACCGATCATCGACGAAGGCAACATCATCGGCCTTGCCGAACAGTCGGGCAATGGCGCGATCTCGCTGGAACCGGGTGGACAGTTCGAACTTTCCGGCGCGCCGCTCGAAAACCTGCACCAGACCTGCAAGGAATCGAACCAGCATCTGGCGGTGCTGCGCGAAGTCGCCGAGCCGCTCGGCATCCGCTTCCTCGGCATCGGCGGCAGCCCCAAGTGGACCTTTGATGAGACCCCGCGCATGCCGAAATCGCGCTACGGCATCATGAGCCGCTACATGCCGAAGGTCGGCACCCAGGGCCTCGACATGATGTATCGCACCTGCACGATCCAGGTGAACCTGGACTTCTCCTCGGAAGAGGACATGCGCCGCAAGATGCAGGTGTCCTTGAAGCTGCAGCCACTCTCGACCGCGCTGTTTGCAAGCTCGCCCTTTACCGACGGCAAGCCGAACGGGCTTCTCTCCTGGCGCGGCGACATCTGGCGCGACACCGACAACCAGCGCGCCGGCCTGCTGCCGTCCGCCTTCCGTCCCGATTTCGGTTTTGCCGACTACGTGGAGTGGGCGCTCGACGTGCCGATGTACTTCGTCGTGCGCGACGGCCACTACCACGATTGCACCCACATCACCTTCCGCCAGTTCATGGGCGGCGCACTCAAGGGCGAGGTCGCCGACTGGCAGCCGAACATGGGCGACTGGACCAACCATCTCTCGACGCTGTTCCCCGACGTGCGCCTGAAGCGCTTCCTCGAAATGCGCGGCGCCGATGGCGGCCCGTGGCGGCGGATCTGCGCGCTGCCGGCCTTCTGGGTCGGCCTGCTCTACGACCGCGAGGCGCTCGACGCCGCCGAAGCACTGACGCGCGACTGGACCTTCGAAGAGGTGAGCGCCATGCGCAACGCCGTGCCGGCTCAGGCGCTTGCCGCCAAGTTCCGCACCGGCACGCTTTACGACGTTGCCCGCGAGGTCATCTCCATTTCGCGCGGCGGTCTGAAGCGCCGCAACAGGCTGAACGGCGATGGTATCGACGAAAGCCAGTTCCTGGCGCCGCTCGACGAGGTGCTGGCCAAGAAGGCAACGCTCGCGGAAGACCTTTTGGCGCTCTACAATGGCCGCTGGAACGGCTCCGTAGACCCGGTCTTTGCCGAGTACCAGTATTAAGGCCCGAACAGGGGCGCGGCGCTCGTCGCGGCCCTCTCAAAAAGCGGTTCCCAGTCCCTGATTTCCCGTTATAGTGCAAGGATATGCGTCGCTTAGAGCGCCGCGCGTCCATAAAGGGGAACTGGGATGGCACCGCTTTTCGACATGTTCGCGCAGGCGCAGAACGGCAAGGCCATCGAGCTGATGGCGCAACAGTTCGGCATCGCCCAGGAGCAGATGACGAAGGCGACGGCGGCGCTGCTGCCGGCCTTCTCAGCGGCCTTCAAGCGCAACACCGCCAACCCCTACGACTTCGGCGCCTTGCTGACGGCGCTCGGCAGCGGCAACTACGCCAAATACTTCGAAGACATGAGCCAGGCCTTCACGCCGCAGGGCATGGCCGACGGCAACGGCGTTCTCGGGCAACTGTTCGGCTCGAAGGAAATGTCGCGCGCGATCGCCGCACAGGCGGCCCAGGTCACCGGCGTCAGCCAGGAGATCTACAAGCAGATGCTGCCTGTGATGGCCGATACGCTGATGGGCGGGCTGTTCAAGCAGACAACCGGGCAATTTGCCGCCGCAAGCGATGCCTTTGCCAACAACCCGATGGCGACCGCGATGCGGCAATGGATGGAAGCGGCCGGTTTCGCCAAGAAGCCGGAACCGCAGCCGAACCCGTTCGACAACCCCTTCACCCAGGCGATGCAGGGCTTCTTCGGCATGGCCCCGAAGAAGGAAGAGAAGCCGAAGACAGCCGACGTCTTTGCCGACAACCCCTTCGTCAAGGCGTTTCAGGACATGATGCAGGCGGGTGCCGCCGGCGCGCAGAAGCCGGCACCCGACAATCCGGCGCTGGCCCAATTCTCCCAGGTCATGAACAGCATGTTCGACACCGGGCTGGAGATGCAGAAAGAATACCAGAAGAACGTCGAGGCGCTGTTCGACCTTTACAAGACCGGGCCCGGCACGAAGAGCTGAGGCCAAGCCTCCCCGTCAGCACATCCCGCGCCTCCATCGGACGCAGCGATCGCCCGCGCGTGTGGGCGTCAGCGCGTTGTTTCGAACAGCTTCGGAAAGAAAAAGGCCCGGTGCATGTCTTGGTCATGCACCGGGCCAAGCGGCAGGGTCTATTGGCTCTACCCTGCGGGGAACGTTTGGGCGCGCGACCGTTGAGGTCAGCGGCACCGAATTTCGCAGCATGACCCGCGGCGGCGGCAGGCTTTCGCGGATCATGCTCGACTGGCACATCTCAAGCGGCGGGATGCGCCATTGGGGACGATCAGTCGTGGCGGGCCCCTTTGTAGAAGAGGCTCGCCCGGTTTCGCGACGCGCGTGTCAGGTAACTCGCCGGATTGTCGAAGAAGGGCGAGGTAATCGCCTCGCGCACATCTTCGCGTTTCAGCCCCATGTCGAGGAGCTGGCGGTCATCCAGGTCGTTCAGACGGCCGATCGCATAGCGATTTCGGAGGAGCTGCCATACGGACGTTAGCATGCCTGTCACGCCGACGGCGCGGGAGGCATAGGACTGCGTTCCGGCAACGAGGTCGAGATCGAGGGCGTGCTGTGTCGTGCGCATGACAATTTCTCCTTTCAGGCACGAAGAGGCCCATCCCCTGCGGGGAGATCAAACGCAGGGGCGGGCCAAAGAGTTTGGGATTCGCCGGCGAAATTGCCGGCCGGGGATCGATGAATTTGCTTCCGATAGATCGCAAATCCTTATTGATCAGTCCAACGAATGTTTTTAATGATATTCATCAAACAATCTTATGGATGCATTACGGCCATGTCCGCACCCCTTGATATCGATCAGCTCCAGACCTTTGTCGCGATCGCCGACACGGGCAGCTTCACCAAGGCGGCCGACCGGGTCTTCAAGACCCAATCCGCCGTTTCCATGCAGATGCGCCGCCTGGAAGAGCGCATCGGCAAGGCGCTGTTCATGAAGGACGGCCGCGGCAACCGGCTGACAGTCGAAGGCGACCGGCTGCTCAATTTCGCGCGCCGGATGATCCGCCTCAACAACGAGGCGATCGCTTCCTTCGACGACAATCGCCTCGAAGGCACGCTCCGGATCGGCACGCCCGACGACTATGCCGACCGCTACATGCCCGAGATCATCATGCGTTTTGCCAAGACGCATCCGAATGTCGAGCTTTACATCATCTGCGAGCCCTCCGTGGACCTCGCCGAGAAGATGGCCAAGGGCGACCTCGACATCGCGCTCGTCACGCACAATCCGCGTGCCCGCGCGTCGGACGTGGTGCGGACCGAACCGCTCTGCTGGGTGAGCTCGATCAACCACCCGCTGCCCGAGAACGCACCGATCCCGCTTGCTGTCGGCCGGCGCGACTGTCTGTGGCGCCAGGCGGCCTGCGCCGCGCTCGATGCGACGGGTCGGGAGTACCAGATCCTGTTCACCAGCTGGTCGTCGACGGTCGTCGCCGCCGCGGTGCTGGCCGGCATGGCCGTCTCTGTCCTGCCGGAATCGGCGCTTCGTCCCGGCATGAAGGTGCTGACGCTTGCGGACGGCTTCCCGGCCTTGGCGCCGGTGCAGATCGGCATCATGAAGCGTCCGGGCCTTTCGCCCTCGCTTTCGAACGCGATCAGCAACCACATCACCGCCTGCCTCGACAACATCACGCCGATCAGCGCCAACGACGACCTCGAGGCCGACATCAAGGGCTTCCCGCGTTATCCGCGCCTCCGGCAGAGCCATATGCTGCCGGGCTGGTAAGAGCTGCAGAAAGCGGAAAAGGCCACGCACCAAGCCGGTGCGTGGCCTTTTTTTGTCCAGAGATCAGCACGCGGCCGACTCGATACCGAGTCTATTCGGCTGCCGCGCCGACAGCGTCGGCTTCGTAGCCGTGGGCCGCGTGAAGGGCGGCGCGCACACCGGCCTCATAGTCCGGGTGGACGCGCTTGAAGTGCGCAAGCTGGCGCTCGACGATCGGCCCCGGCACGCCGCCCATCGCCGCGGCGATGTTGGAGAACAGGCGCGCCTTCTGGCCGGCATCGAAGAGGTTGAAGAGCGCACGCGGCTGGACGTAGTCGTCGTTGCCTTCGCGGTGGTCGTAGCGGGCCATGTCGCCGCTGATGCGTAGCGGCGGTTCCATCGCGGAGGGCTGCTCGACCGGGCCGTTGAACGAATTCGGCTCGTAATAGGCACTCGGATTGCCGGTCTGAATGCCGCCGAACGTGTTCATCTGGCCATCGCGGTGATAGTGATGCACCGGGCATTTCGGCCGGTTGACCGGAATGTGCTCGTAATGCGTTCCGAGCCGGTAGCGGTGGGCGTCGGCATAGGAGAACAACCGGGCCTGCAGCATCTTGTCCGGCGAAAAGCCGATGCCGGGCACGATGTTGGACGGCGAGAAGGCGGCGTTCTCGACCTCGGCGAAATAGTTCTCCGGGTTACGATTGAGCTCCAGCACGCCGACCTCGATCGGCGGATAGTCTGCATGCGGCCAGACCTTGGTGACGTCGTAGGGATCATAGGCCGTCTTCTCGGCTTCGAGCTCGGGCATGATCTGCACCTGCAGCGTCCAACGCGGATAGTTACCCTCTTCGATCGCGCCATAGAGCGCTTCCTGGTAGCTTTCGCGCGTCCGGCCGATCACGTCTGCCGCCTCGGCGTTGGTGTAGTGCTTGTGGCCGTGCTGGGTCTTGAAGTGGAACTTGACCCAATAGCGCTCGCCGGCGTCGTTCCAGAACGAGAAGGTGTGCGAGCCGTAGCCGTTCATGTGCAGCGGCGACACCGGACATCCGCGATCTGACATCAGGATCGTGACCTGATGCAGGCTTTCCGGCGACAGCGACCAGAAATCCCACATCGCGGTCGCCGAACGCAGGTTGGTCTTCGGGTGGCGCTTCTGGGTGTGGATGAAGTCCGGGAACTTGTAAGCGTCGCGAACGAAGAAGATCGGCGTGTTGTTGCCGACGAGGTCCCAATTGCCCTCGGGCGTATAGAATTTCAGCGCGAAGCCGCGCACGTCGCGCTCGGCGTCGGCAGCACCCAGTTCACCGGCAACAGTCGAGAACCGCGCCAGCATCGGCGTCTCGGCGCCGGGCTGCAAAACCTTGGCCTTGGTGTATTTCGAGATGTCGCCGGTGATCTTCAGCGTGCCATAGGCGCCCCAACCCTTGGCGTGTACGGCGCGCTCGGGAATGCGCTCGCGGTTTTGATGCGACAGCTTCTCGATAAGCTGATAGTCCTGCATCATGACGCCGCCGCGCGGGCCGGCCGTCAGCGAATTCTGGTTGTCCGGCACCGGGGCTCCGGCACTCGTCGTCAATATGGGTCGATCAGACATCGCGTCCTCCTGTCAAAGGTTTCGCGTCCGGGTGGTCGCACAGGACCGACGGCAGCCGTGGCGACTGCCGGCCGCAAACTGCGCGGCGATCAAAGCCCGAACGCTCTGGCACGAGGTTTTTCCCACGGCGCTTCGATAATCTCCAATTGCATAAAAATTAAAAATCGATAAGATTTTCCTATCATGCTTACACTCAGACAGATGCGCTATTTCGATGCGCTCGCCTCCGCTCGCCACTTCGGCAAGGCGGCCGAACTCGTCCATGTCAGCCAGCCGGCGCTCTCCGCCCAGATCATGGAAATGGAGAACCACTTGGGCGTGAAGCTGGTGGAGCGCAGCCGCAGCGGCGTTCTCTTGACCCGCAAGGGCGAAGAGGTTTTGGCCCGTACCCGCGCCATCCTCTCTGAGGTGGATCAGCTGGAGTTGAGCGCGCGCGCCAGTTCCGGCACGCTCGAAGGGCGGATCCGCATCGGCGTCATCCCGACGCTTGCCCCCTACCTCGTGCCGCGGCTGGTGCCGCACCTGCGCCAGGTCTACCCGGCAATCGAGATCGAACTGAAGGAATCGGTGACATCAAGACTGGTCGCCGATCTCGGCGAGGGCCTGCTCGACGCCGTCGTCGCCGCCTTGCCGATCGAGGCCGACGGACTTTCGACGAAGCCGCTCTTTTCCGACCGCTTCTACATGGCAATGGCGGACGACGAGCGAAACATCCTGATGTCGCCGCTGACTGAAGACCAGGTGGATGTCGAACAGTTGCTCCTGCTCGAAGAGGGCCATTGCCTGCGCGATCAGGCGCTCGCCGTCTGCAGCACGGCCGGCAAGCGCCGTCTCGTCTCGTTCGGCGCGACCTCGATGACGACGCTCCTGCAGATGGTCGCCAACGGCATGGGCATGACGCTCATCCCCGAGATCGCGATCGCGACCGAGGCGGCGCGCAACTCCATCCGCATCGTACCCTTCGCCGCGCCTGAACCGGCGCGCGAGATCGGGCTTATCTGGCGGCGCAGCAGCCCGCGCGAGCGCGACATGGAAGCGCTCGCAGCGGCGATCAGCGGCTGCGCCGACGATATTCTCCAGGCGGCAGCGGCCTGAGCGTAGCAGCGCTCAGGCGAGCTTGGCCTTCAGGAACTCGACCGTCCGGCTCCAGGCGAGATCGGCCGCGGCCTTGTCATACCGCGCTGCCGAGGTGTCGTTGTTGAAGGCGTGGTTGACGCCGTCATAGACATAGATCGTCGCGTCCTTGCCGTTGTCTTTCAGCGCCTTCTGATAGGCGTCGATGCCGGCATTGATGCGTTCGTCGAGGCCTGCATAGTGCAGCAGCAGCGCCGCCTTGATCTTCGGCACGTCCTCGGCCTTGGGCTGCGCACCATAATAGGCGACGCCAGCCTTCAGATCCGGGGATCCGACCGCGAGCCGGTTGACGAGACCGCCGCCCCAGCAGAAGCCGATGGCGCCGACCTTGCCGGTCGATTGCGCGTGTCCTTCCAGAAACGCCACGGTCGCCGCCGCATTCGCGGTCGTTGCCGCCGCATCGAGCGCACCGATCATTTCGCGCGCCTTGTCCTCGTCCGTCGGCGTGCCGCCCGCAGGCGACAGGAAATCCGGCGCCAGCGCCAGGAAGCCTTCGAGCGCCATGCGCCGCGCGACGTCGCGGATATGCGGGTTCAGCCCGCGGTTCTCATGGATGACGATGACCGCCGGCAGCTTGCCGCTCACCTCTGCCGGACGAACGAGATAGCCTTTCATATCGCCGGCAGCGCCGGGATAGGTGATGTCCTCGCCGGTCACCCGGGTGTCGTTTGCAGCCACGATCTCCGCCTTGGCACCATTGGCCGCCAGCAGCGGCGCGATCGCCGCGGCCGCAGCCGCGGAACCGGCGAGACCGGTGAGCTTTTCCATGAAGCGACGGCGATCGAGGGTCAGATGCGTGTACTCGTCATAGGCGTCGATCATCGCCTGCGTGATTTTCGGTTCCTGCATGCCAGCCTCCTTCGGTTCTTATCTCCCGCGGCGGCAGACAGAACCGCCCGCGACAGAATAGGTCGGCGGGCGGTCTGGAACATACAAACTTGCGTTACTGCCGCGTGTTTCCTTTCGCCCTCACAGGTCGAGGGTCCCACGCACACCGATCAGCCGTTGAGGTCGAGCACGATGCGACCGTCGATCTTGCCTTCCTCCATGCGCTTGAAGATGGCGTTGATGTTCTCGATCTTGTCCCAGGTGAAGTGCGAGGCGACCTTGCCTTCACCGGCGAACTCGAGCGATTCCTCCAGATCCTGCCGCGTCCCGACGATCGAGCCGCGGATGGTGATGCGCTTCAGAACCGTATCGAAGATTGGCAGGCACATCTGGCCGGGCGGCAGGCCGACCAGCGCCATGGTTCCCTTGGAGCGGAGCATGTTGAAGGCCTGCTCCATCGCCTTGGGCGCGACGGCCGTCACCAGGGCACCATGCACGCCCCCGGTCGCATCTCGCACCTGCTCGACCGCATCCTTGTCGCGCGCATCGACGACGAGGTCGGCACCGAGTTTTCGGGCAAGCTCCAGCTTGTCCGGGAAGATATCGACGGCGGCGACATGCATGCCCATGGCCTTGGCATATTGCACCGCCATGTGCCCGAGTCCGCCGATGCCCGAGATCAGCGCCCATTCGCCCGGACGCACTTCGGTTTCCTTCAAGCCCTTGTAGACGGTGACGCCGGCGCAAAGGATGGGGGCCGCGGGCCCGAATTCGAGCTTTGCCGGCAGGCGGCCGACGAAGTCAGGATCGGCGAGGCCGTATTGCGCAAACGTGCCGTTGACGGAATAACCGGTGTTCTGCTGGCTGCCGCAGAGCGTTTCCCATCCGGTGCGGCAAGGCGTGCAGCCGCCGCAGGCGGTGTGCAGCCACGGAACGCCGACGCGGTCGCCTTCCTTCAGCCGCGCAACGCCGCTGCCGAGCTTGGCGACATAGCCGACGCCTTCATGTCCGGGGATGAAGGGCGGCTTCGGCTTGACTGGCCAGTCGCCGTTGGCGGCGTGCAGGTCCGTGTGGCAGACGCCCGTCGCCTCGTATTTGATCAGCACCTGGCCGGGACCCGGCTCCGGTATCGGCACATCCTCGATTACCAGCGGCTTGCCGAATTCGCGCACCACGGCGGCTTTCATCGTTGCGGTCATCTCGTCCTCCGATGCGTTGTTGCCCAACGCCGGAGAGACTACGCGCAAAAGCGGCATCGGGTAATTGATACGCATCAAGACGGGAAGATGAAGGCGCAGACTGTCTCAGATCTGCGTCAGAATGGCGGTGCGCCTATCCGGATCAGCTCATCGCCATCCAGACGGCAAGCCACACCCACATCGCAAACAGCGTTGCAACACCGCCCATGAACAGCGGGCGCCGGTAGCGGAGGCGATTGCTGGTGACATGCACGAAGGCGTGCACATAGCGCAGGGCAACGAAGAGCCAGGCAAGAGCGAGGGAGACGATGTTGTCGGCCTCGGTGATGTAGAGCAGCACGCAGCAGAGGTAGAAGAGAACCGGCAGCTCGAACTGGTTGGCGATGCTGTTCTTCACCACCAGGCTTTCGCCCGGCTCGTCACGGTTTTCGCGAAACTGGCCGGCATTCGCCTTACCGGCGCGCACCAGGCCCATCCGGCGGAAGGAGAGAAGAGCATAGAGGCAGAAGACGAGGAAGACATGAGCCACGATCGGCCAGAAAATCTCGAAACCCGTCATTACGCTACTCCCTCAAACACGCTTACTCTGAAATAGCGAAGGGCGCCGCGCGATGGCGCGGCGCCCTTCGAATGCAATCGCAATCAGTGCGCGCCCGGGTAGTTCGGGCTTTCGCGAGTGATCGTCACGTCATGGGCGTGGCTTTCGCGCAGGCCCGCGCCGGAGATGCGCACGAACTGGGCGCGCTCCTGGTATTCCTTGATCGTCGGGCCGCCGACATAACCCATGGAGGCCTTGAGGCCGCCCGCGAGCTGGTGCAGGACGCCTGCGACCGGACCCTTGTAGGGGACCTGGCCTTCGATGCCCTCGGGAACCAGCTTCAGCGTGTCGCGCACTTCCGCCTGGAAGTAGCGGTCCGCCGAGCCGCGCGCCATGGCGCCAACGGAGCCCATGCCGCGATAGGCCTTGAAGGAGCGGCCCTGGTAGAGGAACACTTCGCCCGGGCTTTCATCGGTGCCGGCAAGCAGCGAGCCGATCATGACGGCCGAAGCACCGGCGGCGATCGCCTTGGCAAGGTCGCCAGAGAACTTGATGCCGCCATCGGCGATGACAGGAATGCCGGCCGCCTGGGCGGCTTCGACGGCGCCCATGATCGCAGCGAGCTGCGGCACGCCGACACCGGCGACGATGCGCGTGGTGCAGATCGAGCCCGGGCCGATACCGACCTTGACCGCATCCGCACCGGCATCGATCAACGCCTTGGTGCCGGAGGCAGTCGCGACGTTGCCGGCCATGATGCGAACCGAGTTCGAGAGTTTCTTGACGCGGGCGACCGCGTCGAGAACGCGCTGCGAGTGACCATGGGCGGTGTCGACGACGATCAGGTCGACGCCGGCATCGATCAGTCGCTCGGCGCGCTCAAAGCCGTCATCGCCGACCGAGATGGCGGCGGCGGCACGAAGGCGGCCCTGCGCATCCTTGGAGGCGTTCGGGTTCAGCTGTGCCTTCTCGATATCCTTTACGGTGATGAGACCGACGCAACGGCCGTCGCCGTCGACCACGAGCAGCTTTTCGATGCGATGGGCGTGCAGCAGGCGCTTCGCTTCCTGCTGGTCGACGCTTTCCTTGACCGTGACCAGGTTCTCATGGGTCATGAGTTCGTGGATCTTCTGGTTCGGATCAGAGGCGAAACGAACGTCGCGGTTGGTGAGGATACCGACGAGGCGGCCCTGCTTCTGGCCACCGGCACCGCCGTTTTCAACGACCGGGATGCCGGAAATGCCATGCTGCTTCATCAGGCCGAGCGCATCGGCGAGCTTGGCGTCGGGACCGATGGTCACCGGATTGACGACCATGCCGCTTTCGAACTTTTTGACCTGGCGAACCTCTTCGGCCTGCTCGGCCGGCGTCAGGTTGCGGTGGATGACGCCGATGCCGCCGGCCTGCGCCATGGCGATTGCGAGACGCCCTTCGGTCACCGTGTCCATGGCCGACGACAGGATCGGCAGGTTCAGGTCGATGTCCTGGGCAATGGTGGTCGCGATGTTGGTCTGACCCGGCATGACTTCGGAATGCCCGGGCAGGAGCAGGACGTCGTCGAAGGTCAAAGCCTCCAGACCAGTTGCCGTTTCGATGATGCGCGCCATGGCCAATTCCCTTCAAATAGCGAAAATCCCCGGGGACGGGCTGCGATTTGTCCACCGGGCGACTTCAAAGCGTGTCTTGGAAGTTGGCGAGGGCTCGTAACACGGATATGTCAGGATGAAAATAGCCAAAGCCGGGAAATGTCCCGCCGTCGGCCGATATTTGTTGCAGAGCAGCAATTTCGCGCGAAGAGGCGCGGCAACCGATCAGATATCGAGCTGATAGCTTGCAGGCACGAAACGGTAACCCTCGCCCTGCTTCTCGACGAAACCGACCGCAGGAAACGGCATGTGGTAGCCGATAAAGGGCAGCCGTTCGCTGGCGATCATGTCGAACACCCGGCGGCGCGTCTCTGCTGCCTTCGCCTTGTCCATGTCGAAGCGCACTTCCCAGTCCGGCCGCTGCAGCGACAACACATAGTGGTTGGCGGTATCGGCCGTCAGCATCAGCGCTTTGCCGTCGGAATCGAGACGGAACACCATGTGCCCCGGCGAATGGCCGAAGGCGGCAATGGCCGAAATGCCCGGAACGACCGCGGCACCGTCGCCGATGAAGGTGGTCTTTTCCGCAAGCGGCACGACCTTTTCCAGCACGGCCTTGTGACCGTTTTCTGCTGGCGTGCCGGCGCGCGCCGGATCTTTCCAGAAGGCGTATTCGACTTCGCCCATCACATAGCGGGCATTGGCGAAGGCCGGTTTTTCGGCCTCCATGAGGCCGCCGATGTGATCGCCATGCATATGGGTTACCACGACAACCGAGACCTGCTCCGGCGAATAGCCGGCAGCGCGGATCCCGTCGAGCAGGCGGCCAGCGCCGGTCTCCCGACCGCCCTCGCCCATGCCGGTATCGAAGAGCACGAGGTCCGATCCGGTATCGACAAGAACCGGCGAATAGCTGTTGAGCAGCGCATCGGTCGGCAGGAAGTTCTGCTGCAGCAGTTCGGCCACCGCCTGTTGCGGCTGGTTGGTGCCGTAGGTCTCGTGCGGCTTGTCGCTGACGCGAGTGCCGTCATTGACGACAACGATCTTGAACGCGCCAAGCTTGAGCATTCTTGTCGGAGGGCTGGCTTTCATGCCGGTGTTTTCCGATTTTTCCTGAGCGACTGCAATGCCCGTCATCAGCGAGGGCGCTGCGAGCACGCCGAGCGTTCCCGCTCCCATCAAGGTCCTGCGCTTCATCGACATTTCACTCATGGTTCGTTTCCGCTTTCTGTTGGATCCGTTGCCATCGGCGGCAACTCGGCCAGAACTAGCGTCTTGACAGCAAAGGCCAGTCGGGATCACAGGCTTTTGATCCGCAATCACCGGTTTTGCCCCGACAAAAGCCATGACCGGCATTATTAGCTTCTGCTTATCGCTGACCGTCCGAAGCATCGTTTCATGAACCGTATCGTCCCGATGATCCTTGCCGTCGCTCTTTTCATGGAGCAGATGGACTCGACCGTGATTTCCACGTCGCTGCCGGCAATCGCCCGCGACATCGGCGTCGGGCCGATCACGCTGAAGTTGGCGCTGACCGCTTACATGGTGGCGCTGGCGATCTTCATCCCCTTGAGCGGCTGGATGGCCGACCGCTTCGGCGCCAAGAGGATCTTTCGCGCGGCGATCCTGGTCTTCATTGCCGGATCGATCTTCTGCGCCATTTCGAACAGCCTGCCCGCCTTCGTCTTCTCCCGGTTCCTGCAGGGAATGGGCGGCGCGATGATGACGCCGGTCGCTCGCCTCGTGCTGGTTCGCGGGACACCGCGCAGCGAACTGGTGTCGGCCATGGCACTGTTGACGATCCCCGCGCTCGTGGGTCCGCTTGCCGGACCGCCGCTCGGTGGCTTCATCACCACCTACTTCTCCTGGCACTGGATCTTCCTGATCAACGTGCCCGTGGGCATCGCCGGCTACATCCTGTCGGGCATCTACCTGCCGAAGATGGAGCCGCTCGATCCGCCGCCGGTCGACGTGCTGGGCTTCCTGCTCGGCGGGATTGCTGCCTCCGGCATCGTCTTCGGCCTGTCGGTGATCAGCCTGCCTGCCCTGCCCCCCGTTGTCGGCATCGCCTCGGTAGCGATCGGCCTTGTTTCGGCCCTGCTCTACATCCGCCATGCGCGGCGTCATCCGGCCCCGGTCCTCGACCTGAAGCTCTTCCGCGACAACGCCTTTCGCGCCGCTTCGATCGGCGGCACGATCTTCCGCATCTCGGTCGGCGCCGTTCCCTTCCTGATGCCGCTGATGCTGCAGGTGGGGTTCGGCCTCAATCCGTTCCAGTCCGGCCTCATCACGTTCATCGGCGCGGTCGGCGCGATTACCACGAAGTTCTACGCGCGGCGCGTTCTGGCCTTTGCCGGCTTCCGTACCACGCTCATCATCGCTGCGATCATTGCGGCGATCACCACCTTCGCCAACGGCTTCTTCACGCCGGAGACGCCCTATCTGGTGCTGATCACTATCCTCCTGATCGCCGGCTTTGCGCGCTCGTTCTTCTTCACCAGCGTCAACGCGCTGTCTTTTGCCGATATCGACGATGCGGATGCCAGCAAGGCGACCTCGATGAGCGCGGTGCTGCAACAGATCAGCCTGGCGCTCGGCGTTGCGGTCGCCGGCGCGATCCTCGAAATCGAGACGAAGCTCAGCGGCGGCCCGTTGCAGCTCGACGATTTCCACACCGCTTTCATGATCATCGCCGCCGCCAACCTGATCGCGGCGATCCCGTTCCTCACCATGGCGAAGAACGCCGGCTCCTCCGTGTCGGGACACCGGCTGCCGGCGCGCGAAGTCGAGACGGCTGCGGGGAAATGATCCCTTGGGCACCGACTGATCGACGGTGCCTTCCCAGCAACGGTGCCGGCCTTAGTAGTTGGCCAGCCACTGTTCGGCGCCCAGGTCTCCAAACCGGGGCTTCACCCCAAGGAGCGGCGCAGACCGACCGATGATCGACTTGACCATCGGAGCGGCGTTGGCCGCGGCCGTCCGCCCGCCGTTTTCTCCGGTTTTCGGCGCGTCGATGATCGACAGCACGATGTATTTGGGCTTATCCATCGGGAAGGCCGCAAGGAAGGCGTTGAAGTTGATGTCCTTGGCATAGCGGCCGTTGATGACCTTGTCGGCCGTGCCGGTCTTGCCGCCGACATGGAAGCCTTCCACCTGCGCCCGCCTGCCGGAGCCCTTCACGCCGTTCCAGTTGTAGAGGAAGCGCATGTCGGCGCTGGTCGTTTCCTTGATCACCCTTTGCGAGACGAACTTCGTTTCCTCCGGCGAGCGCGGCAGGAAGGTCGGCGGGATCAGGTGTCCGCCATTCATCAGCGCCGCGGCGGCGACGGCCGTCTGCAACGGCGTGGTCGCCACGCCGTGACCGAAGGAGATCGTCACTGAATTGATCTTCTTCCACGTGCGCGGTTGGGTCGGGATGGCGACCCCCGGCATTTCGGTTTGCATGCGGGACAGGAGGCCCATCTTCGTCAGGAACTGCTGGTGACCTTCGATCCCGACCATGTCGGCAACCGCCGCGGTGCCGATGTTGGAGGAGTACTGGAAGACCTCCGGGATCGATAGCGGACGGTTCTTGCCCTTGAAGTCCTTGATGGTGAAGCCGCCCATGCGGATCGGCCGCGACGCGTCGACGACCGAGTTCAGGTTGACCTTGCCCGCGTCGAGGCCCATCGCCAGCGTGAAGCTCTTGAAGGTCGAGCCCATCTCGAACGTGGCGTTGCTCATCCGGTTGAACCAGCCCTTTTCGTACTCCTTGTCGACGCCGCCGCCAGGCAAGGTTCGCGAGGGTTCGTTCGGATCGTAGTCGGGTACCGAGGCCATGGCGAGCACCTCACCGGTCTCTGCATCGAGAACCACAGCGCCGGCCGCCTCGGCCTCATAGTCGGTCATCGCGTTGGCGACCACTTCGCGCACGATGTTCTGGACGCGCAGATCGATCGACAGCCGCACAGGCTCGAGCGAGGCGTTGCTGGTAAGGCCAGCGGCCCGCAGATCGGCAAAGCCCTGCTGGTCGAGATAGCGCTCGATGCCGGCCAGCCCCTGGTTGTCGACATTGACGTGACCGAGGATGTGCGAAGCGGTGACGCCGCCGGGATAGAAACGGCGCTTTTCCGGGCGGAAGCCGATGCCGGGTATGCCGAGCGCCAGAATGTCCGACTGCTGCTTCGGCGTGAGCTGGCGTCGCAGCCACTGGAATGCCGATCCGGACTGGAGCTTGCGGTGCGTATCGCGCCAATCGAGATTGGGGATCACGGTCGCGAGCTTCTCGACGACCTCGTCGGCGTCGACGATCTTGCGCGGTTCCGCATAGAGCGACATCGTGTTGAGATCGGTCGCCAAGAGATGGCCGTTGCGGTCGACGATATCCGGGCGAGAGGCGATGACATGGCCGCTGCCGCCGATCGACGCGGTTTCGGCCGGCGCCGACAGGCCATATTGAACCAGCCGCCCGCCGACGACGAGAAAGACGACGGCAAAGCCGGCGATCAGGATCCCCACCCGCTGCCGCGCCTGGTTCCTGCGGCCGGCGCTGGTGCCGATGATCACCCCCGGCTTGCCGGCACCATTCCTCTTGACGGAAAAATGCGCGCGGCTTCTGAGCCGAACGGCAAGCGAAATCATCGACATCCAGGTACTTCCACATGCAGCCAACCGGGCACGTGCTCGACCCGTCGCCAATCGTCGATCGGCAGCCAGCGCTCGGTGAAATTTAAACCTTAGGAGGTCCTAATGGACCAGATAGTAACACCAGAGTTGCACTCAACTGGTTAATGGCCGATTAACCACGATGCGCCGTCTTTGGGGGGACCGGGTTTTGGAGGGCGATCAGGAGTGCGGCCGATCGGCACAAGCCGGCCTGGCCCCGTGGCGCCTGCGTGCTTTCGCCATCAGGAAATCGTTGGAAACTCGGCGCCCAAGCGGCAGGTTACTCCGGCCGCTCGCAGACGGCGGCGATCTTGTTGCCGTCGTGATCGCGAACCCAGGCACCATAAAAATTTGCGTGAAACGGGCGTAGGCCCGGCGCACCCTCGTCCGTGCCGCCATTGGCAAGGGCTGCGGCATGAAAAGCGTCGACGGCGGCGCGGGTCTCGGCGGCAAGCGCGATGCTCACGCCATTGCCATAGGTGGCAGGCGCGCGGTCGAAGGGCGTCACAACCCAAAAGCGGATGCGATCGCCCTCAGCGCCATAGCCGATCTCGGTCTCGTCCCGGCGCTGCCGGTGGTAGCCAAGGGTCGGCATTACCGCATCGTAGAACGCACCGGCGCGTGTCAGATCGTTGCTGCCGACGGTGACGTAAAGCAGCATGTTATTTGGCCGCTTCGTCTTCGGTTTCCGTTTCGCTGCCGGCCTGCTGGCGCCCCTTGAAATCCTTGGCAAGCAGGAACATCTCGACCGATTCGGCGCGCGAGGAGGCCGGCTTCACATGGATGACCTGACGGAAATTCTGCTTGAGCATGTTGAGCAGCTCGCGCTCGGTGCCGCCCTGGAAGGTCTTCGCCAGGAAGTGCCCGCCCTTGGCCAGCACGTCGACGGCGAAATAGGCCGCGACCTCGCACAGATGCATGGTGCGCAGGTGGTCGGTCTGGCGGTGGCCGGTCGTCGGCGCCGCCATGTCGGAGATCACCAGATCAGGTGTTCCGCCGATCGCTTCCATCAGCTTGCCCGGCGCTTCCGGATCGAGAAAATCCATCTGAAGAATGCGCACGCCCGGAAGAGGGTCGACCTCGAGGAAGTCGATCGCCGCAACGCGCGGATCGGTATCGGTGGAGTTGGTGACCTTGGCGGCAATCTGCGACCAGCTGCCGGGGGCAGCGCCCAAGTCGATGATGCGGCGCGCGCCGCTCAGGATCTTGTGCTTCTCGTCGATCTCCAGGAGCTTGAACGCCGCGCGGGCGCGGTAGCCCTCGAGCTGCGCCCGCTGCACATAGGGGTCGTTGATGTGGCGCTCGATCCAGCGGCGGGAGGATGCCTTGAGCTTGCCCTTCTTGACCTTCTGGCCAAGCTTGCGGCCGCTACGGTTGGCGCCGACGGGGGGTTTCGTCATGGTTTGTTTCCTTCGTGGCTGCCGGAGGCATTGGAACCGCGCTGGTGGCGGCGCGGCCGCGAGCGGCGCCAGGCGCCGTCGTCCGCCATCATATCGGTGAGCAGGCCTTCGCGCAGGCCACGATCGGCAACCCGCATGCGGGTCGACGGCCAGCGCCGGCGGATCGCTTCGAGGATGGCGCAGCCGGCAAGCACCAGATCGGCGCGATCAGGGCCGATGCAGGGATTGGCGGCGCGCGCGTCGAAATCCCAGGAGAGAAGCCGCGCCTGCATGGCCGAGACTTCGTCGTCCGTCAGCCACAGGCCATCGACGCGGCGGCGATCATAGCGCGGCAAGTCGAGATGCACGCCGGCAAGCGTCGTCACCGTGCCTGACGTGCCGATCAGGTGGAAACCGCTGCCCGACGTGCCGTTCGCCAGAGCTTCGACAGGCGGGCTGTCGAAGCGGGAAAGCATGCCTTCCACTTCCTGCACCATCGCCTCGAAGCTTGCCGGCGTCACATGCTGGCCGCCATGGCGCTCCGAAAGCGTCACGACGCCGACCGGCAGCGAGGTCCAGTGGGTGATGTGGTTGGCGAGCCGGTTCGAGCGCGAATCACCGATGCGGATGACGGCGATCTCGGACGAGCCGCCGCCGATATCGAAGAGCACGACCGAGCGCGTCTCGCGATCCACCAGCGACGAGCAGCCGGAAACGGCAAGCCGTGCCTCGGTTTCGCGGTTGATGATTTCGAGATCGAGACCGGTTTCGCTCGCAACCCGCTCAAGGAAGCTTTCACCGTTTTCAGCCGCGCGGGCAGCCTCCGTCGCAATCAGGCGGCTGCGGCGAATGGTACGGGCGCCGAGCTTCGACGCGCAGATCTTCAGCGCCTCGACGGCACGCTCCATCGCCTCGTCCGACAGCCGGCCGCTGGCACCGAGCCCTTCGCCGAGACGGACGATGCGCGAGAAGGCGTCGACCACCCGGAACTGGCCGGGACGGGTCGGCTGAGCGATCAACAGACGGCAATTGTTGGTGCCGAGATCAAGTGCGGCATAGAGCGGCGCGGGCGGTTCGCTAGCAGCGATATAGGGTGCACGCGGTTGTTCGCCGCGATTGCCCGAACGCGGCTGTGCGCCCGCCTGACCGCCGCCGGCGGCAGAAGTCTGCCGCGCATTGCCGCCGCCATCGGCGCCACGCTGCTGCGCCGGCTGGCGCTCGCCGCTCGTCAGCGGGCGCCCCTGGAGCCCGCGGCGGTGCTTGGCCTTCTTGCTGCGCTTGTGGCCCTTGCGTTCGCCAAGCGACGCATCGACGACCTGAACGCCGCTGCTTTGCGACGCGGATCCGGCCTGAGCCTGCTGTTTTGCTGATTTCGAACGACGCCGCCGCTTGCGCTTGCGCGCCGGCTCCGTTTCGTTCTCTCCTGCGGGACGCCCTGCCAAACCGGCTGCGCCGGACTGGCTGGCAATTGCAGACGGCGAAGCAGACGACTTGCGTCGTTTACGCTTGCCCTTGCCGTTGCGCGGACCGAGCTTCGATCCATCACTGCGGCCTGCTGCCGACGCCCCGGATTCGGACGGCTTATCGCCGTGATCGGGGTCTTTCACTTGTTTCAACCATGGCGCCGCGCAAGGCCTTAGGGCCGCTCAAGGCGCTCTCTCGATTTTTCGTTGGCGCGACTGTACCAGCGCAACCCCCATTCGCCAAACTTTTTTTGAGAACCGGCTTGTGCACAACAAAGGCGTCGGGCGCCCGAACCCAGCAAACACACCGGGTTGAGCACCTGGGTCCCTGTTCCGGCCACCCTCGATGGCTGCGATCTCACTTCAGCCGCGATTTTTTTTGCAAAAGGTATTTGCATCAGCCGCCGATTTGTTTATAAGCCCGCCAACCACACCGACGGGCTTCGCTCCGACGGCGGCTTTGGGGAATAGGTTAACGGTAGACCCACGGACTCTGACTCCGTTAGTCCTGGTTCGAATCCAGGTTCCCCAGCCAATCTTCTCTCTTTAAATCCTTGATTTTCAGATCGCGCTGGATGTCGCTTTGACATCATTGGCGGCCCGATACGGCGCCGAAATCCCTGCCCACCGTAAGCTCCGTCACCTCTGAGGTAGGAATATTAGGATATTCTGCCCCATGGTCGCTTGCCTATGCGTGGCAAATGGAGTGGGATGTGGTCAACTCGGCTGACGTTGGGCGATGGCGAGAATGAAGGGGTCCGATTCGCAAATTCAGCTCGGCGGCGAAAGGCGCCAGGTGACGGCGGTTTTCTACGATATCGTCGGTTCGACCGAGCTGTTGCTCAGCAACGACCCGGAGAAATACCTCCGCTCCATCGCCAGTCTCCACAACAGTTCGGAAGACATCATTCGCCGCCATGGGGGCAATCTTAGCCGGCGGCTTGGCGACGGCGGATGCGGCTACTTCGGCTATCCGGCGCAGGTCGAGGACGCAGCCGAAATGGCCGTCCAGGCGGCTCTGGAGCTCATTGAGATGGCGACCCGGCAAAGCCACCGCCCGCGCACGGTACCCTTCAAGTTGCGCGTCGGCGTCGCAACCAGCGTCGTCGTCCTCTCCTCCGACGGCAAGGATATTGTCGGCACCGCACCGATACTGGCGGCGCGGCTTCAGGCGGAAGCGCAGCCTGATACGGTCCTTGTTGCCGAGGCAACCTACCAGCTCACTCGAAACAGGTTCGACTATACTTTCTTGCGCGACGCCGCTCTCAAGGGCTTCTCTGAACCGTCGGCGCTGTGGCAGCCTCTTGCCAGAAGCCCCGGATCTCTCCGCGACCGGTCGAACCCGGCGCGCGGCGCGCCGATGGGCGGGCGCGAGAAAGAACTGGCGCGGCTCACAATCGAGTGGAACGCCGCAAGCAGCGGCGCCGGCAGATCGGTCGCCGTCACCGGGGAAGCCGGTATCGGCAAGTCCCGGCTCGTCGCCGAACTGCGCCGCTCGCTCGGGCGCGAAAACGATGCCGATATTCTTCTGCAATGCGATGCACGGATGACCGGCGAGCCCATGCAGCCGCTGATCGGCTTTCTGGAAGCAAGCGTGGGAAAGGATGTCCTGCAGCGCGGCAACGCACCGCAACTGCGGGAGGCCCTGCACGGCATAGGGCTTCCCGTCGATGAGCGCGCGGCGCGCGCGATCGCCACGTTTACCGGCGGCGATTCGCGACGCAAGGCCGGCAATATCCAGGTTGCCGATCTCTCCGGCGAGGCGTTCCGAAAGGATGTCATCCGGGCGGCCGTGCAGATCCTGTGCGCCGGCGAGGCGGCCAAGCTCATCGTGATCGAGGACGTGCACTGGGCCGACAGCATGACCCTGACGATGCTCGAGCACCTGGTGAGCCACGCTCGCCATCGTCCGGTTCTCGTGGTCCAGACCTCGCGTGGACCGACGGCGGTTGCAGCCGCCGAAAGCCTGCCCCTCCAAGGCCTCGGAACCGCGGCGATGAAGAGCCTAGTCGCCTCCGTATGGGGCGGCGCGCCACCCGCAGGCCTAGTGTCCTTCATTCTGCAGCAATGCGACGGACTGCCGCTTTATGCCAAGGAGCTCGCGCTTCTGCTTCGCAGCCGGCATTCCGTCGCGCCTGCCGCCGCCAGCTGGACGAAGCTGCTCGTCGAAGAAGGCGTTTCGTCGCTGAACGATCTCCTAGCCGTCAAGCTCGCGAAGGTTGGAAGCGCGCGCCGCGTTGCCCAACTGGCAAGCGTCATCGGCAGGGAGTTCAGCGTCAGCCTGCTCAATCGGCTGCTCGATGGCGCAGCGGCAGCCTCGCTCGAAGCGGACCTTGCCGCACTCGTCGCGCATGGCGTGATCGAACAAGGCGCCACATCCAACGACGCCTTCCAGTTCCGCCACGTGCTGCAGCACGAGGCGACCTATGGCAGCCTGCTTCGCACCGACCGGCGCAGGTTCCACAAACGCATCGCCCAATTGCTAAGCGAGGAGGACGTGCCGAGCGTGCCGCCAGCCGTGGCCGCCTGGCAATGCGCCGAAGCTGGCCTCCATCTCCAGGCGGCGCAATTTGCAATGAAGGCGGCGGAGGCGTGCGTCCTGCGATCGGCGATGCGCGAGGCCCGCCAGTCGCTCGATCTTTGCGCCCGCGAGATTGCGGCGATGCGGCGGCACGTGGATCGCCGTCCGTTCCTGCTGGACCTGCTGCAGCTTCAGGGCGTCGTGGCGACGGCGCTCGAGGGCGAAGGGTCGCAACTGGCCCGCCGGACCTACGCGCGCGCCATTTCACTGCTCAAGCGCGACGGCTCCGCCAACCGCGAAGAGCGCCTGCCGCTTTATTGGGGCTGGTGGTTCACCGCTCCGAACATTTCTCTGCAACAATCGCGGGCGCGCGTGCTGGTGAGCGACATGGAGGGCGCCCGGGATCCCGAAACGCGGCTTCAAGCTTATCATTGCGGCTGGGCGACGAGCTTCCATGCAGGCCATCACGACTACTGCCTGGACTGCGTCGGCAAGGGCATCGCCCTATATGACGCGGAACGGGCGCTTCGCAATCGCGCCTTCTACGGCGGCCACGACGCCAAGGTCTGCGGCCTTGGCGAAAGCGCCTTGTCCTACCTTCTGACGGACGCACACGAACCGAGCGAGGCGGCCATCCGGCAATGCCTGGAGTGGGCCGACAGGACGGAGCATGTCGGCAGCATGGTGCATGCGCTCTACTACGGAATCGTGTTGCGTCGCTGCCAGCAGCGATATGAAGACGTGCACAGCCTCGGCGAACGCATGCTGGCGCTCGCCGACGAAAATGGCCTGGTGGCGAGCCAGGCGCGCGCCAATATGTACTGCGGCTGGGCGGAAGCCATGGCCTCGTCACCGGAGCGGGGCGCTGCGCGCTTCGAGGAAGGGCTGCGCCTCCAAAAGCTCACGGGGACCGACGACAATCTGTCGATCCACAGCGACATGCACTCCGAGATCCTGGAACGCATGGGAGATCCCGGAGCGGCGGTCGTCCCGATCGAGAACGCCATCGCGCTTGGCCGCAAGAGCGGCCAATGGTTCTGGCTTGCGGAGCTCTACCGGCGAAGGGCGCATCTGCGGCTGGCGCTCGGCGACGCTCCTGCGCGGGCACGGCGCGACCTGCGATATGCCTTGCAATCGGCCGAGACGCAGGGCGCCGAATGGCTGGCCAAGCGCGCCGGGCACGATTTGCGACATCACTTCGGCTAGTCGGCGATGGCGAGCGTTTCGTTCCAGGACCGATCGCTCGAGGGCGTGCTGAACGCCCCCTCCCCAGCCCCTCCCGACACCTGGCAAACCGTGGAGAAAATTCTCGCCCTCCGACGGGATTTCGGGATCACCCGCCTCGGATCGGTAACTGGGCTCGATCGGATCGGCATACCGGTCGTGCAGGTGGTCCGCCCGGCCTCGCGCTCGGTTTCGGTCAATCAGGGCAAGGGCCTCAGCTATGCCCAAGCCGCCATCTCCGGCCTGATGGAATCGCTTGAAGGATGGGCATCGGAGCGCATACCGGCGGAGCGCGTGTGGCGGGCCAGCCTTGCGGACATGAATGCCGACGGGATGTGGTCGCATCTCCATCCGGCTGCAACGCCGCCGGCCGACAGCAACGATCTCGCCTGGATTTCAGGCTGGGATCTGATCTCCGGCTCTTTCCGGCCCGTGCCGCTGGCGGCGGTCGACACAAATTACGTCATCCCCTCTCCGCATCCGCACTGGCTTCAACGCAACACCACCGGGCTTGCCGCAGGCACGAGCCTGCAGCAGGCACTGATTCACGGCTGCCTTGAGATCCTCGAACGCCACGCGCATCATCTGGCCACCCGGCGGCCGCACTTCTTCGACCGCTACCAGATCGGTGTCGACACCATTGGCGGAGGCAAATCCGGCGAAATCCTTGGCCGGCTGCGCCAGGCGGGGCTGGCTGCGGGCGTATGGGCGTTACCAAGCCCGAGTGGCCTGCCCGCCTATTGGTGTCATGTCATGGAAGACCCGGCGCGGGTTCCGCTGGCCCCCTTGCCGGCGTCTGGCTTCGGCTGCGACATCGATCATGACCCCGCCCTTGCCAAGGCTCTTCTCGAGGCGTGCCAGTCGCGCCTCGGCGCCATCGCCGCGACCCGGGAAGACGTGATTGGCCGCTTCTACGCCCCACCGGAACGAAGCGAACTGATCGCCTGGTTCGAAACCCTGTCGCGCGGCGGTCTGCCCTTTCCCGAAAATGAGCCTGCGCACGGGGGCGAAAACCCGTTACCGGCCATTCTCGAGGCGATGGTCGCCGCTGGTGTCAAAGCGGTCGTCGTCGTGGTCCTGTTCTCGGACGAAGCGCTCCCTCTGCATGTGGTCAGAGTGGTTGCCCCGCCCCTGGAGGTGAGCATTGAGGAGTGAAACGATCGTCTTCCTCGGACCAACGCTGAGTGCCGCCGAGGCGCGAGCACAGCTCGATGCGACCTATCTTCCGCCAGCCGGGCAAGGGGACGTCGTGCGCGCCGTGCTGAAACATCGTCCAGCGGTGATCGCGATCATCGATGGCGAGTTTGCGCAGCGGCCGGCGGTTCGGCACAAGGAGATCCTCTGGGCCTTGGCAAAGGGCGTGTATGTCTGCGGCGCATCCAGCATGGGCGCCGTCCGCGCGGCGGAACTCAGCGACGAAGGAATGATCGGCTATGGCTTCGTCTACCGTTGGTATCGGCGCACGAGGCTTGCCGACGACGCCGACGTCGCTGTGGCGATGGCGCCGCCCGAACTGGGTTCAAGAGCTCTCACCGAAGCCCTCATTGACATCAGACTGACACTGAAACAGTCTGAACGAAGGGGCATCATCACACACGAACTGCGCGTTGCACTCGAACAGGCGGCACGATCGCTTCATTATTCCGAGCGCAGCTACAGCACCATCCTCGACAGTGTCAGGAATAATAACAACGACCCTGATATTGAGCGATTAAGACGTCATCTCGCAATCGGATTACCGAGACAGAAGAAACTTGACGCAATCGAACTACTAAAGGCGATCTCCACCTTTAAACTTCGGCGCAAAGGCCCGGACAAGAGCAACGCGTTCGAGATGACCGAGGCTTTTGCATACGATCTTCAATACGCTGAGCTGCTCGATGAAATATTCCGAGCGGATTAGTACGAACAAGTTAATCGAATTCTACAATCACAGGTGATATTGAAACCGCGAGAGAGGCCAACATGGATGCCGCCGCTCACACGTCCGACGCCGACCCGGGCAGAGCCGCTTCACCGCGTCTCGGAACGCGCTTTCTTGTCTTTCCGCAACCCCCATACATTCCAGGTTACGAGAAACCCGAGGTGGTCTGGCTCGCCCCTTCGGCAGGCGGAATTACGGCCGGCCCGTCCGACCGGCGCATGTATGTCGCCGATCCGCTCGAAACCAAGAGGCCCTATGCCTACCCTATCCTGCCGCCCTATGCCGGCGCACTCTGCCCGCCGGTGGAACCGGACGCTGACGGACATTTCGATTACATCACGCCGGACTCGCCTGCCTTTCTGGCGACACACAGCTTTGCCTGCGCACGGCGCGTGCTGGATATCTTCGAGGGCTATGTCGGGCGCGAAATCAGATGGTTCTTCGAACCGACCCTGAGCCGGCTGGAGATCATTCCGCACATTGCCGACTGGGACAACGCACAATCGGGCTTCGGCTTTGTGGAATTCGGGGAAAGCGAACCTGCGAGAGTGACGTCGCGATTCGCGCTCAATTTCGATTCCGTCGCCCATGAGATGGGCCACCTGATCCTTCTCAGCGAACTGGGCCTGCTTGAGGGCGACGGCGCCGGCAGTGAGTTTTTTGCCTATCACGAAGCGGTCGCCGACTTCGCATCGCTGCTCGGCTTGCTGCATTTCGATACAGCCGCGGAGCGCATCCTGCGCCGCACCGGCGGCAACCTTTTGATCAACAACGAACTCGATCGCTTCGCCGAGCTCAGCGACGAAAGGCAGATCCGCACCTTCAACAATTCGCTGCGCGCGGGCGACGTCAGCCATGAAGTGCACGATCATTCCAAGCCATTTGCCGGAGGGCTCTTCGACTGCTTGGTCGAGGTCTATCAGACACTGCTCTTCGAGCGAGGACTGTCCGACCTCGATCCTCGCCAGTTCGGCAACCTGCGCCAGCAACTGGCGCCAGAGCTCATCGAAGCGACGTTGCGCCCATCAAGAGCGGACTACGAGCTGAAGCACTTTGCCAGCAAGGCTGCCCTAGAAGAGGCCCGAGACATCGTCGGCGAGAGCGTCGTTCGCTCCTGGCGGTTTCTGGAACCCGACGACGTCACCTTCGAAGCGGCAGCGGAAGCCTTTTTGACGGCCGCCGATCGGGGACGTGGTCGAGCCTATGTCGAACAGTTTGAAGATTGCATGCGATGGCGCGAAATTCTTTGGTGAAACAGAGGGAGAACGAGATGGACTACGAACATGTACCGGCACCGGCAACTGGCAGATACAAAGCGGACGAGCTTGTTCTCTACGGCGTCAAGCTCAACGCAAACGATGACTACGGCAGGTTCGATATCGGTGAAGGCCATAGTACCGAGCTTCGGGTCCAACTGTTTAAGGATGGTGGCGGCCTCAAGGCGGGCGACTACTCTATCGTCTTGGCCTACGGCTACGCATTCGACGGTCATTGCTACAGACTGGATTCGCATCGAATCTTCATCGTGACAGGCCCGAAGGCCGAAGCAGCGGTCGGTTGCGGCTTCGATTCGATCGCAGGTGCATCCTATCAAATGTGGCGCATTCGGGCATCGACAGAGTTGATTGAAATCGCGACTAGCTTTGGCGATGCGCAGACGCTCATTCTAGACGCGAACCTGCCCGGAAAGCGGTCGCCGACCTCATATGCGATCACCCAATCGATGGCGCATCGCGACCGCCGACTAAACCGCGACTAGCCGGACTCTCTAACGGAGAATGTCATGTCGATCACCTCAACCGTGAAATTTAAGCAGGACTGCAACAATTTAACGATGATAGACGAATTGCCCGGCAGCTACTGCGTGGACGACAAGTTGGAACCTATCGTCGGGCGCAGCGTCAAAAAGGACACAAGCCTCAAATTCTCGGCTGATACAAACAACGGCATCGCAGACGTGAGGATCACTGGGGACATCAACGGAACGCCGCATGACGACAGGTACGATCTGGAGGACCTAAGTAAGGGAATCACTTTCCCCAAGTAGGTGTCGGTACGCACTCGGTCGAAAGCCGCACGCTATTCATCAGGTGGCTAAGGTCGACATTGGCGGCTTCGGCCAAACAAGCGCATGATCACACCTCTCCCGAAACGATCAGGCGGAGGAAGACTTATGCTCGATACCGATAGAAAAGCGGATGCAGCCTATGCGATCGAGTACATCCAGGAACATCCGGAAGCCGGACTTTGCCAGGAGGGTCGGCGCTGGTGGATTACCCCAAACGCCAACGAGACGGATGGGCGGGTTTTTTCCATGGATACGGTGGAGGCCATACGGCTCCGGGATGATGCGCGCCTACGGGCCGTGCCTGACATTGCGCATGCGGGTCGGTCGCTCTGGGTTATGCGGGACATGACATAGTGACCGTGCAGACGCGTTCGGCCGTGAGCTTGCTCCTTACAGCAGCCGCCGTCCTGCCAGATTGCGCATCAGCGCCGCTGCGCCAAAGCTCCAGGGCGCACATTCGGTCGAAAGCCTGACCGTGTTGGTCAGCGACCCGAGTTCGGCACTGGCGATCGTCACCACGTCGCCGAGCTTGTGGGTGAAGCCCTGGCCGGGCTCGTCGCGGTCTTCGACGGGCGCAAAGAGGGTGCCCATGAACAGCATCAGGCCATCAGGATACTGGTGGTGCGGGCCAATCGTCTGAGCGACGAGGTCGAGCGGGTCGCGGCTGATTTCGGCCATCGAACTGCGGCCGGTCAGGCGGTAGCCGTCCTCGCCTTCGACCAGGAGCGTCAGTTCGGCCTTGCGGACATCGTCGATCCCGTAGGTTTCATCGAAGAGGCGGATAAAGGGACCGACGGCGCATGAGGCGTTGTTGTCCTTGGCCTTGCCGAGAAGCAGCGCCGAGCGCCCCTCGATGTCGCGCAGGTTGACGTCGTTGCCGAGGGTGGCACCCCTCACCTGACCGCTCGACGAAACCGCGAGCACGATCTCCGGCTCCGGATTGTTCCAGCGTGAGGCCGGGTGCAGGCCGACATCGGCGCCCGGGCCGACCGCCGAGAGAACCTGCGCCTTGGTGAAGACCTCCGCGTCCGGGCCGATGCCGACCTCCAGATACTGCGACCAGACGCCCTCTTCGATGAGGGCTGCCTTGACGCGGGCCGCCTCCGGCGAACCGGGCTTCAGGTTTCGCAGACTGTCGCCGATGACGGCTGTGACGCGGGCGCGGATCGTTTCGGCGCGCGACGCATCGCCCGCCGCCCGCTCCTCGATGACGCGCTCGATCATCGAGCGCGCGAAGGTGACACCACAGGCCTTCACCGCCTGCAGATCGCAGGGCGCAAGGAGATGCAGGGCGGACGGATCCGCCTTCTGTCCGAGGCAATCCTCGAGAGCGACAAGCCGCTCGCCCTGGGTGGAGCGGACGTGCGCAACGGGATCCGGGTGTTCGAGGAGGTCGCGCATGGTGGGCGCTGCCTTCGAGGTGATGTCGAAGAGCGCGCCGTCACGGATCACAACTACCGACGGGCCGCCGACATCGGCTCGCCAGGCGCGACCGACAAAGGTGCCATTTTGAAATACCGGATCCGCCATGCCGTTCTACCCTCCCGTGAGCGCTACCATCATGCAGCGGAAACCTCCGCTGTAAAGCGGGCGACGACGATCGAACGTCCCTTGGGTTGTAGCGGTCGGAACATTGCAAATTTTCACGCGTTTACGGTTACGGCGCGCCGATCCGAGCGCGCCCCGCCGCTCTGTCTCGCGAGCGCACGAAATCCGGCGCCCACCGCTGCCCCGGGAAGGTTCAGGAGCAGCCGGCCGAGGCCACGAGGAGATCAAGAAAGGATCAACGCAATGAACCAGCACGAAGAGTTCAAGGAAAAGCCGGTCATCGACCCCGTGACTGGGCAGCCGCTGCCCCAACCCACTGCGCAAACGCACCTCAGCGACGTACCTGTCGAGCCCCCCAGACGCAGCAGCTGGCCAATCATCATCATCCTGCTCGCCGGCTTGGTGCTGGCGTTGATCGCCTGGCTGCCGGCCGAACTGAGCCGCGACACCGCCAACACGGCAGCGCCGCCGTCGACCACCGACCAGCCGGCAACCGGAACGACGGGCCAGGCCACACCGCCGGCCGATACGGGCACGGCTCCCGCCGGTGGAACGACGACCCAGCCGGCCCCGGAAGCAACGCCGCAGCAGGGAACACAGGGCGCTAGCCCGAACTCGACCCCTGGCACGACACCCGAAATGACGCAGCCGGCGCCGTAAGCAGGACGGAGCACGCGCAAACCGGTGGGCCGGAGGCTTTTGATCTCCGGCCCTCGCGTCGTCGTTCACCTGAACAAAAATCATGAGGCCGAATGACGGATCGGCTGTGTCCGTTAGACGTCGTTCGTCAGTCCGGCCGGATGTTTGCGGATATCATCGCGTCCCAGCCGGCTGCGGCGCAGTCGGCGATCGCGACCAGGGTTTCCCGCGTGGCGCCGTCGCGCGCCTGGATCGACATGCCGTGCTGCAGCGAGGCGACGTAGGCGGCAATCGCGGCGCAGTCGACACCCACAGGCAGTTCGCCTTCCTCGACTGCGCGCTCGAAACGCTGCTCCAGAGCCATCTGCTTCTCCAGCCGACGCAGCTTCAGTGCGTCACAGACCTCCGCATCACCACCCGCCATCTGCGGTGCCGACAGAACCACCATGCAGCCTCTCGGCTCGCCACGCTGTGTAAAATTCTCGGCCGTGCGTCTCAACAGGTCGTGCACCGCCGCCTTTGCGGTCGGAACCGTCTCCAGTTCATCCCAGATGCCGGCACCGTCGGTGCGGCCGTAAAGGTCCACGGCCTCGATGAAGAGCTGCGCCTTGCTGCCGAAGGCAGCGTAGAGGCTCGGCGGGTTCAATCCCATGGCCCGAGTCAGATCCGACAGCGAGGTATTGTCATAGCCCTTGTCCCAGAAGAGCTGCATGGCGCTTGCAAGCGCCTCGTCCCTCGAAAAATTGCGTGGCCGCCCGCGGCTCATCTCGGCTGATCCTTTTTTGTATCGATCAATACATAAATCGCTTGACAGCGGATGGCAAGTCGTTTCCCCTTATATGTATCGATCACTACAGATTTGGAGAAACCAGTGACGAGTTTGAAAGACAAGGTGGCCCTGGTGACGGGCGGCAGCCGCGGCATCGGTGCAGCGATCGCAAGGCGCCTGGCGAGCGACGGCGCAACCGTGGCGGTGACCTACAGCCAGTCGAAAGAAAAGGCCGAGGCGCTCGTGGCGGAGATCACGGGGGATGGCGGCAGCGCACTGGCGATCCAGGCGGACAACCGCGATCCGGGCGCGGTTGAAGCCGCCGTCAAGACGGTCGCGGAAAAACACGGTCGCATCGATATCCTCGTCAACAATGCCGGCATCTTCGACGCCGGAACGGTGGACGAGGTGACTGAGGAGGATTTCGACCGGACGATCGACGTCAATGTGAAGGCGGTGTTTCTCGCCACGCGCGCCGCTTCGGCGCACATGCCGGATGGCGGGCGCGTCATCAACATCGGCAGCAACCTCGCCGCCCGCGTCCCATGGCCGGGCATGAGCCTTTATGTGCTGAGCAAGAGCGCGCTGATTGGCTTCACCAAAGCGGTGGCGCGCGATCTCGGGCCGAAGGGCATCACCGTCAACATCGTCCATCCTGGCTCGACCGACACGGACATGAACCCGGCCAACGGCGAACATGCCGGCCCGCAGCGCGGACTGATGGCGATCCCGCGTTTCAACGAGGCGAGCGACGTAGCAGGCGTCGTCGCCTGGCTGGCGGGGCCTGACGGCCGCAGCGTAACGGGCGCCGAATTCACCATCGACGGCGGCACCAACGCCTGATCAGGCAAGGAACAAGGCCGGAAACGCAGCGTCCGGCCTTTTCCTACTTCGTGATGCTATGGCTTCGGACCGTGTCAGGCCAGGAAACGCTCCGGCCGGTAGGGCGCGATGTCGATGACCGTCTTTTCGCCGGTCATGGCTTCCGCCAGCGCCCGACCGGTGACCGGCCCAAGCGTCATGCCGTGATGGGCATGGCCGAAGGCAAACCACAGGCCCTCGTGACGCGGCGCCTTGCCGATAAGCGGCATCATATCCGGCGTGCAGGGACGCGCGCCCATCCAGGGTTCTTCGTCGCGACGTTCGGCAAGCGGGAAGAATTCGCGCGCCACCCGCTCGGCCCGCGTCAGCTGCACCGGCGTCTTCGGCGCATCGCGCCAGGCAAATTCCGCACCCGTCGTCAAACGGATGCCGCGCAGCATCGGCGCCAGGAAGTAGCCCTTTTCGGCATCGAGCACCCAGTTGTTGAGCTGCGCGCCGTCCTGCATGCCGTAGTGCATGTGGTAGCCACGCTTCACAGCCAGCGGGAAATGATAGCCGAGCTTGCGGGTAACCGTATCGGCCCAGGGGCCGAGCGCCACGACGACTTCGCGGGCTTCCAGCGGCCCTTCCGGGGTGGCGACGCGCCAACCGGGACCTTCGAGTACGTGTTCGGTCGTCGCCGCATCGCCGGAAATCAGCCGTCCGCCCAGGGACTGGAAGTAGGCGAGATAGGCCTTGTTGAGGCTGTGCGGATCGCGGATCGACCAGGGATCGCTCCAGCGCAGACCGCCGACGAGATCGGCCTTGATCGACGGCTCCAGCGTCTTCAGCTCGCTCGTCGAAAGCTTCTGGTGGTTGACGCCGAAGCCCGCCGAGAGCTTTTCCGCTTCCTTGTACGCGGCGTCGCGTTCCTTCTCGGTGCGGAACACCTTCATCCAGCCGTCCTTACGGATGAGGTCGCCGGCTCCGGACGCCTCGATCAGATCCTGATGTTCGGTGATCGAATGCTCGATCAGCGGCGCATAGAGCTGGGCGATGCGCCGGTGCTGGGTAAAGCCGGAATGCCACCAGTAGCGGGCGAGGAACGGCACCAGGCCCGGAAGGGCGCGGAAATGGTAATGGGCGTCGATGGTGTTGTTGAGCGCGTAGCGGAAGAGTGCGCCGAAATCATGCGGGAAGCCGTATGGAAAGACGCCTTCGCGCTGGATCAGGCCGGCGTTGCCGTAGGAGGTTTCCTCGCCGGGGCCACGACGATCGAGCAGCACCACCGACTTGCCGCGGCGGGCGAGATGGATGGCGGTGGAAATGCCGACGATGCCGGCGCCCAGAACCACTACGTCAGTCTTCATCTCAGGCTGCCCCGTTGCTCGATCAAGACAAACCGCGGCTTTGCGTGAAGCCGCGGCACCAATATCACTTCTTCTTCAGCGCATTCATGATTTGCTCGAGATAGCCGAGCAGTACGGCCGAGACGACAAAGGCCAGATGTATGATCGTCGCCCACATCAACTGCTCGCTCGAATATTGCTGCGCGTTTAAGAAGATCTGCAGCAGGTGGATCGAGGAAATGGCCACGATCGACGACGCAACCTTGATCTTCAGGCTGCCGGAATCGAGCTTGCCGAGGAAGGAGACCTCCGCATCGCCTTCGTCGAAGCGGCTGACGAAATTCTCGTAACCGGAAATCATCACCATCACGATCAGGCTGGCCACGAGCGCTGCATCGATCAGGCCGAGCATCGCCAGAATCATCTGCGCATCGTCATAGACGAAGACCATGCTGGCGATCTTCAGCAGCTTGAAGGCGAACGAGATGCCGTAGAGGGCAAGTGCCGCGACCAGGCCAAGGTAGAAGATGACGAGAAGCCAGCGGCTGGACAGGATGATCCGCTCGACGAGCAGTTCCAGCGATTTCATGATGTTCGATACCCCGGGGCGAAAACGACAATTGGGGCATCAATAGCCAAGCGGGCCAGCAAGGGCAAGCAAGACGATTCGGCCACCAAACACATCGAGGGCGGCTGTGACGCCGCCCGTTTCCTGTTTATGCCTAACAACTCAAATAGGGCCGCTCAGCCGCGGCGCACCAGGCCGGCAACGAGCGAAATCACCAGAAAGACCAGGAAAAGGAAGAAGAGGATCTGCGCGATGCCCGCGGACGTGCCGGCAATACCCCCAAACCCAAGTACACCCGCTATGATTGCCACAACGAGGAAGACAAGCGCGTAGTATAACATAGCAATTCTCCTTGCCTAAATCACTGCAATGCAAACGCGATAGCTTTCAATTTGTTCCAGTTCTCGATCAAAATCGGCGCGCGGAATTCCGTGGCGTCACTCGACATTAATATTCTGTTTACGATGAAAGACGAAAGAGTCCCAAATCGGCACGGTTTGCACCGGAAATGCCCGGAACCTTCGCAATACTCTGACGTTCTTCATCCATGGAACGCAGGGTCGAAATGAAGATGCCGACAGCACATATCTGGAAAACGGCGACCGAAGCCGGACGGGAGCGGACGCATCTCTCCGATAGAAATCTTCACATCGGAAAGACGATGCGCGACCTGTACACGGACGGCGAAGAACAAAGCGCCAAGCTTCAGTCTCTGCTTGAAGAACTTCGCAGGCGAGAGGCCAAGGCAAAGAAGAAATAAGCGCGATGCGCATGACAAACAAAAAGCCGCGCGACAGGTGTCGCGCGGCTTTTGTCTTGGCGTCGTTCTTCCGGGGAAGCAAGACTGACTGCTTGCCGCGAACCGCCTAGCGGCGCGACATCCAGTCGTCGATCTGCCGCTCCGCCTCGTCACGTGCAACGCCGTATCGCGCCTGGATCCGCCCGGCGAGTTCTTCCCTGCGGCCATCGATGATATCGAGGTCGTCGTTGGTGAGCTTACCCCACTGCGACTGAGCCTTACCCTTCAACTCGTGCCATTTGCCTTCAACAATGTCCCAGTTCATTTCCGATCCTTTCGGTTGATGCAGTCGCCCTAGCGCAATTGCCCAAGAGCTACCGGTGAAATCAGTTGCGAGCCTTGGCGCCGCTTTCGCTTCGCGCGGCAACGGCATAGCTGCCGTCATCGACCTTGACCTCGACCTGCAGACGGCCAGGCGCCTTCACCTGCCACTCGATGGTCGCGTCTTCTACGAACAGCGCCGGATCGACTTCCGCGCAGGCCCCGTAGGCGTGCTTGAAGCTCGTCGATGTCGCCTCGATCGCAGGCGAAAGCAGTTCGCGGCATTCGTCTACGGTCTCGAAAGCCACGGTGGGCGCCGGCACTTCGCGGCAGGCCTCTGTCGTCTGCATGCAGCCGACCAGGACCATGATGGCGGCAATGTGTTCCATTCGCATGCTCCCTTGCGTCAAACTCCAACAGCAAACGGAAATGTGCGATCTGCGGTTCCGCGAATGGGCGCGAAATATTTCCTGGAACCTTGGCGTCAGCTGCGCGTTTGAGCGGCCCAGAGACGGCCGGGAGGCGTCATTCGCCCACAGCGTTCAGCGGGCGACCACGGCCCACAACCGGGACGGACATCGCCCGTCGGCCACCCCAACAATGGAACAAAAATGCCCCGGTCTCGTTTTCGCAACGATAACAAGCGCTGCGACCGCGGCCGAGCGACGGAGGATATACTGGCGAGGCAAGGACACACCACAAGCGGCTCGCTCATTGCGAGCGCCGAAAGGTAACATCAAAAGTCGATCAGGACGGCGCGGCATCGGGTACGGGCTATGCCTCATTGTCGTCATTCTGTTCGTCACCAGTCGCGGGCAAATCGATTTCACCGAAAATTGATTCTCAGTTCAACAAAGCAACCCTCGGATAGGAACGCGTCATGAAGAAGATACTTATCGTAGCAAGCCTGATCCTCCCCCTCGCGGCATGCACGCAGACAGAAAAGGGCGCGGCGATCGGCGCAACCGGCGGTGCCATCGTCGGCGGTGCGGCGACGGGCAATGTCAGGGGTGCGGCCGTGGGCGCGGCCATCGGCGGCGTCGCCGGCGCGCTCATCGGCAACGCCAACGAACCGGGCCGCTGCATCTATCGCGACCGCTACGGCCGCCGCTACGAAGCCGCCTGCTGATCGGCGCATCTCATAAAGAAACGGGCAGCCGCCCGTTTCTTCCCCCTCAAAGCGGAACCCCACCCTTCGACGGGACTTTGGCCGCAGCCTCCGCTTCATCGAGTTTTTCAAGAAGATTGAGAAAGAGTTCTGGAACGGGCTCCTGCTCCAGCGACCGATAGAGCGCCTTCAAGCTGGTGCCGATCGAGCCGCCGATTTCGAGCGTTTCGGCAGTGCCTCCGCGCTGTTGGCCTACGCCGCCGTGCTTTCCGGTTTCTTCATCCATGCTGCGTCCCACCACCGCTTAGTCCTTCACGGCTTTTGCTGCCCTTGCGAAATCGCCGGCACACCGTTTCGAACACGTCCCCCATTTGCTCTAAGCCGAAAAACGTGTTCAAAACATCCATCTATTCCGCCCCATACCCCCTATCCTCAGAAATCAAACGAATCGCATTGCACGTAAGGAAGTCGTTGATGTCACTTTCGACCCGGATTGCGCCCCACCTGCCCTTTCTGCGCCGTTACGCGCGGGCCGTCACAGGCTCGCAGGCCGCAGGCGACGGCTATGTGGCCGCCGTTCTCGAAGCCCTGATCGAGGATATCAGCCTCTTTCCGGAAGCCTCGAACGACCGGATCAGCCTCTACAAGCTGTTCTGCTCGCAGTTCGAAAAGATCTCGATCGACCGCAGCGAAAATGCCTCACCGTTCGCATGGGAAAAACAGGCGGCCGCCAATCTCTCGCTGATCGCGCCGGCGCCGCGCCAGGCGTTTCTGCTCGTATCGGTCGAGGGTTTCTCCATCGCCGATGCGGCCGAGGTCATGAACCTCAGCCAGGCCGAGTTTTCGAAGCTGCTGACAGTCGCCTCGGAGGACATTTCGCACCAGGTCGCAACGGACGTCCTGATCATCGAGGACGAGCCGCTGATCGCGCTTGATATCGAGGATATGGTGACCAGCCTCGGCCACCGCGTCACCGGGATCGCCCGCACCCACGGCGAGGCGCTCGATCTCTACCGCAAGACCTCTCCGAAGATGGTTCTGGCCGACATCCAGCTTGCCGATGGCAGCTCGGGCATCGACGCCGTCAACGAGATCCTCACGCAGGCCGCTGTGCCGGTGATCTTCATCACCGCCTTCCCCGAGCGGCTGCTGACCGGCAAGCGGCCGGAGCCAGCCTTTCTCGTGACCAAGCCGTTCAATCCGGACATGGTGAAGGCACTGATCAGCCAGGCGCTGTTCTTCGACGAGCACGCACGCTCTGCCCGGCGCTAGGCCGGGCAACACATCCCCTTATCCGGGCAGCTGACGTTCAGGCGGCTGGTCGCTGATTTCCTCGACGATGGCGAGGACGATGAGAGAGAGCGGCAGCGCCAGCATGGCGCCGACCGCCCCCCACATCCAGGTCCAGAACACGATCGCCAGGAAGATCAAGAACGGGTTCACCTCAAGCTCGTTGCCGAGGATGGCCGGAATGGCAAGGTTTTCCATCGCAAGGTGAACGACGAAGAAGGCCACCGCCGGCGCCAATGCCAGCCACAGCACCTCGTGCGTCATCAGCCCCGCCACCAGCAGGCTCAGCGTCATCGCCGTGACGCCGAGATAGGGAATGAAGCTGGAGACGAAAGCGAACAGGCCCCACAGCGGCGCCATGCCCAGACCCCCGACAAAAGCGATCACCGTCGTAACGAGGCCGAGCGAGAAATAGATGACGCTGGCGATCGAGAAGTATCGCGCCAACGCATCCTCGATGCCGTTCATGATGCGAATGGCGCTAAGCCGCCGCTCACGGCTGGCAAAGGCAAGGATGACCGCCTTGCGCAGTTGCAACCGTCCGAGCAGAAACAGGCCGAGTGCTGCGAGAAAGATCAGTGTCTGCACCAAAGCGGGTGTCAGCCCGGCGGCGGTGGCGGCAAGCATCGGGCCGGCATTCTTCATGACGGTATCGGCAATCGCATCGTTGCCGACGCTGCGCGCGACGGCCAGACGCAGCCACTCGAACCGGTCAATGAACGGCATCACCCGCGCCACCACGCTTTCGGCAAGCTTCGGCGCCTCCGAGGCGAGCGCCGTCAACGGACCCAGGAGGGCATTGACGAGCCACGAGAGGCCGGTGACGAAAATGATCGCCAGCAGCAACCCTCCGAAAATCGGCGGCAGGCCATAACGCGCCAGTCCGTCGGCCGTCCGGCCGAGCACGACGCCGACGACGATTGCGAGCGTGATCGGCAGGAGGATCGTTTCCATGGCGTAGATGCCCGCGCATGCGGCAATGGCGAAGAGGCCGATAATACTCCAGGCGACCATCAGATCGATGCCGTCGCGCCGCGGGGCTGTCGATGGCGCCGCCGTCGCCACAGCAGCCTCTTCCTCGACGATCCACCGCGCACGCTTGCGCTGCTGGGCGGCACCCGCCCGACGCAGCGTATTCGCGATCATGCCTCGCCGTCCTTCAGCCAGGGCCGCGCGCGGTTCGTTCGCGTTTCCGGTCAACAGATCAGGCCGCCCTGCCTTTTGCTCCGGCCCGGCTTGCGGCACATCGCGTGAATGATCTTGCACGGTCAATGGTGTTCCGGCGGGAAGACATGCAGGGTCAGCGACAATAGGCCAAGCCCCAGAATGATGACGAGCAAGGTATGGGCGACACCTGCGGCGGTGTAGGGAAGAAGACCGAAACCGATCATGACGCCCGCCAGGAGAAGGACACAGACACGGGGCAGCCAGTAAAGCATAGACAGTCCTCCCAATCGTGGCGGCCGGTTTTGGCCTGCTTCTTCGGATTGGACACTTAACGTGCCGGTGCGCCGTTTGGTTCCGCGCAAGGGAACTGAAATGGGAACGAAAAACGCCGCCGGACGGCAGTCCGGCGGCGCAGGAATAAGAAGACGGGAAATCCCGTAGCGCAGGCCTTAGGCGGCAGCGGCGACGACGATGACTTCGACGAGGTATTCCGGGGTCGCGAGCTTGGCTTCGCCGGTGGCGCGAGCCGGGGTGTGGCCCTGCGGTGCCCAGGCGTCCCAGACCGAGTTCATCTTCGGGAAGTCTGCCATGTCGGCGAGCCAGATGGTGGCCGAGAGGATGCGGGTCTTGTCGGTGCCGGCGAGCGCCAGAAGACGGTCGACTTCGGCAAGCGCCTGCTTGGTCTGCGTCACGACATCGTCACCGGCGTTGCCGACCTGGCCGGCGAGGTAGACGGTGTTGTTGTAGACCACGGCCTGGCTCATACGGGGGCCGGTTTCGAAACGCTTGATTTCCATGAACGTGTTCCTGAGGTTGGGCCGAACGATCGGTCCGGCCAAAAAGCGGCTGCCCGCCGCCAAGAGGCGAGAAGTGAAGGCGGCGCGACACCTCTACACCATCAAGCCCCCAAGTCAAAGAAGCCGGGCATTGGCTGCCCGGCTTCTCTTGTTTCTTCAGCAAAAATCAGCAGCGGCGGATCAGGCCGCCTGCTTCTTCTTGGCAAGGCGCGCCTTGATGCTCTCGACATCCGCACGCGGCGTCGCTGCAAACAGCGTCTTGGTGTAGCTGTGCTTCGGGTCGGCAAAGACCTCGTCGCGGCTGCCGTATTCGACCGCTTCGCCGAAATACATCACCATGACATCATCAGCGATATAGCGCACGACAGAGAGGTCGTGGCTGATGAAGACGTAGGTGAGCTTCAGTTCGTCCTGAAGGTCGGCGAGCAGGTTCAGCACCTGTGCCTGGACCGACAGGTCGAGCGCCGACACCGGCTCGTCGAGCACCAGCAGCTTCGGGTTCAGCATCAACGCGCGCGCAATGGCGATACGCTGGCGCTGGCCGCCCGAAAACATGTGCGGATAGCGGTTGAAGTGCAGCTCGGTGAGGCCGACCTTCTTCAGCATCGTCATCGCCCGGTCGCGACGTTCGTCGGCCGGCGTGTCGGTGTTGATGACCAGCGGTTCCATCAGGATGTCGCCGATCTTCTGGCGCGGGTTGAGCGAGCCATAGGGGTTCTGGAAGACGATCTGCACCTTGCGGCGCATCTCCGGCGTCATGTCGCCTTTGGAGATATCGATCTTCTTGCCCTCGATCAGCAGTTCGCCGGAGGTCGCCGGGTCGATCAGGGTGAGGATGCGGCCCAGCGTGGACTTGCCGCAGCCGCTTTCGCCAACGATCGCCAGCGTCTTGCCCTGTTCGACGGAAAAGCTCACGCCTTTCAGCGCATGAACCGTCTTTGCCTTTTTGATGAGGCCGCCGGGGATATGGTAGTCGCGCACCAGATTGCGCGCTTCGAGGATCACGCTCATTGGGCCGCTCCTTCGTCGACGAAGAGTTCGGAAATCGTCGGCAGACGATCGCCGGTCGCGTTGTCAGGCAGCGCCGCCAGAAGTGCGCGCGTGTAGTTGCTCTTCGGGTTTTCGAAGAGCGTCAGCACGTCGGCCTCTTCCATCTTGCGGCCCTTGTACTGCACGACCACCCGGTCGGCAGTCTCGGCGACCACGCCCATGTTGTGCGTGATCATGATCAGGCCCATCTTGTGCTCGGCCTGCAGCCTCATCAGGAGGTCCAGGATCTGCTTCTGGATCGTCACGTCGAGCGCGGTGGTCGGCTCGTCGGCGATCAGGAGCTTCGGGTTGCAGGCGATCGCGATCGCGATCATCACGCGCTGGCACTGGCCGCCCGACATCTGGTGCGGATAGTGGCCGAGCCGCTCGGCCGGATCGGGAATGCCGACCGCCTCGAACAGTTCGATTGCGCGCTTGCGGCGACCGGCCTTGTCGAGGCCCATGTGGATGCGCAGCACTTCCTCGATCTGGAAGCCGACGGTGAAGCACGGGTTGAGGCTGGCGATCGGCTCCTGGAAGATCATGGCAATATCCTTGCCGACGATCTTGCGCCGTTCGTTTGCCGACATGCCGAGCAGGTCGCGGCCGTTGAAAGTGAGCTTGTCGGCGGTCACTTTCGCCGTCCAGGGCAGAAGCCCCATGGCGGCCAGCATCGACACGGACTTGCCCGAGCCGGACTCGCCAACGATCGCAAGCACTTCGCCTTCATGGACCTTCATCGACACGCCGTTGACGGCGCGGAAGGGACCGGAGGCCGTCTGGAATTCGACGACCAGGTTTTCGATTTCGAGAAGCGCCATGATCAGGACCTCTTCAGCTTGGGATCGAGCGCATCGCGCAGGCCGTCACCCATAAGGTTGATCGCCAGCACCGTGATCAGGATCGCGATACCCGGAAGGGTCACCACCCACCAGTGGCTGCTGATGAACTCGCGGGCTTCGGCGAGCATCGTGCCCCATTCCGGTGTCGGAGGCTGTGCGCCCATGCCGAGGAAGCCGAGGGCCGCAGCGTCAAGGATCGCGCTCGAGAAGGAGAGCGTCGCCTGGACGATCAGCGGCGCCATGCAGTTCGGCAGGATCGTCTTGAACATCAGACGGCCATGACCAGCGCCGGCCACCTTGGCGGCAACGACATAGTCACGGGTCTTTTCGCTCATGACGGCAGCACGCGTCAGGCGCACGAAGTGCGGCTGGAAGACGAGCGCGATTGCGATCATGGCGTTGACGAGGCCCGGGCCGAGGACAGCGACCAGCACGAGGGCGAGCAGCAGCGACGGGAAGGCGAGGATGATGTCCATCACGCGCATGATGACGGTATCGACCCAACCACGGAAGTAGCCGGCGATGACGCCAAGCGCGATACCGCCGACGAGCGACAGGGTCGTGACGATGACACCGACGAACAGCGAGAAGCGCGTGCCGTAGATCAGCCGGGACAGCATGTCGCGGCCGACGGCGTCGGTGCCGAGCAGGAAGCCGGCGCGGCCGCCCTCCTGCCATACCGGCGGTACCAACACCGCATCGCGGTACTGTGCCACCGGATCGTGCGGTGCGACCCATGGTGCGAAGACCGCGAGCAGAACGAGGAACACGAAGAACACGAGACCGATCACGGCGCCGCGGTTCTCGGAGAAGTAATACCAGAACTCGGCCAATCGCGCCCGGCGGGACGGATCGGTCGAAACGGTGCTTGTTGCAGCAGCTTGAGACATGACGCCCTCCTTAGTGCCGGATGCGCGGATTGATGAGACCGTAGAGCAGGTCGACGATGAGGTTGACCAGCATGATCACCGCGGCGATGACGAGCAGGCCGCCCTGGATGACGGCGTAGTCGCGACGCGACACCGAATCCACCATCCACTTGCCGATGCCCGGCCAGGAGAAGATCGTTTCCGTCAGGATCGCACCGGCGAGCATGACGCCCACCTGCAGGCCGATGGTGGTGACCACCGGGATCATCGCATTGCGCAGCGCATGGACGCCGACGACCCGGAAGGTCGAAAGGCCCTTGGCCCGTGCCGTGCGCACGTAGTCTTCGGAGAGAACTTCAAGCATCGCCGAGCGCGTCTGGCGCGCGATGACCGCAAGCGGAATGGTTCCAAGCACGATCGTCGGCAGGATCAGGTGGCTGACGGCCGACTTGAACGCGCCGGCCTGACCGGACAGGAGCGAGTCGATCAGCATGAATCCGGTTACCGGCGGGAAGAAGTACATCAGCGAGATGCGGCCGGAGACCGGCGTCCACTGCAGCATGCCGGAAACGAGCATGATGAGCAGCAGGCCCCACCAGAAGATCGGCATGGAGAAGCCGACGAGTGCCGTCCCCATCATCGCCTGGTCGACGGCCGAGCCGCGCTTGATCGCAGCAATCACGCCGGCCGGAATGCCGAGAATGACCGCAAACAGGATCGCGCAGAGCGAAAGCTCGACGGTTGCCGGGAACAGTTCGAAGAACTGATCGATGACCGGCTTCTTGGTAACGATCGAGGTGCCGAAATCACCCTGGAGCACGCCCCAGAGATAATCGAGGTATTGCACCACGATCGGCCGGTCGAAGCCGAGTGCGTGTGAAATTTCCGCATGTCGCTCCGGCGACATGACGCGCTCGCCCGAAAGCAGCGCAACCGGATCGCCCGGAAGCAGGCGGATGAAGGAGAAGGCGATGATGGAGACGCCGACGAAGGTCGGTATCAGGACAGCCAATCGCCCCAAGAGAAATCGGAACATGTTAAACCCCGCGCCATGTTGCCGCGGCATTGTATCCCGCCGCTGGCACCACCGCATGCTTTCCCACTTAACGGCCAAGCATACAGCAAGTCGAAATGCCACAGCGACCTTTTGCGCTCCAGCCGGAACTCAGGGTCGCTATAGTGGATGCAAAGAGGGGCGCTTGCCCTTGGCAAACGCCCCCTTAAGGATCAGTTAACTAAATTACTCGGTGATGTCCACGCCGTCGAAGGCAAAATCACCAAGTGGGCTCTGAACGAAGCCCTCGACGTTCTTGCGCATCGGCACGACCGAGAGCGAGTGGTCGATCGTCGCCCACGGCGCTTCGCGCTTGAAGACGACCTGCGCCTCTTCGTAGAGCTTGGTGCGCTCTGCGGGGTCAGAGGTTTCCTTCGCCTTCTTCACGAGAGCATCGAATTCCTGGTTGCACCACTGTGCACGGTTGTTGCCGCCGACAGCGTTGCAGCCGAGAAGCGTGTCGAGGAAGTTGTCCGGGTCGCCGTTGTCGCCGGTCCAGCCGAGGATGACGGCACCGTCACGATCCTTGGCCTTGGACTTGTCGAGGTATTCGGCCCATTCGTAGGAGACGATCTCGACCTTGACGCCGATCTTGGCGAAGTCCGACTGCATCAGTTCAGCTGCGCGACGGGCGTTCAGCATGTACGGACGCGAAACCGGCATTGCCCAGAGCTTCATCGACAGGTCCTTGACGCCTGCGTCTTCGAGCATCTTCTTGGCAACTTCGGGCTCGTAGGTGTCGTCTTCGATCTTGTCGTTGTACGACCACATCGTCGGCGGGATCGGGTTGACGGCCGGCTGGGCAGCACCCTGGAAGACGGCATCGACGATCGCCTGCTTGTTGATCGCCTTGTTTAGCGCCTTGCGGACTTCCGGCTTGTCAAACGGAGCCTGCGTGGTGTTGTAGGCGAGGTAGGAGACGTTGAGGCCGGCCTGTTCCATGACCTTCAGGTTCGGGTCTGCCTTCATCTTCGAAACGTCGGCAGCATTCGGGAACGGCATCAGGTGGCATTCGCCAGCCTGGAGCTTCTGGAAGCGAACCGAAGCGTCAGACGTGATCGCGAAGACGAGGTCGTCGATCTTCTGCTTGCCACCCCAATAGTCCGGGTTTGCCTTGTAGCGGATGACGGCATCCTGCTGGTAGGCGACAAAAGCGAACGGACCGGTGCCGAGCGGCATCTGGTTCATCTGCTCCATCTTGCCGTCAGCCTGCAGCTTGTCGGCATATTCCTTCGACAGGATCGAAGCAAACGGCATCGCGATGTTGGCGAGGAACGGCGCTTCCTTGCGCGTCAGGGTGAACTTGACGGTCAGGTCGTCGACCTTCTCAACCGACTTGATGACTTCCGGGAAGCCCATGCCGGCTGCGTATTCCCACGAAGCGCCAGCAATGTACTTGTTCCACGGATTGTCAGCCTTCAGCTGGCGCTCGTAGGAGAACACCACGTCGTCGGCAGTGAAATCACGCGACGGCGTGAAGAATTCGGTGGTCTGGAACTTGACGCCCGGACGCAGCTTGAAGGTGTAGACCAGGCCGTCGTCGGAGATCGTCCAGCTTTCGGCGAGGCCCGGCTCAACTTCGGTCGTGCCCTTCTTGAACTCGAGCAGGCGGTTGTAAACCGTGTGCGCAGCCGCGTCGAAGGTCGTGCCGGCGGTGTACAGGCCCGGGTCAAAACCCTCTGGCGAACCTTCCGAGCAATAAACGAACGTCTTCGACCAGGCGGAGCCGGCCATCAGCGTGGCAAGCGCCGTCGCTGCAAACAGAGTAGTGAGCTTTTTCATGAGCTTTGCTTCCCAGATTTGTTTTTGTTCTCGTGTTTTCCTGACGCGGAATGCCGTTGCCCCCGGTCAAGGCCGGATGGAACGACATTTGGCGTCGCATTGCAATAAGTCGCCGCAGAAATTTGTCTATGCGAAAAATTCGTCCGCAGGTAGAGCCGGGATATTCGTCCACTGTTTTAGAATCGCCTGACAAAACAGTACACCGCGGCACCTAAAATCCACGACGTTCCGGCCACTTCCACAGGGTCTGCAGCCTCCCCCGCCAGCCCCTTGGGCGGCGCGATGCCACACCGGGGAAGCCACCTTGGTTCCGGGTGAATACCCCTACCGAGAATGCCGTGATCGTTGGCCGCACGAACACGCGATTCGGCCTCGACAGGTTTTCGTCAATCCCAAGATACTATGGTAGAAATCCCGAACGGGATTGTGCAATAAAATGTATACAAAACTCGGGGGAGATATTCGACGTGCCCAGACGTCCTTGGGAGGGACCGGCAGCCGCCTTTTACAGCTTTCAGTCGCTCGGTGGGCTTGCCGAGGGACGCGCATGACCCTGCCTGTCGGCAATACCGGCAACGCACTTTGCCGATTGATCGCTGCGGCTCGCGGGATAAACTGCCGCACGACGATAAGGGGATAGCCAGTCCGTGGCGGCTTTGCTGGAAAATCACAGGCGATACGACCTTCGCGACGAGCTAGAGAAGGCGCTCAACCGCGTCGATTTCTTCCGCATTTTTCATACCATGGCATTGCGCTACGGCTTCAGCCATTTCGGCATTCTGCAGCTCGGCAACGAGAACGACGCCTGCATGCTGTCCACCCGCCTAGTATTGCACGACCTACCATCCGGGCTCGCGGAGGAATACGACAAGCGCCATCGCTTTGGCGACTCCGTGTTCTACAAGACGCTGCACCGCTCGGCGATCTCGTCGGTATGGCGGGCGGACGACCCCGGCTGCGACGCCAGCCAGAACCTGCTGGTGCAGCTCGGTTTCGAACTGCTCGTCAGCGTACCGGTGCACGCAGCTTCCACCGGCGCGCGCTATGCCGTGCTCTTTCTCGGAGACGGGGAGGATATCGGCCGGGCCGAGCATGTGGCGCTCGCCTATGACGCGATCGCCGCCTTCGACTATTTCTATCGCATCGCGCTTGCCAACAAGGCCGGGATGGGACTGACGCCGCGCGAAACCGAAATCCTCAAGTGGATCTCGCATGGCAAGACGGCAAGCGAGATTGCGCTCATCGTTTCGGTGTCGGAGCACACGGTGAACTCACACACCGCAACGATCCTGAAGAAACTCGACGTCGTCAATCGCACCCAGATGGTGGCGAAGGCAATCCGAGAGCAGATCATCCAGTAGCAGCCGATGCGTGGCCGCGTTTCGCACCGCCACGCCCAACGAACGGGACGCCCGCCATCAGCAAGGGTATTCGGTCATGACGCGAAAAGCACACATCCTGCTCGTTGACGACGACCCGGCAGAAAACCTGATCCTGCGCGCGCTCATCCGCAAGGTGAGCAGCATCGACATCGAGCTGCACTACTGCCAGACGATCGACGATGCGCTTGCATTCCTGCGCTCGGGCAAACCCATATCGATGATCCTGCTCGACAACCGTCTGCGGCCGCAGCTCGATTTCCGCGAGACGGTCCCGGCCCTCCGGCATCAGGGCTATATCGGCCCGATCGGGGTAATCTCAGCATCGCTCGCCGATGCCTATTTTCAGAATCTGGAGGAGTACGGCGCCGATTTCCGCATCGACAAGGCTGAAATCGACCCCACTGCGATCGACTTCATATTGCGGGAATATCTACCGCAAGAGTAACACCCGGCGGCACTTCAGCCGCCAGGTCATGCCGCACCATTTGCGCGGGCGTTGCTCGGAGATATCAGGCCGCCGAGGTCTGCGGACGCTTGGTTTCTTCCAGACCGAGCAGGAAGTTGATCTGCGGGCGCGCCTTGACCAGGTCGTCAATCGTGTAGCCCTGCAGCACTTCGAAGAAGGCGTTCAGCGCCTTGCGGAGCGCCGAGTTCAGGCCGCAGCTGTCGACGAGCGGGCATTCGATCTCGCCCGCCTCGAAGCACTCGGCCATCGCGAAACTGTCTTCCGTCACCTTGACGACGTCGAACAGCGTGATCGCCGAAGCGGGCTTCGGCAGGCGCACGCCACCGTTACGGCCACGCACCGTTTCAACGAGGCCGGCCTTGGTCAACGGCTGCAAGATCTTGAAGAGAAACAACTCGGAAACACCGTAAGCCCTGGCGATTTCGGGAATGCGGCTGAGCTTTTCCCCGTTGGCGGCGCAGTACATCAACATGCGAACCGCGTAGTTCGTTTGCTTCGTCAGACGCATCATTCACTCCGGCATCGAGAGGTTCACGAACTCATCATATAGGACGGATCGTAGTTTGGAACAATTCCAAAAAGCCAGAAAAATCACTTCTTGTTGAGCGTTTACGGTTTCCTGATTGACTGTTTTCAGCGCTCCGGTCAGAAAGATGAGGAATTTTGTTAACTTAGCTCAAACAAGAAAATGGAGGAAGCGATGTCCGTTTCAAGAGCAGCGATGGGCGTTCTGTCCCTGACGGCAACCCTGCTGGCAACGAGCGCCGCCTGGGCCGATGGTGAAGTCAATATCTACTCGTACCGGCAGCCCGACCTGATCAAGCCGCTGCTCGACGCCTTCACCAAGGAAACCGGCATCACCACCAATGTGCTCTTCCTCGACAAGGGCCTCGTCGAGCGCATCCAGGCCGAAGGCGCCAACTCGCCGGCCGACGTGATCCTGACCGTCGACATCAGCCGCCTGACCGAAGCCAAGGATGCAGGCGTAACCCAGCCTGTCGTCAACGAGACGATCAACAAGGATATCCCGGCGCATTTCCGCGACCCTGAAGGCAACTGGTTCGGCCTCACCACCCGCGGCCGCGTCGTCTACGCATCCAAGGAGCGCGTCGCCCAGGACGACATCACCTATGAAGAGCTTGCCGACCCCAAGTGGAAAGGCAAGATCTGCACCCGCGACGGCCAGCACTCCTATAACATCGGCCTCTTCGCTTCGATGATCGCCCACCATGGCGAAGCCGAGACCGAGAAGTGGCTGACCGGCCTCAAGAACAACCTCGCCAAGAAGCCTGACGGCGGCGACCGCGACCAGGCCAAGGCGATCCTGGCCGGCGAATGCGACCTGGCACTCGGCAACACCTACTATGTCGGTCTGATGATGACCAACGAGAAGGAGCCGGAACAGAAGGATTGGGCAGCGGCGATCAAGGTACTCTTCCCGAACGCCAAGGACCGCGGCACGCACGTCAACATTTCGGGCATGGCACTCGCCAAGAATTCCCCGAACAAGGACAACGCGCTGAAGCTGATGGAATTCCTGTCGGAAGGCGAAGCCCAGAAGATCTACGCCGAGCAGGTATTCGAATATCCGGTTCTGCCGGGCGCCGAGCCGTCTGACGTCGTGAAGTCCTTCGGCACGATCAAGCCGGACGAACTGCCGCTCGCCGACATCGCCGCAAACCGCAAGAAGGCTTCGGAACTGGTCGACAAGGTCGGCTACAACGACGGTCCGCAGGACTGATCAACAAGGCAATTGCTTGAATGCGAACAGCGGGCCACCGGCCCGCTGTTTTCGTTTCAACAAGCGAAATTCAAGGAGGCTCATTGCGCCTTGGCGCGCAACTCCGCGGCGTAGTCGAGGATCGCCTTGCGCCGCTCCGGCGTCCCTGGATGCGTTGAGAGAATGCTGGTGTCGCCGTGATCGTCTAGCTTCTTTTCAAGCAGGTCGAAGAAGCGCGCGGCCGCCGTCGGATCTCGCCCTGCCTTCTGCATCAGCTCGACCGAGTGTCGGTCGGCAGCAGTTTCCGCGCCGCGCGAATAGGAAAGCGACAAGAGACCAGCGCCCTGCACCAGGACGTCGTCCACGCCCGAACCGATATCGCCGCCGATCATCATGATGAGGCCGGCAACGCCGGCAGCACGGTAGATCTGCCGCAGACTATGTTCGAGCTCGACATGGCCGATCTCGTGCGCCAGCACGCCAACGATCGTTTCGGTATCGTCCCCGGCAAGTTCGATGAGCTCGTCGGTGACGACCAGCGTGCCATCCGGAAGCGCAAACGCATTTGGTCCGACCACACCGCCCTTGCGGAAATTGAGCGTGTAACCGGCCTCGCCGCGGCCTGATCGGGCGGCGATTGCCTTGAAGCCGTCGCGGATCCTTTCCTGCCGCTCAATCGCCAGCTGCGTTTTGTCGAACAGTGTCTGATCCATCGTCTCCATCGTGCCCTTCGACATCATCTCCGGCACGATCGGCGGGGTCACGAGGACGGCGACCTCAACGAGCGCAGGAACCGCATAGCGATAGATGGCAACGCCGCACAGCACGGTGGCTGCGACGACGGCGATGAGACGTGGACGAAAGCGCTCCCATTCGTGGATGTGGTTGACCCTGCCATTCAGCTTCAGAAAACGATCGACTGCCTCGTTGTCCGGCGTTTCGAACAACGAACCGTCTGCAAATTCGACGCGACGCGGTATCGCTCCGACGCGGTCGGAAATATCGACACTTGCCAAGGTGCCACGGGCAAGTTCGGTGCTCGCATCGTCTACGGCCCTAAGGCTGCCCCCCTCTTCCAACAACCGCGAGGGCACCGACCGGCTGGAACCGGCCGGATGCCACTCGCCACGTGCGATCTCGATGCTGCTAGAAGCCAAAATCGAACCCTTCGAAATCCATGAATTCCGCTCCAACCGCCGACGCTTCCGCTTCGATTTCGCTCATCAGCGTTCCGACGGCGCCAAAGACGGTTACGCCCGTCAGGGCCCATTTGTAACGGGCCATGCGGACAGCCGCCCAAGGTCGCAGCAGGCCCAGCGTCAGGATGGTGACGACGAAGTTCGATATGGCGATCCACGTGTAGCGGCCCCGAGAAAGACCGCTGAGGAACCGATGTTTTCCGTCAAAAACCGTCGCCCCCCAAACGGCGTTGCGCACGGCTGCACTGTAGAACAACGCGATGACTGCGTAGAAAGACATGGACGCCACATATCCTGCGCCCAAGCCTACCCATCCCCACCTCGGATCGTTCAGCGATTGGAGCAAACTTGGCGATGCGCGAAGCGTTCCCATCAAGATCGCGAAGACAACAACGCCAAGAACCAGCGCAAGCCCCACACCCAGGAACATGCCGCGATAGAGCGGGCCGAACGGCGGGTTGGTCTCAAAGGCCCTGCCGCCAAAGCGCAGGTTCGATCCGACGTAGCGCCCAACCCATCGGCTTGCGAGCGGCGTCAGTAGGCCCAAGGTGATAATGGAAAGGAACCCGCCCAGAATGAACGCCTTGAAGGCACCGCCCATCGTGCCGACGAAGTCGAAGCGGACGTTGCGGTAGCTCGTCACCCGTGCGCTGAAGCGCAACCCGCGTGCGGCCAGCCAGGGAACGAAGAAGAGCGAAAGCAACAATAACGCGATGCCGACGATCGGAACGAATGTGAGCAGAAGATTGTAGAGGATCAGATAGCCGAAAACGATCACTCGCCCGATCAGGATCTGCTTGCCCTTGGCATGGTACTCGAAGGTACGGCCGAGCAGAACCGTGTTTCCGTAGAAGTATCGGTTGCGCCGGACCTTTGCCCAGGCGGAATAAATGCCAAGCGTGACGATCGTCAAAAACACGTTGACGATCCAGATGCCGAAATATTCCTTGCCGCTCCCCATGAACGAGAAACGGTGAAAATCGATCGACACGTCGCGTGTCGGCGCTGCTTGAACCGACGTCGCTTCAGCCACGACCATGATGGGCCCCTCCGTCCATCCTTTGTGCATCGGGCGCGCCGCAATGCGCTCCGACAGCACATGATCAAACACAAATCGTCTGGTGCGCCCCCGCCCGCCAGACTGCCGTTGGAGCAGCGATCAATTCACGACCCTTGCCCACGGTTCGCAAGTTAGTTGTGCCGTATCGCCGAATGCAACAAAAAAGGGCCTCCCGAAGGAGGCCCCGAGGCGGGAGGATCTTTATCCCGTAGTTACTTCATCGTCGGCATGACGAACTCGGCACCGTCCTTGATGCCCGAAGGCCAGCGCTCGGTGATGGTCTTGGTGCGGGTCCAGAACTTGATCGAGTCCGGGCCGTGCTGGTTGAGATCGCCGAAGGACGAGGACTTCCAGCCGCCGAAGGAGTGGTAGGCGAGCGGAACCGGGATCGGAACGTTGACGCCGACCATGCCGATGTTGATGCGCGAAGCGAAGTCGCGGGCCGCATCACCGTCGCGGGTGTAGATCGCGACACCGTTGCCATACTCGTGCTTCATCGGCAGGTCGAGGGCTTCCTCGTAGGTCTTGGCGCGGACGACCGAGAGAACCGGTCCGAAGATTTCCGTCTTGTAGATGTCCATGTCCGGCGTGACGTTGTCGAACAGGCAGCCGCCGATGAAGTGGCCCTGCTCATAGCCCTGCAGCTTGAAATCGCGGCCGTCGACGACGAGCTTGGCGCCTTGCTCGACACCGCTGTCGATCAGGCTGCGGATGCGCTGTTCGGCTTCCTTGGTGACGACAGGGCCCATATCGGCCTTCTCGTCGGTGTAGGGGCCGATGCGCAGGCTTTCGACCATCGGGGTCAGCTTGCTGATCAGGCGGTTGGCGGTCTCTTCACCGACCGGGACGGCAACCGAGATCGCCATGCAGCGCTCGCCGGCCGAGCCGTAGCCGGCGCCCATCAGGGCGTTCGCGGCCTGGTCGAGATCGGCGTCGGGCATGATGATCATGTGGTTCTTGGCGCCACCGAAGCACTGGGCGCGCTTGCCGTTCATCGCCGCGGTGCCATAGACGTAGCGGGCGATCGGGGTCGAGCCGACGAAGGAAACGGCAGCGATATCCGGATGCGTCAGGATCGCGTCGACAGCCCCCTTGTCGCCGTTGACGACGTTGAGGATGCCTGCCGGCAGGCCAGCTTCGATCATCAGTTCGGCAAGGCGGATCGGAACGGACGGATCACGCTCGGACGGCTTCAGGATGAAAGCGTTGCCGCAGGCGATGGCCGGGGCGAACATCCACATCGGGATCATGGCCGGGAAGTTGAACGGGGTGATGCCGGCGCCGATGCCGACGGCCTGGCGGATCGAGTACATGTCGATGCCGGGACCGGCACCTTCGGTGAACTCGCTCTTCTGCAGATGCGGAATGCCGATGACGAATTCGCAGACTTCGAGGCCACGGATGAGGTCACCCTTGGCGTCTTCGATCGTCTTGCCATGCTCGCGCGACAGGATCTCGGCGAGCTCGTTCATGTTGGCGTTCAGAAGTTCGACGAACTTCATGAAGACGCGGGCGCGGCGCTGCGGGTTGGTGGCCGCCCACTTCGGCTGTGCTGCCTTGGCGCTTTCGACGGCTGCCGAAAGTTCCGCGTCGCTTGCCAGCGCCACGGTGCCCTGCACTTCGCCGGTTGCCGGGTTGAAGATGTTGCTGACGCGGCCGCTCTTGCCGGCGACGCGCTTGCCATCGATGAAATGACCGAGTTCGTACATGAATGGTTCCTCCAGATCTTGATTGTGGCGGCATGATCGCACTACGATTTCAACAAATCAATTTCCGATATTCAGCAACCGTTGTGCAAAAATTGAAGTCCAACGGTTTTGTATAGGATTGTCGCACTATGAACTGGGACGATGTCAGAATGTTTCTAGCCGTCGCGCGGACCGGACAGATCCTGGCCGCATCCAAGCGGCTCGGCGTCAATCATGCCACGCTCAGCCGTCGGGTGACTGCGCTGGAAGAGGCGATGAAGACACGGTTGCTCGTTCGTCGGCCGAACGGTTGCGAACTGACCGCCGAGGGCGAAATCTTCCTTGCGGCAGCCGAGCGCATGGAAACGGAAATGCTGGCGGCGCAATCGCAGATCGGCCGGATCGACACGGCGATCGCCGGCACGGTGCGCATCGGTGCACCCGACGGTTTCGGTGTTTCTTTCCTCGCGCCCCGGCTCGGCCGGCTGACGGCGCGCTATCCGGAATTGAAACTGCAGCTCGTGCCGGTCCCTCGGTCTTTCTCGCTGTCGCAGCGCGAGGCCGATATCGCGATCACCATCGAACGTCCGGAACAGGGGCGCCTCGTTTCCTCGAAGCTCACCGACTATACGCTCGGCCTCTACGCCTCGGCGGACTATCTCGAAAAGCACGGCACGCCGCAGACGATCGACGATCTCCGGGAGCACCGCCGCATCGGTTACGTCGAGGACCTGATCTTCACGCCGTCGCTGAACTTCTCCGCCGAAATCATGCGCAGCTGGGACGCGTCGTTCGAGATCTCCAGCGCCACCGGCCAGACGGAAGCGGTGCGTTCCAGCGCCGGCATCGGCATTCTGCACAATTACATTGCCCGCCATGCGCCGGAACTAAAACGTATCCTGCCGGAAACGACCATCCGCCGTGCCTACTGGACCACCTATCACGAAAGCGCGCGCGATCTCGTGCGCGTTCGCACCGTCGTCGCCTTCCTGCAGGAACTGGTGACCGCGGAGCACCAGATCTTCATATGAAGCGCTCAAGCGCCTGACGTCGGCGCCGCACCTATAGCGAAATCCCGGCCTCCCGCAGGCCGTCAATCAGCCGCGGAATGACGGCCGGATCCTGGTAAGGCATCGCCCGCTTGAAGTGGTCGATGGAAAAGTCCGGATTGACCTCGAAGACCTCGTGCCAGTAGCGCCGCGCCTCCTCATGGCGTCCGGTGCGGCCATAAAGACAGGCGAGATAGAAGCGCGTCATGTCCGAACGCGGTGCCAAGGCCAGGCGCCGCTTGAAGGCAATCTCGGCTTCGTCGAAACGGCCGAGATTGAGCAGGGTCCGGCCGAGGAAATGCAGCGCCAGGTCGAACTGCGGATCGAGCCGGTGGGCGCGGGTATAGAAGGGCAAGGCCTCCTCGAACTGGCCCAGGAAATCCCTGATCGTGCCGAGCTGCGTGTGACCGCCGGCGGAGTTCGGGTCGAGCTCGATCGTGCGTTGGGCGGCCCGCTCGGCCTCGTCGAAGCGGCGCTTCCAGCAGAGCGCAATCGCGAGCGCGTGGTGGCCGTGGGGCTCGTGCTCGTCGGTCTCGACGGCCTTCTGTGCAAGCTTGAGAGCGCGCTCGATATTGTCGACGGTGCCACCGTTCCACCGGTTGATGTAGTCGGTCATGGCAATGATCGCGAGCGACGCATAGGCCGCGGCAAGCGCCGGGTCGATGGCGATCGCACGTTCGAGCATGCTGCGCGCCTCCGCAGACGATACCGCGTCGAACCGCAGGATCGCCTGACGCGACCGCACGAGCAGATCGTAGGCCTCCGGGTCGACCTTGCCGCGCCCCTCGCGCCGCTCCGTTTCGCCGGCCGTCAGCTTCACCTTGAGCGCCGTCACGATGGTGCGCGTCACCTCGTCCTGAACCTCGAAAATATCCTCGATGCCGCGATCGTAGCGCTCGGCCCAGAGATGGCCCCCGGTGGTGCCGTCGATCATCTGAGCGTTGATGCGAATGCGGTTGGCGGCGCGGCGCACGCTGCCTTCCAGCACATAGCGAACGCCGAGGTCGCGGCTCACCTGGCGGATATCCGCCGACTTGCCCTTATAGGCGAAGGAGGAATTGCGGGCGATGACGAAGAGGCCGGAGACCTTCGAGAGATCGGTGATGATGTCCTCGGTAATGCCGTCGGCGAAATAGCCCTGCTCCGGATCGCCGGACATATTGTCGAACGGCAGCACGGCGATCGACGGCCGGCTCGGAAGCTGCGGTGGCACCTCGGCGGCGACCTTGATGGGCGCGTCGGCATACTCGTCCGGCGACCAGCTCCAGATATGCACCGGCCGCTCGATGTTCTTGACCTCGTGATGGCCGCTGTCGACGAAAATGAGATCGATGCGGCCGTGCACATATTCGTGCACCCCGTCCGAAATCGCCACGCCGCCGGGCCTCGCAAGCGCCTCGATCCGGGCTGCGACATTGACGCCGTCGCCGTAGAGGTCGCTGTCGGCGACCATGATGTCGCCCATGTTGATGCCGACGCGCAGCACGATTTGCTGATCGTGGGGCACGTCCGCATTGGCGGAGATCATCGCCCGCTGCAAGGCAGCCGCACATTCGACCGCGTTGACCGCGCTGGAAAACTCGATCAGCACGCCGTCGCCCGTTCGCTTGAACACCCGGCCCTGGTGGGTTTCGACGAGCGGTTCCAGCACTTCGCTCCAGCGCGCCATGAGTTGCGTATAGGTGGTTTTCTCGTCTCGCTCCATCAGCCGGCTATAGCCAACGACATCAGCAGCCAGGATGGCGGCAAGCCGCCGTGTGATGGATTCTTTGGCCATGGATTGCGACGCCTTACTGGGAATCCTCTTGGCAAAATTTTACCGGCGGATGAGCCCTATGTCCATTCGAACCGGATCCGACCCGCGCCCAAGCGCTAGCCCGAATTGGGTATTGCCGCGACAGGAACCTGGCGCGGTATCCCGACGTTGCCTTCACAGGGAATTGAGCTGCTTGCTCAAGGCGATGGCTGCGAGCACGCCGGTCGCAATCGGCTCGCGCTCCCGTTTCGACAAAGGAGTGTGAAAGGATGCTTGTGTCCATACCGGGCCGGCCGATCCTGCCGGGTGAACTCACCAAGATCGACGATGTCTTCAAGGAAACACTAAGAGAGCGAGAGCTGTCGCGCCAGTCGGCAGAGGCAACGGCGCTCGCCGCCCGGCTGATCGAACTTTATCAGAATGGCGTACAGGATGTGGTGGCGCTCAGAGCCTTGGCCAAGCTGTTCTGACGAAGCAAGGCGCCCCGCAAATCGCGATACCTATCGTATAGGGAAGAAATGGTACGGTTGGTGGGAATCGAACCTACGACCTCAGGTGCCACAAACCTGCGCTCTAACCAACTGAGCTACAACCGCACATAAAGCGACATCAGTCGCTTGGCGGCTCACATACGGAGACTTCCGTCGCTTTGCAAGCCTTAACTTGAGATTATCCTGGAAAAAATCCGGATGGCAAGCCATCCGGATTCTTGGTTTTGGGCGCAGATGGCAGAATTCGGCGACAGCGGTCTGTCGCCATCGTTCAGCCGGCGCGGTCGGTTGACTTTAGACCTTCTTGAAGGACGACATCGCCTTTTCAGCGGCGTCCTTGCCCGGCTTGGTGACGTTTTCGGCAACCTTCTTGGTGGCTTCCTGCATCGACTTCGCCTGCTCGACCGCGAGTTCGGCCTGCTTGCGGACAAAGCTCGTCTGCAGTTCGACGAATTCCGACAGCGACTTCACGCCGAGCAGCGCTTCCATGTGAGACAGCGAGTTTTCGGCATTGGTGCGCAGTGCGTCGATGGCCTTGAGACCGAGTTCGACGGAGCCGGTCTGGGCGCTTTCGAGCGTTGCTTCAACGGTCTTCGTTGCCTCTTCGGCAGCGGTCTTCATCTTGGCATAGGCTTCCTTCGACTGGACGGCACCCTTTTCCGCGAAGTCGCGGAAGCTGTCGGTGAACTTCGCCGGGTCGAAAGAGGAAAGGGAAAATACGTCGTCGGTCTTCTTGGTAGCCATGAAAGCGCTCCTTGGTGTCTGGCCCTCTTCAGAGGCGCCGTTGATTGATGCGCATTATATAAACTACTTGCTTGTGCATTGCAATAAAATTGTGCAGTGCACAAAATCCGGAGAATTAACCTTTCGCGCTGAAAGCCGTGACGAAGCTCCGGCCCTCGCTGGACCCTTGCGGGCCTGCCGGGTATTAATAGAGTGTTAACCCGCAAGCGATCCGTCAATAGGCCCCCTTTATGCCCGCGAGACAGTATCCCTTCATTGATATCGCCGTGCATGCGCGGGTGCGGGAGCATTTTGCCCGCGGCGACGCGGCGATCCTGTTTTCGCGGGACTTTGCGCGCATTCTCTGGGCCAACGACCAGGGCGCGGCCTTTTTCGGCGCCGGGTCGATCTATGATTTCATCGATGCGGGACCGGATCAGGGCGAGCTGTCGCTGCGTCAGCTCAAGGCCGCGGGAGCGCAGCTCGTGCGCGCCGGCGACCGGCGCCAGCTTTCGATCCGGAAGTTCTCGGGTTTCCGCGGCACACCGCTCAATGTGAGCGTGGAGATGATCCGCGTGCGCCCGGACGAGGACGCGGTGCTCTTTACTGCACCGCATTCGGGCACGCCGCTGTCGCTTGAGGATCGTGCTGCGCGCATGATCGCCGGCCTCGACGGCCCGGACACCCACATGGCCGTTCTCGATGGCAACGGCGGCATCATCGCACACTCGCCGGGCTTCATCGATCTCGGCATGTCGGACGAGACGCGCAAGCAGCTCGTCGATACGGTCGGCCGAGACCACGACTGGCTGATCAAGCGCCCAGTCGCAACGCGGAAGGGGCACCTGCCGGCCGCGGTCGGCAAGATCGCCGACGAACCGTCGCTGCATCTGCTCTTTGCTGTCGAGACCATTCTCGGCACGCTCGATCCGGACGAAGAGACCTCGGCGGCGCAAGTGTTGCCGATCCTGCCGCTGGCCGAAGAGCTGGAACCGACCGCCGAGACACCGGCCCCGGAGGCAAAGGATATCGTCGAACCGGCCGAAGCGCCGGTCGAAAGCGCTGCACCAGCCGAAGACGCTGCCCTGGCCGACGCATTCGAACAGGCGGAGTCCGTCGAAGCGGTTGCCGCGCCACAGGACGATGGCGACCTTGAGGACGCAGACGTCCACGTCGCTGCAGGCCAGGTCGCTCTACCGGAGGAACCGGAGGCGCTTGCCGCCGCAGGTGCGGAAACTTCGGCGCAGGGCGTGGAGCCAGCGGAAGATGACGGCGAGCCGGCGCTTGCGGTCGCGACCGACGTGACCGCGACCGACACGCCGGTTGCCGCGGAAATCCCCGTGACGGAAGAGGTCACTCGCGAGGATGAGACGGTAGAGGCGACCGATGCCGGCACCACTGAAACGGAGCAGGCCGACTTCGCCTTCGTGCCCGGCGGCCGTGCGGTACGCTTCGTCTGGAAGATCGACGCCGAAGGCCGCTTCAGCGAGATTTCCGAGGAATTCGCCACCGCCGTCGGCCCGCGTGCCGCCGATGTGATCGGCACCACCTTTAACCACGTGGCAGCACGCTACGACCTCGATCCTGATCAGAAGATCGGCGCGCTGCTGCAGCGCCGCGACACCTGGTCGGGCAAGACGATTTTCTGGCCCGTGCAGGGCACCAGCCTCAAGGTTCCGGTCGACCTGGCGGCCCTGCCCACCTACTCGCGCTCACGCGAATTCGACGGCTTTCGCGGTTTCGGTATCGTGCGCCTTGCCGATGCCGTCGAAGACGAACACGCCAACGGCCTGACGTTCGGCGCCGCAACGGACATGACGGCAGAAGCTGCCGCGGAAGCGACGCCGTCGGAAGACCACGCGCATACTCCAGCGGTCGATCCTGAGACCGTCGGCCCTGAGATCGAGGAGCGGTCCGCCGACGAGGTGCAGGTCGTCGCGCAGAGGTCCTCCGAAACGGAGGCCGAGCCTGTCGCAGCTGCGCAGGATCGTGATGCGCCCCAAGACCAGACCCTCACCTCCAGCGAGGAGGCAGAGGCAGAGCCGAACCATGCAGCCGAAGTTGCCGCAGACGAACAGGTCGCCGCAACTGACGATCTCTTCCAGGGAGAGCGCCCTGCCCTACAGCTCGTCGACAACGCTGAGCCCCCCGTCTCCGACAAGATCGTCGAGCTCGAGAAACATCGCGCGGCGACCGCGCTGACGCGGGGCGAACAGGCGGCGTTCCGCGAGATCGCGCGGCAATTGGGCGAGCATTTTGGCAGGCCGGCGGAAACCGCACCCGCAGAGGAAAGCGACGCAGCGGCCGATGCAAGCACACCCTTCCCGGTAGACGCGCACGAAGCCATCACTTCCTCGACGCCAGCGGCAGAAGAACAGACTGGCGCGGAAGAAACCGGAGAAGAGACCGACGACGGCGCAGCCGAGGACGAACAGGCGAACGTGCATCTCGAGCAGCAAGCGGCAGATATCGGCCTTAGCGGCGAGATCCTCGACAGCCTGCCAATCGGTATGCTCGTGCATCGCGGGGAAGAGCTGCTGCACGCCAATCCGGAATTTCTGCGGCTCACCGCCTATGGCGACCTCGACGACTTTGTCCGGGAAGGCGGCCTTGACGCACTCTTTGCCAATGGCGAAGAGGCGACCGAACAGGAACCCGACGGCACGATGATGCTGATCCGCAGGGACGGTCAGATGCGGCCGGTCATCGCACGGCTGCACACGATCCGCTGGGACGGCCGGAGCGCGCTGATGCTGGCGCTGACGCCGGCAGCCGCGAACGCGCCGTCGACCAAAGCAGACGATGCCATCTCCGGTGACGACGTCGACCGTCTGAAGACGGAAATCGACGAACTCAAGTCCATCCTCGAAACCGCGACAGATGGCGTCGTGATTCTCGGGCATGACGGCGACATCCGCTCGATGAACCGCTCGGCAAGCGCGCTCTTCAACTATGACGAGGGCGAGATCCGCGGCAAACCTTTCGCCGCGCTCTTCGCTCACGAAAGCCAGAAGGCAGTGATCGACTACCTGCACGGGCTTTCCGGCCACGGCGTCGCGAGTGTGCTGAACGACGGACGCGAGGTGATCGGGCGGGAAGCGAATGGCGGCTTCATTCCGCTGTTCATGACCATCGGCCGGCTTTCGGCCTCCAATGGCTTTTGCGCCGTGATCCGCGACATCACCCAGTGGAAACGCACCGAAGAGGAACTCCGGAACGCCAAGCGCGCCGCGGAAACGGCCAATGCCCACAAGACCGAGTTCCTCGCCCGCGTCAGCCACGAGATCCGCACGCCGCTCAACGCGATCATCGGCTTTTCCGACATGATGGCGAGCGAGCATTTCGGCCCGGTCGGTCACCCGCGCTACATCGAATATGCCGGCGACATCGGCCGGTCGGGCCGCCACGTGCTCGATATCGTCAACGATCTGCTCGACATCTCGAAGATCGAAGCAGGCGAAATGGAACTCGATTTCGGCGCCGTCGAGATCAACGACGCGGTCTCGGAAGCCGTGTCGCTCGTCCAGCCGCAGGCCAACAGCCAGCGCGTCATCATCCGCACCTCGCTTTCGGCAGCCGTGCCGAACGTCGTGGCCGACGGCCGGTCGATCAAGCAGATCGCGCTCAACATTCTGGCGAACGCCATCCGTTTCACGCCGTCGGGCGGCCAGATCGTGGTGTCGACCTCCTACGAGGCGAACGGTAGCGTCATGCTGAGGATCCGCGACACCGGCGTCGGCATGACCCGCGGCGAACTGGACCAGGCGATGAAACCGTTCCGGCAGGTGACGACAGGCGCGCGCAAGCGTGGCGACGGCACCGGGCTCGGGCTGCCGCTCACCAAGGCGATGGCGGAGGCGAACCGCGCCCACTTCTCGATCACCTCGGCACCCAACGAGGGAACGCTGGTGGAAATTTCCTTCCCGTCACAACGCGTCTTGGCGAACTGAGGCCGGATGCTATAAGGAAATGTTGACTTGTGGTGGCCAGTTTGCTGGCCGCCCTTGGCCATTTCTTGCCGTCATGCCGCGGAATCGATCGATTGCAGTCCACATCTCAGAGCATCAAGCGCCGCCATGCGCGTGCCGGAACCGGTCTTTCGCATCCCCTGCTGGCGACATGGGCCGGATTGACATCGGTCATCGTGCTGATGCCGATCATCGCGATCGCCTGGCTGGCGATCTCGGGCGGCGGCGGCGACTGGCCGCATCTGATGCAGAACGTCATTCCGCGCGCCACCGGGCGCACGCTGCTCTTGATCTCGCTGACGGGTGCCGTGACCGCCTTCGCCGGCATCCTCACGGCCTGGCTTGTCGCAAGCTGCGAGTTTCCGCTGCGGCGCTTCCTGTCGGCAGCACTGGTGTTGCCGCTTGCAATCCCCGCCTATCTCGCTGCCTATGCGTTCGGCGAGCTTTTCACCTTTACCGGGCCGGTGCAGGGACTGATCCGCGCGATCTTCGGCTTCAAGACGAGCCGTGACTACTGGTTTCCGGATATCCGCTCGCTCGGCGGCGCCGTGCTCGTGCTGAGTTCGGTTCTCTATCCCTATATCTACCTCGCCTGCCGTTCGATGTTCCTGATGCAGGGACGCGCGGCCGCCGACGTCGCCCGCACGCTCGGCGCCGGGCCGCTGAAGGTGTTCTTCCGCATCCAGATCCCGATGGCCCGCCCGGCCATCATGATCGGCCTGACGCTGGTGGCGATGGAAACGCTGAACGACATCGGCGCGGTCGAATTCCTTGGCGTGCAGACGCTGACCTTCTCGATCTTCGACACCTGGCTGAACCGCGGCAGCCTCGCGGGCGCCGCGCAGATCGCCTGCATCATGCTGGTCTTCGTCATCGGCCTGATGATGATCGAGCGGGCCGCACGGCGGCGCCAGCGCTTCTCCAGCCAGAAGACGACGTCCGCCGTCCACGATGCTGCCCGGCTCATACTGTCCGGCTGGAAGAAGTGGGCCGCCATGGTCGCCTGCCTGCTGCCCGTGGTTTCAGGCTTTGCCGTACCCGTGCTGATCCTCGGCAATTATGCGCTCAAGCGCATCGACCAGTTCATCGAGCCGCGGCTGCTCAACGCGCTCTTTCATAGCATCCTCGTCTCAGGTGCGACCGCAACGGTTACCGTTCTGCTCGGTTTCGTGCTCGCCTATGCTGCGCGCACGGGGCATTCTCGGGTGAGCGACATCGCCGGGCGGCTCGCCTCCTTCGGCTATGGCGTGCCCGGCACTGTTCTTGCGATCGGCGTGCTCTTCCCGCTGGCCGCTCTCGACAACATTATCGATGCCGGCATGCGCGATACGTTCGGTATCTCCACCGGGTTGATGATGACCGGCACCGGCTTTGCGATCATCTACGCCTGCAGCGTGCGCTTCCTCACCATGGCCGAGGGCTCGCTCGAAGCGGGTTTCCAGAAGCTTTCGCCGCATCTCGACATGGCGGCGCGCGCGCTCGGCCGGACCGGCGGCCAGACTTTGCGCACCGTGCTTTTGCCGATGATGCGGCCGGCGGTACTGACCGCCGCTCTCCTCGTCTTCATCGAGACGATGAAGGAGCTTTCGGCAACGATCATGCTCAGACCCTTCAACTTCAACACGCTCGCCACGCTCGTCTACGAAGACGCGTCTCGGGCCAAGGTCGAAGACGCTTCGGTCGCCGCGATGATCATCGTCGTCGCCGGCATGATCCCGGTCATCCTCGTGTCGCGGTCGCTCGAACGCCGCTCCTGAGCCCCGTTCAGCAAGGCCTGGCGGGCGAGAAACGCAAAAAAAAGGTGGCTGGGAGGCCACCTCGATAGTTGAATGCTAAACCAACAATCGCTCGAGAAGTAACGACGTCATGTCCGCGACGGCATCTCTGCCGAACGCCGATCCAACATCGATCGGCCTCAAGTTGGCATGACCATGCGCCCCCAATCCTTAACAAGACCTTACCCGCCGGATCCGCAATTTTAGGGATTTTTCAGCAAGTCTGAAGCCTTGGTTAATTCCAATCACGCGAATCCGTTAACGCGCCCTCAATTTTTAAGGGCATCCAGTCCGGCGTAAAGATCAAGCGCCTCGGGGTTGGCGAGCGCCTCCTTGTTCTTCACCGGACGGCCGTGCACGACATCGCGGACCGCGAGTTCGACGATCTTGCCGGACTTCGTGCGCGGGATATCGGCGACCGCGATCACCTTTGCCGGCACGTGGCGCGGCGAGGCGCCGACGCGGATGCGGTTCTTGATCGCCTTCGTCAGGTCGTCGGTCAGGGCGACGCCGGCGGCGAGACGAACGAAGAGAACGACGCGCACGTCGTCTTCCCAGTCCTGCCCGATGCAGAGCGCCTCTGCGACCTCCTCCATCTGCTCGACCTGATTGTAGATCTCTGCCGTGCCGATGCGCACCCCACCGGGATTCAGCGTCGCGTCCGACCGGCCGTGGATGATGATACCGCCGTGTTCGGTCCATTCGGCGAAGTCGCCATGGCACCAGACATTGTCAAAGCGCTCGAAATAGGCGGCGCGATACTTGGCGCCCTCGGGATCGTTCCAGAACATCACCGGCATCGACGGGAATGCCTTGGTGCAAACGAGTTCCCCCTTCTCACCGCGCACCGATTGCCCCTCGTCGTTCCAGACGTCGATCGCCAAGCCAAGACCCGGCCCCTGGATCTCGCCGCGCCAGACGGGCTTCAGCGGGTTGCCGAGGACGAAGCAGGAAACAATGTCGGTCCCGCCCGAGATCGACGCAAGCTGAACGTCAGACTTGATGCCTTCGTAGACGAAGGAGAAGCCTTCCGGCGACAGCGGCGAACCGGTCGAGGTCAACAGCCGAAGGGTGGAAAGATCATGCGTGTTGGCCGGTACGAAGCCGCCCTTGCGCACGGCGTCGATGTACTTCGCCGAGGTGCCGAACACCGCGAACGTCTCGGCTGCGGCATAGTCGAAGAGCACGTTGCCGTCGGGATAGAAGGGCGAGCCGTCGAACAGGCAGAGGGTCGCGCCGACGGCCAATCCGGAAACCAGCCAATTCCACATCATCCAGCCGCAGGTGGTGAAATAGAAGAGCTTTTCGCCGCGGCGAAGGCCGCAGTGGAAACGATGCTCCTTCAGATGCTGCAGCAGCGTGCCACCGGCCGAATGCACGATGCATTTGGGAACGCCCGTCGTGCCCGAGGAAAACAGCACGTAGAGCGGATGGCTGAAGGGCAAGCGTTCGAAGGTCAGGGTTGTTGCCGCAAACGGCGCGATGAAATCGGCAAGGGTTGCGCCACCCTCGATCGAGGCCGCCAGCGCCGCGCTGTCGCCGGCATAGGGAACGATCAGCGCCGGCACGCCAAGGGCCTTGGAGACCGCGCGAACCTTCACATCGACGTCCTGGCCCTTGCCGTTGTACCAATAGCCGTCGCAGGCAATGAACAGCTTCGGCGTGATCTGGCCGAAACGATCGAGGACGCCCTGCTCGCCGAAATCGGGAGAACAGGACGACCAGATCGCGCCGATCGAGGCGGTCGCCAGCATCAACGCGATCGTTTCGGGCATGTTCGGCATCATAGCCGCAACGCGATCGCCGGGGCCGATACCCTGAGCCTTCAGCGCCTGCTGCAGGCGCGACACGAGCGCGCGAAGCTCGTCCCACGACAGGCGATACTCGACCTTGTCTTCACCGCGGAAGACGAGCGCGTCGCCGTCGCCGGTTTCGCGAAGAAGGTTCTCGGCAAAGTTCAGCTTCGCGTCGGGGAAGAAGCGAGCATCGAGCATGCGGTCGCCGTTGACGAGGGCTGTTGCGCCGCGTTCGCCGATGACGCCGCAGTGCTCCCAAACCGCGGTCCAGAAGTCGCCGCGCTCGGCCACCGACCAGGCGTCGAAGGCATCGTAATCCGCAAAGGTTCTGCCGAAGCGTTTGCTGCTCCAGGCGATGAATTCGGCCATGGGGCTATGCGCAAGGATTTCCGGACCTGGAACCCACAACGGCTGCTCTGCGTGCATGCTTTCCTCCACTCCTGCTCCATGCCCTCTATACCATGCTGCATCGCAAAATAAACAGCACCGGAAAGCGCCTCGTCATCGCGTGGACGACATTTACCTGTCTGTTGCCTGTCCGTCGCATTTGATTTCTGAGGACCGAAGGCCTATCCAAGCTCACGTGACCCAAGCGACGGCGACCAGGCGGACATGAGACGTAAATTTCTGCATATGATGCGCGACGTACGCCTGTTGTCGCAGCTGCGGCGCCGCCATTTCCTGTGGCCGGCCGCGATCGGCGTCGGGCTTGCAGCCGGCTACAACGCCGTCCTGCCTCTGGTGATTTCGACGACGAACGTGCGTCCGACCGTGGAGCATATGCTGGACGCCTGGTCCGGCGGAAAGAGCCGAATATCGGGCAATCCCGAGATCAGCTTCTGGCCGGAACCGACTTTGACGCTCCGCTCGGCGACGATCGAAACTACGGATGGATCGTCCCGCAAGCTCGCGCATATCGGCAGCATTACCGCGACGTTCAGCCTGTTTTCAGCGATCGACGGCACACCGGCGCTGGACGATATCCGGCTGATCGAGCCCGTCGTCACGCTCGAGCGGCACACGGACGGCACACTCAACTGGCAGCGGCCGCACTGGCTGAGTACCCCGGACACACAGGCTGCCGAGAAGGATACGCCGTTCGGCGATGTCACCGTCGAAAACGGCCGCCTGCAGATCATCGACCTCGTCACCAACCAGACCCGGGAATTTTCCGGCATATCCGGAACCGTCTCCTGGCCTTCGTTCACCAAGCAGCTCAGCGCCCGGCTTTCGGGAAGCCTTGGCGGACAGACGGTCGCCTGGACGCTCGAATGCAACGAACCGCTGATGCTGCTGACCGGCCACGATGCGGCGCTCAAGACGTCGCTATCCTCGGCGGCGCTCAGTCTCTCGTTCGAAGGCAACGGCAATCTCTCCCCTGCACCGACTGCCGCGGGACGGCTGCAGGTTTCGACGGCCTCGCTGCAGGCCCTTGCCGCCTGGTACAAAGGCAAGGCGGCGGGCGCATTGCCGGACAGCGGCTTCAGCCTCAGCGCCAACGTCACCAGCGGTAAGGCCTCGCTGAAGCTCGACGAGCTTCAACTGACGCTCGGCGGTGCCAACGCGACCGGCATCCTCGACATCTCCACGCCGATCGACGATATCCACCGCGTCGAAGGCACGCTCGCCTTCGACCGCATCGATCTCAATGGGCTGCAGCCGTTCATCGACCCGCTGGAGCCGGACGAACTCACACAACAACTCGGCGACGCGTTCGCGCGCAGCTGGCGTGCCGATGTGCGGCTGTCGGCGCAGGAGGCACTGGTAGGCCCGCTACGGCTCGAAGATCTCGCCGCCGGCGTCATCATCGATCACGGGCGCGCCTCCATCGACGTCGCCGACAGCACCTATGCCAACGGCCGGCTCAGCGGGCGGCTCGCCGCTTCGGAAGAGGGGCTGGCCGGCGGTGGCCGTCTGGAACTGGTGCTGAAGAATGCCGACCTTGCTGCCGCCCTTGCTGACTTCGGTTTCACCGGCCCGGTTCCGACCGGCCGGGGCAATGTCAATCTGGACCTTACGACGGAACACCCGTTCTGGCGCGCGCAGGTGGCCGAGGCTTCCGGCCGCATCAGGCTTTCGCTCGCCAACGGCAACCTCACCGGCTTCGATGCAAATGCCTTTGCGAACCTTGTCCGGGCCGGCGAATTCTTTTCGCTGGCGCAGGCGAGCGATGGCAACTTCGCCTTCCAGACGGCGGATATCGAAGCCAGCTTCGGGGAAGGGTCGGCGCGGCTGAACCGAGCGCTCTTTGCCGGCCAGACCGGCAATCTCTCGGTCAACGGCGTCATTCCCTACCGCAGCGGCAGCCTGGCGCTCGCAGGCACCTACACCGACACATTGAATGCCGGGCAAAGGCTGCGTTTCTTCGTCGGCGGTTCCTGGCCGAATGCAGTGATCTCCCCCCTGTCGGTTCTTGGCGAACCCAACTGAAAACGGCCGGCGTCAGAGACACCAGCCGTCGGTTCGTGGCGGACAAGCCGCGTCACGCTAGTCTCGAATTCGCACCGTTCAGGACTGGGCGAAGGCCGCCCGCTCGTCCCGTTCGCGCTGCGCCTCGCGCTGCTTGGTGACGATCGAGGCAACGACCACCCCGATGGCGACGACACCGATGAGGATGGTGCAGATCGCGTTGATTTCCGGCGTCACGCCCAGCCGCACCTGACTGTAGATCTTCATCGGCAGCGTCGTGGCGCCCGGTCCCGTGGTGAAACTCGAGATCACCAGATCGTCCAGCGACAGCGTGAAGGCGAGAACCCAGCCGGAAAACACCGCGGGCGCGATGACCGGAAGGGTGATCGAGAAGAAGGTCGTGACCGGCGTGGCGCCGAGATCGAGGGCTGCCTCTTCGATCGACCGGTCGAAGCTGAGCAACCGCGACTGCACCACCACGGCAACGAAGCACATGGTGAAGGTGATGTGCGCCAGCGTGATCGTCCAGAAGCCGCGGTCGAGACCGATGGCAACGAACAACAACAGCAGCGACAGGCCGGTGATCACCTCGGGCATGACGAGCGGTGCATAAACCATGCCGGAAAACAGCATGCGGCCACGGAAGCGCGTGTAGCGGACGAGCGCCAAAGCCGCGAGCGTACCGAGCACGGTGGCGAAGGTCGCCGAGATCAGCGCGACGCGAATCGTCACCCAGGCAGCATCGAGCAGCGCCTGGTTATGCAAGAGCTGCGTGTACCACTTGGTCGAAAAGCCCGCCCAGACGGTGACGAGCTTCGATTCGTTGAAGGAGAAGATCACCAGAAGCACGATCGGCAGGTAGAGAAAGCCGAAGCCGAGCACGATCGAGGCGATGTTGAAGCGTGACCAGTTGCCCATGTCCTACCTCCCCTCGCTGTCGGCTTTGGCCTGGGCGTTCTGGAAGTAGACGATCGGCAACACCAGGATCAAAAGCAGGATCGTCGCCACGGCCGAAGAGACCGGCCAGTCGCGGTTGGCGTTGAACTCGTTCCAGAGCGTCTTGCCGATCATCAGTGTTTCCGAACCGCCAAGCAGGTCGGGGATAACGAATTCGCCGACGGCTGGGATGAAGACCAGCAGGCAGCCGGCGACGACGCCCGCCAGCGACAGCGGGAATGTCACGCGCCAGAAGGCGGTAAACGGCGTGCAGCCGAGGTCGAGCGCGGCCTCCGTCAGGGTGTGATCCATCTTCTCAAGCGACGAATAGATCGGCAGCACCATGAAGGGCAGATAGGAATAGACGATGCCGATATAGATCGCCCAATTGGTGTTGAGGATGATCAGCGGCTGGTCGATGACGTTGATGCTCATCAGGAACTGGTTGAGCAGCCCCTCGGGTTTGAGGATCGCGATCCAGGCGTAGACGCGGATCAGGAAGCTCGTCCAGAAGGGCAGGATCACCAGCATCAGCAGCGTCGGGCGAATGGTCTTCGGCGCTTTCGCCATACCGTAGGCAACCGGATAGGCGATCAGCAGCGTCAGCACGGTCGAGACGCCCGCGATGATGACGCTCGACACATAGGCGTTGAAGTAGAGGACGTCTTCCGTCAGCCAGACGTAGTTGTCAAAGGAGAATTCCCGCGCCTTTTCAAGGATGCCGGACAGGCCGCCGAAGAGATCGAAGACCGGCGTATAGGGTGGCATGGCCACCGCCGTCTGCGACAGCGAGATGCGGAAGACGATGAAGAAGGGGATCAGGAAGAAGAACAGCAGCCAGGCATAGGGGATGATGATGACGAGGCGGCTGAAGAGGGCGGATGCGACACGGGTCATGGCCTCAATCCTTCAGAACGACGCCGGCGTCTTCGCCGAAGGAAACCCAGACCTCCTGGTCGTAGCCGAGCGGATCCTCGACCGCGCGCACCGCGTTGAGCGACGAGGCCTTGATCACGCGTCCGTCCTTCAGGCGCACGTGGAAGACGGTCATGTCACCGAGATAACCGATGTCCCAGATTTCGCCCTGAACGGTGTTGACGGGCGCGTGCGCCGGCGGCTGGCGGCTGACGCGGATCTTTTCCGGGCGGACGGCGACGGCGGACTTGCCGCCGGCAGCCGGCGTCTCGGGCGATGCCATGCGGATCGGGAAACCGTTGGTGCCCTCAAGGCGCACATAGCCGCCCTCGGCGCCGGAAACAGCGCCCTCGAAAATGTTGACGTCGCCGATGAAGTCCGCGACGAAACGGGAGTTCGGCGCCTCGTAGATTTCGGCAGGCGTCGCCACCTGAATGACCTTGCCGTGGCTCATCACCGCGATGCGGTCGGCCATGGTCATTGCCTCTTCCTGGTCGTGGGTGACGACGACGAAGGTGAGACCGAGTTCCTGCTGCAGATCCATCAGTTCGAATTGGGTCTCCTCGCGCAGCTTCTTATCGAGCGCGCCGAGCGGTTCGTCGAGGAGCAGCACCTTCGGCCGCTTGGCAAGTGAGCGGGCAAGCGCGACACGCTGGCGCTGACCGCCCGAAAGCTGGTGCGGCTTGCGCTGGGAGAACTTTTCGAGCTTCACCAGCTTCAACATCTGGGCGACGCGCTCGGCAATATCCGCCTTCGGCATGCCATCCTGCTTCAGGCCGAAGGCGATGTTCCTCTCCACGTTCATATGCGGGAAGAGCGCGTAGGACTGGAACATCATGTTGACCGGACGCCTGTAGGGCGGAATCCCGGCCAGGCTCTGTCCGTCGAGAATGATCTCGCCCGACGTCGGCTGTTCGAAGCCGGCGAGCATGCGCAGAAGCGTCGACTTTCCGCAGCCGGACGCACCGAGCAGCGCAAAGAACTCGCGCGTATAAATATCCAGCGAAAGGTCGTCGACGGCGGTGAAATCGCCGAACCGCTTGGTCACGTTCTTAAAGGAAATGAATGGCTTGGAAGCGGGATCCGCCCAAGGGGCAAAGGACCGCCGGATACTGCCGAGAGACTTCATCATCTATCCCCGAATGATACAGCCGATGGGCACTCTCGTTTTCCCCGGTGCCCCCTTAAGAAAATTGCCCGGATTTTGAGGTCCGGGCAATTCGTTTTCCGCTCTTACTGGCCGGTTACGACCTTTGTCCAGAGTCGGGTCAATACCCTCTGCTCTTTCGCCTCGAAGGGCGTCACCGTGAACAGTTTCTGCATCACCTCTTCCGTCGGGTAGATGGCGGTATCTTCCATGACGGCCTTGTCGAGGAACTGCTGCGAGGCCTTGTTGCCGTTGGCGTAGAAGACATAGTTCGATGCCTTGGCGACGACCTCGGGCTTCATCATGTAATTGAGGAAGGCGTGCGCCTCCTCGACGTGCGGTGCATCAGCCGGGATCGCAAGCATATCGAACCACATCTGCGCGCCCTGGGACGGGATCGCGTAGTCGACGGTCACACCAGCCTTGGCTTCGGCCGCACGGTCGCGGGCCTGGAAGACGTCGCCGGAAAAGCCGATTGCAAGGCAGATGTCGCCGTTGGCGAGCGCGTTGATGTATTCCGAGGAATGGAACTTGCGCACATTGGGGCGGATGCTCGCCAGCAGCTCAGCCGCCTTTTCGAGATCGGCCGCCTCGTGGCTATCCGGGTTGAGGCCGAGATAGGCGAGCGCCGAAGGCATCACGTCGGTCGGGGAATCGAGGATGTGGATGCCGCAATCCTTGAACTTCGCCGCCAGTTCCGGCTTGAAGATGACGTCCCAGTTGGGCTTCTCGTCCGTGCCGAGGATCGCCTTCATCTTGTCGACATTGTAGCCGATGCCGGTGGTGCCCCACATGTAGTCGATGGCATAGTCGTTGCCCGGATCGTACTTGGCCGTACGCTCCATGATCACGTCCCACATATTGGAAAGGTTCGGCAGCTTCGACTTGTCGAGCTTCTGGAACACGCCCGCGGCGATCTGCCTCTGCAGGAAGGTTGCCGTCGGCACCACCACGTCGTAGCCGGAGCCACCTGCAAGCAGCTTCGTCTCCAGGATCTCGTTGGAATCGAAGACGTCGTAGACGACCTTGATGCCGGTCTCCTTGGTGAAATCTTCCAGAATGCTGCTGTCGATATAGTCCGACCAGTTGTAGACGTTGACCACGCGCTCCTGCGCCGAGGCCAGCATGGTCGAGCCGGCCAGAACGGCTGCCGCCAGGGTTGTGACGATGAGCTTGGACATACAACTCCCCTCTTGGTTTTTTCGTATCGGGCCCGGCACGCCGGGACACCGTCCAATCCGCTTCGTTCAGGCCGGAGGTTAGGCATCTTTCTCGATAACCTCAAGCGCTTTCGTGCCGATAAGAAGCGCCGCCCTGTGGGCTCATCAGTTTCACAAGTCGAAGAAAAACGGGCACTTATGGCGCCTTGCTTTCAGCCTGTCGCCTTCGACCCGGCCGCGGCGGCACCGTTAACCATAGCTTTGCCGCCTCTGTACGGACCGCCATTTACGATTGATTAACCATGATCGCCATGCGATTTTCCCGACAGTTGCGGTTCAGGATCTCAGGTGTCGTCATGGGTGAGCAGATCGTCGGCGGGAAAAGCCGCAGGATCGATCCGAAGCAGTTGAAGCGCCTGTCGGTGCTCGAGCCGCAAAAGGCCCTTGCGGCAATCGCATTCGACTGGGCGATGATCGCAGCAGCCATCGCCGTCAGCGAGTATTTCGGCAATGTCTTCGTCTACCTGATTGCCGTGGTGCTGATCGCCGGACGCATGCATGCGCTCGGCTGCATGATCCACGAGGCGGCGCACTATCGCATCATCCGCAACCGGAAACTCAGCGACTGGATGAGCGACCTGCTGCTCGCATGGCCGGTGCTGGCCACGGTCGATGGCTACCGCCAAAACCATCTCGCCCACCATCAGTACGCCAATAGCGACGAGGATCCGGACTGGACAGCGAAGCTCGGCATGCCGCAATTCACCTTTCCGCAAAAGGTTGCGCGCGGCGTCACGCAATTGCTCGGTTACCTCGTCGCGGTCAATTCGCTGCGCGACATGCTGCATATGGCCAAACGCATGGGCAAGAACGACCGTTCAACGCTGCAGTACAAGCTGCTGCGCGTCGGCTTCTACGTCGCAGCCGCCGCGATCTTCACGCTCTTCGGCATCTGGCGGGAAGTGGCGCTCTACTGGGTGGTGCCGTTCCTCACCTTCTTCTGCCTGTTCCTTTATATACGCAGCGTCGCCGAGCATTTCGGCAGCATGGACTATAGCGACGAACTGACGAGCTCACGCACCGTCTATCCGCACGCCTGGGAGAAGCTGTTCTTCGCGCCCCACAACATCAACTACCACCTGGAGCACCATCTGTATCCCGGTGTGCCGTTCTACAATCTACCGGAGCTGCACGCGGTCCTGATGCGCAACAAGGCCTATGCGGACACGGCCCATATCACCCGCGGCTATACTACCGGGCTACCGGCGGAATGCTTTGCCGCGAATGCGCCGCTTCTGCCCAACCAGCACCCCGTCAGCTACTGAAAATCGAAAACGCTGAGCCCGGTCGCCATCTCATCAAGTCCGAGCGGCCGGGTAACGGGCGGCTCGGCACGCGCCAGGCAGCCCTGGCGCTCGCAGAGCCGACAGCCGGCACCGATTTCGACCGCCGGCAGCAGCACCGAACCGTAGACGGTCTCGTCGGCAAACGAAGCTTCGCAGCCTAGAAGCAGGGCTGTGCGCCGGACGCGCTCGTGGAACGCCGCCTGCGGACCCTCCAGCGTGCGTGCGATGGTCAAGAACGCAGCGCCGTCGGGCATCTCGACACGATCGACCAGAAGCTGGCCCGGCACTGAGAAGGCGGCATGGATGTTGAGCTTGGGACAGCCACCGCCGAACTTTGCCTGAGGGAAGCCCGATGCGCCCGCCCTCCGCAAGCGGTGGCCGGCATTGTCGATCTCCATCAGGAAGAATGGCAGCCCTTGGGCGCCCGGCCGTTGCAGCATGGTCAGCCGGTTGGCCGCCTGTTCGAAGGAGACCTGGAAACGGGCGCGCAGGACATCGATGTCGTACTTCGCCCGTTGTGCGGCGGCTAGGAACGCAGCATAGGGCATCATCAGCGCATGCGCGCCATAGCGCGCCAGCTCGAAGCGAGCGATACGGCGTGCCTCCGCGGTCGAAAGCCGTAACGCCCCAAGCTCGGCCGTGATCGCCTCGTGGCAGGCAATCGACACGGCCTCCATCGCGATCTCGCGCAACTGGTCGTAGGGCGACAGCCGCTCGGAAACGAAGAGACGCATGGAGTGCCTGTCGAAGCGACGGCGCAGGTTCGGCATGGCATGGACCGGCAGGCTGCGCACGACGAGGCCATGCTCCTTCTTCAGCCAGGCCTTGAGCGCGCCGATGAGATCATCACCCGGCGAGAGCGCCTCGTGGAAGGCTTCCGCCGCCGCCTCGATGCCGGCAAAATAATTCGGCCGCCCCTCGAAGGTCTCGCGTACCTCGTCCATGGGCAACCGTGTGCCCGAAAGCGCCTCCATGTGCCCCTGCCCCGCCAGGAGGTCAGCCAAGTCCTTGAGGCGCGCTGCCTGCTCGCGATAGGCGCGATAGAGCTTGACGACGCCGCCGGCAGCATTGGGGGCCGCTTCCGCCACCTCGATCAGCTCCTGCTCTCCCGGCAGCTCGGCCGACAGCAGCGGATCGGCGAAAACCTCGCGCAATTGCGTGAGGCTGCCGCCGGTTTCGCCCTGCAACTCGTCGAGGTCGACCTTGTAGACCGAGGCAAGCTTCAAAAGCAGCTGCACCGTCAGCGGCCGCTGGTTGCGCTCGATCAGATTGAGATAGGACGGCGAGATACCGAGGGCCTCGGCCATGGCCGTCTGCGTCAGCGACAGGCCGTTACGAATGCGCCTGACCCGCGGGCCGGCAAAGATCTTGTTCTCGGCCATTTGTAACTACCTTTACAATCCGCTCAACGCAGGGCGCTTTACATTTTTTACAAATTTACTTCGCCGCCCTGTCAAAGGCAAGACAAGATAACCCTTTTGATCTCTGCAAACCACCGTTTCCAATAGCCGAATACTGCAGCGCAATGTAAAAACTGTCACATGAACTCGAAACACAAGTCGCCATACGACAAAAGTCGAATGGGTGTTTGATTTTGACAGGAGGAAGTAATGACTGATTTTTACAAGCTCGTTCCCAGCGCACCGCAAGGCCGCTTTGATGGCGTCGATCGCCCCTATACCGCAGAGACCGTGAAGCGGCTACGCGGGTCGGTCGAGATCCGCTATTCGCTGGCCGAAATGGGCGCGAACCGCTTGTGGAAACTCATTCACGAAGACGACTTCGTCAACGCGCTCGGCGCACTTTCGGGCAACCAGGCCATGCAGATGGTGCGCGCCGGCCTGAAGGCGATCTACCTCTCCGGCTGGCAGGTCGCAGCCGATGCCAACACCGCTTCGGCCATGTATCCGGACCAGTCGCTTTATCCGGCCAATGCCGCGCCTGAGCTTGCCAAGCGCATCAATCGCACGCTGCAGCGCGCCGACCAGATCGAGACCTCAGAAGGCAAGGGCCTTTCGGTTGACACCTGGTTCGCACCGATCGTCGCCGATGCCGAAGCCGGTTTCGGCGGCCCGCTCAACGCCTTCGAGATCATGAAGGCCTTCATCGAGGCGGGCGCTGCCGGCGTCCACTACGAGGACCAGCTTGCTTCGGAAAAGAAGTGCGGCCATCTCGGCGGCAAGGTGCTGATCCCGACGGCAGCCCATATCCGCAACCTGAACGCGGCACGGCTTGCCGCCGACGTCATGGGCACGCCGACGCTGGTCATCGCCCGCACCGATGCGGAAGCGGCAAAGTTGCTCACCTCCGACATCGACGAGCGCGATCGCCCCTTCGTCGACTACGATGCCGGCCGCACGGTCGAAGGCTTCTACCAGGTGAAGAACGGGCTTGAGCCCTGCATTGCCCGCGCCATCGCCTATGCGCCGCATTGCGACCTGATCTGGTGTGAGACCTCCAAGCCGGACCTGGAACAGGCCCGCAAGTTCGCAGAGGGCGTGCACAAGGCGCATCCGGGCAAACTGCTCGCCTACAATTGCTCGCCGTCGTTCAACTGGAAAAAGAACCTCGACGACGCGACGATCGCCAAGTTCCAGCGAGAGCTGGGCGCAATGGGCTACAAGTTCCAGTTCATCACGCTTGCCGGCTTCCACCAGCTGAACTTCGGCATGTTCGAACTGGCGCGCGGCTACAAGGCACGGCAGATGGCCGCCTATTCGGAGCTGCAGGAGGCGGAATTCGCCGCCGAGGTCAACGGCTACACCGCGACCAAGCATCAACGCGAAGTCGGCACCGGCTACTTCGACGCCGTCTCGATGGCGATCACCGCCGGCCAGTCCTCGACAACAGCCATGAAGGAATCGACCGAGCACGATCAGTTCCGCCCGGCCGCAGAGTGAAAGCCCGGCGGGAGCGTGGCAATCCCTGCCCGCTGCGCTCCTGCCGACCCCTCGCAAGTGAAATGGATGCGGGCGGAAAACCGCAAGCACCTCCAGCCTCGAACCTCAAGGAGAAGTCCAATGACAGTCCAGACACGCGTCAAGGAACGGGCCGAGGAACAGTCTTCGGCGATGACCCCGGACCAGCAGGCGGCAATCCGCATGGTCGCCAACGACCTGCACCGCCTCAACCAGTCCGTCATGAAGGCCGTCGATGCCGGCGTTTCGGTCGAGCTCGTGCGCTCCGCCCGCCACCACGGCGGCGAAGGCAACTGGGGCGACCTGCTGATCCCGGTTATCGTCACCCAGGGCCGGCCATGATGCTCGCCACAACGCTGTTCGCGGCGATCCTGCTGTCGCCGCTAGTGCTCCGCCGCACAGCTGTGGCCGCGAGCGTGAAAGCAACCAAAAGTTGATTTCACCGAAACCGGTTGAAAGTGGGAGAAATTGGAATAGCCGGCTCTTTGCCGGCTATTCTGCGTTGTCAGGATGGCAGCGCACGCAACGAATGCTTGTCACCGCTATTTCAGGTTGATCGAACCCGTGATGCCTGACTATATTAGGCATACCTGTCTTAGGCAAAGGCACGCATGTATCGCTCGACGAAGCCTGCAGATACCGCCGAACTGACGGAGCTGATCTACGGCGCCGCCTTTGGCGATTGCGGCTGGCAGGATTTTCTCGACCGGCTGACGACGACCATGCCCGATGGATGCTCTGCGCTCCACTATCATGACCTCACAGCGCCAGCGTCGTGCGTGCCCTATGTCTCCGGCTTTACCTCTGATGCCATCGACCAGTTCAACGATCACTTCGCGGCGATCAATCCCTGGATACCGAAATCGGTTCTCGTGCCGGTGGGCCGCGGTCTCTCCGGCGAGCATATCGTCTCGCGCTCGGAGCTGATGAAATCGGAATTCTACAATGACTGGCTGAAGCGCCAGACCGGCAGCGAGACCACCGTCGGCGTGACCATCGTGCGCAGCCCGACGCGGACCCTGCTCGTGTCGACCTGCACCTCGTCGACGAACGCGGAACTCAACCAGCAGGCGGCCGATCAATACACGCTTCTCGCGCCTCACCTGAAGCGCGCCTTCGACTTCCTGCGGCGGCGCGACCTGATGATGGCCGAGCAGCATGAGGGCCGGACCCTGCTCGATACGATCGGCGTCGGCGTGATTTATGTGGGCGGCAATCTGCGCATCCGCTCGATGAACCACAATGCCGAGCGAATGGCGGCGAACGGCTCACCGTTCCGGGTCGCGGTCAACGGCCGCCTGCTCATGGACGAACCGGAAACCAATGCGGCGCTCGAGCTTCTGGCCTCGCCGGTCGGCGCACCGGCACAGCCGCAACTGCGTGTCGTCAGGACCGCGGAGCACGGCGCCTTCCGCATTACCTTGGTGCGGCGAAGCGCCAGCATCTTTACCGAACTTCTCGACGGACCGACTGTGGCGGTTCTGGTCGAGCCTGCGACGTCGCTGCTCGGCGATCTCAGGCACGACCATCTGAAGGACAATTATGGTCTGACCCCCGCCGAAATCCGCATCGCCTGCGGTATCGCCGCCGGCCTGACGCTGAAGGAAATGTCGCAGGCCAACGGCGTCAGCTATGAGACGATCCGGACGCAGCTCAAAAGCATCTACGCCAAGACCCGGGTCAACTCGCAGGCGGCACTCGTCAAGCTGCTGATGCGCTGACCCATATACAGAAAAGACCACGGCGGTAGCGTTCCCAGCAGCAGGGTTCAGTCCTTGCTCCGCCTCAGCTGCGGCGCGGTCGCTTTCCGGCAAAGATGTCCACGTGACTACGCAACAGCCTGGTCATGCGGTCGACAACCGTTCGTATTTCCTTGCGGTGCCGATCCTCATTGTTCATGACGATCCATTGCCGGTGCCGGAGCGCCGGGATCTCCTCGCCGGCGCGCTCCAGCATCGGATCGAGATCGCCGACGAAACAGGGAAGCACCGCACAGCCGGCGCCGGCGCGGGCGAGATCGAGCAGCGAGCGCGGCCGTGTGACCGTGGCGACGATCCGCCCCTCCCAGCCCCCTTTCACCTGCTCGTGCGGCCAGCGCAGATAGGCGGAGATCGCCTCCTCCTCGCCGACGGCCACCCAACGCGCGCTCGCGCCCGACGGCGCGTTCTTTTGACGATAGGCGGCATAGGCGACGTCGCCGACCGGACTCGCCGCCAGATAGGCCTCCTCGGGCTCGAAGGCGCGGATGCCGATATCGGTCTCGCGATAGGCGAGGCTGGCGCGTGTTTCGCCGACCGTGATCGCCAGACTGAAGCCGTCCCTTTCGGTGCAGAGCGCCGGAAAGTTCTCCGCCAGCAGCCAGGCGATCCAGGTACCGACGGTGATGCGGACCGTTACGCCCTCGCCTTCCTGCCGCCAGCTCTCGACCCGGCGCGCCGCCGATTCCATTTCCTGAAGCTGCTCGAACAGCAGTTCACCATCGCCGGTAAGCTGGTAGCCGGTCTGGCTGCGCAGAAACAGCGCGCGGCCCGTGCGCTCCTCGAGTTCCAGCATCCGCCGGCCAACGGTCGCCGGGCTGGAGCCGAGCGCCTGCGCCGCTCCGGTGAGCCCACCAGCGCGCGCCACGCTCATGAAACAGCGATAGATATCCCAATCCATGTCTTTCATCGGTGAAAAACATAGAGCGATATCCGATGTATGTAAAACTAGTTTTGCTGCATAAAAGAAGTGATGCCCATCAACTAAGGAGCATCACTATGGAAATGATGGCAATGGTCTACATCGCCGACATGGCCCTGAAAACGCGCCGCTGGGACGAGGATTTCGATCCGAAACCGCCCGGCCTTCTACGTCGGGCCTTCACAACACTCGCGGCCGCGGTCACCAAGCGACGCAAGAGCAGCCTCTACGCCGATAAAAAAAGCACCGCGAAGCCCTGCGGCCACGCGGTGCAATGTTAGCCCCTGCCCTTGTTATATCGCACGGCACCGGTTGCCGTACTTTCGGCTGGCGGCGTTGCCTGCCGCCAGCGAAACCGTCTACCGCACGCCTCAGGCCGCCCGGTAGTTGTCGTAGTCTTCCGCCGCCGGCTCCAGCCGGAACTGCTCGACCAGCATCATCAGCGTGTCGGCCTGGTTTGAGAGCGCGCGGCTCGTCGCCGTCGCCTCTTCCACCATCGAAGCGTTCTGCTGCGTCATCTGGTCCATCTGGTTGACTGAGCCGTTGACCTCGTTGAGCGCCACGGCCTGGTCGCGGCTGGCAGTCGCGATCATCTCGACGTGCTGGCTGACCGTGACGATCTGGGCGCTGATCGAGGCCAGCACTTCGCCGGTTTCCTTGACCAGGTGCGAGCCGGCATTGACCTCGTTGGTCGACTTGTTGATCAAGCCCTTGATCTCGCGCGCAGCTTCCGCCGAGCGCTGGGCCAGTTCACGCACTTCCTGGGCGACGACGGCAAAGCCCTTTCCGGCTTCACCCGCCCGTGCCGCCTCGATGCCGGCGTTCAGCGCCAGGAGGTTGGTCTGGAAGGCGATGTCGTCGATCACTTCGATGATTTGCTCGATCTGGCGCGAGGCCTCCTCGATGCGTCCCATGGCGGCGATCGCGTTGGTGACGACGGTCGCCGAGCTATCGGCGCTGCGTTTCGTCTGGATCACCGCATGGTTGGCTTCGCCGGCACGCTCGGCCGAGGAACGGACGGTGACGGTGATCTGGTCGACGGCGGCCGCCGTCTCTTCGAGGGAGGCGGCCTGGGCCTCCGTGCGCTTCGACAGCGAGTCTGCCGCATGGTGCATGCTGGAGCCGCTCTCCTGGATCGCCTGCGCATTGGCGCGGATCTGGGCGAGCGTGTCCTGCAGGCGGATCAGCGAACCGTTGAAGTCCTGGCGAAGCTGTTCGAGGCGACCATGGAACGGCACGTCGATCTGGCGCGACAGGTCGCCCTGGGCCAGGCGGCCGAGGCCAGCGGCAAGCTCGCTGACGGCGAGATCGATCTGGCGATCGAGCTCGCGCTTTTCCTGGTCGTTGCGGCTACGCTCGATTTCGGCGCGGCTGCGCTGCTCCTCGCTTTCCGCTTCGATGCGGACCTTGGAGAGCGCGTTCTCCTTGAACACGCCGAGCGCACGAGCCATGTCGCCGATTTCGTCGCGGCGACCGTCGCCATCGATCGTCGTGTCGAGGCGGCCATCGGCGAGACGACGCATCGCCGCGGTGATCTGACCGATCGGCTTCTTCAGCGTCAGCGTCAGCGCGATGCCGGCCAGAAGCGCGATGACGACGCCGGCAACGGTGGCGGCAACCGAGATCTGGTTCGCCTCGTTGCGCTCGGTCCCGGCGGCAACCTTCTGCTGTTCGGCAAATTCGGTGAGATCGGTCCAGATCTGGTTGATCGATTGTCCGGCGGCGTCGAAGTCCGCGGTGCGCTTGACCGTGATTTCGACAAGCGCTGCGGCATCTTTCTTCATCGCGGTCAGGATCGGCATCAGCGTGTCGGCGATCTTGTCGAAGGATGCGCCGTCGCTTGCGACACCGCGAAGCGTCGCCATGTTCTGCTGAACGGCGAGCGACTTGTCGAGCAGCTTCTGGCGATTGCCCTCGTTCGTCTGCCCCATGAAGGTGGCGGCGGAAATCTGGATATCGGTGATCGACGACGACAGCCTGCGGGTAGCGGTCAGAACCGATTCCGTCGTGACGATCTGTTCGTCGAGTTCGGCGAAAATCCGCGTGGCGTCGCGCATCTTGCCGACGGAAGCCGCTTCCAGGCGGAAGCTCGCAGTGCGGAAGCGGTCGACATATTTGGAAATGCCGGCAAGCGTTTCCGGTCCGGCGGGCGCCTTCAGGATCGAGCCGATCTCGCTCGAAGCCGAGGTGATGGTCTCGGTGAGCGACTTCTCGTCCTTCGGCAGCAGGCGGAAGATGTCACGCTCGGTGCGGCCGATCATCGGGAAGCGTTCCTTGACCGCCTTCAGCTTCTCCTCGACGGTGATCGCCTTGCTCACTTCGGTGCCGAACTGGTTGAAGAAGCGGCTTGCGCGCATCAGCTTTTCGGCTTCGCGCAGCATGGTCTTGGCGGCGTTCTCGCTCTTGCGAACGGCGTATTGCAGGCGGTTCGACTCTTCATTGATCTTGGCGCGCTCGATCAGCAAGGCGTCGAGGTTCGAGCTCATTGCCGTGCGCAAGTCCTGCTCGCCAACGTGCAGCGTCCAAAGGCCGCCAATGCGGGCCTCGATGTCGCTGGTCGCCGCGATCGCCGCCTTCAATTCGTCCTGGCCGTTCTGGCCGGCAACCTGTGCAGCGGTATCGGCGAGCACGTCCTTCTGCGCCGAGATCGTCGACTGCACGGCATCACGTGTTTCTTCGGTTGTCGAATGCAGGAAGGCGTTCATGCCCGCATAGACATCCTTGAAGCCGCTCAAGGTCTGCAACACGCTGTTGGAAATCTCCATGCGTCCCTGAAGCAGGCCGGATGCATAGAGGCCGGTGATACCGACGGCACAGATGCTGACGACGAAGGGCAGGATGAAAAACAGCACCTTTGTCTGGATCTTGAAGCGGGCAAGAATTCTATCGATGAACATGGAAAACACCTTGGCTCGCAGCTCGCATTCGCCTCCCCCGACGGCTCACTACGTCTTCGCACTCAACGACAAGGCGTGAATGTGCGAACGATCGAGAGCCACCCGATGCGCAAACAGGCTGATGTTTTTCGAAAAATCATGCGGCGCACACCGCCAGTCCGTCGGCAATCATTGCGGATCCACGGCGCCACTCCTCGGCAACGTGAACCTGACGAAACTCACATCGTCACACTATCTGTTTTGAACGATTAAAATTTGTATAAGCGCGTTCCGCCCGCGACAGAAAATCCGTAGGCGTGCGCGGACGCGTCAAATGCGCCCGAGAGACGGCCGCTCAGGGCCGATCCCCTGAACTCAGAACCAAAGAGCCGGGAGGGCTGCGAGGGCAGCAACGGCAAAGAATGCAATCAAGGCGAGGCGCGTGAGCACGGCCTTCTGCTGACGGCTTTCATCGGTGCGGGCGATCGCGATGGCGCGGGGACGGCGGCGGATTTGGTTCATGGCATCCTGTCCTTGTCACATTGACCGGCAACGTTCGGTCCGGATGACCCACATTGCCTGTCACAGTTATATTGCAGCCATGCCGTGGCGGAAGAAAGTCAAAAAATTAGAAACAGTGTTATTTCCGTTTACGCGACAATCCGATCCACCAACTGCCGGCTGTGCCGACAAGGATAAAGGTTCGGCGAGATACATTAACAATCACTGAAGCTCGATCCGCCAAAAGCGGGGAGATCAGGCGTCCTGGCCGGCCGCAAAGCCCGATGCCCAGGCCCATTGGAAATTGTAGCCGCCGAGCCATCCGGTCACATCGACGCACTCACCGATAAAATAGAGCCCCGGCACCGCCTTGGCCTGCATCGTCTTGGAGTCGAGCCCGTTGGTATCGACGCCGCCAAGCGTAACTTCGGCCGTCCGGTAGCCTTCCGAACCGGCTGGCTTGATGGTCCAGGCCTGGATCGAGGTAGCAAGCTGATTGATGGCCTTATCCGAGAGGTCGGCAAGCTGGCGCCCGGTCAGCTTTGCGCCGTCGGCGAAAAACTGTGCCAGCCGCCGCGGCAGGATATCGCCGAGCGCCGTCTGCACCGCCTGTTTGCCGTGGGTGCGGCGGATTTCTTTCAGGATCGCGGCAATGTCGATGTCGGGCATCAGCCTGAGCACGATCTCCTGCCCTTCGCGCCAATAGGAGGATATCTGCAGGATCGCAGGGCCGCTCAGGCCGCGATGGGTGATCAGCACCGCCTCGCGGAACGCCGTCTTGCCGGACCGCGCTTCCGCATCTGCGGCAACGCCGGCCAGTTCCCCGATCGCTTCGAGCTGCGCCGGGTCGAGCGTCAGCGGCACGAGACCGGGCCGCGTTTCTATGAGCCCGAGACCGAACTGCTCGGCGATCCGGTAGGCAAGCCCGGTCGCCCCCATCTTCGGGATCGACTTGCCGCCGCTGGCAACGACCAGCGACTGCGCATCGATCGGCCCCTCGCCCGTCATCACGCGAAAACCGGCACCATGGCGCTCGACACTCTCGATCGTCGTTTCGAGGCGAAGATCGGCATGCACGTCACGCATTTCGGAAAGCAGCATCTTGATGATGTCTTTCGCCGAATGGTCGCAGAAGAGTTGGCCGAGGGTCTTTTCGTGCCAGGCTATGCCATGCTTTTCGACAAGAGCCAGGAAATCGCGCGGGGTGTAGCGCGCCAGCGCCGACTTGCAAAAATGCGGGTTGGTCGACAGGAAGTTCTTCGGTCCCGCATGGATGTTCGTGAAATTGCAGCGGCCGCCGCCGGAGATGCGGATCTTTTCGCCCGGCGCCTTGGCATGGTCGAGCACGGCCACGCGGCGGCCGCGCTTGCCCGCCTCGATGGCGCACATCATGCCGGCGGCACCGGCGCCAATGATGACCACATCTGTCTTTTCAGCCACGAAACACTCCGCTCGTTTGTCCTTCCATTCCGGGGGCAAAGCAGAAAGTCAATGATCAAGCCCATCTAGCCAATTGCCAATCTGTGGTTATGATGCGCTATCCGAAGCCAAAACCGGTGATTTATGCCCTCCAAGAGAAGTGCTGCCCAACAAACAACGAAAATCAGCAAAACTTCGAAAATACCTCCCGCCCTCCACTCCCTCCGAGGTGTAAAGACCTGGAAGGAAGCCACGGACTGGCTCAAGATCCGCGGCATCGAAGACGTCGAATGCATCACGCCCGATCTTGCCGGCGTTCCGCGCGGCAAGATGATGCCGACCTCGAAGTTCACCTCCAATACCTCGCTGGCGCTGCCGTCCGCCGTCTATCGCCACACGATCTCGGGCGAATATCCAGACGAAACCGGCCAGTTCCGCTACGATTCCCGCGACAGCGACATCAAGCTCGTGCCCGATCTCTCGACCCTTTCGGTCGTGCCCTGGGAGACCGACCCGACGGCGCAGGTGATCTGCGACATCGTCGGCTCGCAGGGCGAACAGATCAGCTACACGCCGCGCAACGTGCTGAAGCGCGTGGTCGATCTCTACAAGCAGAAAGGCTGGAAGCCGGTCGTAGCACCCGAGATCGAATTCTACCTCGTCGCCACCAATGACGATCCGGATTATCCCCTGCATCCACCGAAAGGCCGCTCCGGTCGCTCGATTCTCGGCGGCCAGGGCTATTCGATCGCCGGCATCAACGAATTCGACGAACTGATCGACGACATCTACCACTTCTCGGAGAAGCAGGGTCTCGAGATCGATACGCTGATCCACGAAGAAGGGCCGGCGCAGCTGGAGATCAACCTACGCCATGGCGATCCGATCGAGCTGGCCGACCAGGTGTTCCTGTTCAAGCGCACCATCCGCGAGGCGGCGCTGAAACACGGCATCTACGCCACCTTCATGGCGAAGCCCATGCAGGGCCAGCCGGGCTCGGCGATGCACATTCACCAGTCGGTGGTCGAGATCAACACCGGCCGCAACCTGTTCTCCAACCCGGACGGTTCCGCATCGAAGGAATTCTTCCACTTCATTGGCGGCATGCAGCACTATGTGCCGCGCACGCTTGTGATGATGGCGCCCTATGTGAACTCCTTCCGCCGACTGACGCCCGACATGTCGGCGCCGGTGAACACCGCCTGGGGCTACGACAACCGCACCACCGCCTTCCGCATCCCGGTGTCGGAGCCGGTCGCCCGGCGTATCGAGAACCGGCTGCCGAGTTCAGATGCCAATCCCTATCTGGCGCTCGCGGCCTCGCTTGCCTGCGGTTATCTCGGCATCATCGAACAGCGCGAACCGACGGCGCCGACCGAGGACACGGCCAACGAGGGCGAGATCGACCTGCCCCGCGGCCTGCTCGAAGCCGTGGCCCTGCTGGAATCGGCACCGTCGCTGGCCGAGGTGCTGAGCCCGGAGTTCATCGCCATCTATGCCGGCGTCAAACGCGGCGAGTTCGAGACCTTCATGCAGGTCATCAGTCCCTGGGAACGCGAATTCCTGCTTCTCAACGTCTGACCTCAGAGGTTCTCCATGTCCTGGCAAAGCCCGATCTCGCCCGGTTATTCCTGGTATGAGGCGACGGTTCCGGATCGACCGGAGTATCCGGCCATGCCGGGATCGCGGAAAGCCAATGTCGCGATCGTGGGCGGCGGCTATACGGGATTGCAGGCGGCTTACAACCTTGCCAAGCAAGGCGTCGACGTCACCCTGATCGACGCCTGCCGCTTCGGCGACGGCGCCTCGGGCCGCAACGGCGGCCAGTTCGGCACCGGGCAACGCGCCTGGGCGGACGACACGGAAGAAAGTCTCGGCCATGAACGGGCGCAGGCACTGTTCGACATGGCCGAGAACGCCAAGCGTTACGTGCTCGATTTCGCGAACGGGAACGGGATCGACATCGAATTCGTGCCAGGCCAGCTCTCGGTCGGGCACAAGCAAAGCCTCGAAAAAGACTATCGCGACCATGCCGAAGCGATGGCGGCGCGCTTCGGCTATCCGCATCTGACTTTCATGGAGCGCGAGGAAACAGCAAGCCGGCTCGGATCGAACCACTACCACTTCGGCATTCGCGATGCCGGCACCGGCCATATCCACCCGATGAAGCTGCTGGTCGGCCTTGCGAAACAGGCAGCGCTTGCCGGCGCCAACCTTTTCGAGCAGACCAAGGCCCTGAAAATCGACCGCCAGGGTGGCGCGATCGTCATTGCCACCGACCGCGGCACCATCACCGCCGACCGCGTTCTCGTCGCCTGCAATGCCTATGTCGGCAACCTGGAGCCGGTGAGCGCCAGCCACGTCATGCCGATCCGTTCCTTCATCGGCGCGACGACGGTGCTTTCGGACCACCCTGATGTCATTCCCGGCGGCGAATCGGTCGACGATTCGCGCTTCGTCGTGCGCTACTTCCGGAAGTCGCGGGATGGGCGGCTTCTGTTCGGCGGCCGCGAAGCCTATACGGCCGATAATCCGCGCGACATCTCCACCCATATCCGCCGGCAGATCAGCGAGATCTACCCGCAGCTCGCCAATGTCGAGATCACCCACGCCTGGGGCGGCTCCGTCGGTATCACCATGCCGCGCACCCCCTTTTGTCGCGAGGTCATGCCGGGCGTCACCTCGATCGGCGGCTATTCCGGCCACGGTGTGATGCTCTCCAACTATTGCGGCAAGCTCTATGCGGACCTGGCGCTCGGCAAGGACACCGAGCTCGACCTCTTGAAGGCTCTGAAAATCCCGGCTTTTCCGGGCGGAACCCGGTTCCGCTCCGCCCTTCTCTTCTTCGCGCTTAGCTGGTACGCATTACGCGACAGGTTTTGAAAAACGCTTGCGGCGGCATTTTATTGCGCCGCACTCTAGCGCCTTTAAATCGATTAGATTATATGTGCCCCTGACCTGAACAGATCGAGATATCCCATGAGCAGCCAGATCATCCCCGTCGAACCATTTGACTATGTGGTGTTCGGGGGCACCGGCGATCTTGCGGAGCGCAAGCTGTTGCCGGCGCTCTATCACCGCCAGTTGGAAGGCCAGATCACCGAGCCGACGCGCATCATCGGCGCCTCGCGCGCGGCACTCAGCCATGAGGACTATCGCAAGTTCGCCGTCGATGCTCTGAAGGAACATCTGAAGGCGGAAGAGTACAAGGAAGAGGAAGTCGCGAAGTTCGCTGCACGCCTGTTCTACGTCTCCGTCGACGCCAAGTCCGACCAGGGTTGGGACTCGCTGAAGAAGATCCTCGAAGAGGGCAAGGAGCGCATCCGCGCCTTCTATCTCGCCGTCGGCCCTGCGATCTTCGGCGACATCTCCGAGCGCATCCGCGATCACAAGCTGATCACCAAGAACACCCGCATCGTCGTCGAAAAGCCGATCGGCCGCGACCTCGCCTCTGCGACCGAACTCAACGACACGATCGGCAAGGTTTTCCGCGAAGAGCAGATCTTCCGCATCGACCACTATCTCGGCAAGGAGACGGTGCAGAACCTGATGGCGCTGCGCTTTGCCAACGCGCTCTACGAGCCGCTGTGGAACTCGGCCCATATCGACCACGTGCAGATCACCGTGTCGGAAGCCGTCGGGCTTGAAAATCGTGCCGGCTACTACGACAAGGCCGGCGCGCTGCGCGACATGGTGCAGAACCACATCCTGCAGCTCGTCTGCTTCGTCGCCATGGAAGCGCCGACCTCGATGGACGCCGAAGCGGTGCGCGACGAGAAGCTGAAGGTTCTGCGCGCGCTGAAGCCGATCACCTCGTCGAATGTCGAGCAGGTGACGGTGCGCGGCCAGTACCGCGCCGGCGCTTCGGCCGGCGGCCCGGTCAAGGGCTACCTCGAAGAACTCGAAGGCGGCGTTTCGAACACCGAGACCTTTGTGGCGATCAAGGCGGAAGTCAGCAACTGGCGCTGGGCCGGCGTGCCTTTCTACATCCGCACCGGCAAGCGCCTTGCCGGCCGCATGTCGGAAATCGTCATCACCTTCAAGCAGATCCCGCATTCGATCTTCGACAACAATGCCGGCCGCATTTCGGCCAACCAACTGGTCATCCGCCTACAGCCGAACGAAGGCGTGAAGCAGTCGCTGATGATCAAGGACCCGGGCCCGGGCGGCATGCGCCTGCGCAGCGTCTCGCTGGACATGAGCTTTGCCGAAGCCTTCGCCGTGCGCAATGCGGACGCCTATGAGCGGCTGCTCTTCGACGTCATCCGCAACAACCAGACGCTGTTCGTGCGCCGCGACGAGGTCGAGGCCGCATGGAAGTGGGTCGATCCGATCCTGAAGGCCTGGGAAGAAACCGGGCAGCAGGTTCAGGGCTACACCGCCGGCACCTGGGGTCCGAGCCAGTCAATTGCGCTGATCGAGCGTGACGGCCGGACCTGGAACGACGCGATATAGGTGCGCCGATGACGTCTAAGCTTCATACATTCGAAAACGGCGCAGCACTGGCGCAAGGCCTTGCCGATGCGGTCAGCAGCGCTCTTGCTGCCGGTGTCGCCGCACGCGGCTCCGCAAGCATCGCCGTCTCCGGCGGCTCCACGCCCAAGGCATTCTTCCAGGCGCTTTCGAAGAAGGACATCGCCTGGGACAAGGTGACGGTGACGCTGGTCGACGAACGCTTCGTGCCGCCGGAAAGCGACCGCTCCAACCACGGCCTCGTGGCGGCCAACCTGCTTCAGGACAAGGCCGCTGCAGCAACTTTCCTGCCGCTCTACCAGGCGGCCCCGACAGCGGAGGCCGCGGCTGATCTCGCAAGCCGGGAAACGGCGAAGATCGGTGCACCGTTCGACGTGGCGATCCTCGGCATGGGAACGGATGGGCACACCGCATCGTTCTTCCCGGGCGGATCGCAGCTCGCGCGCGCCATCGATCCGGCAACGCCGCGCGGCGTGATCACGATGGAAGCCGAGGGTGCAGGCGAAACCCGGCTGACCTTTACTTTTGCCAGCCTTCAGGATGCGCGGCTTCTGGTGCTGCATATCGAAGGCGAGGGCAAGAAGGCGGTTCTCGCCAAGGCTGAAGATGCCGGCGACGAAAAGGACATGCCGATCCGCGCGATGCTGCGCCGCGCCGCGTCGCCGGTGCAGATTTACTGGGCGCCGTAGATCGGAATGATGTTGGGCCGAACCGGCCCGATAGGAACTTTGGAGACACGTTCAGCCGGTGGCGCGCTCCCGTCGGAATGGACAGGTGTTTCTGAGAAACGCCGGGACGCGGCTTGCGCTCTCCCAAGCTCGCCGCGCTCCGGACGATGACTGGATGAAGATGAGGAGTCTGAAGACTCCGGAACAGGATTTGTCATGTCCGCCGATTCCCGCATTGCCTCGATCACGGCTCGCATCGTCGAGCGCTCGAAACCCCACCGCGAGCCTTATCTCGATCGCGTCCGCCGGGCGGCATCGAGCGGTCCGCATCGCAGCGTGCTCGGCTGCGGCAACCTCGCGCATGGATTTGCGGTCTGTTCCCCCGCCGAGAAGGTGGCGCTTGCGGGCGACCGCGTGGCCAATCTCGGCATCATCACCTCCTACAATGACATGCTTTCGGCGCATCAGCCGTTCGAGACCTATCCGGCGCTGATCCGCCAGGCGGCAAGCGAGGCAGGTGGCGTCGCCCAGGTCGCCGGTGGCGTGCCGGCCATGTGCGACGGCGTAACGCAGGGGCAGCCGGGCATGGAGCTCTCGCTGTTTTCCCGCGACCTGATCGCCATGGCGGCCGGCGTCGGCCTGTCGCACAACATGTTTGATTCCACCGTCTATCTCGGCGTCTGCGACAAGATCGTGCCGGGCCTCGTGATCGCAGCGCTCACCTTCGGCCACCTGCCGGCGATCTTCGTGCCCGCCGGACCGATGACCTCGGGCCTGCCGAACGACGAGAAGGCGCGGGTGCGCCAGTTGTTCGCCGAAGGCAAGGTCGGCCGCGACGAACTGCTCGAGGCGGAATCCAAGTCCTACCACGGACCGGGAACCTGCACCTTCTACGGCACCGCCAACTCCAACCAGATGCTGATGGAGATCATGGGCTTCCACCTGCCCGGCGCCTCCTTCATCAATCCGGGCACGCCGCTGCGCGACGCGCTGACCAAGGAAGCCGCCAAGCGGGCGCTGGCGATCACCGCCATGGGCAACGAGTTCACCCCGGCGGGCGAAATGATCGACGAGCGCTCGATCGTCAACGGCGTTGTCGGCCTGCATGCGACCGGCGGCTCGACCAACCACACGATGCACCTCGTCGCCATGGCGCGGGCTGCCGGCATCGTGCTCACCTGGCAGGACATTTCAGAGCTCTCGGACATCGTTCCGCTGCTGGCCCGCGTCTATCCGAACGGGCTCGCCGACGTGAACCACTTCCACGCCGCCGGCGGCATGGGCTTCCTGATCAGCCAGCTGCTTCGCGCCGGCCTGCTGCACGACGACGTGCGCACCGTCGTCGGCCAGGGACTCGACGCCTACAAGATCGACGTCCGGCTTGGCGCCGACGGCAATGTCGAACGCGTGCCGACGCCGAAGGAAAGCGCTGACCCGAAGGTGCTTGCGACCATCGATCAGCCGTTCCAGCATTCGGGCGGCCTGAAAATGCTGACCGGCAATCTCGGCAAGGCCGTCATCAAGATCTCTGCCGTCAAGCCGGACCGTCACATCATCGAGGCGCCTGCCAAGATCTTCCACGACCAGGCCGAGCTCAATGCCGCCTTCAAGGCCGGCAAGCTCGAGGGCGACTTCGTCGCCGTCGTGCGCTTCCAGGGTCCGAAGGCGAACGGCATGCCGGAACTGCACAAGCTGACGACCGTGCTCGGCATTCTGCAGGACCGCGGCCAGCGCGTCGCCATCCTGACGGACGGCCGCATGTCCGGCGCCTCCGGCAAGGTGCCGGCAGCAATCCACGTGACGCCGGAGGCCAAGGACGGCGGCCCGATCGCTCGCATCCAGGAAGGCGATATCGTCCGCATCGACGCTGTTGCCGGAACGATCGAGGTGCTGGTCGAGGACATCGCACTCAAGACACGTGTGCCCGCGCATGCGGATCTTTCGGACAACGACTTCGGCATGGGCCGCGAGCTATTCGCGCCCTTCCGCGCGATCGCGGGTGCGGCTGATCAGGGCGCCAGCGTTCTCTTCCACTGACATAGAAAAGCGCCGCTCCCATTGGGGCGGCGCTTGGTCTTCAAACGATCGTGAAAAGCTCAGGGCAGTGGCCCGGGGAACATGTCGTTGCGCCCGTCATAGCGCTCGATTTCCAGCGTGAAGACATCGACCCCCTCGATGCAGCGCGCATTGATCGAGATCTTGTTATCCGGATAGCCGCTGCGCATGATCGGAGTCGAACAGGTCGGGCAGAAATGGTGCCCCTCGTTGAGGCCGCGCCAGATGTAGCTCGACAGGCGGCGCTTTTCGGTCAAGAGCTTTACCTTTGCGGCATCCACCTTCCAATGCAGGAAGCCGGAGCGCCGGCAGGTGGAGCAGTTGCAGTCGACGAGCCCACCAAGCTCTTCGTCGACTTCGACGGCGATATCGCCGCAATGGCACGAAAGCCGATAGGGTCGCTGCATGGTTCAGGTCCGAATCCGTTGATTGAGACTACAACCATCCATTGAGCGCCGTGGAGCCGTCAAGCCCAGCATGGCACTCAGCGGTAGATGTCGAGCGTCCGGTTGCGGTGGTTCGGATGGCTGCTGTAGACGAAGATACGATTGAGGTCGCGGTCCGTCAGCATGCGCAGGAAGCGCGCCTCGATGACGTTGTTGGCATGCACCCGCTTCAACAGGCAGCCGACCATCTGGATGCGTGCGCTCGGGATATCCAGGTAGAAATTCTGTGGCAGCTGGTACTGCGTGAGGATGCTGATCAGCGCGCCGCTTTTCGAAAGCTTGATGATTTCGCAGCGACGAGAGCTCAGTTGCGTCATGCCCTTCTCAGTGTATTCGATGCGCGCCTCGTTTCGCGTGTCCTCCATCGGGAAGCTGGTCTCCCGATCGTACATGAAGGACTCTTCCTTGTTCAGGAAGTGCTGCAAGACAGGTGCCGCGCCGTTCATCGAAATGCCTTTCCATATCCCCTTTTGATACAGACTAGCGGCAGAGATTTAACAGACGGTTGGTCCGACGACCGGATGAAAAACCGCCCGGCAAAAACCGGGCGGAGCAAGTTCGTGACCAGGAATCTTGGTTACGCAATCCTCAACGCAAAGCCGCTTCGCACGTTTCCTTGGAAGTAGGCCGCAACTCCGGACGGAAAACCGCTTCGCACTTTTCCTGCAATTGCTTCAGACGCGGTAGCTGCGGCCCTCGTCGTTGAAGAGGTGTAGCTTGGCCTTGTCGGCCGTGAAGCGCACCTTGTCGCCGCGGTGAACCGGCAGGATGCCGGGGATCTTGGCGATGATCGGCTCCTTGTCGACGAGACCCTCGATATAGAGCAGGGTCACTTCGCCGAGCGCCTCGACGATCGAGATCGTGCCTTCGAACAGGAAGTCGTCGCCTGTCGAGACCTGCAGGTCTTCCGGGCGAACGCCGAAACTCGCAATCTTGCCGTTCTGCGAGGAGTCGGTCGGGATATCGAGCGTCACGCTCTTGCCGCCGGTCAGCTTCACCGTCGTCTGCGCGCCGGTCGCCGTGATCGTCGAAGGGATGATGTTCATCGCCGGCGAGCCGATGAAGCGCGCGACGAACAGATTGGCCGGACGCTCATAGAGTTCGAGCGGCGGGCCTACCTGCTCGATGTGCCCCTGCGACAGCACGACGATGCGGTCGGCGAGCGTCATTGCCTCCACCTGGTCGTGGGTGACGTAGATCATCGTCGTGCCCGCCATCTGTTCGCTGAGCTTGGCGATCTCGATGCGGGTGGCGACACGAAGGGCCGCGTCGAGGTTCGAGAGCGGCTCGTCGAACAGGAAGACCTTGGGGTCACGGCAGATGGCGCGGCCGATGGCGACGCGCTGTCTCTGCCCGCCGGAGAGCGCCTTCGGCAGACGGTCGAGATACTTGGTCAGCTGCAGGATATCGGCGGCGTTGCGCACGCGACGGTCGATCTCTTCCTTGCTTTCCTTGGCGATCCGCATGCCGAAAGCCATGTTGTCGTAGACGGTCATGTGCGGATAGAGCGCATAGGACTGGAACACCATGGCGATGCCGCGCTTCGACGGGGGCACGGTGTTGACGCGCTCGCCGTCGATGAACATGTCGCCGCCAGTGATCTCCTCGAGACCGGCGATCATGCGCAGAAGCGTCGACTTTCCACAGCCGGACGGGCCGACGAAAACGATGAACTCGCCCTGCTTGATGTCGAGATTGATGCCGTGAATGACATCGACCGCGCCGTAGGACTTGCGGATATCTTTAAGCAGCAGACCCGTCATTGCACCCTCCTCTTCGGTTCTTCCCGTCTATCTCTGTTGTCATCTGCCTTCACACCAGCCGCGCGAAGTAGGCGCCCCAGGCCGGCAGATGCACCGTTCCGTTCTTGACCTCGGACACGAAGCCGTGCCCTTCCAATGCAGCCACCGGCTCGTTCGGCAGCGTGGCCGCAGCCGGCACGCCGCTCATGTTGAACAGGCAGAAAAGCTTCTCGTTGCCGTGGCTGCGCACGAAAGCAAGCACCGAGCCGTCCGTGCTCAGGAACTCGATCTCGCCCTTGGCAAACGCCGGATACGCCTTGCGGAAATGCAGGAAGCGACGGTAGTGCTCGAGTACCGAGGCCGGATCGCCCTGCTGCGCCGACACGGCGCGCTTGAGGTGTTCCGCCGGCACCGGCAGCCAGGGTTTTGCGCTGCCGAAGCCGCCATTGACCGTGGCACCGTCCCAGACCATCGGTGTGCGGCAACCGTCGCGACCCTTGAAATCCGGCCAGAACTGGATGCCATAGGGATCCTTCAGGTCTTCATAGGCAAGCTCGGCTTCCGACAGCGCCAGTTCCTCGCCCTGATAGATGCAGACCGAGCCGCGCAGCGACATCAGAAGGCTCGCAAGCAGTTTCGCATGAGCGTCGCGATCGGCAACGCCCGCTCCCCAGCGGCTGACATGGCGCACGACGTCATGGTTCGAGAAGGCCCAGCAGGCCCAACCTTCTGGCGCCGCCTTCTGGAAGTTTCGGAGAACCTCGGCGACCGTCGCCGGTGTCAGCGGATCCGGCGCCAAGAATTCGAAGGCGTAGCACATCTGCATCTTGTCGCCGCCGGAGGTATATTCGCCGGCGATCTCCAGACCGCGCTGGCTGTCGCCGACTTCGCCGACCGCAGCGATCGCCGGGAACTCGTCCATAACGGCGCGGAAGCGCTTCAGGAACTCGAGGTTCTCCGGCTGGTTCTTGTCGTAGAGATGTTCCTGATAGTTGTAGGGGTTGACCGCCGGTGCGGTCTGGGCGTTACGGCGCTCCGGCGCCAGCGCCGGATTGTCGCGCAGCTGCTTGTCGTGGAAATAGAAGTTGATGGTGTCGAGGCGGAAGCCGTCGACGCCGCGCTCCAGCCAGAAACGCTCGACGGCCAGCAGTGCATCCTGCACTTCCGGATTGTGCAGGTTGAGGTCCGGCTGCGAGGTCAGGAAGTTGTGCATGTAATATTGCAGGCGCGTCGGATCCCACGCCCAGGCCGAGCCGCCGAAGATCGACAGCCAGTTATTGGGCGGGGTGCCGTCCGGCCTGGAATCAGCCCAGACGTACCAATCAGCCTTCGCGTTCGTCCGGCTCGACCGACTTTCGACGAACCAGGGATGCTGGTCCGACGTGTGCGAGAGAACAAGGTCGATCATCACCCGGATGCCAAGGCGGTGCGCCTCGGCTATGACCGCGTCGAAGTCGGCAAGGCTGCCGAAGATCGGGTCGACATCGCTATAGTTGGAGACGTCATAACCGAAGTCCTTCATCGGCGAGGTGAAGAACGGCGAAATCCAGATTGCGTCGGCACCGAGGGCGGCAATATGCGGCAAGCGGGTAACGATGCCCTTGAGGTCACCGATGCCGTCGCCGTTGGAGTCCTGGTAGGAGCGCGGATAGATCTGGTAGATCACCGCGCCGCGCCACCAATCCCGATCGGCCTGCAAAGTGGAAGTGCTCATTTCGGTCATGCTCATTGTCGTCGAAAGTCCTCAGATGTCAGCCGCCCTTGACCGAGCCCGCCAGCAGGCCGCGCACGAGATAGCGCTGCAGGCTGAAGAAGACGATCAGCGGAACGATGATGGTAATGAAGGCGGAGGCCGTCAGGATCTCCCAGTTGCCGCCGCGTGAACCGAGCAAGTTGACGAGCCGGCCGGTCAGGACCAGTTCGTCGGGCCCCGCGCCCAGGAACACGATGGCGACCAGCAGGTCGTTCCAGGTCCACAGGAACTGGAAGATCGCGAAGGAAGCGAGCGCCGGGAAGGACAGAGGCAGGATGATCTTGACGAAGATATCGAAATCGCTGGCGCCATCGACGCGGGCGGATTCCATGATTTCGCGCGGCAGGCCGGCCATGTAGTTGCGAAGCAGATAGATCGCCAGCGGCAGGCCGAAACCGGTATGGGCGAGCCAAATGCCGACATAGGTCTTGGCCGGCACGCCAAAGAAGGCGCCGACGCCGTTATAGAGCTTCAAGAGCGGGATCAGCGACATCTGCAGCGGCACGACGAGGAGGCCGACGACCACGGCGATCAGGATCGCACGGCCCGGAAACGGCATCCAGGCAAGCGCATAGGCCGCGAAGGCGGCGATCATGATCGGGATGATGGTCGCTGGCACGGCGACCGTCAGCGAATTGATGAAGGAGCGGCCGATGCCTTCGGCGCTCAGGACTTCGACATAGTTGTCGAAGGTAAAGCGCGGCGGCGATGATGCGGTGACGAAGACGCGCTGGCCGCGCGATCCTTCCATCTTCTTGTCGGAAACGATCTCGAAGTTGCCGTCGGCCTGAACGGTCAGTTTCTCGCCGTCGTTGAGCTCGGCGGTTTCGCCGGCCTTGAACGCAGTCGGCTCACGGCTGTTGAAGCCGAAGGCGGAGATCTGGCCCGGCTGACCTTCGAGCAGATTGCCGGAGATCACGAACTTGCCGTCGCGCTCCACCTGGCTTTCGGGGCCGGGCGCTCTCACGACGGTGTTCTGCGACGAAGTCGAAAGGGAAGTCCACCAGCCGGAAACGGCGAGCTGGTCCTTGTCGCGCAGCGACGAGATCAGAAGGCCTGCGGTCGGCAGCGTCCACAGTGCGACGATCAGAAAGACCGAGAGGTGGACGACCCACATGAGGGGAGAACGTGTCGCTGGATTCATCTCAGTGCCCCTTCATTTCCTTGGCCGCATTGCGGATGTTCCAGACCATGATCGGAATGACGAGGATCATGATGACGACGGCGATCGCAGCCCCGCGGCCGAAGTCGCCGCCACCGCGGAACATCCAGTCGAACATGAGGTTGGCGAGCACCTGGCTCTGCCACTGGCCATTGGTCATCGCGAGCACGATATCGAAGACCTTCAGCACCAGGATGGTGATGGTCGTCCAGACGACGGCGATCGTGCCCCAGATCTGCGGTACCATGATCTTGAAGAAGATCTGCCAGCCATTGGCGCCGTCGATGACGGCGGCCTCGATCGTTTCCTCCGGAATGCCGCGAAGGGCTGCCGACAGGATGACCATGGCAAAACCCGTCTGGATCCAGACGAGGATCGCCATCAGGAAGAAGTTGTTCCAGAAGGGCAGCGTGATCCAGGCCTGCGGGGCGCCGCCGAAAGCAACGACGATGGCATTCAGCAGGCCGATCTGTTCTGCACCCTCGGGGCGGAAATCATAGATGAACTTCCAGATGACCGCGGCACCGACAAACGAGATCGCCATCGGCATGAAGATCAGGGTCTTGGCGATATTGCCCCACCAGATCCGGTCGGTGAGCGCCGCGATGACGAGACCGAAGAAGGTCGAGAGCGCCGGGACGACGAGCAGCCAGAGGAAGTTGTTGTAAATCGACTGGCGGAATTCGCCGTCGTTGACCATCCAGGCATAGTTGCTGACGCCGACGAAATTCTGACCCGCGCGGTCGTGGAAACTGTACCAGAGCGACATGATCACCGGGTAGATGAGGTAGGTCGCCAGAGCAAAGAGCGCGGGTGCGAGGAACAGCCACGGGCGGATGGCATTGGTGATGCGCAGGTTTCGCGAGGCGACCACACCTGATTTTCCCTTGGACGGGAAGATCAGGTCGAGAACAAGGCTGGTTCCCCAGAAATAGGCAGCGCAGCCGAGCACCCCGGCCAGCATGAACCCCGCAGCAGCGGCTAGCTGATAAAACATGACATGTCCCTCCCCTTGGGTGCACGTCCCCGTGCAGGGCTGGCGATTGTCGCCGTTCTCATTGGGGCGCGCGGCCTCTCAAGGGTTGGGGGCGGAAACGCACGGAGACCGCAACGCTTTTCCTCGTCCCGCCCTGGCAGCGAACCCGGGTCGGCAACGGGCGGCATTGCTGCCGCCCGTCATCTGTTGTTACTTGATGGCGTCCCAGGCCTTCTGCACGCCGTCCGCGACGTCGGCCGACGACTTGCCGCCGACGAAATCGACCATGCCGGTCCAGAACGCACCGGCGCCAATCTTGCCAGGCATCAGGTCCGAACCGTCGAAGCGGAAGGTGGTGGCGTTCAGAAGAATCTCGCCCTGCTTCTTCAGCGGCGGGTTGCCGTAGGTGTCGACATTGACGCTCTTGTAGGGCGTCAGGAAGCTCGTCTGCGCCATCCAGACTTCATGGGCGATCGGGGTCTTCAGGAACTCGATGAAGGCGCGTGCAGCCGGCGTGTCCTTGGTGATCATCGCCAGCGTGCCGGCGCCGAGCACCGGATTGCCGAGATCCTTCTTGCTCTCGTAAGGCGGCATGTAGAAGAAGTCGGCATCCTCGCCGATCTCCGTGCCCTCGGGGAAGAAGGACGGGATGAACGACGCCTGGTGGTGCAGGTAGCACTTCGGCGGCGAGGCAAAGAGGCCCTTCGGGCTGTCGCGGAAGTCGGTCGAGGCAACCGCTGCTGCACCGCCATCGACGAACTTGTCGTTCTTGGCGAACCAACCGAACTCGTCGATCGCACCGACGACGGCTGGATCGGTGAACGGGATCTCGTTCTTCACCCACTTGTCGTAGACGTCGGCTGGCTGCGTACGCAACATCATGTCTTCCACCCAGTCGGTGGCCGGCCAGCCGGTGGCACCACCGGAGCCAAGGCCGATGCACCAGGGCTTGCCGCCATCGGCGGCGATCTTCTCTGTCAGCGCCTTCAGCTCTTCCATGGTCTTCGGCACTTCGTAGCCGGCGTCCTCGAAGTTCTCCGGCGAGTACCACACGAGCGACTTCACGTCGATCTTGTAGGGGAACGCAAAGAGCGCAGCATTGCCGTCCTTGCCCTTGTAGGTCGACAGATCGACCCAGGACTGACCGGCGGCATAGTTGTCGAGCAGCCACTTCTGGGTTTCGTCGCCGAGCGGCGTCAGGTAGCCCTTGGAGGCGAGATCGGCGATCAGACCCGGCTGCGGGAGGATCGAGATTTCGGAGGGGCTGCCGGCCTGGGTGTCGATGACGATCTGCTGCTCGTAGTTTTCAGACGAGGAGTACTTGATCTCGGCGCCCGTCGCTTCGGTGAAGTAGGCATAGACGCTCTTGAACAGCGCCTCGTCTTCGCCGCGCCAGGGGCCGAAGATCGTCAGCGTCTGGCCCTTAAGGTCGTGGCCCTTCTTGAACTCCTCGAAGCTCGCCCAGTTGAACTTCGTATCTTCGCCCGGCTTGAATTTGAGGTCGGCGGCGCCGGCTGCACCTGCAATCAGGGCAAAGGCGGCCACGCCCAACAGCAATGATCTCTTCACGTTCTTCTCCTCCCAAAGATGAACCCGGATCCCGCCGGGCAGACGACAATGCGCGAAAAATTCAAAGCGCTTTGAGTTCGCTAACAAACCATTGCGACACGCGCGGAGTCAAGAGCTTTCCCATCGCTGTTCTCCATGCGACGTATTTGTGCCCTGCGGTAACGTTTTGCACCGCGCAATAGTTGAATTCCGCTTTGTTGCTCGAAAAACGGATGCTACACAAACCGGAGGGCGCTGGGGCCAAACACCAAAAATCATATGGGTATCCAAAGCGCTTTGAGAGGAATCCCGACCATGGCGGTCAATCTCAAGCAATTGGCGGAGCTGCTCGGCCTGTCACAGACGACGGTCAGCCGGGCGCTGAACGGCTATCCGGAAGTCAACGCCGAAACCCGTCAGCGCGTGCTGCAGGCCGTGCGTGAGACCGGCTACAGGCCGAACCGCGCAGCGCAGCGATTGGCCACCGGCAAGGCCTATTCGATCGGCATGGTCATGCCGATCGCGCCCGGCATCGATTCCGACGTACATTTCGGCGAGTTTCTGGCAGGGCTGGCGGAAGAGGCGGTCAAGCACGACTTCCACTTCGTGCTCAATCCGAGCGCGCCGGAGGACGAGGAGGTGACCTTCCGGCGCCTGGCGGCCAGCGGCAATGTCGATGCGCTTTTCCTCGCCTATATGCGCGCCAACGACCCGCGCATCGCCATGTTGAAATCGCTCTCGATCCCCTTCGTCGTGCACGGCCGGTCGATTGGCGAAAGCCGCGACTATCCGTTCCTCGACATCGACAATACGAGTGCCTTTTACGACGCGACACGGCTGCTTATACAGCTCGGACACCAGCGGATTGCGCTGATCAACGGGCCGGAATATCTGGCTTTTTCCATTCGCCGGAAAAAAGGCATGCTGCGGGCGCTCGCCGAACACGGCCTTTCGCTCGACGAGGCGCTTGTCCAGCATTCGCTGATGACCGACGAGCACGGCTACCGCAGCATGCAGCCCTTCCTGCAGCACGCGCAGCCGCCGACGGCGGTGCTCTGTTCAAGTACGGTGCTGGCGCTTGGCGCTGTCAGGGCGATCAACCAGGCGGGCTTGAAAATCGGCGAAGACATTTCGCTGATCGCCCATGACGACGTCTTGCCGATGCTGAAGCCCGAAAATTTCAGCATCCCGCTGACAACGACACGCTCGTCGCTGCGGGCCGCCGGGGCGCGTATCGCCACACGGCTGATCGGCGGCATCCTGAAGCGCGGCGACTATCCGGAGCAGGAACTCTGGCGCGCCGAACTCATCGTGCGCGCCTCGACCGGACCTGCCCCGCAAAAATGAAAACGCGCCGCAATCGCGACGCGTCTCATCATCCCATATGAGCCAGGATCAGAAGCGCGGCGGCTTGCGGCCGGCCTTGCGATAGGCGGCAATCACGGTGTTGGCCATCAGCATGGCGATGGTCATCGGTCCGACGCCACCCGGCACCGGCGTGATCACGCCTGCAACCTCGGCGGCTTCCGCAAAGGCGACGTCGCCGACGAGTTTGGACTTGCCCTCCCCCTTCTCCGGCGCTGGTACGCGGTTGATACCGACGTCGATGACCGTCGCGCCCGGCTTCACCCAGTCGGCCTTCACCATTTCGGGGCGTCCGACGGCGGCAACGAGGATATCGGCGTTGCGGCAGACGGCGGCCAGATCCTTGGTGCGCGAATGGGCGGTCGTCACCGTCGCGTTGGCGGCAAGCAGCAGCGCTGACATCGGCTTGCCGAACAGGTTCGAGCGACCGATGACGACAGCGTTCAGACCGGAGAGATCGTCGCCATGGGTCTGGCGCACGAAGACCATGGCGCCGGCCGGCGTGCAGGAGACGAGACCGCCTTCGAGATCGCCGGTCGCAAGCTTGCCGGCATTGACGACGTGCAGGCCGTCGACGTCTTTTTCGGGCAGGATCGACTGAATGATCGGCTCGGAATTCAGATGTTTCGGCAGCGGAAGCTGCACGAGGATGCCGTGGATAGAGGGATCGGCGTTGAGTTTAGCCACGAGTGCAGCGAGCTCTTCCTGGGTCGTTGCCTCGGCCAAGGTGTGCTGGACCGACAGGAAACCGCACTCCTTGGCCATCTTGCTCTTGGAAGAAACATAAGCGTGGCTTGCCGGATCGTCGCCGACGATCACGACCGCGAGACCTGCGCGAACACCCGCATCCGTTTCGAGCGCACGGGTCGCGGCCTTCACGCTTTCGATCACCGAAGCGGCGACCTTCTTGCCATCAATCACAGTCGTCACGGCATGTTCCTCCTGGCTTCCTGTTCACGCGGCATACTCTAGTTCGCCTCAGAGAAGGCGATGGCCTCAACGCGCCCTATGCTGTCCCAAACGCATAAATGCAAGAGGCGACAACGAGGTTGGCTGCCGTTTCGAGTGCCCCGATGATATTTCCTCTCAAGACTGAGAGGTGCACGTGGTTTCGCCGAAAGCCGTGAGGTCTCAGCCTCACAAGACGTTCGCGAATGAAGCGTGCCTCTCCGCCCGTCGTATCAACGGCGCGCGAGCTTCTGGCGGGAATAGTGCTCGACGCGAGACCTCAGCGCGCGAAGGCCTTCCTGGACCTTGGCGATGTCGGCGTCATCCTCGTCTACGGTCTGCGGCACAGGCTGAGCCGTGACCGGACCCGCCGTTGCGCTCCTGCGAGCAACGGCATAGGCAGCGTTCAGCGATTGTGCATGGTGCGCAGCCGGACTGAACTGCGGCGGCAGCTCGAGCTTGGCCGAAGCCGGATCAGGCTGCGGCTGCTGGCGCCGTGTGGGCTCGGGGCCGCCATCGGGTTCCGGCGGCTCGGGCGCCTCATCGTCCTCGGCCTTCCGGGTTGCGGGAAACAATCCGTTCAAGCTGCGATAGATGCCGAGCAGCACGCCGAGGCCGAGGCCGGCAAAGAAACCCGCCATGGTGGCGGCGATCAGGATGATCTTGCGGGAGGGCCCTTTTGCCTGCAGCGCCGGCTCGGCCTTGGAGATCACCCGGATGTTCTTCGCGGTCAGCTTTTCCTCTTCGCGCGTCTCGCCGGCGCGCTTCAGGAAGGATTCGTAGATCTCGCGGGTCGCCGCCGCTTTTCGCTGCAGCTCGCGCAACTCGACGAATTCGGCGGAGGAATCGATCTGGCGCGCCTTCTGGACGGCAAGCTGCTGCACGAGGTCCTGTTCCGTTCGCTGGGCGCGGTCAAGCTCGGTCCCCGCCGCAGCCGCGATGCGGCGCAACTCGTTGGCGATCTCCGAGCGCGACGACTCGAGTGCCTGCTGAACGGCGATGCGTTGCGGATGGCGGGGCCCGAGGCTCGCATCAAGGGCGCTCAGTTGCGCCCTGGTCGCCGCGTATTGCTTGCGCAGTTCGGAGAGCGCCAGCGAACTGATTTCCTCGGGATAGGCGCCCGTCAGAACATCGGTGAGCTGCACCTTGCCGGACGCCTCGGCCTTGGCTTTCGCCTCGGCGATGCGATTGCGGGCCGCAGCGACCTGATCACTGAGGCTGAGGAGCTGCTTGTCGGCGATCAATTCGCCGCCGGCGCCGACAATGTCGTTGCTCGCCTTGTAATCCTCGACGGCCTTTTCGGCCGCGTCCAGTTCAGCCTTCAGTTCCTTGATACGCGCGTCGAGCGCAACCGTCGTCTTCTGGAAGAAGCCGGATTGCGCGGCGGTCTCCTCGCCGAGGAACGTGTCCACCAATCGGTTGGCAATCAGTGCCGACTTCTCGGGATCCCTGGTCTTCGCCTCAATGGTGACGATGAAGGTTTTCGGATCGCGCCAGACCTGAATTGCCTCGCCCAAGGTCTTCAGGACGCGCGCGGACGCGTCGCCACCGGCTCCCTTGCCGGCGAATTCCGGGTCCTTTTCCAGATCGAGACTGGCCGCGACCTTTTCCATAACCGTTCGCGAGCGCAACACTTCGAGCTGGCTGTCGACAATGGCGAGAATGCCTTCGGTTGCGAGCGATTGTTTCGACAGGTCGGAATCCGTCAGCCGCACTTCGCGCGGATCGACGTAGAGCTTGCTTTCGGAAACGAAGACGCTGGGCGTCGACAACGCCAGCAGGACGCCACCGACGGCGCCGAGCGCCGTGGTCGCGAGAATGATCTTGCGGAGCTGCCAGACCGCGCGCACCACGGTCTTGATATCCACGAGCGGGCGGTCACCTGCGGCTCGCCCGTCGGCTGTCACTCCCGGCGCAGCCCCCTCAGGCGGACTATCGGCAAGCCAGCGCGCAAACTTGCCACGCATGCCGCCGAGGCCGGGTTGGTTACGGGCGGCGGGTGCCTTGGCTGTCGGCCGCACCGTTTCGCCGCGCGGGGGCTGACCTTTCGAGTGGTTTTCGCGCCGGGCCGCTGATTGATTGGCTGATCCACCGGAACCGGACAGACGACCGAGCAAGGACGAGCCTGCACCCTGCGGGTCGGCGGTGCGCCTGTCTCGCGCACGCGCGGGGTCGCGCGCGTCCTCTGCTGCAAAATCGAGCAACGATGCACGCGGAACCGGGCGTTTCTCGTCGTCGATGTTGAACATGACTGATCCCGCGGCTGCCGAAACGGCGAATTCCGAATAGTGAAGCCAACCTAAGGAAACATGGAAAACAAATCGTTAATTTCGGCGGGAAGTGACGGCGCGAACGGCGTGATCTCACGCCTTATTAAGCTTTCCCGCCTATGACGGAGAGACGAGCGCAATTCCAGGCGAACGCTTTGCGCGCCCTGCCCTTGGAACTGTGAGATATCAAGGAGATAGAGCGTTTCCATCGGCATCGAGCGGGAAACGCGCTACTGGAAATGTCGGCCGTGCCCCATCGCATCAAAGCGCTTTATCTCCGCCACCGGGCGCTCATCCACGCTTACCTCTCGATGACCGGAGGTTCGGCGGGCCGGCTCGTGCTGTCGCTCGTCTATTTCATCGCCGTTGCCAACACGCTCGCCATCGCCGATTTCGGGTTGTTCGCGACCGCGTCTGCCGCCGGCATCATGATATCGCGCGTGCTTGCCTTCGGCTTCATGTCGCCGCTCTATCGGGTCGCGACCGTAAAGCCGCTGCTTGTCGGCACCTATAGCGCCGGCTTTCTGGTCGGCGCGGTGCTGTCGCTGCCGTTGATCGCAATCATCTGCGCGATCACCTTCCTCGCCCTCTTTTCCCGCGACATGGCTGCCGGCACTTTTGCTGCCTTCATGCTGGCCGAGATCCTCTGCTGGCGCGGGCTGGAGACCGCCGTCATCGTGCTGAACGGTCTCGGTCGCTTCGGGCGCGGCGCCCTCCTCGTGGTGATCGGAACGGCGATCCGCACCGCCGCTGCCGTGCTCCTTGCGTTGCTCCCCTGGAAAACGCTCGAAGCCTGGTCCTACCTCTATCTGCTTGCGAATGCGCTCGGCCTTCTGGTGGCCCTTCTCTGGTTCTACCCGCCTGTCCGGCTGCGCTGGCAGCCACGGCTTTACTTCCGGCGCTGGGCGGATTCGGTGTCGGTCGCCGGCGCCGAGGTGCTGTTCTACATCCAATCGGAGTTCGACAAGATTGCGGTACTCGCCATTGGCGGGCCGGCGGTGTCCGGCCTCTATGCCATCCTGATGCGGCTGGCGGACCTGACGGCGCTGCCGGTGCGGTCATTCAACACCTTGCTCGTCCAGCGCATCATGCGAACGCCCGAGGCGATTGCCCGCTGGCGCGTCCGGCTCTCGATCGAACTCCTGGTGGCGCTTGCGTCCTTTGCCGCCATCGCGGCCATGGCATTCTATCTGTGGGTCTTCCCCGATGGGCTCGGGCGCAACGTGTCGGCAGCCGCGCCGATTGTCGCGATGATCGTGCTCGTGCCCTCGTTCCGCAACCTGATCGAGTACCACTCCGAACTGCTCTACGCGACCGGCCGCACTGTGCGGCGCATGCTGAACCTGTTGATTGCTGGCGTCGTCAAGGTGGGGCTGCTGGTTCTGTTGCTGCAGACGACGGCCGACGTCGCGACCTGGGCGCCGGCGCTCAACGGGATCTTCCTGGTCCTCTACGCGCTCTCGTTCGGACTGACCTATTCGGCGCTCAGAAAGCCGGCTGATCGGGTCATCTGAAGCAAGACAGATGCCTCAGGCCGCGAGTTCGAACACCGCCCGGCGAATATCGTCGAGATCGTGGCCGACGAAGGACTGCACGCCGATGCCGACCTGATGCGGCGCCATGTCCTTCAAGAACGCCCTGAGACCGGAGAGATCCTGCCGGTAGCTGTCTTCGAACCAGAGCACATGACAGAGCGCGGCATCAGAGGGAACATGACCTTCCCCGCCCAGCACCTCGTCGACGAAGCGCCCGTAGATCGTGCATTCGGAGAAGGCGCGGGTGCGGGTCATCGCCCTCACCCAGTTCCGACCGTGCAGCGTCTCGATGTGCTCGAGCAGCTTGCGGCTGGTATCGGTGCGCCACGCGATCAGCGTGTTGATATAGTCGTTGGCCGGCAACGTGTAGGGGCCGATCCCGAGAAGCCTGTCGGAATGGGCGAGCCATTCGAGATGGTTGGAGCGCATTTGCGCATTAATCGCCCCGTCCTTGCGGTAGAGCGTCAACCGCTCTCCCTGCCAGAGGCTGGCGGGATCGAAGGCGCGCAGGAAGACGACATCGGAATCGACGGCAAACATCGCCGCCTCGTCGATGTGGCGCGCGAGCACCAGGCGGCGAAGCTGTTGGGCATGCCAGCCACGCAGCGGCAGGCCAAAGGGGCTGAGCCACAGCTTCCGGCGGCCGCCCGAAAGCGGGTCGGTGACGGGATGCAGCCACCAGGGCAGGAGATCGCGTTCGCTGATAACCTGGCGTCTGGAGCCCTCCAGTTGCCGGAAGAGCTTAACGTCGAAATCGGCAACCAGCAGATAGTGCTTCCAATCGCCCTGAAGCTTGCGGTCCATGCTTTCGCACATCAGCCGGCAGCGCTCGAAGTCATTGGCGTAGGACGCTGTGACAATGGCTGTGCGCATGGTCTGACCGTTCACGATGTTCCCGTCCGAAGGCTGGTGTCGGCGACGTTTTCCCGCGCCCGCCCCGACAGCTTGTGCCAGAGGACGTAAAACAGGAAAAGCGGGTTTCCGAGGACATAGCGACGCCACATGCGCCGCGGCTCGACCGCCAGGCGAAAGAACCATTCCAGCCGCATCCGGCGCAGGAACTTCGGCGCCCGCGGAAACGCCTCGGCGACGAAATCGAAGAGCGCGCCGACGGTAATGACCAGCCGGGCGTCCTGCGGCCCCACATGGGCATCGACCCATTTCTCCTGACCGGGGCTTCCCATCGCCACCAGCAGGATATCAGCGTTCAGCGCCCGGACATCGGCAAGCACTTGCTGGGAGTGGTCACGATCGAAGAACCCGTCGGAAACGGGGAGGAACTCGTGCCATGGCGCGTGCCTGCGAAAATTCTCGGCCGCGCGCGCAAGCACCTTCGCACGGGCGCCGATCATCGCAACGCGCAGCGGCCGGTCGATGAAGGTCAGCAGCGCCGGCACGAAGTCCGTGCCGTTGAGATTGGCCGGGAACATGCTGCCGTAAAAGAGATAGGAAGCGATATCGACGCCGTGACCGTCGGGAAAGACGACCTGGCGGCCGAGGACCTCGCGGTACTCGCCGTCGCGCATCATCAGGTTGGCATTGTTGGCGTTGAGGAAGGCGAGCGTTGTTTGCCCGCCCGGGCGCGACAGCGCGTCGGCCGCAAAGGCAAAGGCGCTCTCCCAATCGAAATCGACCACCGGCATGCCCAGGATGAGGCGCCTGGACAGGGCGGTGTTCGCGCCGGCGGTCGTCTTGGTCACGACCGCCCCCCGTCATGGACCTTCAGCTCGGGCGGAACCGAGGGTGTCTCGGCCGAGGCACTCGGAGCGAGGCCGGCCAGCACATTGCGCATGACCCGCATCAGCTTCGCCTTCTGGGCGCGATGGAAGACCGAACCGTCAAGGCGTTGGCGGTCGCCGCCGCGCGCGCGGGTGACCTTGTCGACCAACAGGCGCGCGAACTCGGCCGGATCTTCGGCCGCGGCGCAATTCTCAGGAAGCGCCTCGATGCCGCGCAACGACGCCTGCGTCGCCACGGATGGCATGCCAAGCTCAAAGGTCTCGATGCTCTTCAGCTGGACGCCCGTACCGCCCCGGCTGACGAGCGGTATGACGGCACTTTCCGTGACGAAGGCGCGTGCATCAGGAACCCGTCCGACGAAGCGAACACCGGGATGGGAAACCGCCGGTATGCCGTCCATCTGGCCGGCAATCGCGATCGAAAGATCCTGCGGCAGATGCGGTACGACCTCGGCGAGAAACCAGTCGAGCCCCAATCGGTTCGGCCGCCAGCTCCAGGTCCCGATCAAGCCGAGGTCCTGCTGGAGCTCGGCTGCTTCTGTCGGCACTACTGCCGCATCCCAACCGGTGACCAGAGGCAGCACGAAGGCCCGGTCGCTGACGGCGCGGCCGAAGCCGAAGCGATCGGCCTCCGCAAACGTCCAGACGGCCACCGCATTCTGCGCCAGTTGCTGCTCGTAGCGTTCGAGATACTGCGCCTCGCGCCGGAAAAGAAAGCGTTCGACCGTACCCTTGGCCCGCTCGGCACTCTCAAAGGCAGAATCCGCCTCGACATTGTGCGCGACATAGATCGACGGATGGGGGCGGAAAACCTGCTGGAAAGCGGCCGGCAGTTGCACCGAGTTGAGCACGAGACCGTCGAACGGAGCGAGGCTCTCGAGGATCGACTGAATCCGGCTCGACGACACCACCAGCATCTTGCCGGATGAGACGGTCGTGCGGTTGAGGAAGGCCGTCGCGAGCCAGCTCAACTTCTGCCACGTTCCAACCTTGGCATTGGTGACTTCCAGCTCGCCGAGAAAATGCATATCGCAATCGGGCGCGGGCACGCGTCCCGGCTGGAGAAAACCAATGACGCTGACGCGGTGACCGAGCGCGCGCAGACCGTCGAGCACAGCCCGGTTGGCAATGTCGAAACCGGACGCCGGATTGGCGACGGGAACGAGCGAAGAGACCAGGACCAGATGCATTTTGCCACGCGTCATGAATGGAACTGCGGCCTTCATTAGCAGCATGGGGTGAAGGAGCGCTTAAAGACCCCTTTCAAAATATGCCGCCAGGGTTCAGCATCTGTTTAGGAAGATTTGCTGTATTGCGACACAATTTTGCTTTTACAGGTTTCGCCATGACGACGACCGGCCAGGACATTTCCGTCTACTTCCGGACAGAGCTGGAAGACGCCGGCGACATCGAACTCGTCGTCGTGCTGCCGACGTTCCGTCGGCCGGACCATGTCGTCAAGACGCTGAAAACCATTGTTTCCCAAAGGCCTGACATCTCCTACGCCACGGTCGTCGTCGAAAACGATGCCGACGGGCTGGCCGGGGCTGCGGCGGCAAAAGACTTCTTCCTGGGACATCCTTCGGATTCTGTCGTGATCGTCGCGCATCAGCGCGGAAACTGCCACGCCTACAATGCCGGCTGGGCGACGGCGCTCCAAACCTACCCGAACCTCAAGGCGATCGCGATCATCGACGACGACGAAGTGGCGGCGCCCGAATGGCTCGATTGCCTCATCGCGGCACAGGAAACGACCGGTGCCGATATGGTCGGCGGCCCGCAGCTTCCGGTTTTCGAAGGCGATGGCGGGCAGAAGTGGAAACGCCATCCGGTCTTCACGCCCCATTATGACGCGACCGGGCCGGTGCCCATCCTTTATTCCTCCGGCAACGTGCTCGTTACGCGTGGAGTGCTGGACACGATGCCGCAACCCTTCCTGGATCCCGCCTTCAACTTCATCGGCGGCGGCGATGCGGATTTCTACAGCCGCTGCAAGGCGAAAGGGTTTTCCTTCGCCTGGGCAACCGACGCCTGGGTTGCCGAGACCGTGCCCGCCCGCCGCACCAGCGCATCCTGGATCAGGGCGCGCAGCCTCAGGAACGGCGCGATCTCGACGATGCTCGAACATCGGCGTGACCCGAGCTTCAAAGGCCGGCTCAGGACCTTCGGCAAATCGCTGGCGCTGCTTGGCGCATCGGTGCCGCGCGGGCTGGAACTGTGGAACAAGAGCGGGCTGGCAGCGGCCGGACTATACCACTTCTATGTGGCGATCGGCCGGCTGATGGCGGAACTCGGCCTCATCAACGAGCAGTACCGCACCCCGGAAAAGAACTGACGGATGCCGCCTCGTCGAGGGCAAGCGGCCGAGCGGAAACCCACCCGGGCGTCCCTTCCAACAATCATCAGTGCGCGCTGCTTGCCTTGACGGCGCCTTCAGGCAACTTGTCGCCGGCGACGTTGCCGTTCCTGTCGGTGATCGGGACCGGCTTTTGCCGCGGCACATTCTGGCTGTTGGCGACGCGTTTGACGTCTTCCTTGGTCAGATATTCGAGCTGCTCGACGAGCACCTCGGTAATCACCTCGTCGCCGAGCTTCTTGTTCAGGCCGTCCTTTACCGTCGTCTTGAAGGTGGGCAGGTCGAACGTACCGGTGTCGGCGATGTCGATGAATTTCGAACCGACGAGCAAATCGTAGAGCTCATCGGTAACCATCTGGCGCAGTGGCGCGCGAAGATTGTTGATCCCCTCCTTGGTGGCGGAGAAGGAAAGCTTGGTCAGGAAATAGCCCTGAACGGAACCATCCCGGATGACCGGAATGGTGATCATCTCACCGGGAACATATTGCTCCGATGCGCGCCGGGCAGCCTCGCCGTCCGGGACGGCGGGCGCGGAGGCGCTTTGCATCGAGAAGTAGACGGATCCGAGCGTGACCGCGCAGACCCAGACCCCGGTGAAAACGAGCTTCAGCATCAGAAATCGCTATAGCGGAACTGCGCTTCGGAATAGATGCCGTCCGCATCGGCATCCTGGGCGGCGGTCTTCAGGAGGTCGACGACGGCGCGAACGGCTTCGAGATGGGCCTCGACCTTCTGCGAATTGACCGACAGCTTTTCGCGCAGGTGCAGAGCATGCGAGGAGAAAGCCGAAGAGTTTTCGCCCGGCAGCATGTCACGGTGCAGCATCGTCAGTTCGTAGAGGCAACGGCTCTTGTGCGCGTTCGATGTCTTGATATCGAATTCCGGGTCGATGCCGATCCGGCTGTTCTCGTTGTCGAGGATCATTTCCAGGCGGCCGAGCACGTTCTGGATCCGGACGTCATTGGATGCCATGGCTTCCATGAATCAACTCCCATTTGGATCACGATGATTTCTGGTCGGATCGACCGGATTCTCAAGCGCGATCTATTCCTATGAATTAGAGCGAAGTGCGGACGGAAAACTGCAAGCAGTTCCCCCACCCCGCCCTAGGCTTGCTTGTTCTTGTCGTTGTCGGTCGTAAAGCCGGTCAGCGTCTTGCGCTCGTATTCCTGCACGAGGCTTGCGGCGAGGTTTCGGCTGTTACCGTCCAGCGATGCCTGAACCCGATCGGTGCCTTCGGCGCCCGCGAGCTGTTCGGCAATGCCGATGCCACCGCTCTTGGAGATCACGTCGCCGATCTGCTCGGCCATCATGCTCTTCCAGATATCACCCGCATTGCCCTTGCCGAAAACGTTCTCGCTATCGGTCGGCAGCATCGACTTCACGAAGTTCTGCAGCACCATGGCCTCGAACTTGCGATAGGTCTCCGGAATCTTCTTCTGTTCGACGCGGTTGTTGAGGTCGCCGAGCCCGCTCGAACCTTCCGGCGACAGATTGAGAACGTTGACGGCAGCGGCAAAGCCGTTGCCGTTTTCCGCCAGACTCGTCGCCTTGAACGCGGCACGGTTGGCCTTCAACCGCGCCTGCGCTTCCTGCACTTCGGTGGGGTCGGCGGCGCGCACGACATCCATCACCAGATCGCTGGGCGGAGAGATGGCCATGACGAATCCTCTCAAAATCGAGCCTGGGCATTGGTCGGCCCGGATCCGCTCCGCCATCGGAGCAAACCGGGAATGACGTACTATCGCCCGTCAAGCTTACGGGAAGCTGGCGCGTTGCCCGTAACGTGTTGATCGATCAGGTCGTAGATGGAATTGTCGGCCTCTTCGCGGTCCTCGGACTGGCGGGCCTCCTTCATGTTTTCCTCGAGCCGGTCGGCTTTCGCGCGCTCCCTCAGCATGCGCGCCTCGTGCGTTTGCTGGATGCCGTGCAGCATCTGGTCCTTCTGCACAAGCCGTCCGATCTGCGAGGAATAGTGGCCGGAGAACATGCGGTGCATCGGATGAGCCGAGCCCATGGCATCGACGACGACATCGATCGTCTCAGCCAGGACCTCGCGCTGCCGCACCATCTCAATGAAATCCGCCTCCGCCATCTGCTCCAGATGGCGTTGGACGGCGACCAGGCGCTTGAGCTTCTGCGAGCGGGTCTTCATGCGGCTATCCTCCCTGCATGACCAGCGCGAAACCGTCGCCGAACAGGCGCAGCATCGCAGCGATACCGAGATAGAGCAGGAACAAGCCGCCCATGATCAGATAGGGCTGCGAGATGAAGTAGATCGGGATCTGCGGCGCCAGCTTGTTCACCATGCCGATCGCCACGTTGAAAAGCAGGCCATAGATGATGAAGGGGCTCGCGAGCCTCAACATGATCATGAAGATCTGCGCCAGCGAATCCGTGAGCGTGATCAGCACACCCTGCGGATCGAAGGGAGTGCCGATCGGCATGGCCCGATAGGATTGAACGATCGCCTCGATCATCACATGATGGAAATCCAGCATGAACAGCACCATCAGGCCGGCGAAGCTGATCAAGCTGGTCACCTGGTTTTCGGGCGTATCTTCGATCACGTCCGACGATGGCGGCGAGGCAAAGCCCATCAACATGGTGATCGCCGTTCCGGTGAACTGCAGTCCAAGGACATAGTAGCGGGCGACAAGGCCCATGACCGCGCCGACCGCCGTCTCGGCGGCGATCAAATAGATGTAGCTGTGCCCCTTGCCGGTTACCTGCGGATAGATGTCCGTCCACATGACCGGCAGGATCGCCATGGAAACCGCGACTGCAATGAACAGCCGCACCTGCATCGGAACGCGCGCGCTGGAGAACCCGGGCATGATCATGATGCAGCCGCCGATCCGGCAGAAGGCCGCAAACAGCGCCAGCACCGTGCCCTCCGGGTCGGTGATCATGAAATGGAGCCGATGATCTTGATCTCAAGGCCCTTGGCAAGCTCGACATGCGAGAGCACGGGCAAGGTGGCAAAGAGGCGCTCGATGATCATGCGCACATAAGAACGGGATTCGGGCGAACTTACCAGCACGAAGGGCATGCCGCGATCGAGATGTTCACGGATAACTTTCGTCGCCTGCTCGCTGAACTCTTCGAGGTGACGCGGATCGATGTCGAACTCGACGACCTCGCCCTTGGCGTCGCGCTTCAGCGCCTGGTGGAAGACCATGTCCCACTTGTTGCCGAGCCTGAGCACGCGCAGGACGCCGTTGTCGGCGAGGTCGCCGCAAAGCTGCTGCGACATGCGCACGCGCACATGCTCGACGATCTGCTCAGTCTTGCGTACATGCGGCGCGAGTTCGGCGACCGCTTCAAGGATCAGATGCAGGTTGCGGATCGAGACACGCTCGGCAAGCAGCAATTTCAACACCGCCTGCAGGCCCGAATAGGACATGTGCGAGGTGCAGATTTCGTCGGCGAGCTTGCGGTACTCCGGATCGAGCCGCTCGATCAGCACCTTGACGTCCTTATAGGAAAGCAGGTGCGGCAGGTTGTTGCGGATCACTTCGCTCAAATGCGTCAACACCACCGAGACGTTATCGATCGGATGGAAGCCTTCGCGCTTGAGGTCCTCGGTAAAGGTTTCGAGGATCGAGACCGCCGGCATGCCGAAGGCGGGTTCGCGGATCTCGTCGCCCGGAACACTCGGCCGGCGACCGCCGCCGGTGACCACCAGGACTTCGCCGACGCGCACCGTGTTGGACGCGATCGTCGTGCCGTGGATGCGGATGTGGTAGGCCTTGTCCGGAATGCTGATGTCGTCCGAAACCTTGATCTCCGGAATGACGAGGCCGTACTGGCCAGCAAACTTGCGGCGCATCTTGCCCACGCGGAAGGCGAGTTCCTGGTGTGCGCCAAGCAGGCGGGTCGAGACCTGCTTGCCGAGAAGCAGCTCGATCTCAGCGGTCTTCAGCACCGACTTGACCGAATCTTGCTCGCCTTCCTTGGTCTGCTGGACCTTGGCCGCCTCTTCGGCGCGACGCGCGGCATTGGCAGCCTCGATCTGGCGCGGCACGAGCCAGCTCAGGAACGCCATGCCGCCGCCGAGCACGGCGAAGGGCAGGAACGGCAGGCCGGGAACGACCGCCAGGAGAATGATAAGACCGGAGGCGACCATCAGCGCCTTCGGATAGCCGCCGAGCTGCCCGACCACCGCCTGGTCGGTGGAGCCGGCCGTGCCGCCGCGCGACACCAGAAGGCCGGCGGCGAGCGAGACGATGAGCGCCGGGATCTGCGAGACGAGACCGTCGCCGACCGAGAGCTTGACGAAAACGTCGGCCGCTTCGCCGATCGGCATGCCATGACGCAGGTAACCGATGATGATGCCGCCGAAGATGTTGATCGCGGTGATGATCAGGCCGGCGATCGCATCGCCGCGCACGAACTTGGAAGCACCGTCCATGGCGCCGTAGAAGGAGCTTTCTTCCTCGAGCTCACGCCGGCGGCGCTGTGCTTCCTTCTCGTCGATCAGGCCCGCCGACAGGTCGGCGTCGATCGACATCTGCTTGCCGGGGATCGCATCGAGGGTGAAGCGCGCGCCGACTTCGGCGATACGCGTCGCACCCTTGGTGATGACGATGAAGTTCACGGTGATGAGGATCAGGAAGACGATCAGACCGATGACAAAATCGCCGGACATGACGAGGCTGGCAAAGCCGGAAATGACGCCGCCGGCAGCGCCGTGGCCCTCGTGGCCGTGCGAAAGGATGACTCGGGTGGTGGCGATGTTCAACGCCAGGCGCACCATGGTCGAGATCAGCAGGATGGTCGGGAACGAGGAGAACTCGAGCGGACGCTGGATCCACAGCGAGACCATCAGGATCAGCACGGAAAAGGCGATCGAGAACGCGAGCCCCATGTCGATCAGGAAGGGCGGGATGGGCAGGAAGAGGATCGACAGGATCGCGACGATCCCGAGCGCGAAGCCGACGTCCCGGCCCTTCGGTGCTACTTTCGGGATGATCAGCGCTGCTTGCTGTGCCATGTCTCTTCCGTCTCATCATGAGATCAAGGCAGCATTCACACGCGCTGCCCCACTATAGAGACGGAGATAGCGACCCAAGCTTGCGCGAGGGTTTCATGCCGCCGCATGCGAACAGCTTTGGCGCTGCGGCTTCAGAAACCGGATTGGATCCGCGAGAAGATGATGTCGGTGAAGATAGAAATCTGGGCGCCGATAAAGGGCGCGGACACGGCAACCGTGATCATGACGGCAAGGATCTTCGGGACGAAGGTCAGCGTCATTTCCTGGACCTGGGTCAGCGCCTGAATGAAGGCGATGACGACGCCGACAACCATGGCGGCGAGAACGGCGGGCCCTGAGGCCACGATCACGGTCCAGATCGCGGCCTGTACAATATCGAGGGCATCCGCCTCATTCATGGAGTTATCACTTCACCTTGACGCCCGGGCCGATAACAAGCTCCTTGCCGTTATCCAGCACCGCAATGATTCCGTCAGAGTATAGTTTCACTTCCTTAACCACGCCAGTGGTCTTGCCGTCTTCGCTGGTGACGGTGCGCCCGATGACGGCGTCCGCCTCGCTCAGCGACGTGCGCTGCAGCAGGCTTTCAAGGTTCTTGTTGGTCTTGATCGTCTGCTCCACCTGCGAGAAGGTCGCAAGCTGGGCAATCTGCTGCGTCGCATCCATCGGCTGCGTCGGATCCTGATTCTTCATCTGGGCGACGAGCAGCTTCAGGAAGCTCTCGTAGTTGAGCGATGCCTTTGCGGCGTCGCCGCCCGAATCCTGGGCCGAAACATTCGGGGTGTAGCCGTTGTTGCTGACGCCGCTTACCGCCATGGTGCGATCTCCTTGCGAATCTGCTCGACCGTTGCCGGCGTGATTTCCTGCGTGTTGAGAATGCGGTCTTCGATTGCATAGAGGCCGCGGATCGCCTTGAGCGCTTCGAAGGCGCGGCCGTTGGTCACCAGCCCGTCGACGCGCTTCAGTTCGGCGAGGATCTCTTCGTTCTTGAAGCAGTTGAGCAGCATGACGATCGACTTGCGGAACATCGCGGTCGATTGCTCGGCGCCTTCCGGATTGATGAGGATCATCTGCGCGATGAAATAGAGCTGCTTCAGCGGCGTCGTTGCGTCTTCCGGCTGCAGCACGTGGTTTTCGAGCAGGAACGTCACATCGTTCAGGAACTCGACCGCGACCTTCCGGTCCACGCGCAGCACCGCGCCGTTTACAAAAATCCGTTCGCCCGACTTCAGCGAGATACGCAGTGTGCTCTTCATTTCAGTCCATCCCTGATGATGGTGGTAATGTCAATTATGCCCTGGAAGTTGGAGGATTCGCGTTTGCGGATCTTTTCCGTCTCGTTGAGTATCCAGATGGCGATCGAAATCAGATTGGCGCGCAGCTCTTCGTTCAGCTGGTTCTCCGGTGCACGCAGATCCTCGATGAAACGGATCCACAGGCGCCGGGTAAAGTAGATGGCCTCGATGGCCTCTCTCGAATACCCTTTCTGCTGTTTCGCTGCTTCCATGAGCGCGATCGAGCGATCGAGTACCTGCCGTTCTCGATTCTTGGAGTCGGCGACGCCGTCCTCCATGATCTCGGCATAGGAAAATTGGTACATTCAGACATCCTTCATGTTTGTCCGGCTCCTCACACTAGAGGAAATTGAGCAAGCTCATCTGCTGTAGTCGCGACGTTAGTGTATAGGACGTTTCCAACTGCACCTTGAGCGTGTTGATCCGGGTCGATGTCTCGATCGGATCGATGCCTTCGAGGTCGGCGACATGCGTGTTGACCAGCTTGAGCTGCGCGTCGATCGAGGTGTTCGCCTTCTTCACCCGCGATTCCGAAATACCGAGCTGGCTGCGCTCTGCATTGAGGCCGGCGATGCCCTGCTCTGCATACTGCAACGCCTCGACACCGATCGCCGCCCGCACCTCGGGGGTCACGTTCTTGTCCATCAGCTCGGCCGTGATTACGCTTGCCAGGGCAAACATGCGGAAGCCGTTGGTATTGGCGTTGGTCGAGCTTTCGATGACTTCGCTGGCGCTGATCCGGCTCGTCATGTTCTGGCTGGATGCGTCCGACCAATTCGCATCCCAGCCCGTACCGGTGAACATCGGCTCGACCGTATTCTTGATGAAGTCCTGCATCTGGGTGACGGTGATCTGGTCGTCGGACGTGATGCTGTTGGCGGTCTTGAACGCCGTAAACGCAGCGTCGAAGGCAGTCTTTGCCGCCGACGTAGCGGTGTAGTCGGCGAGAGGCTTGGCGTCGGTATTGATGCCCGAAAACAGGAACTCGCCGTTGAAGGACGTGTTTGCGGCGGCAGTGAAGGTCTGCAGCGCGCCCAAGATCTCGGTCTTCTGGATCTTAAGCTGGCTCGCGGCATCGTTGCCCTTGTAGGTAACGAGCGTGTCACGCACCTTTTCGGCCGCTTTCGCCATCGTTTCCAGCGCACCCTGCGAGCCGGAGAGGCGCTGGGTTACGACCGAGTTGGTGCTCTTCATCGAGTTCAGCCGGTCGATCTCGCGCTGAAGGTTGAGCGAGCGCGACGCCGTCGCACCAAGCGTCAAGCCGACGTCGTAGTGCCGACCCGTCGTCTGCTCCTGGGTCGCCTTCAGCAGATCCATCTGGTTCTGCTGAATCGTCATGCGCATGGCGGTCTGGATCGCCAGATTAGAAACGTAGGACGTCTTCATGATTACCTCACAGCTTCCATCAAGGCCGCCATCATGGCGTCCACGGTACTCACCAGCTTGGCCGATGCTTTGTAGGATTGTTCGAGATCGAGCAGCAGCGACAGTTCCTCGTCGATGCTGACCCCGGTCTGCTTGCTGAGCGCTTCCTGGGTGCGCGACAGCATAGCGCGCTTGTTGTCGTCGGCGGTCGATGCCGTCTTTCGGGTCTGCTCCAGCCAGCCGACCGACCCGGTCGCGAAGTTTAGCAGGCTGCTGGTTCCGTCGAGACCGGTCGACGGGTCGAACGTCATGTTCTCGCCCATCTTGTTGATGAAGCCGTCGAGAAGGCCCGTGTAGCCGGGGCTCGGATTTGCCGCACCGCCAGGGTTCGACACAACGCCGTTGAAGCCGCCGTCACGCAAAAGAAGCGGGTTGGCCTTGGCCAGGGCGTTGACAGTGATCTTCGATGCCAGTCCGGGAACGACTGTGCCGGCAGCCGGCACACCCGCGCTTCCCCAGGTAAAGAGGCCCGGCTGGTAGGGAACCGGCGGCACCCCGCTGGGGTTGCCTTCCTTGAAAAGCTCGACAAGACCACGGGCGATCTCGTCCAGCTGCGACTGGAACTTCGGCCCAATGTCGTCGCGCAGCTGCACGAGGCTCGCAAGCTTGCCCTTGGCGGTCGTATCTGCGCCACTTCCGGGGGCGATCGGTACGCCGTCGACGAAGATCTTGTTGCCGGTGACGGTGGCGTCATAGGTCGTTGTCGGCGCGAACGTCACCTGGCGCGGAATGTTCTCGAAAAGCACCGTGCCGTCGGTGGTGAAGATCACCGTATCGTTGTTGCCGCGCGTAACGGTGGAGATGCCGACGATCTCCGAAATCTGCTTCAGGATCTTGTCGCGCTGGTCAAGCGCATCGTTCGCATCGCCACCGGATGCAGTCGCCGACTTGACCTCGTTGTTCACCCGTTCGAAGTCCGCAAGCAGGCTGTTCAGCTTGTCGACCTCAAGAGCGATTTCCTTGTCGGCATCTTCGCGCATGTTCTGCACGGTGGCAGAGGTCTTGTTCAGGGAATCGGCAAGGTCCTGGGCGCTGGTGACCGCTGCCGCCGCAATCGTCTTGTTGCCCGGGGTCGAGGCCAGCGTCTGCAGGCTGTTGCGAAACTCCGACAGCAGCTTTGACGGCGCAGTCTCGTAGTTGTTACCGCCGAGAGCCGATTTCAGGAGTTCCAGGCCATCGCGAAGCCGCGCCTGGCCGGAGGCTTCGCCGATGCTGGCGATGCTCTGCTTGAGCAGCGCCTCGTTCTGTGCCCGGTAGATGGATACGACCTGCGCGCCGTTGCCGGTGCTGCCCAAGAGGGCAAGGCGACGCGAATAATCCGCATTGCCCGCATTCGCGATGTTCTTCGACACGATCGCGGTCTGTTGCGCCGTGTTGCTGAAGGCCTGCTGTGCGATGGATATTGCGGAGGACAGCGACATGACGCGGACCGTATCTCTTTCAATTACCGTTTCAGGTTGACAAGCACGTCAAGCAGGTCCGAGGCGGTCTGGAACACCTTGGAGTTTGCCGTGTAGTTGCGCTGCGCCTCGATCATCGAGGTCAGCTCGTTGGCGATGTCGACGTTGGAGTTTTCGAGTGCCTTGGACTGGATGTTGCCGAAAGCGCCAGAGCCGGCAAAACCGGTGACAATAACGCCTGAATCCGCCCCTTGCGAGTAGACGTTGCCGGACTGCGGCTGCAGCTTGTCCGGGCTCTGGACGGTCGCAAGGGCGATCCGGAACTTGGGGATGAGGTTGCCGTCGCCATACTTGACGTAAACGATGCCTTCCTTGTCGATCTCGAAGCCCGACATCTTGCTCGGCTTGCTGCCGTCGATGCCACCGCCGGTGCTGCTGAAGTCTCCACCGAGCTGCGTGGTCTTGGAGGTGTCGATCGTGATCGCACCAAGGTTGGCGCCGGTACCGGGCAGGTTGTTGATGGCCGTCGTCGTCAGCGTCGCGGGGACGGCGCCGATGCGCTTGCCGGCCGCGTCGAACGTCATGGTCTGGGTACCGACTGTAGTGCCCGATGTGCGATCGACGACGCTCAGGCCCCAGGCGTTCGGACCTGTCTTGGTGTAGGTGAAATCGAGGATGCGGGTGTTGCCCTGGCTGTCGTAAACAACCATCGAGGTCTTCGATTGATCGTTGACGGCCGCGCCCGACGGCAGGTTTGCTTCCATCGTACCCTTGGTCGAGCCAGCGGCGACCAGGCCCTCGTCCTTGAGCTGGACCGGTACCAGGCCGTCAAAACCGTTGACGACGACGGTCGGATCGACGCCGGCCTTGTACTCGTAGCCCATCAGCGTGAAGCCGGCGGTGTTGACGAGGTTGCCGTTCTTGTCCGGAACGAAGGAGCCGGCACGCGTCAGGAAGTTCTCACCGCCATTGCCCGAAACGATGAAGAAGCCGCCGCCGTTGATGGCAAGGTCGCTCGCCGACGTCGTATAGCTGGTGCCGCCTTGCTGGGAGATGCTGTAGCGCACCTGCGTTTCGACACCGCCGGAATTGTAGTTGCCGCCGCCCGAAGGCAGGATCATCGACGAGAACTCAGTGGAGGCGCGCTTGTAGCCGGTCGTGTTGGCGTTCGCGATGTTTTCGGCGACCGTGCCCAGACGGTTCGACTGGGCGTTCATACCGGACACACCCGTTCTCATGCTGCCATAGAGACTCATATCGGATCCTCATTTCCTTGTTACGGCGACACTAGGAAGCGGGCCTTGCGTGAACCTGTCTTGGTTCAGTGCCCGCCCATCGGCGTGGCGCTCAGTTCCAGTCGATGCAGTAGCCAAGGAAACGCTTCGAATCGATCGGGTCGAAACCGAGCTTCTTGCGCAGTTTCTTGCGCAGTTTGCTGATGTGGCTTTCGACGACGTTTTCCTCGACGTCCTCGTCGAAGATCCCGTAGATCGCGTTGAAGATCTGCGACTTGGAGACGCGACGGCCGCGGTTTGCGACCAAATACTCGAGAATGCGGCGCTCGCGGCGCGGCAGGGCGAAGACATCGCCGTTGATTTCCGGATCACGGCCGTCGGCAAAAACGCGGATCGGACCAATGTCGGTAAAGTTGGCGATCGCCTTCAAGCGCCGGCGGATCGCAGCGACGCGGGCAAGGATTTCGCGGGGGTGGATAGGCTTGCGCACAACGTCGTCGACGCCGCAATCAAAGAGTGCAAGCGTGTTTTCGAGGGACGGCGTGTCGCTCATCGCGATGACCGGTGCCATCGAGCGATCGCGGATGGCCCGCGGCAGCGTGAAGGTGGTGTCGCCCTGCCCGATCAGGAAGGCTTCCACGGCATCGATATCCGAATCGGCAGCCGCGTTTACCCACTCTCCAAACTCCCTGGGATCGAAACCCGTCGAGGGAATACCTTCACGTCCGAAGAGGGACGTATACCCGTCCTTCACCAGCTCTCTTTCATCAACCACTACGATCATTCGCCCGCCTCCGAATCAGTATGGCTCCGCACTGATTGAGAGGTACGAATCGAGGGATTCATGAACAACTAGAGGAAGTTACTGGGTGGAATTAATAATTGATTAACCATGTTTCGCCGATTTGATCTATATCTAGTAGCACCCGCCTCAAGGTGGCACTAAAATAATGTGGAAAAGTTAACGGACTACGACAAATCGCTTGCGGTCACATTGTCCGCGCATTGTCGCCACAATGCGGCAAATGGGATGCTAATACAATTGATGGTTGCTTATTGGCAAAACTGCGTGGCGTTCGGCGTCCACTTGCCGTAGCCGGTCGCGACGAGATTCGCGATCACCCGGCAGACATATTTCTTCTGCGCCGGGTCGTTGTTCGGGCCTGCGTGATAGCGCGCAACGGCCATTGTCCAGGTCTCGTGCCTCGCATGGAGATTGGCCAGGAAGCGCGCGGCATATTCGACATTCTTGCGCGGGTCAAGCATCTCCTGCGGCGAGCTGAAATGCTCGCCATGGAAGTAATAGTTGATCTGCATGCAGCCGAGATCGATGAGCTTGGCACCCTGTGCCCGCGCGTTGCCGAACTGGGTCAGAACGTCCTGCTCGCTGCTACCGAAATAAGCCTTGCCTTCGATGTTCATCGCGTAGGGTTGAAGCGATCCCTTGCGGCCGGTTTCGGTCAGCCCGACCGAATAGAGGATCCCGGCCGGGATATCGTACTTCGCCGCTGCGCTGATGATCTCGCGCTCGCAGACGCCTGCGTCCGCGCTGGCAAAAGCGCTACATGTAGACGTGACCAGTACGAGAGCGCTCAGTGCCGGCAGCCGCATCGTCCGTCCCGCCATTGCCAACCCACCTTTCCGCCGCCGAAGATTGGCTGTCGTCCTGTCGCTGCTGTCGTCCCTGGCCGTTGCCATCGGCGCGTTCTCGGCCCTGCTGCCCGGCCTGGGCTTGGGCCTGCGCCTGCGACCCGCCGCCGGACGACGTGTCGCCGCCGGAGTTGAATACGATGTTCACCTGATCGACCGCAAAGCCCTGAGCGCGCAGCGCCTTGACCAAGTCGTTCTGGTCGTCGCGCAACTGCCGGAAGGCGTCGCCGTTCTCGACCTTCAGCTCGACCTGCAGTTCGTCATCCTTCAGGCGCAGCGTGGCCGTGACAAGGCCAAGCTCGATCGGGTGAAGCTGGATCTTCAGGGTGTTGAGCGTTTTGCCGGCCTGCGTCCACGCGCCCGGCTGACCGAGTGCAGCACTTGGCTGCAGGGAAGTGGTGGCCTCACCGGCGATGGCGTCTGCCACGGCGCTGGTGTTCGGGCTCATCGAGATGCCGAGATAACGCCGGGCCTCGAGCACGGTGACATTCTCGACCTTGGCGGAGCCTTGCGAGCGGGCAGCGTCGAACGCTGCATCACCGTCCTTCGAGAGACTCATGGAAACGGCCTGTCCCTTGCCGTCAGCCCGGGCGAAGCGGAAGAGCCGGTCGGGGTCGTTCTCGCCCGCCTGTGCCTCGGCTTTCGCGCCATGCTCGCTGCCACCGGCAACGGGCGCCGCGCCTTCAATCTGGCCATCCGCTGCCTGGCGCGCGGCCGCCGTCTGTCCCTGAGGCTGCGTCGCCTGGGCACCGCCCAGCAGCGTCAGCAGATCGTCCATCGCTGTAGCTGTCTGCTTGGCTTCAGCGCCCTCGCCGCCGGCGTTGACGTCGCCATCGACCGAGGCGCCATCTGCCGGCGCTTTGCCAATGCCTTTCGTCAAGGTGGCAATGCGCTTGGCGAGTTCTTCATCGACCTCCACTTGAGCCAGATCATCGGACACGGCAGCCGATTTGGCCGGATCGGTCTTGTCGACGGCACGTTTGCTGCCAACGCCGCGCTCGGCCGCCTGGAAATGGTCGCGCAGCGCGTGTTCGTCGAACTGGTCGTTGCGACCAAGGCTGATGCTGCGTGTCACGGCCCTGCCCGCGGCCTTGGCAATATTGTCCTTGTCGATCAAGGCTCCCGCCTCCGCGTCGCTGCCGGCAGCGGCGTCGTTGCCGCCTTTGCCTGAACCCGGCTGGTCGTTGGTTTTTTGCCGCCCGGCATTGGCCACTGCATCTTCAAACGCGCCGGCCGATGCACCACCGGCCTGCTCCTTGCCGCCCGCTCGTCCGCTTCCCGTGCCGACAGGTGTCGGAGGCATGCGCAGGGTGTCCTCAGCCCTCATTTGTCTTCTCCCTTCAGGAGAGCGTCGATCTCTTCGATCTTCGATCGTCCTTTCGCCACGAAGCCATCGTGCTTCGGGTCCGCCACCTCGTCTGCGCCGGATGCGGCCACGGTCTCCGGCGCAACCGCCGGGGTCTGCCCGCTTCCAAAGGGGCTCATGCCGCTGCCAGTTTCCTCGCTTGCGGCCGACGCGTTCGCCTCAACCGGTCTATCGGGTTTAGACGCAAACGCTTGCGTGAGGCTTTCACCGACAGGTGGCCGGACGACGGCGTCCGCAACCGCCTTTGCAGCGTCGCGCAAGGCGCGGTCGCGCGGCGAAAGCTCCGCATCCGATATCGCCGCCAGGCTCGCCGTCGCGGCAAACACGTCATTGGAAGGCACCGAGGCCAATCCGGCATAGAAGCTGGCAAGCAGTTTCGGCTGCGGCGCGCCATCTGCGCCGAGCGCCTCGGCGCGTTCAGACGCGAGCTTTGCGAGTTCTTGCTTGCCGGCGATCGCCGCGCGGCGGGCGACGCGAAGGAAGACTTCGCGCTGGCGCGGCGCGTCCATGAAACCCAGGATCTCCGAAATTCGCCCCTGCGCCCCGCCATCGAAATGGGCGACGGCGAGTTCGACGAAGACATCCGCGAACTGGCTGGCATAGGGGGAGGTCAGGTAGCGGCGGGCATAGGTCAGCGCATAGCGGAAGCCCTTGTCCGCGTCGCCCGCCTGAACCGCGAGGAAAACCGAGCGACGCAGGGCAGCCTCTTCGATGATCGTACCCGGGGCCGCGAGACGGGCCCAGTCGTAGTACTTCATCGCGCCCACAGGATCCTGCTGCGACGTCGCGTTGCCGAGGATGAGGTAGAGATACGGGCCGATGCGGGCGCTGCGGTACTCAGGCGCGGCCTTGGACAGGCTCTCGACGATCAGGCCGCCCTTGCCATTCAGATATTGCGTCAGCGCCTCGGTGACGCGGGAATCGAAGTTCCCGGCCACATCGTGATCCGCAAGGTACTTCAGCGTCTCCGGATTGCCGCCGCTCATGGCATAGACCAGCGCCGCATCGACGTTGCGCGGATCACGGAAGACCGCCGCGTCGGCCGCACGCAGGCGCTTGTCGATGGCGCCCAGCATGAAGCGCTGCATTTCGATCGCCGAATGGTCGCCAAGGACGACCGAGTCCTGCACATATTGCAGCGACCGGATCATCTTGAAGGGTGCGAGCTCCTCGATATCGTTCGCCCTGGCACCTCCGGTTAAAACGGGGGTCGCCAGCACACAGCAGGCCATCAGAGCGGTTCGCAGGCGTCTCAGCATGGTGCTTAACCCGGAGCCGATTGCAAGAGGATCTCGATGCGGCGGTTGCCCGGGGCGTAGGGATCGCCGGGGATCTGCAGCCGCCGGTCGGCGAAGCCGCTGATCTGGCTGACGCGATCTTCCTTCAGGCCACCGCGGACGAGCATGTAATAGGCGCTCTGGGCGCGGGCGGCGGAGAGGCGCCAGTTATCATAAGTGCCATCCTTGAAGGGACGGCCGTCGGTATGGCCGCGGATTGCAACCGCGCCCTGACGCTCAGCCAGCAGATGGCCGATCTTTTCCATCGCCAGTACCAGTTCCTTCTGCGGCACGGCCGAGCCGACGGCAAACATCTGCGCATCGGTCCGCTCGCTGATCGTCACCATCAGGCCGCCTTCAGCGGGTGTCACGACAAGTCCCTCGGCCAGCTGACCCGCCTCGCCGGCAAGCTGCTTCTTCAGCTCGGCCTGGAGTTCGGCCGCCTGCTCCTTGGCGTCGGCCTCGGCGGCCTCGGTCTTCGGCTTTTCGCCGGCTGCGGCGTCCGCCGGGTCCTTGCCAGCTCCCGTATCGGTGTCCTTGCCGTCACCGGCCTGCTTGTCGGCCGCTTCATGCGGCTCCTGCGACGCGTCCGCCTCGGACTTCTTGACGGCCGGCGTCGCGCCTGCGGGCTCCGTCGACTTGTCGGCAAGGGCAGCAACGGTTTCGGCCGTGTTGCCGGCGTCCTTCACTTCGACCTGCTTGGTCCAGAAGTCCGGATCGAACGGGTCACGATAGGCTTCGCCGCCATCGGCGCCGGTGGCCGGGCCGGACTGGGCCGCACCGCCCTCGCCCTTGACGCTGATGTTGGCCTGCTGGCCGACCTCGCGCGCAATCTCGGAAAGAACGGAATAGGGGTTTTCGAAGAAGTCGGCGTCGGAGTACTTCGTCTCTTCGCCCGACGTCGCCGTCAGCTGATCGCCGGTTTTGGCCGAGCCACCGGACTTTTCCTGCTCGCCGTCAACCTTCGAACGTTGCTGCGTTTCTTCGCCCTGCGCATCCTTGGCCGGGTCCTTCAGGCCACGTTCGGCAGGCTTCTGGTCGGTCAATTGCACCGGGTTGAAATAGGAAGCGATCGCCGCCTTCGTCTCTTCGTTGGCGGCATTGATCAGCCACATCACGAGGAAGAAGGCCATCATTGCCGTCATGAAGTCGGCATAGGCGATCTTCCAGGAGCCGCCATGGTGACCATCATGGCTGCCGCTGTGGCGCTTGACGATGATGATCTCGTGCTTGCCGTTGTGGTGGTTTTCGTCGCTCATGCGAGAACTTTCCGAACTGTATCGGCCCAGGCGGCCATGCGCGTCACGAGGATGGTGCCATCCATCTCGACGGCGAGATCGACATCGTCAGATTCGACGTGCCGCAAGGACGGCATGTCTTCTCCGAGCTGGCGCTTCAGCGCCTCGAAGAGAGACGCCGGGCCTTTGACGACGATGGTGCAGCCTTCGCCGGCCACAAGTCCCTGGCGCAGCATCTGCGCCATATCGGCAACGGCGCGCTGCATGAGGGCATCGCCCATGACGGGCGCGAGCACGCGGGCGGCCTGATCGCCGAGTGCGACGGCAAGCCCCTCGGTCATTTCGTCGATGCGCAGCGCGAGACGGTTCGCGGTTTCCTCTTCGAAGCGCCGCGTCAGCGCCTCGAGTTCGGCCGCGTGCGCCGCCTGAAGTTCGGCTATCTGCTTTTCCTGTTCGAAGACGAGTTCGGCGGTCGCCTCGGCCCGCCCTTCGGCGAAGGCGCGCCGGCGTTCGGCATCGATATCGATTTCCGGCATGGCTGGTCTCGCGCCGAGGCGCTCGCCATCGGCATAGTCGGTATCCAGATCGGGGAAATACTTCGGAGGCATCAGCGACAGCTCGACTTTCGGTGCGCTGAAGTCCTTGAGATAACGGGAGAGCATTGCACTCATGGCCGGCCCCCTGCAGCGGACCTGCGGCAATGCGGCGATCCCCATCTGCTTGAGAGGCGGCGCTCCCTGGCGCGGACTTCCATTGCTCCTGGCACTGCTGACATGTCTCCCTCGGGCCCGACCGTCGGATACGGCAGACCCAGCATTCTTGACGTACATCAGCGTGATCCGGGGTCGGTTGTTCCCGGAGCGATCTGATGCAGGCGGCGGCGCAAAGGTCATTTTGGCCGGCAGTCATCCGACAGGACTGCGAGGGAAGGCTATTCGGTCAAACTTGTGCGAAAATGAATGTGTTGGACCGCGCCAGGGCAATTAGCGCGGTCCAACCGTTTCCACCGGGTGCCGTGACCGACGACGTGGCAGAACTCAAAGTGCCGTTACCCGCATGCGGGGTGATGGGCTCAGTTTGGCGGATCGGCGGCCGCTTCCGGCCGCTGTCCGCCGCTGCGCCTTACTGCTGGAACAGGCGCAGGATATTTTCGGAATTGGTGTTGGCGATCGAGAGCGCCTGGATGCCCAGTTGCTGCTGCGTCTGCAGCGCCTTCAGCCGTGTCGATTCCTCGTTCATGTCGGCATCGACGAGACGACCGACGCCCTTGTCGATCGTATCCATCAGGTTGGCGATGAAGCCCTCCTGCAACTCGATGCGCTTGGTGATGGCGCCGAGCGTGGAGCCGGCGTCCGTCAGCTGGTTGAGGATACGTTCGACGACGCTGATCATATCGGCCATTTCGGCAGGCGTCGTCGATGCGGTCAGCTTGACTTCCGCCGTCGTACCGATTGGCGTCGTCGCCGGTGCGCCGATCAGGTGGTACAGGCGCGCGCCCGCCGTGCCGGGCGGAGAGGTGAGCTGGGAGGCGTCGTAGTTCCTGGTCAGGATGCCTCGGCTCGCATTCTGCTTGTCGATCAGCATCGACTGCGAGGTGTCGAAGTCGAGCGTCGTGACCGACACATTGCCGTTGGCGTCACGGTTGAACGAGGCCACGACGGACTTCGTGCCGACCGGAGCTGTGGCGGCGTTGTAGAGCCAGTTTTCGCTGGAGAAGGATGCGGACTGGGCGGCCGAGATAAGCTGGTTCTTGAGCTCGGTGATTTCCTTGTCGATCTTCAGCTTGTCGACGCCCGGCTCACTCGCCGCGACGAGCTTGCTCTTGATCGCGCTGACGACCTCGATCGACGAATTCATTGCCGCATAGGCCGTGTCGATCTTGGCGGCGCCGAGGCCGAGGGCGTCCTGAACGGTGGAGAGCGCGGCATTGTCGGAGCGCATGGTGGTCGCGATCGACCAATAGGCGGCGTTGTCGGCAGCCGTCTGCACGCGGTAGCCCGAGGAGATGCGGTCCTGGACTTCCGCCATGTCGGAGTTGATCGAACGCAATGTCTGGAGAGCCGCCATGGCGGCGGTGTTGGTCATGATGCTTGTCATTGGTCACCTGTCCCGAATGAATTCCTAAGGACATTCCGGAGTGTTACCGGCAGCGATGGGACTGGCATCATGCGAATCGCCCCTGTTTTGCCCTGGAGGCGACCCTTCGCTCTTAACCAAGATGTAACGATCTCATAGTTAACAAATGGTTAATGCCGTTAGGAAGTCGGTAACAAAGGTGAACAAAAATAAGGGAAGATGGACGAAGCGTTAAGATGCGTACCGTCACCCATGGAACGAATGCCGGCGGCATGCGGCACGCCTGACGGCCATTGAATACCGGAGCGCAAAACGAAAAAGCCGCACGATCCACGGGGGATGTGCGGCTTCTTTTCGAAGTGACGGGCGAAGATCGCCCGTCATGTTCGGTCGATCGATTAACGGAACAGCGACAGGATGTTCTGCGAGTTGGTGTTAGCGATCGTGAGTGCCTGGATGCCGAGCTGCTGCTGCGTCTGCAGAGCCTTCAGGCGGGTCGATTCCTCGTTCATGTCAGCGTCGACGAGACGGCCAACGCCCTTCTCGATCGAGTCCGAGAGGTTTTCGACGAAGCCCTTCTGCAGATCGATACGGCTGTTGAGCGCACCGAGGTCGGCGGCAGCGTCGGTCATCTGGGTCAGGATGGAGTCAACACCCGACAGAGCCTGCGACAGAGCGCCGCCCGTCATGTTGGTGATGTCGAGCGTCATGACGCTGAAGGTCAGCGCTACGGTCGCACCGGTCGTGTCGGTGTAGGAGATGTTGCTGGAGAGCAGGCCCGTGCCGGTCGTGACGAACGCGCCGGAAGCGTTCATTTCGATCAGCGAGCTCTTGTTGGTATCGTACTGCAGCGTCGTCAGGCTGACATTGCCCTTGGCGTCGCGGTTGAACGAACCAACGACCGACTTCGTGCCGGCAGCGTTGTTCGGGTCGGTGAAGACCCAGTTTTCGCCGGAGAACGAGGCCGACTTGGCAATGCTCAGAAGCTGGTTCTGCAGCTCCTTGATTTCCTTCTGGATCTTGCTCTTGTCAACGCCCGGCTCGCTGGCGGTTACCAGCTTCTTCTTGATTTCGTCGACGACGTCCTTGGAGTTTTCCATGGCCGACGAAGCAACGTCGGTCTTGGCAGCGCCGAGGCCGAGGGCGTCCTGAACGGCCGAGAGGGCCTTGTTGTCCGAACGCATGGTGGTCGCGATCGACCAGTAAGCAGCGTTGTCAGCCGCGGTGGCGACGCGCAGACCCGAGGAGATGCGCTCCTGGGTGGTTTCCATCGAGGAGTTGATCGAACGCAGGGTGGCGAGTGCGCCCATGGCGGAAGAGTTGGTCAGAATGCTCGTCATTGGCTGAGTGCCCCTTGTTGGCAAAGATGAAATGGAAAGGGACATTCCGGGATTACCGGGAAACGACGGTCAGCCTCATGCCTGCTGACGCTTTAATCTGTTCGGGTCAACCCGTCGTTTCGATGGTTACAACAAACACCATCGTGGTTAACGAACCCTAAAACCCAGAGAAACTTTTCGAAGTTTTATCAGTGCATTGGCGACAAAGAAAAACCGCGCCTCTTGCGAAGCGCGGTTTCGTATCTTGCATCGGGTGCGGACCGTGGCCCGCCCCCTTTCAACCCGTCGATTAACGGAACAGCGACAGGATGTTCTGCGAGTTCGAGTTGGCGATCGACAGTGCCTGGATGCCGAGCTGCTGCTGCGTCTGCAGAGCCTTCAGGCGGGTCGATTCCTCGTTCATGTCGGCGTCGACGAGACGGCCAACGCCCTTCTCGATCGAGTCCGAGAGGTTTTCGACGAAGCCCTTCTGCAGATCGATACGGCTGTTGAGCGCACCGAGGTCGGCGGCAGCGTCGGTCATCTGGGTCAGGACCGAGTCAACACCCGACAGAGCCTGCGACAGAGCGCCGTTCGTCATGCTGGTGATGTCGAGCGACAGAACGCTGAAGGTCAGCGATACGGTCGCGCCGGTCGTGTCGGTGTAGGAGATGTTGCTGGAGAGCAGGCCCGTGCCGTTGGTGACGTTGGCACCCGAAGCGTTCACTTCGATCAGCGAGCTCTTGTTGGTGTCGTACTGCAGCGTCGTCAGGCTGACATTGCCCTTGGCGTCGCGGTTGAACGAACCAACGACCGACTTCGTGCCGGCAGCGTTGTTCGGGTCGGTGTAAACCCAGTTTTCGCCGGAGAACGAGGCCGACTTGGCAATGCTCACGAGCTGGTTCTGCAGCTCCTTGATTTCCTTCTGGATCTTGCTCTTGTCAACGCCCGGCTCGCTGGCGGTTACCAGCTTCTTCTTGATTTCGTCGACGACGTCCTTGGAGTTTTCCATGGCCGACGAAGCAACGTCGGTCTTGGCAGCGCCGAGGCCGAGGGCGTCCTGAACAGCCGAGAGGGCCTTGTTGTCCGAACGCATGGTGGTCGCGATCGACCAGTAAGCAGCGTTGTCAGCCGCGGTGCCGACGCGCAGACCCGACGAAATACGCTCCTGGGTGGTTTCCATCGAGGAGTTGATCGAACGCAGGGTGGCGAGTGCGCCCATGGCGGAAGAATTGGTGATGATGCTCGTCATTAGAGTGTCCCTTGATTACTTTAGACGATTTAGGGGACATACCGGACTTCCCGGTGATGGCGGATCGGCTTCATGCCACTCGGTTCCAACTATCTCGGAAGAAACCAAACCCGTCATGTGAAAGGGACTATCGCGTGCAAAGCTTGCGAATTGATTAAATGCCCAAGGCAGCTTGGGCCGAGATAACTTATACTTAACAAGACTTTAATGCTGCCACGGATGCAGAGATCACAGCCCCGCTGCCGCCAGCAAAGATGTGTCGGACGGTGGTTCGCTCCTGCCTGAGGCAAGCTCCCCCGGGTAAACTCGGCTTCGAACAAGGACTAGCAAGCCGGCGCCGGTCGCCGCGCCTCTTCGACGGAGCTCTTAGTGAACGCCCAAGCCATCTTTTCGACCGCCTCCCGGCAATACCAGAAGGGGCAGTACACGGACGCGCTCAACCAGCTGAATGTGCTGATGGAGATCAACCGCGACACCAAGACCTATGTGCTTCTGGCGAAGGTCCTCGTGAAACTCGGTTTCAAGGCCGAGGCGGCCCGTGCCTACCAGCTCGCCGGTGAAGCCGGCGGCTCGCGGGCGGAAGATTACCTCACCGACGCCATGAAACTCTACTTCGCGAACGGGCAGGAGGACGAGGCACTGAGCATCGGACTGCCGCTTCTGGAGAAGGCCAAGACAGATGCCGAGATCGCCTTCATCATCGCCTCGATCTTCCTCAAGCGCGGCGAAAAGGAAATCCTGGGGCTTTTCAAGGCTCCGCTGACCCTGAGCACCAACCGTCTGCACAATGCGCTTGCCTTCAAGCTGTTGACCGCCGAAATCAACGACCTGCAAGATCGTGACGCGCTCGCCAATCTCTTCCGCAACAACCCGAAGAACACCACGCTGCGGTCGGCCCATCTCGTCTATGCGCGTGAGGCCAACGACTATGCCGAGGTCGAGAAGCACGAACGCGACATCCAACGGGCACTGAAAGCCGGGCAGACCGAAATTCTTGCAGCTGAAGCGCCCTACTATCATGCGACCTGGTGTGGCGACGAAAGCTTCAACCGGGTTGCCGGCGCACAGCTCAACCCGTTCCCGAGCAGCCTGACGGAAGTACGCCGCGCCGCGCCGCACCGCTGGGGCGAGCGCATTCGCATCGGTTATGTTTCCGCCGACTTCTGGGACGACCATGCGACGATGAAGCTGCTGAAGGCGGTGTTGATGGCGCACGACAAGACGCGCTTCGACGTCACCCTCTTCTGCCATACCAAGAGCGCGCTTGCGGCGCGCGACCAGGACATACGCGCAAGATGGGGCAGGATCGTCGAGATCGGCGACCTCTCCGACGACGAAGCTGCGCATGTGATTCGCCAGGAAAACATCGACATTCTCGTCGACCTGAAGGGGCATACGCTAGAGAGCCGAGTCTCCATCTTCAACCGGGCCGCAGCTCCCGTGCAGGTGGGCTGGCTGGGCTTCCCTGGAACCACCGTCAACGTCGATCTCGACTACATCATCGGCGACCCTTGTGTGCTTCCGGACAGCAGCAAGGCGCATTATTATGAAAAATACTGCCGCCTGCCGGAGACCTACCAGCCCAACGATCCCTACGAGCGCGCCCGGCCCCGGGCGATGTCGCGCAAGGATGTCGGCCTTCCCGAGGATGCATTCGTATTTGCCTCCTTCAACGCAAATCGCAAGATTTCGCTTCAGACGGTCAATCTCTGGATCGACATCCTTCGCCAGACGCCCGGAAGCCTGCTGTGGGTGCTGTGCGACAGGGCGGATGCACGCACAAATCTGCTGGCCAAGTTCAAAAGCGCCGGCGTCGATACCAAGCGCATCGTCATCTGCGGCAAGTTCGCCTACCAGAACCACGTCGACCGCGTTCCGCTCGCCGATCTCGGCCTCGACACCTATCCCTACAACGGCCACACGACCACATCCGAACAGCTTTGGGCAGGCCTGCCGGTGCTGTCCTTCAAGGGCACGAACTTCGCTTCACGCGTGAGCGAGAGCCTGCTGAACGCCATCGGCGTGCCGGAACTCGTGGCCACGGGGCCGGAGGACTACGTCAAGGAAGCTGTCGCGCTCTACAACAACCGTGACAAGATCGCCGACTATCGAAAGAGGCTGGACGAGAACCGGTTCCGGATGCCGCTATTCGATGCGGAGCGTTTCTGCCAGCACCTGGAAACGGGCTACGAAATGATGGCCGACCGCGCCAAGCGCGGACTGGCACCTGATCACATCGACGTTCCGGCATTGCCGCCGCGCATCGGGTCGTTCGAACGCTGAACGGCGATCATCCCTGAAAGACAAAAGGCAGCGCCGCGGCGCTGCCTTTTTGTTGTCCCGTTTCGAGGATCGCAAAGCCCGATGGCGCGGATGATCCGGAGCGCCATGCGCCGAGGGCAAGCGCATCGCGGTTTTCGGGATGCGCGTCTTCTCTTTGAGCTTTTGATTTGTCGCCGTCGCCAGCGCGCCGCGCACTGTCCGTGCGACAGCTCTAACTGAAGGAGCGCACCAGACTGCCGACGAGGAGGTTCCAGCCGTCAATCAAGACGAAGAAGAGAATCTTGAACGGCAGCGAGATTGCCGTCGGCGGCAGCATCATCATACCCATGGCCATGGTGATGGTAGCAACGATCAGATCGATCACCAGGAACGGCAGCATGATCAGGAAGCCGATTTCGAAGCCGCGGCGAATTTCCGAGATCATGAAGGCCGGCACGACCGCGCGCAGATCGACCTTGTCGTCGACGACGACCGTCTGGCCCTTTTCCTTGGCGATGTCGATGAAGAGCTGCAGGTCCTTGTCGCGCGTGTTGGCGAGCATGAAGTCGCGGAAAGGCTCGGTAATCCGGGGGATCGCCTCCGCCTCGGTGATCTGGTTCTTCATCAGCGGGTCGATGCCGTCCCGCCAGGCGCGATCGAAGGTCGGCCCCATGACATAGAAGGTCATGAACAGCGCCAGCGAAACCATGATCATGTTGGATGGCGTGGTCGCCAGGCCCATGCCGGTGCGCAGGATCGCGAAGGCAATCACGAAGCGCGGAAAGCTGGTGACCATGATCAGGATGCCGGGGGCCACCGACAGCACGGTCAGAAGACCGAAGGTGCGGATGATCCACGAGGCGGCAGAGCCGTCGATAGGCGTATTCAGGATATCAGAGGGGAAGCTCTGGGCGCCGGCAATACCGGACATCGCCATCATGGCAACTATAAAGGCGACTAGCCGGACCATTTATCGAATCATTGGATGACGAAGGTTCTGAACATCACATTGGTTACGCGCCCATCGGAGCGCAGGTCAACCCGCTCCTGGATGTCATCCCGGAGATATTGAAAGCCGCGTGGTCCCTGGATTTGTTGCAGGGAAACGGTTTTCAGATAGGCGGCGATATCCTGGTGGATCTGCTCGGCGAGTTTGGGGTCAGGCACGCCGTCGAACTGCAGCGCCACTTCCAGGCGGATCCAGTTTTCAGAGGGATAGGCAAGGTTGGTGGTGATCGGGTCGAGCTGGACGACGCCGTTCGCTTCGGTCGCTACCTTCGGCAGGCCTTCTTCGCCGGTCGCATTGGCGGCCGGCTCCTTGGTCGCTTCCACCTGCTCCTTCGGAGGCGGTGGTGCGAGCAGGCCGCCCACCAGCCAGCCGCCGCCGCCGGCAAGCAGCGTCAGCACGGCGATGGCCGCGATGGTCAGCACCTTCGACGGCGGCTTCGGAGCGTTGGAATCGAGTTCTTCCATCTTGCCGTTCCCTGCCGATCAGATCGGCGAAAATAGATCCATGAACTGCTGGCCGTAGGGCGGCTGCTGCACTTCTGTCAGGCGACCACGGCCGCCATAGGAGATGCGCGCCTCGGCGATGCGGTCGTAGGAGATGACGTTGTCGGCATCGACGTCCCGCGGCCGGACGATACCGGCGACGTTCAGGATGCGCAGCTCGTGGTTGACGCGCACTTCCTGCGAACCGCTGATCAACAGGTTGCCGTTTTCGAGAACGCCGGTGACAACGGCAGCAACGAGCACCCGCAGCTTTTCCGAACGCTCCGTCGTGCCGTCACCTTCGGTCTTGGTATTCGAGCCGTATTTCAGGTCGCCGGACCAGCCGAAATCGCTCGTCTGAGACTTGCCGCTGGCGCCGACGTTGAAGCCACTCGAGTTCTTGCGGCTACGGTCCGTCTTGTTGTCGAAGGTTGCGCCTTCGTTGATCTTGATGTCGACCGTCAGGATATCGCCGACATTGATCGCGCGCGCGTCCTTGAAGAGCGCTGCCTGCTGGTCGTTCCACAACGAATAGCCATTCACCATCTGGCGCGGCTGCTTCGGATACATGGCGAGCTGCGGCGTCTGCGAATATTGCAGACCGCTGCCGATCGGGCTCATCGACGGCGCGCGACCGATTTCGTTGAGCGCTTGATTCTGACATCCCGCAAGGAGGGCGGCCCCGGTCAGTATAGCCGTTAGACGCGTTTTCATGATGGTTCCTTCGAGGTGTTCGGGTCGCTGGCGCTCGAGATGATGTTGGTAAGGATCGCCGCCTTCTCATCGCTCATTTCGCTCAGGATCAGCGATGACTGGCGCGGTGGCAGCTGCATGACGATGGCGGCGGCAATCTCGGGCCTCACCATCTCAAGCTTGCCGGCGGCTGCGTCCGGCTTCATCGTCTTGTAGATGCCGACGAGGTTGAGTTCCGCCTGTTTCAGGAAATCGTTGCGGCGGTTCAGCCAGTCTTCGTATTCCTCGCGGCGCTTTTCGAGCGTGGCGATGCGCTCGTCGATGCTTGCCTGCAGCGTTTCGAGATCCTTGCGCTGCAGCACATAACGCTGGTCGCGCGCGGCGTCGGCGATGTTGGTGCAGAACTGCTGGATCTCGTTCTGGGTCGCGTCGCTTGCGGGCGGCGCCGTGACGTCCTGGGCAAAGGCGCCCGGCATCGAAAGCATGGACGCGACAACCGCCGCAGCGAGCAGCAGCCTGCGGGTCCGGCCGAGAGAATGATTGTCGTTTGCGATCATTGCAGCACGAGCTCCGCCTGGAGGGCACCGGCCGTCTTGATGCTCTGCAGGATGGCGATGATGCCGTCCGGCTTGACGCCGATGTTGTTGAGTCCGGCGACGAGCGAACGAAGGCTCGAACCGTTGAGGATCGCCACCGTGCCGCCGTCGGACTGCGCGTTGATCGTCGTGTTCGGTTCCATCGCCGTCTGCCCGCGCGAGAAGGGCAGCGGCTGCACCACTGTCGGCGTCTCGCTGACTTCCACGGTCAATGTTCCGTAGCTGACCGCCACCTCGTTGACCCGGACATCCTGGCCGATGACGATCGTGCCGGTGCGTTCGTTGATGACGACGCGCGCAGGCACGTCGGTCTCGATGACGATGTTTTCGATGTCGGCCATCAGCCGCGCGAGGTCCGCCATCTTCGGCTTTTCGACGAGAACGGCCTGGCTGTCGCGCGCTTCCGCAATGCGGCCGCCATATTGTTGGGCCGCGTATTTGTTGATCGCTGCGGCCATGCCGACGGCAGTCGAGAAATCAGGATTGCGCAGCTGCAGCACGAGGTTGAAGCCGTCCTTGAATTTCGACGGCAGCTCGCGCTCGATGATGGCGCCGTTCGGCACGCGACCCGACGTCGTGACACCCTGGTTGAGGGTTGCGGCGTCGCCCTGCGCGTTGAAGCCGGTGACGACGACGGAGCCTTGCGCGACCGCATAGATCTGCCCGTCCGCACCCGAAAGCGAGGTCATGACCAGCGTGCCGCCGCGCAGCGACGTGCTGTCGCCGAGCGAGCCTACGGTCACGTCGACGCGGCTGCCGGGGCTGGCGAAAGGCGGCAGGTTCGCCGTCACCAGTACGGCCGCGACGTTGCGCGTCCGGGACTCGCCGCCCTGGGTGGAGATGCCGAGATTTTGCAGCATCGCGCGGATCGACTGGTCGGTGAACGGCGACGAGCGCAGGCTGTCGCCCGTGCCCTGCAGGCCGACGACGAGGCCGTATCCGATAAGCTGGTTGTCACGGCCCGCCTGAAGCGAGGCGACGTCCTTGATCCTGGATGCGCCGAAGGCGGGCGTCAGCGCCATGGAGAACGCGACGGCCAGCGACAGGAACCATTTGCATGCAAGCATTTTCATTTCGCCACCACATGGACAGTGCCGTCGGCCATCACCGTTCCGGAAACGATGACGCCGGTATCGATGTTGCGCGCCCGGATCAGTTCGCCGACGGCGGCGTCCTGGAGCGGCGATCCGGCAGCGCTGATGGTCAGGCCGCCATTGCTGAAGACGAGGCGCACGGTCGAACCGCGCTCGACGGCATATTGCTCGCGAAGCGCGCTCGCGAGGATCACCCGACCGGGAAGAAGCGTGCGCTTGGTGACCTTGCCGTCGATCTCGCCCAGGGTTCTGATGTAGCCGTCGGCGAGATCAGGGTTGGTGACGTCGACGACTTCGACGCGGCTCGCATCGACGGTTTCGCCCGGATAGATGGTCTGCGTGGGGATCACCGCCGTCAGCCGTTCCGCATAACCTGCCGAAGGCAACAGGAAAGCGGCGGCGAAGAGCGCGCCAGCCGCCAGCCGCCGCGCGCTGGCGCGGCCGGCCTTCGAAGCCTTGATGTCTGCGGATCGGCGAAACGTCATGTTTGCCCCCTCTTTCGTTACCTGAGGTTCTTGCTCACCGTGGCCGCCATTTCATCGGCGGCCTGAATGATCTTGGAGTTCATCTCGTAGGCGCGCTGCGCAGAGATCAGGTCGGTGATTTCCTTGACCGGATCGACGTTGGACGCTTCGAGATACTTCTGCTTGATCTGCGCGAAGCCCGGATCGGCAGGCGTACCGACGATCGCGTCGCCGGAGGCCGGCGTCTGCTTGAAGAGGTTTTCGCCCTGCGGCTCGAGGCCCGCCTCGTTGACGAAGTTGGCGATCGTCAGCTGGCCGATTTCCTGCATGGCGGGGTCGTTGCCGATGCGCACCATCACCTGGCCGGAGCTCGTGAAGACGATGTCGGTGGCGTCCTGCGGAACGGTAATGCCCGGAACAACGGTGTAGCCGTCGATCGTCACGAGCTGGCCTTGCGCATTCTTGTTGAAGGCGCCGGCACGGGTATAGACCGTCTCGCCATCGGGCGTCTCGACCTGGAACCAGCCGCGACCGATCAGCGCCAGGTCGTACTCGTTGCCGGTCGAAACCATGCTGCCCTGGATGTGAAGGTTGCGTACGGCCGCCGTCTGCACGCCGAGACCGATGATCGCGCCTTCCGGAACGATCGCCTGGTTGGAGCGGTTCGGCACGCCCTGGGCGCGTTCGGTTTGATAAAGCAGATCGGAGAACTCGGCGCGCGCACGCTTGTAACCCGTCGTGTTGATGTTCGCGATGTTGTTCGCGATGACTTCGAGGTTCAGCTGCTGGGCGTTCATGCCGGTGGCGGCAATGGAAAGGGCCTTCATGTCTCGTTCCTTCAGATCTGCATGCGCGCGATTTCGAGGTAGGCGGTGACCACCTTGTCGCGGATCGCGATCGCGGTCTGCAGCGACTGTTCGGCGCTCATCACCGCATCGACGACCTCACGGGTGTTTGCCTGGCCGCGAATGCCGTCGAGTGACATGCCTTCGGCCTTCTTCATGGCGCCGATGGCGTCGCTCGCCATGTCGCCGAGAACCGAAGCGAAGCTCTGCCCCTGCGGCACGCCCTGGGTGGCGGCCGGCATGCCGAAGATCGACGACGAGGATGACGTGGAGTGGGTGCCGTCGGTCTCTTTGGTGACCGAGAACGCGCCGAGGGATTTAACTGCATCGATCATTATTGCGAGGCTCTCAACAGGTCGATTGTCTGGGAAATCAGGTCGCGGGACTGCTTGATGGTCTGGAGGTTCGCCTCATAGGCGCGGTTGGCTTCGCGCATATCGGCCATCTCCACCAGAATGTTGACGTTCGGCAGCTTGACCATGCCCTTTTCATTGGCGGCCGGATTGCCCGGATCGAACTCGATGTTGAAATCCGAATCGTCCGTGCCCTGCCGCTCGATTTCGACCAGCGAGGCGCCGCTTGCGCGGTCCACTTCGGCAGCAAAGCTGATGGTCTTGCGGCGATAGGGATCCGCGCCCGGCGTATCGCCGGTGGAGCGGGCATTGGCGATGTTTTCGGAGACGATGCGCAGGCGAGTCGATTCCGCCTGCAGGCCGGAGGCCGATACCTTGAGGGCCGAGGTCAATGGATCCATGGTTCTTACTTCCGTACCGCCATTAGCATCATTCGGTGAAATGCCTTCACAAGGCCGGCGGAGAGCTCGTAGTCGCGCTTGATTTCGCCGGTCTTCATCATTTCCTGCTCGATCGCGACGCTGTTGCCGGATTGCTGGATCTGCACACCGTCGACCATGCCGACTTCAGCCACCTGAGAGGCTGCGAGGCCGTCCGTGAAGTGCATCTTGTTGGTCGCCGCCATCTGGATGCCGGCGTCCTGCAGCACGCTTTCGAACGGCTTGACGTCCTTGGCCTTGTAGTGCGGCGTGTTCGCATTGGCGATGTTGCCGGCCACCACGTTCTGGCGAACGGTCAGCCACTGGGCCTGCCGGGACGCGAGTTCGAAAAGCTGAATCGGTTGCATCAAAAGCTCCATGCTTGGTGATGCGAACCTAGGCCGGTAATCTTGCGTGGGACTTTCGTCGGAAAGCGATGCCCAAGGGATCGGGGCCTCTGCTGCCGGAGATTGCCTGCAAAAGACGGAAAGCCGCGTCATCCGTCAGAGATGGCGCGGCGGTCACGGGCAAGGAATGCGGGTCTACGTCAGTTGGCCTGGTACATTTCGCCGGACGAGGTGATCATCACCCAGTGGCCATCCCGCTGCTCGAGCGTGGCAAGACGCGTGTTGTCGGGCAGAACCGAGCCGATGCGCACGATATACATGCCGCTGGCATCCTCGATCAGCGCCCGGCCGTTGGCGACATGCATCAGCTTGAAGCCGGACTTGCCGGGAAAGGGCTGCGACAGCCCCTCTTCGGCAGCCGTACCTTCCGGTCCCGGACCAGCGCCGATGCCCGGCACGGTCGCCGTCGTCAACTGGTCGATGGCGGCCACGGTGTCGCCGTCCGCGTCGGGCATGGCGAGCGGAGAAACCGAGACGACGTTGCGCGCGGCGCGTTCCGGCAGATCACGGGTCGAGCCCTGCCACAAAGGCGGCATGGTGAACTTGTCCTGGTGGAAGAATGCATACCAGGGAAAGAAGGTCGCGAAAGCGGCAAGCGCCACGCCGGTCGCGGCCAGGAACTTGTCGGTCATCGGCATGCGGCTGCGCTTGCGCTGATGCACCATCTCGTCCGCATCATAATCGGTCATGGTCATCACCTCGCTCTCGCACCCGGCTGATTGCCCATCGCCGCCGCCTTCAGCGCGTTGGCGAGATCGGAAAAGGCATCCTGTGCCGGGCGCTCACCGGCGGTCTGCGTCAGTACCTCGTAGATGACCGGCACCTGCTTGATCGCCATGTCGAGATCCGGATCGCCACCCGGGCGATAGCCGCCGATCAGGCGAAGGTCGCGGGTCTCTTCGAAGCGGTGGATCAGCGCCTTCAGGCGCGAGACCAGCTTCTCCTGGTCGGGGGTCCAGGCCTTGCGCGCCAGGCGCGAGATAGAGGCGAGCGGATTGATCGGCGGATACCGCCCCTCCTCCGCAAGACTGCGCTCGAGCACGATGTGCCCATCGAGGATACCGCGCGTCGAGTCGGCGACGGGATCGTTGTGGTTGTCGCCGTCGACGAGGATGGAGATGATCGCCGTGATCGTGCCGGCGCCTTCGGTGCCGGGGCCGGCGCGCTCCAGAAGGCGCGGCAGTTCGGTGAAGACCGAGGCCGGATAGCCGCGCGCGATCGGCGGCTCGCCGGACGCGGTTGCGACCTCGCGGATCGCGTGGGCGAAGCGGGTGACGCTGTCGACGATCAGAAGAACATTGTCGCCGTTGTCACGATAATGCTCAGCGATGGTGACGGCGGTCAGCGGCGCCATCTTGCGCAGCATCGGGCTTTCGTCGCTGGTCGCGACGACCGCGACGGACTTCGCCAGATTGTCGCCCAGCGTATCCTCGATGAATTCGCGCACTTCACGGCCACGTTCGCCGACCAGCGCGATCACCACCTTGTCGAAGGCATCGGCGCGCGCCAGCATGGAGAGCAGCGTCGACTTGCCGACGCCCGAACCGGCAAAGATGCCGAGACGCTGACCAAGGCAGAGCGGCGAAAAAATGTCGATCGCGCGCACGCCGGTCAGGAAGCCCTTCTCGACTCGCTTGCGCGTCATCGACGGCGGCGCGGTGTTGGTGATCGAGCGGCGCACGTCGCCCTGCTGGAGAGGTCCGAGACCATCGATCGGCTCGCCGAGCGCATTGATCGCGCGGCCGCACCATTGGTCGGTCGGCGCGACACGGAAGGCGCCCTTGCGAATGACCGTGTCGTGGATGCCGATCGGATCGCCGGGCTCGATCGGGCAGACGACCACCCGCTCCGGCTCGACCCGAACGACCTCGCCGAGATGGGTTCCGGTGACGCTCTTGTGGGCGACGAAATCGCCGAGCCGGACATGCCGCGACAGGCCAGTCACCGTATAGTGGCCAGGCGAGATCGTCTGGACGTGACCGCCGGGCGCGATCGAGAATTCGGGTTTGGCATAGCGTTCGACCAGGCCGGCAAGTGCCGCCAGAGATGTCGATCCCGTGCTCGTTTTCTGGCCTTCGCTTTGCATGCCGATGTCCGTCACAGATTAGCGGCTGCCGCCAAGCGTCTTGACCGCTTCTTCGAGCGATCCTTCGCTGTCGCGCAGCAGGGCGGTGATGTTGTCGAAGGCGCGGGTGACCATGATCAGCTGCGACATTTCCTGAATGGCATTGACGTTGGACTCCTCGAGGAAGCCCTGCATGACGCCGACATCGAAACGGTCGACGACCGGCTCGACCTGTGCCGCCGGCTGAACGGCGCTGTTGTCGAGACGGATGAAACCCTTGCTGAAATCGGCCTCGTAAAGGCCGAGCGAGGCGACCGCGACACCGTTCTGGTGAAGCGCACCATCGGCGCCGACGGTGATGTCGCCGCCGTTGCCGTTGAGCTGGATCGGCGCGCCGCCGGCGTCGAGCACCGGATAGCCGCGAATGGTGACGAGTTCGCCGGTATCCGTCAGCGTGAACCGCCCGTCGCGCGTGAGCGCCGGGCCGGCGGGCGTCTCGATCTGGAACCAGGCATCGCCCTTGACGGCGAAGTCGAGCGCCGAGCCGGTGCGCGTCAGCGAACCGTTGCTGGTGTTCAGGAACTCCTCGCCCTTGTTGACGTAGGCAACCTTGGTCGGCTTCGTGTCGCCGAGCATCTCGTTGAACTTCACCTCGGTGCCGCGGAAGCCGACGGTGTTGGCGTTCGCGATGTTGTCTGCAAGCGTATTGAGGCGCTTTTCAAGCGCCATCTGCGACGAAATCGCGACGTAAAGACCGGTTTGCACGCTCAGTTTCCCCCGAGTTTCAGGCTGTTGATGGACAGGAGAAGATCGGAAGAAATGCCGTAGCCGCTCGATGAGCCGAAGACCGCGAGCGGATCATAACCGTCCGTTGAATTTTTGGTTTCCCAGAGCGCGGTGAACCGGTCGAGAAACTCGGCTACCTTGGTCGGGTCCTGGAAGTCCTTGAAATCGAGCGCCTGTTCATAGGTCTCGGCCTGGCGATCGACATTGGTCGCTGCGAATTCGTCGGGCAGCTGCAGCGCCGTGCGCACCACCTGGGCAATCGCCTCATCGGCGATGATGGCGTAGCCGCTGTCGATCGTCGGCGCCATGCGCGAAAAATAAAGGGCAAGCCTGACGCCGGCATTCTCTTCGCCTGCGTCCTGTTCCAGGGTCTGGCGCGTGTATTTTTCTGCGACGCCCTTCTGCGCACGGTCGAAGGATGTGGCGGCCGCGCCGTGGGCGGCAAAATTCAGCGATTCGACGAGCTGCTTGTAGCGGTTGTCGGTCAGCTTGTTGGCAAAGGCATCTTCGTTGTCGACGCCTTCGGTCAGCACCTTGCGCATGAAGGCCTTGGCATAGGCCATGTCTTCCAGGCCATGCGCCTTCATCGCGTAATTGTAGAGGCGGGTATCGGCAAAGAAGTCGTCGATCGTTTTGACGTCGCCGATCTTCGACAGATAGTACGCGGTCTCGCGCGCCACATCCGGCTGCTCGGCAACGCGGGCCAGCGACTTCGTCAAGTCGGCCGTAATCAGCTTGTAGCTCGTATAGGTCGTGGTCACGATCGCTCCGCCCCTGCCGGAATGAGACAGGCAGCCCCTGAGCCTGCCCTGACAAATCCTGACCGGACAGCCTTGCGCGAACCTGTTCCGCCAGGTGGCCTTGTCGCCAGGACCGGCCAGCCTCACGCAAGGATGAAACCGTATCCCGTTAGCGGAAAATAAGATCGCGGCAGGTATCGAAAATGAATATCATCATCGGGCTTCTTGTGACGTTCGGCTGTATCCTCGGCGGCTATCTGGCGATGGGCGGCCACATGGAAGTCCTCAACCAGCCCTTCGAACTGTTGATCATCGGTGGCGCCGGCGTCGGCGGTTTCATCATGGCCAACTCCATGAAGGTGGTGAAGGATACCGGCAAGGCGCTCGGCGAAGCCTTTCGCCACAAGGTGCCGAAAGAGCGCGAATATCTCGACACGCTCGGCGTTCTCTATTCGCTGATGCGCGACCTGCGCACAAAGTCGCGCAACGAGATCGAAAGCCACATCGACAACCCCGAGGAATCTTCGATCTTCCAGTCGGCCCCGACGGTTCTGAAGAACAAGGAACTGACCGCTTTCATCTGCGATTACGTGCGCCTGATCATCATCGGCAACGCCCGTTCGCACGAGATCGAAGCGCTGATGGACGAGGAAATCCAGACCATCACCCACGACAAGATGAAGTGCTATCACGCGCTGAACACGATGGGCGACGCCTTCCCGGCGATCGGTATCGTCGCAGCCGTTCTCGGCGTCATCAAGGCGATGGGTGCTATCAGCGAGGCGCCGGAAGTTCTGGGCGCCAAGATCGCGGCCGCCCTCGTCGGCACCCTGCTCGGCGTGTTTCTCTCCTATTCGATCGTCGCGCCGCTGGTCGCCAACGTCAAATCGGTGCGCGAAAAGCAGAACCGCCTCTACATCATCGTCAAGCAGACGCTGCTTGCCTACATGAACGGTTCGGTTCCGCAGGTTGCTCTCGAATATGGCCGCAAGACCATCTCGGCCTACGAGCGTCCGTCGATCGACGCAGTCGAGCAGGAAATGATGAACCCCGGTGGCGGCGGCGAAAGCAAGGCGGCTTGATCTGATGACCTCCAACGTTCACGCATTCGACCGTAAACTTCTGGCGCGCATGACCGGCGCGCTCGGCGACGACCGGGTGATCGGTCGATTGGCCCTCGAACTCGGCCAGGTCTTCGGCGAATTCCTGCCGGATATCTGCCGAGCGGAGACGGGTCTCGACATAACCATCGGCTATGCCGGCCATCGGACCGGCATGCGCCGCGAATTGATCGCGTCGATGGGCACCGGCGTGCTCATCAGCGAGGTTTCGCTGCGTAACTGGTGCACGGACTTTCAGATCGGCTGCGACAGCCCGATCATCATCGCTCTGGTGGAGGCGCTGCTCGGCGCCGAGCCCGCCGGCATCGAAGAGCCGCAGCCGCGCGCGCTCTCCCAGATCGAGATCGACGTGGCCGTGCCGCTGTTCGAGAAGATCGCCGACGTGCTCAGGACCGCCGTCAATGCCCCCGGCGGTTTCGAGCCGATCGTCGAACGCCCGCTCAACAGCGTGGCGCGCGCCAAGCCCGATCCGATGATCGAGGACGTTCACGCCGGCGCCATCGACATGACGATCGGCTTCGGCCCCGTGCTTTCCACCTTCTCGATCATCGTTCCGCAAAGCGTGCTTCTGAAGACAACGATCGTCTTCCCCAAGGGAAGCGGACAGCAGCGCAAGGCGAAGGCCGAGTGGACGGAGCAGCTGGAAGAACAGGTTCGCCGTTCGGCGGTGACGATCGAGGCGCGCATCCGGCTCGAAAGCCTGACGCTCGACACGATCAGCCGCCTGCAACCGGGCGACGTCATTCCCTTCCTCGACGCCCAGGACGTTCGCGTCGACGTCAACGCCAATGGCCGCGACCTCTATGTCTGCGAATTCGGGCGCGCCGGATCGAAATACACGGTTCGGGTCAAGGATACGCACGGATCCGAACAGGACATCCTTCGCCACATCATGAGTTAAATCGGCCTGCCGCGCGCTCGCAGCATGCCTGAGGCAAGCTTCAACTGGAATAGTTCTCACATGGCACCCAAAAAAGCACCCATCAACGAACAGGCCGAAGTCGCTGTCGGAGACATGGAACTCGACCAGGCGATCAATGACCTGCGCGGTGTCCTGAAGCAGGATTCCGACACGCCTGATGCTTTCGGCTCCGAATTCGGCGCCGAAACGCTTGGCACGACCGATTTCGGCAGTGATTTTGGCGCACCGGCCGCTGGCGGCCTCGACGCATTCGGCGGCGATTTCGGCTCCAGCGACTTCGGCGCCGATCTCGGCGGCGCGGCCGCGACGAGCGACTTCGGCGGCACGGATTTTGCCGCGACGTCCTTCGACAGCGCTGATGTGGCCGTCGATACACCGCCCGGCAGCGGCATGAATGCCAATCTCGACCTGATCATGGACATTCCGATCGACGTCCAGATCGTGCTCGGCTCGAGCCGGATGCAGGTTTCGGGCCTCATGAACCTCAGCGAAGGCGCAACGATCGCGCTGGATCGCCGCATCGGCGAGCCGGTGGAGATCATGGTCAACGGTCGCGTGATCGGCCGTGGCGAAATTACCGTTCTCGAAGGCGACGATACCCGCTTCGGCGTCAAACTCATCGAGATCAAGGGCAATAAGAAGTCGTAGGGCCCAATGATTGGGCGAAGGATGAATCCATGATGGATTTCGAAAGTTTCGAGGCTCAGGCGCTATCAAGGCCGCTCAGCCAGACGGACAAGGCAGCGGCCGTTCTGCTTGCCATGGGCAAGGGCGTCGCCAGCAAGCTGTTGAAGTTCTTCACCCAGAGCGAGCTGCAGTCGATCATCGCCTCGGCGCAGTCGCTGCGCGCCATTCCGCCGCATGAGCTCGAAGCGCTCGTCAACGAGTTCGAAGACCTCTTCACCGAGGGTGCCGGCCTCATGGACAACGCCAAGGCGATCGAGAGCATTCTCGAAGAAGGCCTGACGCCGGACGAAGTCGATGGCCTGCTCGGCCGACGCGCCACCTTCCAATCCTACGAAGCCAACATCTGGGATCGCCTGCAGGAGTGCGACCCGGTTGCCGTTTCCGTCCAGCTTGCCAAGGAACATGCGCAGACGATCGCTTACGTGCTGTCGATGATGCCTTCCAGCTTCGGCGCCAAGGTGCTGCTGCAGCTGTCGGAAGAACAGCGCCCGGACATCCTGAAGCGCGCCGTCAACATGAAGGACGTCAACCCGAAGGCCGCTGCGATCATCGAAAACCGCGTCATGGAAATGATCGGCGAGATGGAAGCGGAACGCAATTCGGCGGGCCCGGCCAAGATCGCCGAAGTGATGAACGAACTCGACAAGCCGCAGGTCGATACGCTGCTCGCCTCGCTCGAATCGCTCAGCACCGCCTCCGCCAACAAGGTACGCCCGAAGATCTTCCTCTTCGACGACGTGCTCTACATGCCGCAGCGCAGCCGCGTTCAGCTCTTCAACGACGTGTCGACCGACATCATCACGATGGCGCTGCGCGGCTCGACGTCGGAACTGCGCGAATCGGTACTCGCCTCGATCGGCGCGCGCCAGCGCCGCATGATCGAGTCCGATCTCGCCATGGGCGATGCCGGCATCAATCCGCGCGATATCGCCATCGCACGCCGCTCGATCACGCAGGAAGCCATCAGGTTGGCTGCGAACGGACAGCTCGAGCTCAAGGAAAAGGACGTGCAGGCGGCCTGAGGCCTGCCTCCGTCTGACGAGCCGCACAAAGCGGCCGGGCTACCGCTCCCCAAAGGGTAATTTCTGTTGAGCCCCGGCGAATGCCGGGGCTCAACTCTTGCCTGGTTCCCGCGCTCGGTCCACTACAGGAGGCGCAATGCAGGGCGTATGTCCGCCGGACGCGCGTCGCTGTAGAGGAACCGGGAGCCGTCCTGTCTCATGTCGGACGATCAGGATAAAGACAGCAAAACAGAAGCCCCGTCAGAGAAGAAGATCTCCGACGCCGCCGAAAAGGGTAACGTGCCCTTTTCTCGTGAAGCCACGATGTTCGCATCGACGCTCGCGATCTACATTTTCTTCGTCTTCTTCCTGACCGACGGCGTCGCCACCCTCACCGAAGCGCTCAAGGATATCTTCGAGCAACCGGAGGCCTGGCGGCTGGAAAACGCCACCGACGTCGTGGCACTGATCACCCATCTTATCTGGAAATCGACAGCCCTGGTTGTCCCGGCTTTCGTCCTGCTCATCGTCTTCGGCGTCGGCGCCTCCATCTTCCAGAACCTGCCCGTGCCGGTTCTCGACCGCATCCAGCCAAAGCTCAATCGGGTTTCGCCGATGGCCGGGCTCAAGCGGATCTTCGGCATCCAGGGCCTGGTCGAATTCGGCAAGTCGCTGTTCAAGATCATCATCGTGTCAGTCGTCGTCGTTCTGGTGCTCTGGAACGACTATTTCGCCACGCTCGACCTGATGTTTTCCGATCCGGTCACGATGTTCTCGACGATGGCGAGCGACCTCAACGAGATCATGATCGTCATTCTGCTGTCGACCGCAGTGCTGGCGATCGCCGACCTCTTCTGGTCGCGGCACCATTGGTACACCGAACTGATGATGACCAAGCAGGAAGTGAAGGAGGAAATGAAACAGGCGCAGGGCGACCCGATCGTCAAATCGCGCCTGCGCTCCATGCAGCGCGACCGGGCGCGCAAGCGCATGATCTCGTCTGTGCCGCGCGCCACGCTCGTCATCGCCAACCCGACCCACTATGCCGTCGCCTTGCGTTATGTCCGCGAGGAGAGCGACGCCCCCGTGGTCGTCGCAATGGGCCAGGACCTGGTTGCCCTCAAAATCCGTGAAATTGCAGAGAAAAACGGTGTTCCGGTCTTCGAAGATCCGCCGCTTGCACGCTCCATGTTTGCACAAGTCTCGGTCGATAGTGTGATTCCACCGGTGTTTTACAAGGCTGTTGCCGAGCTCATTCACCGGGTGCATGCGTCGCAACCAAAACGGATGACATAACTCCGATGAAAAAGTGCGAATTCTCCGAGAAGCGGGAACAGATCGTAGCTGAAGCAATTCGCCCCGTGGCGACCGAACTGCGTCTCATCGACGCCGCCGATTTCATCGCGCTATTACGGTTCGAGTCCTATGCCAGCCTCGCTGACCTCGTCGAATCGGCAGCAGAGCTCTATTTTCTGCCCGGCACGGTCAATTTCGGCCTCGGCGGCAACTACAATCTGGATTGGGACAGCGAGCCGGAAATCGTGCTCGACCTCGAACTGAAACCCCGCGGCGTGACCATCTATGTCCGCCTGTCGCTCGGCAACGAGACGGCCGGGATCGAGATCAGCCACATCAATTTCCAGAACCCCTCGTCCGACCCGGACGAGAACACGGCCTTCCTGGCTCGGAGCCTGGCAGAGGCGAAATTCATCAAGTCCTATGAGTTGCCGCTGGCGAGCTGAAAGCACCGCTCCGACGGGTCTCGTGCGGACGTGCGATTGACGCTGGCAGGTTAAATTCCGTCGGCGCCGCTGCTCAAAAGGCCGGAGCGACCCGTCTAGTTCAGAGTCAGCTGATGTAGCCGAGGCGGATTGCCTTGGCGATCGCCTGGATGCGGTTGACCGAATCGAGCTTCGTCGTCGCCGCGCCCAGATAGGCGTTGACCGTGTGGACCGAAAGTCCCATGCGCTCGGCGATCTCTTCGCTGATGTGACCGTCGCCCGCCATCTGCAGGCAGGCGATCTCGCGGTCGCTCAAGGTTTCCGCCGGTGCGACACGCTTCTCGTCGGCCGCCAGCAGATCGGTCATGATCATGCAGCTGCGGCCGTGCAGATCGACCACCTGCTCGGTGGAGGCATCCACATAGCTGCCTGCGAAGACGACATAGCCGTTGCCCTGGGCGCCGAGCCTGACGGGAAAGGCGATGCCGGAATAGGGAAGCTTGCGGCCCTTCAGGCGATGCGCGAAAGGCGCCAGCTCGGAAAGCTCTGCCGCCTGGTGCTCGCCGGCGCCGTCCCAAAGGACCGGCAGCAGCGACTGGTCGAGATGAGCGACGAGTTCTTCGCCATAGGCATTGACGAGATCATGGGCGTTCGCTTCGGCAGCGACGCCCCAGTTGTCGAGGACACAGGTGAGCTTTCGGGCGCTGCCGGTTCCCTTGCCGTTGAGCCGCAGGACTGCAAAGTGCTTGGCGTTGATCTGACGCTGCATGGCTTGCAGGCGCGTGACCAAGGTGGCCGCTCGCGCGGCGCGGTTGCCGTTCCTCGCGAGCTTCTGCTCGTCCTCGATCCGCCCGCCGCCAAGAAAATGCGTCATCGCGCCCGTCCCTTACACAAGATTGTTGCGCACCGCGTAGGCAATCGCTTCCGACCGCGTCCTGGTCGCAGTCTTGCGCATGACGCTGGTGATGTAGTTGTTGATGGTGTTGCGCGAAATGCCGAGGATCACTGCGATCTCTTCGCTCGTCTTGCCTTCGGCAATCCAGAACAGGCACTCGAGTTCGCGCTCCGTAAGCTCGAAATCGCGGTCATGGCGGACTTCGGCGCGCGTGGTGAAGCTTGCCAGATAGCCCGCCAGCAACGTCACGTCACGCAGGCTCTCCTGCGACAGGATCACGTCTTCCGGGACCAGGAGCATCAGGGAGAAACGCAGGCGCCCGACATTGAAGGTGATCGCGCAATATTCGCGGCTGATGCCGCGCGGAAGCTCGGTATTGTCTGGCAGCGCATGAAAACACGGCTGCAACACTGCGAGGCACTTTTCCAGTTCGGTGGTCTTGGCATGAAGCGCCGTGATCACACCCGAAAGCCGCCGGACGACGTCGAAAGGCCAGTCCGAGCAGACCACATGGTCGAGACCGCTGTCCTGTGACAGATCATAGCGCGCCAACAGATAATGGCTTGCGCCGACATATTCCGTCAGCGCCGAAAGGCCGCTTCCGAGAGCACCGCGCCCGGCGACTTCGCCCAGTCGTCGCAAAAGCTGCTCGCGCGAAAACCCGCCGCCGCGTGCGCGTGTCGGTGCCGTCGGCAAAGGCCAGACAGCAATGTCTGCTTGCGAAATGTCCATGAGTTCAGCCCCTGTGCCGGATCCACATCCCGGAACTGCATTTGCGCTGCCGCCGCCAACAGCCGGCCGAAGCCGAATATCACCACCAGTCGCAGATCAGGACACGAATCAACTGCTAAAAATGTACATCGACGCGAGAAAAAAAACATCGCCCTCTTCTGGCTATTTACTTCGTGCCGCTGGCATGTCGCGATTCGTGATCAGTCACCCCTGCCAACGCCCCTGCGCCACTGCCAGAACCGGCGCGGCATCGCAACACATTGAAAAGCAGAGATTTTTCTCCTGAAAATCCACAATTTCCGCGCCTCAGGCGGGATCCGATGCAGCGTTGCAAGTGGAAAGCACCGGAATTTCATCCCAAAAAAGGACGGTTCTGCGCGTTCAGAGAATTTCGAATTCGCACGATATTATACTTTGTTTTCATAGCTGTTGCTCAAATGCACCAGCCCATTTTCAGACAACGCTCATTTTACCGATATATAAATTGTGAAAGCCATAGAATTAATTTCGGCTATAACAAAGATATATTTCGATTTAACTCTGTATTGCTCGAAACCGTCATAGTAGATGACACAGCACAATGCACGTCATGCGGGCGCGCGGAATCTATAAATTAAGATATCGTTAAAACATTACCATCCGGGATTCCACCGGGACTCACGTGAGCTCCCTTCGAAACTTGAAGCAATTTTGAAGCCAGATGAAAACCGGCGGCCGGACTCCCGCAATATTTGCTCCCAACATCGAAATCCACCGCAAGCGCGATCACAGGCAGCGGGGACAAGAAAAATCCCGCCACGAGGGCGGGATTTGCAAGAAATTCCAAAGCTGTTTTCTGAGTGTCAGGCCGCCTTGTCGAGAGCCCACTTGCGCAGGATCTTCGCCGCGCGCTCTTCGCTGATCTCGACCATGCGGGCCAGGCGCCGTTCCGGACCTTCCTTGACGCGGCGGTTGAAGCCGCCGCTGTCGTCGCCCATGCTGAGCAGGTCGTCGGTGCTGTCGAAGCCGAAGTCCGAGCCGAAGCCGTCCATGAGCGCGCCACCGGCACCGGCATTGGCCGGAGAGAAGTCGGGCAGTTCGAGGCCGGCTGCTTCGCCCTGGATCTGACCGGCACCGCCACCGAGACCGAGCTGGTGTGCCAGGGGCCGCATGCCCATCCAGACCACCAGGAAGGCGACGACGATGAAGGCGAGCGCGTTGATGATACCGCCGAGATTGCGAGTGAGCGTCTCCATCACACCGGGACCGGCCACCGCCTGGTCGAGCAGCTGCGTCTCGACGAAGTCCATGGCGGTCAGGGTCACGACGTCGCCGCGGTTGGTATCGAGGCCGGCAGCCGAAGCGACGATCTTCTGCATGTCAGCGAGATAGGCGTCGATCTTGGCCTGATCGGCCGGTTCGCCGACCATCGCTGCCAGGCGGCCGCGGTTGACGACGACGGCAACGGAGAGCCGCTCGACCGTATAGCTGTTCTTGACGGTGGCGATCGTCTTGCTGTTGATCTCGTAGTTGGTCTGCTCTTCCTTCTTCTCGGCCTGGTCGCTCGACTGCGGGCCGGCACCGCCCTTCGGGGCGGCCTGAGGAATGTTCTGCTGCACCGTCGCTGCATTGTCCGGTTGCTGTTGGCTGGACTTCTGCTCTTCCTTGGTCACGCGGGTAGAGCGTTCGACCCGCGATTCCGGATCGAACACCGTTTCCTGGATCTGCTGCGTGTCGGTGTTCAGACGTGCCGTGACGCTCGAACGGAAGTTGTCCATGCCGAGGAACGGAGCGAGCGCGTTGTCGATCTTCTTCTCAAGCTCGGTCTGGACGTTCTGGACGACGCCGAGCGACTGGTTGAGGGCGCTGTTGGCCGGATCGTCGCCCGATGCGAGAAGCTGCCCGGTCGAATCGAGCACGGTCACGTCATCGACGTCGAGCCCCGGTACGGACGAGGCGACGAGATGACGGATCGAAGCGGCGGCGCTGCGGCCGACCGTGGCGCTGGCGCGAATCATGACCGAGGCTGTGGGGTTCTGGTCTGCCTTGCGGAAGCTGCCGCGCTCCGGCATCACGATGTGGACGCGGGCGGCGGCGATACCGGAAATCTGCTGGATGGTGCGGCCGATTTCGCCTTCGAGGGCACGCACGCGGGTCACTTCCTGCATGAAGGAGGTGAGGCCGAGCGAGCCGACATTGTCGAAGAGTTCATAACCGGCATTGGCGCTGCTCGGCAGGCCACGCTCGGCGAGCAGCAGGCGCGCCTTGCTGGTCATGCCAACGGGAACCTGCAGACTGGCGCCGTCAGCCCCGACATTGAAGTCGATGTTGGCCTCGGCCAGCGCGATGCTGATCTGGGTGACATCGCTGCGTTCGAGCCCGACGTAGAGCGTCTCGAACGAGGGTCTGTTGACGTAAATTCCGGCCCCGAGCACCATGCCGACCGCGACAATGCCAGCCGCCGCCAACGCGATCAGCTTGCCTTGCCCGAGACTGCTCAGGTTCTTCGTGAACGTCGAGAGTTGATCCAACAGACTCATTCTGTTTCCGCACCCAGTATCGCAAGGTCAATGGGCCGATCATCGGCCGAGCGCCCTGCGCAGTTCCAACATTCGGGTTTTCTGGGTATCGACATGCCGAGTATCGACTTCCAATGCGCGCGAATCCACCAGTCCCGATCCGGACCGTAGGAAACGAAACTTGCGCGAACTTGGCTTGATGCGCCCGACCGAAGCGGCGGAGGCGCCGCCGCAAAACTTATGCACTGGGGCGAAACGGACCGCCGGACGCAGCCAAACCTGCGCGCAAAGTCGCGGCCGCGTCAGAATTCGGTACAGCAAGCCATTGATTTTAAATGGATGTTTCTTGAACCCGCGTCCTGCGAGGCTCTCTGGGAGCGTCAGAACGCTTCGAAATCACCGGCCGCCTTCGTCAGCGGTTGGGAGTGGCCGTGGCGCAACATGCCGTTGCCAAGTGCCTTTTTCATATCGGCAAGCTTTACCAGATTGACGGCCGTGGTGACGTCGACCATCCAGGCGTCCGGGATCGATGCGGTAATCGTGTCGATGAACTCGGCCAGACCGCGGGTCTTCTGCACGGCAAGGTCGATGCCCTGCAGCACCATCATCTTGTCGGGATTGGCAAGCGCATCGGCGCCGTGGTCACCGGCCAGTTGCGGCTCGATCCGCTCGATCAGATAGGCGACGTCATGCAATTCGGTGACGATGCGCATCAGCACTTCGGGGAGCGCTTCTTCCACGTGCGGCATGTGGCCCAGGTAGTCGGTCTGCATGTGTATGTCTCACGTGGCTCGGGGCTGCGGTAGAAGTCGTATTTCAGGCCTGCGAGGCGCCTGCCTCGCAGCATCAGAAGAATTCGATGGAGCTTTCGGCCGGCTTCGGCGCGACGATCGGGCGTTCCTCCAGTTGCACCGTGCGCTGCGTCTCGACGCCGGTCAGGGCGTATTGCCGGGCGCGGCCAGACGACGGCCAGTATTCGAGCTTGCGGCCGTGCTCGCCGCCGGTGCTCTCGCCGACGATGCGGATGCCCTCGTCGAGCAGGAACTGGCGCGCGAAGGCGGCGTTCTGTTCGCCGACATTGGAAAACCGCGCGATCGTCTTGGCGCCGCCGAAGATCTTGGCTTCGAGACGATCTCGCCGGGCGCCCTGTTTCAGGAGACCGTTGATGAGCAATTCCATGAGGTGGACCCCGTAGCGGGTCGCGTCGCCGCCGGACATGGGCGACGTCGCGGAACCTGGCAGCAGGAAGTGATTCATGCCGCCGACGCCGGCCACGGGATCGCGCATGCAGGCTGCCACACAGGAACCGAGAATGGTCGACAGCACGATGTTCGGATCGTTGAAGACCTTGTACTCACCCTGGATGACATGCACGCGCTTGCCGGCGGCTTCCATGTTCATTTGAGCGCCCCGAATACGGCTTCGATCGCAGCCTTCATCTTTTCGATGGTGAAGGGCTTGGCCAGAACGTTGTTGGCACCGAGGGCCGCTGCCTTCTGAACCAGGGCACGGTCGCCCTGGGCCGTCAGGATGATGAAGGCCGCCTTCTTGGTCGCCGGGTTGGAGCGGACAGCCTGCAGCAGGCCGAGCCCGTCCATCTTCGGCATGTTGAAGTCAGAGATCACGAGGTGGTGCGGGTTCTGAGCCATGATCTTCATGCCCTGCTCCCCGTCACCAGCGGCGGTGATCTGCTTGAAGCCGAGCTGCTGCAGGGCGTCACCCAGGAGCAGGCGGCTCGTCACCTGATCGTCGACGATCAGAACTTTGATTTTTTCGGCGATGGACATTATTCGCTTCCTTCCTTGCGGAGCGCCGCTGCTTTCAGGACCTCCTCCCCGATGGATCCGAGGGGGAGCTGGGTTTCAACGGCGCCCAATTCATAGGCGACTCTCGGCATGCCGTAGACGACACATGTCTTTTCGTTCTGGCCGAAGGTCTTTGCTCCGGCATGCCGCATTTTCAGGAGACCGGAGGCGCCGTCGCGCCCCATGCCGGTCAGAATGACACCGATTGCATTGCGTCCGGCAAGCTCGGCGACTGAATCGAACAGCACGTCGACCGAGGGCCGATGCCCGTTGACCGGGTCGCGGTCAACCAGGCGGCAGCAGGGTGCCGTCGGGTTGGCGACCTGCAGATGGCGCTCGCCACCGGGCGCCAGGTAGACCTTGCCGATTTCGAGCCGCGCGCCGTCCGTCGCCTCCTGCACCGCCGGCGCGCAGAGACGGTTCAGCCGCTCCGCGAAGCTCTTGGTGAAGGTGTGCGGCATGTGCTGCGTGATGACCGTCGGCGGGCAATTGGCCGGGAACTTCTGCAGTACCGTGATCAGGGCTTCAACGCCGCCTGTCGAGGCGCCGATGGCGATGATCTTGCGGCCGGCTCGGTACTCGGACGCCGTATTTGCATTGGCCGGAGTCGGCGCCGCGACCTTATTGCCGGTGATGATGAACTTGCGCTGCGAGCGGGCGGCCGCCTTTACCTTGTCGACGAGACCGGCAAAGGGATGGGGATCGCCCGGATGCGGCTTGCCGACACAATCGAAGGCGCCGATCTCGAGTGCTGCGATCGTGGCTTCAGCGCCCTTGTGGGTAAGCGTCGAGACCATGATGACCGGCATCGGCCGCAACCGCATGATCTTGTCGAGGAATTCGAGGCCGTTCATGTTCGGCATTTCGATGTCGAGGGTGACGACATCGGGATCGAGTTGCTTGATCGCCTGGCGCGCTTCCATGGCGTCGGCCGCCTGGCCGACGACGGTCACGTCTGGATCCGCGTTGAGCACGGCTGTAATCAGGCCACGCATTGTGGCGGAGTCGTCAACGACGAGAACGCGAGCGGGAGTGGTCATGCCCGTCCTCCATGAAATTTGCCGGTGTGGCGGTAGGTGGTGATGCCGATGTTGTCGAAGTGCGCCTTCGCGTCACCGGACACCCGTTCGGAATGGCCGATATAAAGGTGACCGTCGGTGTTCAGCATGCCGGCGAAGCGCGACCAGATCTTCATCTGCGTCGGCTCGTCGAAATAGATGACGACGTTGCGGCAGAAGATAACGTCGAACGGCCCCTTGAACGGCCATTGCGCCATCAGGTTCAGTTCGTTGAAGGTGATCAGCCGCTTGACCCGATCGTCGACCTGCCACTTGAAGCGGCCGCCGCTGTTGACCTCGGAGAAATATTGCTTGCGCATGGCCGGATTGACGGTTTCGAGCGCGGTTGCGTCGTAGGCACCGGCGCGGGCGAGCGCCAGGATCTTCGGGTCGATGTCGGTTGCCAGGATCCGGAAGTCGTAGTCGGCCGCATTCGGCAGCAGCGACAGAACCGTCAGCGCAATCGAATAGGGCTCCTGGCCGTCCGAGCAGGCGGCCGACCAGATGCGCACCCGGCCGCCGGCCTTAGCGCGCGCGATGAGCTCCGGCAGCACGTCGGTCTTCAGGTGCTCGAAGTGATGGTTCTCGCGGAAGAACCGCGTGAAGTTGGTGGTCAGATGCGAAAGCATGTCGCGCCGCGCAGCCGCACCGGCGGGCGAAGCGACCAGCTGGCAATATTCGCGGAAGCCCTTGAGCCCGAGATTGCGGATATGCTTCGACAGCCGCGAATAAACAAGCGACGCCTTGGTCTCGTTGAGATAGATGCCGGCATCCGCATAGATCATCGCAGCGATCTCGGTAAGATCGCGGCGGGTCAACGGATACTCGCCGCTCGCTAGGCACTCGTCCGGCGACAGTTTCTGTTCAGCGACGGGCTGACTTCTCATGCGGCTTCCCTTTCTTCCTGCGGGAAGATCGCTTCGAGTTCAATGAGACAGATCATCCGGCCTTCGATCGCAAGCACACCGCGCGCGAAGCTCTTTTCGAACTCCGACGAGATGACATCCGGCGTCGGCTGGATCTTGTCGTCGGTGATCGTCAGGATGTCGGAGACGGCATCCACAAGCAGGCCGACGACCTGGCTCTTGACCTGCGCAACGATGATGACGTGACGCACGGTCGGGTCGGCCGGCGTCATGCCGAGCCGGGCCGAGAGATCGACGATCGGCAGCACCGCACCGCGAAGGTTGATGACACCGAGCACATAGGATGGCGCATGCGGCATGGATGTCGCAGGCGTCCAGCCACGGATCTCGCGCACCTGCATGATGTTTACGCAGAATTCCTGATCGCCGACGCGGAAAGCGATCAGCTCCCGTCCGTCCGTGGTCAGATTTCTTGCGGCATAGGTCATTGTCATTATCCGACTGCAGCCAGTGACATTTCAGGTTTCAGCGAATGCCCGCGCGAGGCGGCGACGATCGCGTCGACATCGAGGATGAGCGCCACGCGGCCGTCACCGAGAATGGTCGCGGCGGCGATACCCGGCACGTGGGTGTAGTTGGCCTCGAGGCTCTTGATCACCACCTGGCGCTGCCCCTGGATCGCATCGACCATCAGGGCGCGCTGGCCGCCACCTTCCGATTCGACGAGCAGGGCGACGCCTTCGACCGGGTTCGCCTGGATGGCACGGAAATTCAGGATCCGGCCGACGTCGACGAGCGGGCAGAAGGAGTTGCGGATCGAGATCAGCCGCTGGTTGGAGCCGAAGGAATGGATCGCTGCGGCTTCCGGCTGCAGTGTTTCGACGATCGCGGTCAGCGGCACGACGAGTGTCTGGTTGGCGACGGTGACCACCATGCCGTCGAGAACGGCGAGCGTCAGCGGCAGGCTCATGGTGAAGACCGAACCGTGGCCCGGCTTCGAGGAGATGTTGATGCGACCGCCGAGCGCCTGGATCGAGCGCTTGACCACGTCCATGCCGACGCCGCGGCCGGAGATGTCGGAGATCTTGTCGGCCGTCGAGAAGCCGGCGTGGAAGATAAGGTTGTCGATCTCTTCGTCCGAGAGGTTGGCGTCGGCGGCGATCAGGTCGTTGTCGATCGCCTTCTGGCGCACCTTCTCACGGTTGATGCCGGCACCGTCGTCGGCAAGCTCGATGACGATGCGGCCGGAACGGTGCTTCGCCGTCAGGCGCACCGTGCCTTCGGCGCTCTTGCCGGCGGCAAGGCGCTTCTCCGGCGTTTCGAGGCCGTGGTCGACCGCGTTGCGGATCATATGGGTCAGCGGCTCGGCGAGCTTGTCGATGACGGTCTTGTCGACTTCGGTGTTCTCGCCTTCGGTGATCAGGCGGACCGACTTGCCGGTCATGTCGGCGATTTCGCGAACGATACGCGACATACGCTGGAAGACAGGCTTCACCGGCTGGGCGCGGATCGCCATCACCGAATCCTGGATCTCGCGGGTGAGCTGCTGCAGCTCTTCGAGGCCCATGTTGATCGAGGACGTGCCGTTTGTGTCGTTCTCGACGACGCTCTGCGAGAGCATCGCCTGATTGATCACGAGTTCGCCGACAAGGTTGATCAGGCGGTCGACGCGATCGAGATCGACGCGAATGGTCGGCGTTGCAGCCGATGCAGCGGCCTGCTGGGCGGCAGCGCTCTGGGCGGCGGCGCTGGCCGCGGGAGCTGCCTTCTCAGCCGGTGCGCGGGCGGCGGACTGCGCCATCTGCAGCACGTTGCTGGCCGTGCCGGCGGCTGAAACCGCGGCGTCGCGATCCTGCTGCTGGGAGGCAAGCTGTTCTTCTTCCTCGACGACACCGACCGATACCGCCGGTTCGTCGTCAAGGATCGACAGGTCGAAGGGAACGGGCTGCATCGGCAGCTCTTCGCCCGACTGCGTCGCCTCGTCTTCGACCAGCGAAATTTCCAGGTCGCAATCCCACTCGGCGAATTCGAAAACCGTGCGGATCGCGTCCTCGCCCTTGTCGGTCTTGAGCGAGATCTTCCAGAAGAAATAGGCGCTCTCCGGGCTCAGCCGATCGAGCGTCGGCAGTGCGCCCATGTCGCAATGGATGCTCATCTCGCCAAGGCGCGAGAGGTCGCGCAGAAGCAGCGTTGCCTCGTTGCCCTTGGCGTAGAGATCGGACTTCGGCTTGAAGACGATCTCGTAGGTGGGCATTTCCATCAGCGGCGGCTCTTCAGCCGCGTCGAAGTCATCGAAGGAGAAGGCGACCGGCTGGAAGCCTTCGTCGTTGACGGGCGGCGGAGCCACGGCAGCGACGGGCTTGGCAACCGGTTCGGCCGGCGCTGCCGACGCCTGTGGAACTTCGCCGTTTGCGAGCGCCTCGAGTTCCTTGATCAGCTGGCGGCTGCGCGCCTCGTCGACGCTGCCGCCATCGCGCGCAGCGTTGGTGAGGTCGGCGAGTACGTCGGCCGACTTCAGCATCACCTTCAGAACTTCCGGTCCGGGATCGAGCCTATTGGAACGAACGCAATCAAGGGTCGTCTCGAACACGTGCGCGAAGGAGACGAGGTCGTCCAGCCCGAAGGCGCCGGCGCCACCCTTGATGGAGTGCACCGCACGGAAAACGGCATTGACCGTTTCCGGGTCGCGGTCGCCATCATTGAGCTTCAGCAGACCCGATTCCAGTTCGGCGAGTTGTTCCTCGCATTCCTGGAAGAAGATCTCTTTGATTTCGTTCATATCCATTGGAGGCTATCCCCGGACTTCAGGCCGTTACGCGCTCGATTGCATCGATGAGTTTGGTCGGGTCGAACGGCTTGACGATCCAGCCGGTTGCACCCGCCTGACGCGCGCGGTTCTTCTTCTCCGCGTCGCTTTCGGTGGTCAGTACCAGGATCGGAATGGCGCGGTAGCGATCGTTCTTGCGCACGCCTTCGATGAAGCCGAAGCCGTCGAGACGCGGCATGTTGATGTCGGTGACGATCACGTCCGGATTGGCTTCTTCCAGGACCTCAAGGCCTTCGACGCCGTCTTCGGCCTGAATCGTTTCGAAACCGGCATTGTTCAGCGTAACCAGCAGCATGTTTCGGATCGTCCGGGAGTCGTCGACCGTCAGAACTCGCTTCTTCATTTTCTCAAATCTCCTTTGCCATCAGGTGGTCGATCTCGACCCCGATGAGCTGTGTCGTTTTCTCGAAAGCGTCCGACACCTTGCTGAAGGTGAAAGACAAATGTTCCTCTTCCCAGGTCTTGGCGCCGGCCATCAGCACCTGGACACAAAGCGTCCCGACCCGCTCGACCGCGGAAGCGTCGATCACGATATCGCTGCCCTTGAGCGCGAGCAGCTTCTCGTGCAGTGCCGTTGCCTCATTCAGGTCCAAAACCGGAGCGAGGCTAAGCGTCTTCTGGGCGGTCTTCTTGCTGGCCATTCCTGTCTTCCTCGACTGCTAACTCTCTACTGCCCTTGATATCAGCGCTGCCAACCGGCGAGCTGCCGCTGCAGCCCGTCGTCAAACAACGGTGCGGCCGACTCTTCGGCAACGACGGCGGATGTGTGACGGAAGGGCTCGCGGCCGGCACGCGCCGATGCGGCCGGATGGCGACGCTCCAGGCGGAACTGGCGGATGGTCTCGCCGAGCTCGACGATGACCGTATGAAGATCGTCCGACGAACGGACGGTTTCGCCGGCCAGCGCGGCACTTGCCTCGACACCCCTGGAGATCGTGCCGATCTCGGTCGCGACGCCGCGGAGGTCGCCGACCTGCTGCTCCGCCTCGCGGGCGATGCCGGAGACGGCGGAATTGATCGACGTGACCTGCTCGACGATGCTGCTGATCGCGTCCTGGGTGCGGCCGACAATCTCGACGCCGGTCTCGACCTGCGCCTTGGTGCCGGAAACGAGCTGCTTGATTTCGCGCGCCGCTTCGCCGGAGCGCTGTGCCAGCGCACGCACTTCCTGAGCGACGACGGCAAAACCGCGACCGCTGTCGCCGGCGCGCGCCGCTTCGATGCCGGCGTTGAGCGCCAAAAGATTGGTCTGGAAGGCGATCTCGTCGATGACGCCGATGATCTGGCCAATCTTTTCGGCCGACGCCTCGATGTCAGCCATGGCGGAAATCGCCTGGCCGGCGATCTCGCCGCTGCGCTCGACGGCAATGCGGGTCTCGTTGGCCTTCGTTTCCGTGGCGCTGATCCGACCCGAACCGGTCGCCATGCGTCCGGCCATGTCGGAGAGCACGGCAAGCTGCCCGGAAAGCGCGTCGGCTTCAGCGCTCGCCTTGTCCGTGAAAGCTGTCGCGCCGTCGCGCATGCGGTCGACCAGTACCCCGGCAGCCTGGCTGCGCTGATCGGAGGCCTGAAGACTTTGCTGGATCTGTTCGAGTGCCGCGTTCAGGCTCGCCACGATCGGCTGATAGGCTTCGACCGCCGTTTCCGGCAACCGCGCGCCGAGATCACCCTGACTCACGCCTTCGGCAAAGTCGCCGAAGAGTGCCTTGACCTCCAGCTCGTCGGCGCTGCGCTGCTCGGCGAGCTGCCGCTGGTGCTGTTGGCGGAGGGCGTTGAAGCGGAGCGAAACGCCGATCTCGCTGTCGACGAAGGTCGTGCGCACCAGAGCGGCGACGAGCTCGCAAAGTTCGCGGCGGCGCGCCTTGCCCATCGGCAGGAAGGATCGCGGCCAGGCGTCTTCGATCAGTCCGACGATGAGATGTTCGAGCACGACGGCATGGCTTGCCATCTGCCAGCGCGGGTCGAGGCCCATGCGGCTTGCGGTGTCTGCGAGCACCTTGATGCGCTCGGCATAAAGCCCGTCAAAGCGTGCGTCGGTCAGCACGTTCCAGTGCGACGACTGAAGATCCTGAAGGCGGTCGATCTGGCGGTCGCTGTCGAAATGGCGGGCGGCGTCCGGATAGGTCTGGAGGCGCTGGAAGAGGTCGCGAAGCGCCTGATCAATCCGGGGAGAAAGCTTTTGCCTGTGATCGCGGACGCGGTTGCAGCTCTCGTCGTCGAGCCCGGCAAAGCGCAGGCGCTCCAGCAGGCTGCCTGCCTGGCCCTTTTTTGCCTGTTCTGACGATGCTTCCTGCCTCAACGCTGATCCCCGGTGCTGCACGTTCGGAACTTGCCTGGGGAGCATCAGGGAGAGCCACGGTCCACCGGACGTGCACGCCACATCGATGAGATCAGCCTCCGCCGAAAAGCGTCTGCTGTCGTTCATCCCGCAAGTAAATTCGGTGAAGAATGGATACCGGACCGGAACCGGTACGGCGGGGCGGCATCATGCCTTGAGGAGACTTGTGAATTATCCCATTCCGACGTGTGGGACCATGTTTATGGTTAATTCCTTGCTTGAAGGTTAACGGTCCCTCGCCTCTAATCGGAATCACTAAAATTCACAGGGTGTTTTCACGTGCCATTTTTGCGCTGCAACAAAACTGTAATAAACACGCCCGAAACCAACAGGTTCTCAATCACAAGAGTTTAGAATTGTGCTTCGACTTGCGCTCGCGTATCGAAGCGAAAGTGAAGTGGGCGCTGCATGCGCGAAGAAACCTTCGCATCACGCAAAGCGACATCATGACGATGCGCTTACAGGAAACGAACAATGATTGTTCTTGGCATTGGCGCCGCACTCACAGCAATCCTGACAATGATGGCAGTATCGATCGTGCTCAACATCGAGCACAACCGGTCGGCAAAGCGCAGCTCTGTGTTTTGATCGGGCTTTAGCCCGTCTCTTACTGACACAACCAGGCATCTCTGCGGCCGGGGACGGATGTTCTACGGCCGCTTTTCTTTGCACACATGGTCCTGCGTCGCCTTTTGCCATGCCTGCGCATAGGCGGCGAGGCTCTCCGCGATCTCGCCCGCAAGCGGCTCGACCCCGGTCCTGACCGCGGATCCCTTAACCAGACACGCAGCACCGAGGCTCGTACCCGTGATATTGTGGGGATCGGCAAAGACCGGCCGGCCCGTCGCTGCGGCGAGCATGCGCAGATAGGTCCTGTTGGAAGCAAAGGGCCCTTCGACGACGATATCGCCGCGCGCGCCGATCAGGTCGAGACAGGTGGCTGTCATCAGCGCCAGATGGAACGAGACGACGACAAAGCGTTCGGCGGGGCCAAGCTCCCGTTCGTCCGTCGTCCAGATCGCTTTTGCGGCCGGAAAGGGACCGGATCCCTCGGGAATGGACGGCAGCAGCATGTGGCCGGCCCCGGCCACGGCCTCTTCCGTTTGCGGCGACACAGGGGGCGCCCCCTCCCCCAACAGAAGCTGGAAGGCGCGGCCGCCCATGAAGCGGGCGGAGGGTACGGGATCGCCAAGCGCGTTGACGTTGATCAGCGTGTCGCGGTGTTCATCGAGCACCTTCGCCTCGGCACCGACCGCAAGCATCACCACCCAGGTGCCGGTTGAGATCACCGAGAAGGGCGAGGTACGTGTCAGGAGATGCGGCAGCAGCGAGGCGTTGGAATCGTGAATGCCGCAATAGACGGGGGTCCCTGATGCAATGCCCGTTGCCGAACAAAGCTCTGGCAGTAGCGTTCCGGCGATATCGCTCGCCTTCAACACCGGTGCGAAGAGGGGCGTCCAGCCCTGGCTTTCGACAAGAGACGAGAATGTCCCTGCCCGTGGGTTCCAGAGATCCGTGTGGCAGCCGAGCGAGGTCAGCTCGTTACAGAGCGTACCTGTCAGTCGATAGGTCCAATATTGCGCATAGGTGAGGACCGAGGCGACCCTGGCGAAGTCGTCGGGAAAGGTCTTCTGCTGCCAATAGAGCTGGGCGCCGACATTGAGGCCCATCGGCAGGCGCGCGGAGCCGGTCTCGGAAAAGGGCGGCCTGACATTATCATACTCGGCGGCGAGGCTGTCGGGACCGGCGTGCTCATAGTCCAACACCGGAAGCGCCAGGTTGCCTGATGCGTCGAGCACGACGGCGGTCGCGCCGTGGGTGGTGATCGAGATCGCCTCGAAGACGTGTTCGGCATGGAGTGACGCGAGGCTTTCGAGCAGGAAGGCCCAGAGACGCTCGACATCGAAATGCGGATAAAGACCATCAGTCAGCACCGCATTCGCCGTCTTGCGGACGGCGATCTCCTCGAAACGGTCGAGATCAACGGCTGCGACCTTGGCATTGGTCTTGCCGATATCGATAACGCCAACAACCCGCATCTTTTCAGTCCAAATGGAAAACGGTCGTCAGCGGCACCGCCACCGGTTCGTTATCGCCATGGGTTTCCATGATATCGGCCATATAGGCCCACCATTTCTGCATGATGGGATGGGACGGCAGGTCGGCCATGCGGTGATCGTCGGTCCGCCAGAGCACACCGAAAAGCAGACTGGTCTCCTCGTCCAGATGGATGGAGTAGTCGGAGACGCCGGCCTCCTTCAGCAGGGTGGCCAGTTCCGGCCAGATGGCATCGTGCCGCGCCCTGTATTCGGCGGCCATGCCTGGGTTCAGGCGCATACGGAACGCGTATTTTTCCATCGGATCCTCAATGTGCGAGACGCTGACGGGCGCGCCGCCAGAGAATGGGGAGCGCGATCACCGAGATCAGCAGCAGGCCGATGAAGATCGACATGACGATGCCCGGCACGTTGAGCAGGCCGAAACCGAAGGTCACCATACCCATGATCAGGGCGGCCAGCACGACGCCCGGGATGGTGCCGGAGCCACCGAGAATGTTGACGCCGCCGAGTACCACCATCGTTACCACCTCCAGCTCCCAGCCGAGCGCGATCGACGGGCGCGTCGAGCCGAGGCGCGAGGTCAGGCAGATCGAGGCAAGCCCGGCCATCAACCCGGTCAGGAGGAAGAGGATGAATTTGATGCGCGCAACGCGGATGCCGGAGAAGAGCGCCGCCGTCTGATTGTTGCCGATGGCATAGACCGCGCGGCCGAAATTTGTCTTGTGCAAGACGACGCCGTAGACGACCGCGAGGGAAACGAAGAGCGTGAACTCGAAGGAGAACACCCACCAGACATAGCCTTGGCCGAACCACGAGAAGCTGTCGGGATAACCGGTGAAAGCCTGGTCGCCGAGGATGATGAAGGAAAGACCGCGGAAGAGGCTCATGGTGCCGATGGTCACCACGATCGAGGGCAACCCGAGACCGGTGATCAAGAGGCCGTTGATCGCACCGCAAAGAAGCCCGACAGAGAGACCGATCACCACCAGCGCCGGCGTGTCGAAGCCAAGTTGCACGGCATAGCCCATCGCCGTCGAGGCGAGCGCGATGATCGAGGCCACCGACAGATCGATCTCGCCGGAAATGATCACCAGCGCCATGGCGAAGGCAATCATCGCCTTTTCGGTGAAGTTGAAGGTCGCGTCCGAGAGGTTCCACGGGTCGAGGAAGTAGGGCGAGGCCAGCGAGTTGCCGAGAAAGATGAGGCAGGCGACGACAAGCAGCAGGCTTTCCCAGCTCTTCAGCAGGCGCGCGCCGCGGCCTTCCAGCCGATCGGGGATATGTCGTGGGGTAAGGTGGGTCTCGGCCATCAGACAGCCTCCGCCTTTCTCAAGATGACGCGGCCCTTGCGCCGCTCGGCGCGAGCGTTGACGGCAACAGCGACAATGATGACCATGCCCGAAATCGCCAATTGGGCGAAGGGCGAGATATTGATGACCGGCAAGGCGTTCTTGATCACGCCAAGGAACAGCGCACCGAGCACCGCGCCTGCTACCGTGCCGATGCCGCCGGCGATCGATATGCCGCCGATGACGCAGGCCGCGATGATGTCGAGTTCGAAGCCGGCGGCGATGTCGACATAGGCGACGGCATAACGCGACACCCAAAGATAACCCGAGAGCCCGGCAAGCGCGCCGGATAGGCAATAGGCCGAGAAGCGGGTGCGGCCGACGTCGATGCCGGTATAGACCGCCGCGTGCGGATTGCCGCCGACCGCATAAAAGGCGCGTCCGAGCGCCGTGCGGCTCATCAGCAGGAAAACGAGCGCGATCATCACCAGCGAGAGCCAGGAGAGAACCGGAAAACCAAAGAGCTCGTCGCGCGGCAATGCCTTGAAGGCGTCGCTCATCTGGTGGGCATTGATCCACTTGCCGCCGCTCAAGAGAAAGATCAGGCCGCGATAGATGGTGAGCGTGCCGAGGGTTACGACGATCGGCGGAATGTCGAGCTTCCAGACGAGCGCGCCGTTGATCATGCCGAGCAAAGTGCCGAGCGCAACTGCCGCAAGGATGATCAGCGGGATCGGCAGGCCCGGAAAGGCGGCGTTCAGCATCGCCGCCACCATGCCCGAGAGCGCGAGGTTGGCGGCCATCGAAAGATCGATGCAGCGCGTCAGGATCACCGCCATCTGGCCAAGCGCCAGAATGATCAGGATCGACGTGTCGTTGTAGACACGCCCGAGGTTCGCGGGCGCGACGAAGGGCGGGAAACGCCAGGTGATCAGCGCCAGCAGCACGGCGATCGCACCGACCAGCAGCAGTTCGCGATTCCTGAGGATGTTTGCCATCACGCGGCCTCCTGAATGCCGGCGGCGGCACGCACCAGCTTTTCCGCCGTCAGTTCGGCGCGCTCGAAGCGCCCGGCGATCCGCCCCTCGCGCATCACGATGACGCGGTCGGACATGCCCATGATCTCCGGGATTTCCGAGGAGACCATGATGACGCTCAGGCCCTGTGCCGCCAACTCGCTCATGAAGGCGTGCACGGCGGCCTTGGAGCCGATGTCGATGCCTTTGGTCGGCTCATCGAGAATGATCACCTTCGGCTTCGTCGCCAGCCACTTGGCGATCACGACCTTCTGCTGGTTGCCGCCCGAAAGCGTGCTGACATCCTGATCGAGCGAGGCGGCGCGCAGGTCGAGGCGCGTGGTATATTCGCGGGCAAGCGCGAACTCGTTGGCAAGCTTCAGGAAGCCCGAGCGCGAGGTGCGCGACAACGACGGCAGCGTGACGTTCTGAAAGATCGGCAGGCCAATGATCGCACCCTGGCGGCCGCGCTCTTCGGGCACATAGACGATGCCAGCCCGGATCGCTTCGGACGGGCTGCGGATCACCAGCACCTCGCCATCGAGCCGGACAGCACCGGCCGATGGCCGGGTGACGCCGATCAGCGACTGCATGAACTCGGAACGGCCGGCGCCGACCAGGCCGTAGAAGCCGAGGATCTCGCCGCGGCGAAGCTCGAAGTTGATGTCCTCGAACTCGGTCGGGTGGCGGTAACCGGAGACCGTGAGCACCGGTTCGCCGATCGCCACGTCCTTCTTCGGGTAAACCGAACCGACAGCGCGGCCAACCATAAGGCGCACCAGTTCGTCCTGGCTGACATCGGCGATCAGCCCTTCGTCGACCATCGTTCCGTCGCGAAACACCGTGTAGCGGTCGGCGATGCGGAAGATTTCATCGAACTTGTGGCTGATGAACAGGATCGCCTTGCCGTCTGCCTTCAGCCGTTCGACGAGGGCATAGAGTTCGTGGATTTCCTTGTGCGACAAGGCGGCCGTGGGCTCGTCCATGATCACCACCTGCGCATCGATCGACAGCGCGCGGGCGATCGCGACCAGATGTTTCTTGGCGATACCGAGATCGCGCAGGCGGATGGTCGGATCGAGATCGGCACCGGCGCGCGAAAGCAAGGCACGCGCATCGGCATTGAGCTTCTTCCAGTCGATCAGCCCGAAGCGATTGCGCGGGGCGTGGCCGAGGAAAATGTTCTCCGCGACCGAGAGCTCATCGAAGAGCACGGTTTCCTGATGGATCGCGGTGACGCCGGCGCGTGCGGCCGCCAGCGCCGTCGGGAAATGAACCTCCTGATCACCGACGGAGATCGTGCCCTCGTCCGGTTGGTAGATGCCGGTCAGGATCTTCACCAGCGTCGATTTCCCGGCGCCGTTTTCGCCGATCAGCGCGGTCACCGACCCCGGATAGAGCGCCAGCGAAACATCAGAGAGCGCCTTCACCCCGGGAAAGGACTTCGAGATCCCTTCGAGCGCAATGGCGGGCTTCATCCGCGATGTGAGCGTATCCTGCAGCAAGAGACAGTCCACCATTCAGTCGTTTCGATAACGCGAAGTCGTTCGGGCCTCGTATGCCCTCGTATCCGCCCGCGCGGGTTGCCCCTCACCCTAACCTTCTCCCCGCATGCGGTGAGAAGGCTCGGGCATGCCGCTCTCTTCCCTCCTCGTCGGGAAGGGGGGCAAACCGTTGCCGCTTGTCCCTTCTCCCTGCAAGCGGGGAGAAGGGACCGGCAGGCGGATGAGGGGCTTTCGCCGGATCAGAAGATCTTGGCGAATTCCTCGACATTCTTGGCATCGTAGACGAACGGGTCGGCCATCGCGCCTTCGTTGTTGTCGTCGAGCTTGACGGCACCCATGCGGCCCATCTTCAGTTCAGCACCCGGCTTGGCTTCGGCACCGTTGATCAGGTCGTAGGCGACCATCGTTGCGGAGTAGCCGAGGTCGATCGGGTTCCAGATCGCGAAAGACTTGGAGGCGCCCGACTTCACGTGGCCGGCCATTTCCGAGGGAAGGCCGAGACCGGTGACGTTGATCTGGCCGATCTTGCCGGCGTCGGTGACGGCCTGGGCGGCGGCAACGATACCGACCGAGGTCGGCGCGATGATCGCCTTCAGGTTCGGATAGGACTGAATAAGGCCCTGCGTTTCGCGATAGGACTTGTCGGCGAGGTCGTCACCATAAACGGTCGCGACGACATTGATGCCCTTGTAGTTGCCCTGGACCTTCTTCATCTCGGCGATCCAGGTGTTCTGGTTGGTCGAGGTCGCCGTTGCTGAAAGCACCGCGACATCGCCGCCCTCAGGCAGGTTGTCGGCGGCGAGCTTGATGATCATGTTGCCGATCAGCGGGCTCGACGACGGGTTCAGGTGCATCAGGCGGCCATCCTTGGCGACGCCTGAGTCCCAGGAGATGACCTTGATGCCGCGATCCATCGCCTTCTTCAGCGCCGGAACGAGGGCGTCGGTGTCGTTGGCGGAAACGGCGATGGCGTCAACCTTCTGGGCGATCAACGAGTTGATCACCTCGATCTGGCCTTCGGCGGTCGTCGTCGTCGGGCCGGTATAGATCACCTCGACGTCGCCCAGCTCCTTGGCGGCTTCCTGCGCGCCCTTGTTGGCGGCTTCGAAGAAGCCGATGCCGAGCGCCTTGACCACGAGCGCGATCTTCTTGTTTTCCGCATGCGCGGCATTGGCCATCAGCGCCAGCGAAACGGCGGCCGTGACCATCAGTGACTTCAGGATTTTCATGCTCATTTCCTCCCAATGACCGGCACGCGACAAGCGTCACCGGCGCGATTTCCTCCATTGGCGATGCCCCGGCCCCTCCGGCCGTGAGCGTCACCTTCCCCTCTCCTCGCCCACCCCTCAGGCGGACGAGGACATGTTCTCCGCATCTGTGCCGGCTCTCGAGCTGGCAACGACCAGCCGCACACCGGCATTTTCAAGCATCGCGGCATGCCTGTCCTCGATGCCCGAATCCGTAATGACAGTGGCGATCCGCTTCAGCCCGCAAAGGATGAGGCTCGACCGCTTGTGAAACTTCGAGGAGTCCACCAGCACGACGAGTTCGTCGGCCTGGTCGATCAGTTTCTGCTCCGCCTGGATCAACAGCGGATCCGCCTCCATCAGGCCGAGCGGGCCTAAGCCCTGTGCCCCCATGAACATGCGGCGCGCATAGAAATTGCGCGTCACGTCATTGTCGAAGGGGCTGAGGATGATGTTCTGCTCGCGGTAGATCGTGCCGCCCGACAGCATCACCGTGTTCTTCGAATGCTTCAAAAGATGCTCGGCGATCGGGAAGGAATTGGTGAAAACCTGCATTCGCCGATTGCTGAGGAAATGCACCATCTGAAAGGTCGTGGTGCCGCCATTGATGATGATCGGCTCGCCATCCTCGCAGAGCGCCACCGCCTCCTTGGCGATCGCCTGCTTTTCGCGGGCGTGCAGGCCCTCGTTGACCTTGAACGGACGACCGGCAAGGCCGACGAATTGTGGCGGATTGATCGCCTCGGCGCCGCCGCGCACCCGTCGCAGCTTCTTCTGCACGTGGAGGGCTGCAATATCGCGCCGGATCGTCGCCTCGGAACTGTCGGTCAGATCGACCAGTTCCTGGACGGTGACGACGGGTTTTTCCTGAACCGCCGACTGAATGATCCGGTGTCTTTCTTTCTCGTGCATGCGTTCCTCCGATGGCGTTCATGCTTCCATCACGATCGACCATTGTCAATCACAAACAATCATATTTTTTCATTGTGCATCGCGGCATGCGCGAACTTGATCGTTTTTGATTGACTTTAACGCTCAAGTCCTGTGATCTGATGCCAACCACATCTCTGCGCGGTCGCCAAGCCGCGCGATATCAGACCGGGAGGAAATTCGAGATGCTCGACAAGCAGCAGGGTGCGCGACTTGCAAACCTTTGGGACGAGGCAAAGGCTGCCGGCATGAGCGAATCCGAGCGCCTGCTCTATCGCTCCAACCTGCTCGGCTCCGACAAGCGCATCACCAATTACGGCGGCGGTAATACCTCGGCCAAGGTGATGGAGAAGGATCCGCTTGGGGGCGGCACGGTCGAGGTGCTCTGGGTCAAGGGTTCGGGCGGCGACGTCGGAACGATCAAGCTCGACGGTTTTGCCACTCTCTACATGGAAAAGCTCAACGCGCTGAAGTCGATTTATCGCGGTGTCGCGTTCGAAGACGAGATGGTCGGCTACCTGCCGCACTGCACTTTCAACCTCAATCCACGAGCCGCCTCGATCGACACGCCGCTGCATGCCTACGTGCCGAAGAAGCATGTCGACCACATGCATCCCGACGCAATCATCGCGATTGCCGCGGCCAAGAACAGCCGCGAGCTGACGGCAAAGATCTTCGGCGACGACATCGGCTGGCTGCCGTGGAAACGCCCGGGCTACGAGCTCGGCCTGTGGCTGGAAAAGTTCTGCCTGGAAAACCCGCGCGCACGCGGTGTGGTGCTTGAAAGCCATGGCCTCTTCACCTGGGGCGACACGGCGAAAGAAGCCTACGAGACGACGGTCGAGATCATCAACAAGGCGATCGCCTGGTTCGAGGCCGAGAACACCAAGCCTGCTTTTGGCGGCGCGGTGAAGCCGGCGCTCGACGCGGCCGCCCGCGCCGACGTCGCCCGCAAGCTGATGCCGGTCATCCGCGGGCTGATCAGCGCCGACGAGAAGAAGGTCGGCCATTTCGACGACAGCCAGGCCGTGCTCGATTTCGTCACGTCGAAGGATCTGAAGCCGCTGGCCGCTCTTGGCACCAGCTGCCCCGACCATTTCCTGCGCACCAAGATCCGGCCGCTGGTGGTCGATTTCGATCCGGCCAGTCCCGATGTCGACAAGACGCTGGCAGCGCTGCCCGAAGCGATCGCCGCCTATCGCGCCGACTATGCGGCCTACTACGAGCGCTGCAAGCACGAAGACAGCCCCGCCATGCGCGACCCGAACGCGGTCGTCTATCTCGTGCCCGGCGTCGGTATGATCACCTTTGCCAAGGACAAGTCTACCGCCCGCATCTCCGGCGAGTTCTACGTCAACGCCATCAACGTCATGCGCGGCGCCTCCGGCGTTTCCACCTATGTCGGCCTGCCGGAACAGGAAGCCTTCGACATCGAATACTGGCTGCTGGAGGAAGCAAAGCTGCAGCGCATGCCGAAGCCGAAGAGCCTCGCCGGCCGCATTGCGCTCGTTACCGGCGGCGCCGGCGGTATCGGCAAGGCGACGGCCAACCGGCTGATGCAGGAAGGCGCCTGCGTCGTGCTCGCCGATATCGATGAGACCGCGCTTGCGGCGGCCGAAGGCGAACTGTCCAAGCGCTACGGCAAGGATTTCGTCCGCTCCGTCAGCATGAACGTCACCAGCGAAGCTGCGGTCGAGGGCGGTTTTGCCGACGCTCTGCTCGCCTTCGGCGGCCTCGATATCCTGGTCTCCAATGCCGGCCTCGCCTCGTCAGCCGCCATCGAAGACACGACGCTGGCGCTCTGGACCAAGAACATCGACATCCTGACGACCGGCTACTTCCTCGTCTCGCGTGAAGCCTTCCGCATCTTCCGCCAGCAGAAGGCCGGCGGCAACGTCGTCTTCGTCGCCTCCAAGAACGGTCTTGCCGCCTCCCCCGGCGCATCTGCCTATTGCACCGCCAAGGCGGCCGAAATCCACCTCGCCCGCTGCCTGGCGCTCGAAGGGGCTGGCGCGCAGATCCGCGTCAACGTCGTGAACCCCGACGCGGTGTTGCGCGGCTCGAAGATCTGGACTGGCGAGTGGAAGGAACAGCGCGCCGCCGCCTACAAGATGGATGTGGACGACCTCGAGGCGCATTATCGCGAGCGCTCGATGCTGAAGCTCAGCGTCTTCCCCGAGGATATCGCCGAGGCGATCTATTTCCTCGCCTCCGACATGTCGGCGAAATCGACCGGCAACATCATCAATGTCGACGCGGGCAACGCCCAGTCCTTCACCCGCTGATCGAGGAGAGTTTCATGACGACCACCATGATCAGCCAGGCGACCGTCGAGGCCGAGAACGAAAGCCGGCTCACCGCACTTCGCCGGGATTATGAGAGCCTCGGCGAAAGGCTCAGCCGGCGCGGCATCGCGATCGACGAGATCAAACGGAAGGTCGCCGCCTACGGTGTTGCCGTCCCTTCCTGGGGTGTCGGCACCGGCGGCACGCGCTTTGCCCGCTTCCCCGGCAAGGGCGAACCGCGCAACATCTTCGACAGGCTCGAGGATTGCGCGGTCATCCAGCAGTTGACCCGGGCGACGCCGACCGTCTCGCTGCATATCCCCTGGGACAAGGTGAGCGACATTTCCAAACTAAAAGAGAAGGGCACGTCGCTCGGCCTCGGTTTCGATGCGATGAACTCCAACACCTTCTCAGACGCGCCGGGCCAGGAACATTCCTACAAGTTCGGCTCGCTGTCGCATGCCGACGCCGCCACGCGCGCTCAAGCGGTGGAGCACAATCTCGAATGCATCGAGATCGGCCAGCAGCTTGGGTCCAAGGCGCTGACGGTCTGGGTCGGCGACGGCTCCAACTTCCCCGGCCAAAGCAATTTCACCCGTGCTTTCGAGCGTTATCTCGACGCGATGAAATCGGTCTACGCGGCGCTGCCGGATGACTGGCGCGTTTACACCGAACACAAGATGTTCGAGCCGGCCTTCTATTCGACCGTCGTCCAGGACTGGGGCAGCAACTACCTGATCGCCCAGGAGCTCGGCCCCAAGGCCTTCTGCCTCGTCGACCTTGGCCACCATGCGCCGAACGTCAACATCGAGATGATCGTCGCCCGCCTCATCCAGTTCGGCAAGCTCGGCGGCTTCCACTTCAACGATTCGAAGTATGGTGACGACGATCTCGACACCGGTTCGATCGATCCCTACCGGCTGTTCCTCGTCTTCAACGAACTCGTCGATGCGGAGACCCGCAAGGCCAAGGGGTTCGAGCCGGCGCACATGCTCGACCAGAGCCACAACGTCACCGACCCGATCGAAAGCCTGATGACGAGTGCCACCGAGGTCTGCCGCGCCTATGCCCAGGCGCTGATTGTCGACCGCCAGGCGCTCGCGGGCTACCAGGACGACAACGACGCGCTGATGGCGAGCGAGACGCTGAAGGTAGCCTTCCGCACCGACGTCGAGCCTATTCTCGCGATGGCGCGTCTCGAAAGCGGCGGTGCAATCGCACCTGTCGCGGCCTATCGCAAGAGCGGTTACCGCGCGAAAGTCGCGGCTGAGCGCCCGGCCGTTGCCGGCGGCGGGGGCGGTATCGTCTGACACTGAAACGAGCCGCGCCGGGCTGCCATTTGAGGCCCGGCGCCGCATCCCACGCTCGACAGCTCAAAAAATCGCTGCGCGATGAAATTGCCCCCTATCTGATTTCAATTCCTGATCTATCTTTCCCTTGGAGATTCAACGGAAAGGGACCCGTTCATGGGCATTGAAAGCATTCTCGTCTTCCTGATCGTCGGCGCGGTCGCCGGCTGGCTCGCCGGCCTCATTGTCAAGGGCGGCGGTTTCGGCCTCATCGGCAATATGGTCGTCGGCATCATCGGCGCCTTCATCGCCGGCTTCCTCTTTCCGGCGATCGGCATCAGCCTCGGCACCGGCATCCTTTCAGCGATCCTGCACGCGACGATCGGTGCCGTCATCCTTCTGGTGCTGATCCGCATCGTCAAACAGGCCTGACCCATCGCCGGCCGCAGTACCCTTCGCGCCCGGGATATCCCCGGCCGTTCCATCTGGACGCGCGAAGGGGGCTGTAGCACTGTGATCTGCTGGACGGGACATCGCACATAGCCAGACGGAGGCGAGCATGAACGCTCTTTACACCGACAAGATCGAAACGGCGCTCAAGTCGTTCATTGCGGATCACCCGGGAATGCAGACACGGGATCAGGCGATCATCGCGATCCTCGAAAACTGGTTCACCAATCACGGCTACCTGCCACCGCAGCAGGAAGGTCTGCGCCCGGAAGACCTTGACGCTTCCAACGACGATTGAGAGATTTGCGCGCCCGGCACGAAGGACCCTAGCGCTCCTTGCGCCGCGGCGGCCGCCCCTTGCCTTTTCAATAACGTGAACTGTTCGCCATGAGCCTGACCTCCGTCAAAGACTTCTTCTCCCAGCACGCCCCAGATATCGACGTCATCGAGCTACAACAAAGCACCGCCACGGTTGCTCTTGCGGCCGAGGGCCACGGCGTCGAGCCCGCCCAGATCGCCAAGACGCTGGCGCTTCGCGTCGGCGACGACGTGATCCTGATCGTCACGCGTGGCGACGCCCGCCTCGACAACAAGAAGTACAAGGCCCGCTTCGGCACAAAGGCGCGCATGCTTGGGTTCGACGAGGTGGAAGCCGAGACCGGCCACCCGGTCGGCGGCGTCTGCCCCTTCGGTCTCGCCAAGCCGCACAGCATCTATTGCGACCTGTCGCTCAAGGCCTACGACATCGTCGTGCCGGCCGCCGGTGCCACCAATGCGGCTGTGCACATCAGCCCGACCCGCATCGCCGAGCTGACCGGCGCCGAGTGGATCGACGTATCGGAAGCGTAGTTTGCCGTTGCGGATACGGGGCATGCCTTGGAATGGCCACAAAGCTTAACTGAAACCGCAAGCGCGCGCCCGGCAGTGATTTGCCGGGTTGGTCCTTTCCGTTCCCAGGAGTCCGTCAAGCATGAAGCTACTCGCGTACCCGCTCGTCTTCGCCGCCACATTCTCCCCGGCGCTGGCGATGGATCAGTCCCTGGTACGTCAGTTCGAGAAGCTCGACCCCCAGACCCGCCTGGAGCAGCGCTGCGACACCGAAGCGATGGAGCGCATCAACGCCGACAAGTCGAGCTTCAAACCGGACAAGGTGATTGCCTATACTTTCGCCGAACCGGTCGTGAAGGAAGACAAGATGAAGGCGCCGGGCGCTGTGTTCCGCAGCAAGGGCGAATGGTACAAGCTGAAGTTCAAGTGCCGCACCGACGCCGAGCACCTGGATGTCCTGTCCTTCGAATACAAGATCGGTGAGCTTGTGCCGCACGAGAGCTGGGACGAATTCTACCTTTATCCCTGACAGGCGTCGAAGGACGCGGTGGCCTTGAGGGCAGAGAGCCCTAGAGGATGGCCACGAGAAAGAGCAGGGAGCCGAACGAGAGCGCGGCCATGATGCTCATCAGCATTTTCATCATGTGCTCTGCCATATCGTACACCCTTACCTCGGCTCCATCGGAACGAACGCGACGGCGTATCCCGTCCGGCAGCTCCGGTCCGTCGCACAAGGGGCGGCGTGAGCCTGATCCGAGAGTGCGCCAGCATGGTTAACAAAGCGTTAACTGCGCTCGACCGGCGCCGAGAGGGGGCCGACATCGCCTATCCAAGACAAGGCTCACACAAGATCGAAGCGGAATAAGGAATGTGCAGGGGGCGTTCCCTGTATGCGCGGGACACCTGCGCCGTGCGGGCAGCGCCAGGGCTGGCGATGCGGGCAACGGCAACGTCCGAAGAGACTGGAAACCGCGCGAGAAAAGCACCATGGAGAGGCGCGTGAGCCAGGTTAAGCTGAGCATTTGCATTCCAACCTACAATCGCGCAGCCTTTCTCGAGAAGTCGCTCGCCTATTTCGTCGACCTTTACCAATTCTCCTATAAGTACGAGATCATCATCTCCGACAACGCGTCTACGGACGACACGCGCGACGTGGCCGAGCGTTTCATCGCCAAGGGCCTGCCGATCCGCTACCTCAGGCAGGCGGAAAACTACGGTTCCGGCGCCAACGTCGTCAGCGCCTTCAGCCGCGCGACCGGCGAATATGTGCTCTATCTCGCCGACGACGACATCCTGATCAACGAAGGCATGCGCGAGGCGATCCGCTACCTGGATCTCAATCCGGAAGTCACCGCTTGCTACGCGCCCTGGTACACGCATGACGAAGTCGAGGAGCGCGATGATCCGCCGTTCTACATCGTCGACAAGGACACGAAGTTCAAGAAGCGCGCTTCAGAGGAAGTGTTCGACTTCCTCTGCGAGCGACACGTGTTTCCGGAAATCGGCATCTACCGGGCGTCGGCACTACGGTCGGCCTGGGTGCCCAGGAACTTCGCCTACTGGGCCTTCGCCTATCTCGCCCATTTTCTGGAGCAGGGCGCCGTCGCCTTCCTGAGAAAGCCGTTCTACCGACAGGTCACCCGTTCGAAGATTGCTCGCGACCGGCCGCAAGCCGGCCATGCCGACGTGCTCACCGCCTGGGACAGCTACCGCGGCGGCCTTGAATATTTCCTCTATTCCGGTGCCAAGCGCGGCGCGGTGCGGCTAACACCGGAGCGCCGGGCCTATCTCGATGCGCAGGTGAGGGATTTCACCATGCTGCGCATGACGGTCGCCCTGCGCATGTGGCTCGCGAAGAAGGACTACATCCGCGCCTATGAGCTTTATACCCGCCTGATGCTCGGCGGCTTCGAACACCATCCCGAACTGCAGCGATCAAAGGGCGTTCTGCCGCTCATGGTCGCCCTGCAGACGGTGATGTGGCACACGAACGCGGTCGCCGAGATCGATCGTCTGGTGCTGCACGGCGTCGAAGACCATGGTGCGATCGAAGAGCTGTTGCGTGACCTTGGCCTGCGCTCCCATATCGCCGTCGTTCCCGGTACAACGGAACTCACGCCGGACGAAATTGCCCGCACTGCCGTCTTCGTCACGGCCGACAGCGATCGCAAGCACTATCTTCGCAAGGGGCACCTGCCGAACCTAGTGGTCAGCGAAAGCGACATCCTCAACCACGTTCTGCTTTAAAATATAAAAGGGCGCCGCTGGCGCCCTCGTTTGTTTCGCAGGTTATGCCGGGTAGCGCGACGGGCAAAAAGGCCGCTTGACCACGCACGCCCCACGGATACCGCATTACTTGCGCATGATGCCCTTGTAATAGGCGCCGTTGCGCGGCGGTGGGCGGTTCACGACCTTGGCCTCAGGGTTGTACTTCTCGCTCTTGTGGCCTTCGTTGATGGGCGTTGTCGATACGCCCTTGTAGTAGCTTCCGCCGGCAAATGCCGGAGCAACGCCGACCACGGCGACCGTCGCAGTCACCAAAGCTGCCAGAGAGAGTGTCGCAAGTTTACGCATGTCTAATCCTCGTTGACCCGGCCGCGCCCCCGTTTTTTCCGGACGTCGCGGCCTAAATTGTGCGGCGACGAACTGCGCCGCTCAGGTCCTCCCGGGCGCCAGAATAGGCAGAAGCTGCGACACGCCTGTAACGCAGGTGACAGCCGAGGAGTCTCGGCTGGGTTAAGTTCCGGGGTCAGTCGAAGCCAGGTCGGCAGAGCCGACGATATTTTCCCCTCTTAATCGCGCCCTCCAAATCCACCTCTGCGGCTTGTCTCAGCGGAAGAGCTGCAGGATGTTCTGAGCGTTGGAGTTGGCGATCTGCAAAGCCTGAATGCCGAGCTGCTCCTGCGACTGCAAGGCCTTCAGCCGCGTCGATGTCTCGTTCATGTCGGCATCCACCAGGCGCCCGACCCCCTTGTCGATCGTCGCCATCAGCGTTTGAGCGAAGGTCGTTTGCATGTCGATGCGCGACAGCAGCGAACCGAGCGCCGCTGCACGGTCGATGGTCCGCTGCAGGACGACTTCGATGTAGTGGAGATAGGAATCGACCGATTGCGGGTTGGCCGCGATATCGACGTCAAGGAAGTTTCTGCGGGCGATCGGTTCGATGTTCACGTCAATGTTGGTGAAGCCGATAAAGGTTCCGGCACCGGATTTCCGATCGACGGCCGGATCGGACTTTATCAGGATGCCGCCTGAGCCGTTGTTCTGAATGATGGTGTTCGGCCGGGTGATGAGCGACTGAAGCACCGTCACCATCTCGTCGACCGTTTCGATCTTGCCGGTATCCTTGCCCAGCAGCGCGTTCACCTGATTGCGGTCGAAGGAATGGGTGCTGGGAGCTTCGCCGTTCACCGAAAAATTGAAGGATACGACGACGTCTTTGTAGACCTCGAACTGCTCGAACGTCAGCGTCATCTCCGATCCGCGCTCGCCGAAATCCGAGTTTTCAACGAGACCAGCTCCGCCGCCGCTCGACGTGCTGACGACCAGATTGGCGACCTCGACATAGGACCCGTCGAGGCCGGAATTCTGCTGTGTCATGAAGCCGATTTGATTGATAATGGGGGCGTAAGGCTCATAGGGGTGTCTATATGTCTTGACCGTGGCGCCGGCCCCCGCCTGCTTGACCGCGTGGTCGAGCACTGCTGCATATTGCGTGTAGTCCGATATCACGCCGTTGGCAGCGGCGCCGAGCACCGTATCGACGGTGGTGCGATCGACGGTGACCGAGGTCGTCTTTCCGGCGTGTAGCGGCAGCGAGAGACCTTGAGAGCTGCTGTCCTTGTCGACGATGACGTCAAACGTGATCTTGTCGCCCGCGTTCGAAAAACTGAGCGGCCCCGTGAAATGGAACACGAATTCGCCAGCCTGGCCCGCCCGGTTGTTGTAGTTGCTGTTGGTGGTGTAGCCGTCGACATCGACCGAGGTCACGAAGCGGATCCCGCCGACGGTCCTCAGATCCCGCGTGTCGGCCTGCAGGATGCCGCCGCCGGTGCTGTTGAACAGCGAGGAGTCCCGCAGGAAAAAGTCGGCCGTGTTCAGCGACACGCCGTTTCGGGCGTCTCTCGAAAACGAGGAGGCGACGGACGTGCGATTCAGATCGCTGTCATAGATGTCGGAGACATTGGTTCTCAGCCAGTTCTGTCCGCTGAAGCTCGCCGAATCCACGATGCTCAGGATCTGCTGCTTGAGCTGGTCGAGCTCCTTCTGGAGCTTGCCCTTGTCGACGCCGGGCTCCCTCGCCGTCACCAGCCTGGCCTTGAACTCGCTGAGAATACCGGTAACGGCATCCATCGCCGCATAGGCCGTCTCGACCTTGGCCGCTCCCAGCCCGAGCGCGTCCTGGACCGCAGACACGGCCTTGGCGTCGGAGCGCATGGTTGTCGAGATCGACCAATAGGCGGCGTTGTCGGCCGCCGTCTGAATTCTCAGGCCCGAGTTCAGTTGCCCGCGGACCTGAGCCATGTCGGAGTTAATCGTACGCAGAGTCTGGAGCGCAGAAATCGCTCCAGCGTTCGTGAGAATGCTGACCATATTAGTGACATCTTAAAATTGAAAAATGCCCTTCATGGGCCGCTGTGATTGTGGCGATACAACCAAATACGTGGTTAACACCGACTTAAGAAACCTCGCCTCGGGGCGCAAATATTGCGTCAGCCCTTCCGATGGTTGGCAATAATTGCGCCCTTGCTCCTCGCCCTGCAGGCGGGGTCAGGCACGCTCGGCCGCCAGCGGCACCGGTTGGGTTACGGGGAACAAGGCTTTCAGGGCGTCGAAGTGCTTTTCCACCAGATGCCAGGAAATCGTCGCGACGATGACCGTGATGGTGCTCATGATGAGGAACGTCATCGGCCCCGCCCTGTAGAGCGCCGGCCACTGTTCGGCGACCAGCCACCAGAGCGCCATGTGGTACACATAGGTCGCGTAACTGACGCGGCTGAGGAAGCGCGTGACGGGGTTTGCCAGGAGATAGGCCGACACGCCCTTGTATCCGATGTAGGAACTCAGAACGATCGAGGCCAGCGCGTAGATGCAAAGCAACTTATAGGTTTCCGAATGGCCGAACTTGAAACCGACGAAGAGAGGCGACGCGATGATCGCGACAGACGCGAGGTTGTTGAGCTTGCTCGTCAGAACCGCCCGCACATCGGCATTGTCCTTGACCAGCGCCAGGATCGCCCCTGCCGCCACCGGGTCAAAGGCAAGAACGATGTTTGACCAGGCGAGAAGACCGAGCTCGTCGCTATAGGTTCGGGCGATCACCGACATCGTGAAGATGAGGACATAGGCCACGAAAATATGCCGCCGGCTCAGGAAGATGATGATCAGCGGAGCGGTAAGGTAGAACTGCTCGACGATGTTGAGGCTCCAGAGATGCGCGGCAACCCAGGGCTCCCAGTCCTGGGTGATGGCGAAATACAGGCTCGACATCTGAAACGTGTGCCACGCCAGGCTGTTGCGTATGCCATCCATGTTGAACAGTGCCGCCACGAACAGCATCAGGAACAGCGCCGGGAGCAGGCGAAGCGAGCGGCGAATGTAGAAATTGGTGACGTTGATCGTTGCCTGGGTGTCTTTTGCCGACAGCAGGATCACCCCGATCAAGAAGCCGCTGATGATGAAGAAGAGTGAAACTCGAACAGATTCAAGTGTGGGATGCTCGTTCCAGTAATGAACGTACAATACCCCCGTCATGGCGATCACGCGAAGCCCGTCAATTTGCTCCCGCCTGTCGCCGCGCGCTCCCGTCGCAGCCATTCCTTTGTCCCCGCAGGATCTATTACTTAAATTATTTCTACTTAAGAATATCCTTGGAGATTACGCCGCTTCCGCGCACTTGTGAAGAGGAGCGATGTTCTTGACCGATCGGCGACGATACCTCGCGCGCCTGCCCGAAAACAGAAAGGCCACGGGCGCGGCGTGCCCGTGGCCTTTCCAACGTTTAGAAGCAACCCTTAGGCTTCCTTGAAGACCTCGTCGCGGTTTCGCCGCATCGACGGCGAGATGGCGATCACAAGCGCCATGACGGCGATCGCCAGCAGAATTGCCGACAGCGGCGATTGCAGGAAGGTCAGCGGGCTGCCGCCGGAGATAATCAGCGACTGGCGCAGCTTCTCCTCTAGCAAGCGGCCCAGCACGAAGCCTAGCGCCAGCGGCGCAGGCTCGAATTCGAGCTTGTAGAGGGCGTAGCCGATGATCCCGAACAGGGCGGCCATCATTACCTGGGCCGCATCGTTGGCGATCGAGTAGAGGCCGATGCAGCAGAAGCAGACGATGGCCGGAAACAGGAGGCGATAGGGCACGCGCAGCAGCTTCACCCACAGACCGATCAGCGGCAGGTTGATGATGACCAGCATGAGGTTGCCGATCCACATCGAGGCGATGAGCCCCCAGAACAGTTCCGGATTGCGCTCGATCACCTGTGGCCCGGGCACGATGCCCTGGATCATCATCGCGCCCACCATCAGCGCCATCACCGCATTCGGCGGCAGGCCGAGGGTGAGAAGCGGGATGAACGAGGTCTGCGCGCCGGCATTGTTGGCGCTTTCCGGGCCGGCGACGGCCGCCGGTGCGCCATGCCCGAAGTCCTGCGGCCGCTTCGACATACGCTTTTCCACCGCATAGCTGGCAAAGGGGCCGAGGATCGCGCCGTTGCCCGGCAGAACGCCAAGGACAGAGCCGAGGAAGGTGCCGCGCAGGATCGGCGGGAAGTTATCCTTCAGCTCCTTCAGCGTCGGCCACAGGCGGCCGATGCGGCTGCGCACGACATCGCGGGATTCCGGATCGGCAAGGTTCTTGAAGATCTCGCCGAAGCCGAAGATGCCCATGGCCAGCACGACGAATTCGATGCCGTCCTGGAGCATTTCAAGGCCGAAGGTCATGCGCTCGCGACCCGTTTCCATATCGGCGCCGACACAGGAGAGCAGCACGCCGATGAGGATCATCGAAACCGCCTTCAGAAGCGAACCGTGCGCCAGCACGACGGCAAAAACGAGGCCCATGATCATCAGCGAAAAATACTCGGTCGGGCCGAAGAGAAGGCCCATGCGCGTCATCGGAACGCCGAGAGCGGCAATCACGATGGTGGCAACCGTGCCGGCAAAGAACGAACCGATCGCCGCCAGGCCGAGCGCAAGCCCCGCCTGGCCCTTCTGGGCCATCTTGTGGCCGTCGATGGCGGTGACGACCGCGGTCGCTTCCCCGGGAATGTTGACGAGGATCGCCGTGGTCGAGCCGCCGTACTGGGCGCCGTAATAGATGCCGGCGAGCATGATCAGCGAGCCGGTCGGATCGAGCGAGAGGGTGACCGGCAGCAGGATCGCGATTGTGGCAACCGGGCCGACGCCGGGCAACACGCCCACCAGCGTGCCGATGAGACAGCCGATGAAGCAGAGCGCGATGTTCTGCAGGGTGAACGCCACGGTCATGCCGAGGCCGAGATTGATAAAGACGTCCAGCATCTCAGTATCCTAGAAGCCAGGGCGCAACGGGAACCGAAAGCCCGAGCGCATAGCGAAAGAGGCCGATGCAGAAGGCTGTTAGCACGGCGGCAAAGACAAGAAGTTCGCCAAGGCGCGCATCGCGCGCGGCCAGGCCGGAAGCGACGACCGCCAGCGGACAGGCGATCGAGAGGCCGAGACCAGGAATGGTAACCGGACCGAGATGATAGCCACGCACCGTAACGGCAAAGAGAACGACGCCGAGGATGACGGGGATCGTCTCGCGGATCGCCCAGCGGCCGGTCGAAGGCCCCGGATCCTTTCGGCTCAGCACCAGTTGCAGGAGCCCGAGCCCCAGGATGACGAGGGAAAGCAGCCGCGGCATCAGCCCCGAGCCGACGCCTTCCGAGGTCATGAAGGGCAGATCGGAGCCGGCCCACAGGCCAAGCCCGCCGAGGCCGACCAGCACGATGCCGGCAAGCCTCTCCCGGCCGAGCCCTCCCGCGGAGGGCTCGGTTTCAGTGTTCGTGGACGTGGCTTCCATCTTACTCGACCTTGATGTCGGCCGCTTTCACCACGTCGCCCCAGCGCGCGCGCTCCTTGGCCATGAAATCGGCAAAGGCCTGGGGGCCCATGGAGGACGGCACGGCGCCGTCGTTCTTCAGCTTGTCGAGCACGTCGGCATCGCTGAGCGTCTCGGTCGTCGCCGCCTCGAGCTTCGACTTTACGTCCGCCGGCATGCCCTTCGGACCGACGAGGCCATACCAGGCCGAGGCCGTGTAGCCCGGAACGCCGGCTTCAATGGCGGTCGGCACATCCGGCAGGCTCGCAAAGCGCTTGTCGCCGGTGACGGCAAGCGCCTTCAGCGTGCCGCTCTCGATCAGCCCGATCGCCGAGGGAATGGTGGTGACCATGAAGTCAATGTGGCCGCCGACGAGGTCGTTCACCGCCGGGCCTGCGCCCTTGTAAGGAACGTGCCTGACCTTGATGCCGGCGGTCTGGCCGAGCAGCAGCGCGCCGAGATGGCTGGCCGAGGCGTTGCCGGCCGAACCATAGACCAGTTCGCCGGACTTGGCCGCCTCGACCAGTTCGCCGAGCGTGTTGACCTTGAGTGATGGTCCGACAACGACGACGAGGGACGCATCCGCGATCATCGCGATCGGATCGAGGTCCGTGCCCGGATCGGCCTTCAGCTTGAAGATATGCGGGTTGACGACCATCGGGCCCTGATTGCCGATCAGCAGGGTGTAGCCGTCGGGATCAGCCGCAGCGGCGACTTCGGTTCCAAGGTTGGCGGCGGCACCCGGCCGGTTTTCGACGATGACGCGACCGCCGAGCGCCTTTTCAAGCCGCGCGGCAAAGACGCGGGCGATGGCATCTGTGCCGCCGCCGGCGGCATAGGAAACCACCAGCGTGATCGGCTTGGACGGATAGGCTTCCTGCGCCATCACAGGGGCTGCGACCGACATGGTCATGGCGGCCCCGCACAGGGCCAGGGCGACGCGACGGGTAAATTTCATGGGCATTTTGTTCTCCTCCCAGTTCGTTAATGCATTCGCGACACGTTGCTCTGCAAGACCCTAAGCGTCTTTGCGAACAAGAGCCGCACCTTCAAACAGCCGACGCGTGGTGCGCATCACAGACACAGTCGGGCTATTGTCTCCTATGGCCTTCTCGACCCTTACCCGCAGTTCACCGGTCGGGTGCTCGAAGGCGAGCGTCGCCGGCAGCGAAAGCTCCGGAAAACGCCGACCCACCAGGCCGGTCGGGATCGTTGCCGCCAAACCGAGGCTTACGGCACCGGTCGTTGCAAGCGCGGTGTGGCAATTGGCGGGCGTGAAATAGCGTACGGCCAGATCGCCGCCGTTCGCGGGCGCCCCGATCAGCACCGGCTTCGGCAGAACCGACTGGCTGACATCCCCCATCCCCATCAGCCTTCCGGCCTCCCGCCGGATTTCCTCGAGCCGGGCCATGAAATCCGTATCGGCGTCGAAAGCTGCAGCGGGCTCCGAGCCGCTGTAGCCCATATCCTCCGCGGTGATGATCACCACCGGCGTTGCGCCGTCCAGCAGCGTCACTTCAAGACCGAGAATGACATCGGTCGCCTTGCCGCTCGGCAGCAGTCGGCCGGTCTTGGCGCCGATCGCATCGCGAAAGGCCAGATAGACAGGGGCGGCCTTGCCCGGCACGCCGTCGATGGCGGCCTCTCCCTGATAGGCGATCGCGCCGCCGGGGGTCTGAATGCGGGCGTCGATGATCTTGCCGGTGTTGACGTTGTGAACCTTGATGACCGTTTCGTCGCCGGTCGGCAGAACCAGGCCGGCCTCGATGGCGAAAGGGCCGACGGCCGAGAGCATGTTGCCGCAGTTCGGCGCCGTATCGACGCTGCGCTCCAGCACCTTCACCTGGGCGAAGAGATAATCGACATCAGCTTCCGGACGGCTCGACGGACCGACGATCGCGACCTTGCTCGTCAGCGAGTTGCCGCCGCCGAGACCGTCGATCTGCAGCGGGTGGCCGGAGCCCATGATTTCGATCAGCAGGCGGTCGCGCTCGACGGGATCAGCCGGAAGATCGCGAGACAGAAAAAACGGTCCCTTCGACGTTCCGCCGCGCATCATCACGCAGGGTATCCTGATCAAGTCATCCATTCCGCATGCTCCTTCGAACCGGCCGCAACCGGCTGATCGGAGGGATCTCACGGATCAAATCTGTTGTGAAATGCAAAGAATGGCGTAATTATTCCGATATGCGCAATAATTTCGAATTCCTCGACCTCAAGGCTTTTCTCGCCGTACTCGACCTCGGCTCGTTCAACGAAGCTGCCCGCCAGCTCAATCTTTCACAACCTGCGCTTTCACGGCGGATCAAGGGCTTTGAAGCCTCCGTCGGCGCGCAGTTGATCGAACGCACGACCCGGCACGTGGCGCCGACGCAGGTCGGGCGGGAGCTTCTGCCACTGGTCAGGCGTCTGGTCGACGAATTCGAGGAATCGATCCTCTCGATCAGCGACCTCGGTGGGCGACACCGCGCCCAGGTCACCATCGCCTCGGTCCCGACCGCGGCCTTCTATTTTCTTCCCAGGGTTGTGCAATCCTTCAACGAGAAATTCCCGGGCATCCGCTTCCGAATCCTCGATCTCTCGGCCAATGAGGGGCTTGATGCGGTCGCCAACGGCGAGGTCGAATTCGGCATCAACATCACTGGGGCGGCGCGCCCTGATCTCAGCTTCACGCCGCTCGTCGACGACCCGTTCGTGCTCGCCTGCCGCCGCGATCATCCGCTGGCGACCTCGAAGCAACTGACCTGGGCGGATCTGACCGGCCACCCGCTCATCGGCGTCAGCAAGACCAGCGGCAACCGTGCCGTGCTCGACCGGGCGCTGACAACGGCCCAGGTGCAGCTCAACTGGTTCTACGAGGTCAACCACCTCTCGACCTCGCTCGGCCTCGTCGAGGCGGGCCTCGGCATCTCCGTGATGCCGCGGCTGGCCACACCCCAGGTCGAACACCCTGTTATCGCCACCGTGCCGCTGACCGCCCCCACCGTCAGCCGCACCATCGGCCTTGTCGAACGCCGCGGCGGCAGACTATCACCGGCCGCCATCCGCTTTCGCGAGATGTTGGTGCAGGAGTGGACGACGTATTGAAGGAGCGCAGCCGCACAGCGGACGCAAGGAAACGACACGGCAGCGCTTGAAGGAACCAAGATCTTCGAGAAGAAAGAATGGTGCCCGGAGGCGGATTTGAACCACCGACACGCGGATTTTCAATCCGCTGCTCTACCAACTGAGCTATCCGGGCATCCTGCCGTTTCGGGCATCGGCTCCTTTCGGAACCATCGGGGCGCTTGTGTTTGCCCCGGGAACGAGCGGGGTTATAGCATCTTGTTCGGCGGTGTCCAGCGCCAAATGAAAGTTTTTTGACCGAAATCCTGTGGACAATCGAAACGCCGAAAAAGCGAGGAGTTTCAGAGAGATCGCATCCTCTCCCTGGTCCATTTTTCGTGGAAAGTGGCCGTTGGAAGCCGAAAAAGATGATCGCCCGCACCCGGTGACGCGCGAGGATCTTCGAGGCGTCGTTCGCGGCAAAGAGGATGCGGGGAAGGAAAAGCCGGACCGGCGGGTCCGGCCGCAGCGGTACGCCTAGCGGTCGTCGCCGTCGTCGGCCTTCGCCTCGTCGTCGGCGACCGGAATAGCGTAGGAGCCGGAGAGCCAGCGATTGAGGTCGACGTTGCGGCAGCGGTCGGAGCAGAAGGGATAGTGTTCCCGATGCGACGGCCGGCCACATTCCGGACACGGGCGCGGTGCACGCAGGGGCGCAACGTTCGAAGCGCTTTTCTTCGTTTCGTCGGTCACTCGTTCAGCCTTCCAGCCAACGATTGTGCACGTCATAGCCTTCGCCGACAAGCAGGCTGACGGTTTCGTAAAGCGGCAGGCCAACGACGTTGCTGTAGGAGCCGACGAGCTTGACCACGAAGCTGCCGGCGATGCCCTGGATGCCGTAGCCGCCCGCCTTGCCGCGCCATTGGCCCGAGGCGAGATAGCTCTCGATATCGAAACCGGACAGGCGCTTGAAGCGCACCTTGGTGTCGACGACCTTCTGGCGCACGGTCTTGTCCGGGGTGATCAGGCAGACGCCGGTGTAGACGCGATGACTGCGGCCGGAAAGAAGATGCAGCGCGCTCGAGGCTTCGCTGACGAGTTCCGGTTTCGGCAGGATGCGGCGGCCAACGCAAACGACCGTATCGGCTGCCAGAATGTAGCTTCCGTCCCAGCCGGCTTCGCCCTTGACTGCAGCAAGCGCCGCTCGCGCCTTTTCGGCCGACAGGCGCCTTGCGAGCGAACGCGGATGTTCGGCACGCTTCGGCGTCTCATCGAGATCCATCGGCATCAGGCGCGCGGGCTCGATGCCGGCTTGCGCCAGAAGCTCGACGCGACGCGGCGAACCGGACGCAAGTATCAGTTTCTTGGCCACTGTCATCGGAACGAGCCGTCACTCCAAAGCAATTCCAGCAAAATGCGATAGGCGGTTTACGTCTGGAATTGCAATCCAACCAAAGGTTAGAGCGTTTTCGCGATTCGAAGTAGAAGCGGAAATGCTCCAGGAATTGCTAAGAGCCGGAGCGGCTTACTTGAAGCGGTAGGTGATACGGCCCTTGGTAAGGTCGTACGGGGTCATTTCAACGAGAACCTTGTCGCCGGCAAGCACGCGAATGCGGTTCTTGCGCATACGACCGGCAGTGTGAGCGATGATCTCATGCTCGTTTTCGAGCTTCACGCGGAAGGTCGCATTCGGAAGCAATTCGGTGACCACGCCCGGAAATTCAAGGACTTCTTCTTTCGCCATGTAGGACTGTTCTTTCTATCTTTGTTTAGGGAACCGTCAGGTATCCCGAAAAATTCGCCGGAAACTACACAATCGACGAGGATTTGTGAACCATCTAAGACCGGCTTTTGCGCTTTTGTGACGGGCTACTGTGCCGCGCGTCGGATCAGAAGCGCGAAGCCGCTATAGCACTTCGTACCGCTCCATGTCTCTAGTCTTAAATCGATCGAGATTTACGCCGGCATGGAAGCGACGGAGACTGCGGACCGCGCGGGGATTTTTCGCAACACTCTCAAGCGTCTTCCGACTTCCTGGAGCCGATCAACCGATGATTGATCAGCGTCGACAGGTGATCGCGCACGGCGCGGTAGGCATCGACGATCTGCTCGCGCGTGCCGGCAGCCACCGTCGGATCCGGCGTCGGCCAGTAGACCACGTCGACGGCCATGGAGCGCGTCAATTCGAGCGCCTTGTGATGCGCCTCCGGCGCCAGCGTGACGATAAGGTCGAAATAGTCATCCTCGAGTTCATCGAGCGTATGCGGCTGGTGGCGACCGAGGCTCAGGCCCACTTCGGCCATGACCACGTCGACGAAGGGGTCGCGTTCGCCATGCCGCACGCCGGCGGAGGCGACATAGGTTCCGGCCGGCAGCGCCGCCTTGGCGAGCGCTTCGGCCATCGGCGAGCGAATAGCGTTCATGCCGCACATGAAGAGGACCGAGCGGGGCATTTTCAAGCGCTGAGCCTCGGTTCCCGCCATGCCGGTCGTCGCCCTCACCCGCGCCAGTAGAGCACGCAGACGAGCGTGAACAGGCGGCGGGCGGTATCGAAGTCCAGCCGGATCTTGCCGGAGAGGCGATCCATCAGCGTCTGCGAACCCTCGTTGTGAATGCCGCGGCGCCCCATGTCGATCGCCTCGATCTGGCTCGGCGTCGCCGAGCGGATCGCTTCGTAGTAACTTTCGCAGATCATGAAGTAGTCCTTCACGATCCGGCGGAACGGCGTCAGCGACAGAATATGGGTGGCGACGTCGCTGCCCTTGTCGGTCGAGATCGCAAAGACGAGCTTGGCGTCGACGAGCGAGAGATTGAGCTTATAGGGGCCGCCTGGATGGCCGACCGGCTCGAACAGGTTTTCTTCGAGCAGGTCGAAGATCGCAACCGCGCGCTCATGCTCCACGTCAGGGGTCGAGCGGCCGATGGTCTCGTCCAGAACGACATCGCAGAGACGCTGGTTGCGGTCCGCCTTCATCCAGCGTCCCCGAGATTGAGGCGAATGGCGACGGAGCGCGCATGGGCCTCAAGGCCTTCGGATTTTGCCAGCACGATGGCCGCCGGTCCGAGGATCCGCAATTGTTCGGCATCAAGCCGCAGGATCGACGTGCGCTTCATGTAATCCAGCACGCCAAGGCCGGAGGAGAAGCGCGCGGAGCGGGCGGTCGGCAGCACGTGGTTGGAGCCGCCGACATAGTCGCCGATGACCTCGGGCGTGTGGCGACCGACGAAGATCGCGCCGGCGTTGCGGATCTTGGCCACCATCGGTTCGGGGTCGGCAAGCGCCAGCTCCAAGTGTTCGGCAGCGATGCGGTTCGCGAGCGGCACGGCCTTCTCAAGATCGGGCACGAGGATGACGGCGCCGAAATCGCGCCAGCTTGCCGACGCCGTTTCGGCGCGTGGCAGCGTTTTCAGCTGCCGCTCGACCGCGCTCTCGACCGCCTGGCCGAAATCCGCATCGTCGGTGATCAGGATCGACTGGGCGCCGACATCGTGCTCGGCCTGGGCCAAGAGATCGGCTGCGATCCAGTCCGGATCGTTGTGCTTGTCGGCAATAACAAGCACTTCGGAGGGGCCGGCGATCATGTCGATGCCGACCGTGCCGAAGACCTGGCGCTTGGCCGCAGCCACATAGGCATTGCCCGGGCCGACGATCTTGGCAACCGGTGCAATCGTCTCGGTGCCATAGGCAAGGGCGGCCACAGCCTGCGCGCCGCCGATGCGGTAGATTTCCTCGACGCCGGCAAGGCGTGCAGCAGCCAGCACCGCCGGGTTGATCTTGCCGCCGGTTGCCGGCACCACCATGACGATGCGGGACACGCCGGCAACCTTTGCCGGCAGCGCGTTCATCAGCACCGAGCTCGGATAGCTCGCGGTGCCGCCGGGCACATAGAGGCCGACGGCATCGACCGCAGTCCAGCGCGAGCCGAGGCCGACGCCCATGGCGTCCTGGTAGATATCGTCCTTCGGGCGCTGGCGGGCATGGTGCGCCTCGATGCGGGTGGCGGCGACCTTTAGCGCGCCGAGAACTTCCGGCTCGACCGCCTGGATCGCCGCATCGATCTCGGCGGCGCTGACCGCCATCGGCGTCGTCTGGAAATCGACGCCATCAAAACGCTTGGAGTATTCGGCGAGCGCCGCGTCACCGTGTGCCCGCACGTCGTCGATGATCGCCTTGACCACCGCATTGACGTCCTCGGACACCTCTCGCTTGGTCGTCAGGAATGCCGCGAACTTTTGTTCGAAGTCACCGTCGAGAAAATTGAGCCTGATTGCCAAAGGGGACGTCCTTGTATGCCAGTGTCGGTCGGGTCGATCAGCGTCAAGCGCCTTCGGGATGCTTGGGCTTGAAAGCGGTTTCCCACGCCCCGCCGGTATCCGCAAGCTGCGTTTCGATGCATTCGACGTCAAGCGCGATCGAGGCGTCGCCAGCCAGAACCAACTCCAGCGTGCCTTCCGGCCCCTCGCCCTGCAGCGCGAACTTCAGCGTCAGCAGATCGAGCACCGCCTCGCCGTCACGCCGGTCGAAGCCGACGGAGCGCACTGCATTCACACGTTTGAAGAGGAGAGCCGCACGCCGGCGCTCAAAGGAGCGGCGCTTGCCATCGGCCGTCTCCCAGACGAAGCGGTTGACGATGAGAGAAAACTGCTTGCGACGCGCGTCGTATTCCAGGCCCGAAACCTTGAACACGGCATCCTGGACGTGGGCGGAGACGACAGCGAGATCCTCCTCGTCGAGCGCCAGCAGCTTCAATCCGGTCATGCCATCCATTCCTTTCGTTTCGCCGCACATCTTGCCGTGCCACAATTGAAATGGACATAGGATGTTGCGCCTGAAACCGCAACGGTATCAGGCGCAACCGTTCAAATCAGTCGCTGACGCGCTCGACGTGCGCGCCGCACCGGGTAAGCTTCTCTTCGAGCCGCTCGAAGCCGCGGTCGAGATGATAGACGCGCGAGACCATGGTCTCGCCTTCGGCGGCTAGGCCGGCGATGACGAGCGAGACGGAGGCGCGAAGGTCGGTCGCCATGACAGGCGCGCCCTTCAGGCGGCTGACGCCCTCGATTTTCGCCGTCTGGCCGGAAAGCGAGATCTTGGCGCCGAGACGGGCGAGTTCCTGCACGTGCATGAAGCGGTTCTCGAAGATCGTCTCGGTGATGTGCGAGGTGCCCTTCGCCATGGTCATCAGACCCATGAACTGCGCCTGCAGGTCGGTCGGGAAGCCCGGGAAGGGATCAGTGACGATATCGACCGGCTTAATGCCGGCGCCGTTGCGCACGACGCGGATGCCGCTGTTGGTCTCGGTGATCTCGGCGCCAGCGCGGCGGATCGCTTCCAGCGCCGTGTCGAGCAGCGCCATGTCGGTGTCTTCGAGGATGACGTCGCCACCGGTCATGGCAACGGCCATGGCGTAGGTGCCGGTCTCGATGCGATCGGGAAGAACGCGGTGACGGGCGCCGGAGAGCGAGCGAACGCCCTCGATGGTGATCGTCGAGGTTCCCTGGCCGGTAATCTTGGCGCCCATGGCGTTCAGGCAGTTGGCGAGGTCGACGACTTCAGGCTCGCGCGCGGCGTTGCCGAGCACCGTGGTGCCGTTGGCAAGCGTCGCTGCCATCATCAGCACATGGGTGGCGCCGACCGACACCTTCGGGAAGGTGTAGCGCGCGCCGATCAGGCCGCCAGCCGGCGCCGTCGCGTTGACGTAACCGCTGTCGATCTCGATGTTGGCGGAAAGCGCCTGCAGGCCTTCGATGAAGAGATCGACCGGACGCGTGCCGATGGCGCAACCGCCCGGCAGCGATACCCGCGCCTTGCCTTCACGGGCAAGCAACGGGCCGATAACCCAGAAGCTCGCGCGCATCTTCGAGACCAACTCGTAAGGGGCGGTCGTGTCGACGATGTTGCGGCAGGTGAAATGGATGGTGCGGGCGTAGCTCTCGCCCTGGCGCTCGCGGCGACCGTTGACGGAGATATCCGCGCCATGGTTGCCGAGGATACGGATCAGCTGCTCGACGTCGGCCAGATGCGGCACGTTTTCGAGCGTCAGCGTGTCGTCGGTCAGAAGCGACGCAATCATCAGCGGCAGGGCCGCATTCTTGGCGCCCGAAATCGGGATGACGCCGTTGAGCTTGTTGCCGCCTACAATCCTGATGCGATCCATGAGGCCTCTCGAACGGGCTTGGCCCGCCTTTCCAAAATAATCCGATGTTGTCTGAAGGCGCCTCTTTAGTGGAGACGCCGCGAAATTAGAAGTGCCTTGAACGCCGCGCATCCCTTCGGACGCCTGGCGCTGTAACATTTAGGTCGCTGCACAGTTTTCCCCCGCGATCGGTCCCGATTTAACGGACCTGTGCAATCGAACGCCGATGGAGATGCCACCGGCAAATTGAGAACGAAGCGGCGATGCCGCTTCCTGCCCGTACTAATCTTGGGATTCGTCCGTTTTTGCGGCAGGAAGACCGCTGACGTCATCGGCAGCGCCAGATCGGCGCGCCCGCATCTGCTGCTTGCGGCGCATGAGGTTGTCGCGCAAGGTCCTGGCAAGACGCGCCTTTTTCAGGTCCGCCTCGGTCGTATCCTTTATCTTTTTCTGGCGCACCTTGCCATCCGCCTGCCGTTCGTCAGGCGGAGGCACGGCTTTGCCGCCTTCTTCGTCGTCTGTTTGCATGCCCATGCCATAGCGCAAAACCAGGGTCTTCGGAAGCACCGGTGACTTTTCTCACAGCTCTTCGCGAAAAACTTCGAATTGCGGCTTGCACTCGCCGCTGAGCTATGGCAATAGCCCCCTCGCTTGATGCGGCTGACACACGAACCGGCCGCCAGATGCTGCTATAGCTCAGGGGTAGAGCACTCCCTTGGTAAGGGAGAGGCCGAGAGTTCAAATCTCTCTAGCAGCACCAGTTTTCTCTTAAAGAAATCAAATTGATACTCGCTCGTAGCACCGCGTGCTTTTGCGGTCTGCGAATGTTTTCGCCTGTCCTATCGCCCCAAACGAGCAGGATCTACGGCGCCCGCGAAAGACGCGCCCCAGGCCGCAGAATTTCTCATCGGATGCAATTTTCGCCTGCTGCCATCTGCGTTATGCTGCGATTCGGGCGCGCCCACGCCTCCCCCCTCCGATTGGGAAAGTAGATTTCATACCGGGCACTCTCATCATCGAACCGACTGTTGGGGCAATGCGCACAAGGAGGGACTGCGACGATCGCTCGTACCAGGAGGTTGCCGATGAAACTGACTGCACCGATCTACCATTTGAAACGCAGGGCGAAACGCCTGTGCCGTGAAGAAGCCATCCCGCTCCATGAAGCGCTTGATCGCATTGCCGTTCAGGAGGGCTACTCCACTTGGAGCCTGCTTGCGGCACGACAAGCGACTGCCGGCACCGCGGCGAGTATGCTTGCCCGGCTCGCTCCCGGAGATCTCGTGGTCCTCGCCGCACGCCCCGGCCAGGGCAAGACGCTGAAGAGCCTCGAGCTTGCCGTAGAGGCGATGAGGGCCGGCCATCGCGCCTACTTCTTCACACTGGAATATACCGTGACGGACGTCATCGAGCGTTTTGCGGCCATCAGGGCCGACCATGGCCGGTTTGCCCCGCTGTTCGAGATCGATTGCTCCGACACGATCAGCGCCGACCATATCGTCGGCAAGCTGTCCAAGGCCGATCCCGGCACGCTGGTGGTCGTCGATTACCTCCAGCTTCTCGATCAGCGACGTGACAATCCCGCACTTGGCGATCAGGTGCGCAAATTGAGGGCATTCGCGCGGCAACGCGGGCTGATCATCATCTTCATCTCGCAGATCGATCGATCCTTCGAAGCCGCCGTGAAACCACTTCCGGACCTGGACGATATCCGGATGCCGAACCCCGTCGATCTCCGGCTTTTCGACAAGGCCTACTTCTTGAACAAGGGCGAAGCGAGGCTGCTGGCGATAAACCGAAACGAGAGCCTCCCTCGCTGACACGCGGAACGTATTTCCCGATGCTGCGTTAACGTTTCAAAGGCAGCAACGCGGAGGCTTCTCAATGAAAGGTATCGTTCTCTGGCTTATGGGCGTGCCGCTCATCGTCATCATCCTTCTCTACATGTTCGTATTCTAGAGAAGCAAAATGCAACGGCAGGTTGGCATATTAACGCAACCTTAAGATTCCACTGCCAGATTTGATATTGCGATGATGGACAATCGCAACATCTTTGATCCCCTTTTGAAACCGGCTCCTGCCGGTTTCTTTTTTTGATGCGCTCGTTTCGTACTTGGCGTTACTTGGCGGTTAGACCTTGACCGCCTGCTCCACGAAATCCTGCGAGCCGAAGAACTTGAGGTAGCGCTCGACCTCGGCCGGGTCACCGGTCGCCTTGCGCGGATTGTCGGAGAGTTTTACCGCCGGCCGGCCATCGGCCTCGCTGACCTTGCAGACGATCGAGATCGGACTGAGGCCGCTGATTTCCGTCGGCGCGCAACCGGCAAAATCATTGGTGAGGTTGGTGCCCCAGCCGAAGCTCATGCGCACGCGCCCCTCGAAGTGGCGGTACGTCTCGATGATCGTGTCGACGTCGAGACCATCGGAGAAGATCAACAGCTTTTCCCGGGGATCCCGTCCCATCTTCTTCCACCAGGCGACGATTTTTTCGCCACCTTCGATCGGCGGCGCGCTGTCCGGCCGAAAGCCCGTCCAGTCCGCCACCCATTTCGGCGCGTCACGCAGGAACGCCGCTGTGCCGAAGGCATCGGGCAGCACGATCAGGAGATTGCCGCCATAGAGTTGGTTCCAGTCCTGCAGCACCTTGTAGGGGGCGGCGGCCAGTTCCTTGTCGTTGCGGGCAAGGGCCGCGGCCACCATCGGCAATTCGTGTGCGTTGGTACCAAGCGCCTCCAGATCGTTGTCCATGGCGAGCAAGACATTGCTGGTCCCGGAGAACGAACTGCCAATCCCTTCCTTCAACGCCTCGACGCACCAGCGCTGCCAAAGGAAGCTGTGGCGGCGGCGCGTGCCAAAATCGGAGATCCTGAGGTTAGGGTACTGCCGCAGCCGCTCGACTTTGGACCACATCTTGGCCTTGGCGCGGGCATAGAGCACATCGAGGGTAAAGGGACCGAGGCCCTTCATCGCCGAGCGCGAGCGCAGCTCGTTGATGATCGCCAGCGCCGGGATCTCCCACATGGTGGTCTCTGCCCAGCGGCCGCGGAAGGTCAGCTCGAACTGGCCGTCGCTGCGTTTCAGCTCATAATCCGGCAGGCGGAACTTGGCGAGCCAGGCGAGAAACTCCGGCGAGAAGATCTGCTTGCGGCCATAGAAGGTATTACCCGCAAGCCAGATCATTTCCTTCTTGGAGAAACGCAGTTCGCGCGCGTGATCGAGTTGCTCGCGCAGTTCCTGCTCATCGATCTCGTCGGCGAGCCGCACCGTCTTCGTGCGGTTGATCAGCGAGAAGGTCGCATCGACATCCGGATAGAGCTGCCAGATCATCTGCAGCATCAGGAGCTTGTAAAAATCCGTGTCCAGCAGGCTGCGTACGATCGGGTCGAGTTTCCAGGCATGATTGTAGACGCGCCTGGCGATATCGGTCTTCGTCATCGGTGAAATTGCTCCTTCCTCTTGGGCGAGGCTAGATCATCTCGGTTAGTTCAGCTCGACACCGGCATCACGCATACGCGTCACCATGGCATGAAGCGAGCCGTTGAGGTCGATGCCCCGACAGGCTTCGAGAACGACCGTGGTCGAGAACCCCTGCGCCACCGCGTCGAGCGCGGAGAAGGCGACGCAGAAATCGGTCGCGAGCCCGCAGAGCGTCACCTTTTTGATGCCGCGGTCCCTGAGATAGCCGGAAAGGCCGGTCGGCGTCCGGCGGTCGTTTTCAAAGAAGGCGGAATAGCTGTCGATTTGCGCGCGGAAACCCTTGCGGATCAAAAGTTCAGCGCGGGTCCATTCGAGCGCCGGATGGAAATCGGCACCGGCGCTGCCCTGCACGCAATGATCCGGCCAGAGCGTTTGCGCGCCATAGGGCATGGCGATCATTTCGAAGGGATTTTTGCCGGGATGGCTGGAGGCAAAGCTGGAGTGGCCGGAGGGATGCCAATCCTGGGTCAGAACCACATGCTCGAAGCGGCCGATCAGCCCGTTAATCATCGGCACGATCTCGTCGCCGCCCGCAACACCAAGCGCTCCGCCCGGGCAGAAATCGTTCTGCACATCCACGACGATCAACGCTTTATCCGCCATCATTCACCTCTGGACGATCAACTGCTTATCGATCACCAAAATCGATTTAAGTCCAAGATCAATCACAGAATTTGAGCGACGACAAGCCAGTTCCGCAGGCTTCCGAGATCGGAAGGGCAGATAAGCAAAAAGGGCGTCGGCCATGGCCGACGCCCTCGAACAAATGCGATCGAAAACGATCAGTTTCCGAGATTGTTGATGTTATCTGCGATCGAGAAGCCGGAATTGGCGATGCCGACCGGCTGGGCGACGAAGTTCAGGAACTTCGAGAAATCGACCGACGGGTGACGCGAGGCATAGATGACGTCGCGGTTCTTGACCGGGAAGGTCTGGCCGACAATCAGGCTGTCCGGCTTGCTCATGTCAAAGCGGTAGACGATCGGGTAGCGCCCCACGCTGTCGGTCTTCATGCCCTTACGCAGCATTTCGTTGAAACGCTGCTGACCGAGCAGGCTCATGACCACATCAGGCTCTTCGTAACGGAAGATGAAATAGCCCTTCATGTCGAGCGTGTAGTCCGAGCCACCGCCGGCAAGGCCCATCGCCTCGAGCAGATTGAGATCGTTGGCGCCGAATTCGACGCGCTGGTTGGCCTTGACCGCACCGAGGATCGTGAAGCGGCGCGGATCGCGCGTCACGAAGATCTGGTCGCCCGGCTTGACGTGGATATTTTCCGACGGGTTCTCGATGATCGACTTGAGGAGAACCGTTCCGGTCTTCTTGCCGCGCACCAATGTGACGAAGGTTTCATATGGCTGCGCGACCGGGCCACCGGCCTTGGCGATGACCTCATTGATCGTTTCGTCGACGAGACTCAGCGGCACCACCGACGATTTGCCGACGGCACCCGAAACCGTAACGTTGCGCGATGCGGTGCTCATGCTCGTGACGATGACGTCGGGCTCTACGGCCTTCTGCTTCAGCGCTTCCAGAATTTCCTGGCGCGCCTGCTCCAGTGTCAGGCCGGCAAACTTGACCGGGCCGACATAGGGGATGGCAGCCTTGCCATCCGGCTGAACGACGAGATCGATGCTCGTCTGCTTGGAGTCCTGCGTCGAGAACAAGCCGTCGCTGCCGGCTTCGAAGATCGAGACCTTAAGCTGGTCGCCAACGCCGATGACGACGCGGCCAACACCGCCGCCAATGCCGAAACGGCGATTAAGCGTCGAGGAGACATAGTCGGAAACGAGACGCGCGGAGCGTCCGTCCACATCGACGATGTCGAAAACCGTTGCATTCTGGCGGCCGATCTCGGCGCCTGACTGGCCGGCGTCCTTGACGATCGCTCCGGCCAGCGGCCCTTCACCAGGCACAGCCTGGCACCCGACGAGGGCGGAACAAAGCAGAAGGGCACTGACTCGTTTCAACTACGACACTCCACATTCGGCACAGCCATGATTTTGCTCATGGTTCCGCGCCGCATCATCCCCCGGCAGGGAATTTCGCCGGTCTCTGAAAAGCACAATCGCCGTCCCACAACAAGTCACCTCAAGACCAAGACGGGCAATTTATTTGAGCCCGCGTCTTTCTGGTCATACCTTCGATACCTTGAGCGTGGTTTGTCGCCCAATCCGACTTGGACTGGCGTTGACAGCGTGTATATCTTCAGTCTTTGGGGTTGAAAGCTAGGGACTTTAAGTTAAAAGCTGACTAATGAGGCGGAACGAATATAGCTGGGGATAGCCCGCAAGCATGACGATTGGCGATTGCAATTCAACTTCCGCCGCGCAATCGCAGGTGCAACTTTAACGGCATTTTAGAGCGTTCGATCATACATGGCTGTTGAGATTATTGGGCGTGCATGCCTCGCCCCTGGAGCAGAATCGCCCTCGGCGTTGTTCAAACTTCTACGTCAGGGCAAGTGCACCGTCACCAGCATTCCATCGGATCGCTGGGACGTGGCGCGATTCTGGCATCCCGTCATGGGCACGCAGGGGAAGACCTATTCCTTCGCGGCCGGCGTGCTGGATCAACTCTATGATTTCGATCCGGCCGTCTTCGGCATGTCGCAGCGCGAGGCCATGTATATGGACCCGCAGCAGCGCGTGCTGCTCCAGCTCGCCTGGCGGGCGCTTGAAGACGCCAACATCTCGGCGACGTCGCTGCACGGCGAAAACGTCGGTGTCTATATCGGCGCATCGAGCCTCGACCATGCGAATCTGACGGTCGAGGATCCGGCCGCGGCTGGCCCGTACTTCATGACCGGCAACACCCTGTCGATCGTCTCCAACCGCATCTCGCACATCTTCGGCCTCAGCGGCCCGAGCATGACGGTCGACACCGCCTGTTCCTCCTCGCTGGTCGCCCTCGACCAGGCGATGCGGGCGCTCAACGCCGGGGAGATCGACACGGCGATCGTCGGCGGCGTCAACATCCTTGCCCACCCCCTGCCCTTCGTCGGCTTCGCCCAGGCACGCATGCTGTCGCCGGAAGGCCTCTGCCGCGCCTATGACAACGACGGCGCCGGCTACGTGCGCGCCGAAGGCGGCGTGGTCTTCGTGCTGCGCCGTTCCGACCGGGCGCGCCGCGAGAAAGACCGCAGCTATGCGCGCATCGTCGCGACCGGCGTGAATTCGGCCGGCCGCACCAACGGCATTTCGCTGCCGTCGCGCGAAGCCCAGGCCAACCTGCTGAGAGCGATCTACGAAGGAAACGGCATCGACGCCAATCAGGTGGCCTTCGTCGAAGGCCACGGTACCGGCACCAAGGTCGGCGACCCGGCGGAAGTCTGGTCGATCGGAACGGTCATCGGTGCCAAGCGCCGGGCGCCTGTGCCGATCGGCTCGATCAAGTCGAACATTGGCCATACGGAACCCGCCTCTGGCCTCTTCGGCATGCTGAAGGCCATGATGGCGCTTGAGAACAACTACCTGCCGGCTTCGCTGCACTTCGACACGCCGAACGAGCATATCGATTTCGACGGCCTGAACGTCCGTGTCACGGCAAACCCGATCGAGCTTCTGCGCGGCAAACGCGCGCGTCTTGCCGGCATCAACTCGTTCGGTTTCGGCGGCGCCAATGCGCACGTCGTTATCAGCGATCCTGAACCGGCCGCCGATGAAAAGGCCGCAAACCCGTCGTCTTCGGGACATGTGTTCCTCGCAAGCGCTCATACGCAGTCGAGCCTGGAAGCCCTTCTCAAGGATTACAAGACCGCTTTCGCGCATGCTTCCAAGGGTGAAGCCCGTGCGATGATCGCCGCATCGGGTGCCAACCGCACCCATATGCGCCATCGGTTTGCCGCTCGCAGCGACCAGCCCGAAGATATCGTCCGTGCGATCGCCAGCCACCTGGAAAAGCCCGGCTCGGATATCGGTGAGGTAGGCGAGGCCGTCGTTCGCGACGCCAAGGTCGCGTTCGTGTTCTCCGGCAACGGCTCGCAATGGGCGGGCATGGGTGTGGAAGCCTTCCGCGAAAACCTGCATTTCCGCCAGTGTTTCACCTCGGTCAGCGCGCTGTTCAAGTTCCACTCGGACATCGCGCTCACCGATCTCCTGACCGATCCTGATCTCGACAAGAAGCTTGCCGACACGAAGATCGCCCAGCCGCTGCTGTTTGCGGTGCAGGCCGCCCTGTCGGATTCGCTGGTTGCCATGGGCATCAAGCCGGTCGCCGTCTTCGGTCACTCCGTCGGCGAAATCGCCGCGGCCTATGCCGCTGGCGCGCTGTCGCTCGTCGATGCCGTTTCGATCGTTGCGAAACGTTCGCTGCATCAGGACCTGCTTGCCGGCCACGGCACGATGGCGGCCGTCATGCTCGGTGAAGAGGCTGCTCGCGCCTTTGCCGAGGCTCGCGGCCTTGACGAACTCTGCGTTGCTGCGGTCAACGCCCATAATTCCGTGACGATCTCGGGCCCGGCCGACCAGATCTCGGCCTTCCGCGATGCCGCCCGCAAGGCGAAGATCCCGGTCCAGATCCTCGACATCAACTATCCGTTCCATCATCCGATCATCGATCGGGCGAAGGATGCCTTCCTCTCGGACATCCCCGATATCGCACCGCGCCGCACCGAACTCGCCTATCTTTCGACGGTCACGGGTGCCGCGCTCGAGGGCACGCAGCTCGATCCGGAATACTGGTGGAAGAACGTTCGCGAGCCGGTCCGCTTCCAGGCGGCTGCGGAAGCCGCGATCGAAATGGGCTGCCGCCTGTTCATCGAGATTTCGCCGCGCCCGATCCTGTCGTCCTACGTCAAGGAGACGATCAAGCAGGCAGCAGCCCCCGGCATGGTGGTGCCCACGCTGCTCAGGGACGTCGCCGAAAGCGGCCAGGATCCGATCTCGGCCGCGATGGCACGTGCCGTTGCGCACGGCGCCGTCGTGGATACGACCCGGGTATTCGGCAAGCGCAATGCATCGATCGCCCTGCCAAGCCTGCCCTTCGAGCCCGTCGAACTGCGCCCAGCGGCAACAACTGATGCCACCGACCTGTTCGGCCGGATTGCCAGACCATACCGCCTGACCGGCTGGCGCAGCGATCCGAACAGCGGCAGCTGGAAAAACCATATCGACGCCCATCTCTTCCCGGATCTTGCCGAACACGTGGTGGACGGCAAGGCGATCCTGCCGGGCAGCGGCTTCATCGAGATCGCCGTTGCTGCGGCACAGCAGTTCTATGGCAGCGAAGAAGTCGAGATCACCAATCTCGAAATCGTCCGGCCGCTGGAACTCAGCGACACAAAAATCATGGAGCTGTCGACCGTCCTTTCGCCAGAGACCGGCGACCTCGAAATCCGCTCGCGTGAACGGCTGTCGGAAGACGACTGGGCCGTGCACGCGGTTGCCCGCTGCCGCAAGCCGCTGCCGGCCGGGGACCGCGCCTATCCGTCGCTCGCAGGCCTCGCCAAGACGGCAACGGTGGCACCGGGTCGCGCCTATGAGACGGCGCGGCAATTCGGCCTCGACTACGGTCCTCGCTTCCAGCTGCTCGCAAAAGCGGTTGCCTATGGCGACCGCCTGGTCGATGTCGAGCTGAAGACGGCCGAAGCCACCGGACACCCGCTGGTCAGCTATGCCCTGAACCCGATCTCGGTCGATGCGACCTTCCACGGGCTGGTCGCGCTCTTCGACCGATTCACCGGCGACAAGAGTGGCGCACCCTATATTCCCGTCCGCTTCGGTTCGGTTCGTGTCGTCAATGGCGGCCTGCCGATCGCGCGCGCGATGATCGAAATTGAACGCGTCAGCACCAATTCGATCAAGGCGAAGTTCCACTTCTTCGGCCAGTCGGGCGAGCCGATCGCGCATTTCGAGGATTGCCGTTTCCGCCGCACCTATCTGCGCAAGCACAAGACGCTCGATGCGCTGTCCTTTCACTACGAGGCAGTACAATCGGAAGTCGCCCTGCCAGGCCTTCTGCGCAACAGCCTTGTGCCGGTATCGATCGCAATGCCGGCCCCCGGCGAGGCTGGTGTCGACAATGCGACGCTGCTCTTCAATGCCGCGATCTACCGCGCCTGCCAGGAGATCGCCCTCAAGCTCGGTAAGGGGCGTTCCACGATCCAGGGCGGCAATCTGCCTGGCGATTTCGCCTTCCAGTGTTTTCTGACGAGCTGCCTCTACGTGCTCGAAGATGCCGGGCTCTGTGAGCACAAGGATGGTGTGTGGACCGTCGCGCAGGAATTCAACCTGCCGAGCGTGCCTGAAATTCTGAGCGAGCTTTACGGCGAACGGCCTGACCGCGCCGTCGAGGCCGTGCTGATCAATAACGCCTATGCGGAAGCCCTTGCCCGCATCGACGCCTTGCATGCGGGCGACGAAGCGGCCTCGGGATCGAGCTTCATCAGCGACGCCACGATCGACCATCAGGCGGTTCATTCGGAGGCAAGCCGCCAGCGCATGGCCTTCGTGCTGGAGGCTCTCGAAACGGCCCTATCGGCACAGTCCGCCGGAGCGCGCCTGCGCATCGTCGAACTCGGCAGCGTATCCGCCGGTTTCACTAAGCGTCTGGCCACTCTTGCCGAAAAGCATGGTGCAAGCCTCACCGTGTTCGAAGCTCGCGATAACGCCCAGCGCGGCCTTGAGCTAGCCTTCGAAAACGACGCCCATGTACACATCCTCAAGAAGGGCGAACTCGCGACGCTTGCGGCCTTCGATCTTGCTGTCAGCGCGTCCGACGGGTTCTACGGCCTGATCGAGGACGATGTGGCGGTTCGCACAGCGTTGCGCACGGCACTGCGCCCTACGGGTGGGCTGATTGCCGCGGTCAGCGCGCCATCGCTGTTCAACGACTTCGCGCTTGGCCTGTCCGAGGGCTGGTTCGCGCGCAGCCAGACGGCGGAGTTTCCGATCGGCAACCTCGCGGCGGCGCCGCACTGGCAGAAATGCCTCGACGATCTCGACCTGCGGGACACCGACATTGCCGACCGCGAATGTGCAAGCGGCAACGTCATCCTGCTCGAAGCACGTGGCGCAGCAACTGCTGCCGCAGACGCGGCGGTGCCGGCATCCGTCCCCCACCTGCTGCTGGAGATCGCGGGGCACGAACAGCGCGAGCCCTCTGGTTCAGCCATTCGCGTCAGCCTGACCGGCGACGCGGCTGCGGACAAGGCCGCGCTCCTGCCAGCCCTCGAGACGCTGGGGGGCCAACCGCTTCGGGCAGTCTTCCTTGCCTTGCCGGCGGCCGCGTCGCGCACCGACGATTCCGCCTCTCTACAAACACAGATCCTCGCGCTCGGCACGTTTGCCGAAGCATTGCGCCAGCATATCGGCGGTACGGAGCCAGCGGACGACAAACGGCCCCGTCTCGTGCTTGTCGCGCCGGGCGGCGCACCGATCGCCAGCCGGACGGTCGGCGCGGCGGTCGCAAGCGACGGCGTCAATGCCGGCCTCTGGGCTTTCGCACGCGTGCTTCAGAACGAATACGAGTTCCTCGACGTCCACTCGCTCGACATCGACGGTTCACCGACGACGGATGCTGAGATGGCTGCGGCATTGCCGCTGCTTGGCGCGATGGGAGTAAACCGCGAATGGCTGCTCGAAGGCGAGGCTGGCGCTGCGCTTTCGGAGATCCGCGCCGTGCCTGGCCCAGTCGACAATGCGCACGCGGCAACGGCTGACTTCAAGGCTGCAACCATCCGCCAGCGCGTCAGCTCTCAGGTCGGCAGCATCGTCTGGGAAGAAAGCGACATCCCCTCGGCAGGCCCGGGTGAAGTCGTCGTCGCGGTCGCAGCCACCGGCCTCAACTTCCGCGACGTAATGTGGGCGATGGGCCTTCTGCCGGAAGAGGCGCTCGAAGACGGCTTCGCAGGCGCGACGATCGGCATGGAGCTTTCCGGCCACGTGGTCGCGGTCGGCGACGGCGTCGATGACCTCGCCGTGGGCGATGCCGTCATGGCGATTGCATCCTCCGCCTTCTCGACCCACGCGGTCGTTTCGCGCGCCGGCGTCGCCAGGTTGCCGCAATCGGTCAGCCCCGTCGCCGCGGCGACGGTTCCGGTCGCGTTCCTGACTGCCTATTATGCGATGGTCGAGCTTGGCCGGATCCAGCCTGACGAAACGATCCTCATCCATGGCGCCGCCGGCGGCGTCGGCCTTGCCGCGCTGCAGGTCGCAAAGCTGAAGGGCGCCAAGGTCATCGCCACGGCAGGATCGCGCGAGAAGCGTCGCTTCCTGTCGATGCTGGGTGCCGATCACGTCTTCGATTCCCGTTCGCTCGATTTCGTCAACGACGTTCGCGCCGTGACGGGCGGTGAAGGCGTCGATCTCGTGCTCAACTCGCTGTTCGCCGAGGCCATGGAGCAGAGCCTGGCGCTGGTGAAGCCCTTTGGCCGCTTCCTTGAACTTGGCAAGCGCGACTATTACGCCGACAGCAAGATCGGCCTTCGGCCGTTCCGCCGCAATGTCAGCTATTTCGGCATCGACGCCGACCAGTTGCTGGTCAATCAGCCGAAGCTGACCAAGCGGATCTTCACCGAGATCGGAGCACTGTTCGAAGACGGCAAGCTGACGCCGCTTCCCTATCGCGCCTTCGACTTCGACGAGATCGGCAACGCCTTCCGACTGATGCAGAATGCCGGGCATATCGGCAAGATCGTCGTGCTTCCTCCGGTCGCCGGCACGCACCGCGTTGCCAAGCGTCCGCATGGCGGCATGAAGGTCGATCCGAACGGCATGCATCTCGTCGTCGGCGGCATCGGCGGTTTCGGCCTGGCTGCCGCCAACTGGCTCGTCGAAAAGGGTGCGACGAAGGTCGCGCTCTGCTCACGCCGCGGCCTGGCGGACGCCGAAACGACGGCAATGATCGAAGCTTGGACGAAGGCTGGCGTATCCGCCACGGTTCATGCCTGCGACGTCACCGATCCGGCAGCGACGGAGCGCCTGCTCAAGACGTTGCGCGCAGTGGCACCGCTGCGCTCGATCGTCCATGCCGCAATGGTGCTCGACGACGCGCTGATCAGCAACCTCAACCGCGAGCGAAACCGGCCGGTCATCGACACCAAGGCCAAGGGTGCCGCGGTTCTCGATCAACTGACCAGCAACGACAAGATCGACAACTTCATCCTGTTCTCGTCGGCGACGACACTCGTCGGCAACCCCGGACAGGCGAATTACGTCGCGGCCAACGGCTATCTCGAAGGTCTCGCCCGCGCCCGTCGCGCACGCGGCCTTGCGGGTCTCGCCGTCGGGTTCGGCGCCATCGCCGACAGGGGCTATCTGGTCCAGAACACGGATGTGAACGACATCCTCGCCAAGCGCATCGGCAAGACCGCGCTGAAGGCGCAGACGGCACTCGACATGGTCGAGAGCCACCTGGCCTTCGATCCAGGCACCGTCGATGCGGCAACCGTGATGATCTCGGAGATCGACTGGTCGGCGGCACGCAATCTGCCTGTCGCCAAGAACGCGCTCTTCGAAGTCATCCTGCGCAGCGCCGACCAGCATGCGACGGGCGGCGAAGGCACCAAGATGGACCTCGTCGCGATGATCGAGGGCAAGTCGCCACAGGAAGCCGAAGACATTCTCTTCGACCTCGTCGCCGGCGAAATCGCCGCAATCCTGCGCGTATCGAAGGATACGGTCACGCGCAGCAAGGTTCTGAAGGAAATCGGGCTCGACAGCCTCATGGCCGTCGAACTCGGCATGAGCTTCCAGCAGAACACCGGCTTCGACATGCCGCTCAGCGGCGTCGCCGACAACACGACGGTTGGCGATGTCGCCCGCAAGCTCTATGAGAAGGTGAGCAAGCGCGACCAGAGCGACGATGCCGAGCCCGCCGACGACAAGATTGTCAGCGAACTTGCGCAGCGGCACGTCGGAACGGCGAAGGAAAAAGCACAAGGCCAATGAGCACGAACGGAAACGGTCCAGGCGCATCCAAGATGACCAGCAGCCTCAAAGAGAACCTGCTGGACCGGATGAGAAACACGCATCAATCCTCCGAGCGCAACCGCATGGCGCGCTCGGAGCGGGAGATGCCGCCGCCGGCGCGCCGGCAGCAGGCCCGTTTCGAAGACCTGCCGGAATACAAGCAGGTGATGACCCAGAAGTTCGCAAGCGAGCAGCTCGGCATCGCCAATCCATTCTATCGTGCGCACCAGACGGCGGCGGGCGCGACCACCGTCATCGACGGCCGGAAGCTGATCAACTTCGCCTCCTATGACTACCTTGGCCTCAATCGCCATGCGGAGGTGCTTGCGCGGGCACGCGATACCATCGGCACCTTCGGCATTTCCGCCTCGGCGAGCCGCCTCGTCGCCGGCGAGCGCCCGGTGCATGTGGCGCTGGAAGAGAAGATCGCCGGCTTCTATGGCGTCGATGCCGCCGTCTGCTTCGTCAGCGGCTATCTCACCAATGTCGCCGCCATCAGCTGCCTGATGGGACCGAAGGACCTCGTCGTCCACGACGAGTTCATCCACAACAGCGCCCTTGCCGGCGTCAAGCTCTCGGGCGCGACTCGACGCCTGTTCAAGCACAATGACGTCGCCGACCTCGAACACGTGCTACGCACCGTCGCCGGCGACTATCGCCGCATCATGGTCATCGTCGAGGGCATCTACTCGATGGACGGCGATGTCGCCGACCTGCCGGCGCTTCTGAAGCTCCGGGCCGAATACGGCTTCTGGCTGATGGTCGACGAAGCGCATTCGCTCGGCGTTCTCGGCAAGACCGGCCGCGGGCTTGCAGAGCATTTCGGCGTCGATCCCCGCGAGATCGACATCTGGATGGGCACGCTCTCCAAGACCACGTCGAGCTGCGGCGGCTACATCGCCGGCAGCGAAGCGCTGGTCGAGGTGCTGAAGGCATCGGCCGGCGGCTTCGTCTACAGCGTCGGCCTTGCGCCGGTGCTGGCGGCCGCGGCAACCACAAGCCTGGAGGTGCTGGAACGGGAGCCGACGCGCACGGCGGCGCTGCGCCGCAACGGCGCGCTCTTCCTCAAGCTTGCCAAGGAAGCGGGGCTCGACACCGGCCTCAGCAGCGGATTTTCCGTGGTTCCGGTTCTGGTTGGTGATTCCCTGCGTGCGGTGCAGCTGTCGAACGACCTGCTTGCCGAAGGGGTCAATGCGCTGCCGATCATCCACCCGGCGGTCCCGGAAGGCCTGGCTCGGCTGCGCTTCTTCATCACCAGCGACCACACGGAAGAGCAGATCCGGCGCACGGTAACACTCACGGCCGAGCGTCTGGCCGACCTTACCGAACGCAACTTCGGCCTTGGCGGCATCGACATCGACCAGATGATGAAAGCGCTCTCGGCGCGCTGACCCGATCGCATTTGCTGCCGGGTCAGGTGGTCGCGGAAGCAGAGCCGCTTCGCACTCTCCCGAACTCTGGAGCGGAATACCAGCATGGCGCATGTGATCATTACCGGTGGCTCGAGCGGTATCGGATTTGCGGTCGCATCGATCTACGCGGCGCGCGGGGCGCGCCTCTCGCTGATTGCCCGCTCCCGTGGCCTCCTGGAAGGCGCGCAGGCAAAACTTATCGCATCCAGTGGGGCGAACGCCGACAGCATCCGGATCGAGGCCGCCGACGTCGCGGTGGAAAACGATGTCGAAGCGGCCATCCGTCGGTGCGAACAGGCCTTCGGCCCCTGCGATATCCTGGTAGCATCGGCCGGCATTGTCGAACCCGGCCGGTTCGAGGAGCTCGACAGCGCTTCGTTCCGGCAGCAGATGGACACCAACTTCTCCGGCACGGTGCATGCGGTCCGGGCGGTCTATGACAGCATGAAGCGGCGCCGTCGGGGCCGGATCATGATGATCTCGTCCGGCGCAGGGCTACTCGGCATCTATGGTTATTCGGCCTATTGCGCCTCCAAGTTCGCCGTGCACGGCTTCGCCCAGGCGCTGCGTTCAGAAGCCCGTCCGCACGGCGTCAGTGTTTCCGTCTGTTTTCCGCCGGATACGGAAACGCCGCAGTTTCAGCGCGAGCTGGCGGCTCGCCCGCCGGAAGCCGCCAGGATCATGGGCACGGTCCGGCCCTGGCCGGCCGAAGCGGTGGCCAAGCGGATCGTCAAGGGAACAGACCGCGGCCGGTTCGAAGTCTATTTCGGCACGACATTGTTTCTACTTGGACGCTTCGCTCCCGCCGTTCGTCCCCTGCTCAACTGGTGGTTCGACCGGGCGATTGTGCGGTGCGGCAACACGGCGACGCATAATCGTGGAGTGTCCGAGCACCGGACCTGACGGTGCTTGTACCTAGCATCGATAAGATCTAAGTGTCGGGCGGACGCTGTGCCGCATAAAGCGGCATCGGCCGGCATGAAGACATGAAGGTTTCCGCTTGGCGTTGCTTCCCTTTCAGCTGCACGACTATCCGATAACACTGACGCTTAGTTGTTATCTGCTGTCCTGCGCGGTGATCTTCTTCACCGACCGTTTCGCTCTGCCGAAGCGGGAGCGGCGCGCCAATCCTTCGCCTTTCGGACGCACGCAGGACGTGATCGACGTGCTTGCCCGCCTGCCTGTCATCGCTCTGGTCTTTGCCGGTTTCTTCGCCGGATCCTGGCGTCCGCTCTATGCGGCGGCGGGCACGATGAGCTTCTTCATCATCTTCACCGGCATTTCCCGCGCCAAGTTCAAGTTCATCCGTGAACCGCTGATCTTTTCCGACATCGCGCTGGTCGTCGACGTGTTCAAGTACAAGACGATCTTCTATGCGAGCTCACTGAACGTCGTCTTCTGGACCGTCGCCTTCCTCTACGTCTTTGGCGTTTCCGGCCTTTACATGTATTTCGAGCCGGCGATTCTGCCGGACCGGGGCAATGCCTTCTGGATCCTCGTGATGCTCGGCATCGCCTATGGTCCCTGGCTCCTGCTCTTCTACGGCCCGGTGAACCGCCCGACGGCCGCGCTGGTACAGCGGCTGCTCAAGGTCCTCGACGTCAAGATGAACACGGTGCGCTTCGGTACCTTCGGCTCGGTCGTCTTCCGTTTCATCATCTGGCTCGGTGTGCGTCGCGAAAAGATCGTCGCGGATCTCTCCAAGATCGTCCGGGCCGCCGTGCAGGATCTGATCGGTGACGACGGCTCGCCGCTGATCGTCGTCTGGCAATCGGAATCCTTCATCGACATGCGGCACTTCGGCGTCGATACGCTGAAACTGCCGACGCTCGACCGGCTGCGGCGCGAGGCGGTTCAGTGGGGCCGGCTCAGCAGCGTGTTCGAAGGCGGCTATACGCTGCGCACCGAATTCGCCGTGATCAGCGGCCTGGTGCCCGACGATATTCATGTCGACGCCAGCTATCCCTATCTGCGCGCATCGCACTATGCCGACGTCGTCTGGCCCGGAAAGTTGAAGCGTGCCGGCTGGAATACCCACTTCATCCATCCTTATGACCGGACCTTCTTCCTCAGGCACAAGGCGATGCCGCAGCTCGGCTTCTCCAAGCTGACGATGCTCGACGGTTTCGACCATCGCCCAGAGCGAGACGGACCCTACGTCTCCGACGAGAAGCTCGCGGCGAAGGTGATCGACGCAAGCGAGAAGCTGCCCGAAGACGAAAGCGGCTTCATCTTCGTCGCATCCATGGCCAATCACGGTCCATGGGAGCCGGGCCGCGTCGGCGACCTCACCAATCCCGTCGACATCTATCTGGCCATCCTCGAGCAGTCCGATGCGGCGCTCAACACATTGAGCGAACACCTCGACAAGCTCGACCGTCCGGTCTGGCTCGTCTTCTACGGCGATCACGCACCGCTGCTCAAATCCTTCGCCGACCCCTTCCCGGATCCGCGCACCGACTATCTGATCGTGCCGCTCGCCAAGGCGAAGCGGTCGTCCCATAAGCCGGCCGAACCGAGCAGCGTCGAGGCCTGGAACCTGATCGAGGCGCTTCTCAACCACGCGAACCTGAGAAAGGATACGCTGCGCTAGCGGTGGTCTGCGGATGGAGAACTCTTCGACGACATCGGCCGGTGGGGCCGCACGGCCGAGACAGCGGGTCTTCCTGTTCCTGCAGGGCCCCTCCTCGCCGATCTTCCGCAAGATCGCCGACCGGCTCGAAGCCCTCGGCCACCGCTGCCTGAGGATCAATCTGAACGTCGGCGACCAGATCTTCTGGCGCCGCAAGGGCGGCTTCAACTATCGCGGCACGGCGGCCGCCTGGCCCGGCTATCTCGAGGCATTCATCGCGGCCCACGGCGTCACGGATATGCTGTTTCTCGGCGAAGAGCGGCCCTACCACAGGGCGGCCACCGCCGTCGCCCGGCACGCCGGCGTCAGTGTCGCGATTGTCGAAATGGGCTATCTGCGGCCGGACTGGCTGACGCTCGAGCGCAACGGCATGTCGTCGAACTCCCATTTTCCGAACGACGCCGGTCAGATCCTTTCGGCAGCGTCAAACCTGCCGGAGCCGGACTGGCGCAAGCGCTACAGCCAGACGTTCCTCGCCGATGCAAGCTACGATCTGCTCTACAATCTGCCGAACGTCTTTTTCTGGTTCCTGTTTCCGCACTACCGCCGTCACGGGATTTTCCATCCGCTCGCCGAATACGCCGGCTGGGTGCGCCGGCTGCTATCCGAAAAACGGCGCAGCGCGGAAGCGGTGGCGACCGTTACGAAGCTCCTTTCGGACGATGCCCCCTACTTCGTCTATCCGCTTCAGCTCGAAACCGACTTTCAGCTCAGGGCGCATTCGCCCTTCCACAGCCAGAAGGATGCAATCGCTGACGTCCTGACCTCGTTCGGCGCCTTTGCCGCGCCGAATGCACGCCTGGTCTTCAAGGTGCATCCGCTCGACAACGACCTGATCCCGTGGCGCAGCTTCATCGAGCAGCGAGCAGCGGCGCTTGGCCTGAGCGGGCGCGTCGTCTACCTGGACGGCGGAAATCTCGATACGCTTGGCGAGGCGAGCGCCGGCATGGTCACGGTGAATTCGACGGCCGGATTGCACGCCCTGAAGCAGGGGCGGCCGGTCAAGGTGCTCGGCACTGCCGTCTTCGATATTGCCGGTCTGACCGACCAGCAGCCACTCGACGGTTTCTGGCAGGCGCCCCAGGCGCCGGAGCCTGAACTTAGTGTCGCAATGTTCCGCCTGCTTGCCGCGTCGATCCAGGTGCGCGGCAACCTTTATTCCCGCGCCGGAACCGATGCCGGCGCGGAAGCGATTGCCCGGCGGCTGAACGAAAGCAGCCTCAACGAACCTGGCGCCTTTATTGACCCCGCGCCGCGCCAAAGGCCTGCGAAACGCGCGCCTTCCGCTTCCCGCCAAGGGTAGCCGTTTTCACATCGCGGGGACCTAGCGCGGCGCGAGCGCTGCGGCGATTGCGGCGACCAGCATCAGGCCGGCCGCGGCCAAGGGCAGCGCGGAAAAACCAGCCCCGCCATAAACCACGCCGAAACCAAGCGTTCCCAAAAAGAGCGACAGATAAGTGACGCCGCTGTTCAGCCCCATGATCGCGCCACGCCTTGTGGGATCGAGCCCCGTCAGCCGCATGATCAGCACGTTGAGACCAAAATGGTTGGCAAGGCCCCAGAAAAAGACGACGACCAGCATGGCCGTGTAGGAGCTACTCACGGCGGCCATCGCCGCATAGACGCCGGCGACGACGAGAAAAATCAGAGGCAGCAACCTGCCAGCGCCGAAGCGGTCGATCAGCCGGTCGAGTAGTGCCGCCGCACCGAAGCCGAAGCCGTAGGAAACGGCCACGAGGCCATTGGCGCTGAGGGGCAACCCGAGCGCTGCGTGCAGGTGTTCGCCGATATAGGCATAAACGCCGTAGAAGGCGGCCATGAAGGCGGCACAGGCGATCAACAGCGGTCCGGCGCCACGCACGCCAAGCGCCGCGAGCGGCGACGTCGTCTTGCCGGCCAGACCTTCCCGCACCGGCGCGAGCCTGACGGCAGCGCAAGCAACCAGTGTGGCTACGGCAACGACGAAGTAAACGGCGCGCCATCCTCCGAAGTCAGCAATCGCTGCCGATAGTGGCACGCCGGCCACCATGCTGAGCGTCCAGCCGGTCAGCACCAGGCCGATCGTCTCGCTCTCCCGTCCGGCCGGCGCGATGACCGAGGCCAGCGTGTAGATCGACGGAAGCGCAATGCCGGTGGCGACGCCGACAACGAGTTGGGCGGCGACCAGGAACGCCAGCATGGGCGCAAGCGCGCTACCGGTGAGCCCGGCGGCCAGAAGCAACAGCGCGGCAGCCAGAATGCGATGAGGGCCGTACCGGTCGATGAAGCGGCCAAGGAAGATGGCGCTGACGGCCGTGCCTAGTCCGAAGGCGGCCGAAGCGACCATTACCGATGGAACATCCGTGCCGAGGCTCCGCGCCACCTCCGGCGCGATTGGTCCAAGCGCCAGCGAGTTGGAGCCGATGACGCCGATGCAGACGGTCAGGACATAGGCGAAGGGCGGGATGCGCGCCCTGTCGATCGAGGTCCTGTCGATCGAATCTGGCGAAATTTGTTGATTGATGTTCGTCATTCCTCCATTTTTGCAGAATGAAATTCAGCAACAAGAGGAATTCTCGGTATGGACCAAAATACAGATGACGTTCGGCGGAAGCGTCCGCCGGAGCGCGACCTCGACGCGATGGACCGAAAACTATTAGGCGTCCTCGTCGAGGACGCGACCACAAGCTATGCCGAGCTTGGCGAACGCGTCGGACTTTCGCCGCCGGCGGCGCATGAACGGGTGAAGCGGCTCCGGCGTTCGGGCGCGATCCGCCGCGTGTCGGCGCTCATCGATCCGGACGCGGTCGGAAAGACGCTGCTTGCCTTCGTCCATGTCGACACGACCGGCTGGGGCAAGACGCAGGCGCTGCTTGCGATCGAGGAATGCCCTGAAGTGGAAGAGATCCACTCGGTCGCCGGCGACACCTGCATGCTGCTCAAGGTGCGCACAGAAAGCACGCATGCGCTCGAAGGGCTTCTGGCGCGGCTCTACGACACGCCCGGCGTCAAGGCGACGCGCAGCTATGTGGTGCTTTCCACCTATCTGGAACGGCCGGTGCAGCCGGGCACGACGAGCGACTGGCCCGCCGTGGTGAAGGGGTAGGCTGCTCTCGCCAGGCGGAGGGCCGCCTTGGCAGTCTCAGACGACGCCGGCGCGCAGCAGGTCGTGAATATGCAGGATGCTGACCGGCGCCCCGCCGTCGTCGACGACGAAGAGCACGGTCACCTTATGCTGCTGCATGAATTCCATGGCGCCGCTTGCAAGCAAGTCGCCGCGGATCACGCGCGGATTGCGCGACATCACCGCCTCGACCGGTTGCAGCAGCAGGTCGCCGGACATGTGACGACGCAGGTCGCCGTCGGTGATCACGCCGGCCAGCTTGCCGCCATCGTCGATGATGCCGACGACACCGAAACCCTTGGACGACATCTCGATCAGCGCCTCGCTCATCGGGCGTCCGACGCTGAGAAGCGGCATCTGGGCGCCGTCATGCGCCAGCTCGCGAACAAGCCGCAACTGCGCGCCGAGCTTGCCGCCCGGATGAAAAGTCTTGAAATCCTCGGCCGAAAAGCCGCGCCGCTCCAAAAGCGCGATGGCGAGCGCGTCGCCGATGGCGAGTTGCAGCATGGCCGAGGTCGTCGGCGCGAGGCCGTGCGGACAGGCTTCCTGAACCTTCGGCAAGACGATCGGCACTTCCGAGTTGCGGGCAAGCACGCTGTCGCGGTTGGCGCAGATCGAGACGATCGGCACGTTGAAGCGCTTGGCATAGGTGAGCATGTTGGCAAGCTCGGCCGTCTCGCCCGACCAGGAGAGCAGGATCAGCACGTCCTGCGAGGTGACCATGCCGAGGTCGCCATGGCTCGCTTCGGTCGGGTGCACGAAGTAGGCGGATGTTCCGGTCGATGCCAGCGTGGCTGCAATCTTGCGGCCGATATGGCCGCTCTTGCCGACGCCGGAGACGACGACGCGCCCCTGGCTTTCGCCGATCAGTTCGACGGCTTCGACGACGCTGCGCGCAAAAACTTCGTCAGCGCCAAATTGGTCCGCCAGCGCCCTGATGCCGGCCATCGCGGTCGTCAGCGTCCGGCCGATCGACTCCAAAGCCGCAAGTGCAGTGCGATCATCCGCCGATGCATGTCTCAAACCCATGATGACCCCAATTCTGCGAAGACTTAAGCAACAGGCACGAATTTGCCCGCCAGACCATTGACGGCAGATAAGCGCTTTTTCTTGGCAAACCAAGTCTTGGAAGCAGAGTTCGGGGGAAAACTGGCGTGAACCGCGGCGTTTTCGTCAGCCGGCGCGCTTTTCTTCCATTTCCAGCGGCATCGACTTGTCGGCCGCGAATTCTTCGAGCGTCATCGAATCAAGAATGGCGGCAACGGCATCACGGACCGTCGTCATCGATACCCGCACCTGACAGGTCTCGGGATCGTTACAATCTTCGCAGACCTCGTAGGCCGTGCGGCTCGCACAGCGGATCGGCGCAAGCGGCCCGTCCAGCGTGCGGATCACGTGACCGATACGGATTTCCGAAGCGGGCCGCGAGAGCGAGTAGCCGCCGCCGGGCCCCTTTTTCGAGCGCAGCATGCCGGCGTTGCGCAGCTCAAGCAGGATCGTGTCCAGGAACTTCTTGGGAATATTGTTGCGCTGCGCGATCTCGGTAATGAAGGCAGTTTCCCCCGGCTCCAGCCGAGCAAGATCGACCAAGGCCTTCAGGCCGTACTTTCCCTTCTTCGTCAGCATTCCGGCACGCTTTCCCTGCGGCGGCACCCCAGAAAACGGGAATCATCCGCGCAAATGCAAATATATATTGGCATAGCACAAGAAACGTACTGCCAACATATAATTATAGTGGGGAATTGACCGATGTCGCGGGCAATTGCGTGCGGCCGATGCGGCAAGATTTGCGGATGTCTTCGCGGTGGATGCGGGAGAAAAGCCGAAACCGGCTTTTCTCATCCGCTTCAAGTGCGGCTTCAGGCAGCGGCGCTGTGGTTCTGCCGCTTGGCCTGGACGGCCTGGTGGGCCAACAGCTGCCGGATTGCGGCGCGCGCTTCATCGGCCGAGCCGAAGCGCTTCGCGTCCAGGTCCCAGACGTGATACTTCACCGCCAGGAACTTGAAGCGATCTTCATCCGGGACAACAACGCCGACGGCTTCGCCGCCAAATTCGATAACCTGCTTGCTCATACAAATAACGCTCCATCCACGCTGTCGGCGCGGAAACTTTCAATTTCGGCAAAAGATAAAGTTCGAGGGGTTCGAAGGTCACATTCGGCAAAGATTGCGAATGAGCCATTTTTTCTCTGTTGCGCGACAAAGGAGACGCGTGCCGAAGAAGGCGGCGGTCGAGACGGTTTCGGACATGTCACACTCCTTTGGCTGGCCCGGCATCAGCAATGCCGGAGCGTTCGATGAACAACCGTGAGGCGGACTCCCCGCGTTCACGTAGTGGCAAACTAGAATAATCTACCAATTCCGTCAATTAAAAAGATGAAGACGCAGAAAAAATTTCTTCACCCTTTAAATTCAAGGGGCGATGTACGCAAAATCCATCCACCCGTTCCGGACCCGGAGACCTACGCTATTTAGGAAGCGAAGAATCAGTCTGCAAGGCACGGGTGGATAAAGACAGCACATTCGGACAAAAAAGGGGCGGCCCGTCGGGCCGCCCCTTCACGTTTTGTGTTCCAGTGCCGGATGTCAGGCAGCAGGCGTGCCCGCCTGCGGCGTGGTTGTGCCACCGCGGGATGCTTCGCGATCCTTCCACCAGCGATTGAGGAACAGCAGGATCGGGCCGCCGATATAGATCGACGAGGTCGTTGCCACGATCACGCCGAAGATCATCGGCCAGGCGAAGCTCTTGACGGCATCTCCGCCCCAGATCGCCATCGGCACCAGCGAGAAGGCCGTGGCCATCGAGGTGAAGATGCATCGCGCGATCACCTGGTTGATGCTCATGTCGATGAGATCCGAGAACGGCATCGACTTGTACTTCCTGAGGTTCTCGCGCATGCGGTCATAAACCACGACCTTGTCGTTGACCGAGTAGCCGATCATCGTCAGGAGCGCGGCGATGGCCGTCAGGTTGAAGTCGATGCCTGTCAGCGCAAAGAAGCCGATCGTCTTGGTGATGTCGAGCAAGAGGACCGCGATCGCGCCGACGGCGAAGTGCCATTCGAAGCGGAACCAGATGTAAAGCAGGATCGCCACCATCGCGAGGCCAACGGCGAGGAAGCCCGAACGGGCAAGCTCGGTGCTGACGGTCGGACCGACGACTTCGGTTCGCTCGAAGCTCGCGTCCGGGATCGTCTGGACGACGGCATCCTTGATGCGGTTGAGCGCTACGGTCTGCTCCTGCTCGCCGCCCGGCTGGCGCTGGACGCGGATCAGGACCGATTTGTCCTGGCCGAATTCCTGCAGCGCCACTTCGCCGATGTTGAGCGCTTCGAGATTGTGGCGAAGCGTCGGAAGGTCGAGCGTGTTCTTCGAGGTGGTCTCGACCTGGATACCGCCGACGAAGTCGATGCCGTAGTTGAGGCCCGGCGTGAAGAACAGCACGACGGAGCTGACCGACAGGAAGGCGGACATGCCGATGGCGACGAAGCGGCCCTTCATGAAGGAGAAGGACGGAAGCTTCGGAACCTTGCCGAACAGCGACGGGATCTCGAGCTTCTTCATCTTCCGGCGGACGACGACCTCACGCATCATCAGGCGAACGACGGTGATCGAGGTGAACATCGAGATGATGATGCCGAGCATCATGGTGACGGCAAATCCCTTGACCGGGCCGGAGCCGAAGGCGAACAAGAGCACGGTGCCCGAAAGCGTCGTGACGTTACTATCGATGATGGTCGCGTAGGCCTTGTTGAAGCCGATATCGAGCGCCTTCATCGCGCCGGCACCCGCTTCCGTTTCTTCACGGATACGCGCGTTGATCAGGATGTTGGCGTCCACCGCCATGCCGATGCCGAGAATGATACCGGCTATACCCGGCAAGGTCAGCGTCGAGCCGAGCATGGCGAGAAGCGCGATGGTCAGGATCGTGTGCAGCACCAGGCCGACATTGGCGATCATGCCCCAGGCGCCGTAGAGCACGACCATGAGGGTGACGACGAGCGCGAAGCCGGCAAGACCGGTGTAGATGCCCATGCGGATCGAGTCGGAACCGAGGTTCGGGCCGACGGAGCGTTCCTCGATAACGGTGAGCGGTGCCGGAAGCGCGCCGGAGCGCAGCAGCGCCGACAGAACGGTCGCTTCCTGTGCGGTGAAGTTGCCGCTGATCTGGCCGTTGCCGCCGATGATCGGCTCGCGGATAACAGGAGCCGTCAGGACCTTGCCGTCAAGAACGATCGCGAAGGGCCGGCCGACGGCAGCCTGGGTGATTTCCGCGAACTGGCGGGCACCGAGCGTGTCGAAGGTGAAGGACACGATCGGTTCGTTGGTGCGCTGGTCGAAGCCGGCCTTGGCATCGGCCAGGCGCTCGCCCGAAATCGCGACGCGGCTTTCGACCGCATATTTGTTGTTGTCGTGGGCGCCCGGCAGAATGTCGACGCCGCGCGGCGCCGGCTGGTTGGGATCCACGGTCTGGTCCACCATGTGGAAGCTCATCTGCGCGGTCGAGCCCAAGAGCTGGCGCAGTGCCGTCGGATCCTCGAGGCCCGGAAGCTGGACGAGAATGCGGTCGGAACCGACACGCTGGATCAGCGGCTCGGCAACGCCGACGGTGTCGACGCGCTGGCGGATGATCTCGAGGCTCTGTTCGACGGCCTTGGTGGTGCGGTCGGCAAGGCCGGCCTCTGTCATCGCGATGTTGATGCTGTCGCCGTTCTCGGTCACCTCGATATCGGAAGCCGCGCCGCCGAAACCAAGCGTGCCGACAGGGGCCGCCAGCTCTTTCAGCTTCGGCAGAACCTTTTCGCGGTCGGCCGGATCTTCGATCTTCACGGTAACGGTATCGCCGGCGATGCGGGCCGAGGAGGCCGAGATGCGCTCGGCGCGGAGCGCCCGGCGCGTATCGTCAAGCAGGGTTTCGAGCCGAGCTTTGCGAAGGCCGGCAGCATCGACTTCGAGCACGAGGTGCGAGCCGCCCTTGAGGTCGAGGCCGAGGGTTACCGGCTTGACCGGCAGCCAGCCTGCAAATTGTTCACGTTGTGCCGGCGTCAGCACGTTCGGAAGCGCCGCGATACATCCGAAGATGATCACGACGACATAGACGAGAATCGCCCATTTCGATGTACGCATGTTGTGGTTCCAGAAGAGCCTGCGCGGGCACGGGGCGCGTCGTCAGGGCTTGTTTCATAAAGGGCAGAGCTGCAGCCGAAGCCGCCAGCCAGCCAAAATCCGCGTTGTGGATCAGGCGCCGGGAGGCGCGCGAATATGGGGGCCAGGGTTCGAGGCCCCGCCAAGATACGCAGCGAACTCGCGGAAAATCCGCCCGTCCGACGAACGGGGAAGTTCGAGTTCGAGCGATGCCGGCAAGAGCGCCGGCAAGCCATCATCGGCCGCGGACTTGGCGTCCTTGCGCTCGGCCGTAAACCGAAGGTCTGAAAGCGGTGTCGCCCGCGAGAGTTGCCGGGCGGCGGGACGGTCAGTCGAACCGGTGTCGGTGACGTTGCCGGTCTGGGCACCGGAGGCCGAACGGGACGGGATGCTCTGTCCGACCGAGATGACCTGCATTGCGAAGGAGGCGCAGAACAGCCACAGCACAGCGAGAAGCCGGCCGGCCTGTATGTTCTTGCTGCCACCACCCATGCGGTCCATCGAGGACGCGGTCCCTTTCCCTGGCGATTGCACGCCAGCGAGACGAAAATTGAGCCCGAATGCCCGACCTTACCTAGAGAACGTGGCCGGAATCGAGCATGGGCGCCTTTAACACCATTCCGGGCCGGAAAAGTCAAATCCGGCCCGTTTCGTGGTTGTCGTTGCTCAGGCCGTGATGCCGCTCGTTCGCCGCTCGTGGATCTCGATAAGCGACGGTCCCTTGCGCTTCGCCGCCTCGGCGAGCGCCTGTGAGAGATCGGCGACGGAAGCAAGCCGCCGTCCCTCGACGCCATAGGCCTTCGCCGCCATCAGGAAGTCCGGCGCCGAAGGCTTGACGCCCTCCGGCGTAACGCCGGCATCGACCATGTAGCTTTCGATTTCCTGGTAGCCGTCATTGTTCCAGACGAGGAAGATGACCTGCGCCTGCGCATCGACGGCAGACCCGATTTCAGCGAGCGAAAACTGGAAGCCACCGTCGCCGACGAGACAGACGACCGGCCGAGACGGATCGGCGACGGCTGCACCGACGGCTGCTGGCGGCGCATAGCCCAGAGAACCGTAACCGGTCGCCGAATTGAACCAGCTACGCTGCCGCGGTGCATCACAGTAGAGGTTGCCGGCATAGACGGCCTGGGTCGAGTCGCCGACGACGGTGCAATCCGGCAGAGACTTGTAGATGGTGTCGATGATGCCGATCTCGGCCCGCATCTTCGGCGTCAGTTCCTTCAGCGCCGCCCTCCGCGCCGTTTCGGCCCGTCCCGCTCCATCCTTCGCAGCATGACCGGGGAGAAAGGCGAGGATGCCCGCCGTCGCCGCCTTGGCGCCGGAGAGGATGGAGAGCGCCGCATGCGGCCCGCGCGCGAGCTGCGCCGCATCGATGTCGGTGCGGATCAGGTTGCGCAGGGCCGGAAAGCCGCCATCGGCATACATGTCGTAGTCGGTCTGGCCCATTTCGGTGCCGAGCGCCAGCACCAGGTCGGCCTCCTTCAGCAGCGACCGCACCGCCTTCAGGCTGGGGCTCGCAGGAACCCTCAAGGGACTGCCCGAGAACATGCCGCGAGCATTGACAGTGGTGACGACGGGCGCACCGATCTTTTCGGCAAGCTCCGCAACTTCCGCCTCCGCCGTCAGGGCGCCGCCGCCGCAGATGATGACCGGGCGCGAGGCGTCGGCGCAGAGGATCGCCGCGCGCTGCAGCGTCTCGCTGTCGGAGCGCGGTCGGGTGGCCGTTGCCGGCCGCAGCGCCTGCGGCGTGATCTTCGCCGACATCACGTCGGTCGGGATCTCGATATGCACCGGTCCCGGCCGACCGGAGACGAGCACCGAGAAGGCGCGGTCGACGACGAAAGGCAGGTCTTCCGGATTGAGGAGCGTGTGCGAATAGAGCGCCAGCGTCTTCATCATGCCGTGCTGGTCGGGCAGCTCGTGCAGCAGGCCGCGCCCATGGCCGAGCGAATCGCGGCGATTGACGCCTGAAATCACCAGCATCGGGATCGAATCCTGGCGCGCCTGCGCCATCGCCGTGATGGTGTTCGTGAGGCCGGGCCCGGTGATGACGAGGGCAACGCCCGGCTTGCCGCTGACGCGGGCATAGCCGTCGGCCATGAAGCCGGCGCCCTGTTCATGCCGTGGCGTCACGTGGCGGATCTTCGATGCAGCGAGGCCCCGGTAGAGCTCGACCGTGTGCACGCCGGGAATGCCGAAAACCACCTCGACGCCATTGGCCTCGAGCAGGTCGACCAGGACTTCTCCAACCGTTCTTTCCATGGTCATGCGCAGCGCTCCTTGCGCAGGCTGGCCCGCTCGGCAAGTGCGGAGATGCGGCGGCAGGCCTCGTCGATGGCACCATCGGGCACGGTCAGGCTGACGCGCAGATAGTTCTGTGCTTCATCGCCAAAGGACGATCCGGGCATGACGGCAACCCCCTCTTCTTCGAGCAGCGCCCAGGCAAACGCATCGCCGTCGAGACCGGTTCCGGAAACATCGATCAAGATGAACATGCCGGCTTCCGGCGCGAACACCTCGATGCCGGGCGCCCCGGCAAGGCCGGCGACGATCTGCTCTGCCCGCGACTTGTAGGACAAGCGCATCCGGCGCGCCGTATCGATGTCATGCGTCAGGGCATAGGCCGTCATGTCCGCGATGAAGGGCTGCGTGCCGAAAAGCATCGTTTCGGAGACCGGCAGCAGCCGCTCGGTGAACTCGACCGGGCCGACCGCCCAGCCGCTGCGGAAGCCGGGCGCGGCGTGCGACTTGGAGATCGACGAGACGACGATCGTGCGTTCGGCGAGATCCGGATTGTCGAAGGGCGAGGCAAAGACGGCGTCGAACACCAGCTCCTCATAGACCTCGTCGCAGACGATCCAGAGATCGTGACGGCGCGCGACCTCGCCGATCGCGGCAATTTCTTCCGCCGTCAGCACGGCGCCGGTCGGATTGTGTGGCGTATTCAGCAGCAGCACGCGGCTCTCCGGTGTGATCGCTTTTTCCAGATCTTCGGCCTGCATGTGGAAGCCGAATTCCGGCTTCAGCGGCACCAGCACCGGATGCGCGCCGGTCGAGCGGATCACGCCTTCATAGGTCGCATAGAGCGGATCGCCGACGAGAACGGCATCGCCGGCCTCCGCCAACCCGAGAATCACGGCGAAGAGAGCCGTCTGCGTGCCGGGGAAGCAGAGCACGTTCTCGTTCGTCACATCGGCACGGCGACGACGGTATTTCTCCGCGACGGCCGCCACGACCGTCGGTTCACCGCGGCCGTTGGAGTAGCGATAGCGCCCCGCATTCATCGCGCGCTGGCATTCATCGAGCAGGGCGCGGTCCGGCGGAAGATCCGGTTCGCCGATCGTCAGTTCGATGATGTCGGCACCACTCGCCTTCAATTGGCGGGCACGGATATGCAGCGACCATTTGCCCGAACCAAGATCGGCAAGACGTTCGGTGATGGACGCGTAGCGCATGGTGCTTTCTCCCGTTTTCATTGTTTTGCAGTTCCGATCTTCGTGCCGAGCAGCGCTTCGACCGAAGACATGGCGATGGCGACGAGCTCGCCTTCGCGAAAGAGATCGCCGGCAAGGCAGCCCTCGACCCAGAGGCCGTCGACCAACCCGTTGATGGCGATGGCGAAGGCCCGGCAGGTTTCGGCGTCGGCCGGCTTGCCTTTGGTCGCAAGGAAATCGGCAAGCAGTTCCTGCAGCGAATTGCGAAAGGCGAGATAGCCTTCGCGGTGGATCTCCGACAGCACCGGATCGACCCGGACCTGGCTGATGAAGGCGGCCCAGAGCGAGATGCTGCGGCTGTCCGCCACCGGCTCGGTGAGGTTGATCGCGATGAAATCCCGGAGCCGGGTTTCCGGATCGCCCTCGACCTTGCTCGCCTTTTCGGTGAGCGAGGCGATGACGGCGCGATAGGCCTCGGCAACCATCTGGTCCTTCGATTCGAAGTAGTGGCGCACCAGCCCGGCGGTCACCCCGGCGCGGATCGCGATCTGCCGTACGGTTGCGCCCTTCAGCCCGAATTCCGAGATGCAGTCGAGCGTCGCTTCGATCAATTCCTGGCGGCGCTCGCCTTCCGGCGCGCGGTGAAAACTGCGTCTGTTCATGCGGCACTCTGCTCTCGAGCCGGCCCAAAATGCTGTTCAGGCGCGGTCGGCAAAGGCTTCGGCCATAACGGCAGCATGGGCGGCTCCTTCGGGAAATCGAACGATCGGCGGGCGTCAAAAAATCGACGACGTCTATTATTATACGCTTGAACAATAGCGGCACAAGTGCAACCATGCCGGCCAACAAAAACCCGTGACAGGCCAAAGATGCCGTACGGAAGACGACAGGGGAACTGTTTCGATGCTGACAGAAAAAGCTCGCAGAGCCATGGGAGCGGCGCGCCGATGACGGATGCGGCCCAGGCAATCGCGGTCACTGACCTGCACAAGCGTTTCGGGCCATTGGAAGTGCTGAAGGGAGTTTCGCTCACAGCGAAGCAGGGCGACGTGATCGCCATCATCGGCGGCAGCGGTTCCGGCAAATCCACTTTCCTTCGCTGCATCAACCTCCTCGAACTCCCCTCCGCCGGTAGCGTCAGCGTGCATGGCGAAAAGATCCGGATGAAATCCGACGGTCGCGGCGGCCTGGTGCCGGAGGACCGCAAACAGGTCCAGCGCATCCGCAGCCAGCTCGGCATGGTGTTCCAGAGCTTCAATCTCTGGCAGCACATGACCATCCTTGAAAACGTCATCGAGGCCCCGATCCATGTGCTCGGCAAGCCGAAGGCGGAAGCGGTCGCAACCGCCGAAACCCTGCTGAAACGCGTCGGCCTCTACGAGAAACGCGACGCCTACCCGGCCTTCCTTTCCGGCGGCCAGCAGCAGCGTGCCGCGATCGCCCGGGCGCTTGCCATCCAGCCGCTCGTCATGCTCTTCGACGAGCCGACCTCGGCACTCGATCCCGAACTGGTCGGCGAAGTTCTCACTGTCATCGGGGACCTCGCGCGCGAAAAGCGCACGATGATCCTCGTCACCCACGAGATGAAGTTTGCGCGCGACGTCGCCAACCACATCGTCTTCCTCCACAACGGCGTGATCGAAGAACAGGGCCCGCCTGAGGCGATCTTCGGCGCACCGAAATCGGAAAGGCTCAAGAAGTTCATCAGTTCCATTCACTGAATTCCTGAATGCTAAACAACCAAAAAGGGGAACAGCATGAAGAAGGCATTGAAAGTCCTGGCCGTTGCGGCGGCGATCGCCGTGAGCGGCGGCGTCGCGGCGTCGGCGGAAGCGCTGAAGGTCGGCGTCGCAGCGGAGCCCTATCCGCCGTTCACAGCGCCTGACGCCAGCGGCAAATGGGAAGGCTGGGAAGTCGAGTTCATGAACGCAATGTGCGCCGAGGCCAAGCTCGAATGCGTGCTGACGCCGGTTGCCTGGGACGGCATCATCCCGGCACTGACGTCGAAGAAGATCGACATGATCATCAGTTCGATGTCGATCACCGACGAGCGCCTGAAGACCATCGATTTCTCCGACAAGTACTACAACACCCCGACCGGCATCATCGGCACCAAGGGCGTCGAGATGAACTCCTCGCCGGAAGGGCTGAAGGGCAAGACGCTCGGCGTCCAGGTCTCGACGGTCCACCAGGCCTATGCCGCCAAGCACTTCGCGCCGGCGGGCGTCGAGGTCAAGGAATACCAGACGCAGGATGAGGCCAACAATGACCTCGCTGCCGGCCGCCTCGATGCGGTGCAGGCGGATGCCATCGCGCTCAAGGCGTTTCTGGCGACCGACCAGGGCAAGGAATGCTGTGAATACAAGGGCGACGTTGCCGAAGACGTCGCCGTGATCGGCCCGGGTGTCGGCGTCGGCCTGCGCAAGGGCGAAACCGAGCTCAAGGACAAGATCAACGCCGCCATCAAGGCGATCCGCGACAACGGCACCTACGATACGTTCTCGAAGAAGTACTTCGACTTCGACATCTACGGCGGATAAGGCGCGATCGGCCGGCGATCGAACCGTCGCAGCGCTTGTCGCGTCTGACAAAGACCGCAGCGCTGCAGCGATCGCCGGCCGGCGCCATCGGAGCTCGACGACGCATGGCTGCGGATTCCCTCATCAATTGGGGCCTGCTCTCGCTTTCAGCACCCGGCTGGGGCGGCGTATTGCTGCAAGGCTTTTTCAATTCCATCCAGATCGCCGTCGGCGGCTTCACGCTCGGCCTGGCGCTCGGCATCGGCGGTGCATTCGGCAAGCTCTATGGCGGCCCGGTCCTGCGCGATCTGCTCGAATGCTACACCACGGTCGTGCGTGCAGTGCCCGAGTTGGTGCTGATCCTCTTGCTCTATTATGCCGGCACCGACCTGCTCAATCAGGTTCTGGCGTTGTTCTCGGTTGGCCCGGTCGACATCAGCGGCCTGATGGCCGGCATCTTCGTCATCGGCGTCGTCCAGGGTGCCTATTCGACCGAAGTGTTGCGCGGCGCGATCAAGGCGGTGCCCGCCGGGCAGATCGAGGCGGCGCGCGCCTATGGCATGTCGCCGGCCATGGTTCTGCGCCGCATCACCCTGCCGGCGATGTTGCCCTATGCCATTCCCGGCCTCTCCAATCTCTGGCTGATCGCCACCAAGGACACGGCCCTTCTCGCGGTCGTCGGCTTCAGCGAGTTGACTCTGGTCACCCGCCAGGCGGCCGGCACGACCAAGGCCTATCTCCTGTTCTTCCTGGCGGCTGGCGCGCTCTACCTGGCGCTGACGCTCATCTCCAACGTCTTCATCGGCATGCTCGAACGCCATGCCCGACGCGGTTTTGCGGAGAGCCGATGACCGACGAAACCACCCACGCCGTTGCGTTTACGCCCGAAGACCTGCCGACGGCGAAGAGCTTCTTCCTGCCGCACCGCATCCTCATGATGCTGGTCTTTGCCGCCTTCGTCGTCGCCGTCGCCGTCTTCATGCGCTGGGACTGGCTGCCGCGCTACCTGCCACGGCTTGGCTGGGGCATCCTCGTCAGCCTGATGATGCTGTTCAGCACCGCCATCCTCGGCTTCCTGCTGGCGGTGCCGATCGGCCTCGTGCAGGTCACCGGCCCCTGGTTCCTGAAACTGCCGGCCAAGGTGTTTTGTACCGTGATCCGCGGCACGCCGCTGCTGTTGCAGCTCTGGCTGCTCTATTACGGTCTCGGCTCGCTGTTCCCGCAGTTTCCGGCGATCCGCCAGTCCTTCCTCTGGCCTTACCTGCGCGAAGCGTGGCCCTATGGCGTGGCGGCGTTGACCATTTCGTTTGCGGCCTATGAGGGCGAAGTCATGCGCGGCGCTTTTGCCGGCGTTCCGAACGGCGAGCTTGAGGCGGCGAAGGCCTATGGCATGGGCCGCTGGACGATGTTCCGCCGCATCTGGCTGCCGCGCGCCATCCATCGGGCTCTGCCGACGCTCAATGGCGAAACGGTGCTGCAGCTGAAATCGACGCCACTTGTCGCGACCGTGACTGTCGTCGACGTCTATGCGGTCATCTCCAAGGTGCGGCAGGAAACCTTCCTCACCTACGAGCCGCTGCTTTTGCTCGCGCTCATCTACATGTGCCTCACCGGTATTCTGGTGGTGGCTTTCCGCACCTTCGAAAATCGCATACCAACCCGCGGTGCCTGACATGAAGCTTTCCCCCTCGATCACCAACGCCATGCCGGAACTCGTCGCCATTCGCCACAACCTGCATGCGCATCCGGAACTCGGACTGGAGGAGACGCGTACTTCCGCCTTCATTGCGAAATACCTGGAGAGTCTCGGCTACGAGGTGACGACGGGGCTTGCGAAAACCGGTGTCGTCGGCACGCTCAGGAACGGCAACGGCAAGCGCTCGATCGGCATCCGCGCCGACATCGATGCGCTGCCGATCCTGGAAGAAACCGGGCTGGACTATGCCAGCAAGACCTCGGGCCTCATGCATGCCTGCGGCCACGATGGCCACACGACGATGCTGCTGGGTGCTGCCCGCGCGCTTGCCGAGCGGCGCAATTTCGACGGCACGATCCACCTGATCTTCCAGCCGGCCGAGGAGAATTTCGGCGGCGCCAAGATCATGATGGACGAGGGCCTGTTCGATCAGTTTCCCTGCGACGCCGTCTTCGCGCTTCACAACGAGCCGGGTCTGCCTTTCGGCCAGTTCGCCCTTAGAGAAGGCCCGATCATGGCCGCCGTCGACGAGGCGCGCATCACCGTGCATGGACGCGGCGGGCATGGCGCGGAGCCGCAGGAAACAGCAGATCCCATCGTCTGCGGCGCCTCGATCGTCATGGCGCTGCAATCGATCGTCTCGCGCAACATCCATCCGATGGATCCGACTGTGGTCACCGTCGGCGCCTTCCATGCGGGCTCGGCCAGCAACATCATTCCCGAACGCGCCGAGATCGTCGTCGGTATCCGCTCATTCGAGCCCGATGTGCGCGACGAACTCGAACGCCGCATCCGCATGATCGCCGAGGCGCAGGCGACGAGCTTCGGCATGCGCGCGACCGTCGACTACCAGCGCAGCTACGATGCGACGATCAACCACAAGGCCGAGACGGACTTCGTCCGCGATCTCGCGGTCCGCTTCGCCGGCGCCGACAAGGTGGTCGATCTCGCCCGCCCCTTCATGGGCAGCGAGGATTTCGCCTATATGCTGAAGGAGCGGCCGGGGACCTACTTCTTCCTCGGCTCGAAGGTCAGCGACGACGACAGGCCGCTGCATCACCCCGGCTACAACTTCAACGACGACCTGCTGCCGATCGGCGCGGCTTTCTGGACGGAGTTGGCCGAGGCCTATCTCGCGCGCCGCTGATATCCCGCTCACCTTTCGCCAATATGCCGCAGCGCAACATTGCCGCAGTGTGACAACGTGGCGGACGCGCTGTCATTGACGTTTGGCAAATTTGGCGCAGATTCAAGTGCATGCTGAAAAGCCGGTGCAACCCCAGGATTTGCCTCGGCCAGAGGCCAAGACAGGTTCCCTGATCGACGATCGGTCACCGGACAAATGATGCAGCAGCCAGAGCATTGCGGCCTACGCTTCCGTGAGGCGTCGCATCCGCGTGTCTGAAAGGATTGCGCCCGTGTTTGAGAGTTTCGATGCGACCCTGCTCGCTCGCTTCCAGTTCGCCTTCACCGTTTCCTTCCACATCATCTTCCCCGCCTTTTCCATCGGGCTTGCGAGTTACCTCGCGGTGCTCGAAGGGTTGTGGCTGTGGAAGAAGGACGAGGTCTATCTCGAACTCTTCAATTTCTGGAAGACGATCTTTGCCGTCGCCTTCGGCATGGGCGTCGTTTCCGGCATCGTCATGTCCTATCAGTTCGGCACCAACTGGAGCGTCTTTTCCGACAAGGCCGGGCCGATCATCGGGCCGCTGATGGGCTACGAGGTGCTGACCGCCTTCTTCCTCGAAGCGGGCTTCCTCGGTGTCATGCTGTTCGGCCTCAACCGCGTCGGGCCGAAGCTGCATTTCTTGGCAACCGTCATGGTCGCCGTCGGCACGCTGATCTCGGCCACCTGGATCCTTTCGGCGAACTCGTGGATGCAGACGCCGGCCGGTTTCGCGATGAACGAGGCGGGCCAGTTCGTCCCGGTCGACTGGTGGGCGATCGTCTTCAACCCCTCCTTCCCCTATCGCCTCACCCACATGGTGCTGGCGGCCTATCTCACGACCGCCTTCGTCGTCGGCGCGTGCGGCGCCTGGCACCTCATCCGCAAGACGGCGCCGCGGCGGGCGCGAAAGATGTTTTCGATGGCAATGTGGATGGCGGCGATTGTCGCGCCGATCCAGATCTTCGCCGGCGACATGCATGGTCTCAACACGCTGGAGCACCAGCCGGCCAAGGTGATGGCGATGGAGGGGCACTACCAGAGCCATCCGGACGGCGCGCCGCTCATCCTCTTCGGCATTCCGAACTCGCCTGAAAAGCGCGTCGATTACGCGATCGAGATCCCGAAGCTTTCGAGCCTCATCCTGAAGCATGATCTGAACGCGCCGCTTGCCGGTCTCGATACGATCCCGGAAGAACTTCACCCGCCTGTTGGTATCGTGTTCTGGTCATTCCGGGTGATGGTCGGCATCGGCTTCGCCATGCTCGGCATCGGGCTCTGGTCGCTCTGGTGTCGCTATCGCGGCACGCTCGACAGCAATGTCTGGCTGCACCGTGCCGCGATCGCCATGGGGCCCGCCGGCTTCGTCGCCGTGCTCGCAGGCTGGGTCACGACCGAAGTCGGCCGTCAGCCCTATACCGTCTACGGCCATCTGCTGACGGCAAACTCGGTGGCGCCGATCGCGGCACCCGCGGTCGCTGCCTCGCTGATCGCCTTCATCATCGTCTATTTCTTCGTCTTCGGTGCCGGCACCTTCTACATCCTCCGGCTGATGGCGCGATTGCCGCGCGATCCGATGCCGGAACTCGGCGAAGGACCATTGCGCAGTTCCGGCATCATGCCGGGCCCCGCCATCCACAGCAGCCATGCGAACACCAAGGGAGGCCATCATGGAGTTTGATCTGCCGTTCATCTGGGCCGGCATCATCGCCTTTGCGGTGCTCGCCTATGTCATTCTCGACGGCTTCGACCTCGGTGTCGGCATCCTCTTCCCGTTCTTCCCGGAGAAGCACGACCGTGACGTGATGATGAATTCCGTCGCCCCGGTCTGGGACGGCAACGAGACCTGGCTGGTTCTTGGCGGCGGCGGCCTGATGGCGGTGTTTCCGCTGGCCTACGCCACCATCCTGCCCGCACTTTACGCGCCCATCATCGCCATGGTGATCGGCCTCATCTTCCGCGGCGTCGCCTTCGAGTATCGCTGGCGCACGCGGCGGGCCGAATATCTCTGGAACTGGGCCTTCTCCGGCGGCTCGATGCTGGCCGCCTTCGCGCAAGGGATCACGCTCGGCGCCCTCGTCCAGGGCATCCCGGTCGAGAACCGTGCCTATGTCGGCGGCTGGTGGGATTGGCTGACGCCGTTCTCGATCATGACCGGCATCGCCGTCGTCGTCGGCTATGCGCTGCTCAGCGCCACCTGGCTTGTGATGAAGACCCACGGCGACCTTGCCGACCGGGCCCGCGACCTCGCGCTCAAATGCTCCTTCGCCACCGTCGCCGCCATGGGCATCGTCAGCCTGTGGACGCCGTTCCTGGAGCCGCAGTATCTGGACCGCTGGTTCGGCTATCCGACGGCGATCTTCAGCGTCATCGTGCCGGCGCTCGTTCTCGGCTGCCTTTATGCGCTGATCACGGGTATCCGCAAGCGCCACGACAGCCGGCCGTTCATCGCCGCACTGGGCCTCTTCGTGCTCGGCTATGCCGGCATCGGCATCAGTTTCTACCCCTATATGGTGCCGCCTTCGCTGACGATCTGGGACGCGGCCGCGCCTGAGGAAAGCCTCTCCTTCCTGCTTGCCGGCGCTTTGGTGCTGGTGCCGATCATTCTCGCCTACACCGCCTATTCCTACTGGGTCTTCCGCGGCAAGGTCGATCCGGAGGAGGGCTACCATTGACCAGCGAAACAGGAACCGGCCGCAAGCTTCTCTGGTTCGTTGGCCTCTGGTGCGCGGGGGTGGCGGCCGTCACCCTCGTCGGCCTTGCGATCAAGCTGATGATCGGAACGTAGTCGATCCATTGGAGCGGGATGCGGGCGGAAAACCGCAGACACTTTTCCTCATCCCGTTCTAAAAAGCCTCGCTCAAGCTTGGCCAGCTAACTTCCCTTAACACGTCAGCAGGCGATCGCCGCAGACGGAGACAGGACCGCACCCTCCTCCCCTGCAAAGCGATCGCCTGCTGAGGTGACCACCTCAAGGGTCGCCGGCTGCGACCCTGTTGCCCCTTCCAAGATAGCTCGCCGTTTGTTAGCAGTGCGCCGCAGAAGCGCCCCGCTTGCTGAGAGCCGAGGGACGCTCGAACATCCTGGGCCCGCGCTTGGCCGCATCCAGGCAATTGGACGAGACAGATGCAGAAAACCCCCGCGCAATGCGAAACCATGGCCGACGTGCGTGCCGAGATCGACCGTCTCGACCAGGCGCTGATGGCGCTGTTTGCCGAGCGCTGGGGCTATATTGACCGCGCGGCCGAGATCAAGGCGCCGCTGAAACTGAAGGCCGACATTCCGGCGCGGGTGATGGAAGTGCGCGAGAATGCCCGCAAGAACGCTGCGCGCGTCAACCTCGATCCTGATTTTTACGAAGACATCTGGGCGCGGCTGATCGGCCACGCGATCGCTCATGAGCAGAAGCTGCTTGGCGAAACCGGCGACGAATAACGTCGCCGCCTCGCTCTTTCAATCTACGGCCGTCAGCGCCCGAGAATGTAACCCTGGAGACGGTCCGCCGCTTCCTTCACGTGGCCCGGATCACGCAGGAAGCAGGCGCGCATGAACAGCGAGCCGCCGTCGCCGAACGCCGTTCCCGGCGCCAGGCCAACGCCGGTCTTGTCGACGATGTCGATCGCTGCCGCGCGCGAATCCGTGACGCCGTCGATCTTCAGGAACGCATAGAGCGCGCCGTCGGGTTTGAGCGTTTCCACCCGGTTGGTGGCGATCAACGCGTCGCAGAAGACGTCCCGGTTCTCCGCCGCCTTGGCGACATTGGCATCAACAAAGGCGTCGCCCTCGTCGAGCGCCACGACGGCACCGCGCTGCATGAACTGGGCGACACCCGAGGTCGAGTACTGCACCAGGTTTTCGAGAACCTGGCCGATCGCGGGTGGAGCCACGATCCAGCCGACACGCCACCCGGTCATCGACCAGTTCTTCGAGAACGAATTGACGAAGAGGATGCGGTCGCCTTCCTCCATCACGTCGAGGAAGGACGGCGCGCGGGCGCCGCCATAATAATAGAGCGCGTAGATCTCATCGGCGATGATCCAGAGCCCCTGCCTGCGCGCCAGCGTCAGGATCGCGGCCAACTCCTCGCGGGTCGCGGTCCAGCCGGTCGGGTTCGACGGCGTGTTGATGAACAGCGCCTTGGTCTTCGGACCGATCGCCGCCTGCAGCCGATCGAGATCGAGTTGCCATTTGCCGTGTTCGAAACGAAGCTCCACCGAGACCGGGCGAACGCCGGAGAGATCGGCGGCGGCGGCAAAGTTCGGCCACGCCGGCGTCAGAAGCACCATCTCGTCGCCGGGCGAGGCGATCGCCTCGATCGAGAGCTTGATCGCCTGCATGCCGGAGCCGACGACGTAGAAATTCTCGGGCGAAAGCGACTTCTGAAAGCGCCTTTGATAGTAGCGCGACAGTGCCTCGCGCAGCGGCGGGATACCGCGCTGCCAGGTGTAGAAGGTCTCGCCGCCGGCAAGCGCATCGCGCGCAACGTCGCTGATGAAGGCAGGCGTCGGCAGGTCGCCTTCTCCGACCCACAGCGGGATCAGGCCATCGCGCCCGCGTGCATAGTTCACCACCTCGACGATGCCGCTTTCAGGTGCCGAAAGCGCACGGGGACTGATGGTGCTGAGGATGGTCATCGGCGGGCTCCGGATGCACGACGTTAAAGGCCGCGGCCTTTAGATCATCGTGAAAGATTCCAATGGACTAGAGCGACATGGACCGCTCCAGCTTGCCCGTTGCTTCTAGCCGCTTTCGCCAAGGCGATCACGCGACTTTATCTGACCGGTTTATCGATTTTTGTGATGTTTCGCGGCCCCGGCGAAGCCAGGGCCGCGAGGAAAATCACGCGCGCTGCTTCAGCAGGTCGCGGATTTCACCGAGAAGCAGAATGTCTTCCGGCGGGGGCGCGGCCGGTGCTTCGTCCTTCTTCTTCTCCATCGAAGCGCGCATGCGATTCACCGCCTTGATCATCAGGAAGATGATCCAGGCAAGGATCAGGAAGTTGATGAGCACGGTGATGAAGTTGCCATAGGCAAAGACGGCACCCTGTTGACGGGCGGCGGCGAGAGACGTCGCCGTCACGTTCGCCGAGAGCGGCAGGAAATAATTGGAGAAATCGAAACCGCCGCCGGTCAGCGCACCGACGATTGGCATCACCAGGTCCTCGACGACCGACGTTACGATCTTGTTGAAGGCGGCGCCGATGATGACACCGACCGCGAGATCCATCACGTTCCCGCGGGCAATAAACTCCTTGAACTCATTCAGCATAAATCTCTCCGTATTATCCCCGTTTGAAAACGGCTGGCGGCGCTGTCCCGCGCTGCAAGCGTTTACGGAAACTAAACCAAAGCGGGCAGCGAGAAAACCTTTCTTTGCCTTTGGTCAATTGGCAGCGGATGGAGCAGGAACGGGAAGGCAGCCTGTGCTGTACACCGATTTCTCGTGTCGAGCCTTGAACTTAAGACTCATGCGGCAGGCAATTCTCAACCCGGCGGACTTGTCCTATGCTCCGCCCTGGAGGAATGAGGCATGCTTTCGGGTTCGGTCATCTTTGCCTCGGCCTTCGCCTATCTGCTGCTGCTGTTTGCAGTGGCTAGCTATGGCGACCGGCGGGCCAGGAGGAACAGCGCTGCGCTGAAGGGCAGACCGCTCGTCTATGCGCTGAGCCTTGCCATCTATTGCACCTCCTGGACCTATTTCGGCGGCATCGGCCTTGCTGCCGAACGCGGACTCGAGTTCACCGGCATCTATATCGGCCCGATCCTGATGTTCACGCTCGGCATGCCGCTGATCCGCAAGATCATCCGCCTTGCCAAAACCGAGAAGCTGACCTCCGTCGCCGACTTCATCGCCGCCCGCTACGGCAAGAACCCGGCGGTGGCCGCCATCGTCGCGCTGATCTCGCTGGTCGGCGCCATTCCCTATATCGCGCTGCAGCTGAAGGCGATTTCGAGCTCGGTCGCAGCGATGATCAACACCAGCGACTACGGCATCGGCGCCGGGCAGAGCTACGTCGATCTTCCCCTGCTCGTCACATTGTTTCTCGCCTGCTTCGCCATCGTCTTCGGCACGCGCCATACGGACGCAACGGAGCATCAGGACGGCCTGATCCTTGCGATCGCGATGGAATCGCTGGTCAAGCTGGTGGCACTCGTCACCGCCGGCTTCTACATCGTCTTCGTCATCTTCAACGGACCGGCTCACCTGTGGTCGCTGGCGGCAGAGAGCCCCGCCGTGCAGTCGGCGCTCTCCTACGAGACCCCTATCGCCCGTTGGGTGCTGTTGATCGTCACGTCGGCTTTCGCGATCATCATGCTGCCCAGGCAGTTCCACGTGACGGTCGTCGAGAACCGCACCGAAGGCGAGCTTCGCACCGCGGGCATCCTCTTTCCACTCTACCTGATCGGCATCAATCTCTTCGTGCTGCCGATCGCGATAGCCGGCATCCTCACCTTTTCCGGTTCCGGCGACGCGGATCTCTACCTGCTGACCTTGCCGCTCGCCAACGGCCTGCCGGTGCTGACGCTGATCACCTTCATCGGCGGTTTTTCGGCAGCGACCGCGATGGTGATCGTCGCATCCGTGGCACTGTCGATCATGATCTCCAACGATATCGTCATGCCGGTGTTCCTGCGCCGCAACCTCAGCCAGCGCGGCGGCTTGCAGGAAAACCTCGCGGGAACGCTGCTCAACATTCGCCGTTCGGCGATCTTCGTGGTGTTGTTGCTCGGCTATGGCTACTACCGCTCCGCCGATATCAGCGCCGGCCTCGCCTCGCTCGGCCTTCTGTCTTTCGTCGCCATCTCGCAGATGGCGCCAGCGCTGCTCGGCGGCCTCATCTGGCGACAGGCGAATGCCCGCGGCGCGATCACCGGCATGGTCTCGGGCTTCCTCGTCTGGGCCTATCTGCTCTTCCTGCCGAGCCTCGGCGGACCCGACAATTCCCATGTGGCGACGACGATCTTAAGCTTCCTGTTGCCGTTCACCGACCTCTTCTCCGGCCCCAACGCCGACCCGCTGGTCAACGCGACGGCGCTCAGCCTGCTCGTCAACTGCGCCACCTATGTTCTCGGATCGCTGACCCGCACACCGAAGCCGATCGAACGCTTCCAGGCCGGCGTGTTCATCACCCGGCGGTCGCGAACCGAAGGCGCCTTTCGCGGCCGCAAGACCAAGGTCACGGTGCGCGACCTCAAGGCGACGATCGCCCGTTACATGGGTGCTGAGCGCATGCAGCGCTCGTTCCATACGTACGAGCGCCAGACCGGCCGCTGGCTGGACGACAATGCGCCAGCCGACATGGCCGTGGTGCATTTCTCCGAGCAACTGCTCGGCAGCGCCATCGGCTCGTCCTCCGCCCGGCTGGTGCTTTCCCTGGCGCTGCAGCGCGGCGACGACACATCGTCCGAGACGGCCTGGCTGCTCGACCAGGCGAGTGAGGCGCTGCAATACAATCAGGATATGCTGCAGACTGCGCTCTCGCAGATGGACCAGGGCATCGCCGTCTTCGACAACGCCAACAACCTGATCATCTGGAACCGGCGCTTCCGCCAGCTTCTCGACCTGCCGGAGGCAGCCGGCCAGGTCGGCTTCCCGCTTGCCGATATCGTCTCGATCCTCACCAAGCGCGGCGATATTCGCAAGGATCAGGAAAAGGGGCTGGTCGCCAACTTCCTGACGCTAGACAAACCCTTCCTGCTCGAACTGGGCAACGGCGAGCGCATCATCGAAGTGCGCACCAACGCCATGCCCGACAAAGGCATCGTCACCACCTATACCGACATCACCCAGCGCGTCGCCGCCGACATGGCGCTGAAGCAGGCGAACGAGACACTGGAACTGCGCGTGGCCGAGCGCACCGGCGAATTGACCCGGGTGAACCGGGAGCTCGCCGAGGCGCGCGCGGCCGCGGAAGAGGCCAATATCGGCAAGACGCGGTTCTTCGCCGCCGCCGGCCACGATATCCTGCAGCCGCTGAACGCCGCCCGCCTCTATTCCTCGTCGCTCGTCGAGCGGCTCGGCGAGTCCGACAACAGCACGCTGGTCGAAAACATCGATTCCTCGCTGGAATCGGTCGAGGCCATCCTTGGTGCCGTGCTCGACATATCGCGCCTCGACACCGGCGCCATGAAGGCGCGGATACAGTCCGTTCCGCTCAACGAGCTGCTCAGAAGGATCGAGACGGATTTCGCCCCGATGGCGCGGGCCAAGGATCTCGAACTCATTATCATGCCGACATCGCTCGTCGTGCGCAGCGATCCGAACCTGCTGCGCCGCGTCGTCCAGAACCTGGTCTCCAACGCGATCAAATACACCCTGGCCGGCAAGGTGCTCGTCGGGGTGCGCAGACATGGCGCCATGGCGACGATCGAGGTGCTCGATTCCGGCATCGGCATTCCCCAGTCGAAGTTCCGCACCGTCTTCAAGGAATTCGCCCGGCTCGACGAAGGCGCCCGTACGGCGTCCGGTCTTGGGCTCGGCCTTTCGATCGTCGACCGCATCTCGCGCGTGCTCAACCATCCCGTCAGCCTGCAATCGACGCCCGGCAAGGGCACGGGCTTCAAGGTGACCCTGCCACTTGATGCCAGCGCCGGCGAACGGGTCGCTGTCCGTCCGGTGCCACAGAGCAAGGCAAGCGAGGCGCTGAACGGCCTGCGGGTGCTTTGCATCGACAACGAACCGCGGATCCTCGAGGGTATGCGGGTGCTGCTGTCAGGTTGGGGCTGTATCGTCAGTACGGCGGAATCGCTTTCTGCCTGTTCAGATTTCGGCGTGGAGCCCGGCGAGAAGCCACACGCCGTCATCGCCGATTATCACCTCGACGACGGGACCGGCATCGAGGCGGTCGCCCGCATTCGGGCATCGACCGGCGAAGCGACGCCGGCGCTGCTCGTGACGGCCGACCGCTCGCCGGAAGTGCGCGCCGCGGCCGAACGTGACGGCATCGCGATCCAGAACAAGCCGGTGCGCCCGGCGGCGATGCGCGCCTGGCTGACGCAACTTTCGACGGCGGCACGAACGGCTGCGGAATGAACGGCTCCCACGTTGTGGGGCCGCCTGGGACGAGAGAAATCACAAAGCCAAGGCCGGCCGCATCAGGCGGCGGCGACGGTGCCGATCTTCGAAAGCTGGATGACCGCTTGGGTGCGGCTGTCGACATTGAGCTTTAGCAGGATCGCCGAGACATGCGCCTTGATCGTCGCCTCGGAGACGCCGAGTTCGTAGGCGATCTGCTTGTTGAGCAGGCCCTCGCCGAGCATACTGAGCACGCGGGACTGTTGCGGCGTCAAGGTCTGCAGGCGCTGGAGCAGATCGGCGACCTCGGGTTCGTATTCCTGAGCCTGGTCGTAGCCCGCGGGAACGAAGACCTCGCCGGCCATCACCTTCTCGATCCCCTCGCGGATTTCCTCGATGCCGGCCGATTTCGAAAGAAAGCCGGACGCGCCGAGATCGAGCGCGCGATGGATCGTCGCCGGGTCGTCATGGGCGGAAACCACCATGACCGGCAGGCTCGGAAATTCGGCGCGAAGTGCGATCAGACCGGAAAGCCCGCTGACGCCGGGCATGGTCAGGTCGAGCAGCATGAGATCGGCGTCAGGGTTGTCGGCCGCCGCCTTGCGCGCGGCTGCGAAATCGCCGGCCTCGACGATGGCGGGCGCGCCGTCCACGCCGCTCAGTGCCTGGCGCATTGCGCCCCGAAACAGCGGATGGTCGTCCGCGATGATGATGGTCATGTCCGGTGTCATGCTGCTCCCTCCCAAGAGCCCGGGCTGAAATCTGCACGCCCCCACGCGCCGATCCGCATCCCGCATGGCCGATCCGGAAACTCAGGTCTTCTGCGGCTCCTGAGCGGGGTCGCTGCCTTCGAGATCCTTCACGATATCCATGAACCTACGCATCATTCTTTCCATGATGCCCATTGCCCGGTCAATCTCTTCCTCAGCCGGAAGGTCCTGTTTTGCGACACTTTCACCGGCTTTGGCCGCCTTTTCCAAAGCATCGACCCGCTTCGTCAGGAGGTCCAACTCCTGTTCAAAAGCGGCCCGCTCGTCGGCGGCCATGCGGCACACCAACTGGCCGTCCTTCTCCTGGCAGAGCGATACCTCGCCGGTCTGGGTATCGAGCCGGGCGATACCGGTGTCGGACTTCTGCATGCTGTAGCGTCCGGGGGACGGATCCTGCGCGCTGGCGCCGCCGGCCAGAGCCAATCCGGTACCGAACAGAAGTATGGCAGCAGCGTTTTTCATGACATCTTCTCCGTTACGATCCTTGTCGGAACATCACATGTGCGCGAACGAGAAGAGCGAAATCGGTCTTCACCGCCGATTATGCGCGAATCGTCGTCCTTCTGCGATGGACAATCGCCGATATTTACGGCAAGGCCACGACAGAAGATTACGGGGACAGACGGGCACCATGAGTTCCATCATCTACAAAATCGTTCCGGCATTGCTGTGGCAGGAAGCCAAGCGCAGCGGGCGCTTCGACGGCGCGCCGGTCGATCTCGCCGACGGTTACGTCCATTTTTCGACCGGTGAACAGGTGGTCGAGACGGCAGCGCGCTACTTCGAGGGACAGGAAGGCCTGCTTCTGGTCGCCGTCGACGGCGACGCACTTGGCGAAGAGCTGGTCTATGAACCCTCGCGCGGCGGCGCCCTCTTCCCACATCTCTATGCCCCCCTCTTCCTGTCGGCCGTTCTCTGGGAAAAGCCCCTGCCGCTCGGCGCCGACGGCGCGCATATCTTCCCGGAACTTGATGCATGAACCCGCTGACCAGCCTTGCCCGCCGCGGCCTTTTCCTCTTCGATCCGGAGGCCGCGCACGGCCTTTCGATCAAGGCGCTGAAGACCGGGCTCGTACCGAACTGTCCCGCCAGGGCCGACAAGCGGCTTGCGCAGACAGTCGCTGGCATCGTTTTTCCGAACCCGATCGGCATGGCGGCCGGCTACGACAAGAATGCAGAGGTGCCGGAAGCACTTCTGAAGATCGGCTTCGGTTTCACCGAGATCGGCACCGTCACGCCGAAGCCGCAGGCAGGCAACGACAAGCCGCGCATTTTCCGCCTGGTCGAGGACGAAGCGGTGATCAATCGCCTCGGCTTCAACAATGAAGGCCATGGCGCAGCGCTGGCGCGGCTGAAGGCCTGTTCGCGCGATGCGCTGATCGGCGTCAATATCGGCGCCAACAAGGACAGCGCCGACCGCATCGCCGACTATGTCAGCGGCATCCATACGTTCTACTCGGTCGCCCGCTATTTCACCGCCAACATCTCCTCGCCGAACACGCCGGGTCTGCGCGACCTGCAGGCGCGCGAAAGTCTCGCCGCCCTGTTGTCGGCGGTGCTTGCCGCGCGTGACGAAGAGGCGCTGCGCAGCAATCGCCGTGTTCCCGTCTTCCTGAAGATCGCGCCCGATCTCACCGAAGAAGGCATGGACGATATCGCTGCCGAAGTGCTGGCACACAATCTCGACGGCCTGATCGTCTCCAACACGACGCTTTCGCGCGACGGCCTCAAGGATCAGGCCCAAGCGAAGGAGTCCGGTGGCCTCTCGGGCAAGCCACTGTTTGAAAAGTCGACGGCGGTGCTTGCCCGCATGCGCAAGCGTGTCGGCCCGAAGCTGCCGATCATCGGCGTTGGCGGCGTCAGCTCGGCCGAAACCGCGGCCGAAAAGATCCGCGCCGGCGCCGATCTGGTTCAGCTCTATTCCTGCATGGTCTATGAGGGCCCTGCCCTGCCGGGCCGCATCGTACGTGGCCTCTCGGATCTCTGTGAGCGCGAGCGTCTCACCTCGATCCGCGATATCCGCGACAGCCGTCTCGACTACTGGGCCGGCAGGAACGTCTGACGCGCCTTCATCGGGATCCGCGACAAGAGGAACAGCCCGCGCATCAACAGGAACAGGTTGAGCCCCGCCCACAGGCCATGATTGCCGAAGGCGGGGACCAGCACAGCGAGCGCTGCGGCATAACCGACAAAGGCCGCCAGCATCATGTTGCGCATCTCGCGCGACCAGGTGGCGCCGATGAAGACGCCGTCCATCAGGAAGGCGAGCGCGCCGGTCATCGCCGTCACTGCCGCCCAGGGCAGATATTCGTAAGCCGCCGCGCGAACATCCGGGGCCGTCGTCAGAAGATCGATGAGCCTGCCGCCGAACAGCAGGAAGGCAACGGTCGTCACCAGTGCAAGCCCCAGCGACCAGGCGGCCGTCAGCCGCAGCGCACGGTCGAAGGCCGGGCGGTAACGGGCGCCGATCGAGCGGCCGATGAGCTGTTCCGCCGCATTGGCAAGGCCGTCGAGATAGTAGCCGGCAACGAGGAAGATCGTCATTAGCACCGCATTGGCGGCAAGCGTCACAGGCCCGAAGGCGGTGCCGATGCGGGTCATCAGCGTGAAGGCGGCCAGCAGCAGGAACGAGCGGATCATGATGTCGCGGTTGAGGCCGAAGAGCGGCTTCAGCCGTTCGCGATCGAAGATCTCGGCCCAGCTTGGCGCATCCTTGCGGTCGAAGCGTCCACAGACGATGGCAAAGCCGACGAGCGCGCCGATCACCTCTCCGGTAACGGTTGCGAGCGCCACTCCCATCACACCCCAGCCGAACACCAGGCCGAGCAGGATCGACAGCACGATGTTGATGCCGTTGATCAGCGTCTGCAGCATCAGCCCGATGGTGCCTTCGCCGCGGCCGAGCACGAAGCCAAGGATGGCGTAATTGGCAAGCGCCGCCGGTGCCGAAAGGATGCGACAGAGAAAATAGGTGCTGGTGACATCAGCCACCTCCGGCTCCGGTCCCATCAGCCAGAGGCCACCGGACAAAAGCACCGGCGAAACGAGCAGGCTGACCGTGCCGCAAACGAGCGCAATGATCAGCGATCGCCAAAACACCGCCTGCTGCTCGCGCCGGTCGCCGCGGCCATAGGCCTGGGCAACCAGACCCGTGGTCGCTGCCCGCAGGAAGTTGAAGCTGGTGAAGATCAGGTCGAACAGGATGGCGCCGACGGCAAGGCCCGCCAGCAAGGTTGCCTGCCCCATGCGGCCGACAACGGCGGTATCGACGAGGCCTAGCAAGGGCGTAGTCAGAAAGCCGAGCGTCATCGGCAACGCGATCGCCAGGATCAGCCGATGGGTGACATGGAACGGGCCGGCAGCGTCGCTCGGCGAGGCGGAAGAGGCGGTCATCGAACGGTCCGGGCGTGGTAGGTGAGAGATGACCGTTTTAGGGAATGAGCATGGGGGGATGCAAGCGCGTCGTGCAGCTCGGCGAAAACGTCCCAATGCGGCAAGAGCCCTTCACCCTAGCCCTCTCCCCCGCAAGCGGGGAGAGGGACGTGGCGAACGCAACGTCACCCCCGGCATCGATCGAAGGAAAGTCCGGATATCAGTCACAGTGGATTGGAAGGGCGCGGCAAGCCTCCTACTCCCCGCCTGCGGGGAGATTGTCCGGGCAGGGGGATGAGGGGCGCAGTTCCATACGAATGCGGACGCTATCAGCCCGAAAGTACCATCGCCCAGAACGGACGGTTGCCGGAGGCTGCGTTCTGCGCGACGGCAACGCCCAGGCCACGGTAATTGCCGAGCATGTTTTCGAGATGCTTGGGCGACCTGTACCAGGCGTCGTAGGCGCGTTCGGCATCGTCCTGGCCCACGGCGATGTTTTCGGCGGCCGGAAGCGTCACGCCCTGGCCCTTCATGCGGTCGTAGAAACTGTCGTTCCAGCCGATCAGGTGCTGCATCTTGCCGGCCTTGGCCATGCGCGCCGCCTGGTTCATCGCAGCGACGGACGCCGCATGGTCGGCGACGAGCTCGGTCAGGCCCTTACCCTTGCGCAGCTTGTTGACATAACCGAGGCTCGCTGCGGTCTGGTCGCTGCCGGTGCCGCTTTCGGGCATCAGCACCTTGGACGTCGTGCAGCCGGCAAGTGCGCTGAGCGAGAGGATGGCGGTCGCACGCAGCAGGCCGCGGCGTTCGATCAGAAGAAGGCGGTCCTGCATCGTCAACGCCGAAAGTTCAGGACGCGCAGGATGACGAAGGCCGGCACAACGATCACGGCGCCGAGCAGCAGATAGTCGCCGACCCGACCAAGCGCTGCAAAGCCGGTGTACCAGAGGTCGAGCAGGAAGTTGCGGACGGCGAAGTAGATATCGGTCGGATACCAACCGAACATCCTCATCACGAAGCCGACGAGGATCGACACCACGATGAGCTTGACCAGCACACGCAGCGGCGAGTCACCCAAGAATCTGTTCATTCCGTCCGACATCAGCGAACTTCTCCTGTTTGTCTTCACATAAGCCGCGATCGGCAACGTCGCAAGTCACCGGCCCCGGCGGGCACGGCCCGCGCTTCCGATCGCGCCAGATTCCGCTTGTATTTTGCGGCATCCGGCGTCAGAAGCGCTAATCGCAACCAACATCTCACATTGATGACGCTCAACCAGCTCTCCTCCGGCGACCTGATCGCCGACCGCCGCGCCGACTACGCAAAAATGCTTGCCGAGGGCGGCGAGCCCGCAAGTGCGGCCGAACTCATGGCGCAAGCGCTGGAACAGGCACCCAACTGGGCAGCCGGCTGGTTTCGGCTCGCGGACTATGAAGAAAAATCTGGCCGGAAAGAGGCGGCGATCGAAGCGCTGAGGAAAACGCTGGCGCTCAGCCCCCAGGATATCTTCGGCGCCGGCCTCAAACTGGCTCTGCTTGGCGCTGCGGCCATGCCCGAACAGCCCCCGAGCCTCTATGTCGAGCGCCTCTTCGACGACTATGCCGATCGCTTCGACAAGGCCCTGGTGGAAAAGCTCGGCTACACCGTGCCGCAGAAGCTCGCAGCCCTCATTCAAAGTCATATCGGGCAAAGCCACACGGGAGGCCTCATCTTCGAGCATGTGACGGATCTCGGCTGCGGCACCGGCCTCTTCGGCGAGCGCATCCGGGATCAGGCACAGTTCCTCGAAGGTTTCGACATCTCCATCAATATGCTCGCCAAGGCCGAGGCGAAATCCACCTACGATCGGCTGGCGCGCGCCGATCTCTCTCTTTCGCCGGAGGTTTCCGGCATCTTCGGCAACTTCGCCACCGCCCGAGCCGATCTCGTCAGCGCCGCCGACGTTCTCATGTATCTCGGCAATCTCGACAGTGTCTTCGACATCACCACGCGCCTGCTCGCCCCTCAGGGCCATTTTGCGTTCTCGGTGGAGGACGCCGGCGATGGGGAGGAGTTCCTGCTGCGGCCGTCGCTGCGCTACGCTCACAGCGAGACCTATGTCCGCGGCCTCTGCGCAACGCATGGACTGGAGCTTGTGGCCATGGAGCACACGGTCATCCGCATGGATGCGGGAGAGCCAGTCTTCGGCATCCTGTTCCTGGCGCGCAAGCCTGCATAAAACGCAAGGCAGAGTCGCAAAAATAGGTCAGCATAACTGACATATTTTTCTTGATTGTTGTTGTGCATTGCAGCATTGCTCAAGCCATCGCAATCGAGGATTTGCCATGGCCCAGATCAGCAGCGTTTTCGGTCTCTGGAACACCAGCCCGACCCGGCACTCCGCCGTCGAGGACCTGCAAGGCATCTTTACCGGCAGCCTGATTGCGGCGCTCGGCCTCTATTTCCTCGCAAGCGCCGGCCTTTTGACCGGCAGCACGGCGGGCGTCGCCTTCCTTTTGCACTATGCTTTCGGCATCAATTTCGGCCTCGCCTTCTTCCTGCTCAACCTGCCGTTCTTCTATCTTTCGCTGAAGCGGCTGGGCCCGGCCTTCACGGTCAAAACCTTCATCGCCATCGGCGTGACCTCGTTCCTGACAGACATCCAGTCGCGCCTCTTCCAGATCGGCACGATCCAGCCAGCCTGGGCGGCCCTGCTCGGCGGACTTCTGCTCGGCTACGGCCTGCTTGCGCTCTACCGCCACCGCGCCAGCCTCGGCGGCGTCGGTATTCTCGGCATCTATCTGCAGGAGCGCTTCGGCATTCGCGCCGGCCTCGTGCAGCTTGCGATCGACATGGTCGTGCTCGTCTTCGCCTTCGGCGTGACTTCGCCCACCGTCGTTGCCTGGTCGGTGCTCGGTGCTGTCGTCTTGAACCTGTTCGTGGCCATCAACCACCGCGCCGATCGTTACATCGCGCTCTAGAACGCCGTACGTTCATCTGAACGCGGATGCTCTAGGATGCAGAGCAGCTAGCCCCGAAGCGGACCTCGGGGCTAGCTGGAGGTTCCTCACGCGATATCAGGCGGCCTTGACCGGCTGATCGACCGGATGCTGCGAGCGCAGGCCGACAGCGACACGGTTCCAGACATTGATGACGCCGATCGCCATGGTGATCTTGGTGATTTCAGCCTCGCTGAAGTGCGCGCGCAGCGGCTCGAAATCCGCGTCGGGTGCGCCGGTCTGGGCAAGGTTGGTCAGCGATTCCGTCCAAGCGAGCACGGCGCGCTCACGCGCGTCATAGATCGGCGATTCCCGCCAGGCGCAGATCAGGTGAATCCACTGCTCGCTCATACCGGTGTGGCGCGCCTCTTTCACATGCATGTCGATGCAATAGGCGCAGCCGTTGATCTGCGAGGCGCGCAGCTTGATCAAGTGGATCAGCCGCGGCTCCAGGCCGGATTCCTTGACGATGTAGCTGTCGAAGGCGGCCGCGGCCTTGTAGGCATCGGGAGCGGCTTGAACGAAGTTGAAACGCGGCTGCATGGACTTCTCCAATGAAAGAACGCAAGGGGCAGAACGCCTTGAGTTGGCGGCTTTCCTTGGGTTCGGTTTTGTTCTGACCGGCCTTTTTGCCGATCGGCTCAATGGTCTTCGTTCCGCTGGACAGGGCCGTCC